>JAYQIC010000011.1:303150-483514 GCA_038141425.1 Rhodospirillaceae bacterium | reverse complement strand
ATGGTGCCCAGAAGAGCACCACTTCACTGATTTTTTCATATATTTCAATGATTTAGGTAGTGACGTGACAAGTCCGCAGGCACATCCAGTACATAAATCATGTTGTTCTAAACGTCCAATACTCCCCCGTCTCGCAAAACACCGTGTGGCCGCTATTTTGCAGCCCCGTGGACGCCGTGGACGCCTCTATGTACGCCGATTTTTGAGACTAGGTACTTCTGAACCGCTGTTACGGCCCAAAAACGACAATGGAAACTGGGCGTCCACCGCGTCCACGGCCGATAGCGATGGGGCCGCCTGTGGCGACGACCCCGTGTAACGCTAGCTACTGCACACCTCGCCTAGCAGGTCCTCGTCGATGTAGGTCGGCTTGCTGTCACCACGCCAGTAGACCCGCTTGCCGTTGGATCTTGCCGATCGACCAACCGCCACCTTTGAGTGCCTTGGTGCGGTGTGTCGGGCTGATGCGCAAGGCCAAGTGTCGCTTAAGCTTACTCAAACTATGGACGGCATCGGCATGAAGCCGCCCGACTGAAGCCGACGCAACATTTGGGATTAGAATTCACTTCGACACGATACAAGCCATTGTCATGCTCCGTCCCCCCAAATTTGTCAGCAAACGTAAACACGGGACCCAAGTAAACAAAGCCATCAAGCCCATCACGAAGCCACCAACACCCTCTACCACTTCATTTTCATCTGTCACCTCTATCTGCAGCGATTGATCGACGGTGTCAGTGCCATCATAAACTTGACCGATGATTGTAGAAATTATTCCTCGTCTGAGTCGCTGGGATTTTCATAATCCGTAATTTGAAAAACTCAATGCTCCATTTGCAGTGATACTGAATTCAGCTGTTCGTGCTTCCCGCATCTAACGAAAAAGTTGCGGTACTGTCTGCATCTGGATCAGCCTCAAGAGGCAGTATGAATTGTGCCAACTGAATTCTCTTCGATTGCAATGGAGTCAAGATGTGAATACCGGCACTTCATTTTCATCTGTCACCTCTATCTGCAGCGATTGATCGACGGTGTCAGTGCCATCAGAAACTTGATCGTGATATCGTAGAAATTATCTCCGTCTGAGTCGATTTTCATAATCCAGAATTTTGAAACTCAATGCTCCATTTGCAGTGATACTGAATTCAGCTGTTCACAGTTTCCCCGCATCTAACGAAAAAGTTGCGGTACTGTCTGCATCTGGATCAGTCACAGAGGTATGAATTGTGCCAACTGGAATTTCTCTTCGATTGCAATGCGGAGCTCAAGTGATGTGAATACCGGCACTTCATTTTCATCTGTCACCTCTATCTGCGCATGATTGATCGACGGTGTCAGTGCCATCATAAACTTGGATCGTGATGGTCGTAGAAATTATCTCCGTTCGAGTCGCTGGGATTTTCATAATCCGGTGAATTTTGAAAACTCAATGCTCCATTTGCAGCATACTGAATTCAGCTGCGTCTGTGCTTCCCGCATCTAACGAAAAAGTTGTGTACCGTCTGCATCTGGATCAGTCACAGAGGCAGTATGAATTGTGCCAACTGAATTCTCTTCGATTGCAATGGAGCTCGGCGATGTGAATACCGGTGGTGAGTTGGGGGGGGGCCGCCGACGCTAGCTCCAGTAACGCTGAAGTCCAGGCTACCGTACGCACCTTGGTTAAAGGACGTAACAACGATAGCAATATCCCAGAGCAACTCGGGGTCACCCTTGCGCATAAGACATAGCCGGTAGTAATCTGGCGCCGCTGTCATCGTCGCGGCGACAAGGTTGCTGAATACCGGGGCATTTGGGTCGGCACGCCTGCGTGTGAAGTCACCCTGATTAAAGACATATAAGTAGGCGTCAGGTGAGTTCTCCGGTAGCAGTGATCGCATACCCTGTTGGAGCAGCTTATGTATACGTCGATTGTTTCAGGCGGGGTGTTTCCCTGTGGCCCCACTTGTTCCACGCGCTCCGGTTGATCAGCATTGCCTAACGTGATAGTGAATCCGACACTCTTTCACCTCTTCTTCACACTTCGCGACATCTACTAACCGCTTCGTCCCTCGGATGATGGTCTCATAAGGTGTATTTTCACCTCTACCGTTGTCTATATTGATTAATGTCACTGAATTTTTGCCTGCACAGACCCTTCGCAAATAAGGTCTCAAACATTTATGTCGAAATATCGAGTAACTGCCAACCTATCCAGATCGACACGGAAAGCGTGCCCCGATAGCCGTGGTCGCTATGGCTTCACCCAGCCTGCTGCACGGCGCCTCGGCTTCCGAGCAGAACCAGCGCTCACCCTTGCTTTGCTCGATGATTGTCGGACCGTAGCTGGCCGGACCCCGGCACGTGGTAGATGCGTCGGTCCTTTGCGTTGATGTTGCCCGCTAATGGTGCAGCCATCCGGCACGGATCTCGTGCGCTGCCAGAGCGCACCCCGCGGCGCCGGTCCCAGGGCGGCGCGAACTCACCCGACCACAGGCCACGGCCGGCAGCTTCTGCGTCCAAGCTTCTCGTCGGCAGCGTAGTCCAGCGAGTACGGCGCACGCTATCGCGGCCCTGGCGAACCAGCAGCGCGTTAAGCGTCGACAAGGCGGGCGGAATAACAAAGGCGGCATGACGCCGCTCGAATTCAAGGCAATCTTAGCGTCGGGGCTGAACCACTTTGATGAACAGCGCTGTACACTGAGGATTATAGAATGGTACGGAAATGGCTACAGTTGTAACGATCAGGATGTACAGTATGCTTAAGTTCGACCCGCTCGTGAAATTGTCTACTGCGACGATCTTATTTTTATTAAAGCAACGCGGCGTTAACCGATTGATGCTGCAGCGAACTCGAGGGACGCGCTGGCAACGCTTTCTTGTAGCTCATAAGCCTGGCGGAGGTTACGACAACTACGCGCGTGCAATTGCCCTGCGCTTCTGACCTCACCGGCCTCCGTGTGCGGGTTGTCAACAATTCAGCGGGTGGCGGCATGGTTGCTCGTGAGCTGATGTTAGCAGCAAGTGACGACAGTCTGACCATGCTGATTGAAAGCGCGATCACTCTGAGCGATGAGCTGGCGGATGATAGTAATCAACAAAACTTGCTGGAGTTGATGGATGTCCTTGGGATCGTGCACAGATCGCCACATGCTTGGGTACTCGGTGAAGGCTTGGATATCTACGATACCAGTTTGACTAACTTGGTTATATACGAGGCTCGTTGAATGACAGCCTCATCTCTATTGTTCTCGTGATGGTCTCGGCATAAAGACGAAGTTGTTGGCGGTTACGGCGGATCAAGCGAATTTGTGTCAGCAGTGTTAAGGGAAGAAGTAGATTTCACGACAGTTTCAAAACCGCCTTGCGCCGAACGAAGGGAAACGAAGCACATGTCACTTGTCTTGTCAGACAGACCAAACTCGGATGCACCGGATGTTCCTTATCTGGCAGGTCCAGGTGGGGTAGTGTTGACAAGAGCGGCTGGATTGTCGGATGAGGAAATCGAGCGGCGAACCCAGCTCGCGGAAATGGTGGTGACCCTGTCTGGGTCGATCTGCGGCATTTACATATCCAACGCGGTGTCCTTAGAGACCCGGAGACTGTCTGCGGCAGGCGATCACGGAAAGCCTTTTGTCGGATGCGCTGTCGCGATCATTGGTGGACCTCGGTCGCCCGCTTGACCCTTTGACAGGGACGCAGCTACAGCCCTCGTGACGCAGCTGATCGAAGCTCGCCGAAGGACGCCTTTACTCGCGAAACTCTCGCGTTGGCAGCAGGATAACTGAGCGGAAGTGGATGCTGGATACCTGTCTGCCCTTCACGAAGGCCTAACAAATCTTCTTCTCTTGGCCGGGAATTCTGATTCCAGTGCTGGGCACGCTAATCGCGATGACCGCCTCGTTCCTTCCGGGGGATCGGGATGGCCAGCCTGTCCGCAATTCTGATCCTGTGGACAATCAATTGGCAGCCAGAGTCAGTACTTTTGCTGTTTGGAGCGCTTACTGGTGGCGCCACGTTCATGGGGTCCATCACCGGTATCCTGTTCAATATTCCGGGCAACAGCTCAGCTGCGGCGGTCCTGTTGGACGGGCATGCTCTATCGCGAAACGGTTTACCACGCACCGCCATTGCTGCGGCGGCCACAGCTTCAGCGATTGGATCGGTTTTCGGGGTTCTGGTCCTGATGGCTCTGATGCCGATCGTGCGGGAGTTCATCCTCGAGTTTGGGCCGCTGGAGCGGGTTTGCTGGGCATCTGGGGTTTGTCGACTATCGCGGCTATCCCGAACTCGTCAACGCTCAAGGCGATCGCCGTCACCATGATCGGACCTCGTTCTGGCGATGGTTGGCACCGATCCGGTTACCGCCGCGCCACGCTGGACCTTGGAACTCTCGATCTGATGGGTGGGCTGTCGGTTATCGCGGTCCTCGTGGGATATTTCACCTTTTCCGAACTAATTTCATGGCAAAAGGGCTACTTGATCACCAAAAAGCCAGAGAACCGCGCCACGCAGGATTCGGTCTTGGCGGGGATGCGATCAGTCTTCACTCATCGTTGGCTGACCCTCCGGGCCTCGATCATCCCGGCACGCTGGTCGGTATCATTCCTGGGAGTTGGCGGAACGGTCGCCGGCTTTGTTGCCTATGGTCACGCGGTTCAGAGCGCTAAAGGCAGCCGCGAAAGCTTCGGTAAAGGTGATATTCGTGGGCTGATCGGCCCAGAGGCGTCGGTGGACGCAAAAGACGGTGGTTCACTTTTACCTGCGATCGCCTTCGGCCTTCCCGGCAGTGAGGCAGGCGTTATTCTGGTAACGGTGCTTGCCATTCACGGTCTGACGCCGGGGACGCCAATGCTCAGCGACGATCTGGGCCTAACCTTTACGCTAATCTTCGCTCTACTTCTTTCCAATTTCTTAACATCAGTGGTCGGGGTAGGGATCGCACCGGCTCTAGCCCGTTTGTCTTACTTGCCCGTCTACAAGATTGCCTTGCCAGTTTTTATCGCCAGTGCGGTATCCATTATCCACATCAACGGTGGGGTCGTTGATCTGTTTGTTGCCCTGACGCTGGGAGTTTTCGGGTATCTACTGAAACACTTTAACTGGCCACGCGTACCAATGATTATCGCATTCGTGCTCGGGGATTTCTTCGAAGCGAACGTGATGGTCGCTCATCGCCTGCAATCACTAGGCCGGTTAAATTTCTTTGAACGTCCTGCTGCGATGATCCTTGCAGCTATGATCGTATTGTCGATTCTGTGGATCGCGCGCAAAAAGCAGACCTTGGAACCACGTTCGCCGCTCAGGCCCTATAGCGCAGCGTTTGCGACGCTCATCGCCGCCATGGGAGTAGGGCTGGCTCTTATTGCGTTTCTATCGCCAGATTACTCCATTTACACACGCTTTGTGGCTGCAACCTGCGCAGCCATGTTGGTTGCTATCGCGCTCCGCGACACGCTCAGTCCAAAAGCCGTGGCTGAAGAGCCGCTGTTGCTCGGAGTGCCTCGCGTAAACGCTGTTCCCATAGTGTTGATGGCAGTCTTACCTGTTGTGATTTGGGCGCTTGGAATGGGGCCGAGCTTGGGCGTCTTGACCTTCGCATGGATAGCACAACGAGGCGAAATACGCGTGCGCGCGCTGACAGTAGCTCTAGCGTGGGGCGCGGCAGTGGGCGCAGTCGGTATCTGGTATTTCGGGTTCTGGTCGAACGTCCTTTTGCCCGAACCGGCTCTGTCGACCTTTTGGCGCTGACCCTGTAGGTTCAGGCCATCGGTTTTTCGATAACGATCTCGTACCGCAGACGTTGGGTGGCGAGCGGCGTGAAGCTGTAAGGAGATACGGTTTTTGTGTCGGCGATAGGCTTCATTTGCAACACACGAAGATTAGCGGCTTGAGCGTGTTTATAAATATTCTCTTCGAAGATTTCGGGCTTATGATTATCTGATCGCGTCCAGAAACGCTTGGCTTCTTCGAGGATCATTTCCTTTGGCGCCGCCAGGTAACATACCTCTAGTTCATTCAGTTTTTCATCCAGAGCTTGATGCCTGATTTCCACTAATTCTGAGGTCCAACGCAGGCGCTCCGGCGCTCCTGGGGTTGTTATGCGCTGCGACATTACGATCCGCCCGCCAGGGCGCAATGCGCCTGCCCAAGCCTTCCATACGGCCAGATGCTCCCCGGCAGGGATTTGAGTAAGTATTGAATGTCCAAGGATGATATTTGCATCGAGTCCAGCGGGTATTTGGTCGAGTGTGATGGCGTGTGTATCAACCTCAATACCATTTGCGTTGCCATACAAACGCATCTGTTCCAGCGGGGTGCGGCAACGGTCTATCGCCGTTATGCGTATCTCGAGGCTGTCTTTCAGTGCTGCCTCGACGGCCAGAGCCATCACACCAGTATCGGCCCCACCAGAGATGAGCGCATGAATTTTACCATCACGGGAGCAAGCATTTACTTCACGGCGGAAAAAGGCCTCGCCAGCAGGGAGAACTCCACCAGTTTCAATCAGACGCAGAAACGGCCACATCCGGTGATAGGAGGCACAACCGTGTTCTGTTTTACACAGAGTGCTGGCCCAATCGAACGCGAAACGTGAGAGGGGGACTAGGGGTTCAGACATGTTTTTTTGGCTTTCAACTGTCAGAAAACTGGTTGGACCTAGCAGCGCGGGTGCCGAACTCCGTCTCAGCTAGTGCGACTTGAACGGCAGGTACGAGGGAAAGTTCCTTGTTGCTTAGGCCTTGCTTAAGAATGCTGATGCCGGTCCAGCTGCGCAAAGGTGATCCGAGGGAAAGAATTTCGCTCATTGACATGATACAAGTCATCGAAACCGTATCCGTCTGACTGGCAGCGGTGACTGCAGCAATGAAGCCATTGTTAAAGGAACCCGTCAGAAGCGTACCTTCGCGCCACAGGCCCTCCTTTGTTGATACTGTGCGCCTCGGTGCGCGTTCTTTAACGGCAGCGACAACAGCAGCACGATCGGCCAATCATCGTGACACAGAACGAGGTACGCAGGCACGTGGGGGTCTGGGCCAACTATTCGACTGATGATCTCACGGAAGATTTCCGGCCTACTGTAAAGAAGCAAATTGCGGCCCTCCATTCACTTCGCAGATACCAGAACCGACATCGCGCCAGGAGCGGGTAATATCGGTAGTGATCAGGTCGACTCCCGCGACATCGAGGCGCAACAATTGCGTTGCCCTCACAGCAAGATCGAGGTTTTCGGGATGGACCTCGGTGAGTTGGAGATCACGGTTTTCACCACCGGCATTGATGTTGTCGCGGCGACGCAGGCGCAGAAATTGACCATCTGGCAGCACTGTGTTCTCGGAAATACCGTCCCGCGACATAAGCCCAAGGGCTTCGGCGTCGAGGTCAATTTGTGGTTGGCCACGTGTTTTCTCCCAGTTTTTACTTCGCTCAGACCTTTTAACCACTGCAACCAATTCCGTGACGGTGGATATACCGTCGCCCGTCACGCCGCCTGGAATTCTTTGGCGGACTGAAATCACTTCGTTAGACGCAACGGTCAGCCGGTGAGTGAAGCCGGGGATCATCTTCTCAATTATAATTTGTGTGCTAATAGCGCTGGCGGCTTCGAAGGCCGCACGATCTCGGCTGCGGTCCGCAAATCGGCGGCAACACCCTCTCCGCGGTCCCGGTCCGCCGGCTTTACTACGACGGGACAATCAAACTGAGTAGAGACAGCAACGGCCTCTTCGGCGCTAGACACCATACGGTTTTCAGCACCGGGCAGACCGGAGCGGCGCAGCAATAACGCAGTTATAAATTTGTTGCCCGCAAACGAGAGGCCGATCTGCGATGTAGCATCGGAGCGAGTGCCGAGCATCCATCGCGACTTTGCGCCAGTTCCCAGACACAGTACACCGTCTGGCATGCGGATAAGATTAATGCCAAGATCAGTGATCCCTTTGACAAGAGAAAATTGGTTAATGTTTTTAGGTACAAAAGGTCCAAGGCGATCGTTGAGCGACTGAGACAAAGGAGCCAGGTCGCCAAACTGTTCTCCTGCGAAAAGGCGGTTCCACAACTCCGCGCAAAAGGCATAGGAAGTCTTGGTCGCCTCAGCATCCCAATAAGGCAGGATGAGGCGAAAGCGTTCGTCTGGTCCGATTGCCTCTATTCGGTACAGACGGAAATCCGTGACGACTGGCAGGCGAACCGCGACTTGCAAGCAACACGAGGCAGCGGCAATAGCAGTGGCCGTGGCAATGCCACCGGTCAGAGTCTCGTCTATTGTCGGGGGTTTGGCTGTGATGCTGCTTTCTATCATGCGGCTGATTACATCAAGAAATGTCGCAGTTATCGCGTCCGCCCGGGCCCCGGTCGGAAAGAGCTCGTCGGCGGAGATGCTAAATTGCGGCATACCGTGTGAATAGCCGACAAACTCGTGCCAATTCGGTGTCTTATTCAGGGGCGGGTGTAGGGGCTTCATCGCATGAGGTGTAACATGTGTTTTCGTCATTACGAGTAGGCTTACACCAAGTGCAATATTTGCGTTGCTCGGCACTGGCCCGACCCGCGAAAGGCCAAACTCTCGAGTCGAACGTAGACGTATTTTGAACGGATTACGCTAGGTCATTAAATATCGATGAGAGGCGCGTTTGCAGGAGGGGCTCAGATAATCTTCGCTAATTCAGGAGGTCCCGCGATAGAAGCCCAGCCCCGAACGAAGGGATGTTGAAGTCTCGTGCGTCGATGCCATGCAGGCGTATTTTGGCGGTATATTTAACGATGGTATCGCCGTCGATCACACGGGCCGGGCCGAAGAACGTTTGGGCAGCGGCGGGCGCAGCAGCTGTTACAGCAAGCAGGAGCAGTGCGATGAGGCGGGTGATGAGCATGGCAACGACAAAGATGGCTACAGGCGGACGTACAATACAATCCCCTTAAGGGGATTTGTATTTGTAGTAGCGGCCGCACCAGCGTTGTAGGTACGAAGTTACAAACTGCGCTCTGCACTTTCGCACTTGCCATCTTCAGTCGGTATCCAGACCAGCCCACCGTTCATTTGCAGCAGGTTCCGGCTCTTTAGCCCGTTGAACGCACTGCTGTAGGCCGACGATTTGTTCGAGCCGTCCTTCTTGCCCGCAAACATCTCTTTCAGCTTTCAGCCGGCACGCACCAATACTGCGACTGCTCTGGGAACCCGGCCCCGCCCGGATTGGGCTCACCGATGCCCTCCAAGCGCAGTTGCGTGTAGCACTCCATCAGCAGCTCCTGGTTCGGCCCGCCCGGCTTCGGCTTAGCTTTGAGTTCCGCCGCATCGGCAGCCCGCACCACGCAGGTAGTGACCTCGTCGAGGTCCTCGTCCATGCCGCACACCACCGTTTTCAGCCGGAACGCCTTTGACCGCGGCTGCGCCATGTCGCGCTGCTTGTCCGACTTCAGCTCCAGCAGGTCATCGTCCCGCTTGGACAGCAGCAGGATCGTGTCTGCAGCCCCTTTAAGCGACGAGTGACCACGCGCGCCCTTCGTCTCGTCTTTGCCGGTGTGGTGGATCAGCAGGACGAACGCGTCTGTCCCCTGTCGCAGCGCTTCGACATTGTTCAGCAGTTTGCCCATGTCGTCTGGAGCGTTTTCGTTTCCCCCGGCCATTGCCCGTGCCAGCGTATCGACCACGATCATCCGCAGCGGGCCGTGCTCCCTTTTGATTTCGTCTGCCAGGGCTGCCAGTTCGCCCAAGTCTGCTTCTTGGTCCAGCAGGTTCACCATATCGGCTCGAGCGATCAGCGGCACGTTGTCCGCCAGCCCTCGATCGTTCTTGAGCGCCGCCATACGGTTTTTGAAGCTGAAGCTGCCCTCGGTTGCCAGATATAAAACAGCGCCCTGACGGACCTTGTGACCATGCCAGTCGGTCCCTGCTGCAACGCTCATGGCCATGTCCAGCGCAATGAACGTCTTGCCGGTGTTGCTGGGCCCTACGAGCACGCCCGTACCTTCAAACGGCAGCCACTGCTTGATCAGGTAGTGTTGCTTCGTAACGTACCGCGCCTGGCCTGCCGTGATGATGTTCTTGGCGCTGAGTAAGTTGCCCCGCTCTCGCGGTGTCGTCAGCACAATGTCCTGTGGCGATCGGGCTGGCTGGCCCATGAAGCCCTTGCTGACAGCTGAAGCGATGAACGCCTGCAGCTCAGGATCTGATGCCCCGCCGTTGCAGAATGGTCCGCAGATCTCAGCCACGCGGTCTTCGCCGAACCCCCGAGCCAGCAGGGCAGCCGTGGCGCGCAGCATGCTGTTGTGCCAATGGCCTTGGGTTCGGCTTCGCTCAAGGAGGCTTTGGACCGTCGGCGGGACGTCATCTAACGGCGCGGCGGGAGATGGCGCTACGAGCAGCTGCGGTTCAGCTTGTAGCTTTGAACTGCGCCAGAAACGGATCCAGCTCTTCGGCAGCATACGGGATCGGGTCAACATCGCTGATCGTCACCAGCTCCGGGACGTAGCCTCGGGCCGCCTTATCGTCGGATGGGTAACTGACCGTCCCGGCAAGCCGCATGATGCGTGGTGCGTCCTTGACGTTGTCGCCGCCTACAGCCGCCGCTAGCGCCGCCTGACGGGCCGTGTAGGCCGCCATGTCCGTCTCAGGTGCCTCGAGCATGTAGTAGCCGTGCAGCCGCTGTGTGGGCCGTGTACCGGTCGTAACGATGAAGTTGGGTGAGAAGGGCAGTTCCAGCAATTTGGCCGACGCATCGCCATCGTCGCAATCGACGAACTGCCAGCAGGCGCGCTCCACGTCTGCCGCTTGTCCTGCGCGGCTTGTGCCAGGTTTGCGGGGTGCACACCGACATAGCCGTTCATGCCGTTTGCATTGGCACGAACTGCCATTTCAACGGCTGCGTCGCGGTCGCCCCAGCTGAACAGTTTGCAGGTCGGCGTACCACCATTGGGGGCAGAAACCGCAGCTCGAATAGGCCGTTGGGATAGGGACCCAGCGCGTCTAGGTCACTAAACAGAATTTCTAAATGTAGACGTATCTGCGCGGCGTCGGGAGCGAGTTGGTCCGTCATGGCAACGTCACTCCACGGGCCGGTGTTGCTCCAACCAGGCGTCTATATCGGCTTGGAACCAACCCACAGCGCGGGGGCCAAGTTTTACGGCTTTGGGGAACCTGTCATCGTCCATCCACTTGTAAATCGTGGACCGGGACAGGCCGGTGATTTGCTCGACTGCGGGGCGTCTTAGGATTTGGTGAACCATCTGAAGTCCTTTACGGATCGTTTGAGATGGTTACGGATTATGCGCATATCAAATCTGCAAAGCTATAGCTATTTGTACACTTCTTTCCTTTATTTTTCAGCGACCAATTTCGACCACTGCTCCAGCAATGCACGCCGTTCATCGAGATAGTCAGTGCGTATGTATGCTTGTTCGACTTGCGTGCCGACTTTGTGCGACAGCAGCATCGCCTTTGCTTCGATCGGCGCGGTTGTCTGCTCATCAGCCCAAGTCCGAAGGCTCGAGCGAAAGCCATGTACCTTGTATTTCAGGTCCCGTGTCTCGCGCATGTACTTGGACACACCAACATCAGTGATGACGTTCTTGCCCCGTTCAGACGCAAAGATATAGCCACCTCGCTCATAAACCTTCGCAGCCTCAATGACCCGCCGTGCTTCGTCGGTCAGCGGAATGCGGAAGTCTGGTGTCCGGTTCTTCCGACCCTTCATGCCCTCGCCAGGCACGGTCCAAACGTCATCGTCGATATGCTCTAGGTTGCACCCCGCGCGACCCCGGGACGGACACCGGTCAGGATCGTGAGCTTGAGCACGAGTTGTATCCGGCCTTCGTAAGGAAGCGACTGATAGAATGCAGGCACCTCCCGCCACGGCATAGCCTCGAGGTGTTTGACCCGGTGGTTCTGGTCACCCAGCAGCTCGCGGGCTAGCTCGACAGCGTTCAGATCTACGGCCAACCCCTTTGCTGCAGCATGTCGGAACACCATGCGGGTACGGTTTAGCGCCTTAAGTGCGGTGTCAGTCTTCTCCCGCCAGATCGGAGCGAGGGCATCCCGGACTTTGAACTGATCAATTTCCGTAATCGGCACCTAGCCCGGTGACGGAATGACATGGTGCTTGAGCGGGCTGAACCAGCGACCACTTTGCCCATCGTTCTTCAGATTGTGCTTTTCCAGCTCGTACTTCTCGACTGCAAGATCAGCAAACAGGTTGCCGCCGGGCAGTGAAGCGGCACGATCGTCCTGACGAACCTGTATTGGGTTATCGCCAGCACGGACTTGCGCCCGGGCTTTTTCGGCTGCCTCGCGGGCTTCTTTCAACGAAACGGCCGGATATGAGCCTAAACCCATCCGATGCTGTTTAGATCGCAGGGTGAAGCGGAACACCCATTTGCCGCCGTTTGGCTTATCTTTCTCGAGATACAAGCCATGTCCGTCACAATGTTGGCCCATAGGGAGCGATGCGAGCTGCCGGGAGGAGTATCGGTGGGAGTGCATGAGTGTACATTCCAGTGTACATAATTGCAGGCGCTTCCCTAAGATGCCACTGGAACTCAAAAGACGCAAAATGTATTAGATACAATAGGTTACATACACCATGCTGGAATGCTTAGGAATGTATGAGAACCTGTAATGGTGCCCAGGAGAAGACTCGAACTTCCACGCCCCGAAGGGCACAGGTACCTGAAACCTGCGCGTCTACCAATTCCGCCACCTGGGCTCCCGTCCGGTCGGTCTGGAGTCTGACTCCGCCAACCGCGAGAAGTGCGCCGGATAAAGCCTTTTCCGACCCCGATGTCAACACATGCCAGAGTGTCGTTTCGCGCGGCGTAGGGCTCCCTTGGTCAATACGCGCTTTGTCAGGCGGCGCAGGTTGGACTATTTGTCAGGCAACGCTTCCCTGCCCCGCCCTCGCGGGGCCGAACGGAGACCCTGAAAATGGCTCACAAGATCGCAACAGTCATGGGCGGGACCGGCTTTCTGGCCCGCTATATCGTGCCGCAGCTGGCCAAGGCCGGATATCGGGTTCGGGTCGCCTCGCGCCACCCGTCGCGGGCGCGGCACCTGCTGACCCAGGGCGAGGTCGGTCAGATCCAGGCCGTCTATGCCCCGATCCAGAATGCTGCTGCCGTGGCGCGCGCGATCGAGGGCGCTGATCTGGTGATCAATCTCGTCGCCGTCTTCTACGAGAGCGGCAAGGGTCAGAGCTTCGATGCCACCATGGTCAAGGGTGCGGCGACGGTTGCCGAAGCCGCAGCGAAGGCAGGCGTCCGGCGTCTGATCCACGTCTCAGCGCTGGGCGCGGATGCCAACCACAACTCGGACTCGACCCGCTGCAAGGCGCTGGGCGAGGACGCGACCCTGCGCGCCTTCCCCAAGGCGACGATCGTGCGCCCGGGGCTGCTGGTCGGGGCGGAGGACACCTTCTTCAACCGGTTCAGTGCCCTGCCTGCTGTGCCGATGATCGGCGGCGGCAAGACCCGGTTCCAGCCGGTCTTTGTCGGCGACGTTGCCGATGCGATTTCGGCAATAGCGGCAGACGACCAGACCGCCGGCAGGGTCTACGATCTCGTTGGGCCAGGCGTTTACAGCTTCCGCGCCCTGATCGACCTGATGCAGTCCGTGACAGGATCAAAGGCGCCGCAGGTGCATCTGCCCTGGGGTGTGGCCGAGCTGATCGCACTGGCGAGCTCACTGGCGCCGGTGGCACCGCCGATCACCATCGACCAGATCAAGCGGTTGCGGACCGACAACGTTGCCGATGGCAGCCTGCCAGGGCTGGAGGCACTGGGCGTCGACCCAACGCCAATCGAGGCGGTGCTGCCGTCTTACCTCGTGCGCTTTCGCAACGGCGGGCAATACGCGGAAGTCTGAAAGCTTTGACAGCGCGCCCGCTCAGATCGGCGGGGTTGCTGACACGCCGATGACCAGCACAAAGGCGAAAATCGTCAGGCCGAGCACCACACGGTAGATGACAAAGGGCAGAAGGTCCGAGGCCCGGATAAACCGCATGAACAGCCAGATCGCGGCCATGGCAGAACAGAACGCCAGCCCGGCCCCGATCAGCGCGAGGCGGTTAAAGGCCCAGTCGCCAGCCGCAACCAGCTGCAGGCCTTCAAAGCCACCTGCCGCCGCGATCGCCGGGATCGACAACAGCATCGACAACCGCGCTGCATCCGTTCGGTTGATCGACAGCATGCGCCCCGCGGTCAGGGTAATCCCCGAACGTGAGGTGCCGGGGATCAGCGCCAGGCACTGCATCAGGCCAAACACCAGCGCGTCCAGCAAGCTGATGTCATCGGCCGTTCTGCGGCTGTCGAAGCCGATGTCAGCGAACAGCAGCAGCAGGCCGAAGACCAGCGTCGCCCCCGCTACCACAAGCGGGTTGAGCAGCCACGAGTCGGGCACGAACATGGCGACCAGCAGCCCCGCCACCATGAGCGGGAAGCTGGCGATGACCAGGAAAACGAACAGGCGGCGGTTATCGGTATCGCGCCAGCGCAGCAAATCGACCCCACCCAGCGCCGCCGCCCAGACCAATCGCCGGAAATAGAGGATGACGGCGAACAGGGTTCCGACGTGCAGGGCCACGTTCAGCGTCAGCATTTCCGCATGGCTGAAGCTGGTGTCGACACCCATCCAAGCCGCCACGCTCCAGATCAGCACCAGATGGCCAGAACTGGACACGGGCAGAAACTCGGTGATGCCCTGCACCACAGACTGGATGATCAGCAGTGCTACCATCCGTTCTGGCCCTGAAAAAAGTGTGTCGCCATAGACGTTTAAGGATTCGACATTGAGAATTACTGAATACGTCTTCACTGGTCGGGATAGACAATTCAATCCGCATCAATGGGCGAAGGAGCGTTGTTTGCCTGACTGTGCCTGAGGACGCACAGCGTGGCGCGAAGGCAACGCCTGACTTGCAGCGTGAGGCGAGTCGGTACAGGCCGGGCGGCCCATCGGAGACTTGGCAACCCCAGGCGGGCCTTTCGCACCGAGAGGCAGGGGCTTTGCGGCAATATCGTGATATGCGCGACGCGGGCGCTGCAGGGCCTTGTCAGTGGCGCGCGGAGGCTGTACCCGAATCTTATGCGCACCCTGTTTCATTTTCCCCTGGATCCGAACTGCCGGATTATCCGGCTGATGCTGGGCGAAAAGCGTCTGGACTTCCGCAGCGCCTCGCCAACCATGGCGACACCGGACGCGCCGGTGATGGAGATCCCGACCTTCGAAGACGAGAACGGCGCGCAGATGCCCTACATGATGGTGATCGCCGAGTACCTCGACGAGACCTACCCCGACCCACCGCTGATCGGGCGGGATATCATCGAACGGGCGGAAGCCCGGCGGCTGACCCATTACTTTGCCGTCGACATGGGTGGACGCGTGACCAAGCCGATCCTGTTTGAAAAGGTGCAGAAGCCGATGGCCCGGCTGGGCGTGCCCGACAGTACGGCGATGCGGACCGCTGTGCAGCTGTCCAGCCAGTATCTGGGGCTGATCGAGGAGCTGTACGAAAACCGCAACTGGATCGCCGGGGTCGTACAGCCTCGCCGACATCGCGGCCGTGGCGCAGATTTCGGTGCTCGACTACGTGGATCTGATCGAGTGGGACCGCTACCCGGTGCTCCGCCGCTGGTACGCGCGGGTTAAGTCGCGGCGAGCGATGGAGAGATCCTCGCGGACCGGATCGACGGTGTGCCGCCACCAAGCCACTATACCAACGTCGATTTCTGATGCGCGACGCTTGGGCCCGCCGCGCGAAGCGCGGTCGGGGACAAGTCGGCGCAGCCGACTTACTCCAGTGTATTCAGGTCCTGCAACGCAGCCTCAGCCTGATCCCGCCACCCCGCCACCTCACTTGCAATGATCCGCTGCAGGAATGATCGCGCCGATGCCGCGTCTCCTTCGGTGCGGGCCACGTCCGCCGCCAACCACAGCCCCGGCAGATTGTCGGGCTCCAGCAACAGAGCCTGCAGCGCGTCGTCGGTTGCGCGGTCCAGCTCACCCACCGCACGGTAGGCCGATCCGCGGAATACCAGCGCCTCCACCGAGCCTGGATCAAGACCCAGCGCCCGATCCAAATCGGCGATCGTGCCCTCAAAGTCACCAAGGCTGGCGCGCGCCAGCGCGCGGTTGATCCAATGTCCAGGATCTCCGGGCGCCAGATCCAGCGCCCGACTGTGCGCTCCAACCGCCGCATCGTAGCGACCTGCACTGTCGAACAGCTCACCGGCCAGCGCCAGAAATTCGATCTCGTCAGGCGTCCCCCGCACCCAGTCAAAACCGCTCAGCGCTACCAGCATATCGGCCGCCTGCTCCGGCTCGCCCGCGCGAAAGGCCGAGATCGCCATGCAGTACTGGGCATAGGCCGTGCCGGCATAGCCCGAGTCCAACCACTGTCGCGCATAGTCCCGGCCAGCCACCGGGTCAGCCTGCGCCTTCGAGAGGCAATTGACGAAAGTCGCACGAAAGTCCTCTGGCACCTCGGCCGGGTCAAAGCCACGCGCCACACCGGACCACAGCAGCGGCAGGCACAACACAGCGGCTGCAAGCAACCCGCGACCCAGTGGCGACAAATTTTGGCCTAGGCAGACTTGAGGAAAGCAGACAAACAGGCGCAAGTCAGCGCTCCCATAACGGCGGCGTTTAACACCAGACGAGCTGTGGTTTATCTAAGGAGAAAGGCAAAAACGTGAAGGCGACCGACCCGCATCTGTTCTGCTTCGGCCTCGGCTTTTCCGGGCAGGCGCTGGCGCGGCTTGCGCTTGCACGCGGCTGGCGGGTCTCCGGCACGGTGCGCAGCCAAGCCAAGGCGGCGCAATTGAAGGAACAGGGCATCGACGCGCTGGTGCTCGACACCGATGCGGTGGACCAGCTGCCCGATGACGTTATCGAGGCGATCGAGCGCTCCAGTCACTTGCTGCAGTCGGTTGGCACAGCGCGTTCAGGGGATGAACCGATCCTGCCCCTGCTGGCACAGGCGGCTTAGGTTACCGCCACGGACTGTGCACCAGACTGGTTCGGCTATCTCTCCACGACGGTGGTCTATGGCGACTGGCAGGGGGCTTGGGTCAGCGAAGACAGCGAAACCCGCAGCACCTCGACCCGTGGGCTGGCGCGGCTGCGCGCCGAGGCCGAATGGACCGGCCTCAGCACCACCAAAAGTCTGGGGCTACACGTGTTCCGCCTCGCCGGGATCTACGGCCCTGGTCGGAACGCGCTGGAAACCGTGCTCGCCGGCAAAGCACGGATCATCGACAAACCTGATCAGGTGTTTAGCCGCATCCACGTCGAAGACATCGCCACGGCGATCTTCGCTTCCATGACCGCGCCGACAGCCGACGTGGGAACGGCCGAGGTTTTCAACGTCTGTGACGACGAGCCCTGCCCGCCCGGGACCGTGATTGCCCATGCCTGTGATCTGCTGAATCGGCCCGTCCCGACCCCGGTTTCCATGGGCGAAGCGGGACTGTCGGCCATGGGACGGAGCTTCTATGCGGACAACAAGCGGGTGTCGAACCAAAAGCTGCAGGACTGCTTTGGCTGGACGCCCGCCTTCCCGACCTACCGCGAAGGCCTCGCGGCACTGCTGCCCGACGTACGCGCACGGACCGGGTCGGGGGACGTCAATTAAGGCTCAGCCGGACCCTTCGCGAAGACGGGCGACACCGAAGACGGGCGACACCGAAATAGGGACGACACCGAAAAAGGGACGACACCGAAAACGGGCGACACCAAAGCGAGGCGACACCAAAGACAACCCAGTGTGGCCCTGCCCGCGCTCAGTCGGCCGCCACCCGCTGCCGATTGCGACGATCCCGGACCTCGAGGATGAAGACCACCAGCACGCACAGCGCCGTCCATACCATCCAGGTCAGCACCCAGAACGCTTCGGGGACTGCCGTCAGTTCGGCCAGACTGGCTGCGTCAGATTTCTCGCCGAACCCGAAGAGGTACGTGACAGAACGCGTGCCGCCGATGATCATGGTCGCCGCCATCACCCGCTGTACCCAATCCACCGGAATGTAACGCTTGAGCACGGTCGCACAAACCAGCGCCAGCAGCAGCAGACTGACGATCAGAATACCGGCGATGGTCCAGGTCGATCCGGGTTCTTCGTTTGGCAAGCCGAAGGTCACCAGCGCCACCAGCGCCGCGAGCACGACCAGCGTACCCTGGGTGGCCAGACCGCGGTCGTTGGCTTCCCAGTACAGCAGTGCACCGACCAGCGGCGGCGTGGCGTAACCGATCCAGGCAATGGGCCACTGCGGACTGTTGATGTAGTAACTGACGCTACCCGTGCCGTCCCAGTTCAGCCGGAAGTCGACGATTTCGCTGGCGCTGAACACGATCACGAGCGCATGACCGAATTCGTGGAAGAACGTATCAAACCATTCAAACCAGATCCCGACGGGAACGAGGATCAGGCCCAGCGGGCCGAGCAGGTCACTGAATTCGATCAGCAGCAGGCTCAACACCCCGGCGAAAAGCATTTCCAGCGCCACCACGGACGCCAGCGGCAGCTTGGCCATGCCGAGAATCCGGCTGTAGCCCGGCTCGTCGTGGGCATTGGTTTCAGGCCGGGCGCGCGGGGTCTTGTCCCCGGCTCCCCCAGCTTCGCCATCCGCGCCATCCTCGCTGGCTGCGCCAACCTCGCCGAACGGGCCATCCTCGCCGGCCGCGCCAATCGTTTCGCCTTCTTCGGTCAAGGACTCAGGGGTGTCGGTCATCTCTACAGCAGCCGATACTTCAACCTCTGCCTTGGTTTTGCGCCGGTATTTGGGGCGCTGCGGTGCAGCATCAGCGTCTTTAGCGCCGTTGGCTGCGTCGGCATTTGAGGCGCCAGCGGCACCCTCGTCCTGTAAGTCTTTATCCTTGGAACCTGTCATCGCGGTGTTTCTCCGTCATTGTGTCCACGGCGCGGGCGAGGCGCTTGAGCTCCTCCGGGCCGGAAAAGCGGTGATCAGCCGCCTTGACCAGTTCGATGGTGACGTCGTCCGAGCGCAGGCGCCGGGCGATTTCGAAAGCCGTCTCCTCGGGGACGTCGACGTCCCGTTGCCCCTGCAGCAGGATCACGGGCAGGTCGAGGTCAATGTCCGCCTCCAGCAGCAAATTGTTCGCGCCGTCTTCGAACAGGGCGCGGGTAAAAACATAGTCGTCTTCGTAGTTCGACGGCACCTGAACGAAGCCCTGCTCCATCACCGTCGCCTGTTGCTCTGCAGTGAGCTTGGGCCACTGCAGGCGCTTTGTGAAATCAGGCGCGGCCGCAATACCGATCAGGCCCGCAATCCGCTCGGGCCGGGCCAGCGCAGCGAGCAGCATCAGCCAGCCCCCCATCGACGAGCCGATCAGGATCTGCGGTCCGTCGGTCAGTTCGTCGATCACCGCGAGGCTGTCTTCGGCCCAGCGGCTGATAGTGCCATCGCGAAAGTCACCATCCGACAGGCCGTGGCCGCTGTAGTCGAAGCGGACAAAGCCCTGACCGCGCTCACGGGCCAGCGCCTCAAGATAGAGCGCCTTCGAGCCCTTCATATCCGAGCCGAAGCCGCACAAAAACACCAGTCCCGGCCCGGAATGGCCTGCCTGCGGTGCGAGCCGGTTGTAGACCAGTCTTGTCCCGTCGGGGCGAATTAGCGTATCTGTCATTATACGTCTCGACGTTGTGCCCGTTGAGCGCGATTCCCGGAATCGTGCCTTGGCGGGATCCAGGACCCTAGGGATGTCACATCGGACCGGTCTGAACAAGACGACAGGATCGGCCGGGCCGGCCCCGGCCCAGCCCGGAAAGGATCTGAGTCCAGGGCCGGGCGCCTGAACCGGGGTCCAGGAGGGCACGTTCCGAAGGGGAAGCCAAGCGCCGGCGACGGCGTCGACGAGGAACAGTTTGTTGGATCGACCATGACCGAAGCGACGGCACAGAACAGTCTGAACGCGAACAGCGCACAGCGCGCCATCGTGCAGGTGACCGACGCCCTCGACGCCGGTCCGGTCAGCCGGGTCGCCCTCGATCTGAGCGCTGCAATCCGGCGCTTTGGCGGCACCTCCTGCATCATCAGCGGCGGCGGCAGCATGGTCACAGAGGCCGAGCGGGCGCAGGTGACCCACGAAACCATCAACATGACCACCAGCAGCATGATGGGCAGCTCGACCGGCAAGATCGCCAGTCAGCTGGGTGAGTGGAAGGCCCAGCTGGTGCACGCGCACGGGGAAAACGCTGCCGTGCGAGTCAATAAGTCGATGGCCAAGAACCGCCTGCCCCACGTTGTCAGCCTCTACGATCTGCCGGTGCGGCGCGGGGATCGCCCGACCCCCGGGCTGGTGCAATCGCTCGAAGCCGACCGGGTGCTGCTGGTTTCCGAGTTCATGCGCCAGCTGCTCGCCGGGGCCGGCTACCTCGACACGGTGGACGCGCGCGTGATCCCGCCGGGGATCGCGGTCAATGCGCTTCATCCGTCTGTCGTGACCGCTGCGCGCCTGACCCGGATGGTGCGGGATATGGAAATCACGGCGCAGAGCCCGGTGATCCTGTTCCCCGCAGCGCTGCAGGACGGCGCCGGTCACAACGTGCTGATCGACGCGCTGCGGGCGCTGGAGAACAAGACCTGGGTCTGCCTGTTCGTCGGGGTCGGGGTGTCCGAACGGCGCTACCACTACCGCCTGATGCAGCGGATCGAATCCGAGGGCCTCGAGCGCCGCCTGCGGATCATCGAAGGCACCGAAGACCCGGCGACCCTGTACAAGCTCAGCGACATTGTGATTTCGACCGTCAACGGCAACCTCGCCTTCGACTACGCCTGCGCCGAGAGCCAGGCTGCGGGCAAGGTCGTGCTCGGCGCCAACAATGGCGCAACGGCCTTCCAGATCGATCCGGGAGAGACCGGGGCGCTGTTTGACCCCGGCGATGCCGATACGCTGGGGATGGCGCTGGCCTGGGCCACGGCGCTGGCACCGGAAAAGCGGGCCGAGCTGGAAAACAACGCCATGGTCCACGCCTTCAAGACCTTCAAGCGCGATGAGACCGCCCGTCAGATTTTCGACATCTACGATGAGCTACTTGCGTAAGGAAATCCGACCATTTCGACGTAACGTCCTTCGACGATTTGCCCGCAAACCCCACATCCACACCCTCTGCAAGCACCGGTCAGTGAAGAATTATGGTTGAAATTACGCTCCCCGACGGCGCCAAACGGCAGTACGACGGCCCGACCACGGGCATGGACGTCGCCCTGTCGATCTCTCCCGGCCTCGCGAAAAAGGCGCTGGCTGTCACCGTCGACGGCCAGACCTGGGACCTCGACCGGGAGATCACCGAGGACGCGTCGCTGTCGATCATCGTGCGCGACAAGGGTAGCGATGAAGCGCTGGAGATCATCCGCCACGACTGCGCTCACGTGCTGGCCGAGGCGGTGCAGGAGCTGTTCCCCGGTACCCAGGTCACCATCGGCCCGCCCATCGAGAACGGTTTCTACTACGATTTCTACCGTGACGAGCCCTTCACCACCGACGACCTCGAGGTGATCGAGGCGAAAATGCACGAAGTAATCGCCCGCAATGCACCCTTCAAGCGGCAAGTGGTCAGCCGGGATGAAGCCATCGCGCTGTTCAAGGCCAAAGGCGAGCAGTTCAAAGTCGAGCTGATCGAAGACCTGCCCGAGAGCGAGACCATCACGCTCTATACCCAGGGCGACTGGATCGACCTGTGCCGCGGGCCCCACGCCCCAAGCACCGGCATGGTCGGCAAGGCGTTCAAGCTGCTGTCTGTGGCGGGCGCATACTGGCGCGGTGACAGCAGCCGCCAGCAGTTGCAGCGGATTTACGGTACCGCGTTCGAGGACCCCAAGGCTCTGCGCGTGCACCTGACCCAGCTCGAGGAAGCCGCCAAGCGCGACCACCGCAAGCTGGGCAAGGAACTGGGCCTTTTCCACCTGCAGGAAGAAGCGCGCGGCGGCGTGTTCTGGCACCCCAAGGGCTGGCGGATCTACACCGAGCTGGAAAAGTACATGCGCCACCGGCTGGACGACGCCGGCTACGAGGAGGTCAAGACCCCGCAGCTGGTCGACCGCAAGCTGTGGGAGGAATCCGGCCACTGGGACAAGTTCCGCGAGAACATGTTCACCACCGGTGATGCGGCCGACGAAGACGCCGGCGCCGACGAGCGCATCCTAGCGCTTAAGCCGATGAACTGTCCCGGACACGTGCAGATCTTCAATCAGGGCATCCGCTCCTACCGCGACCTGCCGCTGAAGATGTCCGAGTTCGGGGGCTGCCACCGCAACGAGCCCAGCGGATCGCTGCACGGGATCATGCGGGTGCGCGCCTTTACCCAGGATGACGCCCACATCTTCGCGACCCCGGATCAGGTAACGGAGCAGACCAAGGAGTTCTGTTCCCTGCTGCAGACCATCTACGCCGACTTCGGCTTTACCGATATCGCGGTCAAGTTCTCCGACCGGCCCGAGGTGCGGGCTGGCACCGACGAGACCTGGAACAAGGCCGAGGGCGCACTGCGTGAGGCCATCGAGGATGCTGGCCTTCCCTACACCATGAACCCCGGTGAAGGCGCCTTCTACGGCCCCAAGCTCGAGTTTGTCCTGCGCGACGCCATCGGCCGCGACTGGCAGTGCGGCACGTGGCAGGTCGACTTCGTCCTGCCCGAGCGCCTCAACGCCAACTACATCGCCGAAGACGGCTCCAAGCAGCGGCCGGTCATGCTGCACCGGCCATTTTGGGCTCGTTCGAGCGCTTTATCGGGATCCTGATCGAGAACTACGCGGGCAAGCTGCCGCTGTGGGTGGCGCCGGTCCAGGTTGCCGTGGCGACCATCACCACCGACGCCAATGACTATGCCGAAGAGGTGGTCGAGGCCCTGCGCGCGCAGGGGATCCGGGCTGTGTCCGACCTGCGAAACGAGAAGATCAACTACAAGGTCCGCGAGCACTCGCACCAGAAGATACCGCTGGTGGCCGTGGTCGGTCGCCGGGAAGCGGACGAGCGGACCATCGCGTTGCGGACCCTCGGCGGCAAGGATCAGGAAATGATGTCGCTCGACGACGCGCTGGAGGCCATCGCGGCCCAAGCACGTGCGCCCTACGCCTGAAGCGCCCCGAGGTCATGACACGGCAAGGCGCGGACCGTGCCCTCGGCTTGCGGTCCGGCCAAAGGGCATACTGCTTGTAGGGACTTCGCCGGAAATCACGCAGCGGCCCTCAGCGACCCCACAGCTGCGACAAGGCCAAAACACCAAAAAACACCGAAACGAATCCGAAATAATTGCGTTTTGGTCTCCTCAGGCGCTTAGCGTCTGAGATTGTTCGTGTTATTTGCTTGACCTGCGGCTGCGCACAGGTACACAGCGGCACGCATATTCGTTTAACTGCAGGGATTAGTATCATCGCACGTCCACCGCTTCGCTTAGAGCCAAACAAGAAGGATCAGTTCCGCTCCAATGGCGATATTCGCGTGCCGAACGTTCGCCTCATCGACGATGAAGGCAACAACTTCGGCGTTATCAGCACCAGCGACGCGCTCGACCGCGCCGCCGACGCCGGCCTCGACCTCGTGGAGGTGTCGCCGAACGTAGACCCGCCGGTCTGCAAAATCATGGATTTCGGCAAGTTCAAATACGAGCAGCAGAAAAAGGCCAACGAGGCCCGCAAGCGCCAGAAGATTGTCGAACTCAAAGAAATCAAGATGCGCCCGGGCATCGACGACCACGACTACCAGACCAAAATGCGCAATGCGAACAAGTTCCTGGAGAACGAGGACAAGGTGAAGTTCACCATCCGCTTCCGTGGCCGGGAAATGGCGCATCAGGACCTCGGCCGACGTGTCCTGGAGCGGGTGCAGGAAGAATTGGGCGATGCGGTCAAGCTGGAAGCTCATCCGAAGATGGAAGGGCGGCAGATGGTGATGATCGTCGCGCCCAAGCCGACCTGACCTACAGGTCGCATTCCGAACTTGGACAGACCGCTGAGCGGAGACTGCGTTGTGCACGGCTTAAGGTTGCGGGCTCGATTTGACGCCGCTTCGCGGCTTACAAATCTCCCCCGCGCAGTCAAACGGACAGGCCGTGCTTCGCCCGACCTGACGTTATTTCGCATTTTCTATGAAAATGCGCGTGGGAGGGCCGAAGGCCGCGAAGCGGCCAAGGACCGAGCGCGCCACCTATCAGTTGTAACTCAACACGCTCCGCTTTGAGTGTCGTTACATAGAAGATATCCCACACGCTCAAAGGCACTTCGACAGGCTCAGGATAGAAACCGCCTTGTTGAGCGAAGAAAGAAGGTGGCCCCACAAACTACAACGCGCTCAAAGCGAAGCGTTTTGAGCGCAAAGCAAAGAGCTGCGCGACGCCTTGGCGAAGACCGCGAAGCGGTCGAGACAAGGTCGGCGCAACCATGCTTCACGGGTGATCATTATCCGATGAAACCCTCCCCTGCGTCCGGGGAAGCTGGACAAGCCCGGCGCAGGCTTCTAGAAGCCAGCATTCCCGGTGCACCCTTGAGGGCGCGGCGGGGTTCAACCTGTATGTAAGGCCCGATCGACATGCCTGCATGCACACCGATCAACACTTTCAGAGTGAGACCATGAAATGTCGAAGATGAAGACCAAGTCCGGCGCGAAAAAGCGCTTCCGGATGACCGGGTCTGGCAAGGTACGCATGAATAACGCCTTCATGCGCCACATGCAGACCAACAAACCCCAGAAGATGAAGCGGAAGGCCCGTGGCACGTCGATTATGTGCGACGCCGACGCCCGCATCGTTAAAGTTTACATGCCCTACGACCGCAAGCAGCGCCGCAAGTCCAAGGCTGCGCGCACTGCCGCGTCCACGGCGCAGGCTTAGGGAGGTCACCGAAAATGGCACGAGTTAAACGCGGCGTTACCAGCCACGCCCGGCATAAGAAGGTTCTGAAGCTCGCCAAAGGGTCCCGCGGCGCCAGTTCCCGCCTGATCAAGAGCGCCAAACAGCGCGTTGATAAGGATCTGCAGTACGCCTACCGCGACCGTCGCACCAGAAAGCGGCAGATGCGCGGCCTTTGGATCCAGCGGATCAACGCCGGGGCACGGCTCAACGGCCTGACCTACTCGCAGCTGATGAACGGCCTGAACAAGGCCGGTGTCGAGGTCGACCGCAAGGTGCTCTCTGACATCGCAGCGCGCGAGCCTGATTCCTTCGCTGCGATCGTGGCGCAGGCCAAGTCGGCGCTGGAGAAGGCAGCAGCCTGACCCACTCCAAGGCACTGCTGAGCCCGGCGAACCGGGCGCACTCAATCTGAAAAGGGGCTCGAAGGCCCCTTTTTTATTGCTGAAAACCCGCCGCCTCCTGTGCACCAGACGCATGCGGCCAAAGCACCAGCGGTGCTGCCATCGACGCGCGCTTGCTGGCATACTGGGTACCAATTCGAACAAGGACGAGTGATCCATCATGGATTTAACCGCGCTGAAGTCGGGATTGCTGGAACGCATCGACGCCGCAGGCGACGTAGCAGCCCTCGAGGAAATCCGCGTTTCCTCCCTAGGAAAGAAGGGGGAAATCACCGCGCAGATGAAGCAACTCGGCGGCCTCGACCCTGAGGCCCGCAAGGCTGCGGGTCAGGCGCTGAACGCGCTCAAGGACGAGATCGCCGGGGCGCTGGACGCGCGCAAGGCTGGTTTCGCCGATGCCGAGCTCGACGCCCGCCTCGCCGCCGAAGCCATCGACGTCTCCCAGACCCCGCGCCCCGTGCGCCGTGGGCGCCTCCACCCCATCACCCAGACCATCGACGAAATCGTCGATATCTTCGGCCAGATGGGCTTCGTCTGGGCCGAAGGGCCGGAGGTCGAGGACGACTGGCACAACTTCACCGCCCTGAACATGCCCACCGATCACCCGGCGCGGCAGATGCAGGACACCTTCTACATGAAGGGTCACTCCGGCGACGAAGGCTCACTGGTGCTGCGCACCCACACCTCGCCGGTGCAGGTTCGCACCATGATGAGCCAGACCCCGCCGATCCGGGTGATCGTCCCCGGCCGGACCTTCCGCTCGGACAGCGACGCGACCCACACCCCGATGTTCCACCAGGCCGAGGGGCTTGTGATCGACAGGACAGCGAACATGGCGCAGCTCAAAGGGCTGCCTGCTGGAATTCTGCCGGACCTTTTTCCAGGCCCCGGATCTGACCCTGCAGTTCCGGCCCTCCTACTTCCCTTCACCGAGCCTTCGGCCGAAGTCGACGTCCGGTGCGACCGCTCGGGCGGCAAGCTGGTCATCGGCGAGGGCGAGGACTGGCTGGAAGTGCTGGGCTCGGGCATGGTTAACCCCCGGGTGATCGAGGCCTGCGGCATCGACCCAAACGAGTATCAGGGCTTTGCCTTCGGCATCGGCATCGAGCGGCTGGCCATGCTCAAGTACGGCATTCCCGACCTGCGGACCTTCTTCGCCGGCGACGTACGCTGGCTGCAGCACTACGGCTTCGAACCGCAGCTTCTCCCTTCTCTGGTCCGGGGGCGCTAGACCATGAAATTCACGCTTGATTGGCTCAAAGAGCACCTCGACACCGACGCCGACCTGCGCGCCATCACCGACAAGCTGACCGCCGTCGGCCTCGAACTCGAAGAGATCGAGGAAAGCCCGCTGGCACCCTTCGTCGTGGCCCGGGTCGTCTCCGCCGAGCAGCACCCCAACGCCGACAAGCTGCGGGTGTGTCAGGTCGATCCCGGCGCCGGCACGATCTACAACGTGGTCTGCGGCGCCCCCAACGCGCGGACCGGCCTCGTCTCCGTCTTTGCCCCCGTGGGCACCTACATCCCGGGCAAGGACTTCACCCTCGAGCTCGGTTCGATCCGGGGCGAGCGCTCCGAAGGCATGCTGTGCTCGGAGGCCGAGCTGCTGATCTCCGACGACCACGACGGCATCGTCGAGTTGCCCGAAGACGCGCCGGTCGGCACGCGCTACATCGACTACCGCGAAATCAACGACCCGGTGATCGAGATCAACGTCACCCCGAACCGCGCTGACTGCCTTGGCGTGCGCGGCGTCGCGCGGGACCTTGCAACCACCGAGATCGGCAGCCTGCGCCCGAACCGTGCGCGCTTCGAGGGCGGCAGCGGCGCCAGCCCGGTCAGCGTGGCGATCGAGACCGAACACTGCCCGATCTTCACCTACCGCATTGTCCGCAACGTCCGGAACGGCGAATCCCCCGACTGGCTCAAGCGCAAGCTCGAAGCCGTGGGTCAGAAGCCGATCTCAGCGCTGGTCGACATCACCAACTGGATGACGCTCGACCAGAACCGGCCCATGCACGTCTTCGACGCCGACAAGATTGCCGGCGGTGCCCTGACCGTGCGCGCAGCCCGGGACGGGGAGAGCCTGCGCGCGCTCAACGACAAGGAATACAGCTTCGATGAGGCGATGACCGTCATCGCCGACGCCGATAAGGTCGTCTCGCTGGGCGGGATCATCGGCGGCGAGGACACGGGCTGTTCAGAGGACACGGTCAACGTGCTGGTCGAGGCGGCGCTCTGGAACCCATCCAACATCGCCCGCACCGGGCGCAAGCTGGGCATCCACACCGACGCCCGCTTCCGCTTCGAGCGCGGCACCGACAGCGCCTCCGCCGTCGAGGGGCTGGAAATCGCGACGCAGTACATCCTCGATTTCTGCGGCGGCGAACCCGGCGAAGTCCACGTCACCGGGGCCGAACCCGCGTGGGAGAAGACCATCGATTTCGACTTCGCCCTGATCGAGCGTCGCGGCGGCATGGCGGTGGATACCGGGCAGGCCACGGCGATCCTGACCGACCTTGGCTTTGGCGTCGACGGCAACCGGGTCAGCGTCCCCTCGTGGCGCCCGGATATCGACGGCGCGGCTGATCTGGTCGAAGAAGTGCTGCGGATCATCGGCCTCGATGCCCTGCCGACCACGCCCTTTGTCCGTCCCGACAATCTGCCACCCGTCGCCCTGTCTGCGCACCAGCGCGCCATGGGTGATCTGAAGCGGGTGCTGGCGGCGCAGGGCATGGACGAGGCCGTGCTCTGGTCCTTCACCTCCTCGGCGGTCGCCCGGCACTTCGGCTGGGACGACGCCAGCCAGAACGACCTGCTGCTGGAAAACCCGATCAGCAGCGATCTGGACGTCATGCGACCCTCGCTGCTGCCCAATCTGATGCTCGCCGCCGGGCGGAACAACGACCGGGGCTTCGGCGATGTCGCCCTGTTCGAAGCCGGCCTGCGGTTCTTCTCGACCAAGCCCGACGGCCAGCAGCCGACCGTTGCGGGCGTGCGCATGGGTCTGGCGCAGCCGCGCCACTGGGCCGGCGGCAGCCGCCCGGTCGACGCCTTCGACGTCAAGGAAGACGCGCTGGCCGCGCTGGAAGCCTACGGCGCACCGGTCGAAAATCTGATGACCGACACCCGCGATATTCCCGCCTGGTTCCACCCGGGACGGTCTGGCACGCTGGGTCTGGGGAAGAACGTGCTGGCCGTGTTCGGCGAACTGCACCCCAAGGCGCTGCGGGCGGTGGGGATCAAGGGCCGCATGGTCGGCTTCGAGCTGTTCCTCGACAAGGTGCCGGTGAAGAAGGCGCGCAAGGGCACGGCCAAGCCGCTGCTCCAGCCCTCGCCGTTCCAGCCGGTGCGGCGCGACTTCGCCTTTGTCGTCGATGCCGATGTTTCCGCCGAGCGCCTGCTCCGGGCGGTGAAGGGCGCCGACAAGGCACTGATCAGCGACGTCTCGCTGTTCGACGTCTACACCGGTGAGAACGTCGCTGAAGGGCAAAAATCGCTGGCCGTCGACGTGACCCTGCAGCCGGTCGAGCGGACCCTAACCGACGAGGACCTCGAAGACGTATCGGCAAAGATCGTCGCCGTGGTGGAAAAGAACCTCGGTGGACAGCTGCGCAGCTGGACGGCTGGCAGGTCAAGTCAGCTCCGGTCCGGTCCGGGCGGAACAGAAGCCGCGTTGAGGCCAGGCGCCGGTTTGGTGCCTAGACCGCCGGGCGGGCGTCGTTGCTCATGACGATGCGCGGCAGCGCGAAGGTCAGCCCGGTCATCAGGCAGAATACCGCCCCCAGCGCCACGAATATGCTCTCGATCCCGCCCAGCGCAATGATCACACCGCCGACCAGCGGGGTCAGGGCGAAACTGACGTCGCGCCACGTGCAGAACACCACACTCATCGCTGTGCGTTCTTCGGGTTTGACCAGCCGCATGAACGGCAGGTTGCCGACCACGTCGAGCAGGCTAGCCGACAGGGTCGATAGCAGGATCAGCCCCACGACCAGCCAGGCCTGCTCCCGGGTCAGACTGCCGGCGACGATCAGGCAGAAGGCGGCAAAGACGAAGGCGCCAATTATCAGACGCCTAACTCCAATCCGCGGAATATAGCGCGTTAGAAAGGGAGCGAAAAAAAAGGCTGACTGTTGAAAAAGAGACCAGATATCCGCCAATTGACGGGTCGAGCCCTGCTCCAACGATATACATGGGCACATATGTGAACACGGCGACGTAATACACTGATCGTGTCATGGCTATCAGATAGGCGATGGTCAAATTTGGGTCGCGGAAATAATGGCGCAGCACTGCGACGGTATTGACTGGCTGCCGGGTCGGTTCGGGGTCGACGTTGTCTGCCTCACGCAGCCGCAGCGCCCAGAACACGGCAAGCAAGAGCACCGCCGCCGGCACGGTCAGCGCATAGGCCACTGTCGGCCCAAAGGTGTGCCAGACGTAGACACCCAGCGGCGGCCCCGCCATCCACACTCCACCAGCGAACACAAGCTTGCGGGATTCGGCCTGCGCCAGATCCTCGGATGGCACGAAGTCGAGCAAGTACAGCGACAGGATCACCAGCGTCAGCCCGGCACCGGCGTTGCGGCAGAAGAGCCCCAGTGCGAACAGGATCGGATCGCTGCTCATGGTCAGCAGCCCCGCCACCGCCAGAGCCGCAACCGCAAGCGTAAACACCCACTTGCGGGTCATCATGCGGATCAGCATTCCGGCATTAAGGGTCACCAGCAGCGAGGCAATGGCGACCAGCGCGAGCAGAAACGAGGCCATGGCTTCGTTGCCCATCAGCCGCAGAACGTCGTAGGCGATGATGGTCACCACAAAGGCACGCGGCAGGTTCTCGAGCCCGTAGAGAAGGCCGAGGAAAACACTGGTCAGGTTCGCCGATCGCGATACCGGCCGGAGAAGGGGTGGGCGGACTGCCATGGTCGGGACACGTACAAAAAAACGGCGGTCTTCATTGGCCGTACCGTCTCTTTCGAGAATGGCAGATAAAGCCGGGAAATATGGCCCAATCGCGTCAATCGGCGGGATATTGCCCGCTATTTCTCAGCGGCAGGCATGCCGGAGCACGCCCGAATGTCGGCAATGGACCGAACACGCCGCAACCACACCATTGCGTCGCAGGGCGCCCGGAGCCGCCCGCGCGGGATGCCGCCGGGTTTGCACCACCGCGCGGGAGCGCCTATGTCTGAACCACCAAGCTGAAAACCCGGGATGCCCGCAGAATGTTTGAAGGATTGAGCAACCGGCTCGAAGGCGTATTCGATACGCTGCGGGGCCGGGGCAAGCTGACCGAAGCCGACGTCAACGCCGCCGCGCGCGAAATTCGCATTGCGCTGCTGGAGGCCGACGTTGCCCTCCCGGTCGCCAAGGACCTGATCAACCGCGTCAAGGAACGTGCGATCGGGGAGCAGGTACTCTCCTCGGTGACGCCGGGGCAGCAGGTCGTGAAGATCGTCCACGACGCGCTGGTGGAGACCCTGACCCCGAAGAGGGACAGGGCGCGCTCAACATCAGCGGCAACCCGCCGGTGCCGATCCTGATGGTCGGCCTGCAGGGGTCGGGCAAAACCACGACTTCGGCGAAAATTGCCCTGCGTCTGACCAGCAAAGACAAGAAGCGCGTGCTGCTGGCCTCGCTCGACACCCACCGCCCCGCTGCACAGGAACAGCTGCAGGTGCTGGGCGAGCAGACCGGGGTCGACAGCCTCGCCATCGTCGCGGGCCAGAGCGCGGTGCAGATTGCCGAGCGCGCCATGCAGGAAGGCCGCGCAGGCGGATACGACGTGGTCATCCTCGATACCGCAGGTCGCCTGACCATCGACGACGTGCTGATGGACGAAGTCGTTGCGGTGCGCGATCTGGTGAAGCCCTACGAAACCCTGCTCGTCGCCGACGCCATGACCGGTCAGGACGCCGTGACCACGGCGACCGCCTTCGACGAGAAGGTCGGGATCACCGGTCTGGTGCTGACCCGCGTGGACGGCGACGCCCGGGGCGGCGCAGCCCTGTCCATGCGCGGTGTCACCGGCAAGCCGGTCAAGCTGCTGGGTGTGGGTGAGAAGATGGACGCGCTGGAGAGCTTCCAGCCCGACCGCATCGCCGGGCGTATTCTGGGCATGGGCGACGTGGTCTCGTTGGTCGAGAAAGGCGGCAGAAGTTTTCGACGAGAAAGAAGCCCGCAAGGTCGCCCGCAAGCTCAAGAAGGGCTCCTTCGACCTGACCGACCTGCGCAACCAGTTCCAGCAGATGAACAAGATGGGCGGCTTGCAGGGGCTGATGTCGATGCTGCCGGGCGCGGGCAACATGAAGAAGCAGATGGCCGCCGCCGGGATGGATGAGAAGAAGATCAAGCACCAGATCGCGATCATCGACTCAATGACCCCGCAGGAGCGAGCGATCCCCAACCTGATCAAGGCCAACCGCAAGAAGCGAATCGCCGCCGGGTCCGGTACCACCATCCAGCAGGTCAACGAGCTGCTCAAGCAGTTCGACAAGGCCTCCAAGATGATGAAGCGCATGAAGAAGATGGGCGGAAAGGGCGGATTCCCGGGTATGCCAGGCGGCGGCATGCCTGACATGGGCAATATGGACCCCGCAGAACTGCAAGAAATGTTGACCAAATCCGGTCTAGACCCTAAGAGCCTGCCGAAGATGCCGGGTGGACTCCCGCCGGGCTTCAAATCCTGAATGACTTCAGGGCCGTAGATCCCACGGCCCGGCGCAGCGTCGCAAGGCGGGGCGCCAAACCCCATAAAAAAACGAATGGATCGACAATATGTCTTTGAAAATCCGCTTGGCCCGTGGTGGCGCCAAGAACCGCCCGTATTACCGCGTTGTTGTTGCGGACTCCCGCATGCCACGCGATGGCCGCTACATCGAGCGCGTCGGCTCTTACAACCCGATGCTCGAACACGGCGATGAAAACCGCCTCGTTATCCGCGAAGACCGCGTCAAGCACTGGCTGTCCGTTGGCGCCCAGGCGACCGACCGCGTGCAACGTCTGCTGGCTCAGGCCGGTCTGGCAGAGGCCAAGCCTCGCCGCGATCAGACCAAGCAGGACAAGCCAAAGGCAAACGCGCTGGAGCGGATTCAGGAGAAGCAAGAAGCGGCCAAGGCAGCCGCTGAAGCCGCCGCCGAAGCGGCTGCGGCCCCTGCTGAAGAAGCACCGGCCGAAGAAGCACCTGCTGAAGAAGCATCAGCCGAAGAGGCTGCGGCTGAGGAAGCACCAGCTGAAGAGGCTGCGGCTGAAGAAGCCCCAGCTGAAGAAGCAGCCGACGACAAATAAGCCGTCCGGGTTTCAGGTGGAGGTCATCATCCATGACAGCTTCGACCGAAACGCCGAAACGTCTTAAAATCGGTGTCATCACCTCCCCGCACGGCGTGCGGGGCACGGTGAAGGTCCGTTCGTTTACCGAGGACCCCGACGCCTTTGTCGACTACGGCGACGTTACCACCCACGACGGGTCGCGCACCTTTGACATCGCCATCGTCGGCGATGCCAAGGGCACGCTGCTGTGTGAAATTGACGGGGTCAACGACCGCGACGGCGCCGAAGCGCTGCGCGGTGTCGAGCTCTACATCCTGCGCGATGACCTGCCCGATGACCTCAACGACGACGAATTCTACGCTTCTGACCTGCTGGGGCTGGAAACCCGCAATGCCGAGGGCGACGTGACCGGCTCGATCAGGGGCATCAACGACCACGGCGCGGGCGACATTGTCGACGTCATCCATCAGGATGGTAAGGTGCGCTCCTACGAATTCAGCGCTTCGAACTTTCCGGAAATCCGGCTGAGCGACGGCTACGTGGTGCTCAGCCCGCCTGCGGAAGTGACCGCGCAGGACGAGCAGGGCAACGTTCACTGATCAACCGGGCCGGAGAAGCATGGGCTTTCAGGCGACCATCCTCACCCTGTTCCCGGAGATGTTTCCGGGGCCGCTGGGCCACGCCCTCGCCGGCAAGGCGCTGGAGGCGGGACAGTGGTCCTGCGACCCGGTCAATATCCGCGACTTCACCGAGAACCGACACAACAAGGTCGATGAAATGCCCTACGGCGGCGGCGCCGGGTTGGTCATGTCCGCCCAGCCGGTCGACGACGCGCTGAACGCTGTGGCCGAACGGCCGGGTCCGCTGGTGTTCATGACCCCGCGCGGCCAGCCGCTGACCCAGCAGCTCGCCCGCGATCTCAGCGCGGGTGACGGGGTGAAAATCCTGTGCGGCCGCTACGAGGGCATCGACCAGCGTGTGATCGACAAGCACGCCCCGCTGGAGGTCAGCGTCGGCGACTACGTGCTGTCCGGGGGTGAAACCGGCGCGCTCGTACTGCTTGATGCGATTATACGATTGTTGCCGGGCGTCATGGGCAATGAGCTGTCCGGGACCGACGAAAGCTTTGAAGACGGGCTGCTTGAACACCCACATTATACCCGCCCTGCAGAATGGCAGGGCAGAACTGTCCCTTCCGTGTTGCTTTCTGGAGACCATAAGGCTATTGCCCGTTGGCGCGCTGAAGAAGCGAGAGAAATTACTGCGGCGCGGCGACCTGATCTGCTCGATCAGGAACCAGCCGCCGCCGCCGAACCTGTTTCGACTGAAAGGAAGAGGCCATGAACCTCATCCAGCAATTGGAAGCTGAACAGATCAGCAAGCTGACCGACGGCAAATCCATTCCGGATTTCGCAGCGGGTGACACTGTCCGCGTCAACGTCCGCGTTGTCGAGGGCTCGCGCGAGCGTCTGCAGGCCTACGAAGGCGTCTGCATCTCCCGCAAGAACCGCGGCCTGAACTCTTCGTTCACCGTTCGGAAGATTTCCAACGGCGAAGGCGTGGAGCGTGTGTTCCCGCTGTACTCGCCGCGCCTGGACGACATCACCGTGGTCCGCCGTGGCCGCGTCCGTCGCGCCAAGCTGTACTACCTGCGCGGTCGCACGGGTAAGTCCGCGCGTATCGCGGAGAAGACCTCGGGTTGGGCTGCGAAGCTGAACCAGCAGGAGCGCGAGCGCCGGGCTGCTGCGAAGCAGAAGTAAGCACCCAGCCGCGCCCGACAGGGCCGGTTAAAGGACATTTCGGCCCGTGCCTCCCCCCGAGGCGCGGGCCGTTTCCGTTCCGGGTTTTCACCGTTTCGAATTTCGCGTACCTTACTCGTGTAGCGTACCCGCATAACAAGGAGCAGCGATCCTGAACGCTCAGGCTACAGAGGCAGCATCAGACGTGCGGCCTGCGGACCACTCCGACGCCGGAGCAACCGCGAATGAAATCGATCCAGCCGTGGTGCTGGAAACCGTGCAAACCGTCCTCGACGATAACAAGGCCGAGGACATCGTGTCCTTTGATTTGCGCAATCGGACCTCCGTCTCCGACCACATGGTGATTTGTTCCGGCCGCTCGACCACGCACGTGGGCGCGCTCGCCGAGTACATGCGGCAGGATCTGAAGAAGATAGGCGCCGACATCGTTGCCATCACCGGCACCGGTCAGGGCGACTGGATCTGCGTCGATGCGAACTCCGTGGTGGTGCACATCTTCCGGCCGGAAGTGCGCGCCTACTACCAGCTCGAAAAGATGTGGGACCCGAAGTTCGACGTGAACGCCAACGCCAACGCCGTTTAGGCGGACGGCAGCGGCACCCATGTCTGTCACGGTATATGCGGTCGGGAAGCTGAAACGCGGCCCCGAGACCGAACTCGTCACCCGCTATCAGACCCGCCTCAAGCGGCTCAAAACCACCCTGCGCGAGTTTCCCGAACGCGAGTCCAAGGCGCGCGAAGGCGCCGACCTGCTCGCTGCCCTGCCCGGCAGCAGCTTTGTGATCGCGCTGGACGAGCGCGGCGAGGACATGTCCAGTCCGGACTTTGCCCGCCTGCTCGGTGAGCGGCTCGATCAGGGGCAGAGCCTGAGCTTCATCATCGGTGGTGCCGACGGCCTGTCTGACGATGTGCGCGAGCGCGCCGACCGCCTGATCCGGTTCGGGCGGCTGACCTGGCCGCACCAGCTGGTGCGCGGCCTGCTGCTCGAGCAGATTTACCGCGCAGAAACGATCCTTCTCGGCCACCCCTATCATCGCGTATAAGCAGGGTCAGCAAGCCCAAACCCCCTCGACCTTTGCAGGAACCCGCCCCATGCCCCAAGCGCCCGTCGGACTGATCATTCTCGATGGCTGGGGCGTCCGGGGCGAGACGGCATTCAACGCGCCGGCGCTGGCCCGCACCCCGAACTTCGATGCCATGATGGAACGGTTTCCGACCGCGCGCCTCGCCGCCAGCGGAGCCGATGTCGGGCTGCCCGAGGGGCAGATCGGCAATTCCGAAGTCGGCCACCTCAACATCGGATCGGGCCGGGTGGTGATGCAGACCCTGCCCCGGATCACCGCCGCCTTTGCCAGCGGCGAGGCTGCCGAAAACCGCGCCATCCTCGACTTTGTGGCCGAAGCCAAGGCCGGCACAGGGCGTGTGCACCTGCTCGGGCTGCTCTCCCCCGGCGGGGTCCATGCGCATCAGGACCATCTGGGCCAGCTGGCCAGCCTGCTCAGCGGGCACGGGCTGGACGTGCGGGTGCACGCCTTCGCCGATGGCAGGGACGTGCCGCCAACCACCCTGCCCGACGATCTGCAAGCCTTCCGCCGGGACTACCCGGAGGTGAAAATCGCCAGCCTGCAAGGGCGATACTGGGCCATGGACCGCGACCAGCGCTGGGAACGCACCGGCCACGCCTTCGCGGCCCTGTGCCGGGGGGAAGGCGAGGCGGTGACCGACCTCGACGCGGCCATCGCCGCCGCCCATGCCGGCGGGACGACCGACGAGTTCCTCGAACCCATGATCACCCCCGACTTTGTGGCCATGGAAGACGGCGATGCCCTTGCCTGCTTCAACTTCCGGTCGGACCGCGTGCGGCAGATCCTCAACGCGCTGCTGCTGCCGGACTTTGACGGCTTCGATGTCAGCGCCCGCCCCCGCTTCGCTACCGCACTGGGTATGACCGCCTATTCCGACGCGCTGGCAGCACACATGCACGTCGCCTTCGCGCCACAGCCCCTGCCTGACACGCTGGGGCAGGTTCTGGCGGCGGCGGGCCTGCAGCAGACCCGGCTGGCCGAGACCGAGAAATACCCGCACGTCACGTTTTTCTTCAACGGTGGGGTCGAAGCGCCGAACCCCGGCGAACACCGTATCCTCGTCCCCAGTCCGAAGGTTGCGACTTACGACCTGCAACCCGAAATGTCCGCGCCCGAAGTCGGCGATCGGCTGGTCGAGACCATCCTCGACCCCGGCAATCAGGTTTTCATCTGCAACTTCGCCAACCCGGACATGGTCGGCCATACCGGGGATCTGGATGCCGCCATCGCCGCCTGCGAGGCTGTGGACCAGCAGCTTGGCCGCGCCATCGACGCCGTGATGCAGCGGGGCGGGTCGATGCTGGTCACGGCAGACCACGGCAACTGCGAGACCATGTGGGATACGACCACCGACGGCCCGCACACCGCCCACACCACCAATCTGGTGCCGCTGGCCCTGGTCAGGTCGGTGGAAGCCGACGGCGACGGCAGCGCAGAAGGACCGGGACGGGCGTTGCGCGACGGCCGGCTGGCCGATCTGGCGCCAACGCTGCTCGACTTGCTGGGCCTGTCCAAAGCCGGCGGCCATGACCGGGGAGTCGCTGCTGTGACCCCGCGACTGCTCTCGCGCCCTGCCCTCCTGATGCTGCCGCTGTCGCTGCTGGCCGTGCTTCGTCGCGGTGACGCTGCCTGCGGCCCACGCCCAGACCAGTGATCCCGCAGCCGCGGAGACCGTCGGTCCCCTTGATACGCTCACCGCCGAATTGCTCGACTACAACCAGCAGCTCGAAACCGCCCTCGCCGAGGAAGCACGCCTGAACGCAGGCAGCCAGCAGCTGCAGGGCTTCCGCCGCGATGCCATGGTCGCGCTGGGTCATCTGGCCGGTCAGCCCATCACCTGGAGCGGTGAGGTGGTCCACCCCGATGGTCTGCGGTCGCAGGCGCTGGCGCGGTTCATGCGCAACAGCCTCGGGCACAGCATCGCCGATACCCAGCGCCAGCTCGACGCGCTGGACGCAACCCGGGCTGAGGTGGCGCGGCTGCGCGCGGAAGTCGAAAAACGCCGCGCGGCGCTGGCGCTCGAAGGCCGCTCGGACCCTACGGTTGACAGCCTGACACGCAGCCCACGCGCGGACCTCGACCTGCGCCGGAAGGACAGCCCATCGGCAGGCGAGAATCAGACTCTGAGCCTTCGCGGCGACGTTCCCATTCCCATCGCCAGCTTCCCGGATCAGCAGGCCCTGTCCTCGGGCGCACGCCCCTGATCATGCCGCTCCGGCAGCCCCGATTGCTCTTCGGTTTCCGTGAAGACGACCCCGGTGATCCGGGGCGACTGTTCCACAAGGGACTGCGGCTTGGCAGCGGACCGGGGGCCATCGTTTATGCGCCCTACGACGGAAAAGTCGTGTTCGCCGCCCCCTATGGCAGCTTCGGTAACCTGCTCGTGATTGAACATGAGGGCGGGGGCGCTACCTTGTTAGCTGGGCTCCATAGTTTCGCCATCTCCGTTGGCGACTGGATAAAGCAGCGGACCCCCGTCGGCGTCATGGACCCCGACCCGGCGGGTCAGCACCGCTTGAACTTCGAATTTCGGGTGAACCAGGTGCCGGTTGACCCCCTGACCTTGATAGGACCGATAGTCGATGAATAAGTTTTTGAGACGGGGTGTCAGCGCTGTTCCTCGCCGCCGGTGTGGTCGGTGCCGCGATCTGGGCGCCGCTGAGCATGGCCCAGAACGAGGATACTTACAAGAGCCTGAAGCTGTTCGGCGATGTCTTCGACACCGTCCGCGCCAACTATGTCGAAGAGGTCGACGACGAGGCGCTGATCCGCGCGGCGATACAGGGCATGCTGCAGAGCCTCGATCCGCACTCCGGCTATGAGCCGCCAGAGGCCTACGAGGAAACCCGCAGCGACGTGCGCGGCACCTTCGGCGGGATCGGCATTCAGGTCACGATGGAAGAGGGCTACGTCAAGGTCATTGCCCCCATCGACGACACCCCCGGCGCGCGCGCCGGGCTGCAGGCTGAAGACCTGATCACCGCGCTCGACGGTGAGAGCGTGCAGGGCAAGACCCTCGACCAGGCCGTCGAGATCATGCGCGGCGAACTGGGCACCGACATTACCCTGACCGTTTACCGCCCGGCGACGCAGAAGTCCTTCGACGTCACCGTGACCCGGGGCAACATCCCGTTCTTCTCGGTGCGGACCATCATCGACGACGGTGATATCGGCTATATCCGTATCAACCGCTTCCTCGGTTCCACCGGGGAAAGCCTCGAGAAGGAGCTGGCCAAGCTCGACGAGGAAGCCGCTGAGGCGGACGTGGAGCTGATCGGCTACATCCTCGACCTGCGCAACAACCCCGGCGGTAACCTGAGCCAGTCGATCCGCGTTGCTGATGCCTTCCTCGACGACGGTGAAATCGTCTCGGTCCGCAACCGGAACAGCGAAGACGACGCCTCCTACTTCGCGAAGCAGGGTGACTTCATCAACGGCAAGCCGCTGGTGGTGCTGATCAACGGTGGTTCGGCGTCGGCATCTGAGATTGTTGCCGGCGCGCTGCAGGATCACCGCCGCGCCATCCTGCTCGGTACCCCGACCTTTGGTAAGGGCTCGGTGCAGACGCTGATCGGGCTGGGTGAAGACGGCGGCCTGCGCCTGACCACCGCGCGCTATTTCACACCATCGGGTGAGTCGATTCAGGCCAAGGGCATCGAGCCGGATATTCTGGTGGAACTGGCCCGGCTGGAGCCACTCGAAGGCTATGGGTCGGAGAACTTCCGCTACGAGCGCGATCTCAACAACGCGCTGGATGACGGAGAAGAAGCCGCTGAAGACGGGGCTGACACCGGCAGCAACGCTACAACAGGCGATGATGCCACCACCGATGGCGCTGACGGCACTGTCGACGGCGCGAATGGCAGTGATGAGAGCGCGCAAGACGGTGAAGGCGAAGGCGCTGGCGACACCGAAGGCGAAGCTGACGATGCCGAGGCCGACGCTGGCGAAGACGAAGAGGAGTTCTTCGACTTCCAGCTGGTCCGCGCCCGCGACCTGATCCGCGGCATTGCCCTGTACCAGAACTGATGCAGGCCACCACCGACCGGAACCGACCCCGCTACCGACGCGGTGCGGGGGTGGTGCTGTTCAACGCGCAGGCGCAGGTCTGGGTCGGGCAGCGGATCGATAACCCCGGCCCGGCGTGGCAGATGCCGCAGGGCGGTCTCGACCCGGGCGAAGACCCTTCGACGCGGCCCGGCGCGAGCTGGAAGAAGAAACCGGCGTGACCGCCGGCACTGACCCGCGCGCTCGACAGCCCCGAGGGCTGGCTGACCTACGATTTCCCCGATGAGCTCCGCCGGCAGCTGTGGCGCGGGTCCTACGCGGGGCAGCAGCAGCGATGGTTCGCCTTCGTGTTTCTGGGGCAGGACAGCGACGTCAATATCGACACCCGCGAGCCTGAATTCAGTGCGTGGCAGTGGGTCGAACTCGAACAGACCATGGACCTGATCGTGCCTTTCAAGCGCGATCTCTATGCCCATGTGGTCGAGGCTTTCACGCCGATCCGGGACAAGCTGCGGACGGGCTGAGGGGCGCCACGGCGACACGGACAAAACTCAGACGAAAGGGAAAAGCGATGGCAACGGCCGACGATGTTCTGGCATTCTGGTTCGAAGAACTGACGCCCGAGCAGTGGTTCAAGACCTTTGCTGAGGTCGACGAGGCCATCCGCACCCGCTTTGGCGAGACCCACGACCGCGGCGGTCCGGGCCGAGCTCTGGTCGTGGCGCGAGACACCCGAAGGGCGGCTGGCTGAAATCATCGTACTCGACCAGTTTTCCCGCAATCTGTATCGGGAAGACGGACGCGGTTTCGCCGCTGACCCCCTGGCGCTGGCGCTGGCGCAGGAAGCGATCCGGGCCGGGGCCGATCAGGCGCTGCAGGGGCCGCAACTGGCCTTCCTGTTCTTGCCGTTCATGCACTCCGAAAGCCTCGCTATCCATGATATCGCCGGGGAGCTGTTCTCTCGACCCGGTCTTGAGCGAAACCTCGAATCCCAGATCCAGCATCGTGCCGTGCTCGAACGCTTCGGGCGCTACCCGCATCGCAATGCCGTTCTGGGGCGTGAATCGACCGCCGAAGAGCTGGCCTTCCTCGAAGGCGGACGCGGGTTCTGAACACGGGTGGGAGATTGATCAAAGATGGTAAAGTCTTTCATTCGGCTTCTTTCCGGCCTTCGGACCGTATTTGCAGGGCTTGGCGCGGTGGCTTTGACGGCCGCCTTGGTTCTGCCCGGCTCAGCCGGCGCGCAGGCGGTGGTCAACACGGTCAAACTCGGCGCCTGCGATGACCTGCTCGGCGTGTGCCTCGCCAACCCGACCCAGCGCTACAAGCACGGTGTCTTCGGCCAGCCCTTCGAGTACGGCACCATCCTGACCATCGACGAAAACGGCGCCGCGCTGCGGCCCTACAACCTGCCCTTTGAGCAGGTGTTCGAAGACCGGCGTGTCCGGGTCGTGGATCCTCGACGACGACGGCCTGAGTGAAGTGATCCTGATCGTGGCCGACCGGAACCGGGGCGCGGCCGTCGCGCTCTACGCCTTTGATCCGGGTGAGGGTGAGACCAGCGCGACCGTGTACCCGATGGCCCGGTCGGCTTTCATCGGCGCCCCGAACCGCTGGCTGAACCCGCTCGATGGTGCTGTGGACCTCGACGGGGACGGATCGCGCGAGATTGCGGTGATCGAGACCCCTCACATTGCCCCGGTGCTGCGGGTGCACCAGTGGAACGGCGGCCAGCTCGATACCCTCGCCCGCATCCCGCTGGATGGTTACAGCAATCACGCCTTTGGCTCGCTGGAGATGGCGGGCAGCCTGTTCTGCGAAGCTGACGCCCCCGGGCGGGCGCTGGTGCAGATCCCGCGCGCCGATGGTGGCCCGGCCGGGGTGTTCATCTTCGACCTCGCCGACGGCACGCTGCGGCTGACCGATCTGCAGCCCACCGATCGCTATACGGCTGACTTTTTCATGCAGAACCGAGCCTGCGCGGCTTTGCTGCCGTTATCGATCGAAGGAAGCCGAACCCGTGCAACTGTCGTCCACTCATCTTGAGCGTGCCTTTGCCACTGTTGAGGAAAAGGGTGGTCGCGCCTGACCCTCGCCGATCTGGCGGCGGCACTGGAGCTGACCCTCGTCGACCTGGAGGGCGCTGATCGACAGCAAGTACGACTTGATCAGTGCGCTTAACCGGCACGTTGACGAGCGGTGCTGGAGGAGTGCGCGTCGATCGACGTAAACGACAGCCCGCGCGACCGCCTGTTCGAAGTAATCATGGCCCGCTTCGATGCCCTGACACCCTACCGCAACTCGCTCGGGATGATGGCATTTTCCGCCCGGTCCGACTTGCGGCTCGCGGCGATGACCCACAAGCACCTGCAGCGGTCCATGGGCTGGATGCTTGAGGCGGCGGGTCTGGGCGAGGGTGGGCTTCGCGGCAAGTTTCGTCAGAACGGGCTGACGGTGGTGTACATTCGCGCTTCCATGGCCTGGCTCAAGGATGGCAGCGAGGATCTGAGCGCGACCATGAAGGCGCTGGATCAGGCACTGGAAGGCGCCGAGCGCTGGGCGAATAGCGTGGAGAACGGATCGCTGAGCGAGCTGTTCGGTGGCATCGGCGGGGCGGTGGTTTCGGGGCCCTTTGCTGGCTCGGATGGGACTTTGGCGGCTTTGCTGGCTTTGGCAATCGCCCTGCGGGTGATGCAAAGCGGGTTATTGACCGAACGCAAAATCGGGTCCGGCGCCCTTGCGGACCCGGACAAGTCCTGAGTTAAAGAAGGCGCGAGGCGGCACCGGCTTCTTAAAGAAATTCGGATCTGAGGACTGACGACGAAGGGGCGACGTGCTAGCGCTGCCCCTGTCAAAACTCGCGTGGGGTGAAGAGCCGATCCATTGCCTTTCCGGCGCCCTGCTAAAGGCTCCAATTTGGGAGGCTTTCCCCCACCTGTCATGGGAGTTGCGGCTCCCCTCACCTAGAAGGGATTACGGGAAGCCTCGTCAGAACAGTGGCTTCGTCAAATGCCATGATGCGCCCGTAAACTCCCTGGTGCAGAAATCTATGTATTGGCGCTTCGCCTTGTTTGGCGACTCAGCCAAAACCTTCAAACAAAAGCTTCTTCACCTTCTTCATCCCACTGGTATTTACGACATACCAGATCAAGCCATCGTGCTCTGTTGGAAATGCATCGGGATTGATTTCAAGTTACTCGGCTTGTCCATTCCCAATCCGTAACTTTCCAAAGTCGCGCTTCCTGCCTTAACTGGTAATACCTGTCGCCATCAGCCTCAGCCACCGTGAAAATCGCCACCCCGTCGATCTGTTCCCAGCAAGTGAAATCGTCCTTCGACCAATAAGAAACGGAGGATTCCAGAAGACCTAGGCGATCCATCGCTGGGGTGTCACATCGAATTTCTCTCTGGGCGTTGGCAATGTTTGCAAATGCGAGCACCATTGTTGTCAGAAGAGTAATGAATTTCAGCATGCTTTTTGACCTCCACGGGCTGCAATACTCGCAGTACACGTAAAGTGATTTTCACAAATATGCTACATTAGCGGCTAAAAATTTCATTTGTTGGGTGCCGCGCTGGGCAGCATTCGGCAGGCCCATGGATCAATCTGACCCCGGCCCTCCTGAGCGTCGATTTTCTCCGCTGCAACCTTCGGCACGGTCAGACTGTCGCCAGTGCTGCAGCCCCGCGCCACTACAGAGTTCGGTTTCATCTTATGGGTCAGCGAGGTCTCCGGGCTTCAGTGAGGCCGGACAACCTCAGAGCCTTGGCACCGTGTCGAACAGGGTGGTCGGACGCAGCATGACCTCAAACTTCTTCTCGATGGCGGTGTGTTCTGGCTTGGTCGGGCTGATTGGGGGACGTTCGCGTCGCCTTATGGGGCTTCGTAAAGGACCGCCGTCTCAGGTGCCCACCCTGCAGCCGCTGTCCTTACGCCCGTTGAAGTGGCTCGACGACGCCAGGAGTCTGTCACTGCGACAGCGGAGGGTTGAGCACAAAGCCCCACACTCAGACGGGCAGTCGACAAAGATCGGTCTGCTACAGGGGGCATATGTAGCGTGTTTTGGAGCTGTTTTTTAACAGCCGTAGCTGCAAATGCGACGGCCCGGACAGCATTATTTTTACTGGCTTTTTCTACAAGTCTTGGATGGGTGAAGGGATCAGTTGCCTCGACCTAGCAAGGGAAGCTACTGCTCTACCACTGAGCTACACCCGCCTTCCGACCCTGTTGGCTTATCAATTCAGATGCATGGGGACAAGGGCGCGTAGCCTGGAGAGCCGTCATTTTTGGCGACACCGGGGTTGCGCGGAGAGTTCCCGAAGACAGCGGGCCGTGCACGCCACCTTTCAAGTGACCCTCAAAACGGCTTTGCCTTTGAGCGTGCGCGAGCTCTGCACGCCGACAGTGCATCACTCTGACTTTCTCATCAAAGCAGAAGGTCGGAGTAAACTGACCTTCTGACTGACGGGCGCAATCCGACGCCGGTGTGGCGCGGTCAGACGGCTGCGTCGAGCACCGCCGCGCCCCGGCAAGTTATGCTCAAACGCCTTCGGCTGTGAGCGTGTACCGATCTCGGATCCAATGACGCTCAGAATGCTTCGACAGTCTCAGGCTCGACGTACGCGCCGCTGTCGACGGCCAGACTGACCAAAGGGATTGGGCGCACCCAGACCCGTATGGGGGGGTCTGAGCGCCAACCAGAGCGCCGACCAGAGTTCCGGCCGATCTCCCATCCGGCTCCTGCGTGGATCCGTCAACCAAGCCATGAACCGATCGATCAGGGGCCGCTCAATTGGCTTCTCAATCGACTTCTCAATCGACTGGCCAACCCCCTGCCCGGTGCCCCAGTGCCCCTTCTGAGCCATTGCCCGCAGCGGCGCCGTCGTCTCAGCCCGACCAGCGAGATCGCCAAGCCCCGCCAATCGCGGATCCGCAGGCAGCGGCCGCACCACCTCGTCGGCCCGCGCCAGCGGCGGTTCGACCGGGCTGTCGAGCATCGCCATCTCGCCCTCAGCCACCTGCATCTGAGCCAGCAGCGCCGAGCGGTCAAACAGCTGCTGGGCGGTGATATGGATGACCTGATGTTCACCCTCGCCGACCTTCTGCACCCGCCCCCAGACCTCCAGCAGCGACGCCGACAGCACCGCCCGGCGATACTGCTCGAACCGGTCCGACCAGATCACCAGATTGGCGACCCCGGTCTCGTCCTCGAGGGTGATGAAGATCACCCCCCGCGCCGACCCGGGCCGCTGTCGCACCAGAACGATCCCGGCCACCCTAACCAGCGCCCCGTCCGTCAGATACCACAGCGCCCGCGCCGGCACCCGACCCGCCGCGCTCAGCCGGTCGCGGACCAGCGCCATGGGGTGCGCCTTGAGCGAGAGCCGCAGCGCGCGGTAGTCGTCGGCAACCTCCTCACCCACGCTCATCGCCGGCAGCGCCTCTGCCCCCTGCGCCACGTCCCCCCACTCCTCGGCCGCCGCGGCGGCGAACAGCGGCAGCGGCAGCGGCTCATCGGGCAGCGCCTTGATCGCCCAGAAAGCCTCCCGCCGCGCCAGCCCCATGGAGGCGAAGGCATCCCCCGCGCCAGTGTCTCCAGCGCCGCCACTGATGACCCCGACCGCCGCCACAGGCTGAGCATGTCCGGATAGCCGTTATCGCGCGCGGCAACGATCCGGCGGGCCTCGTCCTCCGACAGCCCCTTGACCTGCCGCAGCCCCAGCCGGATGGCGTAGGGCCGGGGCTGAACGTCCGGCCACCGCGACGAAGACGGCAGCCCCCTGCGACCCCACTGCTACCCCGGCTGGCACCCCCGTTGAGCCCCACCGGGCGACCGCTGGGAAAGGCGAGGCTGTTGTCCCAGTCGGAGGCATTGACGTCGGGCGGCAGCACCTCGACCCCGTGCTCCTGCGCGTCACGGATGATCTGGGCGGGGGCATAGAACCCCATGGGCTGGGCGTTGAGCAGGGCGCAGGCGAAGACCTCAGGGTAGTGCTTCTTCATCCACGAACTGGTGTAGACAAGCAGGGCGAAGGACGCCGCGTGGCTCTCGGGAAAGCCATAGCTGCCAAAGCCCTCGATCTGCTTGAAACACCGGTCAGCAAAGGCCGGGTCGTAGCCCCGCGCCGCCATGCCCTCGCGCAGCTTGTCGCCGAAACGATGCAGCATGCCGCCCTTCTTGAAGGTCGCCATGGCCCGGCGCAGCTGGTCGGCCTCACTCGGGGTGAAGCCGGCCGCGACGATGGCGATCTTCATCGCCTGCTCCTGGAACAGCGGCACACCGAGGGTCTTGCCCAGCACGCCCTCGAGCTCGGCCGACGGAAACTCCACCGGCTCCTCGCCGTTGCGGCGGCGCAGGTAGGGTGGACCATGTCGCCCTGGATCGGCCCGGGCCGGACGATAGCGACCTCGACCACCAGATCGTAGAAGGTGCGGGGCCTGAGCCGGGGCAGCATGTTCATCTGCGCCCGGCTTTCGACCTGAAACACACCCAGCGAATCTCCCCGCGACAGCATCTCGTAGACCGCCGGGTCTTCCGCCGGGATGCTCGCCAGCGAATGCCGTTCGCCGTAGTGCTGTTCGAGCAGCTCGAAGCAGCGGCGCATGCACGACAGCATGCCCAGCGCCAGCACGTCGATCTTCATCAACCCCAGCGCTTCGAGGTCGTCCTTGTCCCACTCGATCACGGTGCGGTCCTGCATGGCGGCGTTCTCGATCGGCACGTAGTCGGAGAGCGGGCCACGGGTGAGCACGAAGCCGCCGACGTGCTGGGACAGGTGCCGGGGAAAGCCGCGGATCTGCTCGATCAGGTCGAGCGCCATGGCCAGACGCGGCGAGGCGACGTCGAGGCCGATCTCGCCCAGCCGCTCGTGGGCGAGGGTCTGGCGGTCGGACCGGCCCTTGCCGTTGCGGCTCTTGCTGTCTCCACTGTCCTTGCCCCCGTCACCGGGACCGGTAGCAGACTTCGGCCGCGGGCCGGCGCGGCTCTCGTTCCACCCGGAAATGTTGGAGCTGATCGCGGCGATGGCGTCTTCCGGACAGCCCCAGCGCCTTGCCGACGTCGCGGACCGCACCGCGCGTGCGGTAGCTGATGACCGTCGCCGCCAACCCCGCCCGGTCACGACCATACTTGCTGTAGATGTACTGGATCACCTCCTCGCGGCGCTCGTGCTCAAAGTCGACGTCGATATCCGGCGGCTCATCGCGTGCGGCGGAGATAAAGCGCTCGAACAGCAGATCCATCCGCGCCGGGTCGACCGCCGTGATACCGAGGCAGAAGCAGACCGTGGAGTTCGCCGCCGAGCCCCGCCCCTGGCACAGGATCCCCCGTGAACGGGCAAAGCGCACGATGTCGTAGACCGTAAGAAAATAGGGCTCGTAGGACAGCTCACCGATCAGCGCCAGCTCGTGCTCGATGTTGCGCACCACCGTCTCCGGCACGGTCTCGCCATAGCGCCGGTGCGCGCCTTCGTAGGCGAGGTGGCGCAGCTCCTCTGCCGGGGTGCGGCCAGCCTGCGTCAGCTCATCCGGGTACTCGTACGCCAGCTCGTCGAGCGAAAACCCGCAGCGCCCGGCGATCTCCACCGTCCGCGCCAGCGCATCAGGATAGTCGGCGAACAGCAGCGCCATCTCGTGCGGGGTCTTGAGGCAGCGCTCGGCGTTGGGGAACAGCCGGGTGCCGACGGTGTCGATGGTACAGCCATGGCGGATACAGGTCAGCACGTCCTGCAGCGGTTTGCGGCTGCGCACGTGGAAGTGCACGTCGTTGAGCGCAACCAGCGGGGTCGAGGCCCGCGCCGCCAGCGCCGCCAGCTGTGACAGCCGGGCATCGTCGTCACCGCAGAGGTGATGGTGCGCGCCCAGATACAGCCGCCCCTGCCAGCGCGGCTGCAGGTCGAGCAGGGTCAGCACGAAGGCCTGGTCGATCACCGGGGGCGGCAGCGCGATCAGGATCAGCCCATCGGCGTGGGCAAGCAGATCGTCGAGGTCGATGAAGCACTCGCCCTTGGGCGCCCGCCGTCGCCCGAGGGTCAGCAGCTGGCAGAGCCGTCCATAGGCCGCGCGGTCGGTGGGGTAGGCCAGAAACGACAGCCCCGGGCGGGCGTCGCGGGGTTCGACCAGCGCCTCGGTCGCGACCCGCTCGGTCCCGGCAGGCTTGCGCGCCTGGGTCCGGGTCACGCGGGTGCGGCGGCGCTCACCGCTGGTCTCGGGGCGGGCATCGCAGATCAGGTCGAGCCGACAACCGACGATATAGCGCAGGCCCGCGTCGCGGCAGGCCACGTGCGCCCGCACCACCCCGGCCATGGAATTGCGGTCGGTGACGGCCAGCCCCTGCAGCCCCAAAACCCCGGCGGTCAGCGCCAGCTCGTCGGCGTGGCTGGCCCCGCGCAGAAACGAAAAGTTGGAACTGGCCTGCAGCTCGACGTAGGCCGGGCGGCGGCTGGGCAGCACGCGCGGTTCGGCCAGCGCATCGGCCAGCCTCAGCCTGTCGACCCGGCCAGAAAGATCAGCCGGAGAAAGATCAGCAGGGGGGATCACGGTCGTCATGCGAACAGGCCTTCGACCGTCCACTGCACCCGCGACGGGTGGCGGTCGGCCTGCCCCGCGCGATCACCGAAGGGCGCGTCGGGGCTGCTGCAGGTGCGGGCCATCCACAGCTGCCGCCCCTCGGCGTCTTCGACGTGGAAGAAGTCGCGGGTTACGGGCTGGCGGTTTGCGGGTTTTCCGGCTGTTTGGGCGGCGTCCCCACCAGCAGCACGTTCACCGCTGTTTTCACCGCTGTCTCCATCGGTATTTTCAGCGGCATTAAGGCTGCCCAGATGGCCGTTGGGCTGCTCCCACCACGCCGGGGTCAGCCGCTCGGGGCCACGCCAGGCGACCAGCCGGTGCTGCTGCCGTCGCCACTCGAAGCGCCGTGGTGGGCGCAGGCCACTGACCAGCGGCTGCGGGTCCAGCAGCTTAACCGGCTGCGGTCGGGGAAAAAGGATCAGCGGTCGGGGCGGTGCAGGCCGGTTCAGGCCAGCCTGCCGGGCGATTTCCGGGTCGCCGAAGTCCTGATCCAGCGCAGCGGCGGCCCGCTGCCGGGCCAGCTCAGCCGACGACTGATCACCGGGGGCACCACCGATGCCACCGCCCTGCCCCGACAGGGCCGCCTCGACCCCCTGCCGGATCTCGCCCTGTCGTGGGGCATGCCGTGCCAGCAAGGTTGGGCGGCTCACGGCCGCCTCCCCCAGACGGTTGCTCAACCGGTCGAGCACAGGATGATGCGCGCCCGGTTCGGTGTGGCTGAGCAGGCTGTCCTGCTGCTCGGGCACGACCTCGGCCCGCTGCACGGCGAGGCCGACGGCATCGAGCCCGAAGCCGACGTCGAGGGTCTCGGTCTGCTCCCGGAACAGCCGCAGCACCAGCCCCGGGTCGCGGGTTGGCCGGTGAAAGCGCATGCGAAAATCGCGGCGGCTGCCGTCGACACCGTAGAGCGTTACCAGCGCGATACGCACCCCTGCCCCGCGCGCCGGACCATGGGCAGCACCACCGCCATCAGATCGATCAGCGCCTGTTCGATGGCCTCAGCCGTGCCGATGGGCTCGGGGAAGAGTGTGCGGGCGGCATAGGACGCCGCGGGCAGCAGTGGGTCAATGACATCCGCCCGCTGCCCCGTCGCCCGGTCGAGGGCGTCGAGCAGCCGGTCAGCGCTCACCCCCTGCGCGGCCGCTTGCTTGCGGTTGAGTTTCTCCGAGAACCGCTGTCCCAGCGCCTTACGGTCGAGCGCCACCAGATCCCCGATCTGGCGCAGGCCAAGCCGGTCCAGCGCTTCAATGGTTGGCTCAGGCAGGTTCAGCGCCGTCACTGGCAGGGGATAGAGCGCAGCGCGGTTTTCCCCCGGCGGGACGCACAGCAGCGGTTGCCCGCCGTAGCGCGCCAGTCCCCAGGCAGCCAGCGGGGTATCGGCCATGGCCGCCCGCAGCCCCAGTCCCCACTGACCGACCCGGGCCGAGAGATCCTGCAGCAGCCCCGCCTCACCGCCGAAGAGGTGCGCGCAGCCGGAGATATCGAGCATGAACCCGGCGCTGCCCCCCATGCCGGTCGGCGGGGTTGCGGGGTCCAGCGCCACCAGGGGCGTGTAGCGGGTGAGCCAGTGTGCAACGCGGTGCCAGCCCGCCGTGATCCGCGCCGGGTCGAGGGCGACAGACTTCAGCTTCGGCACCAGCGCGCGGGCATCGGTCAGCGGCTGTCCCGGCGCCGCCCCGGCCGCACGGGCCGCCGGACTGGCGTCGTGGACCAGCACCAGATTGCGCTGCTCAACCGTCAGCACCAGAGGGTCAGCCGGATCAATCCGGCGCTGCTGTGCCCACAGTGCAAAGCTCGGACAAACGACGGAAACCATGCGTCTCATAGGACCACTCCAGCAACCAGGAAGCGGGCGCTCGGCCCCGCTGACGGAACATTTCGGCACGCCAGCGCACGCGGTTCAGCGGTCGGAGCAGCGGCGGCGGCGAAGGCGGCCTGGATGTACTGTCCTGACCGCTTTCGGTGTTCTGGTGCTCCGGTCCGTCCCGCGGTCCGAGGCTCAGGGCGGCCGCGTCGGGCGCCGGGCGGCGTGAGAGCTGATCGGGGGCCACGCGCGTCTACCCCCTCCCGTTGGGGGCGAGCAAGTGCGGCGGGATCGACGCCAGTCGCCAGCGTGTTACCGCTGCGGTCGGGTTGGCCTGCGGGCGGCGGGCACCCTTGTGCCGACGCAGGGCGAGCAGCAACCGGCCCCGGTCTTCCCGCGCCGTTTCAGCGGCCTTGAGGTTAAGGCGGTGGGATTGCGCCAACTCCAGCTGGCACAGCTCGCACACCACCCCGAGAGCATCGGGGTGGTCGAGCACCTCCTCGAAGGCCCAGAGCGCTTCGCTGTCGTTACGCACCTGAACCAGCCACAGCGCCTGTGGGTCCAGCCCGAGACTGACCAGCCCCTGCGCCGACAGCCCTGCCCCGGCCGTATCATGCTGAGCGATCCAGAACAGCGGCGCCGGTTCATTGCGGCCGGGCTGATCACGCTGCTCTTCCTGCCGACGACGAATCAGCAGGCTCGCGCAGAACGCCGTGGTCAGGCCGTCATCCCATTCCGTGCGCGCCGGCAGCACTTCCTGCAGGCAGTCGTAGGCAAGCCCCCCCTGTAGCGCCGCGTCGACATCACCGATCTCGAAGGGCAGCAGCGGCGGCCGCGCAGCAGCCTGCTCTGCGACGGGGCGGGCGAGCTTTGGCGCCGGGCGCTGCTCGACCCGCGCGATCAGGGCGCGCAGTGAATCAAGCGTATGCGCGGGTTGATGACGCTCAGTCAGGGGGTCTGCCATGGTGGCGGAGCTTTTCCGTTCAGACTGCCCGTGGCTTTTGAAATGCGAGGCCGGACAGATGTTTGTACTCTTTTTGTTCCAAACTCTCTACGGGGTGATTCGGATTGGGGTCAACTAAAAAGTTCTTTTTTTGTTCTCTTTAGAGGCCGCACATGACCCCAGAACGTCCAAAAATGTCATTCCTCCAGTCAAAATGATTTTATTTTTTCATTTTGGTTAAGATGTTTCACCGTAACTTGGGCAAATACCCTGAAAAACGACTAACAGGTTGCCTCTCATGGGTGCAAAGGCTACTCAACACTCGACTAGGGCTTGCGCGAAGGCGTCAGTGCTTACGACACCTGCAAGTGTTAAGCAGACTCTGTGAACAGCCCGACAACAACGCGCCGACGCCGTCACTGACCGCAGATCAACACGAATAGAAAGAGACAACGGCATGAATGACGCTCTCCGCAAAGGTGTGTCCGCCCGCTCCCCTCACGCCATCGATGCTTACGTGGGCGAGCGCCTGCGCCTGCGCCGCACCCTGCTCGGCATGTCCCAGGAAGCGCTGGGCGACGAGCTGAACCTTTCCTTCCAGCAGGTTCAGAAATATGAGCGTGGCACCAACCGGATTTCCGCAAGCCGTCTCTACGAACTCGGCCGCATCCTCGATGTCCAGGTCTCGTACTTCTACGAAGGCATGACCGACGATGTGATCGGCGGGCAGCGCCCGTCTGACAACGACCACAATCATGACACGCCGGATGGGCAGGACCCCTTCGCCAAGCGTGAAACGCTGGAGCTGGTCCGGTCCTACTACAAGATCAGCCATCCGATCGTCCGCCGCCGGGTCTACGCTCTGGTCAAGGCACTGTCGGGCAGCGACGCCGATGAGTCTGCTGAAGCGCTGGACTCACTGGGTCTCTGACCCAACCCAAACCCCATCGGGCTGATCTCCGCGATCAGCCCTGATCAACCAGAGAGGCCGGGAACCTATCGCGTTCCCTGGCCTCTTTTTGTCTGGACACCCTTTTATCTGGATACCCCTTTGTCTGAACACCGGCCGAAGGCTGAGATCACCAGAGAAAGCATAACATTATCAGATTAAGGCATACGCAGAGGCTGTTTTCGCCGTTCTGGTTGTAAACTTAGGAAATTCAGCGATTTAAGTTTGACTTTTATGCCTTAAGCCATGCAAAAAAAGCAGGGCTCCGGCTGTCGGACGCCCTCTTTTGTAGCGTTACTGAAGGATAACCCATGGATTGGGATAAACTGCGCGTCTTTCACGCCGTGGCTGAAGCAGGCAGCTTCACGCATGCGGGGGAGGACCTGAATCTCAGTCAGTCGGCTGTCAGCCGCCAGATTTCTGCTCTGGAAGAAAGCCTGTCGACCACGCTGTTCCACCGCCATGCCCGAGGCCTGATCCTCACCGAGCAGGGCGAACTTCTCTACAACACCGCGCACGAAGTTTTCGGCAAGCTTTCGCTGGTCGAAGCCCGCCTGCGCGATTCCAAGGATTCACCGTCGGGCGACCTGCGCGTGACTGCGACCGTAGCTCTGGGCAGCACCTGGCTCGCCCCGCTGATGGCGGAGTTCATGGCCAAGTACCCGGAGATCGAGCTGCACCTGATCCTCGAAGACAAGGAACTGGACCTGTCGATGCGCCAGGCGGATATCGCAATCCGTCTGTACCCACCGCATCAGCCAGACCTGATCCAGCGTCCGCTGTTCGAGGCGCACAGCCACCTCTACGCAGCGCCGGGCTACCTCGATGAGTACGGGACGCCCGCGACGCTGAACGATCTGGACCAGCACCGCATCATTATCTTCGGCACGGACACCCGTCCGCCGGTCCCGGACCTGAACTGGCTGGAAACCGCAGGCCGTGAAACCGGTAAGCGTCGCCCGTCGATGTCGCTGAACAATATCTTCGCGATCCGGAACGTGGTCGAAGCCGGTGCCGGCATCGCCGCGATCCCGGACTACATGGTCGAAGGACGCGAAGGCCTCGTGCGGGTGCTGCCCGACGTCGCCGGCCCGTCGTTCCAGGCGTTCTTCGTTTACCCCGAAGAGCTGCGCTCGACCCAGCGGGTGAACGTGTTCCGCGACTTCCTGCTGGAGAAGGTCCGCGCCTCACAGTTCTGAGGACGGCAATCAAGGCACTGATCGAAGCACCGAACCGATCAGCGAGAACAGATCAAGGGGCGGCTCTCGGGCCGCCCTTTGTCATTTCTGGTGCGATAAGAAGTCAGTCCCAGCCCACAGCGGGGGCAGCGACATAAGAATGGCCTCGACGTTGCCGCCCGTCTTGAGCCCGAACAACGTGCCGCGATCGTGCAGCAGGTTGAATTCGACATAGCGGCCCCGACGGGTGAGTTGGTGAGCGCGCTGCTCATCGGTCCAGGGTCGCTCGTAGTGCCGCTCGACCAGCGGCACATAGGCGCTGCGAAAGGCCTCCCCACGTCGCGGGTCAGGGCGAAATCCGCCTCCCAGTCACCGGTATCGAGATAGTCGTAGAAAATCCCCCCGACACCGCGCGGCTCATTGCGGTGGGGCAGGAAGAAGTAGCGGTCACACCAATCGCGAAAGGCCGGATAGTAATCAGCATGGTGCTGGTCGCAGGCGGCCTGCAGCGTGCCGTGAAAGTGCTGGGTGTCTGGCTCGTGCGGGACCATGGGGGTGAGGTCGGCACCGCCACCAAACCAGCCCTTGGTGGTGATGATCATCCGCGTGTTCATGTGCACGGCGGGGACCAGCGGGCTTTGCATGTGGGCGACGAGGCTGATCCCGGCGGCGTAAAACCGGGGGTCGTCGCCAGCGCCGGGAATCGACTTGGCAAACTCGGGGCTGAACTGCCCGGAGACGACGGAGATGTTGACCCCCACCTTTTCGAACACCCGGCCCTTCATGATCGACATGACGCCGCCACCGCCATCGGGACGGTACCAGGCCTTGCGCTGGAAACGCCCCGGCGCGATGCCAGCGGTCTGGGCGTGATCGAGGCTGCAGGTGTCTTCAAGGCCTTCAAAGTCGGCGCAGATCCGATCCCGCAAGCCGCGAAACCAGTCCTCGGCCCGTGTCTTGCGCTCAGCGAGCGCGTCTTCATCAGGAAGCGACGACGTCCCCCGCCACCAGGGCAGGTCGGCCTCGGGGGCTGCTGTCGCGCCCTTGGTGCTGGCCTCAGTCACGGTCGCGGTCTCCCAAATCAGTGAACCAATCAAGTTGGCGACAAGCCTCGTAGGCAAAGATGCCAGCCGCCTGCGCTACATTGAGGGAACGCTGCCCCGGGGCAAGGGGCAGGCGCACGCGGTGCTGACACGCCGCATGCACATAGTCCGGCGCCCCGGCGCTTTCCCGGCCCAGAAGGATGATATCGCCGGGCGCGAAACGGAATTCGTGCAGCGGATCGGCGGCGTGGGCTGAGGCGAGAATCAGCCGCGCCGGTGCCACAGCATCGGTAAACGCCGTCCAGTCATCGTGCCGCGTCAGCTGCGTATCCTGCCGGTAGTCCATGCCCGCGCGCCGCAGTTTGCGGTCATCGAGCAGAAACCCGCAGGGCTCGATGATGTGCAGGGGCAGATCGAGACAGGCGCAGAGCCGCATGATCGCCCCCGCGTTCTGTGGAATATCGGGTTCAAAAAGGGCGATTGAGGGTCGCTTCGAGGACAATCCACCGGGGCCTTTCGGGTCTGTGGGGCCGTGGGCCACGCTTGTTACAGTAAGGACGAATAACAGCTTATCGAATACCGGGGCTAGACCCTAAACGGACGCTTGGGTATAGCCGTCTCACACCATCGTTCGTGGGGTGCAAAATCGTGCTGTTCGCGCCGGTCGTGACACTGAGTCACTCTGGCGCCTGACCGGATTTCGGGCAGGGTGGACAGCGTGGGTTAACCACTCTTCGCCGCAGTGCCCAAAACCTGTTCGGGCGTTGCATACTTTGAAGGAAGAAGGACTTCGCAAATGGCTGACACGCCGAACGACGTCGCAAACCCGGATCGCCGTAATTTCCTCGTCCTGTCCACCATGACCATGGCGGGCATTGGTGCCGCCGCTGGCGGTGTCGGACTGATCCGGACCATGACCCCGACCCGTGACGTAGCGGGCGGCGGTGTCATCGAGGTTTCACTCGAAGGCATCTCCGAAGGCTCTGGCATTATCGCGACAGCAGGCCGGAAAAAGTATTCTATCCGGCGCCGGACGGCCGAAGAGATCGCAGCAGCGGTGGCGGACGACGCCAGCCCGATGCGCGACCCTCAGCCCGATGCCGACCGGGTCAAGCGGCCTGAATGGCTGGTTCTGCGTCTGCAGTGTCCGCACCTGGGTTGCCCGCCACAGGGCACGGCAGCGGGTGAGAAGCGTGGCGAATACGGCGGCTACTTCTGCCCCTGCCACAACTCGCAGTTCGATACGTCCGGCCGGATCCGCAAGGGCCCATCCCCGGCGAACCTGCCGGTGCCGAAGTACTTCTTCGCTTCCGACGACATGATTGTTATTGGCAAGGAGGCCTAAGTCTGATGGCTGGCTCTCGTTCACCGTTCACCAATCCCCTGCTCAAGGGCTTTGACGAACGTCTCCCTATTCTGCGTGCCGTGCACTACTCGATGACGAAGCACGCCTACCCCAAGAACCTGAACTACTGGTGGAACTTCGGCTCGATCTCCGGGATCATGCTGCTGGTGATGATCGTCACCGGTCTGTTCCTTGCTATGCACTACAAACCATCGGTGCAGGAAGATACCTACGGCATTAACCAGGCCTTCCGCTCGGTCGAGCACATCATGCGCGACGTGAAGGGCGGGATGTTCCTGCGTTACATCCACTCGGTCGGGGCGTCGTTCTTCTTCATCGCCGTGATCTTCCACATGTTCCGCAGCCTCTACTACGGCTCGTACAAAGCACCGCGCGAACTGCTGTGGATTCTGGGCTGTATCATCCTGATCCTGATGATGGCGATTGCCTTCCTTGGCTACTCGCTGGTGTGGGGCGTGATGTCCTTCGCTGCCGCTGAGGTGATCACCCAGGTCTTCACCGCAATCCCGGTTCTGGGCGACGATATCCTGATGCTGCTGCGCGGGGGTGAGGACGTGGATGACGCACTCCTGAACCGCTTCTTTGCGCTGCACTTCCTGCTGCCGTTCATCCTCGCTGGCGTGGTGATTCTGCACATTCTGACGCTGCAGACTGTGGGCTCCAACAACCCACTGGGTGTCGACATCAAGTCGAAAAAGGACACCGTGTCCTTCCACCCCTACTACACCTTCAAGGACATCTTCGGCCTGTCGGTGTTCTTCACCATCTATCTGGCCGTTGTGGCCTGGGCGCCGGAGCGTCTGGCCGAAGCGATCAACAACCAGCCGACCGACTACAACCTGCCGTCCCACATCGTGCCCGAATGGTACCTGCTGCCGTTCTACGCGATCCTGAAGGTCTTTACCTGGGACCTGAACATCTTCGGTCTGGTGATCACCGGTAAGCAGCTGGGCGCCCTCGCCATGGGTGGCTCGCTCGGCGTGCTGTTCCTGCTGCCATGGCTCGACACCTCTCCGGTGCGGTCCGCGCGCTTCCGGCCGCTGTACCGTCTGGCGTTCTGGGGCTTCGTGCTGACCTGCTTGATCCTCGCGCTGGTCGGGGCGCAGACCTCGGGTGAAGCCTTCTTCATCCCGACGCCGTTCGGCCGCATCCCACTTGGCTTCGAAGCCGAGAACGGCTTCGTCTGGGGTTCGACCCAGCAGTGGGGCGTCCTGTTCATGCTTTACTACTTCGGTTTCTTCATCGTGCTGATGCCGGTGCTGGGTCTGTTCGAACGGACCCGGACGCTGCCGGCCTCGATCTCCGAACCTGTGCTGCCATCGAGCCAGGGCGGGGGTGCCGTTGCCGCTGCAGCGGCGGCTGCCAAGCCGATGACCAAGGCCGACTGACCTTTTCGTGGGACGGGCCCCGGCCCGTCCCATTCCGCCGACGCCAGACCCTCATTTAAGAAAGCATCGTTCATGCGTTTCGGAACATTGATCAAAACCCTCAGCGCCGCTGCCACCCTCGTGGCCGTCGCCGCTGCGCCAGCCCAAGCCGAAGAAGCCGGACCGGTCGACTCGCAAAGCTGGACCTTCACAGGCCCACTGGGCCACTACGACGAGCGCCAGCTCCAGCGCGGTCTCTACATCTACCAGACCCGCTGCCAGGCCTGTCACTCGCTGGGTCTGGTGCGCTTCTCCTCCCTCGCCGATCTGGGCTGGGAGCTGCTGGAAGGTCAGACCGGTGAAGACGTGGCCAAGGCCATCGCGTCGAACTACGAAATTCCGTACATCAACGACGACGGCGAAGACGACACCCGCCCGGGCGTGCTGAACGACACCTTCCCCTGGGCGCTGGGTAACCCCAAGCGCGCTACCGCCACCTACGGCAAGGCACCACCGGACCTGTCCACCATGGCGCGCTCGCGCATTGGCGGGGCGGACTACATCTACGCGCTGCTGACCGGCTACGACGATGCCCACGAGCAGCCAGAGGGCGCCTACTACAACAAGGTCATGCCCGTGATCGCCATGCCGAACCCATGGCCTGCGGATATGTCCGACTTCGAATACCCTGACGGCACCGTGCCAACGCTGGAGCAGCAGTCCCGCGACGTGACGGCCTTCCTCAACTGGGCGGCTGACCCGTACCTCGAAGCCCGCCACAAGTGGGGCATCGTGGTCGTGCTGTACATGCTGGCGCTGACCATCATCTCGTTCTTCGCCTACCGCATCGTTGCGGCGCAGGTGCACAGCCGCCTCGAAGCCGAGGGTGGCCCAGAACCAGATCACTAGGCCGGGTCGCGAGATCAACCATCGAAAGACAGGTATCCGAGCGGGACCAAGGAAGAAAGGCTGCGGCACCCCCGCAGCCTTTTTTGTTGTCCCCAGCCTCCCTGCCGCCAAGGGCGTTCAATTCGCCCCGGCTTTGCTCTAGAGTGCCGCCACTTGCCCCCGCACTGGTGGAGAAATCAGCCCATGTTCTCAGTTGTCACAGACCACCCGGACGTTCCGGGCGATGCGCCCATCATCGGTCTAGACCACGTCATTCTGGCGGTATCCGATCTTGAGGCTGCGCAGGCGCAGGCGCACAAGCTCGGCTTCACCACCACCGACATCACCGCCCATGTTGGCTGGGGCACGGCCAATACCTGTGTCATGTTCCGGGGACTGGATGACCATGGCGACTACCTCGAGATCCTTGGCGTGCGCGACGCCAGCATCGGCACCAACGGCCTCGAAGAACATCTGGCTGAACAGGGCGAAGGCCTGCTGTCGCTGGCGCTTAAGGGACGGGCAGAGCTGGCCGCCGCCGCCTTTGATGACAACGGGCTGGCGCATCTGGGCATCGAGAACCTGCACCGCAACGTCGAGGTCGTGCCGGGCATGTCCCAGCGCGCGTCGTTCAAGCTGGTGCGGCCGCAGCGCGGGCCGTTCTCGCCCGTGCCACTGTTCGTCTGCGAGCACCTGACCCCGCAGGCGGTCTGGGCCGACCGCTTTGTTCACCACGAAAACGGCACAGTTGGGATCCGCGCGGTGCAGATGCGGATGGCCGATGGCAGCAAGCTAGGCGAAGGCTACGAGGCCCTGCTCACCGGCAAGCTTACCGGCAGCATCGCAAAGCCGATCGGTGCCGATCTCGAATTCTATAGCGGCGAGGACTGGGCGCAGATCTATCCCGACGCCGAAGCCCACGAGGCGGTCGTCTACCAGGTCGAGGATCTTACCAAAACCGGCGAGTTCCTCGCCAATTCCGGGGTCGCCTTCCGCCCGGCGACAGCGGGCTATCGCGGCTATATCGTCTATCCGGGCGATGCAGGCGGAGCCTACGCGGTGTTCACGGACGGCAGCTGAGCCGCGACCCCGCGCGCAGGATTGATCAAGTAATTTTCAGCGCACGCTAATATTGCCACGCGCTGCGGTCGGCCTAGTTTCAACTGACAACCGAAGTTCTCGCAAAAAGAGGTTGTCATGCGCGCCCTTCTCTTCTCTCTCGTCGCGGCCGTCAGCGTCGCGTCTCCATCGCTGGCCCAGGACCTACGCGGCATGTGGCTGGACAACAAAGCCTGGGATGGCGTGCAAGCCGTCGTTCAGATGTACGACTGTGAAGACGGCACGGGCCTGTGCGCCCGCATCGTGCGCGCCTATCAGGGCGAGCTGGCCGCAGGGCAGCAAAACTATCTGCTGATCCGGTCGGTTCAGCCACGCCGCGCCGGCACGTTCGAAGGCATCATCAACCCACCGGTGAGCTTCGTCGGCGACTCAAAGGTGACCATCAAGGTTCAGGACGCGGTGACGATTTCCTACAGCTCGTGCTTCCTGCCCGTGTGCAAGGGGACCATGACCCGGATGCAGTAAGCCTGCGGCCGGGAGAGCTCCACTCCCTAAAATCCGATGTTTTTTCTTCTCAAGCCGGGTCTGAACGCTGTTCAGGTCCGGTTTTTGCGTTTTTCGGGGGTAGCACCGTCGTTACTCGGAATTTGCATCGCATGCTGCTCAAGTCTTTTGCCGTCTCTATCCTGATCAGCCTTGTCGGTGGCGGTGCGTTCGCGCAGGCCAACCCGCTGCAGGGCTACTGGCGGATGGACAGCCCGATGCAGGGCATGCAGGCGATCGTCGAGCTCTACAACTGCGGCGAGGACGCCGTTCTGTGCGGGAAAATCGCCGCGGTGGTCGGGGAGAAGATCAACCGTCGGGAGGTGCTGAACCGGCAGCTGCTGCACGGCCTGCGTCGCCAGCCAGATGGCAGTTACAAGGGCAAGCTGAAGATGCCCGCCGGGTCCCAGCCGGTCATGAACGCACTGGTGCAGCCCGCGTCGCGCGACAACCTGACCATCAAGGCCTGTTTCTTCGGGTAGTGCCGCTCGGGCACCCTGTCCCGCCTCAACTAGCGCCCAACCAGCCTCTCAGACGTTGAAGCGGAAGTGGAAGATGTCGCCATCCTTGGCGACGTAGTCCTTGCCTTCGACCCGCAGCTTTCCCGCATCCTTGGCGCCGGCTTCACCGCCGCAGGCAATGAAGTCGTCGTAGGCGATGGTCTCCGCCCGGATAAAGCCACGCTCGAAATCAGTATGAATCGCGCCGGCCGCCTGTGGCGCGGTCGCGCCGGTGCGCACGGTCCAGGCGCGGGCTTCCTTTGGTCCCGCGGTGAAAAAGGTCAGCAGGTCGAGCAGGCCATAGCCCCGTCGGATCAGACGCGCCAGCCCGGTTTCCTGCAGGCCAAGGGTTTCGAGGAATTCGCGCTTGTCGTCTTCGGTGGGCAGCGCAGCAATCTCAGCCTCGATCGCAGCGGAAATGAGGATGGCGCTGGCACCCTCGCGCTCGGCCAGTTCGAACACGGCGGCGGAATGGTGGTTGCCCTCAGCGGCGTCTTCCTCGCCGACGTTACAGACGTAGAGCACCGGCTTAGCGGTCAGCAGTTGCAGCTGGCGCACGGTCTTCATCTCTTCGGGCGAAAACTCGACGGTGCGGGCGGTCTTACCTTCGGTCAGCGCAGCGGCCAGCGGCTCAAGGATCGACATCAGCTGCCGGGCTTCCTTGTCGCCCGACTGCGCGCGCTTGGATTCCTTGGCCATTCGCTTTTCCACGGCGTCGAGGTCGGCAATCATCAGCTCGGTGGTGACAGTCTCGGCGTCGCGCACGGGGTCGACCGAGCCTTCGACGTGGGTGACTTCACCGTCGAAGCAGCGCAGCACGTGCAGGATGGCGTCGGTTTCGCGGATGTTGGCGAGGAACTGGTTGCCGAGGCCTTCGCCCTTGGATGCCCCCGGACCAGCCCGGCGATATCGACAACTTCGAGCTGGGTCGGCAGCACCTTGGCGCTCTGCGCAATGTCGGCGATAGCGTCCAGTCGCGGGTCTGGAACCGCCACGCGGCCCGTGTTCGGCTCGATGGTGCAGAAGGGGTAGTTGGCCGCTTCTGCCGCTGCCGTTTCGGTCAGCGCGTTGAACAGCGTCGATTTACCGACGTTGGGCAGCCCGACGATACCGCAGTTGAATCCCATGGTCTGTGTGTCCTTGTTCTGTTCCGGACCGCGCCACTTCGCGGCTTACGGGGGGCGGGTTGCGCCCCTCGGGCGTCAATCGTCTTGGTCGGGGGAGGATTTCCCCCGGTTGAGCAGGCGGGACAGAGCGGCCCCCATAGCGGTGGGCGGCCCCTTACCGATAACCTTGGTCGGCGCCGCAACGGGCGTATTGGTGCCGCTGCTGCCGCTGCGTTTAGCGGGCTTGGCGCCAGAGGCGGGGGCATCCAGCGCCTGCATCGACAGGCTCATGAACCCGGACTCATCACCGCTGAGCAACCGGGGCAGATTGTCGGCCATGACCTCGAGCAGGGTGTCGATCCGGCGGCGGTCGTCCTTGCCGAAGTCATGCAGCACGTAGGCCGGAACCCGGTCCTTATGGCCCGGATGACCGATGCCGATGCGCACCCGGCGGTAGTTCTGCCCGATGTGGGCGTCCAGCGACTTGATGCCGTTGTGACCACCCGAACCACCACCGCGCTTGATCCGCACCTTGGAGGGGGCAGATCGAGCTCGTCGTAGAACACGGTTACCGCGTCGGCTTTGAGCTTCCAGAAATCCAGCACGTGCCGAAGCGGCTGCCCGGATTTGTTCATGAAACTCTGCGGCTTGACCAGAACCACCTTCTCGCCATCGATGCGGACCTCGGCGACCTTGGCCTGCGCACGCTCCTTCCACTTCGGCGCACCGAAACTAGAGGCGAACAGGTCGAGGGCCATAAACCCGACGTTATGCCGGTGGCCCTCGTACTGTCGCCCGGGATTACCCAGGCCAACAAGAATATGCATGGTCCGTGCTCCGGTCTGTCTTCAGCGGGCAGCGGTCAGTGGAACAGCCCGGGCCAGGCCCCGGGGCCAGGCCGGTGGGTTGCAACGGCTGGCCAGGGCCGTCAGGCCGGATCCGATCCAGCCTATGCCTCGGCTTCGCCGCCTTCGGCCTCGCCGTCGCCACCGGCAGCAGCAGCAGCCTGATCCATCATCTGACGCTTCAGTGCGGATGGTGCGGTCACGGTTGCGATCACGAAGTCACGGCCGACGATGGTCGGGGTGACGTTACCGCTGACCTGCACCATGGAGTACTTCACGGCGTCGTTGATCTGCAGGCCGGCGAGGTCGGCGTCGAACTTGGTCGGGATTTCACCGGCTTTGCAGCGCACCTCGACCGAGTGACGGACGACGTTGAGAACCGCGCCGCGCTTCAGGCCCGGAGAGTCGGCTTCGTTGACGAAATCGACCGGGACCCGGACCTTGACGATGGTCTCGGGGTCGACGCGCATGAAGTCGACGTGGATCGGCTGATCGGTGACGCGGTCGAACTGCACATCGCGGGGCAGAACGTTCATCTGCTTGCCATCGACGTCCAGCGCCATGACCTTGGCGAAGAAGCCACGCTCATTGAGGCCCTTCCAGATCGGGCGGGGATCGATCGCCACCATTTCAGGGTCAGCGGCACCACCGTAGATCACGGCGGGAACGAGGCCTTCCTTACGGGCGGCCTTTGCTGCGGTCTTGCCGGCACCGGCCTTAGCCTTGGCCGGAATAGTCATTGCGATGTCCATGGGGACGTCTCCTGTTCAAAGGTAAGAATTCAAGTGTCAGAAAGCTGCCGGGCTGGGGTAGAGGCAAAGTCCAGACCGGGACGACGGTCCCGGTTAAATATTGAAGAGGGTCGAGACCGACTCTTCGTTGGAAACCCGGCGAATGGCTTCACCCATCAGCTCTGCGATGCTCATGGCGCGGATTTTCTCGCAGGCCACGACCGACTCAGAGGGTTGGATGGAATCCGTGACGACCACGTCGCTGATCTCGGACGCGTCGATATTGGCAACGGCCGGTCCGGACAGAACGCCGTGGGTGGCGTAGGCCGAAACGGAAATCGCTCCGTTCTTGACCAGCGCTTCAGCGGCCTTGCACAGCGTGCCTGCGGTATCGACGATATCGTCGATCAGGATGCAGTGCTTGCCGTCGACGTCACCGATGACGTTCATGACCTCGGCCAGACCGGCCTTGGGGCGACGCTTATCGATGATGGCGAGGTCGGCTTCGATCGCCTTGGCGACCGCGCGGGCACGGACCACACCACCGACGTCGGGCGAGACGATCATGACGTTCGAGCAGTCGTCGCGGTGAACGCGACGGATTTCCTGCGCGAACATCGGCGCGGCAAAAAGGTTATCGGTCGGGATGTCGAAGAAGCCCTGGATCTGGCCCGCGTGCAGGTCGAGGGTCAGCACCCGGTCGGCACCGGCGGTTTCGATCAGGTTGGCGACCAGACGCGCAGAGATGGGCGAGCGCGGCGAGCTCTTCCGGTCCTGACGGGCATAGCCGTAGTAGGGAATAACCGCGGTGATCCGCCCGGCCGACCCGCGGCGCAGGGCGTCGATCGCAACCAGCAGCTCCATCAGGTGGTCGTTGGCAGGGTAACTGGTCGGCTGGATCAGAAAGACGTCTTCGCCCCGGACGTTCTCCTGGATTTCGACGTAGATTTCTTTGTCATTGAACCGCCGCACGTCGGCCTGGGTCAGGCGGACGTCGAGGTAGCGCGAAATAGCTTCGGCCAACGGACGGTTGGAGTTGCCGCTGAGAATACGCATCGATTTTGCTCCGGCTCCGAGAGTGCTCGCCGCGCCGGGGACCGGCAGGACGACATCTGGCACCAAGAAAGTGTGTGGTGCCCGTGCTTTAGACCACAGCGGGGCGTAGGGTCAACGCACGCAGCAGCTTATGAGAACGAAAGCGGGCATGCGAATCTTGCAAGCAGACAACGGACCCCGTGCTGACCCGGCGCTCAGCCGGCGTTGACCCGGGCCTCGGCTTGGGCCTGACCTTGGTGCTGACCTTGGTTCTGACCTTAGTTCTGACCCTGGTCCTTACATGGTTGTAATCAGGCAGCGCCGCCAAGCACGATGGCCGATATCAGGCGCCCGAATTCCGGTTCGCGCTGGTGTGCGCTGCGGCGGGCAGAAAAGAAGCGCGACGGATCGGCGTAGGTGTCTCCGCCGATATCCTCGAAGTGGCCAACACCTTCGGCAGCGGCCTGCGCCGCGATGATCCCCGCGATGTCGCCCAGAAAGTACCCGTCCCGGGCAGCGGGGCGGAAAAAGCGTCGGTGCTTGGCAACCGCGCCGCGAAAGTGGTCGGGAAACTCGGGGCCGACTTCGTAGCTTGCCTGCCGGATCATCGGGCCGAGCGCCAATCTGATCCGCCCGCGCTCGGCGCCCTGCCCCGTCATGTCATCGATCAGGGCGCGGGTGATGTTCCCTGCCGTACCTTTCCAGCCCGAATGCGCAGCGCCGATCACGCCCGCCACCGGATCGACGGCGAGCAGCGCACCGCAGTCGGCCGACAGCACCCCCAGCGCCAGCCCGGGAACCCGGGTGACAAGGCCGTCACCTTCCGGCCCCCGGCCGCGCGGCCAGTCGGGCGCAGCGGTCAGGCTGTGCACCTGAGCCGAATGGGTCTGTGTCAGAGAAACCAGTCCCTGCGCCGAGAGATGATCCCGGACGCGGCGGCGGTTTTCATCGACGTAGCTCGGGTCGTCTTCGGCCCCGAGGCCACAGTTGAGATCACCGCGCCCCCAGCTGGTGCCGCCCTGCCGGGTGAAGAACCCATGAGCCACCCCGGGTACGCCAGAAAGCAGGGGTGAGACGAGCGGCTGCGGACCCTCGGTCTCAGTCGCAATCACAGGTCCGGGTTTACGCGCCAAGGCTCAGTCCTCCACCGGGCCGGCTTCTGCAGTGGGAAAACCCGCGGGCGGCGGCAGGGTCTCGGGGAACGAGCAGGTCCAGGCCTTGAACCGCTCGCCCATGTGGGACTTGCCGACCAGCCGCTGGAGCGACTGAAGCAGCTCCGGCGCGTCGTCGGGGGCGGCTTCGGCCAGCACCTCGAACCGCTGCCATGCGCCGAGCACCAGCAGGAAGTCGCGCTGAGACACCGGCTTTGGCACGCTCAGGCCGACCCCGCGCGCGAAGCGGGACGCCGCGTCGAAATCCACCAGCGTGGTCAGATCGGCGAAACCGGGGGTCGCCAGCGGGTCGACCTTCTCGTGGTCGCGCACGGCCTGCAGGCTCCACGCGGCGGCGCGGTCGTCGTGGGCGTAGTCGATGAACAGGGCGGCTCCACCGTGGGGTCGGAGCAGCGCGCTGAGGTCTTTGAAGAAACCTGGCAGCGACGGCATCAGCTCGGTGAACAGCCCGTCTGTGGGTGGGGGCAGCAGCGGCAGCACGGGGGTCTGCGGCTGACCCAGCACGAAGCACAGCGCGCCATCCTCGCCGACCGACACCAGCCGCTCCAGCCACGCCCCTTTGACCACTGCAAATTGGGCGGTGGGCAGCACGTCGAGAAACTCGTTGGCCAGTACCAGCGTCGGGTGCTCCGGTTCAATCGCGCCCAACGCTTCGACCCAGCGCGGATTATAGGCGGCGAGGCGTTCGGCCTGCAGCGCTTGCAGAGTCGGGTTGGTCTCGACCAGCACTAGATCGACGGCGGGCAGAAACCCGGGCATGGCGCTGGCGGCGCGCAGGGCATCGGCCATGAGCGTCCCACGGCCCGGGCCCAGCTCGACGAGTGAAACCCGGCCGGGTTGGCCCAGGTCGATCCAGCGCTGCACCAGCCACAGCCCGAGCAACTCGCCGAAGACCTGGCTGATTTCCGGGGCGGTGATGAAATCGCCGGTCGCGCCGATGGCCTGCTGTCGGCGGTAGTAGCCGTGTTCGGGGTGCTGCAGCGCGAGGGTCATGAACTCAGGCACGCTCAGCGGACCGGTGGCCCGGATCTGGCGGTGGAGCAGGTCGGTCAGCGGCCCGGTGTCACCCGCTGGGCTGCCGCTTCCGCTTCCGTTGCTGCTGCCGTTCGGAGGCGTCTGGGTCATATCAGTCGGCCTTCGCCTTTGGCTTTGGTTGTGATTTCGGTGGGGCGGATGGTGCCGCCCCTGCCATCGGGCTGTTCCGGCGCCAGAGGATCAGCGCCACCCCGACGATGATCATGGGGACCGACAACTCCTGCCCGGTGGTAAAGGTACCCAGACCGCCGAACTTAGGCAGACCCGCCTCCAAACCGTCGTCGGGCTTACGCACGAACTCGACCAAAAACGCAGGATACCGTAGCCGGCCATGAAGGCTGCCCGTGACCATGCCGGCGCGCGCGCGGATGCCGGGGTTTCGACAGAGCAGGTTCAGGGCGATGAACAGCAGGATGCCTTCGAGCGCGGCTTCGTAGAGCTGGCTGGGGTGCCGGGGCTCGGTGAAGCCGATGATCTCACGGTCGCGGCCATAGACCGGAAAGCGCATGGCCCAGGCGACATCGGTCGGACGGCCATAGAGCTCGGCATTGATGAAATTGGCGATGCGGCCGAAGAACAGACCGATGGGGGCCGATATGGCGAGCAGGTCGCTGATTTCCCAGTAGTTGGTCTTGGGGTTAAAGCGCGACCACAGGATCACGGCCAGCACTACACCGATGAAGCCACCGTGGAAGGACATGCCGCCATCCCAGACCGAGACCCAGGCCAGCGGGTCGCTCAGATAGCGCTCCGGCTCGCGCTGCAGACCGTAGAACAGCACCGAACCCAGCCGCCCCCCGGCGACCACCCCGACGATGATCCAGAGGAACAGGTCGTCGACCGCGCGCGCGGTGACGGTGTTGGTTCTCGGCAGGCTCGCCCGGACCCACAGATAGCCCAGCACCAACCCGGCGATGTAAGCGAGAGAATACCAGCGGATCGGGATTGGACCGATGCTGACCAGAACCGGGTCAATCTGCGGGTAGGTGATTTCAGCCAGCCACGGCAGACCGAGGCCTACCTCCGGCACCATGGCGGCGAGGAAAGCAGGGAGCATCAGGCTTTACCCTTCAACTATTGGCAGCATTGCCCTCTGTTCTATGTCGATGCTGTGGCGAGCGGAAGGCATCGTCGCTATATGACGGAGCAGGACTGACGCGCCATCGCCGCGGCAGGACCGCAGCACTGACGCAACGCTGCAGCTATCGGGGGCCGACGACATGCAGAACCAATACCGCTTCTTCGACGACCTGGCGCGTCTTGCCAACGGCGCTGTGGGCACGCTTGCCGGCGCCCGCAATGAGATCGAAGTGCTATTCCGCCAGCGGCTTGAAGCCGCCATGGCAGAGATGGACGTGGTCCCACGCGAGGAATTCGAGGTGGTGCGGGAGATGGCCCGCAAGGCGCGGGAAGAGAACGAGCAGCTGCTGCAGCGGCTCGAGGAACTGGAGCAGAAGCTGGCCAAAACCTGAGGCCTCTCCACCGACGGACACGGCTGGAGTTTTCCCGGCTTCTCCTCGGTTTATCCCCATGCCTGTGGTCAAAATCGGCGCGCTTGATCCATCGCTCCACAGAGCCTGTGCGCAAATTATTATACGACTGGTATGGACTTCGACTCGGTGATTTGAGATACAGAGTCCGTCAGTTGCAGCAAACCAGCCTATTGGGAAACGCGGGTTTGGGCGGGCAGCGGATAGAGCGAAAAAATTCGCCACCGCTTTCCACAGCTGTTGATAACTGTTCGGGTCGGTTTGATCAGAAGGCTGTTGGGGAGCTTATTCGATGGCGTTTTCACGCTTGGACTTCGCGCGCGAAGACATTCTGAATCCGATAGACGCACTGGAAGACATGCTATCCGGAGAAAGCGACTGGACCATCGCCCGTCCCAGCGAAGCCGAGCTCGTCATCGCCTGCCCCGGCCAGTGGGCGACCTACCAGCTGCATTGTTTCTGGCAGGAAGACGTCCAAGCCCTGCACACGACCTGCATGCTGGAGATGCGGGCACCGGCCCGACTGAATGCCGAGATCAACACCCTGCTTGCCGAAGTTAACGCCAAGCTCTGGGTCGGTCACTTCGAGCTGTCCAAGGAAGAAACGTCGCTGATGTTCCGCCACACGCTGTTGCTGCGAGGGATCGGCGGGGTGAGCCACGAGCAGATTGAAGATCTGGTCGACGTGGCCGTCGGCGAGTGCGATCGCTTCTATCCAGCCTTCCAATTCGTAATCTGGGGTGGCCGCGACCCGCAGGATGCGCTGGCATCCTCGCTGCTGGAAACGCAGGGCGAGGCCTGACCACCGCCGCCACCTCTCTTCTTTTTCTTTGCATCCAACGCCGCCTCGCCTTTGAGCGTGTGGGCGTTCTTTGGTGGAAGGACACGCAAAGCGGAGCGTGTTGGCGTTATTTGTTGAAATAAAGGTTGCGCCCACCTTGTCTCGACCTTGTCTCGACCGCTTCGCGGTCTTCGCCAAGGCGTCGCGCATTTAACCTTCGCGCTTCGCAAAACGCGCTGCGCTTTGGGCGCTTTATGACCGACTGGCGACGCTCAAAACGGGTCGCCTTTGAGCGCCTTGGAGTTTGTAGGGCCACCCTCTCTCCTTCGCTTTAACAAGCGCAGGTTTTTCCATGAGGCTCAAAAAGTGCCTTTGAGCGTGTGGGATATCTTCTATGTAACGACACGCTTCGCCTTTGAGCGTATTGAGTGTCAACTGACAGGACACGCAAAGCGGAACGTGTTGATTGTCAACTGATAGGTGGCGCGCTCGGGCCTTGGCCGCTTCGCGGCCTTCGGCCCTCCCAAGCGCATTTTCATAGAAAATGCGAAATAACGTCAGGTCGGGCGAAGCACGGCCTGTCCGTTTGACTGCGCGGGGGAGATTTGTAAGCCGCGAAGCGGCGTCAAATCGAGCACGCAACCCACGGCCAGCCTGTAAATCTGGGGTTTCCGAACCCTTAAGGCTCTGGCAAGACTGACCCATGGCTGATCTATCGCATTTTTCGTCCCGCAAACCCCTGATCCTTGCCGGCTGCGGCAACATGGGGGGCGCCCTGCTCGACGGCTGGCTCGCCGCCGGGCTCGATCCCAGCGCCGTGCTCATCGTGGATCCGCAACTGGCCCGAAACGGCTCCGACAGCAAGGGTGTGGCCTGTCTTGCCTCAGCCGCCGAGCTGCCGGTGTCGATCGAGCCGGCGATGGTCATGCTTGCCGTCAAGCCCCAGCTCATGCCGGATGTCGCACCCAACTACATTGCCATGGTGCAGGGGTCCGGCGCTGCCGTCATCTCGATCGCTGCCGGGATCGGCATGGCGGCCTACGAGGACTGGTTCGGCACCGACATCCCCATCGTCCGGGTCATGCCCAACACGCCCGCTGCAGTGGGTCAGGGCCTGAGCCTGTTGCTCGGTAATGCCTCGGTCGACACCGGGCTAAAGCGCCTGAGTGAAGTCATGCTCTCGGCGGTTGGCGCCTGCCTTTGGGTGGACACGGAAGCGCAGATCGATGCGCTCGTCGGGGTCACCGGCAGCGGTCCGGCCTACGTCTTTCTCCTTATGGAGTGCATGGCGGCAGCGATCGAGCGGACGGGCCTGACGCCCGCGCAGGCCCGCATGGCCGCGCGCCAGACCATCCTTGGCGCAGCGACACTCGCCGACTGCCAACCGGACATCGAGCCCGGTGAACTCCGCCGCAGGGTCACGAGCCCGGGCGGCGTGACGCAAGCCGCGCTGGACGTGCTGATGGACGAGGATCGCGGGCTCAACGCCCTGTTCCCTGAGGCCATGGCCGCGGGCGAGCGGCGCAACGCCGAGCTTTCCGGCAAGTCTTAGGCGCAACTCGGCATCACCGCTACGTCAGGCGCCCCCTTTGCTGCCCCCTCTGGCCACCTGCTCAGCCACCATTTCAGCCACCGTCTCAGCCCTCATCTTTGCCGCTGTCTTCGCCGCTGTCTTTGCGGCCGCCAAAGCTGATCGCCGGTTCCGTGCCCCGGATCAATCGGGAGACATTGGCGCGGTGCTTGTACCAAACCACCGCAGCAAGCAGAAAACCGAGAATGACGAACCAGTACGGTAGCGCGATCGCTGAGGCCGCCGCCCGCTCACCGAACACCGCCGTCAGCAGCGGCAGCACGGTAAAGGCGCCCAGCGCGCCCGCCGATGACCGCCGCGTCACTGCCGCCGTCACCAGCCACGCCAGCGCCATGCCGATGAAAATCGGCCAGGAAATGGCGGCAAAGGTGCCCAGACCGGTCGCGACGCCCTTGCCTCCTCTGAAACCCAGCCACAGCGGGTAGAGGTGACCGACGAAGGCGGCCGTGCCGGCAAAAACACCTGCCTCCCAGCCGACCAGCCACCACGCTAGCGCCGCCGCAATCCCGCCTTTGCCGGCGTCGAGGACCAGCACCGCCAGCGCCAGCGGACGGTTGCCGGTCCGCAGCACGTTGGTCGCGCCGATGTTACCTGAGCCGATCTTGCGGATATCACCGTAGCCAGCCACCCGGGTCAGCACGAGGCCGAAGGGCACTGCGCCCAGCAGGTAGCCCCCACAGACCGACAGCAACCACGGAAGGAGTGACCCGTTTTCCAAAATCATGCGCTTTATCCTCGCTTTCGTCTCTGGATGTGTTTTAGAGCCTTTCGGAGCCTAGGCATACCAGTGAGCAGGAGTGACAGACCCGATATGGCTGAAATCAGTTTCGACGACTTCCTCAAGGTCGACATTCGCGTTGGCACCGTGACCCGGGCGGAGCCCTTCCCCGAAGCCCGGCGACCGGCGATCAAGCTCTGGGTCGACTTCGGTGCCGAAATCGGCGAACGCAAATCCAGCGCTCAGATCACCGAGCACTACCGCCCCGAAGACCTCGTGGGTCGGCAGGTTATCGCCGTGGTCAACTTCCCAGCCAAGCAGATCGGGCCCTTCATGAGCGAGTTTCTCACCCTAGGGCTTCATGATGAAAATGATCACGTGGTGCTGTTGGCGCCCGATCAGGGTGTGCCGAACGGTGCGCGGCTGGCCTGATCCTCAATGCTGCGAAACCTCAGCACTCCAAACCCTCGACTGACCGAACTCTCAACTGACCGAACTCCCAGCTGACCGACCTCTCAACGGGTCGGACGCTAACGGCGCTGCACCTTTCCATGACAGCGCCTTTGCTTGGCCTGATCGGTCGTCTGCTGGCCCCGATCAGTCGTCAGACCCGGCTTCGTCCTGAAAATCCATCACACAGCCGTTCATGCAGTAGCGCAGGCCCGTCGGACCGGGGCCGTCGGGAAAAACGTGGCCGAGGTGCGATTCACAACGCGCGCAATGGATCTCTGTCCGGGTCATTAAGAAGCTGCGGTCAGTGGTCTCGCCCACGACCTCCGCGTCGATGGGCTGGGTGAAGGACGGCCAACCCGAGCCTGAATCGTATTTGTCCTCTGAACTGAACAGCACCTGCCCACAACCGGCGCACGCGTAGCGCCCGGCAGCCTTGTTGTCGTTCAGCGGCGAGGAAAAGGGCCGCTCGGTCCCGTGGCGGCGGGCGACCTGAAATTGCTCCTCAGAGAGGCGTTGCTTCCAATCGGCTTCGGAGAGGGCTTTGAAATCGGTCATGCTCTGTCTCAGTGGTTCGGGGGCAGGCAGGTGCGGTTTGGCGAGTTGGGTCGTGTTAGGCAGTTTCGCGGGGATTGGCAGGTTAGGCGGTTTCGCGGGGTTGGGGTGTTAGGCGGTTTCGCGGGGTTGGGGTGTTAGGCGGTTTCGCGGGATTAGTACTGTCGGGGCTTCAGGCGGCGCCCGTACTCAGGCGGGCCTGCTCAGGAATATGAGCCTGCGCGGCCCGAAACCAATCCTCACGCCACAGCCGATAGCGCTGCAGGCGCACCTGGGTGCCCGGTGGTTCATCCCAGCTCAGCGGGGCGCTGGCGAATTCTTCGCCCTGCCCGCGGAAGTGCAGCCCCCGCAGCAGATCAGCGGAAGGGTCATTGCCCTCGATCACCGCTGCCTCGACCGCAATCAGCGCCGGATCCGCGTCGAACATGTGCGAGAGCAGCAGGCGCAGTGCGGTCCGGCCATAGCCCCGTCGCTGCCAGGCCGGCGCGACCCAATAAGCCAGTTCCGGTGGTCGGCTGGCGTCGCCGACGAAGATCGCCGAGCACGCCCCGACCATGGGCTTTCCGGGCAGATCATCGGCGGTGATAGCAAAGTGGTAACCGCGGCCAGAGGCCAGATCCCGGCGCGATTCCCGCACCCGCTGCCGCGCCAGCCAGCGTGGCCAGGGTACCGGAAAACTGATCATCCAGTGCGCCACGGCACGGTCGCTGCCCTGCTCGACGATGACCGGGACATCAGCCTTCTCGAAGGGCCGCAGGCGCACCCGGTCCGCGCTCAGGGCAGTCACGGGTGAAGGCGGCAGAGGCAGGAGCCAAAGATCAATCATTTTCGACTTCAGGTTTATGACGCAAGTGTCTGATAACTTTACTTTGGGGCAGCCCTATGAGAAACCATTTTCGCGCGGACCTCAATCACCGCACGACCGCATACTCCAGCCGGATGAACCATTCCATGATCCTGAAGCGATCGGGCCGCGTGCTCGCAGGTCTCGCCTTTATTCTCGCGCTTTTTGCCACGCCAACAGGGGCGGCGGCGCAGTCGTCCGACGGCGGCGACAGCCGGCAGTCCATCTCGGGATCGGAAACGCCGTCTGAGTCGCAGGCCGAAACCCGGTCGGGTTCCGGATCAGGGACGGAGGGCGGTTCGACACTGGACAAGCTGCGCGCGCTGACCCCCGAGCAGAAGGCCCGCCTGCGCTCCCAGTACGAGAAGCGTTCGTTCCTGCGCCACTTCACCAAGATGGACCGCAACAACGACGGCGCGCTGACCCGCGATGAGATGCTGACCTACTTCACCATCATCCACACCGTTTTCGATGCGGACTACAATGACGTTGTCAGCGTGGTTGAAGCCCCCGCGCTGCTGCTGCGGATCAAACTCATGGGCAAGGCCTTTCCCGAAGAGGGCCTGACCCTGCCGGAGTTGCAGGCGCGGCTGGACGAGACCTTCACCTTCCTCGACAAGAACCAGAACGGCAAGCTGGGCTGGCCGGAACTGCTTTGATCGGACGGTTCTGACTGATCTACTCAGACCGATCTGTTTTGATCGGGCTGCTTTGGCCGAAACTGCTTTGGCCGGAACTGCTCTGATCGGGCAGCCCTGTCCCGTACGCTGTCTTCGGGCGGCGCTGGCCGGATCGCTCTGGCCAGATGGCTCTACCCTGATAGTTCTGGCCGGATCGCTCAGGCCGGATCGCTCTGGCCGGGCAACACAATTCGGTTTCAGGATCGGCGGCGCGGTGACTTGCGTGGCCCCGCGACCTTCGACAGGGGGTCGAGCGGTGCGGATTTTGTGGCGCTGAAGTCCTTCTCGGCGTCGCGGCGGGCCCGGTTGCGGCCCGCGGTCTTGCCTTCGGCCCGGGGCGCGCGTTCGGCTTCAGCAGCGCGGTTCGATACCGCCCCACCCAGCCCCAGATCCGCCGCTTCCAGTCGCTTGAGTTCGTCGCGCAGGCGTGCGGCTTCCTCGAATTCGAGGTTGGCCGCGGCGTCCTTCATACGCGTTTCCAGATCGGCCATGACCTCGCGCAGGTCCTTGCCTCCGGTGGTGATCAGATCCTGGTCACCGGTGCCGATGGTGACCCGGTCCTTTTCGTAGACCGAGTCAATGATTTCGCCGATGCGCTTCTTGATCGACGCGGGGGTGATGCCGTGCTCTTCGTTGTAGGCGAGCTGCTTGATGCGGCGGCGCTCGGTTTCATCGAGGGCGGCCTGCATGCTCTTGGTGATCGTGTCGGCGTAGAGGATCACGCGACCGTCGGCGTTGCGGGCCGCGCGGCCGATGGTCTGGATCAGCGACGTGGTTGATCGCAGGTAGCCTTCCTTATCCGCGTCGAGGATCGCCACCAGGGCGCACTCGGGGATATCGAGGCCCTCGCGCAGCAGGTTGATCCCGCCCAGCACGTCGTAGCCCCCCAAGCGCAGATCGCGGATGATCTCGATCCGCTCGAGCGTATCGACGTCGGCGTGGATGTAGCGGACCTTGAGCCCGGCTTCGTTGAGGTAGTCGGTCAGGTCTTCGGCCATGCGCTTGGTCAGGGTGGTGACCAGCACGCGATAACCGGCGGCGACGGTGTCCTGACATTCAGCGATCAGGTCGTCGACCTGGTTGTCGGTCGGGCGGATCAGGCACGGCGGGTCGAGCAGCCCGGTCGGGCGGATGACCTGCTCGGCGAACACACCGCCCGTGCGCTCCAGCTCCCAGGTGTTGGGCGTGGCGGAGACGTAGACCGTTTGCGGGCGCATGGCGTCCCACTCTTCGAATTTGAGCGGGCGGTTGTCCTGGCACGAGGGCAGGCGGAAGCCGTAGTCGCTGAGCGTGACCTTGCGCGCGCGGTCGCCCTTGAACATGGCGCCGATCTGGGGGACCGACACGTGGCTTTCGTCGACGATGAGCAGGGCGTCTTCGGGCAGGTATTCGAACAGGGTCGGGGGCGGCTCACCGGGTGCGCGTCCGGTCAGATAGCGGCTGTAGTTCTCGATCCCGGCGCAGACGCCGGTTGCCTCCATCATCTCCAGATCGAAGGTGCAGCGCTGCTGCAGGCGCTGGGCCTCGAGCAGCTTGCCCTCGGTCTCCAGCTCCTCGAGCCGCAGGCCGAGGTCGTTCTTGATGTGCTTGAGCGCCTGCATGATCGTGGGCTTGGGCGTCACGTGGTGGGAGTTGGCGTAGAGGCGGGCCTTCTCCAGCTCGGCGGTCTTCTCCCCGGTCAGCGGGTCGATTTCCCAGATGCCCTCGATTTCGTCGCCGAAGAGCGACAGGCGCCAGGCGCGGTCTTCGAGGTGGGCCGGGAAGATCTCGATGGAGTCCCCGCGGACGCGGAAGGTGCCACGCTGGAAGCCGACATCGTTGCGCCGGTACTGCAGCTCGACGAAGCGGCGCAGCATCTCCTTCTGCGGGATCTCGGCGCCAACCTCGAGCAGCAGGGTCATGGCGGCGTAGGTCTCCGGCGCGCCCATACCATAGATACAGGACACCGAGGCGACGATGATGACGTCGCGGCGCTCGAACAGGGCCCGGGTCGCCGAGTGGCGCATGCGGTCGATCTGCTCGTTGATGGTGGCTTCCTTGTCGATGTAGGTGTCCGAGCGGGGGACATAGGCCTCGGGCTGGTAGTAGTCGTAGTAGGAGACGAAATATTCGACCGCGTTGTTGGGGAAGAATTCCTTCATTTCCCCGTAGAGCTGGGCGGCGAGGGTCTTGTTGTGCGCCATGATCAGCGTCGGGCGCTGCAGCGACTGGATGACGTGCGCCATGGTGAAGGTCTTGCCCGAACCGGTAACGCCGAGCAGGACGTTGTCGCGGTCGCCGCTGCCCAGGCCCTCAAGCAGATCATCGATGGCCTGGGGCTGGTCGCCGGCAGGCTCGAAGTCGGAGACGATCTCCAGCGCCGGGCTTTCATCCAGCGGCGTGCCATCGACCGGGTGCAGTCGAATTGCAGCGTCGTCATCGGCGTCCGCGTCGGCAGCGGCCGCGCCGGCGGCGGCGGCGGCTTGGACGAGGGTTTCGGGGTCGATAAGGCCGGTCATGCAGATCCTTGGCAGGCGAGGGAGTGAGCGGATACGGACGGGGCGCTGCCCATGATGTACGCCGTCGGGCGATGGGTGCAAGACGGCTTGGTGATGGTGGGGTCAAGATTGCGCGACGCTTGGTCCCGCCGCGCGAAGCGCGGTCGGGGCCAAGTCGGCGCAACTTTGTTGCACTGACACTCAACACGCTGGGCTTTGAGTGTTGCTTCCGTTGACACTCAACACGCTTCGCCTTGAGTGTCGTTCCTCCAAAGATCTCCTACACGCTCAAAGGCGCAGCCGTGTTGAGCGTAAACAGAAGGTAGCACGGAGCACTCCAACGCCCTCATAGCGAAGCGTTTTGAGCGCAATGTGAAAGAGGCTGCGGGCTCGATTTGACGCCGCTTCGCGGCTTACAAATCTCCCCGCGCAGTCAAACGGACAGGCCGCGCTGCACGCGGCCTGACGTCTATTCGTATGTTCACTGAAAATGCGCGTGGGAGGGCCGAAGGCCGCGAAGCGGCCAAGGCCCGAGCGCGCCACAAAAGGAAAATGCGCGGCGCCTTGGCGATGACCGCGAAGCGGTCGAGACAAGGTCGGCGCAACCATCAACGCCCCAGAAAAATTTGCACAACCACAACCGCATGTGCGTTATAGCAGTCTCCTCCCTTGAACCCGGGCTCTAGCGCCCAAGGTCTAGGGCAAAGCAATGCCACCCGCTCCACGGTCGTGCCGGCCACCACCGGGTTCAAAGAAGGACAGGCGCACTGTGGATCTGATCATCGCCTTTGTCTTCCTAATCATGGGCCTCGGTGGGCCTGAGCTTCGGGGCCGAGTTCCTGATCCGGGGGGCGGTCTCCGTCTCGCACCTGATCGGCCTGTCGCCCTTTATCATCGGCCTGACCGTTGTCGCCTGGGGTACCAGCGCGCCCGAGGTCGTGGTGACCGTCGGCGCGGCCGTCAACGGTGTGCCAGATGTCGCCGTCGGCAACGTCATCGGCTCCAACATCACCAACGTGCTGCTTATCGGCGGGACGGCGGCGCTGGTGTTACCGCTGTTTTCCGCGCGCAGCTACCATTTCCCGATCCAGTATTTTCCTGATCCTCGCAACACTGTTCGTGCTGCTCCTGTCCTTCGGGCTGGAGGTCCTCCCCCGCTGGGCCGGCCTGCTCATGCTCGGGACCATTCTGGTGCAGACCATCGCCGTCTTCATCGGACAGGAGACGCAGGCAGTCGAGGAGGCCACCAACCCCGGTTGGAATTGGGGCCTGTCGTCGGTCGCGCTGATCGGGGGACTGACGGCGCTGATCGTCGGTGGGCAGATCTTCATCATCGGTGCCGTCGACCTAGCGGAGCAGGTCGGCCTGCCCGAAGCGGTGATCGGTGCCACCATCGTCGCGATCGGCACCAGCCTGCCCGAGCTGTTCGCTTCGCTCGCCGCCGCCCGCCATGGGCATGGCGACGTGGTCATCGGCAACATCATCGGTTCCAACCTCACCAATATCCTGCTGGTGCTCGGACTAGTGGCGGTGATTTCGCCGCTGGACGTCCCCCGGATCTGGTGCCGTGGAGCCTGATCCTGTTCGGACTGACCTCAGGGATGTTCATCGCCCTGTTGCTCGCCAGACAGAAAATCGGGCGCGGACTGGGGCTGGCGTTCCTTGCCCTGTTCGTCGTCTATATCGTGCACAGCCTCTCCGGCGGACTGGAGTTCCTCGATGTCGCATTCTAAAGCAGCCCTTATCACCGGCGCCTCGCAGCGGATCGGCGCCGCCATGGCCGAACACCTCGGCGCCCAGGGCTGGGCGGTGGCCCTGCACTACCGCGGCAGCCGCGAGGGCGCCGAAGCCACCGCCGACCGCATCCGGCAGGCCGGAGGGCGTGCCGCACTGGTGCAGGCCGATCTGGCCGTCGAAGCCGAGGTCCGACCACTGGTCGACGCTGCCGCCGCCGCACTGAACCAGCCCCTAAGCCTGCTGATCAACAACGCCTCGGCCTTCAGCTACGACAGCATCGAGACCAACGACCGCGACAGCTGGGACGCCCACATCGAACCCAACCTGCGCGCGCCAGTGGTGCTCAGCCAGGCCATGGCCGCGCAATGCCCGGCCGAAGGTGGCTGCATCATCAACCTGATCGACCAGCGGGTCTGGAACCTGACCGAGCACTTTCTGTCCTATACCGTCTCCAAGTACGCGCTCTGGGGCCTGACACGGCAGATGGCGCTGGGGCTGGCGGCCCGGAAAATCCGGGTCAACGGCATCGGCCCCGGGCCGACCCTGCCCTCACCCCGTCAGACCCAGGCCAACTTCGACGAGCAGGTGCTCGAGACCCCGCTGCAGATCGCCACGCCGCTGGCGGATATCTGCGCCGCCGTCGATCTGATGGTGAAGGCGCCGTCCATGACCGGCCAAATGATCGCGCTGGATGGCGGTCAGCACCTAAATTGGGCCGCACCTGCGCCAGACCGCCATGCACCGATCGAGTGATCTCCTGCCATGATTCGGAAACAGCGCAGCATCGCCGTCGAAAACCTGGTCGTCAGCGCCTGCATCGGCATCTATCCCCACGAGCACGAGGCGCCCCAGCGGGTGCGCCTGTCGTTCGATGCCGAGGTTACCCTGCCCGAAAGCCTGTCGGACGATTTCTCCAACGTTCTGAGCTACGAGGTGTTCGTCAACACCGCGCGCGCCATGGTGCTCGAGGGACACTTCAACCTGCTCGAGACCCTCGTTGACGAGCTGGCGGCGCGGGTGTTCAGCGACAGCCGCATGGTTAGCCTGCGGGTGAAAGGTGAGAAGCTGGATGTATTCGAGGACGCGGAGAGCGCGTCCGTGACGGTGACCCTGAGTCGCGACGTTTAAGGCCGCGATCTAAGGCACTGAATTCCTTAGCCTTGCAGAAACCGAGGGTGGAAAGTCGGTAGTGGGCATGGTTGTCTACAACCTGACGTCACCTATTGTGCGACTCACGAGTCCCATCCGCCTTGTCGGTGATTAGCAGGCGATTGGTTCATTGCGGTTCAAATCTATCGTGTTTTCAGAGGCTTACACCGGAAGATCCAAAGTATCAGTTTTTCTGGCAACCGGCGCCAAGCGGTTGAAATCAGGTTAAAACAATCCGGGTCCTTGGATTTATTGACAGACTTATCCACAAGTCGGGCTGGCCGCTTCGGCCACCCTTACAATCTGGATCGAAACACGATACCACAGGCCTTATGCGACGCGGCAAAACCCATCAGGAATCCGACAGCAGCGCAGGCGGCAAGCGCGCCGCGATGCCCGCGGACGAAACTGCAGCGGTGTCGCTGCGCGAAGATGAAGCCGACTACCAGGGACAGACCGCCGCCCTGCCCGGCGCCCAGCCGACCAGCCCCGACCTCGACGGCAGCGACCTGCACCACGGTCTTGGGGTGCTCCGTGACGGCGTCCGCACCCTGAGCGCCTCCCCCGGGGTCTACCGCATGCTAGACCGCCGGGGCGACCCGATCTACGTCGGCAAGGCCCGCAACCTTCGGCGACGGGTCACCAACTACACCCAGCTCGAGCGACTGCCCAATCGGCTGCGCCGGATGGTGGCGGAGACCAAGGCGCTGGAGATCGTGGTCACCAACAGCGAGGTCGAAGCCCTGCTGCTGGAGTCCAACCTGATCAAGCGGTTCCAGCCGCGCTACAACGTGCTGCTGCGCGACGACAAATCCTTCCCCTACATCATGCTCACCGGCGAGCATGACTTCGCCCGGATCACCAAACACCGCGGGGCGCACAAGCGGAAGGGCGACTACTTCGGCCCCTTTGCCAGCGCAAAGTCGGTCAACCGCACCGTCACCGCGCTGGAAAAGGCGTTCCTGCTGCGCTCCTGCTCGGACAGCGTGTTCGAGAACCGCGACCGCCCCTGCCTGCTCTACCAGATCAAGCGCTGCTCGGCGCCCTGCGTGGGCAAGATCGACAAGGCCGGCTACGACGAACTGGTGCGCGAGGCCAAGGCCTTCCTGTTCGGGGAGAGCCGCGCGGTGCAGGAGGAACTGGCCGCCAGCATGCAGGACGCGGCAGAAAACCTGCAGTTCGAGCGCGCCGCCAAGCTCCGCGACCGACTGCGGGCACTGAGTGCGGTTCAGGCGCATCAGGACGTCAACATGCAGGGCGAAATCGACGACGCCGACGTCATCGCCGCCTTCGACGGCAGCGGCCAGATCTGCGTGCAAGTGTTCTTCTATCGCGCCGGGCGGAACTACGGTAACCGCGCCTATTTCCCCCGCCACGACCGCAAGCAAACCGTCGCCGACGTGCTGGGCAGCTTCATCGGCCAGTTCTACGCCGACAAGCCGGTGCCCCGACAGATCCTCGTCAGCCACGACCCCGATGAGGCCGACCTGCTCGCCGAGGCCCTGAGCCACAAGGCGGAGCGCAAGATCCGGCTCAGCCGCCCCCAACGCGGCCCCAAGCGGGACGTGGTGGCCAACGCAGTCCGCAACGCCCGCGAAGCGCTGGAGCGGCGGCAGGCTGAATCCTCGACCCAGCGCAAGCTGCTCGACGGGGTCGCTGAGGCCTTCGGCCTGCCCGCAGCTCCTGAGCGCATCGAGGTCTACGACAACTCCCATATCCAGGGTGCTAACGCCGTCGGTGCCATGGTGGTCGCCGGACCCGAAGGCTTCCAGAAGAACAGCTACCGCAAGTTCAACATCCGCCGCGACGGCGCCCCGGGCGACGACTACGCGATGATGCGCGAGGTCTTCAACCGCCGCTTTTCCCGGGCGCTGAAGGAAGACCCGGACCGCGATCAGGGGCAATGGCCCGACCTTGTGCTGATCGACGGCGGCAAGGGCCAGCTCTCGGCCGTGCGCGCAACCCTGACCGAGTTGGGCATCGACGATGTGCCGCTGGTCGCCATCGCCAAAGGCCCCGACCGCAACGCCGGGCGCGAGCAGTTCTTCCTGCCCGACCAGCATGCTTTCCAGATGCCGGAGCGAGATCCGGTGCTGTTCTACCTGCAGCGCCTGCGCGACGAAGTCCACCGCTTTGCCATCGGCACCCACCGCGCCAAGCGATCGGAGGCGATCAGGAAGAACCCGCTGGACGACGTGCCCGGCATCGGACCGCGCCGCAAGAAAGCACTGCTGCTGCATTTCGGTTCCGCCCGCTCGGTGTCCCGCGCCAGCGTCGCCGACCTCCTGACCGTCGAGGGCATTTCCGAGGCGGTGGCGCAGAAAATCTACGACCACTTTCATCAGGAATGACCCCAGCGATGCAGTACGTCCCCAACGCCCTGACGCTTTTGCGTCTGCTGACCGCCCCGTTGATCGGGGCGCTGCTGCTGCTGGTTGCGCTGGGAGGCTGGGCGCCGGCGCTGTGGCTGCCGGTGGCGCTGGGGATGTTTCTGCTCGCCTGCCTCACCGACCTGGCCGACGGCGTGCTGGCGCGGCGCTTGTCGGCTGAGAGCACAGCAGGGGCCGTGCTCGACCCGGTGGCAGACAAGCTGCTGATGCTGTGCACGGGGTTGGGGCTGGTGGTGCTGGTGCCGGATCTGGCGCTGGCGGCGGCAGTCCTGCTCATGCGCGGGCGGGACCTCGCCGTCGGTTGTCTGCGCGTACTGGCCGTGAGCCGGGGCCGTCGCCTGCCTGTTGCCGGTCTGGGTAAGGCCAAGACCGTGCTGCAGTGCATGGCCTTTGCCGCTGGACTGGCCGAGGCTGCACTGACGGCGCGGGGCGCCGATGTCATGCCGGGAGGATTGACCATCGCCCTGTTCTGGCTGGCGGCCTTAGTCAGCCTTGCTAGCGCAACACTCTACGCGCGCGAGCTCCGCAATGGGGCCTCAGCCACGCAGGATGATTGAGCGGTCGCGCTCCCGTAACGCCCGCCCACAAGACACAAGGTTCCGGGAGCCGGTCTCAAACGTCGGTGATTGAGGCGGTCAGTGGCCGCGAACGTGATTGTGGTAGTCGGTCAGCAGATCGCGGGTCACTTCACCGACCTGATAGTGGATGTCGCCGATCTGGTTGATCGGGGTGACTTCCGCGGCCGTACCAACGATGAACACTTCCTGCATCTCAGCCAGTTCTTCGGGCAAAATGTGGCGTTCGATCACGTCGATGCCGTTGACTTTGGCGCGCTCGATCACCGTCTGCCGGGTGATGCCATCGAGGAAGCAATCCGGGGTCGGCGTGTGCAGCACACCATCCTTGACGAAGAAAATGTTGGCGCCCGTGCATTCGGCGACATAGCCGCGCCAGTCGAGCATGATCGCGTCGTTGAAACCCTGCGCCTCGGCCTCGTGCTTGGAGACGGTACAGATCATGTACAGCCCCGCCGCCTTGGCGTGGACCGGCGCGCACTCGGGCGAGGGCCGCTTGTATTTGGCCCACTGCAGCTTGATCCCGGCCATACGGGCTTCGGGGTCGAAGTAGGAGCCCATGTCCCAACAGATGACCGCGACGTGGGTCTTGGTCTGCTGGGCAGAGATCGCCATCATCTCCGACCCGCGCCAGGCGACCGGACGGACATAGGCATCGGTGAAGCCCTGCGCCTCGAGTGAGGTATAGGCCGCGTCATAGAGTTCCTTGTTGGAATAGGCGATCTCCATGCCAAGGATTTCCGCCGACTTGAACAGCCGGTCTGTATGTTCCTGGTGCTTGAAAATCTTGCCGCCATAAGCGCGCTCGCCCTCGAACACGCAGGAGCCATAGTGCAGCCCGTGAGAGAGGATGTGCAGCCGCCCTTCATCCCAGTCGACCATTTCGCCGTTGTACCAGAGCTTGCCGCCAAGCTTATCGAAGGGAATGCTAGCCATACTGAAGACTCCACTAAGGCCTGGGCGCCACCATCAGCGCCTCTTTCGCGGATAACGGGGGCTGGATTTAAGTCAACAGTCCTGACATATTTTGCCGAGCTTAACGAGTACTGGACCCGAGCTTGTCTGATAACGCGCCCGACGCCGACGCCCTGACTGCGTCCGACAGCCCCCGGTGCGGGGCGTCGCTGGACTCGGCGGCCAACGAAGCCATCGAGCTGATGTTCTTCGCCTACCGCGACTTCACCGATGTCGCCGACCGCATCCTCGAGCACCACGATCTGGGGCGGGCCCACCACCGGGCACTCTATTTCGTCGGCACGGGGCAGGATGTCACCGTCGGCCACCTGCTCGATACCCTCAACATCACCAAGCAGAGCCTGGCGCGGGTGTTGCGTCGGCTGATCGATCTGGGTCTGGTGGTGCAGGAAGTGGGCGCAGTCGACCGTCGACAGCGGTTGCTGAGGCTGTCGGGGCAGGGTGACGCGTTGCTGCAGGAACTGATCGAGGCGCAGCGCCGGTTGCTGCGCGAGGCGTTCAGGGAGGCCGGAACGGAGCGGCTCGAAGGCTTCAGGCGCGTGATGCTGGCAATCATGAATGAAGAAGACAGCGCTCGCTTCAACCGCCGCAAGCGCGCGCGCTGAAAAAGCAGGCTCAGGCCGGGCTCAGCGTGGCAAACCGCTGGTGGTGGCGGGCTCGATTTGACGCCGCTTCGCGGCTTACAAATCTACCACGCGCAACTTCTTTTACATGGCGCTCAAAACGCTTCGCTGTGAGCGACGTATTCCCTTGCGCTCAAAACGCTCCGCTGTGAGCGCGTTGGAGTTCTTCGCTGAAGCAAGGTTGCGCCGACTTGTCCCCGACCGCGCTTCGCGCGGCGGGGTCAAGCGTCGCGCAATAGCTAAAAAATATGCAAAGCGGAGCGTATTGAGTGTTGATTGTCGACTGATAAGTGGCGCGCTCGGGCCTTGGCCGCTTCGCAGCCTTCGGCCCTCCCCACGCGCATTTTCATAGAAAATGCGAAAAGACGTCAGGCCGCGTGCAGCGCGGCCTGTCCGGTTTGATTGCGCGTGGGAGATTTGAAAGCCGCGAAGCGGCGTCAAATCGAGCCCGCAACCGTGGTCCGCTGGGCTAAATGAGCTTGGCACAGGCCGCCTCGATGCGGTCACAGGCCTCTTCCAGCGCCTCCGTCGAGGTTGCGTAGGAGACTCGGAAGTACGGCGACAGCCCAAAGGCGCTGCCCGGCACCACGGCGACCTGCGCCTCGTCCAGCAAAAAAGCCGCGAAATCCAGATCGGTCTCGATCGTCGCCCCCGACGGCGCCTTCTTGCCGATGGTCCCGGCGCAGGATGCAAACACGTAGAATGCCCCCTCCGGCCGGCGGCAGCTCAGCCCTGCGCACATGTTCAGCCGGTCAACCACCAGATCCCGACGCTGGCGGAACACGGCCGCCCGCTCGCCAAGAAACTCCTGCGGTCCGTCGAGCGCCTCGATCGACGCCTCCTGCGAGATCGTCCCAGCCCCCGAGGTCGACTGCGAGCGGACCTTGTTCATCGCCTTGATCAGCTCGGCCGGTCCCGCCGCGTAGCCAACCCGCCAGCCGGTCATGGCGTAGGCCTTGGAAACGCCGTTCATGGTCAGCGTGCGGTCGAACAGCGATGGCGTCACCTGCGCGATCGTGGTGAACTCGAAATCGTCGTAGACGAGGTGCTCGTACATATCGTCGGTCATGACCCAGACGTGCGGGTGCCGCTCCAGTACCGCTCCCAGCCCGGCCAGCTCGTCCCGGTGGTAGGCCGAACCGGTCGGGTTGTTTGGTGAATTCAGGATCAGCCACTTGGTCTGCGGCGTGATCGCAGCATCCAGTGCCTCGGGCGTAATCTTGAAGCCCGTGTCTTCGCCACCCTCGACGAACCGCGGCTCTCCGCCGGCGAGCAAGGTCATGTCGGGGTAGGACACCCAGTAGGGCGCCGGGATCAGCACTTCATCGCCTTCGTTCAAGGTCGCCAGCAGGGCGTCGAAAATGATCTGCTTGCCACCGTTGGCGATGGTGATGTTGGCAGCATCGTAGGCCAGACCGTTCTCGCGTTGGAACTTGCGCGCAATCGCCTCCCGCAGCCCGGGCAGACCACCAACCGGGGCGTACTTAGTCTTGCCCGCATCGAGCGCAGCCTTGGCAGCGTTCTTGATGTTATCCGGCGTGTCAAAGTCCGGCTCACCCGCGCCGAGGCCGATGACATTGTGGCCAGCAGCGCGCATCTCCTGCGCCTTCTGGGTGACAGCCATGGTGGCGGAGGGTTTGATACGGCTCATGCGGTCAGCGATCAGGGCCATGACGAGGTTTCCTTTGGCACGGGCTGGACAAAATTCAGCGCAGTTTAGCGCCACCGACGTCCCCGCAAGCGGCGGATGCCGTCGCACAGCCTTGCGTGCCGCACCCGACCTTCGATTTCGAGCCCGGGGGCCGACCCCTCACGCCGTTTGACTTCGCGGCGCCGGACTGTCATTTCAGGCGGGTCTGGGGTGCCGCCCCGTCCGTCGAGGGCCAGCGGCTGAGATCATACCCATCGAACCGGATCTGGATCATACCAGCGGAGGGAGACCCATCATCATGAAACACAGCCGCCGTCGCTTTCTCAAGCAAGCCGCCCTAGGTGTCGGAACCGGGGCAAGCGCCGCTGCAGCCACGGTAGCCGCTGCAGCCACTGGCGCCCTCGCCACTCCGGCAATCGCGCAGGGTCTGCAGCGCTGGCGCCTGGTCACCTCCTGGGCCAAGGGCAGCGCCGGGCCCGGCACCACGGCCGACCGCCTCGCGGCGCGGATCACCGCTGCTACCGACGGCAAGATCGAGGTACGTGTGCTGGGCGCGGGCGAGCTGACCTCGCCCTTCGGCGTGCTCGACGCGGTTATTGATGGCGCGGCGGAGATGGCGCATACGGCCTCGTTCTTCTGGGCGGGGCGGGTGCCCGCTGCAAGCTACTTCACCACCATGCCCTTCGGCCTGTCACCGCAGGCGCACAGCGCGTGGGTGCGCTTTGGCGGTGGGCAGGCGCTCTGGGACGAGGCCTACGCCCCGCTGGAGGTCAAGCCGCTCATGGCCGGGAACGCCGGGGCCAATATGGCGGGCTGGTTCAAGGCGCCGCTGCAGTCGCTGGCCTCGCTCAGCGGAGTGAAGATCCGCACCGCCGGGCTGGGCGGCGAAATCTACCGCCGGCTGGGTGCCACCACCGTCACCCTGCCCCCGACCGAGATCTTCAGCGCCCTGCAGACCGGCGTGATCGACGCTGTCGAGTTCCTCGGTCCGTTCTCCGACCGCAGCCTCGGCTTCGATCAGGTCGCGGCGCACTACTACTTCCCCGGCTTCAACAAGCCCAACGGCACCGCCGAAGCCCTGATCAACGCCAACCTGTGGGCCAGCCTGAGCGACGACCTGCGCGCGGCGGTCCGCAATGCCTGCGACGCCGAGAACGACGCCGGACTGGCTGAGGCGACCTGGTTCAATGCGCAGGCGCTCGCCGCCCTGCGGGAAGGCAGCACCCGCATCGAAGCCCTGCCCGGCGATATCGTCGAGGCCGCCCGCGCGGCGTCGGTCGAGGTGCTGGCCGACTACGCCGACACGGACGCCATGACCCGCCGGGTCGACGCCTCCTACCGCAGCGCACTGGACGCGCTGTCGGGCTGGGGGCGGCTCAATCAGGGGTGAAGCCAGAGACAAGCCACGGCGAGCGAACCGAAACACCATGCGGAACCGGGTGCCAACCAGAAATCGAACGAGGGATGAAACGCTGATGTCTGCCGTCGCCACACTGCTCCCCGCCTGCGGACCGAGCGCCCGCTGGTGCACGCTGTGACCAACCCGGTCACGCAACTGTTCGTCGCCGACGCACTCAACGCTGTCTCGGCGCGGCCGATCATGGCCACCGGCCGAGACGAAATTGCCGAAGTCAGCGCCAAGGCCGCCAGCCTGTTGATCAACATCGGCGTACCTCAGTCGGCTGAGCCCTACGCGGCCGCCATCACCGGTGCCAAAAGTGACAAGAACGCCAAGGGCCGCGGCTGGGTATTCGACCCCGTGGGCGCAGGCGCCTCACGACTTCGAAACCAGATCGCCGCGAGCCTGCTGGCCTCCAAGCCCGGACCCGCAATCATCCGTGCTAACGCCGGTGAGGTGCTCGCGCTGGCCGGGCAGGCCGGGTTGGTCGAAGGCGTCGACAGCCTCGCCAGCGCCGAAGAAGCCGCCGGGGTGGCCAAAATACTGGCCGAAAAGCACGGGGCCGTGGTTGCGCTGACCGGCGCCACCGATTTCGTAGTCTCCGGCAGCCGCGTGGTGCGCCTGACCGGGGGGGACCCGATGATGGCGCGGGTGACGGGCATGGGCTGCGTCGCCAGCGCGCTGTGCGCAGCCTTTCTCGCGGTTGCCGACGATCCCTTCGACGCGGCTGTCGCCGCCCTGCACCTGATGAGCGGCGCGGGCGACCACGCCGCCGCGACCACCAAGGGGCCGGGCAGCTTCCGCACCGCCTTTCTGGACGCGCTCCATGCCGCAGCGGCTTAGCCCCGAGACCCTGCGCCTCTATGCCATATTCGGCCCGCAGGACCTCGCCGAGGGCTGGTCGGCGGCCGGGCTGGCCGAGGCTGTGCTGCGCGGTGGGGCGACCTGCCTGCAATGGCGGGACAAGACCGCGCTGGCCAGCGCGCCTTTGGCCGAACGGGTGAGCGCCTGCGCCCCGGTGCTGGATGCCGCGCGCGCTGCCGGCGCGCCGCTGCTGATCAACGACGATGTCGACCTCGCCGCAGCTCTGCAGGCCGAAGGTGTGCATCTGGGACAGGATGACCTCGACCCGGAAACCGCACGGGCGCGACTGGGACCGGCAGCGATCATCGGCTGGTCGGTCGGCACCGGCGCAGAACGCGCCCGCCTGCTGGCGCTGCAGGCCCGGGCGCCAGACGCGCTCGACTACATCGGGGTCGGCCCGGCCTTTGCCACCGCGACCAAGGCTGACGCAGGGCAGGCGCTGGGGCCAGAGGGCATCGCGACGCTCGTTGGCGGCCTGAGCCTACCCGCCGTCGCCATCGGCGGCATCGACCGCGACCGCGCTCCTGCGCTGGCCCGGACGGGGATTGCGGGCGTCGCCGTGGTCAGCGCCCTGTCCCGGGCATCCGACCCGACCGCCGAAGCCACCGCCATCCTGCAGGTCTGGAAACACGCCGTTACATGATGAAGCACGGCGAGACTTCGCTTTGACAGCAGATTCAGCTAATCTCGAAATTGCCAAACAAGAGGTGCAGATTAGATTTCTTATAAGCCGGACTGAAACCGGCGCTGGTCCAGCACCCAAGCCCGTATTTGATCGATCATTCAGGAATTCATGATGCAAAAGTCCGCTGACGTAACCCGCCGCTTTGCCCTCAAAGCTGGTGTGGGCAGCGTACTCGCCCTCGGTTTGACGCCCGGAACCCTGTTCGCCCAGTCCGATGAAGACCCGGCGGAGATCATCCTTCGCATCGCCGGGGATGCCTTCAACCTGTTCGGGTCGCTCAACGGTCGCAGCCGCGATTGGGGCTCCCGCCGGGCCTGGGCGCGCGACGTCACCCGGCTGCGCTTCGCCACCAAAGACATGGCGGTGCGCGCTGGGGGTGCCATGCTACGCGAATTCGACGACGAGGAGCTCGAAGCCTACTTTGCCCTGACCGAGCAGGCCGCATCCGAGTTTCTGCTCGACATTTTCTCGGTCTACGAGCCCAACACCTCGTTCGTGGTAAACCGGGTTCGTCCCAATCGGTCGAACACGGCGACGATTATGGAAACCACAGTCGTGGCGCAGGGTACGACCTACCGTGTCGACTGGACCGTGATCGACGATGGCGGCGTGCTCAAGGTCTCCAACGTCTCGATTTTCGGGCTCAATCTGGTGTCAGATTTCCGCGCCTCGTTCCGCGATTCCTATCGCAACGGCGGCGTGCGCAGCGTGCTGTCCATGCTCGACACCCGGGTCAAACGCTCGCAGCGTAAGTTCCCCGGCTAAAGCCATCGCGCGCCGATTCAGGCCGCGTGACCACCCTCGGGCGAATGATCAGGCTGCGGGCGTAGTCAGCCCCTGAGCGAGAGCTCCATGAACAGGCTTTCCGGCGCATCATCGCCGAGATAGTCCCCGAAGGCGTCGCGCTCAACAAAGCCCTTTTCCCGGTACAGCTCCACGGCGGCTTCGAGCTTCAGCCCGGTTTCCAACCGCACGAAAGCCAGATCGCGCCGCTGCGCCATATCCAGCAGGTTCTCGAGGATCGCCCGCCCCAGCCCTTTGCCGCGGGCCACGGGTCGAACGTACATGCGCTTGAGCTCGCCCCAGTCGAGGTCCTTGACCACCAGCGCGCCGCAGCCCACCGCATGCCCCTGATACCGGGCGACCAGAAAATGCACATAGTCGGTCGCCAGATCATCGACGCTGGACATGTAGACCGCGTCTTCGTCGTAGACGCCGAGCATTTCCCGGTCGAGCTCGGCGACCAGCGCCGCAACATCGTCCTGTCGCGGGTCTTCGAGGGCGAAGACCGCCACGCCCGGCGCGGCAGTCTGATCAGCGGCAGGGCCGTCTGCAGCCACTATTCAACGCCGTCTGGGGGCGCGACCATGGGGGTGCGGTTGGTGCCCTTAGGCACGACTTCCCAGCCCGGATATTCCGGCTCATCGTCGACCATTTCCGCCGGGAAGCCATCGGCAAGGATCTCCACGCCAGCGGCTTCTTCCAGCCGCCGGATGATATTGGGCGACCATTCGCGCGCACCGTAGCGAGCCTCGCCGTCCTTGAAGATGTCGATCAGCATGGGCGAGATTTCGAGCTCGATCCCGGCCCGGTCGGCCACGGCCTGGAACAGGCCGATGTCCTTGCTGACCAGATCCATGGTGAAGTTGATGTCGCGCGAGCCGTTCAGGATCACCTGGCTTTCGGTTTCGTGGACAAAGGATGTGCCGCTGGAAATACGGATTGCCTCGTAGGACGTGTTCAGGTCCATGCCCGCCAACTTGCACGTCACCAGCGCCTCGCTCAAGGTCACCAGATTGGCGGTCGCCAGATAGTTGGTCACCACCTTGAGGATGCTGGCGCTGCCCAGCTCGCCGGTGTGCAGGATGCGCCGACCCAACGACTGGATCACCGGGAAGGCGCGCTCGAAGGTCTCACGCGTGCAGCCTGCGAAGATCGAGATGTTACCCGTCGCCGCACGGTGACAGCCCCGGACACCGGGCAGTCGATGGGCTCTGCACCCTTGGCTTTGACCAGCGCCCCCAGACGGCGCACTTCGCTCTCGTCGGTGGTGCTCATCTCCGCCCAGATGCTGCCCGGGCGCAGGCCCACGAGGATGCCGTCCTCGGCCTCCATCACCGCGGCACTGGCGGCGGGCGAGGGCAGGCAGGTGATCACCATATCGACCGTCTCAGCCATGGCCTTAGGGCTCTCGGCCCAATGCGCACCCTTGTCGAGGAAGGGCTGGGCCACGTCCTTGTCCAGATCGCGCACCGTCAGGTCAAAGCCGTTGCGCAGCAGGCTGCCAGACAGTTTCCCGCCGACATTTCCCAGTCCGATAAATCCAACTTTCATCGCTGCCCCTCCTCCCGGGCTTCTGTGAGTCGGCGTCGGAATACCATGTCCCGGGAACAGCGTCTTTCGTTTTGCGACCCACGGGCGGCGGGCGAAAGACGATTGCTGCCTGAACTTTGGAAATCCGCCCTTTACCGACCGGGCCAAAGTAGGCACAAGGCGAGCATGTACGAAGCCATCACGCGCAACATCCGGGTTCTCGCCGAACCCTTCTTCGTCGACAGCGAGTCCCGGCCCGAAGAGCATCATTTCTTCTGGGCCTACCGCATCGTTGTGGAAAATCAGGGCGAAGAAACCGTGCAGCTGATCTCCCGGTACTGGCACATCACCGACGCGCGCGGCAATGTCGAGGAAGTGCGCGGGCCGGGCGTGGTCGGCGACCAGCCGACCATCTCCCCCGGTGAGAGCTTCAGCTACGAGAGCGGCTGCCCGCTCTCCACCCCCAGCGGCATCATGCGCGGGCACTACAACTTCCAGAGTGAAGACGAGCAGGAAAAGTTCATGGTCGCGATCCCGGCGTTCTCGCTGGACAGCGACTACGAGCACGGCTCGGTCAACTGACAACACCGCTCGCCTACGCCTGCCCTGCCCCGCGCCATTTGCGGCGATCAGAAATCGAGATCCAGATCCAGCCGATCGCGAAGGTCGTCCTCGTCCCGCGCCTCGACCACGGCGAGGCAGATGTCGTAGCTGAAGCCGCGACGGGCCAGCGCCGCCATGTCCTTTTCACGGCGCTCAACCCGGACCTCGCTCAGCGGGTTGAACACCCCGAGCCGCCGCCGCCGGGCAAATTCCAGCCCGGCCCGGCGATCCATGGCGCGGGTGTCCTCCCCGTGCCCCAGCTCGTCCGCCGCCGCCGCCATGGCGCGGTCGAGCGCCTCGCCCCGGATGCCCTTGCCTACCAGCGTCTGACGGATGGCACGGGCGGACTTGCCGCTGCGGTGCAGGGAGACGGCGCGGGTCTGGGCAAAGGCCTCATCGTTGATGAAACCCAGCCGCTTCATATCCTCAAGCAGGGCGTCGACCCAGGCCGGAATATCGGGGTCAGGCTCGTGCAGCGTTGCCGACTTTCGGATGCGCCGGTTCAGCACCGCGCGCAGGGAGGCTTCGGTCGCGCTGTAGCGGTCGAGGTAGTGCAGGGCCACCCGGCGCAGGTATTCCGGGGTGATCTTCCGGGGTTTACGCGGCTGCCGTCGACCCGTGTTGCGCCCCGTGTTGCGCCCCTGGCGGCGGCCCTGTGACGAACCGTCCCCGTCCGCTTCGCCACGGCCTGCGGGCGCGCCGACGCATAGTCGGGATCGAAATCTGCAGAGGGGTCATCGCTTGACAAAGGACAGGGGCTCGGCACAACGTTGAAATCAATGGATTCTCCCGCTGTCCGCGCAGCGGGAGTTTCTTTTTTACGCCCCCGCAGTCGCTTGTGAAAGGCCCAAGCCCATGCCCGACGGCACCCTATCGCCCTCGCCCCATATCGCCCCGACCTATGGCCGCGCGCCGCTGGCTTTCGAGCGCGGTGAAGGCTGCTGGCTGTACACGGCCGAGGGCGAGGGTTATCTCGACTTTGCCTCAGGCATCGCCGTCAACGCGCTCGGGCACGCACACCCCGTTCTGGTTGAGGCCCTGCGGGATCAGGCGGGGAAGCTGTGGCACACCTCGAACCTCTACGAGATCCCCCACCAGCGCGAGCTGGCAGAGAAGCTGGTCGCGCACTCCTTTGCCGATCTGGTGTTCTTCTGCAATTCGGGCGCCGAAGCGCTGGAAGGCTGCTTCAAGGCCGCGCGCCGATACCACCACGTCCACGGCAATCCGCAGAAGTACCGCATCATCTGCGCCAGCAACGCCTTCCACGGTCGGACGCTGGCGACCATCGCTGCCGCCAACAACCCCAAGCACCTCGAAGGCTTCGGCCCGGCGGTCGACGGCTTCGACCACGTGGCCTTCAACAATCTGAACGAGACCCGCGCGGCGATCACTGAAGAAACCGCTGCCATTCTGGTCGAACCGATCCAGGGCGAAGGCGGCATTACCCCGGCGGACCTGGACTACCTGCGCGCCCTGCGGGCGGTCTGTGACGAATTCGGGCTGCTGCTGATCTACGACGAAGTGCAGTGCGGCATGGGCCGGACCGGGCGCCTGTTCGCCCACGAATGGGCCGACGGCGAGGCCGACCCGGACCTGATCGCAGTGGCCAAGGGCATCGGCGGCGGCTTTCCGCTGGGCTGCTTCATGGGCACCAGCGCGGCCATGGAAGGGATCAGCGCCGGCACCCACGGCACCACCTACGGCGGCAACCCGCTGGCCAGCCGCGTCGGCTGTGCCGTGGTCGATGTGCTGCTGGAACCGGGCTTCCTCGATGGCGTCTACGCGCGGTCGATGCGGCTCTGGGACGGGCTGGGCGCGGTCGTGGCGGCGCACCCTCGGTCTACGAACTCCACCGGGGCGCGGGCCTGATGCAGGGTCTGAAGGTCGCCGATCCCTATGCCGCCGGTGACCTCGTGGCGCGCCTGCGCGACGACCATCGCCTGCTGACCGTGCCAGCGGGGCAGAACGTCATCCGTATTCTTCCGCCGCTGGTGGTCAGCGACGCGGAAATCGACCAGGCACTGACCGCCTTCGGCGACGTCGCGGCGGCTGTCTCAGCCTGAACGCGCCCAAAACCCTGACAACCACAACCCACCACGGAGAAACGGAGACTGTCCGACATGACCCAGCATTTTCTCGACCTCAAAGACGTCCAGACCAGCGATCTGAGAACGATCATCGACGGCGCCAAGGCCCTCAAGGCTGCCCGACGAGCTGGGACTGAGGAGCGTCCGCTGGCGGGAAAGAGCCTGGCCATGATCTTCGAGAAGCCCTCGACCCGGACCCGAGTATCCTTCGAATGCGCAATCCGGCAGCTGGGTGGCGACGCCGTCGTGCTCAACGCCGGGGATATGCAGATTGGCCGTGGGGAGAGCATCCACGACACCGCCAAAGTGCTGTCGCGCTACGTCGACGCCATCATGATCCGCTGCTTTTCCCACGACCTGCTGATGGGGCTGGCCGAGCACGCAACGGTGCCGGTGATCAACGGTCTGACCGACCGCTCCCACCCCTGCCAGCTGATGGCCGACGTCATGACCTACGAGGAGCATAAGGGCGACATCGCCGGTTCGACCCTCGCTTGGGTCGGTGACGGCAACAACGTCGCCGTATCACTGATCGAAGCCGCCAAGCAGTTCGGCTTCCATGTCCGCGTCGGTACGCCACCCGAGCTGGCACCGCCGGCGGAGACCGTGGCCTGGGCCGGAGACGCCACCGTGTCGCTGACCCACAGCGCCGAGGAAGCTGTTGCCGGGGCCGATGCTGTCTTTGCTGACACGTGGGTCAGCATGGGCGATGAAGACGCCGCCAACCGCCACAACCTGCTCGCACCGTTTCAGGTCAACGACCGTCTGATGGGTCTGGCCGACAAGGATGCGATCTTCCTGCACTGCCTGCCCGCGCACCGCGAGGAGGAAGTCACCAACAGCGTCATGGACGGCCCGCAGTCGGTCGTCTTCGACGAAGCTGAAAACCGCCTGCACGCGCAGAAGGCCGTTCTGGCCTGGTGCATGGGCGCGCTGTCCTGAGGCAAAAGATCGAGCATGGCATCCATTGAACTGACCGACACCAGCGGTGCGGCACCCGTGGGCGGGGACAACATCGCCCTGCCCTATATGGTCCACGGCACGGATATTTCCGGCCGGCTGGTGCGGCTGGGAACGACGGTGCAGGACATCGTCGATGTCCACCGCTACCCGAGGCCGATCGCTGCCCTGCTCGCCGAGGCCTCGGCGTTGGCCGCTGCCATGGCGTCGTCGCTGAAGTTCGACGGCAAGCTGATCCTGCAGACCCAGTCCGACGGGCCCGTGCAAATGCTGGTGGCCGACGTGACCACCGATGGCGCCCTGCGCGGCTACGTGCAGTTCGACGAGGCGCGCTACGCCGCCCTTGGCATGCACGATTTCCGCTCCCTGCTGGGCAAGGGCTACATCGCTTTCACAGTCGATCAGGGCCAGTACGCGGAACGCTATCAGGGCATCGTTGACCTCGACGGCGGCAACCTCGCCGAATGCATCGAGCACTACTTCGCCCAGTCCGATCAGGTCGATATGGCCGTACGCACCGCCGCCGACGTGGACGCCGATGGCCGCTGGCGGGCGGGGGCGATCCTCGCGCAACGGCTGCCGGAAATCGGCGGGGAGGGCGAGGTGACCGACAGCGAGGCGGCGGCCGAGGCCTGGAACCGCGCGCTGGCCTTCGTCGGCTCAGTGCGGCCGGGCGAGCTGACCGATCCGGCGCTGGAGGGCGAGACGCTGCTCTACCGTCTGTTCCACGAAGACGGGGTCCGGGTGACGGAGACGCAGGCGCTACGCCACGACTGTCAGTGCTCGGAAGACCGGCTGCGGACGGTGCTGCTGTCGCTCAGCCCCGAAGAGCTTGCCGATTGCTTCGTCGACGGGCGGGTGAGCTCGACCTGCGAGTTCTGCAACACCACCTACGCCTTCACCCCCGAAGATCTCGCCGTCACGCGCCAGTAAGCGTTGATACCCAGTAAGCCCTGATACGTGGAGGCGCGCGCATTGCGCCGCCACCGCCGACGCCACCACTGCAGTCAGACTATTCGCGCCAGAAGCTCGGCACCAGCAGCACCAGCACGGTGAACAGCTCCAGCCGGCCCAGCAGCATGCCCGCCGCCATGACCCACTTCGCACCCTTCCGGCAGCCCAGCAAAGGTCGACGACGGCCCGACCACCGGTCCCAGCCCGGGGCCGACGTTGGCAACGGCGGTGGCGGCCGAGGAAATCGCCGTCACCATGTCCAGCCCCATGAACCCCAGCGCCGCTGCGATGCCCGCGAAGGTCAGGATGAACAGGAAGAAGAACACCTGAACCGACTCAGCGACTTCGTCGGTCAGCGGCTTGCCGTTGTAGTAGGTGACCCGAACCCGGCGTGGCTCGGCGAGACGCCGGACCTGCGCGACGGAGGTGACGTACAGCACCTGGAAGCGGAACACCTTAATCCCGCAGGAGGTCGAGCCCGCACAGCCGCCGATGAACATGGCGACGAGCAGCAGCGCCTGCGGGAAGGCGCCCCAAGCCGAGTAGTCCGTGCTGGCGTAGCCGGTGCCGGTGATGATCGAGGTGGTGTTGAAGGCTGCATGGCGCAGTGCATCGGGCCAGGCGGCGGTCGAGGACGTGACCTGCCACAGGGTCAGCAGCCCGACCCCAACCGCAACGAGGGTCAGGAAGGTCCAGACCTGGCTGTCACCACGCAGGGCGGTGGCATCGCGTTGAGACAGGCGGATGAACAGCAGGAACGGGATCGAGCCGAGGATCATGAACAGGATCGCAGCGCCCTCGATCGCAGCGCTGTCGAAGAAGGCAAAACTGCTGTCGTGGGTGCTGAAACCGCCGGTGGCGATAGTGGTCATGGCGTGGGTGACCGCGTCGAAGGGCTTCATGCCAAGGACGAAATACGTGGTCCCCGCGATGGCGGTCAGAACGACGTAGACCTGAATAATTTTGAAGGCCAGTTCCCCCGCACGCGGCAGCAGCTTCTCGGTCTGCTCGAAGGACTCGGTGCGGAACAGCTGCATGCCGCCAATTTGCAGGACTGGCAGCAGGCTCATCGCCGTGACCACGACCCCGACCCCGCCAAGCCACTGCAGCAGGGCCCGCCACAGCAGGAACCCCGGCGAGAGCAGGTCCAGCCCGGTCATGACCGTCGATCCCGTGGTGGTAATGCCGGAGGTGGACTCAAACACCGCCTCAGCGAGGCTCAGATCGAGGTTACCAAGGACAAAGGGAAGCGCGCCGAACAGGCACACCAGCGCCCAGGCTACTGTGGTGAAGATGAAGGCATGACGGACCGAGAACACCGGCTTTTTGGTCCGCGTGGTCATGCTCAGCGTCAGCCCGGCAAAGCCGGTGATCGCTGCAGACGCCACAAAGGCCCGCCACGCCGGGTTGCCGTGCAAGGCCTCGAAGGCCGCCGGCACCATCATCGCTACGGCGAGAATGCCGAGCAGATAGCCGACAAGGTTCGCGACTGATCGGAGATCCAAAGTCCCGCTCCCGGGCCGTTATTCCAGCCTCAGAGCTTAAATCTGCTTAACCCGCAGAGCAACCTCAACGCAGCGCGTCGAAGAACTCCCGACGCAGGTTGGCGTCTTCGCGGAACACGCCGGAGAGGTGCTTGGTGTGCATGACGGTATCGTGGGTGTGGATACCACGGGTGGTCATGCAGTGGTGCTCAGCCTCGATCACCACGGCGACCCCGGCGGGCTCCAGCACACGCTCGATGGTCTGCGCCACTTCCTCCGTCATCCGCTCCTGAATCTGGAACCGACGGGCAAAGGCGTCGACCACGCGCGCCAGCTTGGAGATCCCCACGACCCGGCCCCGAGGCATGTAGGCGACGTGCGCCTTGCCCTCGATCGGCGCCATGTGGTGCTCACAGTGGCTGTGGAACGGGATATCGCGCAGCAGGACCATGTCCTGATAGCCCTCGACCTCGTCAAAGGTCTTGGACAGCAGCGTATCAGCGTCGATTTCGTAGCCGCCGAACCACTCGTCGAAGGCTTTGACAACCCGCTTGGGGGTTTCCAGCACGCCCGGACGCTCGGCGTCCTCACCCGTGTATGCGATCAGGGTTTTCAACGCTGCTTCGGCCTCAGTCCGGTTGGGTTGTTCGGAAACTTTGATCGGAACGACGTTGTCGGTCGATACGACTTCGATGGTTTCTTCAACGTGATCGCGATCGGCGTCAAAGAGTGCTGCGCTATCGTGCGGTGCCATGGTGCTCGGCCCCATTCTGTGTGTCGAGGTCTGACGACGGCGAGCCGGGCACGCCGGGCGCGTCGCGATCTTCCTCGGGATCACGCCAACAAGTGGTGACGAACTAAATGAAGTAAAGCCGTTGATTTTCGGGGCAGTGATGCCAAAACCGGGCTCAAGCCATGCAATCAGGCTGCGGCCTGCCCCTGGGAAAGCTTTAATTTCAGGGCCTTAACCAAGGCAGCGCGGGTTTTTTTGGCCAGTGCAGGAAAAGCATCCACCTCCTGCTTTATCGTCTCGATCTGGCCGTCGTCGCAGGCGTTTTCGATTCGTTTTGCGGCCTGAGACAGCGCAGCTGCGCCGAAGGTGGCCGACGAGCCCTTGATGGTATGGGCTTCATGGCGCAGGTCCGCCCAGCGTTCCTCCGCGCACAGATCCCGCAGGGTGGTCAGGCGGCCATCGAGCTCCTCGAGGAAGGCCGTTACCAGCATCTTCAGCACATCCTCGCCGGTGTCGGTCTGCAACTGCGCCAGCACCGACGCATCGAGCAGCGTGGTCACCCGGGTGTTCTTGCCCGCCGTTTCCGGGTCCGCCGCCGGGCTGGCAGCGATGGCGCGCTCGGCCTTGGCGCGGATTTCGAGGTCGTAGCCCTCGTCTTCAGCGGGGCGGCTGGCCTCCATGGTCGCAGCATCGGTCTTGGCGTTGTCTGCGACGGCCTCGGGCTCGTCCAGGGCCAGCCAGCGCCGGACGCTGTCGACCAGCCCGGCGAGGTTCAGTGGCTTGGAAAGATAGTCATTCATCCCGGCAGCAAGACAGCTTTCACGGTCGCTGGCCATGGCATTGGCGGTCAGCGCCACGATCGGCACCTTACCGTTCAGGCCGGGAAGCTTGCGGATCTGCCGGGTCGCCGTCAGACCGTCCATGACCGGCATGGCCATGTCCATAAGCACGAGATCGTAGACGGTGGCTGCAGCCCGATCGACCCCTTCCTGCCCGTTTTCGGCCATGTCCAACCGCACCGGCAGGTCTTCGAGGAAAGCCTCGACCACCGCGCGATTGGTCGGGCTGTCTTCGACGAGCAGGATACGATGAACGGCCACGTCCGCAGCGGCGGACGAAGACTTGGCAGCGGAAACGCTTGATTTTCGAGGGGCGGCGGGCTGCACGCTCGACGCCGACCGGGCGAGGGTCTGCAGCGTGCGCTGCGCCTGTGCGGCAAAGGCGGCTTCATCACCGGTGTCGAAGGTCGTCTCGGCGGTATCTGAGCCCTCCGCAGCAGCGGCGGGGTCGAATTCCAGCCGGAACCAGAAGGTCGAGCCTTTGCCGACCTCGGACGATACGCCGATCTCCCCGCCCATGGCCTCGACCAAGCGGCGGCAGATAGCCAGCCCAAGCCCCGTGCCCCCGAAACGGCGGCTGACGGTCGCATCGGCCTGGGTGAATGGGCTGAACAAGCGCTGCTGATGCTCACGGCTGATCCCGATGCCGGTGTCGATGACTTCGACAAAGGTGCCGATCCGCCCCGTCGCCGTCGGCGGCTCCTGGCTGATGCGCATGGTGACTTCGCCGGCCTCGGTGAACTTAAGCGCGTTGCCGAGCAGGTTGAGCAGGATCTGGCGGACCCGCGTGGGGTCGCCCTTGACCCGGCGGTGTTCGAGGCCCTGCCAGTCGCCCTCGACCTTGAGCTTCTTCTCGCTCGCGTGCGGCGACAGCAGGTCCATGACGCTGTCGGCGAGGCCGGGCAGGTCGAAGTCCGTCATCTCGAGGCTGAACTTGCCGGCTTCGAGCTTTGACAGGTCGAGCAGGTCGTTGAGGATCACCAGCAGGCCCTCAGCCGAATCCTGCGCCGTGGTTGCGTAGGCGCGCTGCTGACTATCGAGCTTCGATTTCATCAGCATGGTGGTCATGCCCATGATCGCGTTCATCGGCGTGCGGATCTCGTGGCTCATCATGGCGAGGAAGTCAGACTTGGCGCGTGACCCGGCCTCAGCGGCGTCCTTGGCAGCGCGCAGCTCGTCCTCGGCCTGCTTGCGCTCGGTAATGTCCCGGATCGAGAACACGACTTCGAGACGGTCATCATCGTAGGTGATGCGACGGGACGACAGTTCGACGTTGAACAGGTGCCCGTCACGGTGCTGGGCCAGCGTTTCGCGGGCACGCAGCGCCTCCTGCCCCAGCGCCTGCCGCCAGACGTCTTCGGTGCCGGGGGCGAACAGGATGTCGACCGGCTTGCCGTGCAGTTCCGTCGCCTGCCAGCCGAAAGATATGACCAACGTGGTCGTTGAAGCGGGTGATGTGGTCGTCCTCGACCACCACGATGCCGTCGAAGGAGGCCTCGGCCAGCTGCTGGAACCGCAGGCTGGAGCGCGACAGGTCCAGCTCGCGGTGCTTGAGCTGGGTGATGTCGGTGGCGATGGAGACCACCTCGCCGCGACGGGTGCGACGCTCGGCGATCTGCAGCCAGCGGTCGCGCATGAAGGGCTCTTCGAAAGGGGCAGCCGGATGATTGTGCCGGTTGATCCGCCGGGTCAGCCAAGCGCGCGGATTATCAGCGGCGGCGGGAAAACGCTGCTCGCCCAGATCGCGTTCCAGCAGGTCGGCAAAGCCCGGACCGGACTGGGCTTCGTCGAGGCTCAGACCGTGGTTCTGGCGAAAGCGCTGGTTTGACAGCACCAGCCGATCGTCAGCGTCGTAGAGCGCGAAGGCATCCGGCATGGTCTCGATCGCCGTCGCCAGATAGTTCTGGGTCTCGATGGCGAGGCTCCGCTCCCGGAAGACGAAAAACGCGATGATGCCGCCGGTGCCGACGATGAACAGAAAGATCACGGCGAGCAGGTTGTAGGTGTTGCGCACCTTGCGCTGCACCCCGGCGATCAGCCCTTCCTGCACCTGCATGGCCTCGCGCGGATAGCCGCTGAACTCCCACGCGTAGCCGCTCATCGTCTCCCGGATCGCCTTGACCTGCCCGGCGGTGAGGCCGTTTTCGGTAATCAGCTCCATCTGCGGCTGCAGATTGATCAGCTCTCCATAGAGCGCGTTGAGGGAGATGGAGGCACCGTCGATCTCGGCGATGGCACGCATGGTCTCGGGCTTCTGGAACAGCGCAACGCGGCTGAGCAACACCTCGTAGGAGTCGACCACGGCAACCGGTGAGCTCTCCGGGTCGAGCGACCGATAGAGATCCATAGCGTTGATGTAGCGCAGCAGTGCAGTCTCGACTTCGCCGATCCGCCAGAACGGGGAGTTGTTGCCCCCGGTCTGGATATCCTTGTTGTGGCGATTGAGTTCAGCGAAGGCCCAGAACAGCAGGGCGAACAGAAAGATCAGCGCGCCCAGCGCCAGGGCATAGCGCTGCCAACCACTCCAGAAACCGAGCGAATTATCAAAGCGCGACTCACTCAAATCCATCTCCCGCGTACGATAGTCGTATAATCTAAAGCATTTACCAGAATCCGGCGACAATAATTCTCGCATTACGGACTCAAAAATAATGCCGAACGGCCTTGGCAATTGCCGCCAGCGCCGTAGAGTCCCGGCTGCAACAGCGCGACAAGGCGGAGCTCATGCCCTTTTCCGATATCGACACTTGGGTCTTCGACCTCGACGACACCCTCTACCCGGCCAGTTCCAACTTCTTCCCGCAGGTGGCCGAGCGCATGGGGCTTTACGTTGCAGAGACCTTCGATCTGCCGCTGGACGAAGCCAAGCTGGAACAGCGGCGGCTGTTTCTGGAATACGGCACCACGCTGGCCGGTCTGGTGGCCGAGCACGGGATCGAAATCGACGCCTACGCCCGCTTTCTGATGCAGGTCGACTACGGCCGCATTCCCCGCAACCCGGCACTGGTTGACGCTGTGGCCCGCTTGCCCGGCCGGTTGCTGGTCTTTACCAACGGCTTCCGTGAGCACGCCCACGCCTGTCTGGATCAGCTCGGTTTTCCGCCGGACAGCTTCGAGGCTATCGCCGATATCCGCACCATCGACTTCAAGCCCAAGCCCCGCCCGATTGCCTTTGAAACCTTCTTTGCCGAGCACAGCGTCGACCCGACCCGCTCCATTTTCTTCGAGGACAGCCCCCGCAACCTGCGCACAGCCAAGGACCTCGGCATGAAGACCGCCCACATCGTCACCGATACGGCGTGGGGGAATATGGGTCTGGAAGACGGAGATGGCTTCATTGATCATTCGGTAGTGGACCTGTCGGCTTTTCTGACCGAAACGGTGCTGACAAAAATCTGACCCCGCGAAGGCGGCGCAACCGCGCTGCCGTCGTCCTAGTTTACAGGAGCCTGCAATGGACCTCGCCCGCCTTGAAAACCCTGATCGAAGCCGCCTTCGACGACCGCGACAACATCGGCGTCGATACACAGGGTGACGTGCGTGACGCCGTCAACGCCACCCTCGAAGCCCTCGACAACGGCAGCCTGCGCGTGGCCGAGCGCGAAGGCGTCGGCCAGTGGCGGGTCAACCAGTGGGCGAAGAAGGCCGTGCTGCTCGGGTTCCGCCTCAACGACATGGCGGTCATGGACGGCGCCTGTGGCGGCGCTCCCGGCTGGGATAAGGTCCGCCTGAAGACCCACGGCTGGGGGCGGAGCGTTTCCGCGAAGCCGGTTTCCGCGCCGTGCCAGGGTCGGTCGTGCGCCACTCAGCCCACATCGCCAAGGGCGTCGTGCTGATGCCGTCGTTCGTCAACCTCGGCGCCTATGTCGACGAAGGCACCATGGTCGACACCTGGGCCACGGTCGGGTCGTGTGCGCAAATCGGCAAGAACTGCCACATTTCCGGCGGCGCCGGGATCGGCGGGGTGCTCGAACCGCTGCAGGCCGGGCCGGTGATCATCGAAGACAACTGCTTCATCGGCGCCCGTGCCGAAGTCGCCGAAGGCGTGGTGGTTGAAGAAGGCTCCGTGCTGTCCATGGGCGTGTACCTTGGCGCCTCTACCAAGATCGTTGACCGCGCCACGGGTGAGATCCACATGGGCCGGGTTCCGGCCTACTCCGTGGTGGTCTCCGGCACCATGCCGCCTAAGTCCGGCGACGGGCCTTCGCTGTACTGTGCGGTGATCGTCAAGCGCGTGGACGAGCGCACCCGGTCGAAGACCAGCATCAACGAACTGCTCCGGGACTGACCCGAACCATGGCTTCGCCCGGCTCCTCATCTTCATCGGCTTCGGCTTCGACTTCGGTCGAGCACGCCCAGGCGCTGATCCGATGCCCTTCGGTGACCCCGGTTGAGGGCGGGGCGATCGCCTATATCGCGCAGTGGGCCGAAGGGCTGGGCGGCTGTGCCGAGCGCATTGACCGCAACGGTGTGCCCAACCTGTTCGTCAAATTCGGACCCAGCGGGGCTTCGAATGGCCGCCACTTTGCCTTCGCCGGCCACACCGACGTGGTGCCGCCGGGGGATGAAAGCGCGTGGAGCCACCCGCCTTTCGGCGCCGAAATCGTCGACGGACACCTCTACGGACGCGGGGCGGTCGACATGAAGTCCGGCGTGGCATGTTTCATGGGCGCGGTCGAAACCATGCTCGAAACCCTGGCTGAGGGGGACGCCATTTCCCTGATCATCACCGGCGATGAAGAAGGTCCGGCGACCGACGGCACCCGCGCCGTGCTCGACTGGATGCAGGAGGTCGGCGAGCGCCCGGACGTGTGCATCGTCGGCGAACCCACCAACCCCGAAGCCCTCGGCGATGCGATCAAAATCGGCCGCCGCGGCTCGATCACCGCGTACTTCGAGAGCAACGGCACGCAGGGGCACGTCGCCTATCCGCACCTTGCCGACAACCCCGTGCATCCACTACTCGCCGTGCTGGGTGCCCTGACCGACGAACCGCTGGACGCCGGCACCGAGCACTTTCAGGCGTCATCGGCACAGGTGGTGAGCTTCGACGTCGGCAACCCCGCCGATAACCTCATCCCGGCGACGGCAACCGCGACGGTCAACATCCGCTTCAACGACACCCACAGCAGCGACAGCCTGCAGCGCTGGATCGACGACGCCGTCGCCCCGCACCGCCAGCACATCTCAGTGCGTTACCGGGTGTCGGGCGAGAGCTTCATCTACCCGCCCGAAGCCTTCGGTGCGCTGATCGCTGACGTGGTCGAGGACCACACCGGCCGTCGGCCCAAATATTCGACCGCAGGCGGTACTTCGGACGCACGTTTCATCAAGGATATCTGCCCGGTCGCCGAATTCGGGCTGGTTGGCCAGACCATGCACAAGGTCGATGAACGTGTCGCCGTGAAGGACATCGACGACCTGACCGCGATCTACGCGTCGCTGCTCCAGCGGTACTTCGCCGGGTAGCTTGCCCGCATGAAGTAGAGCCCGCAGGCGGGGGCCTTGGGGCCGCTGACCTGCCGGTCCCGGGCTTCCAGAACCTCCCGAACCCAGTCCACCGGCTTCCGCCCGGCGCCGACCTCGACCAGCGTGCCGACCATATTGCGCACCTGATTGTGCAGGAAGGAGCGCGCGGCAGTCTCAACGATCACGCGCTCGCCCGTGCGCCAGACCCGCAGCGTGTCGAGGGTCTTCACCGGGGTCTTGGCCTGACAGATGATGGCGCGGAAAGATGTAAAATCGTGGTGTCCGACCAGGGCCTGTGCAGCCTCGTGCATGGCTTCGGCGTCCAGCGGTGAGCGCACCAGCCAAGCCCGATCCCGCTCCAGCGCCAGCCCGGGGCGACGGTTGACGATGATGTAGCGGTAGGCTCGCCCGGTGCATTCAAACCGGGCGTGGAACGCATCGTCGACCTCGATCACCTCCAGCGCTGAAATCGGATGCGGGCGCAGGCAGCCGTTGAGCGCCTCGCGGATGCGGTTGGCATCGAACCGGTCACCCTCGATATCGACATGGATCACCTGTCCGAGCGCATGCACCCCGGCGTCGGTGCGGCCGCTGGCGTGGACGGTCAGGGTCTCACCGGTGAATTCGCGGAAAGCATCGATGACGGCACCCTGTACCGAGGGCCCGTGCTCCTGATACTGCCAGCCCATGTAGGGCGTGCCGTCATACTCCAGCCGGATGGCGAACCGGGGCATCAGTCGAGCCTCGTGCCGGGGGCGATCGGGCTGCCGCGCAGGAAATCTTCGGCGCTGGCAGTGGTCTTGCCCGCGCGCTGCACGTCGAGCAGGGCCACGCTCTGGCCATCGCCACAGGCGATTTGCAGGCCCGGTCCCGCGAGCACCATCCCGGCAGCCGTGTCGGGCGCAGCTGTCGCGGTACCGGCGTCGGCGCGCAAGGCCTTGATCCGCTCGCCCTCGCGCTCGAACCACGCGCCGGGGAAGGGTGAAAAGGCGTTGATCCGTTGCCGCACCACGGCCGCGGGTGCGTCCCAGCGGATGCGGGTTTCGGCCTTGTCGATCTTGGCGGCGTAGGTCTGCCCGGTCTCGGCCTGCGGGGTCGGTGAGAGGCTGTCGAGCTGCTCCAACGCCTGCACGATCAGGCGCCCACCCAGCGCCGCCAGCCGGTCATGCAGCGCGCCGGTGGTCTCGGTCGGACAGATGCTGAGCCGGTCTTCCAGCAGCACCGGGCCAGTGTCCAGCCCGGCTTCCATCTGCATGATCCCGACCCCGGTCTCGCTGTCCCCTGCCTCGATCGCGCGGTGGATGGGCGCAGCGCCCCGCCATCGCGGAAGCAGGCTCGCGTGGATGTTCAGGCATCCGCGTCGTGGCGCGTCCAGCACCGCCTGGGGCAGGATCAGGCCGTAGGCGACTACCACTGCGATGTCGGCCTGCAACGCGGCGAAGGCGTCCCGGTCGGCTTGCTCGCGGAAGTTCAAAGGCGTCCGTACGGGGAGTCCGGCCGCCTCGGCAAAGGCCTGCACGGGCGATGGCTGCTCCTTCTGCCCGCGTCGCGCGGGGCGGGGCGGCTGCGCATAGGCACAGACCACCTCGTGGCCCGCGTCGATCAGCGACCGCAGCGCTTCGACCGCAAAGGCCGGTGTGCCCATGAACACCACGCGCACGGCTCAGCCCTTGGTTTCAAAGCCCGGCGGCAGGTATTCGGGCCAGAACTCGTGGCCGTGGGCGAACTGCTGCGCGGCGAATTTGTTGAAGAAGGCTTCGGGCGGCTCAAAGCCTTCGGCAAAGCTCTCGTGGGCGGCTTCGGTGAAAACGCGACGGCGTACTCGACCATGCCGTTGCCGAGCCGGACCGCGACCAGCGACCCGCCATCGCCCGGGATCGCATCGGTGATCGCGGCCTCCATAGCCGCCAGGCCGGCTTCCATCTCCGGATCGGGACCGCCCGCCCCCATCAGCGGGTCGTCTTCAAAGCGCCAGAAGAAGGTCACGCAGTCCGCGACACTGGCTCGGACGGCGGCATCGAGAAAACCGGTGTTGTAGCGAAGGGTGATGGGCACGACACGGCCAAAGGCGTCGGTTACCTCCAGCGCACCGATGGCCCACTGTGCGTCCAGCGGCGCGTTTGAGCCGGTTGGCCCGTGCCCTCAACCATCGGCCGCCGCGTCTTCCTCGCGCTCCTTGAGCAGCTTGCGCAGCTTCTTCATCAGCATGTTGCGCTTGAGGTTGCTGAGGTGGTCGATGAACAGAATGCCGTCGAGGTGGTCGATTTCGTGCTGGATGCAGGTCGCTTCCAGCCCGGTGAAAATCTGTTCCTGCTGGGCGCCGGTCTCGTCCTGATAGCGCACCTGCACCGCCGCCGGACGTTCGACATCGGCGTACTGCTCGGGGATGCTGAGGCAGCCTTCCTCGTAGCTGCTCATTTCCTCGGAAATGCCGGTAATCTGCGGGTTGATGATCTTCATCGGCCGCGGGGCTTCATCCTCGCTCCGGGAGCCGCAGTCCATCACCAGCACCCGCTGCAGGTCGCCGACCTGGTTCGCAGCGAGGCCGATCCCGGGCGCGTCGTACATGGTTTCCAGCATGTTATCGAGCAGCTGGCGCAGACCATCGTCGATGGTTTCGACGGGCTTGGCCTTGGCCTTGAGCGTCGGGTGCGGCGCGATCAGGATGTCCAGAACTGTCATGGGCGAGACTTTTTGCGGCAGAATTAAGGGTCGTGGCCCTTAGGTATCCCCCCTGACCGGCTGCTGACAAGCGCGCAGGGGCGCGACGGGGTAGCGTGCCTGATGCGTGTGAGAAACCTTGCAAAGGCCGCTCTGCGTCAGCATATCAACTGTAAAGCATGCGTGGGCTGGCCTAGGCTGTCCATGGAATCCCTTTGAGGAGTAAGACATTGGAAATCTTTGGTTTTTTCATGAACTTCAGCTCGATCACCATCGTCGCTGTGTTCCTGGTGGCGATCTTCATCGTGACCGGCGCCGTCAAGTCGATCCCGCAGGGGAACGAATGGACGGTCGAACGCTTCGGTAAGTTCACCCGTCTGCTCGACCCCGGCCTGCACATCATCGTGCCGTTCTTCGACCGCATCGGGGTCAAGATGAACGTGATGGAGCAGGTGCTGGACATCCCCAGCCAGGAAGTGATTTCCAAAGACAACGCCATGGTAACGGTCGACGGCGTGGTCTTCTATCAGGTCGTGGACACCCCGCGCGCAGCCTATCAGGTCCGCAACTTGACCCGCGCCGTGGTCAACCTGACCATGACCAACATCCGAACCGTGGTCGGCTCCATGGACCTCGACGAGATCCTGTCCAACCGCGACAAGATCAACGAGAGCCTGATGCGCGTTATCGACGACGCCTCTGACCCGTGGGGCGTCAAGATCACCCGCGTGGAGATCAAGGACATCACCCCGCCCCGCGATCTGGTCGACGCCATGGCCCGGCAGATGAAGGCCGAGCGTGAGAAGCGCGCCAACATCCTCGAGGCCGAGGGCTTCCGGGCCGCTGAAATTCTCAAGTCTGAGGGCGAGAAGCAGTCGCTGATCCTCGAAGCAGAGGGTCGCCGCGAAGCCGCCTTCCGCGACGCCGAAGCCCGTGAGCGTGAGGCCGAGGCCGAAGCGCGCGCCACCGAAATGGTCTCCAAGGCCATCGCCGAAGGTGACCTGCAGGCGGTGAACTACTTCGTCGCCAACAATTACATCACGGCGCTGAAGGACATGGCGACCTCGAACAACAACAAGCTGGTGTTCATGCCGCTGGAAGCCTCCAACGTCATCGGCGCCATTGGCGGTGTGACCGAGCTGGCCAAGGCCGCGCTCGAGCAACAGCAGGAGAAGTAAGAGCCGTGGAACTGACGCAAGTAACCGACCTGCTCGCCGCGCCGTGGTTCTGGCTGGCCATCGGCTGTGTGCTGCTGGTGATCGAAATGCTGATGCCGGGGACCATGATGCTGTGGTTCGGCGTCGGCGCCCTGCTGACCGCGCTGCTGGCCTGGCTGATCCCCGGTGATTTGCCGTGGGTCAACCTGCTGCTGTTCGGCTTGTCATCGCTGCTGGGGCTGATCCTCGGCCGCAATGTCTGGAAACGCTTCCTGAGCCAGAGCGAAGACACGGATCTCAACGACCGTGGTGCGTCCATGGTCGGGCAGGTTGTGGAGGTTCACCGAGCAATCCGCGCCGGGGCTACGGGGTCAGTCCGGGTCGGTGACACCGTCTGGCGCGCACGCTCAGATGAAAGCTTCAAGGTCGGGAGTTTCGGCAAAATCGCCGATGTCGACGGCGCCACGGTGGTGCTGGTCAAGCCTGACGAAGCCTGACGCCGCTCAGACCGAGCGGCGGGCGTTCATCGCAGCGAGCAACGTGCCGTCATCGAGGTATTCCAGCGAGCCGCCCACCGGCACGCCCTGCGCGACGGCGCTGACCTCGGCGCCCAGTTCCCGCAACCGTTCTGCGAGATAATGGGCCGTCGTCTGGCCGTCGACCGTGGCCGACAGCGCAAGGATGACCTCGCGCGCTTCGCCCCGACGCACCCGTTCGAGCAGGCTGCCGACCCGCAGCTGGTCCGGCCCACGGCCATCAAGCGCGGACAGGGTACCGCCAAGCACGTGATACCGGCCCTTGAAGCTGCCCGAGCGCTCCAGCGCCCACAGGTCGCTGACGGTTTCCACCACGCAGAGCACCGCCTTGCCGTCCTCACCCAGCCGCGTCGGCGACAGACAGATCCGGCACGGGTCCTCGGTATCGAGGTTACCGCAGGCGCTGCACCCGCGCACGGCATCGGCCGTATCCAGCAGCGACCGGGCCAGCGGCCGCATCAGCGCTTCCTTGTTCTGGATCAGCTCCAGCGCCAGCCGCCGCGCCGAGCGCGGGCCAACCCCGGGCAGACGCCCGAGCAGGCGCAGCAGCGGCTCAAGGTCGTTGAGGATCATGCCTAGAAGGGCATTTTCATGCCGGGGGCAGCTGCAGGCCGCCGGTCACGGCCTTCATCTCTTCGGCCATCATCGCTTCGGATTTGGCCTTGGCATCGTTGTGAGCGGCGACCAGCAGGTCTTCGAGCACCTCGACCTCTTCGGGGTCGATCAGCGCGGGGTCGATCGCAACACCGCGCATCTCGCCCTTGCCGGTCAGCGTCACCTTGACCATACCGCCACCGGCGGCGCCTTCGCCCGTCATCTGCTCCAGCTTGGCCTGCATTTCGGCCATTTTGGCCTGCATCGCCTGCGCCTGCTTCATCATGTTGCCGAGGTTCTTCACGGCTCTACTCCTCTTGTGGGATCGCGTTGGGTTTGTAGCGCACATCCTGCACTTTTGCGCTCGGGAAAGCCTGCAGAGCTGCCTGCACCGTCGGATGGCGGGTGGCTTCATCGAGTTCCGCCTGTCGCGCCACGCGGCGCGCCTCGGCCAGCGGTAACTGGCCCTCTTCGTCGGAAATGGCAACCGTCAGCCGCTCGCCGGTCAGGCGAAGCACGGCCTCCTGCACCTGTCGCGGCAGGTCGCGCGGCGCCCGGGATGTCAGGCGCAGGTCCAGCCGGGGCGGCTCGAAGCGGACCAGATGCACGTCCTCGGCCAGCTGCGCACCCAGCAGCGCCGAAGCCTGCTCACCGATGAGGCTGACCAGCCCCTCGAAGCCGCCGGGCAGCGTCTGGGGCTCAGGGTCGGGCGTTGGCGCGATATCGCCGTCTTCGGTAAGCGCGTCGCCTGCGAAGGGTGGTGCCGTGGCAGCCACGGGCTCAGGGCCATCCGGCGCATCGGGTGCATCATCGGGGGCGGGATATCGGCCCAGTCCGGCGGTCCGGTTTCCTCTGCTGGGGCAGGTGGCGGTTCGGTGGCCGTTTCCGGCTGCGGTGCTGGCGGCGATGCTGGCGGGGTCGGTGCAGGGGAAGGCGGAGACGCTGACACGGGTGCACCGGAAGGCGCCAGCGCTACTCGCGGGCCGTCGTCTGGCGCCGAAGCCGGCGCGGGCGGCGGCTGTTGCGGCGATGTCGGCGAAGCGCTCGCCGCGGCACCACCGGCGCGCATCTGCTCCACCAACTGCCCAGGATCGGGCATCTGGGAGAGGTAACAGAGCCGCAGCAGCACCATTTCAGCAGCCATGGACGGCTGGAAGGCGGATTGCACCTCGCGCAGACCGGCCAGCGCGGCCTGCCAGAACCGGCTCAGCTGCGCCATGGACAGGCTGCGCGCCAGCGTCAGCATGGCCTCGCGGTGGCCCTCGCCGCTGGTCAGACGGGCTTCACCCCGGGTGACGTGCAGGCGGGTCAGCTCGTGGGCAAATTCAGCGACAGACCGCACAACCGCGGCCGGGTCGGCGCCGTCATTGTAAAGCGCCTCAAACAGGGACAGCACCTGCTCGGTCTGACCGTGGGCGATGGCCTCGAACAGCTCAACGAGCCGGCCATAATCGGACAGGCCGAGCATATCGCGCACGGCCTCGACCTCGATGGCCCCGCCACCCAGTGCAATCGCCTGATCCAGCAGCGAGAGACCATCGCGCGCTGACCCATCGGCGGCCTGCGCGATCAGGTGCAGGGCGTCGTCGCTGATGGTCACGCCTTCCTTGTCGGTCAGCCCACGGAAATACGTCGCAAGCTGCTCGGCGGAAATCCGGCGCAGGTCGAAGCGCTGGCAGCGGCTGCGCACCGTGATCGGCACGCGGTCGGCTTCGGTGGTTGCGAAGATGAACTTGACGTGGGCTGGCGGCTCCTCAAGCGTCTTCAACAGCGCGTTGAAGGCCGCCTTGGAGAGCATATGCACCTCATCGATGATGTAGATCTTGTAGCGCGAGGAAACCGGGACGTATTTCATGCCGTCCATGATTTCGCGCATGTTGTCGACGCCGGTGTGGCTGGCCGCATCCATTTCGATTACGTCGACGCTGCGGTCTTCACTGATGGCGAGGCACGACGGGCAGGTTCCGCAGGGATCGGCGGCGGGCGAGGTGCGGCCGTCTTCCTGGCAGTTGAGCGCGCGCGCCACGATCCGCGCGGTGGTGGTTTTGCCTACACCGCGAACGCCGGACAGCAGAAACGCATGGGCCAGACGGCCGGTTTCAAAAGCATTGCGCAGGGTTCGGACCAGCGCCTCCTGACCGATGTGGGTCGAAAAGTCGCGGGGGCGGTATTTCCGCGCCAGCACGAGGTACTCGCCGGCTTCACCATCGATCAGGGATGTCTGGTTGGAAGGGTCCATCTGCCACTTTATCCACGTTCTCGCCGTGTCCGCGCCCTGCCCTTCCGGTGGAATTGCGCTACACAGGGCGGCAGAAGAAATCTCAAGGGAAGATTGGAACGACCCGCACCGAATTCGTTACGGCTGCTTCCTTCCGGACCTGACCGGGTTGGCGAGAGGCACGTCCGCCCCAACCTTCACGGTATTATATGGAGCACAGCCGAGCGGCTTGCAAGACAAGGCATGAACAACGACGACCCGCAAAAGACGCTTTCTCCGGCCCATCTTGACCGTGATGACCCCTCGCCCAGCGCCGTTCCGCGGCGCACGGAGATCCGCGACGTCGATGACCAGACCCCCCGCGCCTTCTGCGGTTCTGCGCAGCGGCTCTCAGACAGCCCCCTGCCCTATACCTTCGAAGGCCTTGACCGTGACGGGCTGGACCGCGGCGATCCGACCGCCATTACGGCGGCGCTGAACAGCCACGAAGCCGAAATTCTGCCCGTATGGCGGCGGCGGGTGCTGATGAGCGACGACGGCGACACCCTGCACAGTTGGCCCCGCGACCGGTTGAACGAGAGCGACCCGCTGGTCTTCCTCGGCCTGCGCAACGGCACGCCCTATTTCGCAGCGGACATTTCAGCCCATGAGAACCCGGAGACCGAAGGCGCTCGGGCGCAGTTCATCGACCCGTGGATGGTGGGACCCAACCTCGACCCCTTCCTCGCCGGTGTCGGCGCCTATGCCCGGCATCTGCTCGCCTGGCACCGCAGCAGCCGGTTTTGCGGGCGCTGCGGCAGCCCGACAGAAGCCGCCCGTGCCGGGCTGGAACGCCGCTGCACCAACGCCGACTGCGGCGAGGTGCACTTTCCCCGCATCAATCCCGCGACGATCATGCTGGTGCAGGACCCCAGCGGGGAGCGCTGCGTCATGGCCCGCAACCACAACTTCCCGCCGACGATCCACTCGATCCTCGCTGGTTATGTCGACGCCGGCGAGACGCTCGAACAGACGGTGGTGCGGGAAGTGGCCGAGGAAGTCGGGCTGCGCATCGGCCGGGTTCGCTACGCGGCATCCCAGCCCTGGGCCTTCAGCAACTCGCTGATGATCGGCTTCTTTGCGTGGTCGGAGACCGAAGCCCTGCAGGTCAACACCGAGGAGCTGGAGCGCGCCGACTGGTACAGCCGGGATGAGATCAACGCGCACCGGGGCTCGGACAGCTTCCGGCTGCCGCGACGGGATTCCATCGCGCGCTTTATGATCGAATCGTGGATGGCCTCGGACCCGGAAAGGCGCTGAATTCCCGGACTCAGTGTGAAGCCGGTCTGACCGTTGCCGTCTGAGCTCTCAGGACTTGCGGAAGGACGAGGCCGGGTATGACCCCAGCACCCGCACGTGCTCGCTGAAATAAGCCAGATCCTGCAGGGCAATCGCGACGTTGGTGTCGTCCTGCGCGCCGTCGATATCGGTATAGAACTGCGCGACCGTATGCCGGGCGTCGGTGATGTAGCTCTCGAGCTTGGTGATGTTGACGCCATTGGTGGCAAAGCCGGTCAGCGCCTTGTAAAGCGCCGCGGGAACCGACCGGGTCTTGAACACCAGCGAGGTGATGACCTTTTCTTCGCGGCCCGTGACCTTGTAGGGCTCGGGCGCGAGCAGCACGAAGCGGGTGTTGTTGTCGCTCGAATCGCTGACGTCGGCCTCGAAGATTTCCAGCCCGTACATCTCGGCGGCCAGCGATGGCGCCAGCGCCACCTGCTCCGCCGACCCATCGGCCGCAACGATTTTGGCGGCACCGGCGGTGTCGTGGGCGACAACGGGTTCCAGGCCGTGCTTGCGGATGACGTCCCGGCACTGGCCCAGCGCGTGGACGTGGCTGAGCACGCGGCTCGCCTGAGCCACGGAACTGCTAGGCAGACCCATGAGCTGGAACTGGATCGGCAGGAAGTGCTCGCCGATGATGTGCAGCCCGCTTTCGGGCAGCAGGCGATGCACGTCGGCGACCCGTCCGGCCGTAGAATTATCGATCGGGATCATGGCCGCGTCTGCCAGCCCGGCCGGAACCGCCGCAAAGCTCTCTTCAAACGTCCGGCAGGGGACCGGCTCAACAGAGCTGCCCCCGTAATACTGCAGAACTGCCGTGTGCGAATTGGCGCCCAATTCCCCCTGAAACGCGACCTTCATGACGTCTCCCTGCGCTCTGTGCGCGTCGCTTGCATTAACCGTGACCCTGTACCAGCGTCGCTGAACCCCATTTGCGGCGTCGCAGCCCTTGCGTTTTCCAGCCCCTTAGGCCATCCAACACAACGAATTCAACCTTCCTTAGCCTTTTCGGGCGCGGGAGCAAAAAAGTCCACCGCAGGTCTAGTCGATGAGCAATACCTTTCTGATCTTCGCCTCTATCCTATTTGCCGCGTTTCTGGGTCTGAGCTTCATTCAGATTACCAAGCTGTTCGACCCGTCGCACCACGGCCACCACGACAAAGTTGTCAATGGTTTCCCGATCCCGGAACTGGCTGTCGGTGGCGGTGAGGAAGAGGTGTTCATCACCCCGATTTCGATCCGTCTTGCTGACGCGAACCCGGCACTGGGTCCGAAGGCTGCCGCCAAGTGCACCACCTGCCACGCGTTCGAGCAGGGTGGCGTCAATAAGATCGGCCCGGCGCTGTGGAACGTGGTGGGCCGCGATATCGCGGCGGACACCACCTACGCCTACTCCGGCGCGCTGGCTGGCATCGATGGCAACTGGACCGCTGAAGCCCTCGACGGCTTCCTGCTGAAGCCAAAGGCCTGGGCGCCCGGCACCAAGATGGGCTTCGCGGGTCTCAAGGATGAGGCCGACCGCGCCAACCTGATCGCGTGGATGTATCAGCAGGCTGACGCACCGCTGGCGCTGCCCGAACCATCGGCTGAAGATCTGGCTGCGGTCGAGGTCCATAACGCGGAAACCGCCGCTGCGGAATAACGCACTTTTGATCACCAAATCTTGAGCCCACGGACTGAAAGGTCGCGTGGGCTTTTTTGTTCCTCGTTTTGCCCCATTTTGTCTTTTGCATATGACAAGGGCAGACCTTCGGGGAAAGCCCGAAACCAAAGTCTCAAAGCTGACCGCAATCAACTGGGGGAAAGACCGTGACCAGACACCTTGGAAAAATCGCTTCCGGCGCCGCGCTGTTGCTGCTGGCCGCCGGTGTGGCATCCGCCGAAAATGGCATGGATGCACCGATCCAGCACTTCATCCACAAATTCGACGGCGAAGCCAAATACCCGGCCGACGTCGAAAGCTACCCCTATCTGAATGCTGACGCGCCGGTGTACGGCGAATACGTCTCCGCCGTGGTCGGCGGCTTCAACGACTTAAACAACCTCAACGGCCGGGGCGACGACGCTGCCGGTCTGGGCCTGCTCTACGACAGCATGCTGGGTGGGGTCGCGGATGAACTCGATACGTCCTACGGCGTCCTCGCCGAGACCATCCAGATGCCCAAGGACCGCTCGTGGGTCATCTACAAACTGCGCGACGAAGCGCGCTGGCCCAACGGTTCGCCAGTGACGGCCGAAGACGTCAAATTCACCTTTGATTTCCAGTTCGAAAAGGGCTGGCCGGGCTTTGCCGATGCCTTCGCCATGATCGAGAGCATCGAAGTGCTGGACGGCAACCGGGTGAAGTTCTCCTTCACCGAGGACAACACCGACCGCAACGTACCCTTTACCATCGGCGGTGAGGCCATCATCCCGAAGTACTTCTGGGAAGACCGTGACCCGCAGGAGATTTTCCTCGACGTCTACCCGGTCGGCTCGGGTGAGTACCGCATCAAGGAACACCAGGACGAAAACTACATCATCTACGAACGCCGCGACGACTACTGGGGCGACAGCTTTGCCTGGGCACAGGGTTCGGCCAACTTCCAGACCATGCGCTACAAGTACTACAACGATGTCACCACGATCCGTAACGCGATCAAGGTAGGTGAGATCGACATGCGCGGCGAGAACCAGATGAAGGCCTGGGTCAACGACTACAAGGCCGAAGACATCCCGGCGATTGCCGAAGGGCTGCTGATCAAGAAGGAATTCGAAGACAACGAAATCCAGAATACGCAGGCCATGTTCTTCAACCTGCAGAAAGAGAAGTTCCAGGACCGCCGCGTTCGTGAGGCCATCGGCCTGGCCTTCGACTTCGAATTCACCAACAAGCAGCTGTTCTACGGTCGCTACCTGCGCCAGAACTCGCACCTCGAGAACTCGCAGCTGGAAGCCACCGGCGTGGCCTCGGGTCGTGAGCTGGAAATCCTGCAAGCGCTCGACGCAAAATTCCCGGGCCAGCTGCCTGCGACCGTGTTCGGTGAGCAGTACTTCTACCCCGAGACCGACGGCTCCGGGAACAACCGCGATAACCTGCGCAAGGCCCTGAACCTGTTCGCAGAGGCGGGCTGGAACCTCGAAGACGGTAAGCTGGTCAACGCCGACGGCGAACAGTTTGCGCTGGAAATTGTCGACAGCTCGCCGGACAGCGAGCGCTACATCCTGCCATGGGTGGAGAACCTGGAGCGGATTGGCATCGACGCGACCTTCAGCCTGCTCGACCCGACACAGTGGATCGAAAAGATCCGGACCCGTGACTTCGACATGACCGACTACGTCTACCGCGCGTCCTACACGCCGGGCACGCAGATGCGTTACTACTGGTCCTCGGAGCTGGCAGCGACCCCGGGCTCGATCGCCTTCCACGGCTACGAGAGCGAGGTGCTGGACGACCTGATCGCGCAGCTGACCAGCGCCGAGAGCCGCGAGGAGCTCAACGCCGTCTCCAAGGCGCTGGACCGCGTCCTGATCTCCGAACACGTGGTGGTGCTCGAGTGGTACTACAACAAGTCCCGCCTGCTTTACTGGGACAAGTTCGGCGTGATCGACCACAGCGATGACGAGGACTACCTCGGCTCGCCGACCGGCGGTTGGTGGATCGATGAAGCCCTCGACATGACGCTCGACGAGCGTCGTGAAGCGCTCTGATCGCCACAGCTGCTGTTGCCGCTGAATGCTCGCGTACATCATCCGACGCTTGTTGCTGATCCCCGTCACCCTGACGGGGATCTTCCTGACCAGCTTCCTGATCATCAACTTCTCCCCCGGGGGACCGCTTGAAGCCCTGATCGCCGAGATGCAGGGCATTTCGACGGACCTGGGCGACCGGATGATTGGGGCTGCGGGTGACGTGGGCGAAGCCACCGAAGAAGGCGGCGAGATCGAGGTCGGCCGCGACCTTAACCAGATCGAGGGCTACCGCGGGCGCGAGGGCATGGACCCCGTGACCTTCGAGCGCTACGCGGTGATGTTCGGCCTCGACCGGCCCTGGTACGTGCGGCTGGGCGACTACTTCGTCAGCTTCCTGCGCTTCGATTTCAAGGAATCGCTGCGCTACGGCCGGCCAGTGCTCGACGTCATCGTCGAGCGCATGCCGGTGACCATGGGGCTGGGGATTATCGGCGCGCTGTTCACCTACCTGATCTGTATCCCGCTGGGGATCGCCAAGGCCCGCCGCGACGGCAGTCGCTTTGACTGGGCGACGACCACTGGTGTGGTCGGGATCGACGCCATCCCCAACTTCGTGCTGGCCATCATGCTGATCGCCATTTTCGCCGTACAGCTGCAGTGGTTCCCGCTGGAAGGGCTGGTCAGCGACAACTGGCGCGAGCTGAACTGGCTGCAGAAGATCGGTGACTATTTCTGGCACATGGCGCTGCCCGCCGTGGTTATTCTGGTAGGCGGCTACGCCGGGCTGATGATGCTGACCAAGAACAGCTTCATGGACCACCTCGGCCAGCAGTACGTCACCACCGCCCGGTCCAAGGGGCTGAGCGAAAGCCGGATCATGTACGGCCACGTCTTCCGCAACGCCATGATTCTGGTGCTCTCGGGGCTGCCGGGGCTGTTCGTCGGACTGCTGTTCACCGGGTCGGTGCTGATCGAGCGAATCTTCAACCTCAACGGCCTCGGGCTGCTGGGGCTGGAGAGCCTGTCCAACCGCGACTACCCGGTGCTCTACGCCAACATCTGGATCGGCGGGCTGCTGGGCCTGACCCTGCATCTGGTCTCAGACATTTCCTACACGCTGATTGATCCCCGGATCAGTTTCGAAGCGCGCAAGGTCTGAGGAAGGGGTCGGACGCATGAAACTCAAGCCCTACAAGATCCTCGGCCTGCTGCCGGTTACCGAGATCACCTTCCGCCGCTGGCTGCGCTTCCTCGCCGACCGGCGGGCGCTGGTGTCCATGATTCTGGTCGGACTGATTTTCGGCACCAGCCTGTTCGCCAACGTGATCGCGACCGACCGGCCGCTCTATGTCTCCTACAAGGGCCAGAGCTACTTCCCGTTTATGGTCGAGTACCCGGAGAGCGAGTTCAACGGCTTCGCCGGGCCGACCAACTACTACGATCCCTTCATCGCCGAAGAGATCAACGATAACGGCTACATGGTCTGGCCGGTCGTGCCCTACCACTACCGGCGGGTGGTTAAGGACGCCGGCGCGGAGTTCCCCAGTGCGCCCGACGCCAACCACTGGCTGGGGACGGACGACAAGGGCCGCGACGTGGTCTCACGCCTGATCTACGGCATCCGGGTCAGCTTCCTGTTCGGCTTCATGTACGTCGCCATCACCGCCGTGGTCGGGATCGCAGCCGGGGCGGTCATGGGGTATTTCGGCGGCTGGGTCGACCTGCTGTTCCAGCGAATACTGGAGATTTACGGCTCTCTGCCGACGCTGTTCATCATCATCGCGATTGCCGGGCTGGTGCAGCCGAATTTCTGGCTGCTGTTGGGGTTACTATCGATCTTCGGCTGGACGGGGTACGTCGGCACCATCCGCGCCGAGTTCCTCAAGGCCCGCAATTACCAGTACATCACCGCCGCCCGCGCGTTGGGTGTGAGCAACGTCACCGTCATGTGGCGGCACGTCTTCCCCAACGCCATGGTCGGCACCATCACCTTCATGCCGTTCGCGCTTGCCGGGTCGGTGACGGTGCTCTCCGGGCTCGACTTCCTCGGCTTTGGCCTGCCGCCGGGCTCGCCGTCGCTGGGTGAGATGACCCGCCAGGGGTTGGCGAACATCCGCAAGTGGTGGCTGGTCTACCCGATTTTCGTCGGGCTGGGCGGGATCACCATGCTGATGGTCTTCATCGGCGAGGGCGTGCGCAACGCTATGGATCCGCGCAAGGCGATCCGCATCCGCCTGCCCAAGAAGCACGCTGGCGCGGTCCAGCCCGGTGATGCAGCAGGTGATGCAGCGGGTGAAGCGGCTGCACAAGCAGCCGGTGAAACGGTCGCCGCACCATCCGCGGCCCCGGAGGCTAAGCCATGAGCCTGCTGCAGGTGCGGCGCCTCGACGTCTTCTTCGATACCCCCGATGGTCGTCTCGTCGGCGCGCAGGATATCGCGTTTTCGGTCGAACCGGGCCGGACCACGGCGCTGGTCGGTGAGTCCGGCTCGGGCAAGACGGTTTCGGCCATGTCGGTGCTGCAGCTGCTGCCCTACCCCGTGGCGGGCCACAGCCCGGACAGCGAAATCCTGTGGAAGGGGCAAGACCTGCTGAAGGCGCCGGCCAAGGCGCTGCGCAGCATTCGCGGCAACGAAATTTCGATGATCTTTCAGGAGCCCCAAATCTCCCTCAACCCGGTCCAGCGCATCGACCGGCAGGTGGCAGAAATTCTGGTCACCCACCAGCGGATCGACTGGCGCAGCGCGCGGGAGCAGGTGCCCGATCTGCTCGCCGACGTCGGCCTCACCGACCCTGAGCGGCAGGCGCGGGCCTACCCGCACCAGCTCAGCGGCGGGCAACGCCAGCGGGTGATGATCGCCATGGCGCTGGCCAATGATCCCGACCTGCTGATCGCCGATGAACCGACGACCGCGCTGGACGTGACCATTCAGGCGCAGATCCTCGAACTGCTGCGCGAGAAGCAGCGCGAGCGGAACATGGCCATGCTGCTGATCACCCACGACCTCGACGTGGTCGGGGCCATGGCCGACGACATCGTGGTCATGGAAAAGGGCCACGTGGTCGAAACCGGCACCGCGCGCGAGATCCTCGAAGCACCCAAGCACCCCTATACCCGCATGCTGATCGACAGCCAGCCCAGCGGCACCCCGGCGCCTGTGCCCGAGCAGGCGCAGCCGGTGATCGAGACCACCGATCTGCGGGTGCATTTCCCGATCCTCGCCGGCGTGCTCAAAACGCAGGTCGGCAGCATCAAGGCAGTCGACGGGGTAAGCCTGTCGATCCGCGAGGGTGAGACGCTCGGCATCGTCGGCGAGTCCGGCTCGGGCAAATCCACGCTCGGCATGGCGCTGCTGCGGCTGCTGTCCGCGCAGGGGCCGATTACCTACCTCGGCCAGTCGATCGAGGGCGCCAGCCCGGCCGCCCTCGTGCCGCTGCGTCGCGAGATGCAGGTGGTGTTCCAGGACCCGTTCTCCTCGCTGTCGCCGCGTATGACCGTCGGCGAGATCGTTGGCGAGGGGCTGAGCGTGCACGCGCGCGAGCTCGACGCCGCCACCGTCGAGGCGCGCGTGATCGGCGCGCTGGAGATGGTCGGCCTCGACCCGGCCGCGCGGCACCGCTTCCCGCACGAATTCAGCGGGGGCAACGCCAGCGTGTGGCCGTCGCCGGCGCCCTGATCCTCGAACCCCGGCTGATCATTCTCGACGATCCGACCTCGGCGCTGGACATGACCGTGCAGGCGCAGCTGGTCGACCTGCTCCGCGACCTGCAGGCCCGGCTGGGGCTGGCTTACCTGTTCATCTCCCACGACCTGAAGGTGGTGCGGGCCATGTCACACCGGATCCTGGTGATGCGCGACGGCAAGGTGGTGGAGAGCGGCGACACCGAAGGGCTGTTTGCCGATCCCCGTGAGGCCCTACACCCGCGCTCTGTTGCGGGCGGCGACCGAATTGGCGGTGGACGAGGCGGCAGCGGTCCGCCAATAGTCTCTCAGACGTCGTGGCGCGGTTCCTGCGAACCGGTCGGAGCCACTCAACGGCATAGGGAGAGGCACAAGCATGAAGCTGCTGCTCAAGAACGAACGCCATCTGATCGAGCGCTGGAAGAACGCTTTGCACAACCGCGTCCCCGGGCTGGAGGTGGTGACCTTTCCCTTTGTCGGTGATCCCGCAGAGGTCGACGTTGCGCTGGTCTGGGAGCCGCCGCAGGGGCTGCTCGCCTCCCTGGAAAATCTGCGGCTGGTGATCTCCACCGGGGCGGGGGTGGATCACATCCTGCGCGACCCGAGCTATCCGCGCGACGTGCCGCTGGTGCGGATGGTCGACCCGGGGCCTGACCCAGGGCATGATCGAGTACGTCGTCATGGCGACCCTGCTCTGTACCCGCCGGATGCACCGGACCTTCGCGCATCAGGCCAACCGGGTCTGGCAAGAAGAGGAGGTGCGGCTGGCGACCGACCAAAAGGTGGGGATCATGGGCATCGGGGTGCTCGGACAGGCCTGCGCCAGCGCGCTGATCGGCATGGGCTACAACGTCATGGGCTGGTCGCGCTCGCCCAAGCAGCTGGATGGTGTGGAGACCTTCCACGGCATCGACGGGCTGGAGAAGTTCCTCAACCGCTCGGAAGTGCTGATTTGCCTGCTGCCTTTGACCCCCGACACTGAAGGGATCCTCGGCCGGGGTACCTTCAACCGGCTGCCGCAGGGCGCCGCGGTGATCAATGCGGGTCGGGGCGGTCATATGGTCGAGGAAGACCTGCTGGCGGCGCTGGACCGAGGCCGGGTCGAGGTGGCTGTGCTGGACGTGTTCCGCGAAGAGCCTCTGCCGACAGAGCATCCGCTGTGGGACCACCCGCGGGTGTTCATCACCCCGCACGTTGCGGCGGTCACAGCGCCGGAGACGGCGATTTTTGCCGTCGCGGATGCGATCGACGAACTCCGCCGCGGGCTGCCGCTGAGCAATCTGGTGAGCATGGATCACGGATACTGAACGGGTTGCGCCGACTTGCCCCCGACCGCGCTTCGCGCGGCGGGGTCAAGCGCCGCGCAATTCTTTGCTTTGCGCTCAACACGCCTTCGGCTTTGAGCGCGTTGGTGCTCCTCACGCCAACAATACTTGAAGTCCTTCTGCAGGCTCAGGATAAACTCCGCGTCTTGAGTGTGAATGGAGAGGTGGCGCGCTCGGGCCTTGGCCGCTTCGCGGCCTTCGGCCCTCCCACGCACATTTTCAGAGAAAATGCGGAAAGACGTCAGGCCGGGCGAAGTGCGGCCTGTCTGTTTAACTGCGCGGGGGAGATTTGTAAGCCGCGAAGCGGCGTCAAATCGAGCACGCAACTTTACCTTTGCGCTCAAAACGGCTGCGCCCTTGAGCGTGTTGTGTGTCAGCGGAAGGAAGTTGCGCCGACTTGTCCCCGACCGCGCTTCGCGCGGCGGGGCCAAGCGTCGCGCAATCAATTGAAACGCTCTACGACCGCCGGTCGGGCTTCCACGTCCTGAGAAAACCAGCCATCGCCCGCAGCGCGTGCGCCTCTCCCCCGCCGGTCGGCCTGGGCGGCTTGAAGGGTTCCAGCAAAACAGGTCAAAGTGCGCCCAAGCCGTTCCCTTCGGCACGAATTTCTCCAGAAACAGCCCTGCCGTAATCGATCCCGCAAAGCCAAAACCCTCGGTGATGTTGCAAAGATCCGCGATGGCGCTGCGCAGGTGCTGGGCGTAGGGCAGGTACAGCGGCATGGGCCAAAGCGGGTCTCCGGCCTCGTGCCCGGCCTGCGCCATAGCCGTCGACAGACCATTGTCCCGCGCCATCACCGGCGGCAGGTCCGGCCCCAGTGCCACCCGCGCCGACCCGGTCAGGGTGGCAAAATCGAGGATCAGGTCCGGATCCTGCTCGCCCGCATAGGTCAGGCAGTCGGCGAGCACCAGCCGTCCCTTCCGCGTCCGTGTCCCCACCTCCACCGTCAGCCCCTTGCGCGTCTGCAGCACGTCTCCCGGGCGGAAAGACCCCGCTGACACCGCATTCTCCACCGCGCCGATCACCACCAGCAGGTTGAGGTCCACCCCCAGCGCCAGCAGCGTCCTCGCCAGCCCCAGCGCCACGGCCGCGCCGCCCATATCCTTCTTCATATTCCGCATGGACGAACGCGGCTTGATATCCAATCCACCCGTGTCAAACACCACGCCCTTTCCCACCAGCGCCACCGTCGGCGCCGCGATCGCGAACCCCTGAACCGCAGGGTCAGAATCCGCGGCGCCCGTGCCGGTGTCGCCCCCGGCCAACCGCGTGGGCCGCCGGAAAACCTTCCGCGAGCATGGCATCGCCGACCACCTGCTCGAACCGGCCCCCATGCCGTTCCGCCAGCGCCTGCGCCGCCTCGGCCAGCGCCGCCGGCCCCATGTCTTCAGCAGGTGTGTTGACCAGCCGTCGGGCCATGACCACCCCTTCGAGCCAGGCCGAGACCTCCCCCGATCGGCTGCCTTGGGCCAGACCAGCACGGCCGGCGCCTCCGCCTGCGGCGCCGTTGCCCGGCGACCTGCCGCGGCCGCCTTGATCAGCGCCGTCAGATTTATACCGCCGGTCGGGGCACTGGCTCAGCGCCCATCCGAAACAGGCCTGTGTCGCCGCCCCTCGGCTCAGACCCGCCTCATCCTCGAGCGCGTAACGACCCGGCGGCAGCTTGGCGGGCAGATGCGCAAGCCGCCAGCTGTCTCCGGCGTGACTGGTCGGGGAGAAATACACCGCTTCGAGGCTGCCATCCTCGCCGGGAACGGAAGCACCAGCCCGGCTCCGTCAAGATCAGCACCCTGACTGCGGAGCCAGCGCGCGTGCCGCTCCGGCAGACCGCGCAACCATGCGCGATCCGGGTCGGCGGGCAGGGCGATCAGCGGCAAGGTGTCTTTGGTGCGCCGGGCGGAAAAGAAAGCTTCGGCGAGGGCAAGTTGATCCATGTCAGGGTCCGGGTTGCAGTTCAGTGAAAACAGGCGAAAGCGAGCGAAAGGGCCTCAAGAAAACGGGAAACAAGCCGCCACAGCAATCAGGCCGAAGACAGCGCGCGGATCAGCCCCAGCCTGCCTTGCGCCGCCGCTCCATGGAGGCAGCGGGCCAGACCTCGGCGGCAACATAGTTCTGGTCAAAGGCCGGCACGCCATCCGGAATCTCGATCCACGGTACCTTGCTCTCAACCCACAGGTGCGCGCCGGGCGGCAATGACGCCGGGTCGTCGAGCGTCCCGCCCTTGACCAGCGCAATCTGGTCGTTGCCAGCGTAGTGGCTGTAGAGCGCCGACAGGCAATCGGGACAGCGGTAGACCCAGTGCTCAGCGCCACTGCCGGTCTGCCCGGCGTAGGCCTCCACCCGACCCTCGGTCACCTCGAGATGCGCGCGCTCAATAAAGATGTGGGTGACAAAGGCCGTGCCCGTGTGCCGCTTGCAGATGCTGCAGTGACAAACGTGGGTAAACATCGGCTCCTCGGTCAACCTGTAGCGCGTGGCCTTGCACGAGCAGCCACCCTGTCGTTCGCTCATGGCGTTTTCTCCCGTAAATCAGGCCCTGAGTCTGCCTTTGATCCTCGGAAAAGTAAAAGCGGAATAAAAGCCGCCCCGTGCCACGGCCGGAATGACAGCCGGAACCCCGGCCGGCACGACAGCCGGAACCCCGGCCCGCTCGACAGCCGGAACCCCGGCCGACGCGACAGCATCCGGGCGCAGCCAGAGGCCGGGCAGCGACACGGGTCTGCCTGCCGATTGGGCAAAAACAGCCCGGAACCTCGAGACACCTGCCTCGCAAAGACCCGGTTCTATCAATCCATCGTCACCCGTCTCATCTCCATGGTTTTCGCCTTAGCATTTCGCCCACAGTGTGTTTGGTTCGGACACCGGGCGACGGCCCGGAATAAAAGGCAAACAGGGAGAAAACCCGTGGTCGATCGTATGATTTGGGGAAGCCGCCTCGCGGTCATCATCTGTCTAGTCAGCTATGGATGCTGGTTGTCCTACATCCCGTGGAAGGTCGACCTGCTCGGCATCGAGTACGACATGTTCGGCTTTGCCCTGCTGATGTTCGGGATCTTCAGCCTCGCCTCCATGCTGTTCGTCAGTCACGTGCTGCTGCCCCGCTTCGGGCCGAGGATTACCGGGCTGGCGGTCGTGGTCTTCGCCTTTGCGCTGATCATCTGGGTGTTCGCGCCGAATACCACGCTGTTCATCGTACTCGCCGCCCCGCTCAGCCTCGCCTTCGGGGTGATTCAGCCTTCGACGCTGGCGGTGATTACGCAAGCCGAGAACCGCTCCGGGCGTCGCCTGCAGCCGCTGCACTGGGCCTCATTCTCCGCGGGCTCGCTGTCGGGACTGGTCATCGGCATGATCAGCCAGGCACTGGCCATGCCCCCGGCCTTCGTGTTCGGCGGCCTGTTCGTGCTCACCATCCTCGTCGGCCTGTTCATCTTTTTCGTGCCGTTCCGCACCGTCACCTTTGACCCGATCGAGAGTCCCGGCTTCCGCCTGCCCTCGGGACTGGTGCTGTTCCTTGGTGGGTTGGCCGCCCTGTCGATGGCGACCATTTCGATCATCCTCGACTGGTCGGCGCTGTGGCTGACCCGGGATCTCGGGCTGGCGATCGCGCTCGGCGGGACCGGCATCATGGCCTTCAACGTTGCTGAAATCGTCTCCCGTCTGTACGGCGAAGCCCTGATCAACCGCTTCGGCGAAGTGCTGGTCGCGGGCTGGGGCATGATCCTCGGATGCGTGATCTTTCTGGTAACGGCCGTGCTGGGGAACCCCTACCTGATCGTTGTCGGCTTCGGCTTCTTCGGCTTCTTCACCGCCAACTTCATCCCGGTGCTGTTCGGGGTGGCAGCGCGCGAGGAGACCGATAACGCGATCGCTGCGGTCAACGACGTCAACCTGCTCGCCTTCGCCGGCTTTCTGTTCGGCCCGCCGATCATCGGCTTCATCGCAAAGTCCGTATCGATCACCGCCTGCATGATCATCCTCGGCATTGCCTGGGCCATCATCGCCGCCGCGCTGATGATGTCGAGCAAGCTGAATACCGGAGGTTCAGTGAACGAAAGCAGTGGCGGCGGCAATGACCCGAGCCAGCCAGCCTGACCCCCCGACTAACGAACCACACCGAGGAAATGAACTATGTCAGCAACAGTCTCTGACGGCACCAACCCCTTTATCCTGCTCGCCCGCATCACGGTCAGCCCCGGCAAGCTCGACGCCTACCTCGATCTCGCGGCCGGTGTCGACGCCGAAGTCGAGGCCAGCGAGCCGGGCATGTTGTTCCACAACTTCGATCAGGACAGCACCGACCCGCACAAGCTGGTCTGGTCGGAAGTATACCGGCGGAGCGACGATTTCCTGTTCCACGCCGATAACCCGCCGGTCGTCGACTACGTGGGCAGGCATGCCGACCTTGCCGAGAGTTTCACCATCGAAATCTACGGCACCGTCTCGCAGGCGGTGATCGACAAAATCAACGATCTCGGCGTCCCGCTGCAGTACTTCCCCACCACCCGCGTGGGCTTCGTCCGTGGCGAGCGCTTCGCCTGAGCAGGCCGCCTGAACGCTGGCGTCAGGCGCAGCCTCAGGATGCTTGACGAACCCGGTGGCGCGGTTAGCCTCGGTGCAACTCGTCCCGCCACCTTTAGCATTGGGGTATCGCCACCATGACCACGCCTGAAGACCGTATCGCCGCCCTGGGCCTGCAACTGCCCGACCCCATCAAGCTCGCACCGGGGATGAAGCTGCCGTTTTCCTTCATCAACGTCCGGGGCAACCGCGCCCTGATTTCCGGCCACCCACGGCAGAGCGCCGAAGGCGCGATCAATGGCCCCTTCGCCACGCTCGGCGCCGATATGACCACGCAGGAAGGCTACGACGCCGCGCGCGACATCGCCCTGTCTGCGCTGGCCAACCTCAAGGCCGAAATCGGAGAGCTGTCGCGGGTCAGCGGCTGGGTGCGGGTCTTTGGCATGGTGGCCTCGACCCCGCAGTTCACTGAACAGCATCTTGTGGTCAACGGCTTCAGCGATCTGATCCTCGAAGCCTTCGGGCCGGACGTGGGCCGGCACGCGCGCTCGGCCATCGGCGTCGCGGCCCTGCCCATGGGTTTCGCGATTGAAGTCGAGGGCGAGGTCCTGCTCGACGGCTAGGGCGCAGGTCGCCCCCGCCCGCACACCCCGCGATACCGCAGTCTCAGACTTCGGCAACGCCGATCAGGCCGTTGCGGGTGACGATATCCGCCAGCGCGGCTTCGGACAGATCATCCGTGCCCGCCGGCCGCTTCGGCAGGATCATATAGCGCATGTCGGCGGTGGAATCGTGCACCCGCACTTCACGGTCAGCACCGATCGACGTCCCGAATTCGTCGAGCACCGAGCGCGGATCCCGCACCACACGGCCGCGGTAGGCCTTGGACTTGTACCACTCCGGCGATGGGCCCAGCAGGGTCACGGGGTAGCAGGAACAGAGGGTGCAGACGACGACGTTGTGCACCGCGTCGGTGTTCTCCAGCACCACCAGCGGCGTGCCCTTCATATCGAAACCAGCATCCAGCGCCGCCTTGGCCCCGTCTTCGAGCAGCGCCGCCTTGAACGCCGGATCCTGCCACGCGCGGGCGACCAACCGCGCCCCGTTGCGGTCCGAGCGGGTTTCCATCAGGTCGAGCTGCGCCTGTACGTCAGCCGCCGTGAAAATACCCTTCTCGATCAGCACCAGCCGGAGCGCGTCTGCCAGCAGTGCGGTGTCCGAATTCGATGTATCCTCGGCCTCGATCGCGCTGTGATCATGGTCGTGATCATGGTCGTGGTCGTGATCGTGATCGTGATCGTGGGAATGATCCTGTCCTGCGGAGGTCATGGTCATGGCGTCGCTGCCTTCAGCCAGTGCTGGTAAATCTCAATTTCGATGGTGTCGGCGGCGGGGCCGACGTAGTCGGGCCAGACCTCTGCCTGACGGAAGCGGACCCGGTACAGCGGCTGGGGCGGGCTGCCGTCACCGCCATAGGCCAGCGTTTCCGGGTTGCCGAACACACCGCACAGCCGCTCGACCTCACCGCTGTGCCCACGGCAGTAGACCGGCGCGCGCATATGCCCGCTCAGCCCGGTCTCGGCGGCCAGATCACGGACCGTCACCCGGTCGCCGACGTCAAACTGCGCCGCCGTCATTCGGGCAATCCCCGCTCGGCGCGCAGGGCGGCGATCCTTGCGTCGAGCTCGTCCTGGGTCAGCACGCCCTTCTCGACCATGATCTTGGCCAGCGACCGCGCCCACTTGCCGTAGTAGGGCTCGGCGTTGTAGGCGGCCTCGCCCAGCGTCTCGATCCCGCGACGCAGCTCGTCGACCCGCATCAGCGCGACACCGGGCGAGGACAGCAGCCGCATCATGGCATCGACCCGCTTCTCCCACAGCTGATACTCGCCATCGATCATCGGCACCGGGCCGAAGTCATCGCCGCCAACGTCGTGATAGGCCTTGGTCTCAGTCATTTGCCCGCACTCCTGCTCTCTCCGCCAGGGGATTTGTCGTCGGAGAATAGCAGGGCGCGGGGCGGGAGCAACGACCGACTGAGGGCCCTTACCCTCAGCGGTCCTGCGCTACCCTCTGGTGACGGTGACGGGCCTAGGGGGTGACGGGCCTACGAACGGCTGTCGTACACCAGCCGCGGCATGGGCGGCGGCGGCGCCGAAGCGTCAAGACCATGGACGTCGAGCGCGAAGGCGGCAAAATCTTCGTCCATCGTCTGCATGATCTGACCGAAGCCAGCGATGGGGTCATCGCCGTCGTAAGTGAGGATCACAAAATCTCCCATGGGCGTTTCTTGCAGGAATGTACGCTCGTGCAGGCCGGCATTTTCCCGGACAGCATCGAAATCGGGTTTGGCGGCGGGGCTGTTGATCTCTTCGATCATCTTCAGCCACTTGTCTTTTTTGCCGGGCAGAATCGGCATTACCATTGCGAGGGCAGCCATTGTGCTTCTCCTGTTCTGAGATGTCGCTTGCGTCGTTCACCTTTGCCGACAGCGGACACAGGACAGGGCGCGGCAATGAACCGCTTCAGACTAACTTAATGTTTTAGCTTTAACGAATTGAATATCGTCTCAGGTTCAGACAGATGTCTGATTAAGCGCGCCAACCGATGGTTCAATAGTGCGGCGGCGGGGCTTCATCCGCTGCGCTGCCCGGGGTCGCGGCGTCCTGCGCCTGCACCGAGCTGAGGTGACGGACTTCGGCGAGCAGGCGATCGATCACGCGCTGCTGCTTCGCAACGATGTCGCTGAGGTCGTTGAGCGCGGCTTCCTGATGCTCGAGACGGATTTCGAGTTCGACAATGGCTTGGGTCATTTGGTCCTGCCCAGTGATAAAGGGTTCCGAGGTTTCGAAGGTTCAGAGGTTCCGAGGATTTCGAGGATTTCAGGACCAAACGACTAAAGCCCATGGCAGACGACCAGACCAGCCTTTCCCGGTCAAGACAGATGGGGACTTGTGCACCTTCATTGCAGCGCTTCAGGCTGGGTTGGGTGTCGCGCGCTCCGCGTCACTGATGACCGCTGAAATCACCCCGATCAGCCCATCAGACCAGAAATTCAGGAAAATTCAGAAAGAATGGCGGTGAGGGTGGGATTCGAACCCACGATAGAGTTTCCCCTATACCCGCGTTCCAGGCGAGCGCCTTAAGCCACTCGGCCACCTCACCGCGTGAGCGTTTGGTTAGACAATAAACCCGCCCCGCGCAATGCCTGCTGACCTGTATTACCCCTGTGATTGGTGTATAGCTCTTATCGTGGGCCATAACGGAGCAACTATGCGACTCATCATCTGGATTTGGGGCAGTGTTTTCATGGCCATCGCCGTCGTGCAGCTGGTCATCGAGGGCATGTTTGCCGCCTTTGGCGGGTCGTGGACACGGCTGCTCACTCTGCGTGATCTGTCGACCCTGCTGGCCGGGCCCGGCTCGGGCGACTGGATGCCAGGCGGACTAGGTTCTCTGCCGCCGTGGATCTTTGCCGGGCTGATCGGTGCTGGTCTGCTCTATCTGGGTCGGTATCGGCGCCCCCGCACGCCCTGAAGGCAGGAAACCGAAGCCGGAAGGCAAAACGAACGGGGCTGGGCTGGGCTGGACTAGGTTGGGCTTGGTTCGCCTGGGTTCGCGTCAGGCCGACCAATGTCAGCCCGACGCGGTTAAGTGGCGCTAGTCGTCACCCATTTTGAGCGCGGCGAGGAAGGCTGATTGCGGGATATCGACATTGCCGATGTTGCGCATGCGCTTCTTGCCCGCCTTTTGTTTTTCCAGCAGCTTGCGCTTCCGGGTGGCATCGCCGCCGTAGCACTTGGCGGTCACGTCCTTGCGCAGGGCGGACAGGGTCTCGCGGGCAATGATCTTGCCGCCGATGGCAGCCTGGATCGCGATTTTGAACAGCTGTCGCGGGATCAGCTCCTTGAGGCGGACACAGAGGTCGCGGCCCCGGCTCTCGGCCTTGTCGCGGTGGACCATGATGGCCAGCGCGTCGACCGGTTCCCCGTTGATCAGGATCGAGACCTTGACCAGGTTGCCTTCCTCGTAGCCGTCGATCTGGTAGTCGAAGGAGGCGTAGCCGCGCGAGATCGACTTCAGCCGGTCGTAGAAGTCGAAGACGACTTCGGCCAGCGGCAGCTTGTAGACCACCACGGCGCGGTTGTTCATGTAGCTCATGTCCTGCTGCACGCCGCGGCGCTCCTCGCACAGCTTGAGCACGGGGCCGAGGTGCTCGTCGGGGACGAGGATGGTCGCCTTGATCCACGGCTCTTCGATGTACTCGACCCGCTGCACGTCGGGCATATCGACCGGGTTGTGCATTTCCATCTCGGTGCCGTCGGTCAGGTGTAGCCGGTAAACCACCGATGGTGCGGTGGTGACGAGGTCGAGGTCGAACTCGCGGCTGAGCCGTTCCTGCACGATCTCGAGGTGCAGCAGCCCGAGGAAGCCGCAGCGGAAGCCGAAGCCCAGCGCGGCCGAGCTTTCGGTCTCGAACTGGAACGACGCATCGTTGAGCGCCAGCTTGGACAGCGACTCGCGCAGGTTGTCGAAGTCTGCGGCTTCGGACGGGTAGAGGCCACAGAACACCACGGGGACCGAGGGCTTGAAGCCCGGCAGCGGTTCGTTCGCTGGTTTGCGCTCTTCGGTGATGGTGTCGCCGACCTGGCAGTCGCCGACGGCCTTCATGCCTGCGGTGATGAAGCCCAGCTCGCCCGGGCCGAGCACGCCGGTTTCGGTCCGGTGCGGGGTGAAGACGCCGACGCGGTCGATGTCGTAGCTGGCGCCGGTCTCCATCAGACGGATTTTCATACCCTTACGGACGGTGCCGTCGACCACACGCACGAGGATGACCACGCCGAGGTAGACATCGTACCAGCTGTCGACCAGCAGCGCCTTCAGCGGGCCGTCGGGGTTGGCGATCGGGGCTGGAATCTTCTCCACCAGGGCTTCGAGCACGTCGGGGACGCCCTCGCCGGTCTTGCCGGAGACGTGGATGGCGTCGGACGCGTCGAGGCCGATGACGTCTTCGATCTGCTGCTGCACGCGCTCAGGCTCGGCGGCTGGCAGGTCGACCTTGTTCAGCACCGGGATGATTTCGTGGTCGTTTTCCAGCGCGAGGTAGACGTTGGCCAGCGTCTGGGCTTCCACCCCTTGGGAGGCATCAACGAGCAGCAGCGAACCCTCGCAGGCGGACAGCGAACGGGACACTTCGTAGGCGAAATCGACGTGCCCGGGGGTGTCGATCAGGTTGAGCACGTAGTCCTTGCCATCCTGCGCCTGATAGTTCAGCCGCACCGAGTTCGCCTTGATGGTAATGCCGCGCTCGCGCTCCAGCTCCATGCTGTCGAGCACCTGTTCCTTCATCTCACGGTCGGTCAGCCCGCCGGTGGTCTGGATCAGCCGGTCGGCGAGGGTCGACTTGCCGTGATCGATGTGGGCGATGATGGCGAAGTTACGAATGTTTTCGATGGCGGTCATTGACTGGAATGCGTCCTTGATTTCCTGCGAGTGGAAGTGCCTCGCGCGGGTCGTTCCGTCAAGGCGACGCTTTGTCAGAACTGGCGCGCGCGCAGGCATTTAACGTTGGATATATCGGTAGATTTACCCTATTAAGTTGTAAAACTTCGGAGGCTTTCGTTATGTGGCGCCTGCTGATCCTGCTCCTTGCCACGGTCATTGCCTTGATCGCTGGCCGGGTGGCAACCGCGCAAAAGACTGCATTTACCGCCGATGGCGCGCGGGTTTATCTGTTTTCCAACGGCACCTGGTCGACCGATCCTGAGGGGGGTGGGACCGGCTCCGGCCTGCTGGAGCTGGCACTGAGGAGGCGCGGCAGTCCGTGGACAAGGCCAACCGCTGCACGTTGATTTTCGGGCTGGGCAATGGCTTTGAAGTGGATCTGAAGAAGGTGGAGCTGGAGGTTCAGTTTCTGAACGGGCGGGGCGAGTACCGCACGAGCCGGCGGGTGACCTTCAAGAACCCCCGCACCGGCAAGGAGCGTTTTGCCGAAGCCGCCCTGGATATCGAGCAGGGCTGTGCTGGCTTTGAGGCCTTCGAAGTGGTGGATGTGACCACGTGTCAGAAGGGGGATGGCACCAAGATCGATGACTGCTTCAATGCGCTGGCGGTGCTGGACTGAGGGCTTTCCCGGGGCATTGTGCTCCGACGCTGGTTTGCGCGGGGGAGGGCCGAAGGCCGCGAAGCGGCCGAGGACCGAGCCCGCCACCTGTTCTTTTGACACTCAACACGTGATTTTCAGCCTGAGCCTGTCGAAAGGCGTTCAGTATCGTTCTCCATCAAAGGTCCCCAACACGTGTTGAGCTCACAGCGAAGCCGTTTTGAGCGCAAATGCTCGAGTGCTCGATTTGACGCCGCTTCGCGGCTTACAAATCTCCCCCGCGCAGTCAAACGGACAGGCCGCGCTTCTCGCAGCCTGACGTCTTTTCGCATTTTCATGGAAAATGCGCGACGCTTGGCCCCGTCGCGCGAAGCGCGGTCGGGGACAAGTCGGCGCAACCGAAATCTTGGCCTCCATGAACCATGAGCCACGACCCCGACCGCCGAGCCCAGACCGCTGGACCCACGCCTCAAAATGCTGAAGACTGCCGCCCACTCCCTATCACGGTCCCGGAGTGACCCCCACCCATGCCCCGTCCCATCATCATCGACACCGATCCCGGCCAGGATGACGCCTTGGCGATCCTGCTTGCCCTCGCCTCACCCGAGCTTGAAGTGCGCGGCGTCACCTGCGTTGCCGGTAACGTTCCACTGGCCCTGACCAGCCGCAATGCGCGGATCGTGTGCGAGCTGGCGGGCTGCGCCGACATCCCGGTCTTCGCCGGCGCAAGCGCCCCGCTGGAGCGTGAACTGGTCACGGCGGAATACGTCCACGGCAAGACCGGTCTCGATGGCTACGACCTGGCCGAGCCCACCATGCCGCTGGCTGAAGGCCACGCCGTCGATTTCATCATTGAGACGATCATGGACAGCGCGCCCGGCACCCTGACCCTCTGCGCCCTCGGGCCGCTGACCAATCTCGGGCAGGCCCTGCGTCAGGCGCCCGAAATCGGCCCTCGCCTGCGCGAAATCGTGCTCATGGGCGGTGGCCTGTTCGAAGGCGGCAACACCACCCCAGCGGCCGAGTTCAACATTTACGTCGATCCAGAAGCCGCCGACCTGGTCATGCACTGCGGTGCGCCCAGTGGTGATGATTCCGCTGGATCTGACCCACCAGACCCTGACCAGCGACGCCATCATCGCCGACTTTCGCGCCATGCCCAACGCCACCGGCCCGGCAACGGCCGGCCTGCTCGATTTTTTCGAGCGCTTCGACGTGGAGAAATACGGCTCGCAAGGCGGCCCCCTGCACGACCCCAACGTCATCGCCTACCTGCTGCGGCCCGACCTCTACCGCGGGCGCCATATCAACGTCGAGATCGAAACCGGCTCCGCCCTGACCCGGGGGATGACAGTGGCAGACTGGTGGCGGGTCACCGACCGCCCGGCCAACGTGCTCTATCTGCGCGACGTCGATGTCGCGGGTTACTGGCAGCTGCTCAAGGACCGGCTGTCACAGCTTCCCTGAAGCGCGTGTACTTGTTGTAGCTGTACTGTGCCGGTGGAAGCGGTGTAACAGCATCGCGCTGCGTATGATGCCCCGTATTTTCGAAGCGCAGCATCGCGCTGTGGTCGCCCCCGCCACACAGGCGGTCGGCCAGCCCTCAGCGCCAGCTTGGCCGCGCGGCCTCACCCACGGGGATGGACGTGCCAACCCGCCAGGTCGACCGCCCGAGCTGGTGCTCCATCGCGCGTGTCGCCAGTTTATAGTTTTCGTAGGCTTCCGCCTTGGTGGCAAAGGTCTGGCCCGGCGCGCTCTGGCCGACCACACGGCCCTGCCAGAGCAAACGCCAGTACCAGAACGCTGGCCCCAAAGGCCCGCGATCATCGACGCCCAAAATCTGAACACCATTTTGCGGAGCTGTTTCGCCCTCGTTCACGCTGCACCCCAACTAAGCTTCGACCCGCAAAACCTTGATGAAATGCCGCGTGAATGAAAGGCCCTTTGCGTCATCCGCTGCAATTCCTGAAGGGCCGCAACTCTATCAACAGGGGGTCGGAGGGGGCGCGAGGACCAACATCAAATCATGAGTCATCGCTACGCAGCGGCGACTCTGGCCAACTGAAGTGCGGGCCTGATCCGGCCGGGTGGACGGTGCCAAGATTAGCCCTGAAAGCCCGTATTTTTTGCAGTTTCTTTTTGCGCGAATCCATCTGGAATGATTCCCGAATCCAGAATGGGCATCCCAGTGACACAAGCGCAGCCTTGGCGTTGTTCACGGAGAAAATTCAGCCTCAGAACAGCACCTTATCCCCAGCCAGGGCGTCGACCTTTATGACACAGTGGCACGCAGCATTATGCGACCCCAGCCCAGCCCGACCCCGACTGCGGCCACGAAAAAGGGCGCTGAAGCCGAGACTCCAGCGCCCTGATCTCTGCACCAACCCCAAAACCCGGGGTCGGCCAACGCGGTGATTTACATCATGCCGCCCATGTCGGGCATGCCGCCCGGCATACCGCCAGCCGGTGCGTCCTTCGCCGGTGCGTCGGAGACCATAGCCTCGGTGGTGATCAGCAGCGCTGCCACCGAAGACGCATCGGTCAGAGCGGTACGGACAACCTTGGTCGGGTCGACGATACCGGTGGCAATCATGTCCACGTACTCTTCGGTCTGGGCGTTGAAGCCCTGGCTTTCGTTGCCGCCCTCAAGCAGCTTGCCGACGATGATCGAACCCTCGACACCGGCGTTGGCGGCGATCTGACGCAGCGGCGCCTGCAGCGCCCGGCGAACGATGGCGACACCTGCGGTCTGGTCGGCGTTCTCGCCTTCCATGCCGTCGAGCACCTGAGTGGCGTAGAGCAGGGCCGTGCCGCCGCCGGGCAGAATGCCCTCTTCGACAGCAGCGCGGGTTGCGTTCATCGCATCCTCAACGCGGTCCTTGCGTTCCTTCACTTCTACTTCGGTCGCACCGCCAACCTTGATCACGGCGACACCGCCGGACAGCTTGGCCAGGCGTTCCTGCAGCTTCTCACGGTCGTAGTCGGACGTGGTGACTTCGACCTGGGCGTTGATCTGGGCGCAACGGCCTTCGATCGCGTCCTTGTCGCCGGCACCGTCAACGATGGTGGTCTCTTCCTTGTTGATCACCACGCGCTTGGCCGTGCCGAGCATTTCGAGGGTCACGTTGTCGAGCTTGATGCCGACGTCTTCGGAGATCACGGTACCGTTGGTCAGGATCGCGATGTCTTCGAGCATGGCCTTGCGGCGGTCACCGAAGCCAGGCGCCTTGACCGCAGCGATTTTCAGGCCGCCACGCAGCTTGTTGACCACCAGCGTCGCCAGCGCTTCGCCTTCGACGTCTTCGGCGATGATCACCAGCGGACGGGAGGACTGGATCACAGCCTCGAGAATGCCAACCAGCGGCTGCAGCGAAGACAGCTTCTTTTCGTGGATCAGGATCAGCGGATCGTCGAATTCAGTGACCATCTTTTCGGTGTTGGTCACGAAGTACGGCGAGAGGTAACCGCGGTCGAACTGCATGCCTTCGACGACATCGAGTTCGGTCTCCAGCGACTTGGCTTCTTCGACGGTGATCACACCGTTGTTGCCGACGCGCTGCATGGCTTCCGCGATCATGGAGCCGATTTCGACTTCACCGTTGGCGGAGATGGTACCGACCTGAGCCACTTCCTCGTTGGTGGAAATGTCCTTGGACATGGCGTGCAGCTTGTCCACGACCTTGGCAACGGCGGAATCGATGCCGCGCTTGAGGTCCATGGGGTTCATGCCGGCGGCAACGGACTTGGCGCCTTCGTTGACGATGGCCTGAGCCAGAACCGTCGCCGTCGTAGTGCCGTCACCGGCCACGTCGTTGGTCTTGGAGGCGACTTCGCGCAGCATCTGTGCGCCCATGTTTTCGAACTTGTCCTCGAGTTCGATTTCCTTGGCGACGGAGACGCCGTCCTTGGTCACGCGCGGTGCACCATAGGCCTTGTCGAGAACGACGTTACGGCCTTTCGGACCGAGGGTGACTTTCACAGCGTCGGCGAGGGTGTTCACGCCGTCCAGCATCTTGGACCGGGCGGAACCGCCGAACTTTACGATTTTTGCAGCCATGAGTGAGGCTCCTTCTTAATTCGATATCAGATTGAAGTGATCATCGGCGGCGAAACTCAGGCTTCGAGCACGCCCATGATTTCGCTTTCTTTCATGATCAGCAGGTCTTCACCGTCGATCTTGACCTCGGTGCCGTTCCACTTGCCGAACAGAACCTTGTCACCGGCCTTGAGGTCCGGCTTGATGCGGTCGCCATCGTCGTTGTAGGCACCTTCACCGACGGCGATGACCTCGCCTTCCATCGGCTTTTCTTTGGCAGTGTCGGGAATGATCAGGCCGCCAGCGGTCTTTTCTTCGCTGTCGAGCCGCTTGATCAGAACGCGGTCGTGCAATGGACGAAACTTCATCTGTCCCTCTCCATACTTATGAAGTTAATAAATAGTCCCGGATACGGGGCGGGGGCGCCGATTAGCACTCCTCGCTTACGACTGCTAATTAGGGACGCAGAGGGTGCGCTGCAACCGCCGGGGGTCTGCAACCTGTGCATCCGGCTGTTGCAATAATCGAGGGACGACTCCGCTCACCACCGACAACGGGCGATCATGCAAGGCCGGGACGACCCCCCTTCGTCATGTCTCTTCAGATGGTCTTCTGCTCAGACTTCCGCGACCACGTAGCGACCGCCCTCGACCCGGACATGCGGCGGAATGCGGCGGGTCTCAAAGGCGTCATAGCCCGCCTTCAACTGCGCCCAGAACCCCTGCCACGGGCTGTCCTGCTGACCCGCGAGGGCCTCGGCGGTCATGTGAAAGGGGAAAGGCGTGGATCCAGAACCCCTGCGCCGCCGTTGCTGCTGTCGCTGAACCCAGTTCGTAGAGCTGCTCGACGAAAGGATCGGTCATGGCGTAGCAGCCGCTGGAAACACAGTTGCCATGGATCAGCAGCTCGGTCCCGGTATAGCCCTGCGCCGCGTCATAGTCGTTGGGAAAGGCGAAATCGATGGCGCGGTGGTACTGCGATTTGGCACGCATCTGCGCCGGTCCGACGAAGTAGAAACCCTCGGGCGACTGCATGTCGCCCTCTTTCACCTTTGGCCCCAGCTTGCCCGAGTAAAAACAGATCGGAAAAATCCGGAACAGCACAAAGGTCTGCTGATCCTCAGGCTGCACCCAGACTTCGACCTCCCGCTCCTGCTTGAACACCCGCAGCAGCATGGGCGCGCCGAGCCGGGCGCCGATGGCCGCCAGATCGCCCGGCAGCTGCGCGGTCTCAAAGGTGCGGGTAAAGCGCTGACGCACGTCTGCGGCGTTCAGCGACGCGGTGGTGGTGGCGGTGGCGGTGGAAGACTGGCCCAGCGCAGGTGCGCCACCCAGCACGCCAGCCAGAGAGGCCCCCAGCCCCGCCACGACCCGGCGGCGTGAAAGACGGTCTCGCCTCTCCCCGTACTCATGCGCTCACCTTCATATTTCCCACTCCAAACCGCTCACCTGACCAGACCTGCCCCCGACCAGCCCCCTAACCAGCCTGGCGCAGGCCAGCTGCCTGCGACGCTCAATCGCCTGTGACTTTCGTCCACGCAGCTTATGTGTAACCAAACACGGCGTATAGGCCCCAGACGGCAGCGCCCGCACAAGGTCAAACCACAGGCACTCACGGCAATATGAGCTTCGCGTCCCCCTCTTCCTCTTCTCCGGCTCCGGCCAGCGCTGTACCCAGCAACCCCGCAGGGCCCGCGCCCTCGACCAGCAGCCTGGTCGTCGTGCTGACATGGCTCTGGGGATCCGCCGCGCTGGTCTTCGCCATGGCCCTGATCGGGGCCATCACCCGGCTCACGGAAAGCGGTCTGAGCATCATGGAGTGGAACCTGCTCGCAGGCACCTTCCCACCCTGTCCGAAGCCGAGTGGCTGCGCGTCTTCGAAGAATACAAGCTCACGGGCGAGTATCAGAAGCAGCATCTTGGTGCGCTCAGCATGGAGGGCTTCAAGCAGATTTTCTGGTGGGAATACATCCATCGGCTTTGGGGGCGCCTGATCGGGATGGCCTTCCTCGCGGGGCTGGTTGTCTTCGCCGTTGCCCGGCTCCGGGGCCACTGGCCACAGCTGGCGTGGCTGATGCCGCACGCTGTTTTCGGCTTCGTCCTGATCTGCTTCCAGGGCTTTCTGGGCTGGTACATGGTCAGCAGTGGCTTCGACACCGACCTGATCGACGTGTCGGCCTACCGGCTCGCGGCGCATCTGTCGCTGGCGGTGATCATCCTGCTGTACTTTGTCGGTCTGGGGGTCCGGGCGCGGACTGGAACCCTGCCGTTCAGTGCCGCTCACTGGCTCAACCTGCCAACCGCGCTGCTGCTGCTGGTGCTGGCGACACTGGTCTCGGGAGCCTTTGTCGCCGGGCTGAATGCGGGACTGGTCTACAACGAATTTCCGACCATGGGAGACGGGTTGGTGCCGCCAGATTATCGGTCGTCCCTGCCCCTTTTGCGGAATCCCTTCGAAAACCCGGTCGCAGCCCAGTTCCACCACCGCATTTTCGCCAGCGTCACCGTGCTGCTGGTCGCGATTTTCACCGTGATGGTCGCCCGGCGTGCCGGGCCCGGCCCGGTCCGGTTCTGGGCGCTCGCAGCCCTGCTGGCCGTGGTCGGACAGTACCTTCTGGGGGTCGTGACCCTGCTCTACGCCGTGCCGATTCCGCTCGGCGCAGCGCACCAGGGCGGCGCGCTGATTCTGCTCATGAGCATAACGCTATGGCGGGCGCATAATAACGGATAGCGTTGCAGAAAGCGTCATACTGGGGTGTTCCGTCTCGTGCGCATAATGTATCGAAATACGCGCATAACGTGAAAAATCAGAACGAAGTCGGGCGGTTCGGTACCCAATCGACACAGCGCCCCCCCTGATTTCAGTGAAAGCCACGGATTTGGCCCGACTGGCCGCGTATTTGTACCGTTGAACCCAACAAAGTCCCGCCGTTGCAATTTGCGTTGCGCGAATATTTCAAAGGGCTCAATTTTTGATGAGACACGCCATTATTCATGGTTTGGCGCAGGCTGCCGTCGTGGTTGCAGCCTTCAGCGCCGTTCAAGCTGCCGGTGCACAGACGCTGATCCCCGTGCGGGGGGCGTCCGTGGCCGAGAGCTTTGCGCCCGCCGCCGGGATCCCGGGCGCGGTTCCCAACTACGCAGCCTATGGGCTGAACCCGGTTCAGGTCAGCAACGGCATGCCTGTGGGGGGCGTCGCTGGGCCACTGGCTGACGCCTCGCGGGATGTTCTGCCCTTCTCCGGCGCGAAGACCATGACAACCATCATGACCCCGACCGCCAGCGCGCAGCCGGTTGCATCAACCGTGGTGAGTCGCGGCAGCACGCCAGAGCGCGTGATCCTGTCCAAATCCTCGATGAGCCGGATGACGGCGACCTCGCCCGTGACCATCGCCCGGAATGGCGCCCAGAACGGCGCTCAGTCCGGTACAGGGGCTGATCCAGCGTCTTATACCGAGGGCGCAAAGACCTTCCTCGGCGAAGGCGCAGGCTCGATTACCATTCCGGCGTCTGAAACCATCCTCATCGGCCCGACCGAGGTGGCGCGTCCCTCCTCACCACGCGTGGCAGACGCCGCCGTGCAAAGCGGACAGCCGCACTGCCGGGGTTTCGCCCTGACCAGCGAAGGCGCCCTGATCGCGACGGGCGGTTCTGGCTACCAGGCCATGATCCTCGGCGCGGACTGCGACACCCTCATCCAGGCGGCGCTGGAAGCCGGGCACGGGGTTATTTTCTCTGCATCGGTCCTGTTCAGCGGCAGCAGCGACGCCATTTCGGCGCAGGCTGAGCGCGCGCTGGAGATGACCGCCATCGCCATCAACGCATCGACAGGTCGCTATGACATTGTTGGTTACGCGTCCCAGGACGGTTCAGATTATGTCAACAAGCAGTTAGCACTTAAGCGTGCAAAAGCTGCGGCATACTTCCTGACCCAACAGGGGTGAAACGCGCCAAACTCGACACCAGCGGACGGGGTGGAACCCGCATGTTCGGATCAGAACCCGCTGTGAACAGACGTGTGGTTATCCGCAGGAAGTCGTCCTGATGTTTTATCCACAAAACCTGAGAAATCATCCACGGGTGGGAACCAAAGGGGCAATTTCAGCCCGATTTTACAGGTTTTTGCCCACAAAACCCGAGCCATTGGAGCAGCCCAAACAGGCTGAAACAGGGCTCAAACGCGGCAATTTCTACTGTTCGCGTAATTTTTCGTCGCTTTTTCGACTTTTTGCACTGCTGAAAGTGACGTTTGCGCCACGCTTTGACCGATTTTTGCATGTATCAAAAAGAGAACGGGTCTCAGCTGGTGCTTGTTGATATTTTGGTTGCACAAGGCGGGAGTGGGTGTGCAGTGGCCCATGAGCGCGGTTTGAACTTTCGGGTTTCGGACGATCCACCTCGGTGGGCAGTAACGAAGTCAGGATCACCGGAAGCAGAATTGAGTGTGACCTTGTTTTGTCATGAATGCCTCGGCTTCGCCGCGGGCTTGAATTGAAGGAAAAACAATGAAGCGTTGGATTATTGCAGCTTCAGCTCTGGTCTTTTCCTTTGCGACTGCCGGCGTTGCGTCGGCAGAGTGTAAAGGCAACTGTCACAACTTCGTCACCGCTGCGCTCTCCGGATCGTGGGTGCGGACCGCCAGTGGCGGTTACGTGCACGACAAGTCCGCCGTCTGCGACATCATGGTTCACTTCGAGATCGCTTGTGCGGATCTGACCGAAGAGGGCGAGCAGGTGCTCCTGGATAACCTCGACATCATCATGCACTCCGGCGCGGTTGGGTTTACCAACACCGGCTTTGCATCGGTCGACGGCCCGGAGGACTACAACCAGACCCTGTCTGAAGAACGCGCCGCAACCGTCTATGAATTCCTCGTCGCCAACGGCGTGGACATGGATATGGTGACCCCGGTTTCGGGTGCGGGTGAAACCGAAGCCTGGAGCGACACGCTCGAAGGCAACCGCGTGGTGGTTCTGTCCTTCAACGGCTAATCCCCTCGCACCCGGGTCGCTGACCTCAAGAGTTTCAAGGCTGCGCAGGGCTCATCTGCGCGGCCTTTTTCATGCTTGGCAAGTGCCCCCTGCCCCTGTCTGATCCGGCGGCGAGGGAGGCATTTCATTCATGCCCAACAATCTGATGGCCGTCCTGTACGTCGTGCTCGCGGTCCTGTTCTTCAACATCAACGACAGCCTGATGAAAGAGCTGTTCGTCAACGAGCCGATCTACGTCGTGATCAGCATGCGCGCGCTGCTGGTGGTTATCATCCTGACCGCCGGAATTCTCGCCCTGCTGCGCACCAACCCGCTGTTGGGTCTGCGTGATCGGGGGACGGTGATTTTCGGCGCGGGCGAGTGCCTGATCGCCATGCCCTATCTGACTTCACTGATGTTTCTCTCTCTTGGGGTCTCGGCAGCGCTGATCTTCACCGCGCCGATCATCACCACGGCGTTGGGCGCAATCGTGCTGCGGGAGCAGGTCGGCCGCTATCGCTGGAGTGCGGTGTTGCTGGGCTTCGTCGGGGTCCTGCTGATCGCCATGGCCGAACCACTTCTGCGCGCACTCCTGCCGGAGCTGGGAACGCGGCTCTACGGTGCACCAGCCCCGGGCGAGAGCAACGGTCTGGCCAGCCAGCTCCGCTGGATCCTGCTGGCGCCGCTGTTCGCCGCCCTTGGCTTGTCCATCCGCGATATGCTGGCCCGCGCCATCCCGTCCAAACTGCCCACGGCCTACAACGCCACCTACGCCGCCGTGTTTGTGCTGCTGTCGTCTGTGGTTTGTTTCATCGTGGTTACCCCCCTGTTCCCCGACGTGTTCCAGCCGACGATGCAGGGCCGAGACTATTTCAGCGTACTTGCTGACTTCAGCGCCGTGGTCTGGGTCAAGCTGGCGCTGTCAGCCATGCTGATCAGCGTCGCCTACTATCTCTCTGCCCTCGCCCTGCGCACCGGGGAGCTGAGCGTTATCAGTCCGTTCCGCTACGTCGGCCTGCCCAGCGCCATGGTGCTGGATTTCGTCATGTTCAGGGCGGTGCCGCAGTGGAATGAGTACACGGGCGCTATTCTGATCGTGCTCGCCGGGCTGGTGATCCTGTGGCGAGAGGCCAGCCTCGGCCAGCTCCGCGCGCGTCATCCGGCCAACCGGCGGGGCTGAACCCGCTGGCGCTTTGGTCACAGCGGTCACTGCTTGATTGCGCAGCAGGCTTCGCTATCTTCGCGCCTGATATCAAAGACGCCCGGGAGGCGGTCCCATGACCTATCAAAGCCCAACCCAAGACATCGTATTTGCCCTGCAGACGCTGGCCGACCTCGACCGACTGGGTGACCTACCCGGCCTCGAAGACACCAGCAGCGACCTTGTCGGGCAACTGATCGAGGAAGGGGGCAAGTTCTTCTCCGAGGAGCTCGCGCCGACCAACTGGGACGCGGATCAGGCCGCCTGCACCCTCGAAAACGGTGTGGTACGGACCTACGAAAAGTTCCCGGAGCTTTACCGGAGCTACCGTGAAACCGGCTGGATCGGCGCCGCCTACGATGCCGAAATCGGCGGCATGGGCCTGCCGTGGGCGGTCAATGCCGCCGGGCAGGAAATGCTGTTCGCCGCCAACATGTCGTTCTCGCTGTGCCCGCTGCTGTCGCAGGGGGCGATCGAAACCATCGAAGCCCACGGCTCACCCGAGCAGCGCGCCACCTTCCTCGAGCGCATGGTCTCTGGTGAGTGGACCGGCACCATGAACCTGACCGAGCCACACGCCGGCTCGGATGTCGGCGCGCTCAAGTCCCGCGCAGAACCGCAGCCCGACGGCACCTACCGCATTTTCGGGCAGAAGATTTACATCACTTTCGGCGAGCACGATCTGGCCGAGAACATCGTCCACCTGGTGCTGGCCCGGACCCCCGACGCCCCGGCGGGCACCAAGGGCATCTCCCTGTTCATCGTGCCGAAGTTCCTGGTCAACGACGACGGCAGCCTCGGCGCGCGCAACGATGCCAAATGCATCAAGCTCGAAGAAAAACTCGGCATCCACGCCAGCCCCACCTGCGTCATGCAGTACGGCGACGACGGCGGAGCAGTGGGCTACCTGATCGGGCCAGAAAACGGCGGCATGTCGTGCATGTTCACCATGATGAATAACGCGCGGCTCAGCGTCGGGATTCAGGGGTTGGGCATCGCCGAGCGCGCCTTCCAGCACGCCCTGGCCTACGCCAAGGATCGGGTGCAGTCGGCCAAAATCGGTGGCACGTCGAAGGACAGCGTGCGCATCATCGAGCACCCGGATGTGCGCCGCAACCTGCTGCTGATGAAATCGCAGGTCGAAGCCTTCCGTGGCCTCGCCTACCACGCCACCAGCCACATCGACATGGCCCGCCGGAAACGCGGACAGCGATGAAGCCGCGCGCGCCCAGCGCCGGGTCGATCTGCTGACCCCGATCGTCAAGGGCTGGGGCACCGACATCGCCTGCGAAATCGCCTCCACCGGGGTGCAGATCCACGGCGGCATGGGCTTTGTCGAAGAAACCGGCGCGGCGCAGTACTACCGCGACGCCCGCATCCTGCCGATCTACGAGGGCACCAACGGCATTCAGGCGCTGGACCTGATCGGGCGCAAGCTGGCCCGCGACCGGGGCCGGGCCGCCAGTGAGATGCTGGCCGAAATGGCCAACGTCGTCGACCGGCTGGAGGCTTCCGACCACCTCAGCCTGCGCGCCATTGCCGTGCGGCTGAAGCCGGCGCTCGCCGACCTCGAAGCAGCCTCGAACTATCTGCTGGAAACCGCCGGAGACAGCATGCCCTCCGCCGCCGTCGGTGCGACGCCTTACCTGACGCTCTGGGGGACGGTCGCCGGGGGCTGGGTCATGGCACTGCAGGCGCTGGAAGCGCAGCAGCGGCTTGCCGCTGGCGACAGCGAGACCCGCTTCCTGTCGACCAAACTGGTTACGGCGCGGTTCTTCGCAGATCAGTTGCTGCCGCGATCCTCGGGCCTGCTCGAAGCCGTTAAGTCGAGCGCTGACGAAGTCATCTGGCTCGACGAAGCCGCATTCTGAAAATGTCTTCCGGTTTCCCGCCCCGGGGCTGGCGAGCCGCAGGCGTTATCCTTAGGGTAGCGCTCCGGCTTGGTACGTCTTTGGGGAGGATGAGGCAGTGGCAAAAGCGGTAGTGGCGATCGATCAGGGCACGACAAGCAGTCGTGCCATCCTGTTCGATGCGGATTTCAACAGCCTGAGCGTGGCGCAGCAGGAGTTCACCCAGTTTTACCCGAAATCGGGCTGGGTCGAGCACGACGCCGACGAAATCTGGCGCTCGGTCGTCGACGTGACCCGGGATGCCTTTGTGGCGCAAGCGGGCCTGACAGCGGCTGATATCGCTGCCATCGGTATCACCAATCAGCGCGAGACCGTGGTCGTCTGGGACCGGGAAACCGGGGAGCCGATCCACCCCGCCATCGTGTGGCAGGACCGGCGCACGGCAGACTTCTGCGCCCAGCTGAAGGCAGCGGGCCACGAAGCCATGGTCACGGCCAAGACCGGGCTGCTGCTCGATCCCTACTTCTCCGGAACCAAGCTGGCGTGGTTGCTGGACAGCGTCGAGGGCGCCCGCGCGCGCGCCACGGCGGGAGAGCTGGCCTTTGGCACCATCGACACGTGGTTGCTTTACCGGCTCACCGACGGCGCGGTTCACCGCACCGATGCCACCAACGCCTGTCGTACGCTGCTGTTCAACATCCACGAGCAGCGCTGGGATCCCGAACTGCTGGCCATGCTCAACATTCCCGAAGCCATGCTGCCCGAGGTCTGCGACAACGCCGCCGACTTCGGCACCACGGCCTTGCTCGGTGAGGGGACTTCCGTGCCGATCACGGCCATGGCCGGGGACCAGCACGCGGCTGTGGTGGGACAGGGCTGCTTCCAGCCCGGCATGCTCAAGTCGACCTACGGCACCGGCTGTTTCGCGGTCCTCAACACCGGGGCGCAGGCCGTGCCGTCGAACAACCGGCTGCTGACCACCCTCGCCTACCGCCTGAACGGCGAGCCAACCTATGCGTTGGAGGGTTCGATTTTCATCGCCGGGGCCGCCGTGCAGTGGCTGCGGGACAGTCTTGGTATCCTTGAGAACGCGGCCCAGTCGGGTGCACTGGCCGACAGTGCCGATGCCGAGCAGGACGTGGTTCTGGTGCCGGCCTTCACCGGCCTGGGTGCCCCGCACTGGGACAGTGAGGCGCGCGGCGCCATCTTCGGGCTGACCCGGAACTCCGGCCCGGCAGAATTTGCCCGTGCGGCGCTGGAGGCCGTGTGCTTCCAGACCAACGATCTGCTCACCGCGATGAAGGCGGACTGGGCAGATGCGGCGCGCACCATCCTGCGGGTCGACGGTGGCATGACCGCCAGCGACTGGACCATGCAGGCGCTGGCCGACGTGCTCGACGCCGCGGTGGAGGGTCCGGTAGTCACGGAAACGACAGCGCTGGGCGTCGCCTATCTGGCCGGCGCGCAGGTCGGGTTCTACGGCGATCAGACCGACTTCGCCCAGCGCTGGCAGCTCGATCAGCGGTTCGAGCCGGGCTGGGACGCGGAACGCCGGGACCGAAAAATCGCCCTTTGGAGCGATGCGGTTCGGCGCACGCTGAGCGGGGCCTGAGGCAAAGGACGAGGGCGAAGGCGCCGACGTCAATGGCGCGGGCGGAGACTTCGGCGGACACACGAACGCTGGAACTAAAAAAAGGGGAGCCGACGCTCCCCTTTTGTTTGTGTGGCGCGGACGCCGGATCAGCTCGCCGGGCTGCGCAGCGCGTCCCGGATTTCTTCGAGCAGCACTTCCTGACGCGGCGGTGCTGGCGGCTCGGCCGGCGCCTCTTCCTGCTTCCGGCGGAAGCGGTTGTAGGTCCGCACCATCATGAACAGCACAAAGGCGATGATGATGAACTCGATCACGGTGTTGATGAACACACCGTAGTTGAGCGTGGCGACGCCGGCTTCCTGTGCGGCGGCGAGCGTGTCAAAGCTGCCGCTGCCCAGCACGATGAAGCGGTTGGTGAAATCAGCACCACCCGTGATCAACCCGACAACGGGCATGATCATGTCGTTGACCAGCGATTTGACGATGGCGTTGAACGCAAGACCCAGGATGAAGGCAACGGCAAATTCGATGACGTTACCGCGCTCGATAAACTCCCTGAATTCTTTCAGCATAGGCTCGGGGTATCCTCAGATTTCGAGAATGGTCGACCCGATGGTTTCACGGGCCTCCAGGCCGCGGTGAGCTTCTGCCACCTCGGCAAAGGGAAGACGCCGCCCGATGACAGGATTGACATCGCCGGACTGCATCACGCTAAAGAGATCCCCCGCAACCCGGTTGAGTTGCGCCCGCGTTGCAATATACGCGAAAAGCGTTGGTCTTTGCATGTATAAACAGCCGCGCGAGGCCAAAGCCGACGGCGCGACCCCGGCGATGGCCCCTGAAGAGTTGCCAAAGGTGATGAAATAGCCCAGCGGCTTGAGGCAATCGAGCGAGCCTTCCAGCGTTGACTGCCCCACGGAATCGTAGACCACGGGCACGCCGCCACCTGAGAGGTCCCGAACCTGCTCGACCCAATTGTCGTCGCGGTAGTTGATGCAGTGGGTGGCGCCGTTATCGAGCGCGAGCTGGCACTTCTCGGCCGTGCCAGCCGTGCCGATCAGCTTGACCCCCATGGCGCGCGCCCACTGGCAGGCGAGCAGGCCGACCCCGCCGGCGGCGGAGTGGAACAGGCAGGTCTGACCGGGTTGAATGGCGTAGGACTGCTTGAGCAGATACTGCACGGTCATGCCCTTGAGCATGGCGGCGGCGGCGGCCTCGTTGCTGACGCCCTCGGGCAACAGCACAGCCTTGTCTGCGGGGATCAGGCGCTCCTCCGCGTAGGCGCCGGGGGCGAGGCTCCCCACACGATCTCCGACCTTGAAGCCATCGACGCCCGGGCCAACGTCTGTGATCTCGCCCGCGCTCTCGGCCCCCAGGACAAAGGGGAGTTCGCCCGGATACAGGCCATCCCGGAAGTAAACGTCGATGAAGTTCAGCCCGATGTGGGTGTTGCGGACCCGGATTTCGCCTTCGCCCGGCATGCCGACCTCGCGGTCTTCCATGGTCAGGGCTTCCAACCCCCCGGTCTTGCGGATGATTACGGCTTTGCTCACGGTTTTTTCCTTCCGGTTTTCCCTGTGACCGGGTGGCCCGGCCTGCGTGACTGAGACTTTGCCTCAACGCTTGCGCATAAAAAAGAGCCAAAACCAGCCTAAGTGGTTGCATGATTCTGGCTAAGGCGCAGAATGTAGCTCCCTTTATCCCGAAGCATTGAGACCATAATCGATGACATCCAGAAAGCCGTCTGGGGCGGTTCGTACGTCGATCCTGAACATCGGTGCCGCCATTTTGATCCTTGCAGCCGTGGTGGCCGCGCTGGCGTTGGGGCGGCCGTTTCTGCTGCCCCTCGTGCTGGCTATCGTGGTTTGGTACGTGATCGCCAGCCTCCGGGATTTCATGTCGGGTCTGAACCTGGGCGGGTTCCAGCTGCCACGATGGGTGTCCCTGCTGCTCGCCATGGGAGTGATCGGGTCGATCGCCTATTTTGTGGTCAATATCGTGCTGGCGAGTTTCTCGTCATTGCTGGGTGATTTCTCGGCCTATGCCGCCGATGCCAACCGCCTGCTGGCCCTGCTGCAGGGGCTGCTGCCCGAGGGCCTGACCCTCGACATCAACCTCCAGGACCAGTTCGACCGCATTCTGGGCATCGCCAACAACTTCGCCGGGCAGCTGCGGCTGGTGACGCAGAACCTGGTGATTGTGGTGATCTACGTCGCTTTCATGCTGGTCGAGGATCAGCGGTTCTCCTCCAAACTCAAGCATCTGTTCCCCCGGGCCGACGACTACTCCCGCGCGCGGATCATGCTCGGCACCATCAGCCGGAAGATTCAGGCCTACCTTGCCGTGAAGACGCTGATGAGCCTGATCACGGCGGTGCTGGCCTACATCATCCTGCTGGTCTTCGACATCAACTATGCGCCGGTTTGGGCGATGCTGGTGTTCTTCCTGAACTTCATCCCGGTGGTGGGCTCGATCATCGCGGTCATGCTGCCCGCTGCCATGGCAGTGTTGCAGTTCTGGGACGGCAGCGCCTGGGTCATCCTCGTGGTTACGGGTCTGCTGATCGGCGTACAGCAGCTGGTCGGCAGCTTCCTCGAACCCCGGTTCCTCGGCAACTCGCTCAACCTCTCGCCGCTGATCATTCTGGTGTCGCTGTCGTTCTGGGGCTTCCTCTGGGGGCCTGTCGGCATGCTGATTTCCGTGCCGGTCACGGTGATGCTTGCCATCATCTTCGCCTCGGTCCCGGCAACGCGGTGGATCGCTGTGCTGCTCAGCCAGAACGGCGACAGCGTCGAAGAAGAATTCGGACCCGTGGTTACGCCGGTGGCTGGCCGTGACGCCGAGGACTGATCCGCGCGTGACCCGCTGGGCTGTGACCCGGGGCTGGGAGGCGACGGCCCCGATGACGGCGCCGCTGCGCCGGCTCGATGATCGCGCTGTGCTCGCGGTATCAGGCGAGGACCGCTTCGATTTTCTAAACACACTGCTGAGCGCGGACGCGGCTGCCGACGCTGGTGGCGCTGCCTTCGCGGCGCTGCTGACCCCACAGGGGAAGCTGCTCGCCGACGTGCTTTGCTACACGGACAGCGATCGGATCCTGATCGATTTTCCAACGGGGAGCGACTTCGACAAGCGACTGCGACTGTACAAGCTGCGGGCGGCGGTGGACCTTCAGCTGATGGAAGACTGGACAGTTGGTGTGGTGCTGCCACAGGCCTCGGCTGCCGAGCATCATGATGACGAACAACAGTCCCCAAAGCCGCATCATGGCGACGACCGGCCCGGTGTGGCGAATGGACGACGGTGCAGTGGCTTTTGCCGATCCCCGGTCCGATCGCCTCGGATGGCGGGTGCTGGGCCCCGATTTGAACGCTGGAGTGGATGATCGGCGGGACTATGACCGGGCCCGGATCGCCGCTGTTGTCCCCGAAGGTCCGGTCGATCTCAAGCCGAACAAGGCGCTGCTGATGGAGAGTGGGTTCGAACGTCTCGGGAGGGTGGACTTCAGGAAAGGGTGTTACGTCGGGCAGGAAGTCACAGCGCGAATGAAGTACCGCAATCTGGGTAAGAAGCGCCTGATGGCCCTCACCGCCGAGGCAGCTCTGCAAGCGGGTGAAGCCGTGTTTGCCGGAGAGCGGCAGGCAGGGGAGGTCCTGACGGCCGTGGATGGGGCTGCGCTCGGGCTGATCCGGCACGAAACCATTGGTGAGACGCTGCGGGCTGAGAGCGGTGCTGCCGTAAGCATCAGTGCTGACCCAGACGCCATCGTCGAGTGAGGGTGGCGCGCTCGATTTGACGCCGCTTCGCGGCTTTCAAATCTCCCGCGCAATCTCCCTCAACACGCGCAACTTCTGCGGTTTACTTTGCGCTCAACACGCTGCTTTTGGCCCTTTGAGCGCGTTGGAGTTCTTTGTTGAAGCAAAGCGGAGCGTTGAGTGTCAACGACTTGTCCGACTTGCCCCGACCGCGCTTCGCGCGGCGGGGCCAAGCGTCGCGCAACTCCATACAGAAAAAACGTCAGGCCGCGTGAAGCGCGGCCTGTCCGTTTGACTGCGCGGGGGAGATTTGTAAGCCGCGAAGCGGCGTCAAATCGAGCCCGCAACCGATGGAACAGAGCTGAGAAGCGCCGCGCCCGCTTGCGCCGGTCAGACCGCAGAAGGTAGAACGGATGCAACTCGAAACAGGATATCTTTCACGGAAGGAAACGAGCATGAGCACGGGCGTTCTGGCCGGTAAGCGCGGTTTGATCATGGGCGTGGCCAACGACAAGTCCATTGCGTGGGGCATTGCCCAGTCCGCGGCGCGGGAAGGCGCTGAGCTGGCCTTTTCTTACCAGGGCGATGTCCTCGAAAAGCGCGTGGCGCCACTCGCGGACCAGGTCGGGGCCGACATGCTCACTTGTGATGTGACCGACGACGCCTCGATCGATGCTCTGTTCAAAGCTCTCGAAGACAAGTGGGGCAGCCTTGATTTCGTCGTTCACGCCATCGGCTTTTCCAACAAGGACGAGCTCAAGGGCGAATACCTGGGCACCAGCCGGGAGAACTTCGCGCTGACCATGGATATCTCGGTCTATTCCTTCACGGCTGTGGCGCAACGAGCCGCGCCACTGATGAACGAAGGCGGTTCGCTTGTGACCCTGACCTATCAGGGCGCTGTCAAGGTCGTGCCCAACTATAACGTCATGGGCGTGGCTAAGGCTGCGCTTGAGGCCTCTGTGCTCTACCTTGCTGCTGACTTCGGGCCGCGCGGCGTCCGGGTGAATGGCCTGTCTGCCGGCCCCGTGCGAACCCTCGCTGCCTCTGGCATCGGCGACTTCCGCACCATGTTGAAGTGGAACGAGCTGAACGCACCACTGCGCCGCAACGTCACCATTCAGGACGTTGGCGACGCCTGCCTGTACCTGATCTCGCCCTGGTCCAACGGAGTGACGGGCGAAATCCACTACGTTGACGGCGGCGCCAACATCAACGGCATGATCGCCATGGAAAAGGCCGGCGAGCTGGGCGATTTGCTCACCGAGACCGCCGCCAAGAAAGCCTGAGGCAGCCCATGGCCGGAAATTCATTCGGAACGCTGTTCCGCTTCACCACCTTCGGCGAGAGCCACGGCCCACAGATCGGCTGCGTGGTTGACGGTGTGCCCGCCGGGCTCAGCCTGAGCGAGGCGGACATTCAGCCCGACCTCGACCGGCGCAAGCCCGGCACCAGCAAGTACGTGACCCAGCGGCGCGAAGGCGACGAAGTCAGTATCGTCTCCGGCGTGTTCGAAGGCCGCACCACCGGATCACCCATTGGGTTGATCATCCACAACGGCGACCAACGCTCGAAGGACTACGGCGACATCCGGGATCAGTTCCGCCCGGGCCACGCTGATTTCACCTACTGGCAGAAGTACGGCCTGCGCGACTACCGCGGCGGTGGTCGGTCTTCGGCCCGGGAGACCGCGATGCGGGTCGCCGCCGGTGCCATCGCCCGGGTGATCCTGCGCGAGCTGCCACCCGCGCCGATTATCGTGCGCGGTGCGCTGGTGGCCATGGGTGGTCATGGGCTAGACCGCGGCGCGTGGGACTGGGATCAAGTCGCCGAAAACGCCTTTTTCTGCCCCGATGCCAAGGCGGCGACCGCTTGGGCTGAAGCGCTGGATCAGCTTCGAAAGGACGGCAACTCTGCGGGCGGCGTGATCGAAGTGGTCGCCGACGGTATGCCAGCCGGTCTGGGCCAGCCGATTTACGACAAACTCGACAGCGACCTTGCCGCTGCGCTGATGACCATCAACGCCGCTAAAGGCGTTGAGATTGGCGATGGTTTCGCTGCCGCCGCGCTTAACGGGGTCGGTAACGCGGACGAGATGGAGCAGGACGCCCAAGGTCTTCCCCATTTCACCAGCAACCACGCCGGCGGCATTCTCGGTGGCCTGAGCACCGGCCAGCCCGTCGTCGCCCGGCTGGCGATCAAGCCCACTTCATCGATCCTGACCCCGCGGCGGTCGCTGAACCGCTTCGGTGAAGCCGTGGAGGTTGTGACCAAGGGCCGTCACGACCCCTGCGTTGCCATTCGCGGGGTGCCCGTGGCCGAGGCCATGATGGCAATCGTACTCGCCGACCACCTGCTACAGGCGCGGGCCGACGGAACACCCCTGACCCCTCGCCCCTGGGACAAGAAGGAAGACTGACACAATGCAAATGAAGCCACTGGGCCGGACCGGCATGCAGGTTTCGGAATTTTGCCTCGGCACCATGACCTGGGGGCAGCAAAATTCAGCTGAAGAAGGCTATGCCCAGATGGACTGGGCCAGCGCCAACGGCATCAATTTTTGACACCGCCGAGCTCTACCCCAGCCGACCAACGGCCGACACTCAGGGTCGTACCGAGGAGATCATTGGCGAATGGTTCACTCGAACCGGTAAGCGCGCTGATATCATCCTCGCGAGCAAGGTGACGGGGCCGGAAGATGGGTTCAACTGGATCCGTGGCGGTGTTTCCCGCTTTACAGAGAGCAGTATCCGCGAGGCCATTGAAGGGTCATTGCGCCGTCTGCAGACCGACTACATCGATCTATACCAACTGCACTGGCCGGACCGTGGCTGGACCCACTTCCGTAAGCTTGGCCAAACCCGTCCGAACCCGGACGAAGGCGCGGACCGCGCCGAGACACTGGCAACGTTGGACGCGCTGGTCAAAGAAGGTAAAATCCGTGCCTGGGGTGTCTCTAACGAAAGCCCTTGGGGTGTCATGGACTGGATTGCCCGCAGTGAGACTACGGGACAGGCGCGGGTCGCGTCTATCCAGAACCCCTACAACCTGCTGAACCGTGTTTTCGACACCGGCAACGCCGAGGTCTCCATGAATGAAGACGTAGCGTTATTGGCGTACTCGCCGCTGGCTGCTGGCCATCTGAGCGGTAAGTATCTCGATGGAAACCGACCGGCTGGCTCGCGGCTCGCGCTGTGGCCGGAGCGTTCGGGCTATAGCTCCGACTACGGCAACGACGTCGCTGCGAAGTACGTGGCGCTGGCGCAGGAACACGGTCTTGACCCGTCGATCATGGCCCACGCGTTTGTCTACATGCAGCCCTTTGTGACGGCGTCGATCCCGGGAGGCACCACCATTGAACAGCTGCAGGTCGCGCTGGACGCGACCACTGTGACCCTGAGCGACGAGTTGCTCAAGGAGATCCACCGGCTTCACCGCCAGCACACCTACCCCTGCCCTTAGATGCGGACCGCCGCTGTCTCCTACATCTCATAAAAAATGGGTTGCGGGCTCGATTTGACGCCGCTTCGCGGCTTACAAATCTCCCCCGCGCAACGGGCGAACACAAAAAAGTCACGCCGGGCGAAGCCGGCGTGTCCGTTTGGTTGCGCGTGGGAGGGCCGACGGCCGCGAAGCGGCCAAGGCCCGAGCGCGCCACCTCTGCGCGGACACTCAACACGCGGAGTTTATCCTGAGCTCGTCAAAGGGCTTTGAGTGTCGCATCAGTTGAAACTCAACTCGCTTCGCCTTGAGGGTCGTTAAGGCTACGGCGCGACGCCTTGACGAAGACCGCGAAGCGGTCGAGACAAGGTCGGCGCAACCCTGTTTCAGCGAAAAACTCCAACGCGCTCAAAGCGTAGCGTTTTGAGCATGAAGGGCATTGGCCCGAAAATCTCCCACGCGCTCAAAGCGAAGCCGTGTTGAGCGTAAAGTGGAAAGACCTTGCGGGCTCGATTTGACGCCGCTTCGCGGCTTACAAATCTCCCCCGCGCAGGTGCTATGCGCCGGACAGTGGTTTTGCTAAGGAAGAGCATCCCACGGCGAAAGGCAGCCCTTTCCTTGACCCTTTACGACGCCTTTGAAGCACCTGTCGGCACCCGCGAGACAGACCAGACCTTGCGGGCCATCGTGCGCCGGGCCTGGCGGGCGTATTTTGCGCGTCTCATGCCCGTTTGGGCTGGTGTCCTGACCTTCGCAACGGTCATCCTCGGGTTACCGGGACTCGTGCTGTTGGCGCAGGCCTTGGGGCCTGTCCTGAGCGGTCCCTTCGAGAGCATGGACGTGGCCCGATCTGTATCAGTTCCCGCGCTGGGTTTGACCAGCCTCGCGGCCTGGTCGATGCCCCTGACAGAGTGGCTGCGCCCAACCCTCGACCGCTTTGGGTTAGAGAGCCTCACCGTTGGCGGCGCCTGCCTGTTGGCATCGGCAGCTTTGCTCCGGGCAGCGGGTGCCCGCCAATGGTACCAATCGGTCTACGATGATGTTCCGCGACGCAGGCTGGCGTTGACGGGGCTGCTGGCCGTCCTGCTCCCACTGCTCATCGGGGCCTTGCTCGCCCTTGCTGGCACGATGATCGCCGCGACCGCAGAAGCACCCAGATTGGCCGCTGTCGTGGTGTGGCTGGTGAATGGTCTGGCGCTGATGCTGGCGCTGTTTGTGGTGTTCCTGACCTTCTCGCTGCGTCGACCCGCCTTTAAAGCGCTGCTGTTCGGGGCGGGAATGTCGAGCCTCGGCCTCTGTGGCTTGCTGGCGCTGTCGACTCTCGTACTCGACGGCGGCTCCATGACGATCGATGCGGGAGCGCAGACCGGCAGCCTTGGACTACCGGCGGTCATCGCTGTTCTCGTCATCCTTTATCTGGGCTGGGCGACCGTGTTGGCCGGGTCTCAGCTGGCGGTCAGCCTTGCCCGGCGTGAGGACCCCATCGACAGCTTTCTCCAAGCCGGCCGCGGAGAGCAGCTCGACTTCGACTCCGTCTAGTCCGCGATCTTGAAGCGCAGACGCGCCTTCACCGATGGGCCCTGGTCGAAGATCTGGCAACCTCGCTTCGCGCGCACCCGGCCATGGTCACCTTTGCGCTGGACCGCCTGCGCCGGTCTGGGTTGGTCGAGTTTGACGAAGAAGGGTCGGCGACCGCCCCCGACGCTGGGGATCCGCGATGATCTTGAAGCACTGAACCTGCACGATCTGTCGCGCGCCATGGGCACTCACCTCGAGCCCTTCCCCGGGCTGCACGGTGGTGCGGCCGAAGATGTGATCGAGGACCTCGCAGCCAGGGAGCAGCTGGCTCAGGGGCAAAACCTGCTCAGCCTGTTCAGAGACGAGGGCGATGCTGCGCTGGCGCCCGGCGCACCCATGCTGGCGGTCGCTGATGCCCGCTTCGGGTTGGCGGACATCGACGCTGTAGCCGGTGCACCGCTGTTCAGTCCGACAGCCGAACTGGTAGACCGCGCCGCCGGGGACAATGGCGGGCCACTGGACGCCGAGCCAGGCTATATCTTCGTCGATGCCGTGCTGGACGAGAGCGTCAGGATTGACGATGCTGAGACGGCGTCAGTCTCCGGGGCGGCGCTGGACTTGACCCGGGACATGCGTCTGCAGGATGATTATTCGATGACGATGGCACCAAACCCAAACGCATCGACTGAGAACCGTCCGGGCGACGCCAGGGGCAACAGCAGCAGGATGACGACGCAAGCCCCGTCATTCTCGGGCAGGCGTCACCCCTTGCCGCTGTCCAACGGGAGATCGACCATCTGCTCGACTCTGGACTCGAACCCTGTCGACGTAGAGGGTAACGCGGGAGTGCAGAAAATCAGGGATCCGGAGGCACGTCAGCGCTTAGCCTATCGCCGACGGTCATTGCGCCGCTTCGTAGCTGGCACAGCGGGCTGACAGCTCGACAGGATGAGAGGGGAGGAGCGCTGCACAGCGACGTTAGCCCTAGGGCCCCTCACACGGCTGAGCACCGGCTGGCCCCAGCCCCTACGCTGGCCCCAACACCAGCTTTCGTCGATCCGGTGGCGAGCTGGCGCGGGTTCCGTCTTCCCGGCGGGGGCCGGTCATTGGCTGAGCCCCTTTTCCCCGGCAGCGCTGAGCCTTTTGCTGAGTCCATTGCCGCCGCACCGCGGTCAGAACCTGACGCATCTTCCAAGGCTTCCACCCCGCCCACAGTGCCGGTCCCTGCGACAGTGCAACCCCTTCACCGGATCACTTTTGGCGCCACCTGAAAGCGGACAGACCACACTGTCGCCGTCGACCCGAGGAGAGACCGCAGAATGAGCTTTCGTGTTCAGGACCCGCTCGCCCTGTTCAATCAATGGCTCGAAGACGCTACGGCGACAGAGGTCAACGATCCCAACGCTATGGCGCTGGCCACGCTCGACGATGACGGAACCCTGAGCAACCGCATCGTCCTGCTCAAGGGACACGACGACCGGGGTTTTCGCTTTTTTACGAACTACGAGGGGCGGAAGGGACAGGCCTTGCAAGCCAACCCCCGTGCCGCCGCCCTGTTCCACTGGAAGACACTCGACCGCCAGGTGCGGCTGGAAGGCCCGGTAGAGCGCCTCAGCGCAGAAGAATCTCAGGCTTATTTCGATACCCGAGCGCGTGGGTCCCGCGTTGGCGCCTGGGCCAGCCTTCAATCACAACCGCTTCCGACCGCTCAGCGCTCGAGGACCGGATTACAAAGTATGAAGCGCAGTTTGACGGGCAGGAATATTTCTCCAAACCAGACTACTGGGGTGGCTTTATCCTCCAACCACTGGCGATGGAATTCTGGCGAGCAGGTGATTTCCGGCTGCACGAACGGGTGCGATTGACGCGGCCAGACAGCGGAGCCGGCATGGACCGAAAACCCACTCTACCCCTGACCACAAACAGTCCATGGGTTGCGTGCTCGATTTGACGCCGCTTCGCGGCTTACAAATCTCCCCGCGCAATCAAATGGACAGGCCGCGCTTACGCCCGGCCTGACGTCTTTTTCTCCAGGAGTTGCGCGACGCTTGGCCCCGCCGCGCGAAGCGCGGTCGGGGACAAGTCGGCGCAACCTTGTTTCAGCGAGGAACTCCAACGCGCTCAAAGCCGAAGGCGTTTTGCAAGCGCGCTCAAAGGCGAAGCAGTGTTGAGCGCAAAGCAAACAACTACGCGACGCCTTGGCGAAGACCGCGAAGCGGTCGAGACAAGGTCGGCGCAACCCTAATCACTGGCCTCAGCTTCACCATCCCCACGACTCAATTTCCGCCTCGCGTGCACCGACTCCCGCCACGCCGTCACAATCCCACCCGTCATGATAAGCGCCACACCGAACCAGATCCCCGCAGGCGGTATCAGTGATTGGGTGAACCAGGCCAGACCGGTCGCGAAGATAATGGCCACGTATTCCAGCGACCCCACCACCGCCGCTGGCGCTGAACGATAGGCGATATTGAGCGCCTGTGCCGCCCCGATCGCCACCACCCCCATCAGCCCGAACTGCCACCAGTGGGCCGCCCAGTCCAAGGGGATCCGCTCACCGAATAACACCCAAACCGGAAATATGGTCAGAAGTGACGCAATCCCGCCGACGTAGGTGATGGAAATCGCCGGAACCCCCTTGGGCATGAACCGCAGAGAGATCATGTTCACCGAGAACATCACCGCCGCCGCCACGGGCAGCAGGGCGTAGGTCGCCGTCAGCCACAGCGGTCGCCCACTGTCTTCGAGCGCCCATTCACCGCCCTTGGCCAGCCACAGCGCCACCTGTACCGCCACCACCCCGGCAAAGCCGATCAGCAGCGCCCCCCAGCGCCAGATCCCGGCCCGCTCGCCCAGAAACACCGTCGCCAGCACGGTCAGCATCAGCGGGTAGGTGAAAATCAGCGCCGTCGCCGAGCCCTGGTCGAGCAGCTTGAACGACGAAAAGAACAGAAACCCGATGGGGACGATCGTGATACCGCGGAACACCGCGATGCCAGCCCCGCCGAACCAGGGCACAAAGCGTTCCCGCCGCAGCAGCATCAGCGAGACCAGAAACACCATAGCTGAAACGTTCCGGATCAGCTGCATCTCGATCACGCCGTAGGTCAGCCGCAGATTGAAGGCGATGGCGTCCATGGTTGTCAGCATGAAGGCAGCGATGATCGAAGCTGCAATCCCCAACAGCAACCGACCGTCGGTCTGGAACCGACGTGTGGTCTCACCGGTGATGTCCGGCGTCTCAGGGCTTTCAGTGTTGTCAGTACGCGCCACAGGGACCTCAAAAAATACAGGAGAGCCGGCCCCTCAGGGACGCGGCACCATGGGCGCCGACGGCATGGTCGGAAAGCTCAGCAAAGGCCGCGCCGGTTCAGGCTGCGACGCTGGCTCTCACGCGAAGGAGGATATCAGCGCAGCAGCGCTCGATCTGGTCAAGAGCCATGTCGTAAGCTTCCTGCCCCTGCGAGAAGGGATCCGCGATTTCGCGAAACCCCGGATTGGTTGAAAATGCCGTAATCAGCAGGATTTGAGCCTGGTCGGCGCTGCGCCGCCGCTCGCGCAGGAACTGCTGATGCTCCGGGGTCATGCCGATGATCCAGTCAAAGCGATCAAAATCGCCGGCTTCGACCGGGCGGGATCGCAGCTCGTTGATGAAGTATCCCCGCGCCCGGGCCGCAACCTGCGCCTCCGGGGTCGGCGGCTGGCTTTCGTGCCAGCGGGTGGTTCCAGCCGAGTCGATCAGCACCCGGTCCCCGACCCCCCACAGAGCAGCCTGCGCCCGCAGCACACCCTCCGCCATGGGTGAGCGACAGGTGTTTCCCGTGCACACGAACAAAATGTTCAGCCCTGAAGCCCTCTCCAGCACGTCGCGCGAACCCCGACCCCTGTGACAATATTATGCGCCACAATGGGGCGCAGCAGCAGGCAGGTCCAGAGGTCCTGTGGAGCGAATGCAGAATAATCTGTGGAAAATGATGCCCCTAACATGACGTTATGCGCCGCTCCATAATCCTCAGCGAACACCCCACCGAAGCCGTGTTCAGGCGTCGGATCAGAGGCGTTCGCGGCGACCGTCGGGGTGCATGGCGATCATCGATCCGGGGTCGTCACCGTTGGTGTCCATGATCACGCGATAGTTGAGGATATAGCTGTCGTCGATGGTGTTTGCCCGGGTCGACGCCAGCTCTCCGTCCTCATTGAGATCGTAGCGCGCGGTCAGGCCCTCGCACTCGACATAGACCTTCCGCTCGCCCGTGTTCCAGTCCATTTCCTTGGTGATCTGGCCCACCGATGCGGTTTGACACAGTTCCCGGCCGAGCAGCGATGCCGCCTTGGACAAATCGCGGGTGTGAGAAATCGAAGCCCCTGGTAAGGCATTGAAAACAATCATGTAAGTCGGATGCACGAAGTCCAGCTTAGCGGCAGCATAGTTGACGTCAGGGTCGACATAATTGCGCTCAAAGGCATCGGCATCGCGCAGGAAATAGGCGCGCACGGGGGTCTGCTTGCCCTCGGAATCGATCATCACGCGGGCGTAGATCAGGTCGGCCCCGAAGTAGGGCGACGAGGCCCCGCAGGCCAGCACACCCAGCGCGGCGACCACGGCCAGAACAGACGAAAAAAGCGCACGCGGTGACATCGCGAATCCCCATTCTTAAATCAGAATACCAGAGCGAAAGCCGGCCGGTGCCAGGCCACCCAAGCTGTCTTTCCGGTACCAGAAATCGATGCCGCTGGGGTGTCACGGTCCGGCGAGAGCAGCGTGATCAGACGCCACACACCCCGGCACGGGCCGATGAGCCTCAGTCCTTCGACAGATTTCGGTGCCTGAGTATATGCTCATAATCGGCGTCATATAGCGCGGAATCTGGAAATTCAGCTTCGCCGAGAACCGGTCCCACAAAAATGATCGCCGTACGGGTAATTTTCGCAGCGCGAACCTGCTCTCGGATGGTCGTGAGGGTACCGTGGATGAACTGCTCATCGGGCCAGCCAACGCGGTAGGCGACGATGCAGGGACAGTCCTCGCCATAGTAGGGAATCAGCCGCCGCTGGATGTCGCGCAGGTACCGGATGCTCAGGTGCAAGGCCAGCGTCGACCGGGTTTCGGCAAAGTTTTCGAGCGTTTCGTGCTCAGGCATATCGGTCGCCTGCCCGGCCACCCGGGTCAGGATGATCGACTGCGAGACCGTTGGCAGAGTCAGCTCGACCCCGAGTGTCGCCGCCGCAGCCGTGTAGGCGGAAACCCCGGGTGTAATGTCGTAGGGAATATCGGCAGCGCGCAGCCGCCGCGCCTGCTCCGCCACCGCGCCATAGAGCGAAGGGTCGCCCGAGTGCACCCGCGCCACCCGCTGCCCGGCGCGATAGGCGGCTTCCATGATCTCCATGATCTCGTCCAGTGCCATGGGGGCTGAATCGCGGATATCGGCACCCTCCCGCGCGTGAATCAGCACGCCTTCAGGCACCAATGACCCGGCGTAGAGCACCAGATCAGCAGCAGCGATGAGGTCGCGCCCGCGCAGGGTCAGCAGGTCCGGCGACCCCGGCCCGGCGCCGATGAAGTGGATGGGTTCAGTGCTCATTCCTTGGGGTCCTCTCCGCGGCTCAGGTAACCGCGCGGTGTGAACAGGTGCGTGGGGCCGTTCTTAACCGGCTGGAAGCGCCGGGTCTGGGACGAGCCGACCATGACCATGCAGAACATGTCGACTTCGGCTGGATCCAGACTGCCCAGATAACGGTGGGTGTAGCTCTCCTCCGCGCGGCCGATCTGACGGCAGATCACCACCGGCGTCTCCGCAGGCCGATGGGCGAGCAGGATGTCGCGCGCCGCCGCCAGCTGCCAGTCACGCTTGCGGCGGACGGGATTGTAGAAGCAGACCACGAAATCCGCGCTGGCGGCCCCTTGCAACCGGCGTTCGATCACGCTCCACGGCGTCATCAGGTCGGAGAGCGACACGGCGCAGAAATCGTGTCCCAGTGGCGCCCCCAGCCGCGCGGCTGCGCCGAACATAGCGCTGATCCCGGGGTGGGCCTGAATATCCACGGCCTGAACTCGCCGGTCCTCCGAGCGGGCGGCGAGCTCGAAGGTCAGCGCGCCCATGGCATAGACCCCGGCATCGCCCGAGCAGATCAGCGCGACCGAAGCGCCGGTTGCGGCCAGATCAAGGGCAAACTGACAGCGCTGTTCTTCTTCACCCAGCGCGAAGGTGTGCACCTGCTGATGGGGCAGCGGTTGCACCTGATCGGTGTAGTATCCATAGCCCACGAGGTGGTCAGCGCTGCGCAGCGCGGCGGCGGTGCCGCTCAACCGCCAGTCTGCCCGACCCGGACCCAGCCCGACCAGCTGCAGCTGGCCGCGCGGCGTGCCGACAGCCTCAAAATTAGTGATCGCCCCCGACGCGCGGGCCAGCGCCAGCGTGCCAATGCCGAATTTCTGCTTTTCCAGCACCAGCGCAGCGGACGCGCCACTGTCACGGGCACCCAGCAGCGCGGCAGCCTCAGCCACCGACGGGGTACCGATCTCGGCTTTCACCACCGTTGAAGGGTTGGGGACGCTGACCCCGGCGAGGTCTTCGGCGCGGAAAAACCGCAGCGGCAGGCCCAGCCGCTCTGACAGACGGGCCAGTGCGGGTTCATCCTGCTTGAGGTCCACGCTGGCGATTCCAGCAAGCGCCAGCGGGTCGATCCTGGCCTGCTCCAACGCCATGATCACGGCCGTGGTCATGGCCTCGGGCTCCGCACCGCGCTCACAGCCCAGCCCGAGCACGCGGTCACGGCGGCAGTAGCGCAGATGGGATTCGCTGCCCTCGCCTTCGGTACCCAGCGACAGGATCGCAGCAGGATTTTCGCGGGCAGGACCGTCGCTGCGCAGCGGCCAATCGCCCTGCACCCTTACGCCATTCACCGCCTCGCCCCCGGCCAGCCGTCGCTGGAATGCCGCGGCGTGCTCCGGGTTGGTCAGGGCGTAGCCGGGCGCGGGGTCCTCGACCGCCGCACCAAGGGCCGCATCGGAGGCCGTGCTGATCAGGGCAAAGCCCGCCCCGGCCTTGGCCAGATCCTGCGCAAGCCGGTTGGCGCCGTGGTGCCCGCCGAGCAGGGGGACGAAATCCCCCGCCTCGGTCGCCATGACCACCGGCGGCTCACTATGTTTGTCGTGGAGCTGACCGGCCAGCAGCCGGATCAGGATGCCAGCCGCGCACAGGCCCACGGTGGGGCGTCCTTCAGCAAAGGCAGCACGCAGCGCATCAGAGAACCCGGCCCCGGCCAGCACCTCGCCGCCGCCAAACGCATCGCGCAACCCGGCCAGCGCCGGGCCGTGGCGCTCCAGTGGTGAAAGAAACAGCACGTCAGAGGACATGGGCACCCCCGCGACGGTGCACCAGCACCATGGAGAAATAGGGCGCGCGGTCCTCGTCGAGATCCACCAACGGCACCACCCGCTGGTTGGGCAGGCTGGCGCGCTCGACGTAGACCGCATGCTCGATCAGCCCGGCTGCAGAGAGCAGCGCCTTGAGCCGCCCGAGGTGGCGGCCGACCTTCATGAACGCCAGTCCTTCGGCATCGTCGATCTGCTGTCTCAAGGCGTCGTCTTCGAGGGTCGCGGGCAGCACGCGGAAGGCATCATTGCGCGCCACCAGCGGCCATCCCGCCGCTGCTGCGCAGGCCATGACCGAAGACACCCCCGGCACCACCGTGATTGGAAAGGCGCCGTCGAGGCGGCCGAAAAGATACATGAATGAGCCGTAGAACAGCGGATCGCCCTCGCACAGCACCACCACGTCCCGTCCGGCCTGCAGATGGTCGCGAATGTCAGCCGCGCCCTGGTCATAGACCTCCTGAGCGGGAAAGCGCTCGGCGACCATGGGCATGATCATGGGGATTTCGACCTTGGCGTCGAGGCCTTCGAGATGGGGTTCGACGATCGAGCGGGCGAAGCTCGGGACGCCCTCCGCCGCCGCATAGGCCAGCACCGGCGCTTCGCGGATCAGGCGCAGGGCCTTGAGGGTCAGCAGTTCCGGGTCACCGGGGCCGACCCCGACCCCATAAACCGTGCCGCCGGTGCCGGCGCCATTTCACATGGTTGTCGCTCATGGCTTTCGGCCCACCCATTGCAGCACGGGCATCAGCGGGCGCAGCCCGGTGAATCGGCCGACGGCCTCGCCCCGGCTGACCGACAGCGTGGCGAAGTCTCCGTGCACGCGTTCGCGCCAGGTCGACAGCACGGCCTGCCCCTCCAGCGTGACCGCATTGGCGACGAGTACGCCGCCGCTGTTCAGCGCCTGCCACGCGCCGTCGAGCAGGCCCTCGCGGCTCAAACCGCCGCCAACAAAGACCGCATCGGGGCTGAACCCCGCGGCCTCGAAAGCATCGGGCGCGTGGGCGCCACTCACGGTAAAGGGGTCGCGCTCATCGTGGCCCAGTCCGAAGCGCCGGGCGTTCTTTTCCATGAAGCCACGGCGCTCACCGTGGGGTTCAATGGCGAAAACCTGTCCCTCTGGCCGCGCGCGCAGCCATTCCAGCCCAATCGCGCCGCTGCCCGCGCCGATATCCCACAGCCCGCCGCCGGGTGCAGCCAGCAGCGCCGACAGGCTGACAGCCCGCACCTCGCGCTTGGTCAACTTGCCGTCGTGGCGGAAGGCGCCGTCGGGCAGGCCGAAGGGCTCGTGCCGCAGCGCCGGCCAGTCGGGGTTCGCATCGGCATCGGCCTCGGGCGTGATTGCCCAGGTGGTGATCGGATCGACGCTCTGGTCCCAGTCGCGGGCGCGGGCGTCGAGGTGGCTCTCCTCGGCACCGTCCATCTGGGACAGCGCCGTCAGGCTGCTCGCACCCAGCCCCATGGCGGTCAGCGCCGGGCCAAGGCGCAGGCCCAGCTCTCCGTCGCCCAGCACCAGCATGGTCCGGCCCGGCCGCGCTTGCAGCAACACCGCGCCCAGCGATCGACCGTAGGCGGAAAGACAGGGCGTTGTCTGCTGGCTCAGCCCCAGCCGCGCGCAGGCCCGGTCGAAGGCGGACGAGGCCGGAAACACCCGCAGCGCGCCGATCCCGAACCAGCGCACCAGCGACGTACCAACGCCGAAATGAAACGGCTCACCGGTCCCCAGAACCGCGACCGACTGGCCCTCCAGCGGGCGCAGAACGGCCTCAGCCTGATGCCAGGCAGGCCAGTGATGGATAGATTTACCAGCGAGCAGCGCCTCGGGCAGCAAACCGGCATGACGCTCAGCGCAGAAAACGTCCGTCGCCTCAGCCAGCGCGGCCAGCGCCCCGGCGTCAGGCCTGCCTCACCCTCCGGCCCCAGACCAATGACGGACAGCCACGGCCGGGTCACGCTGCCGCCTCCGCCTTGGCAGCGACCATCCGCGCCAGCGCATTCAGCACGGCCGCGGCCATAGCGCTCCCGCCCAGCCGCCCGGTCAGGGTCAGAAACGGCAGGCCCAGCGCCCCGGCGTGCTCGGCCAGCGCGGCCTTGCTCTCCGCCGCGCCGACAAAGCCGACCGGCAGTCCGACGACGGCAGCGGGCTTGGGCAGCGCTTCGGCGGCCACTTGCTCAAGGAAGTAGAACAGCGCGGTCGGCGCGTTGCCAAAGACCGCCAGACCGCCCTCGATATCGTCTTCCCACAGCCCGACACCGGCAGCCGAGCGGGTGTTGCCGATATCGGCAGCCAGTGGCGCTGAGCGTGGATCGTGGGTGGTGCACAGCAGCGGCACTTTCGGTGGAAAGGCCGCCCGGATTACCCCCATGCGCACCATCTCGGCGTCCAGATAGACCGGCCGTTCGCCCGCAAGCGCACCCAGCGCTGCGTCAACGAAGTCGTCGGATACGACAATACTGCCGGCAATGCCGGGCTCGCCACAGGCATGGATCATCCGCACCGCGATGTCCCGAGCCGCAGCAGGCAGGCGGTCGAGCGCGGCCCCGGCCTCGCCCTCCACGATCCCGAAGGACTGCGCGTAGATCGCGTCCGGCTGCTTCTCGTAGTCAAACTTCACGGGGTCTCAGGCCTCGAAGCGTTCGTCGTTTTTGGTCACGGCCCAGCGACCGCAGGGGCAGACGAGGTGCTCGCCCTGCTTGGTGCCGGGCAGCGACCACGGACCCATGGGGTGGTCAGCGTGGGGGTAGGGATGGTGGGTGTGCGGGTGGTCGTGGTCGTGGTCGTGGTTGTGATCATGGTCGTGGCTGTGCCCGTGGGCATGATCGTGTTCGTGGCTATGGCTGTGGCCGTGATCGTGACTGTGCCCGCCACCGGTCTTGTCGCCGCCCTCGACGTGGTGATGGTGCGATTCCTGCGGCAGGCCGACTTCGGCCTCGAAGCCCAGAACCTGCTCGCGGTACTTACAGTTCAGGCAGTTCATGACGTTCTGCCCGGTCATGCACTCCTCGACCCGGTCCTTGAAGGTGTCGAGCACCAGATCGTGGTCATTGAGGTAACCGGCCTTGATGAACTGCAGGCCGGGGAAGGCCGCCGCAACTTCGTCGGTCTGGTCATAGATACGGTTGACCAGCACGCCGGTGAACAGGAAATAGGGGAAGACGACAATCCGCTTGAAGCCGAGCATGGCGCATTTTTCCAGCGCCGGAATGACCAGCGGGAAGGTTACGCCAGAGTAAGCGGTTTCGGCCCAGCCAAAGCCCAGCCCTTCCCACAGCATGCGGGTGATCTTGGTGACGTTGGAGTTGGCATCGGGGTCGGAAGCACCGCGACCGACCACGACCAGCAGGGTTTCGTGCGGGGCGACCTCGCCCTGTTCTGCGTTGGCGCGCTCGACCGCTTCGCGCACGCGCTCACCGGCGGCGCGGATCATCTTGTTATCGACGCCAAGCTCGCGGCCGTAGTGCATTTCGATGTCGTGCTGGGCGCCGTAGGTGTTGAGCACCGACGGAATGTCGTTCTTGGCATGGCCCGCCGCGAACAGCATCCCCGGCACCGCGAGGATGCGCTTGCAACCCTTCTCCCGCAGGCGGTCCAGACCATCGCGGATGATCGGGGTGGCAAACTCCAGATAGCCGTAGTCAACGTCGAACTGCGGCATGCGGGTGCGCAGGCCCTCGGCCACTTGCGCGAACTCGCGCACGGCCCCTTCGTCGCGGCTGCCGTGGCCGCATACCATTACGCCTGTCTTCATGACCCTTGCTCCCCGGTACAATGATTCCTGAGTTTCAGCAGATTTAGCGCGGAAGAGCAGCATGGAGCAGCCCACTTTGACGCGACACAGTGCGGCGCGTGCTGTATTTCTGGCGTCATGATGACCCTGATCCTCCATTTTATCGCCCTGAACGCGGGGGTTCTCGCTGCCGTGCTGCTGGTCGAGCTGGTGCTGTACCGGCTGGGGCGCAGTTTCGAACCACGCTGGCACCCGGTCGTTGCCTTCGGCGGGCTGATTTCGTGGGTCGAAAAGCGGCTGAACAGCGCCGGGCTGAGCGCCGCCGTCCGCCGTCGTCGCGGCCTGTGGGCATGGCTGGCGCTGGTGGGGCTGGCCGACGGTCTGGGCGTGCTGGCCTTCGTGCTGCTGCCTGGCTGGGCCTACGCGCTGGTGTTCTTCGCGCTCGGGCTGATCCTGCTGGCGGTCTCCACGCTGGCGGCGTTCGTCGGCCGGGTCGCCGATGGCCTTGATCAGGGCCTGCCGCAAGGGCGCGAGGCCGTGTCCCATATCGTCGGTCGCGACCCGGAAGCGCTGGACGAAGCCGGGGTCTCCCGCGCCGCCATCGAATCACTGGCTGAGAACTTTTCCGACGGGGTCACCGCGCCGCTGTTCTGGGGGCTGGTGTTCGGCCTGCCGGGGCTGCTCGCCTACAAGGCGGTCAACACACTCGACAGCATGTGGGGCTACCGCAACGACCGCTTCGAGGACTTCGGCAAGGCTGCCGCGCGGCTGGACGACGCCATCAACTGGATCCCGGCGCGGCTGACCGGGGCGCTGGTCTGTCTGGTCGCCGGTGGCGGCTGGCGCACCATGGCTGCCGCCGCCCCCGGCACCGCTCCCCCAACGCAGGCTGGCCTGAGGCCGCCTTCGCCGCCGGGCTCGGATATTTCGCTCGCCGGGCCACGCAAGTACGACACGGGATGGAGCGACGACCCGCCGATGGGTACCGGAAGACGCGCGCTGACCAGCGGCGATATCCGCCGGGCACTGGCGCTGTATTTCCGCTGTGGCGTGGTGATGACGGCGGCGGTCGCCGCCCTGCTGCTGATGATGCTGTGGCTGGCCTGAAAGGTCCGCCAACGGGCCAACCTCAGCCTGCGCGGGCCAGATCCCAGACCTGATCGAGATCCAGACTGTCTTCGAAATGCGCCGCGAGCGCATCGAGCGTGGCTTCGACCCGCGCCTCGAAGGCCAGATCGCTCTGCAAGGCCGGGTCGAGGCTGGCCAGAAACGCAGCCCGGAAACCGTCGCTGTTGAACAGACCGTGTAGGTAACAGCCCTGAACCGCCCCCTGCACGGCGCCGTCGGGCTGGCCCCTGCCACCAGACACACCGAGGCTGAGCATGGGCGCAGGCGGATAGCCGGGTTCAGTCGGGGTGGTCACCCCCATATGCATTTCGTAGCCGGCGACGGCCTCGCCGCTGGCGGGTGCAGGCCGCTGATCTCGACCAGCGTTTTGGGCCCCTTCATCACGGTTTCGACCGGGAGCAGTCCCAGCCCTGCTGCCGATGACGGCGGGCCTTCGATCCCCTCAGGGTCAGCGATGTGGGTCCCCAGCATCTGATAACCGCCGCAAATGCCCAGCACCGGCCTGCCACGCCGCACGTGCGCCAGCAGGTCCACGTCCCAGCCCTGTTCCCGCACAAATGCCAGATCAGCGAGGGTCGCCTTGGACCCGGGCAGGATCACCAGATCGGCGTCGGCGGGAACGACCTCGCCGGGCTGGACGAAGACCAGCTCGACCCCGGCTCGGCCGCCAGCGGGTCGAAATCGTCAAAGTTGGAAATCCGCGCCAGCCGCAGCACCGCGATTTTCACGCGCGCGTCGGGTTTGGCCGCCGCGCTCTGGTCGAGCGCGAGCACGTCCTCGGCGGGCAGGTCGCGGGCGGCGGGGAAAAACGGGATGATGCCCAGATCCCGTAGGCCGGTTTCGTGCCGGATCAGCGCACTGCCACTGGCGAACAGGCTGGTATCGCCCCGGAATTTGTTGATCAGGAAGCCACGCAGCAGGGCGCGGTCTTCGCGGGAGACCAGCCGGTGGGTGCCGATGATGTTGGCGATCACCCCGCCCCGGTCGATGTCACCGACCAGCACCGTGGGCACCGACGCGGCGCGGGCAAAACCCCAGTTCGCGATATCGCCTTCACGCAGGTTGAGTTCGGAAGCACTGCCCGCGCCCTCGACCACCACCAGCTCGGCGCTCTGGCTGAGGCGGTGAAAGCTGTCCAGCACGTCGGGCATGAGGCTGCCCTTGATCGCCTGATACTCCGGCGCCACGGGCCGAGCCGCGCACCTGCCCCTGCACCACGATCTGGGCGCCGGTCTCGCTTTGCGGCTTGAGCAGCACCGGGTTCATGTCGGTGTGGGGCTGGAGGCCACAGGCCCGGGCCTGCAAGCGCCTGCGCGCGCCCGATTTCCCCGCCATCACGGGTGACAGCAGCGTTGTTGGACATGTTCTGCGGCTTGAACGGTGCGACCTGCAGCCCGCGCCGGGTAAAGGCCCGGCACAGCCCGGCCGCGACCAGTGATTTGCCGACGTCCGACCCCGTGCCCAGCAGCATGAGTGCAGGCGTCCGCGCAGGCATGATCAGAACTCCACGCCCACTTGCGCCTTGACGTTCTGCTCGCGGAAGGGGTGCTTGATCTGCCCCATTTCCGTGACCAGATCGGCGGCCTCGATCAGGGGATCCTTGGCGTTACGGCCGGTGACGATGACGTGCAGCATCTCCCGCCGTGCCTGCAGCGCAGCGACCACCTCGGCGATGTCGAGATACTCATACCGCAGGCAGATGTTGAGCTCGTCGAGCAGGACCATATCAAAGCTCGGATCGTTGATCATCTCCTGCGCCATGTCCCAGGCGGCCTTGGCCGCTGCGATATCACGCTCGCGATCCTGAGTTTCCCACGTAAAGCCCTCGCCCATCGAGCGGATCACGCACTGGTCCGGGAACTTCTCCAGCACCGCGCGTTCGCCGGTTTCCCACTTGCCTTTGACGAACTGCACCACCCCAACCTTCATGCCGTTGCCCAGCGCGCGGAACACCATGCCGAAAGCGGCGGTCGACTTGCCCTTTCCCGGCCCGGTGTGGACGATGAGCAGGCCCTTTTCGATGGTCTTGGTGGCGAGGATCTTGTCGCGGGCGGCCTTCTTCTTCCGCGCCTTTTCATTGGCGCGGGCGATGAACTCCTCGTCGGTCATGCCCTCAGGGCGCTTCAGTGCCATGCCTGTTCTTCTCCGCTGGACCAGCCCGACAGCGCGGCGCCGGCCGTGTTCGAACGCGGGGTCCAGTACCCGCGCCGAATGGCCTCCAGATACCGAGCCGCCATATCCTTGAGCGCCTCGGGGTTATGCTGAGCTATGAAATCACGCACCTGATCCTGTGCCAAGGTCGCATCGTAGAGCGCCTGAAAATGATCGGGCGAGACCGCATCCGTGGTCGCGGCGAAGGCGAACAGATAGTCCAGCGTCGCCGCCATCTCAAAGGCCCCTTTGTAGCCGTGGCGCATCACGCCCTCGATCCACTTCGGGTTGGTGGCGCGACCGCGCACAATCCGGCTCATTTCCTCGGACAACGACCGGATGCGCAGCCGCTCCGGCTCGGAATGATCGTTGTGGTAGGCCGCCGGCGACTGCCCGGAAAGGTGCCGGATCGCGGCAAAGGCTCCGCCCTCGAACTGGTAGTAGTCGTCGCTGTCGAGGATGTCGTGTTCGCGGTTGTCCTGATTGTGGATCACCGCCTCGACCGCCCGCAGCTGCCCGCGCAGGGCCTCGCCCGCCGCCTCGCCCTGCACCCGCTGGCCGTAGGCGTAGGAGGACCAGCTCAGGAAAGCCTCGGCCAGCTTGGATGGTTCTTCCCAGGCACCGCTGTCGATCAGCGCCTGCAGACCCGCGCCATAGGCGCCGGGTTTGGAGCCAAAGACGCGGAAACTCGCCTGTCGCTGTGCCGCTACCGGGTCCAGCCCGCTGGCCTGCAGCCGGGTTGCCTCGGCCCGCACCCGCGCGGCGAGCGGGTTCTGACCCTCACTTTCACCTGCGGTTTCATCGAGCACTGCAACGGCCTTCACCGCGGCGTCGAACAGGTCCATCAGGCCGGGGAAAGCGTCGCGGAAGAAGCCCGAGACCCGCAGGGTCACGTCCACGCGGGGTCGGTTGAGCACGTCCAGCGGCAGCACCTCGAACCCCGTGACCCGGCCGCTGGTCGTATCCCACTGCGGCTTGACCCCGAGCAGGGCCAGCGCCTGCGCGATGTCTTCCCCGCCGGTGCGCATGTTCGCCGTACCCCAGCACGACAGCAGCATGCGGCGCGGCCAGTCGCCCTGATCCTGCGCATAGCGCTCGACCAGCAGCGAGGCCGACTTCCAGCCCAGCCGCCACGCCGCCTGCGTCGGCACCGCCCGGGTGTCGACAGAAAGAAATTGCGCCCGGTCGGCAGCACATCGAGCCGCGCCCGCGTCGGTGCACCCGAGGGGCCGGGCGGGACGAAGCGGCCGTCGAGCCCCTGCAGGCTCGCCGACAGTTCACGCGAGGCGGACGCGTCGATCAGCGGCGCAATCACCGTTTCAATGCCGGAAAACAGTGCTGCTGCCGCCTCATTGAAGGAGCCGCAGCTTCGCCGTCGAGGATGGCCTGCGCCTGCTGCTCCAGCGCTTCGACGTGGTCGGCCACGGTCCTGCGCCCTTCGATGCCGTCGATGGGCAGCGCCTGCCCCGGATCGAGGGTCAGCAGCGGCGCATCGATGCCCTCGGCCCGCGCCAGCGCTTCGATGTAGGAGGGGTAATCGCTGAAACCCGGCCGGGCCAGCGCGAGCAGCAGATCACGGCGCTGCGGGCCTTGGGGCGCCGCGCCGAAGATGTGCAGCCCGTCGCGGATCTGCAGGTCCTTGAGATCGCACAGGAAGCCGTCGAGCTTGCCCAGAACCGCCGCGTCACCGTCCCCGGCGCTGAGCCCGAGATCGTCGGCCAGCCCGAAGTCGTGGACCTTGTTGACAATATCCTTGGCCAGCAGCGTCGCCCGGGCGGGGTGCAGTCCGGCGGCCTGAAAGTACTCATCAACATCGGCTTCCAGCGCCGAAAGGTCGCCATGCAGACCGGCGCGGGTCAGCGGCGGGGTCAGGTGGTCGACGACCACGGCGGCGGTGCGCCGCTTGGCCTGCGACCCCTCGCCGGGGTCATTGACGATGAAGGGATAGAGCTGCGGCATGGGGCCGAGCACCGCGTCGGGGAAGCAACCGCTGGACAGCGCCAACGCCTTGCCCGGCAGCCATTCGAGGTTACCGTGTTTGCCGACGTGGATCACGGCGTCAGCCTGCGCCCGCACGGCGGCGTAAAAGGCGAGATAGCCGTGCGGCGGCACCAGATCGGGGTCGTGGTAGGTGCCTTCGATGTCGAGGTGGTAGCCGCGCTGGGGCTGGATGCCGATCAGCACCTTGCCGAAGCGGTGCAGGGCGAGGTGGAAGCCCGCGCCGTCCCAGAACGGATCCTGCGCCGGTTCACCCCAGCGCGCCTCAACGGCGGCGCGGACGCCCTCGTCCAGCTGGTCGAAAAAGGCGACGGTAGTCACCTGCTCCCGCTCAGCTTCGGATTGTAGTGCTTGGCATCGCGCGCGGGATCACGGTTGGTTGGCCCGCTGAGCAGCAGCTGCATCAGCGCCTCGGGCGAGGCAGGCGCGGCTGGTTTTCGCCGAGGTCGTAGCCAGCCCCCGCCAACGCCTGCAGCAGGCCGGTGGTGCTGGCCGGGGCGTCGAGGCCGACGCCATTGGCGATACGGCTGTCCTTGTTGGGGTAGTTGGCGAGCACCAGCGCGACGCCGCGCTCGGCGGGGCTGAGGGCGCGCAGGCGGGCCCAGCTTTCGGCCAGCGCCGCCACCCAGTCGATGCGGTCGGCCAGCGGCTGGTGACGGACCACGGCGCATTCGGTCGCCGGGGACGGGTCGCCCGCCGACTTGAAGGAAACCGCGCGGCTCAGGATCCGGCCGTCGACCTCGGGCAGAACCACGTTCATGGCCAGATCACGGGGACCGAGGCCCTGTGTGCCCTCGCGCCACGCCTCCAGCGAGCCGCCGGAGAGCACGGCCTGGATCACCGGCGCGTCGACGCCGAAGGGGCTTTCGTCGCTGGCCTGCCCCGGCTTGGCGGCCGAAAAGGCGGTGAAGTTGATGATCACGCTCGGCGGGGCTGAGGCGAAGGTTTCGGCGAGGAAGGCGCGGGAGCCGGCATCCTTCAGGCTCTTGAGGAAGATCGGTAAGGGGCGCAGGCCGCGCGCCGACAGGGCCTGTGCCAGCGCCTGCACCGGGGCGAGGTCACCCGCCTGCACCAGCGCACGGTAGAACACCAACGGCACCACCGGTGCGTCGGGGTTCGCCACCAATGAGGGGTCGAGCAGGCCGTTTTCGGGCAGGGTTTCGGCAGCGCGCACAGCCGGGGCAGCATCACCGGGGTTCCGGGCCGCCAGCGCGCCCAGCGCATCGACGAAAGCGCGGGCGTTGACCGCCCCGCCCTGCCCCAGCAGCGCCCACAGCCCGTCGTAGGTCGCCGCATCGAGGTTGGACCAACCCCGCAGCTCGGCGTCTGGTCGATCGTCCCCGGGCAGCAGCGCCAGCGCCGCACCCGACGCCTGACAGGCGGCGATCAGCTGCTCGACGCCGTAGGACCAGTAGGCCTTGCCCCCGAGCAGGCGCACCACAACCACCTGAGCGTGGCGCACCACCCGTTCGAGGTAGAGATCGACGCTCATCGGGTGCTGCAGCTGCATGAGGTTGGCCGCGCGCAGCGACGGGGCGTCCGGGGTGTCAGCCAGACGGGCTTCCTGCGCGGCTGTGATCAGCGCGAGGTCGGTGTCGGCGGCGGACAGAAAGACAACGGCGCCCGGCGACTGTTCGAGGTCGATGGCCTCGTCATTGTCACTGAGGGCGCCGGGCTGGGCGGCGAGCAGGTGCACGGGATCGGCCCGGTTCTAGGCGGCGATCCCATTGACGGCCTCGGCGAGACCGGCCCAATCCAGATCGTGCTCACCGATGCAGACAATGGCGGTGCCGCGGGTTTCATCGTCGCGCCATTCACGGTCGAAGTAGCCCTGGAAGCGGGTGCCGACCCCTTGCAGAGCGAACCGGCGGGGCTTGCCCTCGACGGCGATAAAGCCCTTGGCGCGGAGCAGGCTGAAGTCGCCCGCAATCTGCTCGAAGTGCCGCCTGAAACGCCGCTTCGGACTGCATTTCACCGAGGTGGAACACCCGGCTGTCAAAGTCATCGTGGTCGTGCTCGTGGCCGTCATCGTGGTGCGAAGGGCGGCTGTCGAGGTCGTCTTCGGCGGCGGCATCGAGGCCCAGCGCAACGGCTGGCGGGACCGCGCCATAGCTGGATTTGATCAGCCCGGCGCCGGCACGGGCGTCCTCGCGGACGCGGCCTTCGATATCGGACCAGTCGGCGTCACCGATCAGGTCGGTCTTGTTGACGATGATCAGGTCGGCGCAGCCCAGCTGTTCTTCGAACAGTTCTTCGAGCGGGGTTTCGTGGTCGAGGGCATCGTCGGCTTCGCGCGCTGCCTGCACCGCGACCGGGTCCGGCGCGAACAGGCCGTCAGCGACGGCACGGCCATCCACCACCGTCACCACACCATCGACGGTGACGCGCGGGCGCAGGGTCGGCCAGTCTACGGCCTTGACCAGTGGCTTGGGCAGCGCCAGCCCGCTGGTTTCGATGACGATATGTTCGGGCGGGTTGTCGCGGTCGAGCAGGGCTTCCATGGTCGGCACGAAATCGTCCGCGACCGTGCAGCACAGGCAGCCGTTGGCCAGCTCCATGATGTCATCGTCCGAGCAGCTTTCGATGCCGCAGCCGCGCAGGATCTCACCATCGACCCCGACGTCGCCGAATTCGTTGACGATCAGCGCGATGCGGCGACCGCCTGCGTTCTCCAGCCAATGCCGGATCAGGCTGGTTTTGCCCGCCCCGAGAAACCCGGTGACGACGGTTACTGGCACCTTCTGAGCCACGGCCTTACCCCTTTAGTCTCAGCGGCAGCCCTGCCGCGATAAAATCGACGCGATCCGCGCAAGCGGCCATGCGCTGGTTCAACAGCCCGGCCTCGTCGCGGAAAGCATTGCCCAGCGCTGTTTCCGGCGCCACGCTCAGGCCCACTTCGTTGGCCACGAGGATGACGTGGGCCGACAGGGCGGGCAAGGTCCGTTCTAACCGCTCGATATGGTTTCCGATATCCTCCTTATCGAGCAGCAGGTTTGTCAGCCACAGCGTCAGGCAATCCACGAGGATCACAGTCCCCGGATCGTCCAGCCGGGCGAGGGTCTCCGCGAGCGCGATCGGCTCTTCGTGCAGCTGCCAGTCGGGGTCGCGCGCGGCGCGGTGTTTGGCGATGCGGTCTTCGTGAGCGCTGTCGTAGATGCGGCTGGTGGCGAGATAGAGGCGCTGACCGGGCCGAATGCTGCCGCTGTCGTCGGCTTCCGTCTCAGCCCGCGCAGGATGCTGCCCGCTCGAGGCTTGCGGCCTTCGCTGCGGCTTCGGCAAAGGCGGATTTGCCCGAGCGCGCACCGCCGAGGACGAGGTGCAGGCCCACGCGCGCCTACCGGTCGTCGAGCGCGGCGAGGACGCTGCGCTTTTCATCCGCGGTCATGATCATCCAGTCGCGGATCTCGTCGATGGTGCGCTTGCAGCCCGTGCACTGGTTCCGGTCCTTGTCGATCTGGCAAATCTGGATGCAGGGGCTGGGGACGGTGGTGTCGATCATCCGGCGCGCGCCTGCGCCCGCCGCCGGTTGGTGCGGCGGTCGCTGCGGCGGCGCTCTTCAGCGCGGGCGGGATCGGCGACTGTCATGGGCGCGACCTTAGGTCTAAAGCGTGCCGGCAATGGCGTTGGGCGAGACTCAATCTATCGCAAATCCGCCACGGCCAGTACAGCGTCGCGGATATCTGACCAACGGCTGTAGGCGAGGCCTTCGAGCCGGGGTGGGTTGAGCAGAAACACGGGCAAACCGGCCTTCGCCGCCGCATCGAGCTTGGCAGGACGCGGACCGCCGCTGTTCTTGGTCACGAGTGCCGTGATCCGGTGGGCTTCGATCAGGGCAATTTCGGCTGCGAAACTGGGGTCGGGCGCGCCGTCGATCCAGGTGACGACGCGGTCGAAGGCCCCGCCCCGGGCGGTGTCGAAGCGACGGCTGAACAGCGCTGCCTTCGATCCCGGGACCGGTCAGCGGCAGGAAGTCGGCCAGCGACTGCGGTCCGACGGTCAGCAGCAGCCGGTGGCCGGTGGCCGCCGTTTCCTGAACCCGTGCTCCACCTGCGTTGTTTTCTGGTGCGGTCTGGGCCGGTGGACCGATCCTCGCAACCTCGGCGATCAGCGCCTCGACGCTGTCATGCTCGGACCAGTGGTCGCCGGGTTCGGGCTGCCACAGCGGCCGTTCAAGACGGTGGAAGGGCAGCCCCACGGCCGGCGCCAGTTTGACCGTCCGCGCCTGCATGCTGGCGGCGTGGGGGTGCAGGGCGTTGACCCACTGGGTCACCCCTTGCGCCCGGATGAAGTCGGCCAAGCCGTCTTCTCCGCCGAAAGACCCGAGGTGCAGGCTGCATCCGGCAGGCGGCGGGACCGCACCTGTGGGCGCGTGGAGCGCGTAGGTCACGCGGAGGCCTTCTGCGGCGAGGGCTTCGGCCAGCTGGCGGGCATCGCGGGTGCCGCCAAGGATCAAGACGTGATGCCCGTCATCAGGTTGCTGCGCGTCAGTCGGCACGACCCACCAGCCTGCCGCTGCGGTCAAAGACGAGGATATCGACCCGGGACCCGGCGCTTACCACTGCTTGCGCCGTCTGCTGCGCCCGTGCGGCGACCAGATCGCCGAGCGGCACTGCCGCAGCCTCGCAGGCGAGCAGGGCCTGAGCCGCCGTATCGACCTCGGACCAGTCGGGGGCGCTGCTGGCGGTTTCCACGTGGGTTTCGACCAGATCAGAGAGAAAACCGATATCGACCTGCGAGCGCCCGGAATGCAGGTCGAGTGCGCCTTGGGCGAGCTTCGTCAGCTTGCCGATACCGCCTGCGATGGTAACCCGCGGCACCGGGTGGCGGGCGAGGTATTTGAGCATGCCCCCGGCAAAGTCACCCATGTCGAGCAAGCTTTCGTCCGGGGCGTTGAACAGCTGGCGGGCAGCCTGCTCCGAGCGGTCACCGGTCGAGCCGATTACGTGGTCGATGCCGAGCGCGCGGGCGACGTCGATGCCGCGATGGATGGAATGGATCCACGAGCTGCAGGAATAGGGGATGACGATACCGGTGGTGCCGAGGATCGACAGCCCGCCGACCACCCCGAGGCGTGGATTTAGGGTCTGACGGGCCATGTCTTCACCGCCGGGGATGGACAAGGTGACGATAACGTCAGGGATCTGGCCGCCGTTCCGCGTTTGGAGCGCGGCGGTGATCTGCTCGCGCGGGCCGGGCGTGATCGAAGGCTCGCCGACGGCGATGGGGAGGCCGGGTTTGGTCACGGTGCCCACGCCCGCGCCCGCCTCGAACCGCAGGCCACTGCCATGGGGGCCGGGTCGCAGGCGGGCTGTGACAAGCGCGCCGTGGGTGATGTCGGGGTCGTCGCCGGCATCCTTGATGATGCCGGCCTCGGCCCAGGGAACGGCGGGATCGTCGGATCGGGCTTCGTGGGCGAGGGCGAAGGCCGGGGTCTGACCGCCGGGAAGTGTCAGCGTCACCGGGTCTTCGAAACCACGGCCGGACAGCGCCTCGAAGGCAGCGGCCGAGGCAGCGGCAGCGCAGGCACCCGTGGTCCAGCCCCGGCGCAGGGCTGTGGTTTCCTCGGGTCGCTTCGGCGTTGGAACAGTCGAGACGCTCATGGCAGCACAAAAGCCTGTTTCGGGGGCAGATGCCAAGCCTCTGCGCGCAAATAACCCGTGCTGATTGCCCGGATGAGGGCGCGCAAACCTGTCTCTCCCCCTCGAAGACCCGCGGTTGAACCCGATGCTGTGGGTGCGCGTGGGAGGGCCGAAGGCCGCGAAGCGGCCGAGGACCGAGCGCGCCACATCTCGACCGACACTCAACACGCTCCGCAGCGAGTGGACCTTAAGCGAAGATATCCCACGCGCTCAAAGGCGAAGCCGTGTTGAGCGCAAAGGGAAAACGAGCTCACAGCCGAAGCCGTGTTGAGCGCAAAGTTGCAGCGTCGCTCACAGCCCTTCGGCAGGCTCAGGATAAACTCCGCCGTGTTGAGCGTTACGAGGCGCTCACGGGCAGGACTCCAACGCGCTCACAGCGAAGCGTTTTGAGCGCACAAGTGAGAAGGGGCGCTGCCCCTCGGCGCCGTCAAGGCCAAGCCGCTGCTAAAGCAGCGGTGCTCCGCAGCCCTGACCGCGCCACACCCCGGACTTCGCCAGTCGGTCAGAAGGTCAGATCACTCTGACCTTCTGCTTTGATAAAGAAATTGCGCGACGCTTGGCCCCGCCGCGCGAAGCGCGGTCGGGGGCAAGTCGGCGCAATACCTCAACGAGGTTGCGCGTGGGAGATTTGTAAGCCGCGAAGCGGCGTCAAATCGAGCGCGCAACGCCGTCGTTCGAAAGCCTGCACCGGGGACGACCTGCGCCGTGTCGTTCCTTGTCTTGCGCCAGGTTCTATCCGACCTGTATGAAAGTCCCATCAACCAAAGCCAGAGAGGAGCAGGCCATGAGCGACCGGGTCCCCGAAGACTTTCAGGTGTCCTTCACCGAGATGAAGCACGGCACGCGCGACGACTACCTCGCGCTGCACCAGCTCGAGCAGCCCTTCCTCAACCAGACCGGGGAGCGCGTGCTCAAGGAACTGGCGCGTCAGGCCGACGAGACCCTCGCGGGCTACAAGATCAACCGCCTCGAGCACGGCCTGCAGTCTGCCACCCGGGCGCTCAACGACGGTGCCGATATCGACTGGATTGTTGGCGCCCTGCTGCACGACATCGGCGATGGCCTCGCCCCGCAGAACCACGACAAGATGGCCGCCGAGGTCATCCGTCCCTTCGTCCGCGATGAGGTCGCCTGGACCGTCGAACACCACGGGTGTTCCAGATGGTCTACTACGCCGAGCACTACGGCTGGGACCCCGAACAGCGGCAGGCTTTCCGCGACCACCCGTTCTACCAGTCCTGTGTCGATTTCTGTGAGCGTTGGGACCAGTCCAGCTTCGATCCGGACTATCCCATGCACGATCTGGATTTCTTTGCGCCGATGGTCCGGGAAGTCTTCGCCCGCAAGGCCCACGATCAGGCCCACGTCATGCCCGGGGTGGTCGTCGGGGTTCCGCGCGGGATATAAAGACACCTAGTGCGCTTTGGCTGCGCGAGCCTCATGGACCGCAGTCAAAGGAACCGGCGCGAAGTCACTGGCGGAAGGCTGGGTACAGGCCGCCCTTGAGCGTCACCCGCACGTCGGCACCCGCGCTTGGCGCCGTCATCACCGGCGAGTGCCAGTGCAACTGCTGGCCGTCGTCCAGCGCCACCATCAGATCCACGAAAGACCCCATGTAGCGGTAGCTCAGCACCCGGACGTGGGTGCCCTCGTCACCCTGCAGCGCCAGCGACAGGTCCTCGGGCCGGATCAGGATCTCGATACGCTCGGCCGCCGACGGCGGTTCCTCGATCCAGCGCGGCATGACCGCGCCAAAGGGCGTTTCCACCGTCATTTCGCCCGGGGCAAAGTCCGCGTGCAGGAAAGAGCCTTCGCCGATGAACCGCGCCACTTCGCGCGATGCCGGCATGGCGTAGAGCGACTTCGGCGGCCCGGCTTGCTCAATTCGGCCGCCGCCGATCACCGCCACTTCGTCGGCAAAGGCAAAGGCCTCACCCTGATCGTGGGTGACCAGAAGCGCCGTCATCTGCTCGGCGTCGAGGATCTCGGTCACGGCGTGCAGCAACCGCAGCCGGGTTTCCAGATCGAGGCTGGAGAACGGCTCATCGAGCAGCAGCACCCCCGGACGCGGCGCCAACGCCCGCGCCAGTGCAACCCGCTGCTGTTGTCCGCCGGAGAGCGCCTCGGGCAGGGCATCGCGCAGCGCACGCAGTCCTGTCAGCTCCAGCAGTTCGTCGACGCGCCGGGTGGTTTCAGCCGCCGACAGACCCCGCAGGCCGTAGCGAATGTTGCGCTCTACGGTCATGTGCGGGAACAGGGCGAGGTCCTGGAACACCAGCCCGACCCCACGACGCTCGGGGTTGAGGGTCAGGTCCGGCTGGCTGACCACGCGATTGCCGAGGCTGATCTGCCCGGCGGAAATGTCCATGAACCCGGCCAGCGCCCGGAACAGGGTGGTCTTGCCGCTGCCGCTCGCGCCGACTAGAGCCAGCCGCCCACCGTTCTCAACGGACAGTGACAGTCCATTGAGCACCGGATGGTCGGGGCTGTAACCCGTTGAGATGTCGTCAACGACAAGGCGCGGCATGGCAGTGTCAGTCCACTAAGGCTCGGTTGGTGGTTCTCAATAAAGGGACTCGAACCGGCTGCGCAAGCCATGCGCGCGCATTCATGCTGTGCTAGTCAGCGCACAGGGCCCAAGTCTGGGTGACAGAAGGGTGAGATTCGATGTCGGACTTTGACTTCATCATTGTTGGCGGTGGGTCAGCGGGCTGCGCGCTGGCGCGGCGCCTGAGCGACGATCCCAGCATGCGCGTGTGTCTGATCGAAGCCGGTGCCAAGGCCCGGAACCCGGCTGTGCACCTGCCCTTCGGGCTGGCGGTCATCGGCCTGTTCAACAATCTGCAGTGGGGTTACGAGACCGCACCGCAGGACCAGCTGCGCCAGCGCAATCTGGTCTGGCCCCGAGGGCGGGTGCTCGGCGGGTCTTCAGCGGTCAACGCCATGGTCTATTCGCGCGGGATGCGGGCGGACTATGACGGCTGGGCGGCGCTGGGCGCCACCGGCTGGGACTACGAATCGGTCTTGCCCTACTTCCGTAAGGCCGAGGCCAACCAGCGCGGTGGCGACGAAATCCACGGTGCCGACGGGCCGTTGTCGGTCTCGGACCTGCCCGACCCCAACCCGCTCAGCCGCGCCTTCGTCGAGGCTGGGTCACAGACCCAAATTCCCGTCACCGATGACTTCAACCGAGGCGAGGACAGCGAGGCGGTCGGGGTTTATCAGGTGACAACCCGCGACGGGCTGCGGGCCTCTGCGGCCCGCGCCTACCTCTCGCCCGAGGTGCGGTCGCGCAACAATCTGACCATCCTGACCCAGACCAGCGTCCGTCGAATCCTGTTCGAAGGCCGCCGCGCCACCGGGGTCGAAATCAGCAAGGCCGGGGCACCTGCTGGCCAGGGGGCCGGTGGCGGTGGCGGTGGCGGTGGCGGTGGCGGTGGCGACAGGACGCAGACCCTGCGCGCCACCCATGAAGTCCTGCTCAGCGCTGGCGCGATCAACAGCCCGCACCTGCTCATGCTCTCCGGCATCGGCCCGGCCGAGCACTTACGCAGTCACGGCATCGACGTGGTCCACGATGCCCTTTGTCGGCCAGCGCCTCGCCGACCACCTCGACGTCGTGACCCAGTTCACCAGCCGCTTCGGCGCGCGTGGGGGGCTGGGTTTTCAGTGGAACGTGCCTGCGCGCAGCCTGCGCTGGGCGCTGCAGTGGCTCAGCCGCCGTGGTGGCACCTTCGCCTCGAACGTGGCTGAAGCGGGCGGTTTCGTGAAATCCGACCCGGCACTCGACCACCCCGACATCCAGTTCCACTTTCTGCCCGCGCGCATGGCCAACCACGGCCGCCAGCTGGTCTGGGGCTACGGCTACACGCTGCACGCCTGCAATCTTTACCCGCGATCGGAAGGCGAGATCCGCCTCGCCTCCGCCGACCCGTGGCACCGCCGATCAGCGGATCCACGCCATCTCTCTGATCCAGACGGTCACGATATGCGGGGTGTTGATGGCGGCTTTGGACTGGTCGCGGCGCATCGCTGCACCGGCCTTCGACGATATCCGAGGCCGGGAGCTGCAGCCGGGCACCAACATCAAGACCGAAGACCAGATCCGAGACTGGGTCGCCCGCACGGCAGAAACGATCTACCACCCGGTGGGCACCGTCGCCATGGGCGCAGCTGACGATCCGCACGCGAGTCTGACCCCCGACCTTCGGGTCAAGGGCGTCGAGGGTCTGCGCGTCGTCGATGCTTCGGTAATGCCACGCTTGATTGGTGGCAATACCAACTCCCACGATAATGATTGCGGAGAAAGCCGCCGAGATGATCCTCGACGCCGTCCGCACAGGAGCAAAGGGCCCCACGCCATGATCACCACGTACCACCTCGCCAACGCCGATGGCGCTCATTCCAGTCCCCACGCCTGGCGCACCACCATGGCGCTGGCGCACAAGGGCCTCGAGCACGAGAGCCGCGGCGTCGCTCACGGAGATCGGCACCCATCTGCGACGGTGAGCGCAAGATCGTCCCGACCATCGAGGACGGAGAGCAGGTGCTTTCCGACAGTTGGGCCATCGCCCTGCACCTCGAAGACAGCGTCGGCAGCGGCCGTAGCCTGCCCTGGCGGGGAAAAGGGCAAGGCCCACGCCCTGTTCATCAACAACTGGGCGAGCTTCGGCCTGCAGCCCCTTGCTGCAGATCATGATCCTCGAGCTGTTCGAGCGCCTGCAGACTGGACAAGGCCTACTCCGCGAATCCCGCGAGAAGCGCTTCGGGCGCAGCCTGAGGGACCACGCCGTGCTGAGATGATGAGGCCAGGCAGCGCTCTGCCCATGCTGGCTGAAGCTGTCGATGACGCTGAACTCGCAGGCCTGGCTGGGCGGAGATAGCCCCTCCTACGCCGACTATATCGCGCTGGGTGCCTTCCAGTGGGTACGGACGTCGTCGAGCTTCGACCTGCCCGGATTTGCCGGAGAAGGTTGCGCCCCGGCACGGCGCCATGCTCGACTCCAATGATGGCCTGGCCCGCACCAACACGTGAGCCTGAGTTCAGCGGGCGGAGGCTTGACTTGTCGCGTAACGTCGGCTCGATTCCTGCCATGTTGCTGACCTCTAGGTGAACACACCACCGGGCATCGAAGACCGATCGCGCACCACCCGGAAACCGACTGTGAAGGGTCCGACACCACCATGCTGAAAAATCGCTTCACCGCGTGTTTCTCCGTGATTTTCGGTGCTGTGCTGCGGGCTCTGGCGGTGCCGCTCTCGGTCTCACTTTCCCGGCTGCTGCTGGTGCTGGTGCTGGTGCTGGCCAGCGGGCGGTGACCACCCGCAGCGGCGCAGGGTTCGGTCAGGGTGCTAGGCGGTGGTCAACGACGACATCGACCGATGTCGACCTCTCCTACCGCATCAACCTCGCCATCATGGTTGCTTGAAGTTTCCAACACCGCCGAGCGCCGCCACCCGCTGCGCTGCTGCAGGTGCTGGACAAAGCCGATCACCGACAAAATCCGTCTGTAGGAAGCCGACCGCCTCCAGCTCGACATTCAGGAAATCTTTATCGACGACGCCTTCGAGCGTATTTCGAGGCAGAACGGGTTCGATTCCGACGGCTTCGAAGCCCTGATCCGCC
>JAYQIC010000011.1:0-303050 GCA_038141425.1 Rhodospirillaceae bacterium | reverse complement strand
GTCTGGTCGACCAGATCGAGGCACTGGTGGCTCAGGCCGAGCCGGAGACTGCGCGGTTGCGCAGGCCATGGCCGAACGCCTGACCGCGCTCGCCAGCGATCTGGCGGCCAAGGCCGGTACAACCCTGCCCGGAAGACCGGCTGGCGCAGGAGGCTGCCGTCCTCGCCACCAAGGCCGACGTTCGCGAAGAGCTTGACCGCCTGCGCGCCCATATCGAGAGCGCGTGGCCTGCTCAACGCCGGGGAGCCGGTCGGGCGCAAGCTCGACTTTCTGGCGCAGGAGTTCATGCGCGAAGCCAACACGCTGTGCTCGAAGGCCGGGTCGATGAACCTGACCAACACCGGGCTGGCGCTCAAATCCGTGGTCGATCAGTTCAAGGAGCAGGTGGCCAATGTCGAATGATGCCCCGCCCGTCGGTCTTCGCTTGGTGCTCACTCGCCGTCGGGGGCGGGCGAAACCACGATTTCCGCGCGCTGCGACGGCGACGACGCGCTAGAGCTGTCCGTATCCGCCACCACGCGCGCGCAATTCGCGCAAAGGCGAGGTCGACGGCGTGCACTACCACTTCATCAGCGACGATCGCTTCCGCGCCCCGATCGACGAAGATGCCTGCTGGAATGGGCCAACGCGTCTTCAGCAGCGCCTACGCAACTCCTGCGCGCGGCGATCGAAAAGGCGCTGTCGAGGCCGAGACGTGCTGTTCGACATCGATCTGGCAGGGAACCCAGCAGCTGCCAGAAAATGCCAAGGGAGATCTGGTCAGCGTCGTTGTGCTTTCACCGTCACTCGCAGCGCTGGAAACGCGGCTGAAGTCGCGCCAACAAATGACCGGCGAGACCGATGAGCAGGTCGCCTACCGCCTGTCCAAGGCCCCGGCTGAGGTCTCGCACTGGGCGGAATACGACTTCATCATCGTCGTTCCGATATCGAGCAGAGCGTCGCACAGGTGCGGGCGATCCTGACCGCCGAGCGCCTGCGCCGGGAACGGCTGCGAGGGATCGAGGGCATCGTTACCGATATCCGGTCGATCGAAGACTAGATCAGCGGGTCCGGACGTTTCAGCGGCGTTTTGCCAGTTCCAGAAACGCCTCGGGCGGCAGTTCCTCGGCCCGCGCGGTCGGGGCAATTTCCAGCGCTTCCAACACAGCGACCGGATCCGGGAACACCGATTTCGGCTGTTGACGCAGCATCTTGCGGCGCTGGCCAAAGGCGGCAGCGGTCACGCCCTCGATGGCTTCGAACAGGCTCAGCGGCCCGGGAAGGCTGTCGCGGGCGTCGATGCGGACGATGGCCGAGGTGACCTTCGGTAGCGGGGTGAAAGCCTGCGCGGGGACGTCGAACTGCCGATACGCTGCCGCAGCACTCAGCGCCGTGAGCACGGCGAGGCGGCCGTAGGCCCGGACCGGGCCTCGCCACGATGCGGTCGACCACCTCCCGCTGAAACATCAGGGTAAGGCTGCGGTAAGCCCCCGGCTCCCGCCACAGATCCCGAAGCCAGCGCACCAGCAGCGGGGTGGCAACGTTGTAGGGCAGATTGGCAACCACAGCGCGGGGGGCTGGCAGGACTTCCAGCAGATCGACGGCGAGCGCATCCTCGAACAGGGACGCAGGCCATGGCCTGTCCCCTCTTCGGTTTCTGCCAGCGCCGCGAGGATAGGCGCCGTGCGCTGGTCTTTCTCGATCAGCGTCAGACCGGCCAAGGGGCTTTCGAGCAGCGCCCGGGTCAGTCCGCCCGGGCCGGGGCCAATTTCGGCGACATGGCACCCGTCGAGTGGTTCAGCCACGCACGCGCAATCCGGGCGGTCAGGTTGAGGTCGAGCAGGAAATTTCACCTCCAGCGCCTTGGTCGGTGAGAGGCGGTGCGCATCCAGCAGGCGGCGCAGGGGCGGAGGTCAGCGACCCGTGTCACCGATCAGAACGATGGTCGATGTAGGCGTCGCGCCGCAGGTCGGCATCGTAGCGGCGGGACAGTGTATTCACCCGCTTGCGCTCGAGCCGGTCACGCACGTTTTCTGCCGTCAGCGGGTCGATTTCGAGCCGCTTGCCACAGACCATATAGACCGCGCCGCCACCGTCAGCGGGCAGCGGCTCGCTGACTTCGCCGACTTCGAGCGCGGACAGGGTAACGGAGATAGCAGGCGGCAGGGTGGAAAGGTCCACTTCACCCATGTTGCCCGATCCGGGATCACCATATTGGGCGGCAACCTGGTCGCGCGGGCGCAGCCCCGGATTTGCTCGCTGATTCCGGAGAGCAGGGCGAGACGTTCCTGTCCCACCGGGGAACTGAGATCGTCGGGCAGTGCGAGGAACACCCGGCGCAGCGATGCGATGGTGCGCGAGGATGCTGTCCCGATGGGGCGGCGATTGAGAACGCCCGCTGATGTAGTAGCCTTCGCTGGTCTCACCGGTTCCATGGTGATCTGACCGGGGCGGACATTTACCAGCCCGGCCTCCAGATCACGGTCCAGCGCGCCCTCGGAGACCCGCCCGGTCGCCGCCAATCCCGGCCGTCGCGGCGTAGGAATACTGCTGGGCCAGCTTGCCGAAGTCAGCCCCGGCCTGCAGCTGATCGATCACGCTGAAGGCCTGCAGCCGCACTTCGGATTCCGAACGCCGGGAGCTGAACGGCAGGAAGATTTCGACCAGCCGCCGCTCCGACCGTCCTCGCAGCGCATTGATACGGTTGATTTCAGCCTTGAGCTCGCGGTCGCTGATCTCGACATCGCGGGCGATCTGGCGTTGCGTGATCACGGTCATGGCGATCTGTGCCTTGATCTGCTCGCGCATGGTCGCCACCAGCACACCGGAGCGGCGGATCAGGGCTTCGAAGCCGTCCGGGATCCAGCCCGTTCTGCCTCGAAATACGCTCGAAGGCGTCGTCGATAAAGATTTCCTGAATGTCGAGCTGGAGGCGGTCGGCTTCCTGCAGACGGATTTTGTCGGTGATCAGCTTGTCCAGCACCTGCGGCGCCAGCAGGCGGCGGCGCTCGGCGGTGTTGGCAACCTCTGCGACCATGATGGCAAGGTTGATGCGGTAGGAGAGGTCGACGTCGGTGATGATGTCGTCGTTGACCACCGCGAGCACCCTGACCGAACCCTGTTGCGCCGCGGCAGGTGGTCACGGCCCCGCTGGCCAGCACCAGCAGTAGCAGGGAAAGCGAGACCGAGAGCGGCACAGCCAGAGCCCGCAGCACAGCACCGAAAATCACGGAGAAACACGCGGCGAAGCGATTTTTCAGCATGGTGGTGTCGGACCCTTCACAGTCGGTTTCCGGGTGGTGCGCGATCATCGGTCGCCGGTGCCCGGTGAATTATGTTCACCTAAGTCAGCAACATGGCAGGAATCGAGCCGACGTTACGCGACAAGTCAAGCCTCGGCCGCTGACCTCAGGCTCACGTGTTGGTGCGGGCCAGGCCATCGTGCAGGTCGAGCATGGCGCCGTGCCAGGCTGCAACCTTCTCCCCGGCAAATCCGGGCAGGTCGAAGCTCGACGACGTCCGTACCCACTGGAAGGCACCCAGCGCGATATAGTCGGCGTAGGAGGGCACATCGCCGCCCAGCCAGGCCTGCGAGTTCAGCGTCATCGACAGCGGGGCCAGCATGGCGGCGCAGACGCTGCTTGGCCTCATCAGCCAGCGCGGCGTGGTCCTCGAGGCTGCGCCCGAAGCGTTTCTCACGGGACTCACGGAAATAGGCCTTGTCCCGGTCCTGCAGGCGCTCGAACAGCTCGAGGATCATGATCTGCAGCAGCAGGGGCTGCAGGCCGAAGCTCGCCCAGTTGTTGATGAACAGGGCGTGGGCCTTGCCCTTTTCCCCGCCGAACAGGCTACGGCCACTGGTGACGCTGTCTTCGAGGTGCAGGGCGATGGCCCAGCTGTCGGAAAGCACCTGCTCTCCGTCCTCGATGGTCGGGACGATCTTGCGCTCGCCGTCGCAGATGGTGCCGATCTCGGTGAAGGCGACGCCGCGGCTCTCGTGCTCGAGACCCTTGTGCGCCAACGCCATGGTGGTGCGCCATGCGTGGGGGCTGAAATGAGCGCCGTCGGCGTTGGCGAGGTGGTACGTGGTGATCATGGCGTGGGGCCCTTTGCTCCTGTGCAGACGGCGTCGAGGATCATCTCGGCGGCTTTCTCCGCAATCATTATCGTGGGTGCGTTGGTATTGCCACCAATCAGGCGTGGCATGACCGAGGCATCGACGACGCGCAAACCTTCGACACCCTTGACCCGCAGGTCGGGGGTCAGGCTCGCGCGCGGATCGTCAGCCGCCCCCATGGCGACGGTGCCGACCGGGTGGTAGATCGTTTCTGCCGTGCGGGCGACCCAGTCTCGGATCTGGTCTTCGGTCTGGACGGCAGTGCCCGGCTGCAGCTCTCGGCCGCGGATATCGTCGAAGGCCGGTGCAGCAAGGATGCGCCGCGACCAGTCCAGCGCAGCCATCAACACCCGCATATCGTGGCCGTCTGGATCGGTGAGATAGCGCGGATCCATGATCGGCGGTGCCGCCGGGTCGGCGGATGCGAGGCGGATCTCGCCTTCCGATCGCGGGTACAGGTTGCAGGCGTGCAGCGTGTAGCCGTAGCCCCAGACCAGCTGGCGGCCGTGGTTGGCCATGCGCGCGGGCAGAAAGTGGAACTGGATGTCGGGGCGGTCCAGCGCCGGGTCGGATTTCACGAAACCGCCCGCTTCGGCCACGTTTGAGGCGAAGGTGCCACCACGGCGGCTGAGCCACTGCAGCGCCCAGCTCAGGCTGCGCGCTGGCACGTTCCACTGAAACCCCAGTCCCCCGCGCGCGCCGATGCGGCTGGTAAACTGGGTCACGACGTCGAGGTGGTCGGCAAGGCGTTGGCCGACAAAAGGGGCATCGTGGACCACGTCGATGCCATGACTGCGTAAGTGTTCGGCCGGGCCGATGCCGGAGAGCATGAGCAGGTGCGGGCTATTGATCGCGCCGGCGCTGAGCAGGACCTCATGGGTGGCCCGCAGGGTCTGCGTCCCGTCGCCCCCGGCTCCTTGGCCGGCAAGCGCACCGGCCCCGCCGATTTCGACCCCGGTGGCGCGGCGGCCCTCGAACAGGATTCGATGGACGCTGGTCCGGGTCAGGATGGTCAGATTGTTCCGCGACCGCACTTCGGGCGAGAGGTAGGACCGGGCCGAAGAGGCCCGCAGCCCGTCGCGGGTTGTCACCTGATAAACCCCGACCGCCTCGCTGTCCTCGCCTCGGTTGAAGTCATCGGTGACAGGGATCTGGGTCTGTGACCCAGCCTCGACGAAGGCCCGGCTGAGCGGGTTGGGGTCGGGCAGGTCAGAGACCGACAGCGGGCCGTCTGCACCGTGGATGTCATCGCCACCGCGCTGGTTGGCCTCGGCTTTACGGAAGTAGGGCAGGACCGATGCGTAGTCCCAGCCGGCGGCGCCCAGCGCCGCCCAGCCGTCGTAGTCGGCCCGCATGCCACGTGCGTAGATCATGGCGTTGACCGCTGAAGACCCGCCGAGCACCCGCCCACGTGGCCAGACCAGATTGCGCTGACGCAACTGGTCCTGCGGCGCGGTCTCGTAGCCCCACTGCAAATTGTTGAACAGGCCGATGACGGCCAGCCCGAAGGGCAGGTGCACGGCTGGGTTCCGGGCCTTGGCGCCGACTTCGATCAGGCACACGCGCAGGCTGGAATCCTCGCTCAGGCGCCGCGCCAGCGCGCAGCCCGCTGACCCACCGCCAACAATGATGAAGTCAAAGTCCGACATAGAATCTCACACCGTTCTGTCACCCAGACTTAAGCCCTGTGCGCTGACTAGCACAGCATGAATGCGCGCGCATGGCTTGCGCAGCCGGTTCGAGTCCCCTTTATTGAAAACACCAACCGAGCCTTAGTGGACTGACACTGCCATGCCGCGCCTTGTCGTTGACGACATCTCAACGGGTTACAGCCCCGACCATCCGGTGCTCAATGGACTGTCACTGTCCGTTGAGAACGGCGGGCGGCTGGCGCTAGTCGGCGCGAGCGGCAGCGGCAAGACCACCCTGTTCCGGGCGCTGGCCGGGTTCATGGATATTTCCGCCGGGCAGATCAGCCTCGGCAATCGCGTGGTCAGCCAGCCGGGCCTGACTCTCAACCCCGAGCGTCGTGGGGTCGGGCTGGTGTTCCAGGACCTCGCCCTGTTCCCGCACATGACCGTGGAGCGCAACATTCGCTACGGCCTGCGGGGTCTGTCGGCGGCTGAAGCCACCCGGCGCGTCGACGAACTGCTGGAGCTGACCGGCCTGCGTACGCTGCGCGATGCCCTGCCCGAGGCCCTCTCCGGCGGACAACAGCAGCGGGTTGCGCTGGCGCGGGCGCTGGCGCCGCGTCCGGGGTGCTGCTGCTCGACGAGCCCTTCTCCAGCCTCGATCTGGAAACCCGGCTGCGGTTGCTGCACGCCGTGACCGATATCCTCGACGCCGAACAGATGACGGCGCTGCTGGTCACCCACGATCAGGGTGAAGCCTTTGCCTTTGCCGACGAAGTGGCGGTGATCGGTGGCGGGCGCATCGAGCAGGCCGGGCCGCCGAAGTCGCTCTACGCCATGCCGGCATCGCGCGAAGTGGCGCGGTTCATCGGCGAAGGCTCTTTCCTGCACGCGGACTTTGCCCCGGGCGAAATGACGGTGGAAACGCCCTTTGGCGCGGTCATGCCGCGCTGGATCGAGGAACCGCCGTCGGCGGCCGAGCGCATCGAGATCCTGATCCGGCCTGAGGATCTGTCACTGGCGCTGCAGGGTGACGAGGGCACGCACGTCCGCGTGCTGAGCTACCGCTACATGGGGTCTTTCGTCGACCTGATGGTGGCGCTGGACGACGGCCAGCAGCTGCACTGGCACTCGCCGGTGATGACGGCGCCGAGCGCGGGCGCCGACGTGCGGGTAACGCTCAAGGGCGGCCTGTACCCGGCCTTCCGGCAATAGCCTCAGCCGTTGACGCGTGAACAGCGGTCACGCTGTGGCCTGACTAAGGGACCGTGAGACAGAGGCGTAGCGGGGTAGCGGGGTAGCGGAGCGAAAACAAGCGAGGCAGATGCGCCGCAGACCAAATGGGCGAAGGGGCAGCGCCGTGCTAGGCGTCGGCCGTGCAGCGCGGAACCCCCACGACCACCCCGGGCAGGACATGGGCCTGATCGTGGGCCTTGCGGGCGAAGACCTCCCGGACCATCGGCGCAAAGAAATCCAGATCGTGCATGGGATAGTCCGGATCGAAGCTGGACTGATCCCAGCGTTCACAGAAATCGACACAGGACTGGTAGAAGGGGTGGTCGCGGAAGGCCTGCCGCTGTTCGGGGTCCCAGCCGTAGTGCTCGGCATAGTAGACCATCTGGAACACGCCGTGGTGCTCGACGGTCCAGGCGACCTCATCGCGCACAAAGGGGCGGATGACCTCGGCGGCCATCTTGTCGTGGTTCTGCGGGGCGAGGCCATCGCCGATGTCGTGCAGCAGGGCGCCGACAATCCAGTCGATATCGGCACCGTCGTTGAGCGCCCGGGTGGCAGACTGCAGGCCGTGCTCGAGGCGATTGATCTTATAGCCTGCGAGGGTCTCGTCGGCCTGACGCGCCAGCTCCTTGAGGACCCGCTCCCCGGTTTGGTTGAGGAAGGGCTGCTCGAGCTGATGCAGCGCGAGGTAGTCGTCGCGCGTGCCGTGCTTCATTTCGGTGAAGGACACCTGGAAGTCCTCGGGGACCCGGTCGCTCATGGCCTGCTCCGCTCTGGCTTTGGTTGATGAGACATTCATACAGGTCGGGCTTAGCAGCCTGCAAGACCAGGAACGACACGGTGCAGGTCGTCCCCGGCGCAAGCGCTTGATCTGCGGTGTTGCGGGCTCGATTTTACGCCGCTTCGCGGCTTACAAATCTCCCACGCGCAATTTCTTTGCTTTGCACTCAAAACGCGGAGTTTATCCTGAGCCTGTCGAAGGGCCTTTGAGCCTGTTGGATATCTTCGCTGGAACATCGCTCAAAGCGCAGCGTGTTGAGTGTCAACGGAAAGAAGTTGCGCCGACTTGTCCCCGACCGCGCTTCGCGCGGCGGGGGCCAAGCGTCGCGCAACTCCTAAGAGAAAGACGTCAGGCCGCGTGTAACGCGGCCTGTCCGTTTAATTGCGCGGGGAGATTTGTAAGCCGCGAAGCGGCGTCAAATCGAGCACGCCATACAGCTTTGACAAAAAGCCGCGCCGTTCTCCCGCTCAAATCTGTCTATATCCGTTTCAGCGCCCAAAGCAGCACCCCCAGCACCCAGCAACATCCGGCCCTATCATGCCAGCCATCCCAACCACCCCACCCTCGGACGCCGACCTGATCCGCACTTACACCCGGCTTGGTCTGACCTCCTTCGGTGGTCCGGTAGCGCACATCGGCTACTACCGCACGGCCTTCATCGAGCAAACCCGCTGGATGGACGATGACGCCTTCGCCGAACGTTTGGCACTGTGTCAGGCCCTGCCGGGACCGACCAGCAGCCAGATGGCCTTCGCCTGTGCCTGGCACATGTCGGGGCGCCTCTCGCTGGCTTTCGTCTGTCTGGGCCTGTTCCTGCTGCCATCGGTGCTGAGCCTGCTGCCGCTTGGGCTGTTCTTCGTCGCCGCTGCCAGTGGTGGCCTCGGCCTGACCGGCCTGCAGGCCTTTATGGGGCACCTTTCCGACTGGATGGTGCCATTGGTGATCGCCGTCATCACCCACGCCACGCTGGGCATGGCGCAATCGCTGTCTGTCGGGGCGGGGCGGCGGCTGACCACCATTCTCGCCTTCGCCATCGTGCTTGCCCTGCCGCTTTGGGACTTCGGGTCGCTGCAGGTGTTCGCCCAACTCGCACCGATCCTGTTCGGCGCAGCCATGGGCCTGCTGTTCCTGCGGGGGTAGGAGCGCAGAAGTCCCCGAGGTCGTTCCGGAGATCGTTCTGGAGGCCGCGCCCAATCCAGAGAACACCACCGCCACACAAGGCAAGCCTGAATCCGCCGCAGCGCGATCAAAGGTACAGGCCGAGGCAAGCCACAGGCACAGGCACAGGCACAGACAACGTCACAAACACCGTCACAGGCTTTGGCAGGGGCGCTGATCGGCCCGAGCCTGCTCGCCTTCTTTGGCCTGCTTACCGCCGCGCTCGCGATCATCCTGTTCGACCTTGGCCCGGTCCGCCTACAGCTCCTCGCCGGGTTCTACGAAGCCGGTTCTCTGGTCTTTGGCGGTGGGCACGTCGTGCTGCCGCTGCTCAACGACGTGCTGGTCGAGCCGGGTCTGGTCGCGGAAAGCGCCTTCCGTACCGGCTACGGGTTCGCCCAGGCCATCCCCGGACCGGTTTTCGCCGTTGCCGCCTTCCTCGGCGGTCAGGTCGGCGGGCTCAAAGGCCTGCTGCTGGGCATCCTCAGCACCGCCGTCATTTTCCTGCCCGGCGTGCTGCTGGTCATGGCCGTCGTACCGCTGTCGGCGAGCTTTTCCCGTAACCGGGCTTACCACGCTGCATTGGCAGGGGTGAACGCTGCGGTCGTCGGGCTGCTGGGGGCGACGGCCTTCTCTCTGTTCTTCCTGCTCTGGACCCCGGGCGCGCTGGTCCAGTACAGCGACACGCCGCTGCCCCAGGTCGGCGCAGCGCTGGTCGGCCTGTTCATGCTCTGGGTGCTGCGCCTGCCGCCGCTGCTGCTGATTGGGCTGACCCTCGCCGCCGCCCTGATAACCACGCTGCTCTGACACCACGTCCTAGCGTTGGGTGTCGCCGCCGTTCCTGCTAAGCTGCGCCCTCAAGTATCGTCGTCCACCAAGGGGGCCGCACACCGTGGAACCAAGAACCGAATCCTTCAGCTACGAGCAACTGCTGGCCTCGTCCCGGGGCGAGCTGTTCGGCCCGACCAACGCACAGCTGCCCGCACCACCGATGCTGATGTTCGACCGGATCACGACCATTTCCGACGCCGGTGGCGCCTTCGACAGGGGCCAGCTGATCGCCGAGCTGGATATTCGCGATGACCTCTGGTTCTTCGACTGCCACTTCATCGGGGACCCGGTCATGCCCGGCTGTCTGGGCCTCGACGCCATGTGGCAGCTGGTTGGCTTCTGGCTGGGCTGGACCGGGGGCGAAGGCAAGGGCCGCGCGCTGGGGTCAGGCTCGGTCAAATTCACCGGGCAGGTCACCCAAGACGTCAAGCTCGTCACCTACCGCGTCGACATCAAAAAGGTGATCCGCCGGGGCATCAACCTCGGGATCGCCAACGCCACACTGGAAGCGGACGGGCGGGAGATCTATACCTGCGAAGACCTCCGGGTCGGCCTGTTCACCTCTCTGTCTCAATTCTAGCGAAAGCCCTGCTCATGGCCATGCGTCGCGTCGTTGTTACCGGTCTCGGTATTGTCTCCAGCATTGGCGTCGGGAAGGACGCCGTGAGCCAGGCCCTGCGCCAGGCCCAGTCCGGGATCGTGCTGCAGCCCGACTATGTCGAGCGCGGTTTCCGCAGCCAGGTCGCGGGCACCATCAAGATCGAGCTCGAGGATCACATTGACCGCCGCGCACTGCGGTTCATGGGCCCGCCGGCGGGCTACGCCTACATCGCCATGCAGGAAGCACTGGCCGACTCAGGCCTCGAAGAGACCGACTACGCCGAAAACGACCGCGTCGGACTGGTCATCGGCTCCGGTGGCCCGTCGATGAAGTGGCAGACCTACGCCATGGAGACCGCAGCGGAAAAGGGCGTGAAGCGCATCGGCCCCTTCAACGTGCCCAAGGTCATGTCGAGCACCTGCTCGGCGGTCCTGTCGACGCTGTTCAAGATTCATGGCCACAACTACTCGATCACCTCCGCCTGCTCGACGTCGGCACACTGCATCGGCCACGCGGCCGAGCTGATCCAGTTCGGCAAGCAGGACGTGGTCTTCGCCGGCGGCGGCGAGGAAGAGCACTGGTCCCTGTCCATGTCCTTTGATGCCATGGGCGCCATGAGCTCCAAGTACAACGACCGCCCGGCCGAGGCCTCGCGCGCCTTTGACAAGGACCGCGACGGCTTCGTCATCTCCGCCGGTGGCTCGGTGCTGGTGCTCGAAGAATACGAGCGCGCCAAGGCACGCGGCGCCAAAATTTACGCCGAGATCGTCGGCTACGGCGCGACCTCCGACGACCACGATATGGTGGCACCCTCGGGCGAAGGCGCGATCCGCTGCATGCGGCAGGCGCTGGCAGGCTTCGATGATCGCGCCATCCAGGCCGGCGACGTGCAGTACATCAACGCCCACGGCACCTCGACCCCGGTCGGCGACGTCGCCGAACTCGGCGCGGTCAAGGAAGTCTTTGGCGAAGGCACCACCCCGGCGGTTGGCTCGACCAAATCCCTGACCGGTCACGCGCTTGGTGCGGCAGGCTCGAACGAAAGCATCTACTCGCTGCTGATGATGGACGGGGGCTTCCTCGCCCAGTCGCCCAATATTGTCGAGCTGGACGAAGCCACTGCCGGCGTCGATATCCTGACCGAGGCCCGCGAGCTGGAGGTACACACCGCGCTGTCCAACTCCTTCGGCTTCGGCGGTACCAACGCCTCGCTGATTTTCTCCAAAGCCCTGCTCTGATCCTCAAACGGGATCGAGTGCAGCCCGTGGGTCTCAGGCCCCTGCCGGGGCCTAATCGGCGGGGCTCACCCGGCGAAGCAGCCGCATTCGGGTCTCGTTGCCCGTCTCGGGCCAGCGCGGGATCAGCCACGACAGGATCAGCGAACCCGCCGCCAGACCAGCCCCGGCGAAGAACACCCAGGCTGGCGAAATCAACCAGATCGCCCCGAAGATCAGCGGCACCACCACGGCTGCGATGTGGTTGATGGTGAAGGCCACCGCGGCCGTGCTGGCCATATCCTCAGGATCGGCAATCTTCTGCAGATAGGTCTTCATGGCGAAGGCAAGCTTGAAGAACAGGTGGTCGAGGATGAACAGCAGCAGCGCCACCCACGGCGCGGTGACAATGCCGTAGAAAATGAAGATCGGCACCAGCCCGAAGTACTCGATGATCAGCGTCCGGCCCTCACCGGAGCGCTTGATGAAGCGCCCGACCAGCGGCGCTAGGACCATGTTGAGCACTTCGTTGAGCAGGATCAGCAACAGCATGTCCTTGATGTTCAGCCCGAAGCGCTCGACCAGCAGGAAGGGCGCAAATACGACGAAGATCTGCCGCCGCGCCCCGGCGAAGAAGGTCAGGGCGTAGTAGAGCCAGTAGCGACCGCGCAACACGATGCCGGTACGCTGTTTGGCGCCGGTGTCGGGCAGGTTGCCAAAGCCCCAGCCGACCACCGCAGCGGCCATGCACACCCCGCCCCCGACCAGGAACACCAGCCAGTAGTCGAAGCTGAAGAATTGGAACAGCAGCCAGCTGCCGCCGATCGCCACAATGGTCGCCAGCGAGTAGACCGTGACCACCCAGCCGAGTAGCACCGGCGCCCGGTCCTTGGGGAACCACTGCAACTGCAGGCTCTGAGCGTAGGTCTCGTAGTAGTGGAAGCCGACCGACATGATCGACATGGTGATGGCGATGCCGATGTAGGTGGGAAAGAACCCTGTCAGCGCCGTCCCCAACCCGATCAGCGCGAGAAAGAACACCGCGAGCCGCTGCTCCCGGAACACGGCGACAAAGAACACGGCGGTGAAGGCCAGAAACCCGGGAATCTCGCGGATCGAGTGCAACGAGCCGATGTCGAGGCCGTCGAAATTCGCGCGTTCGACCGCAAAGTTGGTGTGCAGCTTCTCCCAGACCACGTAACCCACGGCCGAGCCCGCCGCCATGATCATGATCAGCGCGACGGCGCGGCGCAGGGTGGCGCCGGAGAACTCTGTGGCTGTCGTCCCGCTCGCCGGGGTCGTAGGCGTTGCAGGCGTCGTTGGGGTGTCAGGGGTCGCGGCGGATGTCACGGGTTACCAGCTCCTCGGGAATGAGATGAGCCTGCGCCTTTGCGGCGCCTTCGCCTATCCCTTTGGCGGCATGACTGATCCGTCGCGAAGGGTTTTTTTGGGCCCGCGAACGGCCCTCCCGACCGAAGCGCCCGGCCAGAAACGGCAAAGGCCGCGGAGGATTCCGCGGCCTTTAGAAACGCCGGACCGCGCAGCGGTCCGACCAGGAGCTCAGGGGCTCAGTCGCCGGCAACTTCCTCGCCGGTTTCCTGATCCACTTCCTTCATCGACAGCTTGACCTTACCGCGGTCATCGAAGCCGATGCACTTAACGTAAACCTCGTCACCTTCGTTGATCACGTCGGTGGTCTTGGCGACGCGGCCCTCGGTCAGGTTGGAGATGTGGACCAGACCATCGCGCGAGCCGAGGAAGTTCACAAACGCACCGAAGTCGACGCACTTGACCACTTTACCGCGGTAGATCGTGCCCACTTCCGGATCAGCGGCAATGCCCTTGATCCACTCGATCGCAGCGGCGATCGAATCCTGGTTGGTGGCCGAAACCTTGATGGTCCCGTCTTCTTCGATGTCGACGGAAGCGCCGGTCTTTTCGGTGATCTCGCGGATCACCTTACCACCGGTGCCAATGACTTCGCGGATCTTGTCCTTGTTAATTTTGATGGTTTCCATCTGCGGCGCGTGCGGCGACAGCTCCTCACGAGCCGTATCCAGCGCCTTGGCCATCTCACCGAGGATGTGCATCCGGCCGCCTTTGGCCTGCTCGAGCGCGATTTCCATGATCTCCGGGGTGATCGAGGTAATCTTGATGTCCATCTGCAGCGAGGTGATACCCTCGGACGTCCCGGCAACCTTGAAGTCCATGTCGCCGAGGTGGTCTTCGTCACCGAGTATGTCGGACAGGACGGCGAAGCGCCTCGCCTTCCTTGATCAGACCCATGGCGATCCCGGCACAGGCCCGGCGCAGCGGCACACCCGCATCCATCATGGACAGCGAGGAGCCACAGACCGTCGCCATCGACGACGAACCGTTGGACTCGGTCACTTCCGACAGCACGCGGATGGTGTAGGGGAAGTCGTCCTTGGCCGGCAGCAACGGACGCAGCGCCCGCCACGCGAGCTTGCCGTGGCCGATTTCGCGACGGCCTGCGCCGCCCATGCGACCGGTCTCACCCACGGAGTAGGGTGGGAAGTTGTAGTGCAGCATGAAGTGCGAGCGGTATTCACCCTCGATGCTGTCGATGATCTGCTCATCCTGCGCCGTACCCAGCGTGGTGGTCACCAGCGCCTGGGTCTCACCGCGGGTAAAGACCGAAGAGCCGTGGGTGCGCGGCAGCACGGTGGTCTCGGAGACGATCGGGCGCACGGTCTTGGTGTCGCGACCGTCGATCCGCATACCAGTATCGAGGATACCGCCGCGGACAATGTCCTTTCCAGCTCCTTGAGCGCGCCGCCGATCATGCCTTCGTCGAACTGCTCGGCGAGGGCTTCCTTCGCAGCCGTCTTGGCGGCGCCAATGGCCTCGACCCGGTCCTGCTTGACCGTGTGCTTGTAGGCTTCGGTCAGGGCGGCTTCGGCCTGAGCCTTTACCGCAGCGGCACAGTCGGCCAGCTCAGGCGCTGGCTCGGGCAGATCGATCGGGTCCTTGGCGCAGTCTTCGGCGAAATCGATGATCATGTCGATCACCGGCTGGAAGCTCTCATGGCCGAACTTGACCGCGCCGAGCATGACCTCTTCGGACAGCTCATGCGCTTCGGATTCAACCATCATCACGCCTTCGGCGGTGCCGGCCACGACCAGCTCAAGGTCGGTTTCCTTGATCTCGGAAAGGGTCGGGTTGAGGATGTATTCGCCGTCCTTGTAACCGACCTTCGCAGCGCCGATCGGGCCGAGGAAGGGCAGGCCGGAGATGGTCAGCGCCGCAGAAGCAGCCACCATGGCCAGCACGTCACCGTCGTTTTCGAGGTCGTGGCTGAGCAGGGTCAGGATGACCTGGGTCTCGTTCTTGTAGCCATCGACGAACAGCGGGCGGATCGGCCGGTCGATCAGGCGGCTGACCAGCGTCTCTTTCTCGGTCGGGCGGCCTTCACGCTTGAAGAAGCCGCCAGGAATGCGGCCTGCGGCCGAGTACTTTTCCTGATAGTTGACGGTCAGCGGGAAGAAATCGATGCCTTCCTTGGGCTTGCGGGCCCCAACAGCCGTGGCGAGCACAACCGTGTCGCCGTAACGGGCGAGAACCGCCCCATCCGCCTGGCGCGCCACGCGCCCGGATTCGAGGACAGCGTACGGCCGCCCCACTCAATGGTTTTCCGTGTAATATCAAACATGTCTTGTCCTACGGCCACGGGCATACCGACGCGCCCCATGCGCAGCGGTAACCGACCCGGGGCCAGCTTTTCTCTTTGTGTTCAGTCGTCTGCGCTGAAACACCGGACCCACGCAGCAGATGCCTGAGACGCCTTCGGTACGGCTCGCCGGACTGTCGTAACCCGAAGGTCGGCGGTCACGGTGAGGGGCTGAAGGCTGGCGCCTGGTGCGTAAGTCCGACGCCCACAGGATTGAGGGCGCCCACTTGCGGCTGTTCCAACGCAGTCCGTCACCTCGCATATAATGCGGCTGTCGGAAACAAAAAACCCTGAGATGTCAGAGCACCTCAGGGCTCTGATCTGCCGGTTGAAGGCAGAATGGGGTCTCAAAGCGCTCGCAGCGGCCTTGGCGGCGCAGGCCAGACGCTCGATCAGGGACTGGTAGCGGCCTTCTTCCTTACGCTTGACGTAGTCCAGCAGACGGCGGCGCTGGCCAACCATGATCAGCAGGCCACGGCGCGAGTGGAAGTCGTGCTTGTGCTCTTTCATGTGCTCGGTGAGGTTCTTGATCCGCTCGGTCAGGATCGCGACCTGCACTTCTGGGGAACCGGTGTCACCGGCCTTGAGGCCGTATTCGGCGACGAGTTCCGCCTTACGTTCTACAGTAATCGACATTCAGTATTTTCCTTATCGGCAGCATCTTGTTTAAAGATTGAAGACACGGAAGGGCTGCAACTGTCCCGCCTCGAACCGTGCCAGCGCCAGCAATTGGCCCTCCACGGTCAGAACAACCTCGCTGTCGAGATCAAGATCTCCGAGCTTGTCGACTTGGGACCGGCGCACCAGTGAGACCGGGTTGCCGTTTCGTATGCGAACCGCTTCCGCCGGCTCCAGCTCCACAGCCGGGATGCCGGCCAGCGCATGGATTGGATCCGTCAGAAACTCAATCAGGGCGCCCTCTTGCCCCACTTCTTCGAGTTTTTCCAGAGAAACCGCCTGTGATTCTCGGAATGGCCCGGTTGCAAGCCGTCGGAGGCTCGTAACGTGGCCCAGTGTGCCGCAGGCGCGCGCAATATCCCGCGCCAGCGCCCGGACATAGAAGCCCTTGGTGGCCTCTACTTCGAAACGGGCCGCCTCGGGGCTGCATTCGAGCAGTTCGAGTCGATACACGGTCATGGGACGCGCGGCGAGTTCGAAGTCCTCGCCGTCGCGGGCGAGGTCGTAGGCGCGCTCACCGTCGACCTTGATCGCGGAAACCCGCGGCGGCACCTGCATGATGTCGCCGAGAAAGCCGTCCATGGCCGCACGCACGTCAGCTTCGGTCGGGCGATGGTCGCTGGTGTCGATGACGGCGCCCTCGACATCATCGGAGTCGGTGGCCGCGCCGAAGGCGACGGTAAACTGATAGGTCTTGGGGCCATCCATGACGTAGGGCACCGTCTTGGTTGCCTCCCCCAGCGCGACGGCCAGCACCCCGGTCGCCAGCGGGTCGCGCGTACCGCCGTGCCCGGCCTTCTGCGCGTCGAACAGGCGCCGCACACGGTTTGCGGTCTCGGTGGACTGCAACCCTGTGGACTTGTCGATGATCACCCAGCCATGAACGGGCTGGCCGCGTTTGCGTCGCGCCATAACTCTGTGCTTAACCGGAAAACTACGTCGAGCGGGGTTCCTACCCCCTCGCCCACCTGATGAGAACCCACAATGCCGCACGCCACCCCCCTGACAGACGAACAAAGGGCCGAATTGGGCCAACGCCACCCGCACTGGACCGCCGTCGAAGGCCGGGACGCCCTGACCTGCCGCTTCACCGGCGCCAACTTCATCCACGCCTGGGGCTTCATGTCCGCCGTGGCGCTGGAGGCAGAAAAACTTAACCACCACCCGGAATGGGCCAACGTCTACAAAACCGTGGACATCACCCTGACTACGCATGACACCGGCGGGCTGTCGGACCTCGACCAGCGTTTGATCGCGAAAATCGACGCGCTGGCCGACCGCCTGGGCCTGACCATCGTCGGCAGCGGTTCCAGCGCAGGACAAGGCGGCTGAGCATGCGGCTGGCGTGGATCCTCGGCCTTGCCGGGTTGCTGCCCTTTCGTCCTCGGGCTCAGCGCCACCATCAACGGTGCGGGCGCTGTCGCCGGGCTGGGCGAGCCCATGGTGGTGCTGGGGCTGACGGTCGACGGCCCGCGCCTGCTGCTGTCCTACGGCGCGGTGATCCTGTCGTTCATGGGCGCGATCCACTGGGGCACCGCGCTGCAGCAGGCCCCGGCGCGCAGCTGGCTGTTCGCTGTTTCGGTGCTGCCAGCGCTCTACGGCTGGATGGTCTGGGGACTGTCGCTGGTCAATCCTGATAATCTCGGGCTGGCGCTGGTGGCGCTCGGGCTGGGCTTCGTCGCCCTGCTGATTTTCGACGTGATGCGCGGGCGCGAGGGCGATTTTCCAAGCTGGTATCCACCATTGCGGGCGGTGCTGACGCTCGGGGTCGCCGCCTGCCTTGGTCTGGCGGCGCTCTACCTGTTCTGACCCACCATTTCTGCCGTCCTGCCGTTCTACCGTTCTGGCGTTCTGGCGCGGGGGAAGGGGGGCCAATCAGGCCTCGGCGTCGTCCACCGGGGTGAACTGACGCTGGATATCCGCCTCGGTCATGGTCGCCGGCACCACGGTAATCGGCACCCGCGACTGGTTGATCAGATTGCGGGCCAGCGAGCTGACCAGCGGGCCGGGGTTATCGCCCACGGCGGCCGCCAGAATGAAGACCACGATATCCTGACGCTCCTGAATCAGCTCCAGAATCGCATCAGCCCGGTTGCCCAGCCGCACAAAATTGATCGGGTCACGCCCGGACAGGCGCACCACGTCGGCCGCGTTGCGGGCCAGCAGGTGGTTGGCTTCCTCGATCGCTTCCTGCTCTGCCATTTCCCGCAGGCTGGCCCAGTGCATGAAGCTGTCCGGCTCGATCACCCGCAGCAGCGCGACACGGCCATTGGTAGCGCGGGCCCGCGCGCAGGCATAGGCGAGCGCAACCGAGGACTCGTCCGAGTCATCGATCACCACGAGCAGCAGCGGCAACTCGTTCACAGCAGTGGTCGGGGCGGATGCCTCCGTCATGAATTCTCCCAGGGTCGTCTACGGAACTTTGGCCTTAGCGCCGGTTGCGGAATACCCGCTCAGTGAACCAGCCAGCCGATATTGCTACTAATACGCATAGCAGACCATATAGAAAAGCATAATCTTTGGCGCCGCGTGAAACGAGGGCGACAAAGCCGCGCTGGCGGATCTGGAAGGTCTCAGCGGCGAGGACCACGGGCTCGGCAGCGGCCTCTCCCTCGGCACCGTTCTGATCATGGAAAATCAAGATGCTGTAGCTCCCGGGCGGTGCACTGGCCGGCAGCGGAATTTCGGCAAAGAACAGCCCCGTCGGCTCCAGCTTGATGGCGCCGGGCAGCAGCAGCAGCACGCCTTCACGGATCATCGCCTCTTCGAGCGCGCCTTCGGCAGGGCGTGGGGGCCGTTCGGTCGAAGACAGCTCGGCCCGGATCGCCGGGATGGTTTGCGGCGCCGCGTCGATCGGCTCGTTAACCTTGACGCCGAAGCGTCGGACGCTCTGGGTGAAAACCACCTCGCGCGGCGGGCCGATCAGCTCTAGCCGGACCGGGACGTCGGGGGAGGCTGTCGAGCCGAACACCCGGATAATGACCTTGCCGCTGAACAGGCCGACGGTGACCTGGCTCTCGACCGCTGCAACGTCCGGGCCCTGCGCCCGCGGCGCAGCGGCAAGCGCCAGCAGAATCAACAAGGTCAGCAGAGCCAGCGGGAACGGGCTGAACGCCAGCAGGCGGCGCGGCCATTCAAAGCGACGGGCGCGGCGATCAGGCATGGCCGCCAACCCCCTGTCCGAAGGAGAACTGAACCGCCGGGCCACCGACAAGCAGGTCCATCAGGATCTTGAAGCAGACCGCGAGCACGATCATCGCGAGCAGCACCCGCAATTGCTCGGCGTTAAACCGCCCGGACAGGCGCACTCCGATCTGCGCGCCAATGACGCCGCCCAGCAGCAGCAACCCCGCCAGCACCAGATCGACCGTGCCGTTGAACCAGGCGTGCTGGAGGGTGTTGTTCGCGGTGACGAAGATAATGGTGAACAGCGACGTACCAACCACGACCAGCGTCGGCATGCCCAGCAAGTAGATCATCGCCGGAACCATGATGAAGCCGCCGCCGACCCCCATGATCGCACTCAGGAAACCCACACCGACGCCGACGGTGATCGGCAGCAGCGCGGAGATATAGAGCTTGGAGCGCGGGAACTTGGTGCGGAAGGGCAGACCGTGCATGAAGCCGTGACGTCGGCGCAGGCTGACCGCCTTCCCCGCCCGGCGACGCAGGATCGCCTGCAGGCTCTCCACCAGCATCATCCCGCCGACACCGCCGAGGAACAGCACGTAAAAAATCTGAATGACCAGATCGACCGACCCCATGGCGACCAGCCAGCGGAACACGAAAACGCCGACAGTCGAGCCGAGCAGGCCGCCACCGGTCAGCAGAATGCCCATCTTGACGTCGAGGTTGCCGCGCCGGAAGTGCGCCAGCGAGCCGGAAACAGAGGCAGCACAAATCTGGGTCGCCTCGGTCGAGACCGCGACAGAGGGTGGAATGCCGAGGAAGAACAGGATCGGGGCCATCAGGAAACCGCCACCGACACCGAACATGCCGCTCATGGCGCCGACCAGCGCCCCGAAGAACACAATGACAAAGGGGTTTGTCGCCATCTCCGCAATCGGAAGGTACATACTCATTGCTTCGATGCGTCCTCCCTTTGCTTCATGGCTTCAGTATCCTGTTTCTGTTCGGCTCAGGCGCGGAGCATGCCGACGATGTCGTAGACCTGCTCGACCACCGGATCGGCGATCGCACGCGCGCGGGCTGCGCCGTCGCGCAGGACGCCATCGACGTAAGCCGGGTCATCGAGCAGGCGCTGCATCTCAGCACCGATAGGGGCGAGCTGGTCGACCGCACGCTCGGTCAGCATGGCCTTGAAGTCGCTGAACGACTTGCCGGCCACGTCGGCGAGCACGCTGCGCAGGTCTTCCCGACCCAGCGCTGCGTAGATGGCGATCAGGTTGGTGGCTTCCGGGCGCTCCTTGACGAAGGCCTCGGTGATGGTGCCGTCTTCGCCCAGAACCTCGACCCCGGGCAGGGCTGCCGGGTCGGTCTTGGCGCGGCGGATCTTGTTGGCGATGGCGTCGGCATCGTCGGTCATGTTGATGCGGCTCATGTCCGAGGGGTCGGACTTGGACATCTTCTTCGCACCATCGCGCAGCGACATGATGCGCGCCTCGGCCCCGAGGATCAGCGGCTCGATCATCGGGAAGAAATCGACGCCGAAGTCGTTGTTGAACTTACCGGCGATATCGCGGGTCAGCTCCAGATGCTGCTTCTGATCCTCGCCCACGGGCACGTGGGTGGCGAGGTAGACCAGAATGTCTGCGGCCTGCAGCACCGGATAGCCGTAGAGGCCAACGGACGCGGCTTCGCGGTTCTTACCGGCCTTGTCCTTGAACTGGGTCATGCGGTTGAGCCAGCCGACGCGGGCGACACAGTTGAAGACCCAGGCGAGTTCGGCGTGGGCGCGGACCTGCGACTGGTTGAAGATGATCGCATTTTTCGGGTCGATCCCGGCAGCGAGGAAAGCCGCAGTGATCTCACGGGTCTGGTCGGCCAGCTTGGTCGGATCCTGCCACGTGGTGATCGCGTGCAGATCGACGACGCAGTAGACGCACTCGTAGTCGTCCTGCAGGTCGGCAAAGTTACGAACGGCGCCGAGGTAGTTGCCAAGGTGCAGCCCGCCGGTGGGCTGAACCCCGGAGAAAATCCGCGCTTTGGTCGAACCGGACTCGGTCATGGCGCTGCTCCCTGAATTTGAGGCGGCCTGAAAATCTGGTGTCCCTATGGCGCTCTTAAACTCGCCGGGTCAACCCGAGCGCCTGCCCAGCCGCCGCAAGGCAGCTATCGCAGAAGGCGGCACTGCGTTCATAACAATGCTCATCAATATATAGGCGACGAGCCCGGCAAGCACCAAACCGGCCATGGTCGGCACCCGCTGCCAGGCCGCGCCAGAGACGAAGATTTCCGCGCTCAGCCCGCGCAGCAGCCACAGCCCTGCGCCCATGACTGCGGCAGCGATACAGACCCGGGCCAGCTGCGCCATCAGCGCCGCATCAGGCCGCCAGAACCCCCGTGCCCCCGTCAGCCACGCCGCCACGAAGGCCTGCAGCCACGCGGCAATGGCGATCGACAGACCCAGCCCGAACACGCCGATCACGGGGAACAGGGTCACGGCCAAAGCCACCTGCACCCCGACCCCGCCTAGGGTCATCAGCATGGGGGTCAGCGTATCTTTTCGGGCGAAGAAAACGGGGTAGAGCACCCGCTGCAGAATGACGGGCAGCAGCCCGATCGACAGCGCCATCAGGATCCAGCCGGCCTCCGCAGACGCCTGTGCGTCAAAGCGACCGTACTGGAACAAAGTGGCGATAATCTCACGCGGCATGACCAGCAAGGCCACCGATGCCGGGATCGCAACGAATCCGGCGAGCGCCAGACCGTGGTGGATGGTCCGCCCCGCACCCGCATCGTCGCCCCGGGCCAGCGCGCGCGACAGGGTCGGCAGAATCACCACCCCGAAGGCGATGCCGATCAGCGCCAGCGGCAGGAAATAGAGCCGCTCGGCGAAATACAGCTGGCTCTGCGCCCCGACGATGTCAGAGGCCAGCGCCCGGTTGAGCAGGGAGGAAATCTGCAGCCCCGCCGCCGACGCCACCCCCGGCCCCATGAGCAACATCATCCCGCGCAACCGCCGGTCCAGTCGCGGCAGGCGCGGGACCACCGTAATGCCGACCAGCAGGCTCGCCAGCAGCCAGGTCAGCCCAAACTGGAACACCCCGGCACCCAGAACCCCGACGCTGAGTACGTGCGCCGGGTAGCCAACCACCGGCACGGCGAGCACCAGTGCGGCAATCAGGATAACGTTGTAGCCGATCTGAACCCCCGGCCCGGGCGCAAAGCGGCCGTTGGCATTCAGGATTGCGGTGCACAGCGCCATCAGGCTGATCAGCGTCAGGTAGCCGAACATTAGCCGGCTGAACAACACGGCGAGGGCGAAGCGCTGGCCAGCCGGATCATAGCCCTGAGAGAGAAAGCCGATTACCGTCGGCATCTGCCACAGGATCAGGCCACTGAGCGGCAGCAGGATTACCAGCAGCAGGGTCATGACCTGCCCGGCAAAACGGGCCGCGGCGGCCTTGCCTTCCTTGGTCTGCAGCTCGGTGTAAGTCGGCACGAAGGCAGCGTTGAAGGCACCTTCGGCGAAGATCTGGCGGAAGGAGTTGGGCAGGGTCAGCGCAAAGGTGAAAGCATCCCCGACCGGCCCGGCGCCGATAAACACCGCCATGAAGATATCGCGCACGTAGCCGAACAGACGGCTGATCAGGGTCAGACCACCAACCGTTCCCACCGAACGGGCGAGGCCGCCGCCATCGCCGCCGTCACCACCATGATCGCGGCCCTTGTCGTTGCCGGTCTCGCCTCGATGTTCCGGCTCAGCCACGGCTGAGGCTTTCCATCACCCGGTCTTTGACGCGCTTGACCCGGTCTTCGCTCTCGACCTTCCCGCCCAGCCCGTCGAGCAGATAGAACACATCGACGTAGCGCTGACCGTAGGAGCTGATTTTGGCGCTGTGGATCGCCAGCCCGTCAGCGCCCAGCGCCCGGGTGATGCGGTACAGCTCGCCGGGGCGGTTCGGGCCGCTGACTTCGAGCAGGGTGAAGTTCTCTGACGCCTTGTTGTTGACGACGATGGCGTGGTCAGGGTCGAGCACCTGCAGGCGCTGGGAACGGCGCTTGAGGCGCTTTTCGATCTCCGGGCCCAGCGGCATCTGCCCGGTGACGACACGCTCGATGGTCTCGTGCAGACGCTTGCACTGGCCGGCATCGAGCGCTTCGCCGTTGGAGGTCGAGACCGCGAAGGTGTCGAGCACCATGGAATTGCCCAGCGTATGCGCCTTGGCGCCGTCGATGTCGTGCCCGCAGACGCCCACTGAACCGGCGATCCCGGCGAACATGCCGGCGTGGTCGAGGACGTAGACGAAGACCTCGGTCCAGCCCTCGTCTTCATGCTGGCGGAAGGAAACGCCGATCTTGCTGCCTTCAGCCTCGGTCGCCGCGATGAGCGCCAGATGGCAGAGGATGGTGTCAGGCTCGTAGGCCAGCCAGTAGGGTCGCGGCGCGACCGAAAGCATCAGATCGAAGGCCGCGCGGTGGTCCGCGGGCACAGCCTGCTCGACCGCCTCCTTGCTCTCCCGCGACCGATCGTGTTCGCGCGCAGATGCGCTGTCGTTGCCCAGCGTCAGCACGTCGGCGGCACCGACGAACAGCTGACCGAGCAAGGACGCCTTCCAGCCGTTCCACACGTCCGGTCCGACGGCACGGATATCGGCGACCGTGAGCACGAACAGCGCCTGCAAGCGCTCCAGCGACCCGACACGTTCTGCGAATTCGCGCACTTCAGCGGGGTCGTCGAGGTCGCGCTGGAAGGCCACGGACGACATGGTCAGGTGCTCCCGGATCAGCCACGACACGAAGGCCGTCTCGCTCTCGCTCAGGCCCATGCGCGGAGCCATGGTGCGCGCCATTTCCGCGCCCAAAATTTCATGTGGCTCGTCGCGCCCCTTCATCAGGTCGTGCAGCAGCATGGCAACGAAAAGCGCCCGGATCTGGATGAGCTCCCCGAACACCGCCGTCGCGCGGCCCATGCCCTCGTCGCCCTCATCGTTGGCGATCCGGTGCATGATCCCGACCGCGCGCAGCGTGTGCTCGTCGACCGTGTAGTGGTGGTAGCGGTTGAACTGCATCATCCCGACCACGGCCCGGAACTCCGGCAGCAGATAGCCGAGCACCGAGGTATCGTTCATCAACCGCAGCAGCTCCAGCGGGTTGCGGCTGTGGCACAGGATATCGAGAAAGATCGCGTTGGCCTCGAGGTCGTCCTGCAGGTGGTGGACCGAGACCAGCCGCGCCTTCTGCATGATACCGCGCAGGCTCTTGGGGTGGATCTCCATGCCCTCATCGTGGGCGACCTTGAAGATACGGATCAGGTCGATGGGGTGCTCTTCGAAATGCCGGGCGTTGCGGGCGCGCAGACGATTGTTCTGAACGTGAAAGCCCTCGATCTCGCTGCGCGGTATCAAGAAGGCGGGCAGGCTCAGGCTGCTTTCCGCCTGCACATCGTCAAGCACGCTGGCGAGTACGAAGTACGAGAGAGCGCCGACGTCGCGGGTCATTTTGTAGTAGCGGGTCATGAAGCGCTCGACCCCCTGCCGCCCGCCCCGCCGGGCGTAGCCCAGCGCCTTGGCGATATCGAGCTGCAGGTCGAAGGTCAGCCGGTCCTCACCGCGCCCGGTGTTCAGGTGCAGGTGGAAGCGCACGGTCCAGAAGAAGGTCTCCGCCGTCCGCATATGCTCGGCCTGCGCCGCCGTCAGCAGACCATTGCGGTGCAGCGCCTCCGACCCGGTATCGTCGAAGCGGGCGCGGGTAATCCAGTAAAGGGTGTGCAGGTCGCGCAGGCCGCCGATCCCTTCTTTGACGTGGGGCTCCAGCGCATAGCGGCTGTTGCCGGGCTGGAGGTAGCGCTGGCGGCGTTCCTCGATTTTGTCATCCGTGAACTTCCGGCTGCGCCCGCCCTTCACCATGGAGCTGATTTTGGCGTCCAGACGGCGGGCCAGTGCCACATCACCGCAAATCATGCGGTTTTCGATCATCGCCGTGAGGGTGCGCACATCGTCGTTAGCCTCGGTCACACACTGGCGCATGGACCGGACGGCCTGCCCGACTTTGAAGCCCGAATCCCAGAGCACGTAGAGCAGGGCCTCGACCGCCTCGGCCGACGGGTCGCTGATCGGGTTCTGGGTCAGAAACAGCAGGTCGATATCGGAAAAGGGGGCGAGCTGCCCCCGGCCGTAGCCGCCCAGCCCGATCAGGCTCATGGGCGTGCGGCGGCTGTCGGGCAGCGCGTCCTGAATGTGCTCGAACACCCGCACGATCACCACGTCGGTCCAGTGCGCGAGGCGCTGCGCCGCCGTCCAGCCGTTGTCGTCCCCGGCGAGCAGGCTTTCGTGCAACTGGGCGAGGACGGCGGTCCGCTGCTCCCGGATCTGCTGCACCAGCCCGTCGCGGTCGTCGGCGAAAGGATTGCCGTCGCCGAAGTCCGGCAGGCTGGGTGGGTTCATGTCGGCAAGGCTTGTCATGGCCCTAGTCTACCTCGGATCGGTGCAGGTCGCGCAAGGCGTAGAGTGCTTCCAGCGCCTGCTTGGGAGACATGTCGTCAGGGTCGAGGGCAGCGACCTGCTCCACGACTTCAGCCCAGCCGCGCGGTGTTTCAGCCGGTGCATCGCCGGTGGCGGCTTCCGGCGCTGCCATGGCCGCAAACAGCGGCAGGTCCAGCCCCAAGGCCTCCGACTTGGCACCGCTGGCCTCGCTGTTCTCCAGCGCCTGCAGCACTGCAAAGGCGCGGTTGATCACGGTCTCGGGCAGCCCGGCAAGCCGCGCAACCTGTATGCCGTAGGACCGGTCCGAGGCCCCGGCAACGACCTGGTGCAGGAAGACGATGCTGTCTTCCCATTCGCGGATCGCCATGCGGTGGCAGCTGACCGCGTCAATCTGATCGGCCAGCTGGGTCAGCTCGTGATAGTGCGTGGCGAACAGGCAGCGGCAGCCCAATCGGGTTACCAGATGCTCGACCGTTGCCCAGGCAATCGACAGCCCGTCGAACGTGGAGGTGCCGCGACCGATCTCGTCGAGGATCACGAACGAATGGCGCGAGCCCTGATTGAGAATGGCGGCGGTTTCGATCATCTCGACCATGAAGGTCGAGCGCCCCCGCGCCAGATCATCGGAGGCCCCGACCCGACAGAACAGGCGGTCGACAGGGCTCAGCGTCAACGACTGCGCGGGCACGAACGAACCCATCTGCGCCAAGCACCACCAGCAGCGCGTTCTGGCGCAGGAAGGTCGACTTACCGGCCATGTTCGGCCCCGTCAGCAGCCACAGCCGGTCGTCACCATCGAGCGCGCAGTCATTGGCGATGAAGGCCGAACCGTCCTGCTGCCGCAGCGCCTGCTCGACCACCGGATGACGCCCGCCAGTGACCTGCAGCGTCGGTGAGCCATCGACAAAGACCGGGCGGCTCCAGCCCTGATCAGCCTCGAGATGAGCAAGCGCCGAAACCGCTTCGATCGCGGAGAGCGCCGCCGTCAGCCGGTCCAGATCCGACGCCTGTGCCAGAATCGCGGTCACCATGGCGGTGAACAGCTCCAGCTCCAGCCCCAGCGCCTTCTCTGCCGCCGAACGGATTTCGGCTTCGAGCTCGCTCAATTCTACGGTTGTAAAACGCACTGCGTTGGCCAGCGTCTGGCGGTGGATGAAGGGGCCATCGGCTTCGATCGGCACCTTATCGGCGTTCACGGCGGAAACGTCGATGAAGTAGCCCAGCACGTTGTTGTGCTTGATCTTCAGCGACGTGACCCCGGTCGCCTCGACGTACTGCGCCTGCAGCCCGGCGATCAGGCCCTTGGCGTCGTCGCGCAGACCGCGCAGACGGTCGAGCTCAGCGTGGTGCCCGGGGGCGATGAAGCCACCGTCGCGGGCAAAGCTCGGCGGTTCGTCGACCAGCGCCGCGCGCAGATCGGGAAACAGCGCGTCGGGCTGCCCAAGGTCGGCGAGGCATTCGTCGAGCATGGGCGGGAGCAGGCGCTTGCTGAGGGTGGAAACCAGCCGGTCTGCCATGGCCTGCGCCCCGTCCAGTCCGGTCAGCATGGCCTGAATATCCCTTGGCCCGCCGCGACTCAACGACAGCCGGGTCAGCGCCCGCTCCATGTCTGGTACCTGTCGCAGGGCCGCTCGCAGGTCCTGCCGCAGGCCACTGTCTTCCACGAGCGTTGAGACCGCTGCGAGCCGGCCCTCGATCGGGCCGACGTTGGCGAAGGGCTGGGCCAGCCACTCGCGCAGCCGCCGCGTGCCCGCCGCCGTCACCGCGCGGTTGATGAGGGCAAACAGGCTGCCCTTGGCCTGCCCGCTCTGGGTCGTGAACAGCTCCAGATTGCGGCGCGAGGCCGGGTCGATATCGAGGCTGTGGTCGGACTGGCGCTGCTGCAGCGGCCGCAGGCGCGGCATGCTGCCCCTCTGGGTCAGCACCACGTAGTCGACGACCGCACCCGCCGCCGCGACCTCGGCCCGGGAAAAATCACCGAAGGCGTCGAGGTTGGCGACGCCGAAGGCCTGGCGCAGCCGGTCGTTGGCGTTGCTGCTGTCAAAACGCACCCGGGGCAGCGGCGACTGCGATGCACCGCTGGACCCGACGGCGGCCATGAATTCGGAATCCTCCAGCCCGGCGTCGGCAAAGATGATCTCGGCGGGGGCGAGCACCTCGACCCGCCGCCCCAGCGCGCGGATGCTGTCAAAGGACTGCACGTGGAAATCACCGGTGGACATATCCAGCCACGCCAGCGCCAGCCCGCCGCTGACCGACGCCACAGCGGCGAGGAAATTGTGCGCTCCGGCGCTGAGCACGGCGTCTTCGGTCAGGGTGCCGGGGGTCACCACCCGGACCACCTCGCGCCGCACAACCGACTTCGAACCCCGTTTCTTGGCTTCCGCAGGGTCTTCGGTCTGCTCAGCGATGGCGACCTTGAAACCGGCCCGGATCAGGCGGGAGAGATAGGACTCCGCCGCGTGGTGCGGCACGCCGGCCATGGGGATCGGATCACCGCCGTGGGTGCCGCGTTTGGTCAACACGATATCGAGCGCGCCAGCGGCTTGCTCCGCGTCGTCAAAAAACAGCTCGTAGAAGTCGCCCATACGGTAAAACAGCAGGCAGTCCGGGTGCTCGTCCTTGATGTCCAGATACTGGACCATCATCGGCGAGGCCCCTGCCCTCCGGTCTGTGGCGGTTGACTCCACCGACGCTTGGTCATTTGTTGCTGCCATAGCTATGCAGTTTCGCTAACCACGATCCCGGTCAGGGGTGAGAGGGCAATTCTTATGAGCCAGGACGTCAACCGCATTACGGAACGCGAAGCCCTCCTCCTGCATTCCAGCGGCCGACCCGGCAAACTCGAAGTTACTGCTACCAAGCCTCTGGCGACACAGCGAGACCTTTCTCTGGCCTACTCGCCCGGCGTTGCCTACCCGTGTCTCCGCATCGCCGAAAACGAAGATAGCGCCTACGACTATACCGCCAAGTCCAACACCGTGGCGGTCATTTCCAACGGTACCGCCGTGCTGGGGCTGGGCAATCTCGGGGCACTGGCCTCCAAGCCCGTGATGGAAGGCAAGGCGGTGCTGTTCAAGCGCTTCGCCGATATCGACGGTATCGACCCCGAATTCGACACCGAAGACGTGGACCGCTTCTGTGAAGCCGTCGAGGTCATGGCCTCGTCTTTTGGTGGCATCAACCTCGAAGACATCAAGGCGCCGGAGAGCTTCATCATCGAAGAGCGTCTGCGCGAGAACCTCGACGTGCCGGTCATGCACGACGACCAGCACGGCACAGCGATCATCGCTGCTGCCGGGCTGATCAACGCGCTCGAGCTCACCGGTCGCAGCCTCAGCGACATGCGCATCGTCGTGAACGGCGCCGGCGCGGCTGCCGTGGCCACGCTCTCGCTGCTCAAGGCCATGGGCATGCCGCCGGAAAATGCCGTCATGTGCGACAGCCGTGGGGTGATTTACCGTGGCCGGACCGAGGGCATGAACCAATGGAAATCCATGCACGCGGTCGAAACCGAGCTGCGCACGCTCGAAGAAGCCATGGACGGCGCAGACGTGTTCTTCGGCCTGTCGGTCAAGGATGCGATCACGCAGGATATGGTGGCGTCGATGGCGGCACAGCCGATCATCTTCGCCATGGCCAACCCGGACCCGGAGATCAAACCAGAACTGGTCGAGGAAGTTCGCGACGATGCCTTCGTGGCAACCGGTCGGTCGGACTACCCCAACCAGGTCAACAACGTGCTGGGCTTCCCGTACATCTTCCGCGGCGCGCTCGACGTCCGGGCACGGGCGATCAACGACGAAATGAAGATCGCCGCCGCCAACGCCATCGCCGCACTGGCCCGGGAAGACGTGCCGGATGAGGTCGGTGAAGCCTACGGCCGCAAGCTCAAATTCGGGCGCGAGTACCTGATCCCGGCGCCGTTTGACCCGCGCCTGATCGTCGCCATCCCGCAGGCCGTGGCACGCGCGGCCATGGAGAGTGGCGTCGCCCGCCGGCCGATCATCGACATGGAAGCCTACGCCGAAGAGCTCAACGGCCGCCTCGACCCGACCTATGACCGGCTGCAGCGTGTCTACGACCGCGCCCGGGGCAAGGGCCAGCGCGTGGTTTTTGCCGAGGGCGAAGACCCCCGCGCCGTGCGCGCTGCACTGGCGCTGCAGAACGGCGAACTGGGCCGCCCGATCCTCGTGGGGCGGCAGGAAGACATCGAAGCCACGCTCGTCGACATGGGTCTGGCCAAGGACGCGCTGGAAATCCGCAACGCCGGGCAGCGCCGCGAAGACAACCCCGAGCTGGTGGACATGCTCTACGCCCGCCTCAACCGGAAAGGCTACCTGCGCCGTGACTGCCAGCGCCTGATCCACCAGGACCGTAACGTCTACGCTGCCTCGATGGTGGTTTCGGGACAGGCGGACGCCATGGTGACCGGCCTGACCCGCGCCTTCGGCAGCTGCTTCGAAGACGTGCTCAAGGTCAGCGACCCGGCGCCGAGCGAGCGGATCATGACCTACGCCATGTTCATCCGGCGCGGGCAGACCGTGTTCCTCGCTGATACCTCCGTCGCGGAAAACCCGGACGGCCGGGCGCTCGCCGACATCGCTGTGCAGACCGCCGCGACCGCGCGGTCGCTGGGCTTCGAGCCCCGGGTCGCCCTGCTCAGCTATTCCAACTTCGGCCAACCAGCCCGGCCCACCACGCGCGACGTGCGCGATGCCGTGCAGGAGCTGGCGCAACGCGGGGTCGATTTCGAGTTTGACGGCGAGATGCAGGTTAACGTCGCACTCGACTACGAGCTGATGCAGTCGACCTATCCGTTCTGCCGTCTGACCGGCCCGGCGAACGTGCTGGTCATGCCCGGCCTCCACGCCGCCAACATCAGCCAGAAACTGCTGACTGAATTTGCCGACGGCACGGTAATCGGCCCGGTGCTGCAGGGCCTCAATCACGCCGATACAAATAACATCAATGACCGCCAAGGTTTCGGACGTGCTCAACGCTGCGGTTTTCGCAGCGATCGAGAGTGCCCGAAAATAGTTCGAATTCTCTTCATTATCCGGCTAACCTGTGGATAAAGCTTGGATTCGGGGGCATTTGCTCGTAAAAGGACGCATATTCTTACGCGAATCGGGGATGACCGATTGGCGGTGTTCTGTATTTCGGAGGTCCCTCGGCCCATGTTTTCAAAGACCAAAAAACATGACACTGACGCGGCACCCGTCCCACCGGTAGCGCCAGCTGCACCCGCAGCACCACAGGCAGCACCGGCCGGTGAGCCCAGACTGGCGACCCCCCGGCCCACCGTCTCGCCATCGGGCGGCGCGCCCAGCCCTGCGCCTGCGCCTGCTTCGGCAGCATCACCTGCACCGCCGGTTGCGCCCGCGCCTTCCCCGTCGATCAAGGCGTCACCTGCGCCGAGCCCGGCCCCGCGGTCAGCCGCTGGCAGCTCGGTTCGCCCGACCAGCAGCGCGGGTGACCCGGTTGTTTCCAACCCGGCGCCGCGCCCCGCAGCGCAACAGCCCAGAGGGAGCCAGACCTTGCAAGAAGCCGGTAAACTGATCGTTGGTCGTGAAATAAAGCTCAAGGGTGAGATCACCTCCTGCGAGCGGCTCGTGGTCGAAGGATCACTCGAAGCCGCACTGATGGACAGCCGGACGCTGGACGTGACCCCCGGGGGCCACTTCAAGGGCATGGCGGTTGTGGACTCAGCCACCATCAGCGGTCATTTTGATGGGGGGCTGACGGTCGAAGGGCTGCTGACCGTGACCTCCACGGGTCGCATCATCGGCACCATTCGCTTCGGCGAACTTGAGGTTGAACGTGGCGGCACCCTGTCCGGGGATATCGCCATTGCCGGCACCCCGGCGCGAGCCTCTGGCGGCAAGGCGGGCGACCAGGACGGCTAGGTCCGGGCTGGCACGTCTGCCACAGTCTGCAGTCACAGGGCCGCGAGCCTAAGCCTGCAGTGGAAATTCAGTCGTGTTTTCGTCTAAAACACGCGCTACATTGACAGTGAAGGACTCGCCCCGAAGCGTTTTCGGGTCGGGTCATCAAGACTTTGGGAATTGTACCAATGAACAACCTGCGTTTCTGGCTCTTGTCCCTGATTGCGGTCCTTGCTTCCGGTTCGGTTGCGGCCGCCCAGAAGCCGGAGAAGCTCGGTGACTTCACCGCCTGGCAGGCCTTCCGCATGGTCGAGCCCTCGGGTCAGGTGGTGTGCTGGATGCTGACCGACCCCCAGTCCTCCCAGCCCGGCAATCTGCGCCGCGGCGACCCATGGCTGTTGGTCGCCCACCGTCCGGGGCAGGAAACCCGCGTGATTTCCTTTGAGTCCGGCTTCCCCATGGACGCCAGCAAGCGCCCGATTGCTTCGGTCGGCGGCAAGAACTTCGCCATGTTCAGCAAGGGCGGCGAAACCGCGTGGAGCCACCCGGAAGACGACGCAGCGATGATCACGGCGCTCAAGCGTGGCCTGAGCCTGACCATCGAAAGCCGGTCGGCGCGGGGCAACGACATCCGCGATCAGTTCTCCCTTGCGGGGCTTCACCAAGGCCTACGACAAGATTTCGCAAGCCTGTAACGTCTGACCCGCCACCGATCCGACCCCGTCAAAGGTTGGGCGCATAGCCGCCCACCGTTGAGCCTGCCCGCGGTCTGTGGCACTGCAGGGCCATGAACCAGATCGCCCCCACCCCGGAAATGAGTCCCTCACCGGACCTGAACCCCGAACAGTTTGCCTCGGCCGATGGCCAGCGGGTCAACCTGATCGGTATTCCGCGCGCGCAGCTCAACGACATGCTGGTCGAGCGGGGGCACAAGCCTTTCCGCACCAAGCAGCTGTGGCAGTGGCTATACTGGCACGGCGTCACCGACTTCGACGCCATGACCAACCTGTCCAAGGATTTCCGGCAGAAGCTGGCCGATGAATTCGTCATCGAGCGCCCCCAGGTCTCCGAAGCGCTGAACAGCGTCGACGGCACCGCCAAATGGCTGCTCAAATTCCCCGACGGCAACGAGGTCGAGACCGTCCACATCCCCGAGGCGGATCGCGGCACCCTGTGCGTCTCCAGCCAGGTCGGCTGTACCCTCACCTGCAAGTTCTGCCACACCGGCACGCAGAAGCTGGTCCGTAACCTGACGGCGGCTGAAGTCGTGGGCCAGATGATGCTCGCCCGCGATGCCTTCGGCGAGTGGCCGACCCCCTCGGACCATTCGCGCATGATTACCAACGTGGTGATGATGGGCATGGGCGAGCCGCTCTATAACTACGACAACGTCGCCGCCGCGCTGCGCATCGTCATGGATGGCGAGGGCCTGTCGCTGTCCAAGCGGCGGATCACGCTGTCGACCTCCGGCGTCGTGCCGGCGATGCGCAAGTGCGGTGAGGAGCTCAACGTCAACCTCGCGGTCTCCCTGCACGCGGTCGACGACGACACCCGCAACCACATCATGCCGATCAACAAGAAGTACCCACTGGAAGAGCTGCTCGACGCCTGCCGCACCTACCCCGGCGTCACCAACGCCCGTCGGATCACCTTCGAATACGTCATGCTCAAGGGCGTGAACGACAGCGATGCCGACGCGCGGCAGCTGGTGCGGCTGCTCAAGGGCATACCGTCGAAGATCAACCTGATCCCCTTCAACCCTTGGCCGGGGTCGGACTTCGAGTGTTCGAGCGCGACCCGGATCGCCGCGTTCCAGACCATCATTCAGGACGCTGGACTGTCGGCGCCGGTGCGCACCACGCGCGGGGAAGACATCCTCGCCGCCTGCGGCCAGCTCAAATCGGAGAGCCAGAAGCTGCGGCGCTCGGAACGCGACCGGCTCGCAGCCGCGCATCTGGCGGCACAGGTCGCAGCGGTCGCCTGACCGGACCGAAGAGCCGCAGGGAGAGGGGCTCTAGGCCCGCCCGCTGCCGCTGCGTGCAATATCAAACAGGCACTGCCGGGTCAGAGCATTCACCGGCGCATCGGTCTGCCGCACCGCCGACAGACAATCTTTGACCAGATCCAGCGCCGCGAGGCTGCGCGGCAGCGTCCAGTCCCGCGCCTGCGCGGTGAAGGCATCCTTGGTCTTGAAGAACAGTGGCGGGCGCAGCCCCGCGATCGCGGCCTGCATCGTTTTTCCCTCACCCACGGCGACGCCAACCGACATGAAGCGGTTGAGGTGCATGCGCAGCATGCTGAGCACGGCGTTGGGGTCGGTGCCGGCGGCCAGCTGACGCTCGAACTCGCTGTCCACCCGCGCGGCGTTGCCAGCGGTGACGGCGAACAGCAGCCGGTCCAGCTCCAGCCCCGCCGCGTTGGGCGCGCAGGCCCGCACGTCATCCAGCGTCACTTCACCCGCTTCGGGGCCGACGTAGAGCGCAAGCTTCTGCAGCTCGTTCAGGGTCAGGGCCCGATCGCCGCCCAGATGGCCCTGCAACGCCTGCCGGGCATCGGCACTGACGCTCAGGCCGTGTTCGTCTTCGAGCACCTGCCGGATCAGCGCCGGTAGCATGTTGGCTTCATCGCTGTAGCAGGGCACGGCGGCAAAGCCGTCGGCCTTCTCCGCCATTACCCGGATCTTGGCGCGCGGGGTCAGTTCGCCGGCGGTCAGCAGTACAAAGGCCGCGAGCTTGTCCGGCTCGGCCTGCAGCACGGTAACCGCGCGAACCAGATCGGCGTCGTTGCCCGTGGCCTCAACCAGCCGTGGGCCACCCATGAGCGACAGCGCCCGCGCCTCGTCGACCAGCCGGGTCGGGTCAGCCTCGATCTCGTCGGCGGTAAAGCGCACGTGGTTCATGGGGTCGAATTCAGCGCCGAAGACAGCCTCGCGGATCAGCTTGACCCGCTCCTGCACCAGCCCGCGGTCGGGGCCGTAAACCAGCGCCATTCGCGCCCGCTGCGGCGCGGCGCGGCAGAATGCATCGGCGCTGGCGGACGAAACCTTCATGGCCGGGACAATGCCACGGAAACCTGCAGAGCCAAATCATCGGCGAGCTGGAGCAGCGCCCGGGTTCTGGCCTGCTCCGCTGCGCTGCCGAAGCGCCAACCGGCCTGCGCCCGACGCTGGTCGGACCGACCCCGGGCAAAGCCTTGCCAGACGATGGCCTCGGCCTGTCCAGAACTGGCAACACCGGTGCTACGGATCTGGAACCGGGCCGTGGCTTCGACCTCGGACCAGCTGCAGTTCCGACCGTCGGTCAGGCACGCGCGCGGGTTCAGGGCCAGCACCTCGTCGGTGTCGACGCTGAGCTGCAGCTCCAGCGCGTAGAGGGGATTGCGGGGCTGTTCGAAACGGTTCAACCGCTGGACCAGCGCGGCGCGGAGCACCTGCCCGTCCCGCCCGGCGATGGATGGAATGGCGATGTCATACTGGCCGGTCGAGTCGCGCAGCTGGGGCTGAAACCCACACCCGGCGAGGCTCAGCAGCAGAAACAGGAACGCGGCGCCGAACCGGACCATGGATCAGGCCACGATGTTGACGATGCGGCCGGGCACGACGATGACCTTTTTCGGCGCGTTGCCATCGAGCGTCCGCTGGACACCTTCCAGCGCCATGGCCGCCGCTTCGGTATCTTCCTTGCTCGCATCCTTGGGCATATCGATGGTCCCGCGCAGCTTCCCGTTGACCTGCACGCCGATGGTCACGCTGTCGTCGACCAGCAGCGCCGGATCGACTTCGGGCCAAGGCGCCAAACAGACGAGGTCGTCCTGACCCAGCTGCGCCCACAGCTCCTGCGCCAGATGGGGCATCATCGGTTCGAAAGCGCGGATGAAGAAGTGCAGGCACTCGCCCAGCGGCTCCCCCGCCACACCGGGCTGGCCCAGCGCCTTACCGAGATCGTTGGCGAATTCGTAGAGCCGCGCGACGGACTTGTTGAAGCCGAAGGTCTCGATATCCTGTGTCACGCCGTCGACCATCTTGTGGCTGGCAACACGAAGCGCCTGCATGGCGGCTGCATCGGCGTCGCCAGGCTGATCCAGAGCGCCGGCAGCCTCCGTCACCAGCCGGAACACGCGCTGGGTGAAACGCCATGCGCCCTCAGCGCCGGATTCCGTCCACTCCAGATCGCGGTCGGGCGGACAGTCGGACAGCATGAACCACCGAGCCGTGTCCGCGCCGTAGACCTGAATGATCTGGGCCGGGGCGACGACGTTGCGCTTGGACTTCGACATCTTGATCACGCGACCCACGTCGACCGGTTTACCGCCGTCGAGCGTGATGAAGCCGTCGCCGCTCTTCTGGATCTCATCGGGGGCGAGCCAGTTTCCATCCGGGTCCTGATAGGTCTCGTGGCAGACCATCCCCTGGGTGAACAGGCCGGCGAAGGGCTCGTCGACCGACCCCTGTCCGATGACGCTCATCGCGCGGGTGAAGAAGCGGGAGTAGAGCAGGTGCAGCACGGCGTGCTCGACCCCGCCAACGTACTGATCGACTGGCAGCCAGTAGTCGGCATCCTCGCGGATGACCGGGGTTTCAGCGCGAGGCGAGGTAAAGCGGGCGAAGTACCATGAGCTGTCGACGAAGGTGTCGAGCGTGTCGGTCTCGCGCCGGGCAGGGCCGCCACACTTGGCGCAGGTGGTCTGGGTCCAGGTCGGATGGTGGTCGAGCGGGTTGCCGGGCTTGTCGAAGCTGACGTCCTTGGGCAGCTCAACCGGGAGCTGATCGTCGGCCACCGGCACCACGCCGCAGGTGTCACAGTGGGTCATGGGGATCGGACAGCCCCAGTAGCGCTGCCGCGATGCGCCCCAGTCGCGCAGGCGGTAGGTGATGCGGCTCTTGCCCCGATCGCGGCCTTCGAGCATGGCGATGGCTTGCGACTTGGCCTCATCGGTCTTCAGCCCGTCGAGCGGGCCGGAATTCACGTGCGGGCCGTCGCCGACGTAGGCCTCTTCACCGATCGGACCGTCTTCACCGTCGGGGCCGGCGACCACGCGGATTACGGGCAGGTTGTACTTGCGCGCGAATTCGAGGTCGCGCTGATCGTGGCCCGGACAGCCGAAAATCGCGCCGGTGCCGTAGTCCATCAGGATGAAGTTGGCGACGAGCAGCGGCAGGGTCTGGTCGGGGAAGGCCGGGTGCTGCACGCGCAGGCCGGTGTCGAAGCCCTTCTTCTCCTGCGTTTCCAGCTCGGCCTCAGACGTGCCAAAGCGCTGGCATTCGCGGATGAACTCGGCCAGCTCCGGGTTATCGGCTGCGAGTTCGCTGGCCAGCGGGTGCTCAGGCGCCATGGCAAAGAACGACGCGCCGTAGATCGTATCGGGGCGCGTGGTAAAGACCACCAGCTGGTCATCACGACCCTCGATCGGCAGCGCCATTTCGGCGCCTTCGGACCGGCCGATCCAGTTTTCCTGCATCAGCCGCACCTTGTCCGGCCAGCGATCCAGATCGTTGTGAATGGCGTCCAGCAGTTGCGGGGCGTAGTCGGTGATCTTGAAGAACCACTGGGTCAGCTGCCGCTTTTCCACCAGCGCGCCGGAGCGCCAGCCGCGGCCGTTCTCGACCTGCTCGTTGGCCAGCACGGTCATCTCGACCGGGTCCCAGTTGACCCAGCTTTCCTTCTGGTAGACCAGCCCCTTGCGGTACATCTCGATGAACATGCGCTGCTGCTGCTCGTAGTACTCGGGGTCGCAGGTGGCGAATTCACGGGTCCAGTCGATCGACAGGCCCATGGATTTCAGCTCGGTCCGCATCAGGTCGATGTTGCGGTAGGTCCAGTCGGCCGGGTGCACCTTGCGCTCAAAGGCTGCGTTCTCCGCGGGCAGGCCGAAGGCATCCCAGCCGATCGGGTGCAGCACGTTGTAGCCGCGCGCACGCTTGTACCGCGCCACCACGTCACCCAGCGTGTAGTTACGGACGTGGCCCATGTGAATCGCGCCCGAGGGGTAGGGAAACATCTCCAGCACGTAGTACTTCTCGCGGCTGGGGTCGGTTTCGGCGCGAAAGGCCTGCTGCTCATCCCAGACGGACTGCCACTTCTTCTCAGCGGCGGTGGCGTTGTAGCGGTCGGTGCTCATGGATCAGTCCCGATCATGTGGCGGTCGATGATGGCGGTCATTCTTGCCGCAGGGGCGACCGGGTGGAAAGGCTTGGACCCGGCTGGAAGCTATGCGGCGCCTGCAGCCGGTTGGCTCGCCGATGGCGCGAGGGGTCCGGGGGAAGGGTCAGTTCAGGCTGATCTTCAGCTGCTGGGCGGCGCGCAAGATCTGGCCCTCCAGCTCACGTGCGGCCGGCAGCGACGATGGCGCCGTCCGCCACATCCCCTGCTCCTGAATCTGGCGATGGACCGTCACGTGGAAAGATCCCGGCCCCAGAACGTCGCTGGTGTGCTGGACATCGACACGCACCCGCTCGGGCCGGGCTTCAGCGCCGGAATACCAGTCGGTGGAGAACAGCCCGGCGGCCCGGTTGGCCTGTGAAACCGGCATGAAGGCCAGCGTCCGGGCCGTCGCATCCCACAGGAAGGGGTTCACGCTGCCTCTCGTCGACGGGCTGACCGCGAGATCACTGGCAACTGGCAGGCCGTCCGGGCCCAACACCGGTTGATCAACGCCAAAGGTCTCGGCCGCCAGATTGTTGCCCAGACCGAAGAAGCGACCGAGAAAACCAAAGCCGCCCTGGCCTTCGTTGGCAGTCCCTATTGCTTCACCGCGTGCTGCTGCGGCTTCGCGCTCGGCGCTCGGCGCTGCGGGCCGTGCGGAAGGTAAAGTTGCCGAAGCCAAAGCCGCCGCCGCCCCGTTGTTGTCTGCCTGGGCCGTCGTCGAGGTCGGCACAGCCGCCAGCTCACCGCTCGCAGGACGAACGCCGCTCACCGGCACCACGCCCTCAGGCAGAACCGCGCTCAGATCGCCCAGCACGCTCGCATCGGTGCGGGTGTAGCGACCGGTTTCATCCTGTGCAAAGCTCATGGTGTTGTCACCGTCGATGAAGTTGATCTCGTCTGTGGCACCGCAGGCCGTCAGTCCCGCCAGCATCCCCACTGCCATCAGGCGCAGCGCCGAACGCCGCAGCACCCCGGCCCAACCTCGGCGAACCGCGCTCGCGGCTGAGGTTGGGGCTCGGACCTTCGACGGCGCCTTCGCACCGATGGAATGGTGGATAGCAGACGGCACAGCAGGCTCAGCCATTCTGGAGTTTCTTGCTCTTTTTCTGGTTGCGCTTGATGCGCAGCTTGTCGGCAAAGGTGAGTTTACGGCCGACACCGGTAATACCGCCCACGGCGTACTGCTTGGCGTTCTTCGCCAGTTGGTCGCCGAAGTCCTTGTATTCCTCGGGGATATAGTCGAAGCGGCGCATCTGCTCGTGGTGATTGCGGATCACGCGACGCACCTGCTCGTCGGTCATTTCCTCTTTCCAGCTGCCGGTCTTGCCTTTGCGGAAGAAGGCGTCACCGCCCATCTTTTCCTTAAAGCCCTGATCCTTCTCCTTGGCCTGGATCTTGTCGAATTTCACGGCTTCTTCAGCGGCGATGACTTCTTCGCGGGAGAAGGGCAGGCCCAGATGCATGGCCGTGCGGTGGAAGGTGTCCGCCGGGTCGTGCTTCATGTCCTCGTAGCGCATGTAGATCACGCGGGGGTCAGGCTCAGCCGTCCAGGACGAGACGTGCTCGGACCAGGACCCCATCAACTGCGGGATCTGGCCGGGTGCCAAGGCCTTTTCCTTCGCTTCTTCATCCGAAAGCTCGGGGCGCTTGTCCTTTTCGGCTTTGATCGCCTCTTCGAGGTTAAATTTCTTCTGCCGACCGCCGATGAAGTGCGATGGGCGCGCCATGGCCTGAATCGAGCCGTCGATGTCGGTGTTCATGTGGCTGGCGAAGGACGGGGTTACGTCGAGCGGGTTGCGCACGATGTAGACGGCCGAGCGGAAGGTATCGAGGCCGATGGTCCGGGTGCCGTGCCAGGCGCCGTTGCACAGGTGCGTTTTCACGAACACCTTTTTGTCCTGCTGGATGGCCAGCAGCTTCTGCGCCAGCGGCATGGTCTGGGCGACTTCCTGGTCGCTGATCTCGTAGTGTGGCTTCCCGAGAATCCGCTCGAACAGCTGGAAGGTGACGTCCATCTGCCCGGCACGACCGGCAATATCGGAGAGATTGAAGTTTGAATCGTCGCGGACCATGGGGTTGAACAGCGCGAACAGAAACAGGCGCGTCCAGGTGTTCCCCGACTTCGGGAACGACGCGAGGTAGATCAGCCCCTTGTGCGGAGACAGTTTGGCGTGGGTCAGCTGGTGCCGCAGTCGTTCGGCGATCTCGGGTTTGATGTAGTCGGCAACCTCCGGCAATTCCGGCATGCCACCGGTTGCCTCGGCCGCTGGTGCTTCAACCGCTGCGGCGGCTTCGGTCTTGGTCGCGAGTTCTTTTTCTTGCACGTCCATCTTCATTGTCTCCGGTTACAGGGCTTCGTCGGGCCTGTTGGTTCTGCCGAATGACTCGAGGTTCTAGTGCGATTCGATCAGAGTCTCAATCTGCAGTGAAAGCGCATCTGACAGTTTTTCCCTGAGGCGTGCGTTTTCGACCTCGTGGGACACCTGATAAGCCTGAAACAGGCGCCGCATGTTGTAGGCCTTGATCCGGGGCCAGAGGTCGTCTGGGTTCGGAATATCGTTTTCTTTCGCCAGACTGCGGAAAATCGTCTGCGCCAGCGCCGGCCGACCCAGAAAACTCATGGTGAGGTTCGTCAGACGCAGCACATTTCCTTCCTTGATCACCCGCGGTGCAAAGGCCCCTTTATAGGGCTGGCTCTGGTTCGGACTGCGCCCCACTGCGAGCAAGGGAGGCTTGGCATTGCCACTGGCCTGACCCATAGGGATGGAAAGCGGCACGGATAGGGCGACCATCGAGCTATGGCCCTGATCTCTGGCACTCAGTGCCCACAGGGCATCGAAGCGCCCGGGGTTGATGATAACAGCATTCGCCGACGATCCGTTGATGGTGTAAGCGCCGCTGATTGTCTTCGAAATATTGATCGGCGACTTCCCTGACGCGCGAGCCCCATGAAGGGCAGCACCCGCGTGCCCCATGAAGGGCAGCACCCGCGTGCCCTGCTCCGTACCCATGGCGACCGAAGTCAGCAGCCGGCGATTGAGGGTGGCTGTGTCGTGCTCAGTCTGCAGAAAGCCATTGAGCGACAAGCCGTCAAAGGCCTCCGCCTGTTCGTCGAGCAAGGAGCCAACGGCCTGGCGGATGTCGGCAAGCGCCGCGCGGTCGTCGTCGTCGAACAAAGCGGCGAAATAGGCGTTCCAGAAGGCGCGGACCGGCTCCGGCATATCTGCCTTTTCGCTGATACAGCCCTGTTCATCGTCGAAATCTTCGGGAACGAGGTACAGGTGTTCGGGCATGGTGATGTCGAACGGCCCGTCGGCTCTCGGCACCCGTAGAATGAGGCCGCGCTCGTCTTCGTCGACTTCGACGTTCTTTATGGAACCGCCGAGATCGGCAACATCTTTGATCAGGCTGTTCAGGGTGGCGACATCGCTCACAGTCAGGGGCTCCGGGAACGGGGTTGTGGTCGGGATTGGTGTGGCGGGGCGCCGGGGTCGATGCAATCCGGGGTCCTGGCTGCCGTGCTATTTTGGCGAAAATGTGGGATTTATTCAACCATTGTGCATTATGCGGCCTGTTCCTTGCTTCGGAACTGAAATCTCTCGCGATCATCAAGGTCCGGAAATTCAATGTCTTCAAACGCGCGCCGGTTCGCCGGCTTCAGGTTTTGGTCCATCGCTGTCCTGAGCGCAGCGGTGCTGCAACTCGGGGCTGTTTCGACGGCTTCGTCACAGAAGCGGCGAGTTTCCGGATCTGAGCCAGCTCCAGCCCGAAACCGTGGTTGCTGTGGTGAACGGCAACCCGATCAACTTCGCCAGCGTCGTCTACGCCCATCAGCAGCTGCCCGGCTCCTACCGCGACCTGCCGCTGGCGCAGATTATGCCGCAGGTGGTGCAGTTGGTGATCGAACAGCGCCTGCTGGCCGAGGACGCCGCCCGCAACGGCATGCATCAGGGGGTGAGTTATCAGGCAGCGCTGCAGTTCGAGGCCGACCGCCTGCTGCAGGAGCAGTTCATCGCCAGCGCCGTCACCGGCCAGCTGGACGATGAGGCGCTGGAAATCGCCTATACGGTCTACGTGACCCAATTGCCGCTCGAAGACCGGGCGCGGGCTCGCCACATCCTGATCGCCCCGGCCAATAATGAGGAATCGGAGGTTCGGCGCGCCTTGCTGCAGGCGCAGGACGTGGTTCGCGAGCTGTCCGCCGGCGCCGACTTTGCGACCCTCGCCCGCGAGCAGTCCGACCACGGCCCCAGCGCGGCGCAGGGCGGGGATCTGGGCTACTTCGCCCGGGGACAGAGCGGCTTTGGCGAGCGCTTCGAGGCGGCGGTGTTCGCCATGGCCGCGGGCACCCGTGCGCCCGAGCCGATTACCACCCGCTTTGGCTTTCACGTGATCGAAGTGGTCGACCGGCAGCAGATGAAGCCGACACTGGATGAAGTGCGGGACAGCCTCCGCGCCCAACTGGAAAACCAGAAAATATCGCTCATGCTCGACCGGCTGCGTAAAGCCGCCGAAATCAGCACGATTATCGAGCTCGAGCCCGGGGCGGAGGGTTCCTGAACCGCCGATCCACTGATCGGCTGATCCGCTCAAGCGGGGAGGGTCTTTTTTCCGGCGCCGGGATCGGCTAGGCCCAAAGGCAGACAGCCTGACCTGAGAGCCTTCCATGACCGACACCCCTGAGATGACCCGCGAAGACATCGACGCCCAGCACGGCCCCCACGCCTGGACCCCAGAACAGTTACTGGCGCGGCTCGACGCCCTCGCGATCAAAACTGACAACATCGACCACGACCCCATGTGGACGGTCGAGGATTCGCGGCGGCTGCGGGTCGACCTGAGCGAAGACGGCCACTGCAAGTCGCTGTTCCTGCGCAACAAGAAGGGTCAGATGTGGCTGGTGGTCATGCTCGAAGACCAGCGTCTTGATATCAAGGCGCTGGGGCAGGCTTTGGACCAGCGGCTTTCCTTCGCCAAGCCAGACCGGCTGATGGAGTACCTCGGGGTAATTCCCGGCTCTGTCACGCCCTTCGGTGTGGTCCACGATACCGGCGGCGCGGTGCAGGTGGTGCTGCAGAAGCGGATGATGGATTGCGCCGTGCTGCACTATCACCCGCTGCGCAACTATCTGACGACGTCGATTTCGTCGGCTGACCTGCTGGCCTTCCTGCGGGCCGAGGCGCACGAGCCGGTGATACTGGACTTCTAGGCCGAAGCGGTTCAGACCAGCCCTCAGGTTGCCGGGTGGCCTCGGACCCACCACCTAAACCCCAACACACCGTGCCCGAACGAAAACGGAAAGATCAAAAGATCATGAGTGAATTGATTGGCCTCAAGGCACCTGTCCAACCCCAGGCCCCTGCTGATGTCATCATCGACGGGACCGAAGCCACCTTCGCGCAGGATGTGATCGACGCATCCATGCAGCAGCCGGTGATCGTGGATTTCTGGGCAGAGTGGTGCGGACCCTGCAAGACCCTGGGTCCGATCATCGAGAAGGTGGTCACAGAAGCGGCCGGTGCGGTCAAGCTGGTGAAAATCGATACCGAGAGCAACCAGCAGCTCGCCATGCAGATGCGGATCCAGTCGATCCCGACCGTCTATGCCTTCTATCAAGGGCAACCGGTTGACGGCTTCATGGGCGCCCTGCCCGAGAGCCAGGTTCAGGCCTTTGTCGACAAGCTGATCGCGGCAGCGGGCGGCGCAGCCGCAGGCGCAACAGGTGGCGACGGTGCTGACGCCAGCGCCGAAGCCGTGCTGGAGCAGGCAGACACCGCCCTCGCCGCCGGACAGAATGAGCAGGCCCGCGATCTGTACCGCGCCGTGCTCGAGCAGGATCAGACCAACGTCAAAGCCTACACGGGTTTCGCCCGCGCCATGCTCGCCGAAGGGCGGCTGGCCGAGGTGCAGTCGCTGATGGAGCAAGTGCCCGAGGAGCTGCTGGCGCAGCCGGAGATCATCAGCCTCGCCGGCATGATCGGACTGGCTGAGCAGGCGGCATCGCTGCCTGATACGGCGACGCTGCAGGCCGCTGTCGACGCCAACGCTGACGACCATGGCGCCCGCCACGCGCTGGCGCAGGCGCTGCTGGGGCGTGGCCAGCCGGAAGCCGGGGCCGATCACCTGCTCGAGATCATGCGCCGCGACCGGGAATGGAACGACGATGGCGCACGGCAGGCCCTGCTGGCGCTGTTCGACGCGCTGGGGCAATCGGCACCGCTGACCGTGACCTATCGCAAGAAACTCTCCGCGTTGCTGTTCAGCTGAGGCTGTCCGGACGGCACCGTTTCGGCCATCCGCGCTGGTTCCAGAGGTGTTTCGCGATTGGGGGTGCGGCGATCCGCACTTTGTGACCCGACGCGCCATTGCCCAGACTGACTTTCGGTTCATATTCGGAATCAGCGATACATCTGGACCCAGAGCGGGAAGTGAGGACGGACATGACGGCACGGGCATTTTTGCCAAAGACGCTGGATCTGCTGCCAGCGGAGCTGCCGATATTCCCACTGACGGGAGCCCTGCTGCTGCCCTTGGGGCATCTGCCGCTGAACATCTTCGAGCCCCGCTACATCGCCATGGTCACCGACGCGCTGCAGACCCCGCAGCGGCTGATCGGTATGGTGCAGTCCTCCGATCAGGCGCAGAGCATGGGCGAGGCCCCGTCCACGGGCTGGGCTGTGCAGGCCGGATCAGCGCATTTTCCGAGAACGATGAAGGCACCATCCTGATTACGCTGACCGGCGTCATCCGCTTCTGCATCGACGAGGAGCTGCCGCTGGCGGCGGGTGGATACCGACGCGTCCGTGCTGACTTCGACCGCTTTGGCTCGGACCTGAGCCGCATCGCCCCGGACCCACAGGCGGACGAGAGCGCCGAGATGGGTGCTGACGGCGACGTGCTGCGCGCCTCGATCATCGACGCCACCAAGCGCTATTTCGACGCCAAAGGCTTCAGCACCGACTGGGACGGGATCAACAACCTTGCGCTTGCCGAGCTGGTGACCTCGCTCGGGATGGCCTGCCCCTTCGACCCGATGGAGAAGCAGGCCCTGCTCGAGGCACAGACGGTTGAGGAGCAGGCCCGGACTCTGGCGCAGATCCTGACCATGGCCGCCATGGGCGATGGCCGCGAGAACAATGCGGCTGTAAACTGAGGAAGACCGGCAGCGGATTGGGTCCCGAACCAGTCTCTGACCTACAAGCTGCCACTTGCCCGAACAAAATTGCCAGACGAAATCGGGCCCAGATGACACGCGGAACCACGACGACGACCATGAAAACCACCCAGACCACGAATACCGCTCCCTCCGCCACTGAGACCTCAGGCCTCGATGCGCGGGTGCTTGAACTGCTGGTCTGTCCGTTGACAAAAACGACCCTGCACTACGACCGAGATGCGCAGGAGCTTGTGTCGGAACAGGCCGGGCTGGCCTTTCCGGTGCGGGGGGGAATCCCGATCCTGCTGGTGGAAGAAGCCCGGCGTCATCTGAGGGTGGCGCGCTCGATTTGACGCCGCTTCGCGGCTTACAAATCTCCCACGCGCACTTGCCTCTCTCTGACGCTCAAAACGGCTTCGCCTTTGAGCGACGTATTTGCTTTACGCTCAAAACGGCTTCGCCTTTGAGCGTGTAGGAGTTCTTCGATGCAGCAACACTCAAACCGGAGCGTGTTGAGTGTCTACTGAAAGAAGTTGCGCCGACTTGTCCCCGCCCGCGCTTCGCGCGGCGGGGCCAAGCGTCGCGCAACTCCAAACCCAAACAGCGTCAGGCCGCGCGCAGTGCGGCCTGTCCGTTTAACTGCGCGGGGAGATTTGTAGCGAAGCGGCGTCAAATCGAGCCCGCAACCATACCTTTGCGCTCAACACGGCGGAGTTTATCCTGAGCCTGTCGAAGGGCCTTTGAGCGTGTTTTTCCTTACGCTCAAACGGCTTCGCCTTTGAGCGTGTTTCCCTTTACGCCGTTCGCCTTTGAGCGTGTGGGAGTTCTTCATGCAGCAACACTCAAAGCATCGCATTTTGAGTGTGAGGGGAATAGGTTTGCGCCGACTTGTCCCCGACCGCGCTTCGCGCGGCGGGGCCAAGCGTCGCGCAGGATCCCGCATCCATCACCAACAAATCGTCGCAAACCAGCGCAGGTGTCGAAACTACCGCTGTCCAAGCTTCTGCGAAGCGCATAAAACTCTCGCTATGCTTGACCTGTTCGACCGCTCTGAAGGCCTGTCCGTCGACACAGCACCCGCCCTGATCTGGCACGAGGGCGGCCTGTGGTGGTGCGCGCCCGGCCAGAGCGCCCAGCAACTCAGCCCGCAGGCCCTCAACCAGGCCCTGACCAAAGACGCGCCGCTGGTCTGTCACATGCCAGCCTTGGCCCGTCGTGGGGGCCTGCAGCGGTTCCGCGCGCTAGACGTGCTCGAGCTCTTCGCCTTCGTCCGCCCGGCGAGGACGGTTACCCCAACCCCCCGCTCCCTCACGGCAGCCCTGGACATCGAGCCCCTGCCCGAAGCCGCGACGCCCGATGAACAGGCCGCCAACCTGCGCGCCCTTGCCCGCGCGCTGCTGGCCGAAGCAACCGGGACTGGGCGCCGCCGACCGCGTGCTGCTCTCTGGCATCTGGATCACCGCACGCGCGCACTGGCCCTGGGCGCAGCCACTGGTGCGTGGCCTCGCCGCCAGCGCTGGCGATGCCGCCCTCGACCCCGGCACGGACCAGTCCCGGGCCCTGCGGGTTTGGGAGCGGATGGACACGTGGGAAGACGAAGCCGCCCTCGGCCGGCCCGGCACCGACCCGGTCACCGAAGCCGAAGCCCGCACCCAACTCTCCAAGCTACTCAGCCTCGGTCGCGGCGACGTCGAGGAACGCCCCTCCCAGTCCGACTTCGCATCGGCTGTGAGCCAGGCCTTCCACCCCCGTGAAGAGCGCGAGTCGCCCCACATGGTGCTTGCCGAAGCTGGCACAGGGGTCGGCAAGACCCTCGGCTACCTCGCCCCCGCAACCGTCTGGGCGGGCAAGAACAAGGGCTCGGTCTGGGTCTCGACCTACACCCGCGCCTTGCAACGGCAGATCGACCAGGAGACCGACCGTCTGTTTGCCGACGGCGGCGCCAAGAACCGCAGCGTGGTGGTCCGCAAGGGCCGCGAGAACTACCTCTGCCTGCTCAATCTGCAGGAAACCGGGCAGGCCGGTGGCCTCTCCGACCGCGACCGCATCGGTCTGGTCATCACCGCCCGCTGGGCCGAGCGCAGCCGCAACGGCGATATGGTCGGCGGCGACTTCCCGGCGTGGCTGATCGACCTGTTCGGCGGCAAGGTCACCACCGACCTCACCGACCAACGCGGCGAGTGCCTCTATTCCGGCTGCCCGCACTACGGCAAGTGCGGCATTGAAAAGAACATCCGCAACGCCCGAAACGCGCGTCTGGTGATCGCCAACCACGCCCTCGTACTCAACCAGGCCGGACAGGGGCCGGAAACCGACCTCTCCGAGCATGTGGTCTTCGACGAAGGCCACCACCTGTTCGACGCCTCGGATTCCTTCTTCAGCGCCGGTCTGTCGGGCATGGAGACCGCCGAGCTGCGGCGCTGGCTACTAGGCCCGGAAAGCGACCGCCGCGGCCGGGGTCGGGGCCTGCGCGTGCGCATGGAGGAAGTCGTCACCCTCGACCCGCGGCTGCCAGACCTGCTCAAACAGGTCGAACAGGGGGCCTACGCCCTGCCCGGCCCGGGATGGTACCAGCGCTTGCGCGACGGCACCCCGGACGGGGCCGGTGAGTACTTCCTGAGTTTTGTGGGGGAGCAGGTCTATGCCCGGGCCGACAAGCCCGGCGATCCCTTCTCGATCGAATGCACCCCGCGTCCGCCGGTGACCGGCCTGCTCGCCGCTGCCCGCGAATTCGGCGAGGCACTGGGCGGCCTGCTCAAACCGGTGCAGGACCTGCGCGCCTGCCTGATCGACGTGCTCGAACAGCCGACCGAGCAGGCGGCAGAGCCTTCGGATGAGTCCCCTCAGAGCCTGAAAAGGCTGACGGCACTGGTAACGTCGCCTCTCGTTCTGGAAACAGCGCCGAAGCCGGCGACGACCGCCCCGTGAAGTGGAAGTCGCAGGCCGACGCCCGGCGCCGCGCTGAAGCCATGGTGCGCTCGCTCGAACGCCGCGCCATCGACCCGCTCACCGCCTGGTCAGGCCATGCTGCGCGATCTGGAAACCGACCCGCCGCCAGACTTCGTCGACTGGTTCTCGGTCGAGCGGGTCGACGGCCGCGACCGGGACCTCGGCTACTACCGCCACTTCATCGACCCGATGAAACCCTTCTCACAGCTGATGGCACAGCAGGTGCAGGGCTTCGTCGTCACATCCGCAACCCTGACCGACCCGGTCGCCGACGCCGAAGACGCCTGGACCGTCGCCGAAGAACGCACCGGCGCGCGCCACCTGCGCAACGGCGCCTTTCGCGCCCGGGTGGCCAGCCCCTACGACTACGCCAACCAGGCCGAAGTCCTGATCGTCGGCGACGTGCCCAAGAACCAGCCGGGGGCACTGGCCGCCGCCTTCGAGAGCCTGTTCAAGGCCTCGGGCGGGGGCGGGATCGGCCTGTTCACCGCAATCCGCCGCCTGCGCGGGGTCTACGACCGCATCCGCACACCGCTGGAGGAAAGCGGCCTGCCGCTGTTCGCCCAGCACGTCGATGCCATGGACACAGGCACGCTGGTCGACATCTTCCGGGACGAGACCAACGCCTGCCTGCTCGGCACCGATGCCGTCCGCGACGGGGTCGACGTTCCAGGCGACAGCCTGCGCCTGCTCGCCTTCGAGCGGGTGCCCTGGCCCCGGCCTGATATCCTGCACCGGGCGCGGCGCGATGCCTTCGGCGGCCGCGCGCTGGACGACATGCTCGCGCGGGCCAAGCTGCGGCAGGCCTTCGGCCGCCTGATCCGACGGCAGACCGACAGCGGCGTGTTCGTGCTGCTCGACCCAATGATGCCCTCGCGGCTGGAAAGCGCCTTCCCGACCGGGGTGCCGATCCATCGGCTCGGGCTGGACGAGGCCTGCGAGCGCATCCGGGCATTTCTGCCTGAAAGCCAGCCACGCTGATCCCTTGTCGGCCCAGACCGATACTCGTATAAACCGGAACAAATTTTATCATTTCTGCGGCGCGCTTTCTCGTGTCTCAGGCCCCGCTGACAAAGGATGCGATCCCATGGCCGCCCACCACGACGCCCTCATCGCTATCATGGTGCTGACCTCTGCTGCCGATAACGACATGACCGACAAGGAACTGAAGAAGATGGGCGACGTCGTCGGCAACTGGCCGGTGTTCGAGAGCTTCACGGTCGCCGACCTGCCCGCCACAGCAACCCGGATCAGCGATGCTTTGGGGCAGGAAGACGGTCTGGAAGCCCTGTTCGACGACATGCAGGACGCGCTCAGCCCGCAGCTGTGGAAACCGCCTACGCGCTCGCCTGCGAGATGGCCGCGACCGACGGCGTACTGAGCGACGAAGAGATGCAGATCCTGGAACTCGTCCGCCACCGACTGGGCATCGACCGGCTGATCGCAGCCGGGATCGAACGCGGCGTCCGCGCCCGGTTCGCGACCGCCTGATAAACCCACGCCTCCCTCTTGAAAGGTGGATCAACAGGTATGCTCGATAGGCTCACCCCCTGACCAACGAAGGCTGGCTCATTACCCTGCACGCCAGCACGGCGATGCTGTCGCTGCTGCTGGGTATCTTCATTCTGGCGCGACCCAAGGGCAGCCTTGTGCACCGCGCACTGGGCTATGCCTGGCTGGTGGGGATGGCGCTGGCTGTGCTGTCATCGCTGTTCATCAGCCAAATCCGGCTATGGGGGCCTTTCAGCCCCATCCACCTGCTGTCGATGTTCACGATTTTCTCGCTCCTTTACGGCTGGCGCGCGGCGCGGCGCCACGACCGCCGAGCCCACCAGATCACCATGATCGCGACTTGGGTCGGCGCGCTGGGCCTGAACTTTTGGTTCACTCTGCTGCCCGGACGGGCTATGCACGAGGTGTTTTTCGGCCCCTATCCTGATCCTGGTCCTGCCTGAACCCTCTTCGAACGACGAGCCCGAAGACCCGTGAAAGCTCCTCTCCGGCGCCCACGCCGCCGCCCGCTCTAACAACGCCCCCCACGTCGCCAAGCCCAGCGGTAACCAAGCCGCCCCGGCGAGCACAGAACCCGCACCGACCAGCGCCCTGATCCGGCTGGTCGAAGCACGCTGGTTCCGGACGCTGGTGATCGTTGTGATCGTGGTCAACGCCATCGTGCTGGGACTGCTGACCTCGCAGACCGTGCGCGAGGCCGGCAACGGGCTGGTCGGCCGTGGACTGGTGATCCTCGATATCGCCGCGCTGAGCTTTTTCATCGGTGAGATCGGGCTGAAACTGGCCGCCTACCGCCAGAGGTTCTTCCGTGATCCGTGGAACTGGTTCGACCTCGCCGTGGTGGTCATCGCCCTGCTGCCCGCCTCGGACTCGCTCAAGGTGCTGCGCGCGCTGCGGGTGCTGCGGGTGCTGCGGCTGGTCGCAGCGATCCCGGCGATGCGGCTGGTGGTCTCCGGCCTGTTCCGCGCCCTGCCGGGCATGGGATCGGCGGCGCTGCTGCTGCTGCTGATCCACTACGTCTTCGCGGTCATCGGGGTGCAGCTCTATGGCGGCACCGTCTACGGCGGCTACGGCGACAACGGCTACGACTACTTCGCCGATCTGGGCCGGGCGCTCTATACGCTGTTCCAGATCATGACGCTGGAGAGCTGGTCGCACGGCATCGTCCGGCCGATCATGGATGTGCACCCGAATTCGTGGATCTTCTTCGTCCTATTCGTGGTGATTTCGGCCTTTGCCGCCCTGAACCTGTTCATCGGTATTCTGGTCAACGCCATGGACAGCGCCAAAGATGAGCAGGAAAGCCACATGAGCGCCGAAGAAGTGGCCGATCCGGCCCAGCTGGCCATGCTCGATGAGCTGCGCGAGATCCGCGCGGAGGTGAAGGAACTGCGCGCGCAGCTGGAAGAAGGACCGAAGGCTGTCCCGGTCGTCCGAAAGGCCTCCACCGAGAAAAGCACTGCCAAGAAGAAGAAGCACCACGAAGAGCGCGAAAAGCAGCGCTAAAGCCGCCACGAAGGACAGCGGCGACCTAGGCGCTAGGCTTCCGGTTCTGCGTCCCTTCCCGCTCCGCCTCCACCCCGCAGTCCCAGCGCAGCCAGCCCGGCCCCGCCGACGATCAGCAGTGTCGCCAGCCCCAGCGCCCAGGTCGGCTGCGCCCGCCCGGCCAGCACCAGCAGCACGGTTGAGAGCAACGGCGCGAAGTAGCTCAGCGCCCCGAGCAGCGTGACGTTGCCGTGCTTGGTGCCGAAATCCCAGACGAAGAACGCCAGCCCCATCGGCCCCAGCGCCAGGCCGATCAGCCCGACCCACTCCAGACCGCGCGGCGTCACCCAGTCCTCGAAGACCAGCGACAGCCCCAGACCACCCAGCGCCGCCGCGGCACAGTAGACCACCACGGCGACGGTCGGCACCGCGCTGTAACGTCGGTTCAGGACGGAGTAGCCGGACCACAGCAGCGCGCAGACCAGCGCGAAGCCGTAGCCCGCGGCGTATTCAGCGCGAAACCCGCCCTCGGCCGGGTCGAAGACCAGCAGCCCCGCTCCGACCAGCCCCAGCCCGCCGCCGATGACCGGCAGCGTCCAGCGGCCCGGCGGCTGCCCCAGCATCGACAACAGCACGATCAGCAGCGGCCACAGATAGGCGATCAGCCCCGCCTGCGCCGTCGGCGCGTTCTTGAGCGCGAGCATGTAGAAGGCGTGGTAGCCGAACAGCCCGACGATCCCCAGCGCCCAACCGCCCACGGGCACGGCACGCAGGGAGGCCAGCGCCCCGCGCCGCAGCAGCATGGGCAGGCTCAGCAGGGTCGCCAGCCCGAAGGTCAGCGCCAGCCACTCGAACAGCGGCAACCGCGTGGTCAGGGAGGTGAGCAGGGCGAGCGCGGCCCAGAGCAATATCGCGCCGAAGCCGATCAGGATGGGCATGGATGGAACTATCCCGGTTCAGTGGGGTGACAGGCTGCGTCAGGACTTTTTGGCGGACAGGCACGCAGCCCCGAAATCAGAGCCCGCGCACTATGGCTCAGATCGGCGCGAGGCGGAATACGCTCCAGCCGACGATGACAATCCCGAGGATCGACCCGGCGTAGGCGGCGGTGCGGACGTAGGGCACGGCGGCGAGGAAGCACAGCCAGTGGGCGACCCGGCTGATCAGGTAGAACCAGCCCCCGACGAGCGCGACGCGCTTGATGTCGTCGACCCCGACCCGGTCGCCGAGGTAGACCGCCAGCACGGCCAGCGCCATGAAGCTGATGTAGGTTTCGAGGTGGTTGTCCATGGCCCGCTGCGCGCGCTTGCCCCATCCTTCGAGCGCCATGACGTTGGCGTCAGTGCGCAGCTTGTCCTCGACGCTGGTGGTCATGAGCTTATAGGCGCCGGGCCCGAGGGAGATCATGAAGGTGAGCAGGGTGGCGAGCAGGATGACCGTGACCATGGTGGGGGCTGTTCCTCGGTGGGATGTTGGACTGGACTGACCCTAAGATTTTACCAATCCGGCCGGAGGCAAGCCTTGAGGCGCTGAAATCACCCAGTTTTGCACAAAAAAGGGCGGCGACCCGCGAGGTCCGACCGCCCTTTTCATCAAATGCGTATCCGGCTGGCTGACACCGCCAACCCGAGCCGTTCGTCTGTCTGTCGTCAGACTGAGCCTCAGCCCGCGACCGCGTCGACCATTGCGTCGGCGATGGCCAGCTTGCGCTCAGCAGCGTTCTTCTCGCCCTCGGAGGTCGCCGTATCCAGCGCCGCCTTGGCTTCGGTCATCGCCGCCTGCGCCGCTTCGGCGGTCAGGTCGCTCAGCGCCGTCGCGCTTTCGGCGAGGATCACGCAGCGCTCGCCAGTGATCTCAGCGAAACCACCCGCAACGAAGTAGCCGGTGTCACCGCCGTCCGTGCCGTTCACCGAGACCACGCCGGGGCGCAGGCTGGAGACGGTTGGCGCGTGGTCTTCGAGCACACCCATATCGCCTTCGGCGCCGGGGACGACAACCATGGTGGCGTCGATGGTCGCGGCGGAGGCTTCGGGGTCACCAGTTCAAAAGTCAGTGCCATGGGTCAAAGTCCGGTTCGGTGTTTGCTTGTCGTCAGGATCCGGTGGCGGGGCGGCGGGGCTGCGCGAAGACCGCAGCCCCACCCCGATCACCGGTGTTTTTGGGTCGGATCAGGCCGCTTCAGCAGCCATCTTCTCCGCCTTGGCGATGGCTTCGTCCATGGTTCCCACCATGTAGAAGGCCGCCTCTGGCAGGTGGTCGTAGTCGCCGTTCAGAATGCCCTTGAAGCCCTTGATGGTTTCTTCGAGGGAAACGAACACGCCCGGGAACCCGGTGAAGACTTCGGCGACGTGGAACGGCTGCGACAGGAAGCGCTCGAGCTTCCGGGCGCGGGCCACGGTCATCTTGTCCTCTTCAGACAGTTCATCCATGCCGAGAATGGCGATGATGTCCTGCAGGTTCTTGTAGGACTGCAGCGTCTGCTGCACGCCACGGGCCACTTCGTAGTGGTCGTCGCCGATGATGCGCGGGTCGAGAATACGCGAGGTGGAGTCCAGTGGATCCACGGCCGGGTAAATCCCCTTCTCCGCGATCGAACGGTTCAGAACCGTTGTGGCGTCGAGGTGGGCGAAGGTGGTCGCAGGCGCCGGGTCGGTCAGGTCATCGGCTGGCACGTATACGGCCTGTACCGAGGTGATCGAGCCCTTGTTGGTGGTGGTAATCCGCTCCTGCATCGCGCCCATGTCGGTGGACAGGGTCGGCTGGTAACCCACGGCCGAAGGAATACGGCCGAGCAGGGCCGATACTTCTGCGCCCGCCTGCGTAAAGCGGAAGATGTTGTCGACGAAGAGAAGAACGTCCTGGTTCTCGACGTCACGGAAGTACTCGGCCATGGTCAGGCCCGAGAGACCGACCCGGAGACGCGCTCCCGGAGGCTCGTTCATCTGGCCGTAGACCAGCGCCACTTTGGAGTTGTCGCCTTCGAGGTCGATAACGCCGGATTCGATCATCTCGTGGTAGAGGTCGTTACCCTCACGGGTCCGCTCACCCACACCCGCGAACACGGAGTAACCGCCGTGGCCCTTCGCGATGTTGTTGATCAGCTCCATGATCAGAACCGTCTTGCCCACGCCGGCACCGCCGAACAGACCGATTTTACCGCCCTTGGCGTAGGGCTCGAGCAGGTCGATGACCTTGATCCCGGTCACCAGAACCTCGGTCTCGGTGGACTGCTCGGTGAACTCGGGCGCAGCACGGTGGATCGGCCAGCTGGCAGAGGTCTTCACGTCGCCGCGTTCGTCGATCGGGCGACCGATGACGTCCATGATCCGGCCCAGCGTTTCCTTGCCCACAGGCACGGAGATCGCATCGCCAGTATCGGCAACGTCCTGACCCCGGGTCAGACCGTCGGTGGTGTCCATGGCGATACAGCGCACGGTGTTTTCACCCAGGTGCTGTGCCACTTCGAGAACCAGCTGCTGGCCGTTGAACTCGGCGTTCAGCGCGTTCAGGATCGGCGGCAGTTCGCCGTCAAACTGTACGTCTACAACGGCACCCAGTACCTGCGAGACGCGGCCTACATTGTTGTCAGCCATTTTCTTTTCCTATCTCTTTGGACCACCCGACCGCAGACGCCGCCGGGTGAAGGTTGCGTGGTTACAGCGCTTCTGCGCCGGATACGATTTCGATGAGTTCCTTGGTGATCGCCGCCTGACGCGAGCGGTTGTAGAGCAGCGTCAGTTGGTTAATCATTTCACCAGCGTTACGGGTCGCGTTGTCCATGGCCGTCATCCGCGCACCCTGTTCCAGAGGCGGCGTTTTCCAGCAGGGCCTTGAACACCTGCACACCGACGTTGCGGGGCAGCAGCTCGGCCAGAATGACGTCTTCGGACGGTTCGAACTCGTAAGCACTGTCGTCGTCTTCCGCGGCCTCAGCCCCGGCATCCGCTTCGGCCTCGACGGCAAAGGGTACCAGCTGCTGCCGGGTCACGATCTGGGAGATCGCAGACTGGAACTGGGCGTAGATGAGGGTCGCCGCATCAAAGGCGCCGTCGTCGAACATGGTCAGGATGTCATCGGCGATGGCGCTGGCCTTGTCGTAGGACAGGGCCGGCTTGTCGAGGTCGGCCACCTGCTTGACGATCAGGTCACCGAATTCGCGCTTGAGCGCCTGCGCGCCCTTCTTACCGATGCAGTACAGGTTGACCTGGTCTTGCCAGCGGCTTGCAGCTCCCTGAATCATCCGGCGGGCTTCTTTCACCAAGTTGGCGTTGAAACCCCCACAGAGACCCCGGTCGGCCGTACCAAGGATGATCATGTGCGTGTCGCTCTGGCCCGTGCCTGCCAGCAGGGGCAGGTCGGAGGACGACCGCGCAGCAAGGTCGCTCAGCATCCGCTCCATACGCTCAGCGTAGGGGCGGGACGCCTCGGCCTGTTCCTGCGCACGACGCAGCTTCGCCGCCGCCACCATTTTCATGGCGGAGGTGATCTTCCGCGTGTTCTTCACGCTTCCGATGCGGTCCCGCAGATCCTTTAGGCTCGCCATGCTTGTCTAATCCTTCTTGTTTGGCGACGCCGGAGCGCCGCCGATGGATGGATTGATGGGCTTAAGCGAAGGACTTGGTGAAGTCTTCGATGAAGGCCTTCAACTCGTCTTCGTTGTCGAGCTTGCCGGACGAAGCGATGGCATTGAGGATGCCGACGCCCTTCTTGTCGTTCAGCGCGCTGAGCAGACCGGTTTCGTACCGCTTCACATCGCCGACCGCGAGGCCGTCGAGGTAACCGTTTACACCGGCGTAGAGAACAGCAACCTGCTCCTCCATCCGCAGCGGCGAGTACTGGTCCTGCTTCAGCAGTTCGGTCAGGCGCTCGCCCCGGGCCAGCAGGGCCTGGGTCGAAGCGTCGAGGTCAGACGCGAACTGGGCGAAGGCTTCCATCTCACGGTACTGGGCGAGGTCGAGCTTGATCCCGCCGGAGACCTTCTTCATCGCCTTGGTCTGCGCCGCAGAACCCACACGCGATACCGAAATACCCACGTTCAGGGCCGGGCGGATACCACGGTAGAACAGCGAGGTTTCGAGGAAGATCTGACCGTCGGTGATGGAAATCACGTTGGTCGGGATGAAGGCCGAAACGTCGTTCGCCTGGGTCTCAACCACCGGCAGGGCGGTCATGGAACCGGCACCGGCGGCGTCGGACATCTTACAAGCCCGCTCGAGCAGACGGCTGTGCAGGTAGAAGACGTCACCCGGGTACGCTTCACGGCCCGGAGGACGACGCAGCAGCAGCGACATCTGGCGGTAGGCCACAGCCTGCTTGGAGAGGTCATCGTATACGATCAGCGAGTGCATGCCGTTGTCGCGGAAGAACTCACCCATCGCAGCGCCGGTGTAAGGCGCGAGGAACTGCAGCGGCGCCGGGTCGGACGCGGTTGCCGCGACGACGATGGAGTATTCCATGGCGCCGTATTCTTCGAGCGTCTTGACGATCTGCGCGACGGTCGAGCGCTTCTGGCCGACGGCGACGTATACGCAGTACAGCTTCTTGCTGTCGTCGTCGGTCTCGTTCACCGACTTCTGGTTCAGGATGGTGTCGATCGCCACGGCGGTCTTGCCGGTCTGGCGGTCACCAATGATCAGCTCGCGCTGGCCCCGGCCAATCGGGATCAGGGAGTCGATGGACTTAATGCCGGTCTGCATCGGCTCGTGCACGGACTTGCGCGGGATAATGCCAGGGGCCTTCACCTCAACGCGGTTCATGGTCACGTCCTTGAGCGGACCCTTGCCGTCGATCGGGTTGCCCAGACCGTCGACAACGCGGCCGAGCATGCCGCGACCGGAGGGCACTTCCACGATGGCGCCGGTCCGCTTGACCGTATCGCCTTCTTTAATGCCGCGGTCGTCGCCGAAGATCACGACACCGACGTTGTCGATTTCGAGGTTCAGGGCCATGCCCTTCACGCCGTTGGCAAACTCGACCATTTCGCCCGCCTGGACGTTGTCGAGGCCGAAGATGCGCGCCACGCCGTCCGATACGGACAGGACCTGGCCGACCTCAGCAACATCGGCTTCAGCGCCGAAGTTAGCGATCTGATCCTTCAGAATCGCAGAGATTTCAGAAGCACGAATATCCATCAGTCTTCCTTTGGGTTAAGCGATCACCCCAGCGGGGCGTCAGGGTGATATCAGGCAGCTGCGCCGCTGACGCCGGATTTCAGCGCCATGGACAGCTTGTTCAGTTTGGTCGCCAGCGAACTGTCGATCTGGACAGAGCCGAGGCGGATGGTCATGCCGCCAATAATCGACGGGTCGATCTGCACGTCGAGGCGGACGCCCTTACCGTGCTTGGCTTGCAGTGTTTCGAGCAGGCGCGATTCCTGCTTCGCGGTCAGCTTGGCCGCGACGCGGACCTCGGCGACGATCTCACCGCGGCGGCGGGACAGCTCCTCGTTAAAGGCGCGGATGATCTGGGGCAGCGCGAACAGGCGGCCATTGCGGGCCACGACCTGTGCAAAGTTCGCCACCAGCTTGGAAACGCCAGCCTTGTCCATGACCGCCGCAAAGGCGCGGGCGCGATCCTCGGCCTTGACCAGCGGGCTGCGTGCCAGCTGACCCAGCTCGGGGCTTTCGTTGAACAGGCCGTTGATGGTCGCGAGATCGGCCGAGACCTGATCCAGCGCCTTCGCGTCATCAGCGAGATCGAACAGTGCGGCGGCGTAGCGGCCCGCCAGTTCTTGGTTCACAGAGGCCATAGCGTCCTCATCCATCTGTCGCAGGGTTAATTTCAGGCTCGATTTAGCCGAGCCGCCCTTGCGCCGCAAGCGCGGCGACAGGCATACTTAGTCCGAAATTCGGACTAGATTTGTAGGGGCAGAGGCCCCATGGACGACGTCATCAACATGCACGACGCCAAAACCCACTTTTCGAAGCTGGTGGATCAGGTCGCAGCAACGGGCCAGCCGGTGCTGATCGGTAAGCGCGGAGAAGCGCTGGTGCAGCTCTCCCCGCTGCCGCAGGAGCGGACGGCACCGCGTCCGCTGGGGCTGTTCCGCGCCGCGATCAAGCTCGACTGAGGCAGGACGAGATGGAGCGCTACTTGCTCGACGGTGCAACCCTGCTCGCTGCGATGGCAGCGCCCTTCCGCCTGCGCGCCGAGACCCACGCCATCCTCGAAGACCGCAGCAATCTGATCCTCGTGTCGGCGGCGACCTTCCTCGACGCCTACGCGCTCGAAGCCGAAGACCGGGCGGCCTTTTCCAGCCTGCGCGGTAAGCTACAATCGGCAGCGACGCAGATGGGCTTCACCGCCATCGACACAACGCCAGCGCAGGTGGACCGGGCGGCGACACTGGCTGCCGCCCTGCCCTGGCCGCGCCGGATCCTGCGGGCGCAGGCCGATATGCTGCCAGCCACGCTGCTGACTGTGGAATAGTCAATTCCCCGAGCGCGGCTCATAATGCTAAGGTCCGGTCATGACGCCTGAAACCCACCAGACTGCCCCTGACGCGGCCTTGCCTACGATCCGCCGCCTGCCCGACACGCTGGTCAATCAGATCGCGGCGGGCGAGGTCGTGGACCGCCCGGCGAGCGTGGTCAAGGAGCTGGTGGAGAACGCCATCGACGCCGGGGCCGAGCGGGTCTCGATCCTGCTGCGCGAAGGCGGCAAGGCGCTGATCCGGGTCGAAGACGACGGCCACGGCATGGACGCCGAAGGCATGCGGCTGGCGCTGGAACGGCATGCAACCTCGAAGCTGCCCGAGGGAGATCTGGTCCGCATCGAAAAGCTCGGTTTCCGGGGAGAGGCCCTGCCATCGATCGCCTCGGTGGCGCGCCTCAGCCTGACCTCCCGCACCGCCGGTGGTGACAACGGCTGGTCGCTGCGGGTGGAGGGCGGCGAGACCGTGTTCGACGGCCCGGCCTCCGCCAATCCCGGTACAGTGATCGAGGTCAGCGACCTGTTCTACGCCGTTCCGGCCCGGCTCAAGTTTCTCAAGGGCGAGCAGGCCGAGGCCAGCGCCTGCCTCGATATTGTTCGCCGCCTCGCGCTGGCGCACCCGTCGGTGAGTTTCGACGTGCAGCACAATGCCCGGCGCACTCTCGCCCTGCCCGGGTGCAGCGACGCCGGCGACCGCGTGCGCGACGTCATGGGCGCCGACTTCGCCGCCAACAGCCGGGAAATCCGGCGCGAACGCGACGGTCTGGTGCTGCACGGTTGGGCGGGCCTGCCGACCTATAACCGCGCCAACAGCCTGAGCCAGTTCCTGTTCGTCAACGGCCGCCCGGTCCGCGACCGGCAGCTGAGCGGGGTGATACGCGCCGCCTACCGTCCCGTGCTCGCCCCCGACCGTCATCCGGTGGTGGTGCTGTGGCTGGACGTGCCGCCCGACGGCGTCGACGTCAACGTGCACCCGGCCAAGTCGGAGGTTCGCTTCCGGCAGGCGGGTGAGGTCCGTGCCCTGCTCATCGACGGGCTGCGGCGCGGCATCGTCGAGGGCGGGTTCAGCGCGTCGAGCCACCTCACCGGCGGGGTGCTCGATCGTCTCGAAGGCGGGCTGGAACCGACGGCCGACGCCCCTCTCATCCCGCAGGCCGTCCGGCGCTGCAGGGCGACTACAGCCATCGCGCGCACCACCCGTCTGCGGCGCAGCAGGCCGGCTGGGCGCAGGCCTTTGCCCCGCCGCCCGTGTCGCCGAGCCCGGCGCCGCCTTCACCCCCGCCAATGGTGCGCCGCCGGAGAGCAGTGCCACCGAAATCGACCCGGGCGCTTTCCCGCTGGGCGCCGCCAAAGCCCAGCTGCACGCCAACTACATCGTTGCCGAGACAGAAAGCGGCTTCGTCATCGTCGACCAGCATGCGGCCCACGAACGACTGGTGCTGGAGCGCATGAAGGCCCAGCGCGAACTGAAGGGCGTGGAGCGGCAGGCGCTGCTGATCCCCGAAGTCGTCCACCTCGACCCCGCCAGCGCCGAACGGCTGGAAGAAGCGGCGGATGTGCTCGCCGAAGCCGGGCTTGGTCATCGAGCCCTTCGGCGACGGCACGGTGGTGGTGCAGGAAACCCCAGCGGTGCTGGGTCAGCCGGACTGCCAGAAACTGGTCACCGACCTGGCTGAAGAGCTGGCAGGCTGGGAGCAGGCATTTTCGTTGCAGGAGCGGCTGACCGCGTGCTTGCAACCAGCGGCCTGTCACGGCTCGGTGCGCTCGGGCCGTCGCCTGAGTGGGGCAGAGATGAACCAGCTGCTGCGTGACATGGAGGCGACACCGCTGGCCGGGCAGTGCAACCATGGCCGACCGACCTATGTGCAGCTGTCTCTGGAAGACCTCGAAGCACTGTTCGAGCGGCGCTAGAGCGGCGCCTTCACCCTATCTGCCTCAGTTGCCCGCGGGCCAATTCCGGCTGCCCTCGGGCGCATGAAAGCTGAAGGTCGTCTGCCCCACGGCTTTCACGTGCAGCAGCGACCAGCCCGGCTGGCTGCGATCGGTTTCGCTATCGCCTTCCCAGACCAGCAGGGTTTCCCGGTGCCACAGGCCAGCGTCAGCAAGCAGGGCCGCGGCCGCCGCCGGTCCCTGGGCGTAGGGTGGATCGGCCAAGATCAGCCCGAAACCACCTTCAGCGGAGAACGCTCCGGCCGTAGCGCGGACTGACGTCAGGCCGTCCGCCAGACCCAGCGCGTCGATATTGGCCTGCAGCACAGCAGCATGGGCGCGGCTGTTCTCGGCAAAGGCGGCAAAGGCCGCCCCACGCGACAGCGCCTCCAGCCCCAGCGCCCCGGTGCCAGCGAAGGCATCGAGCACGCGGGCCTCATTGAGCACCGACAGCCCGCCGGGCCGCTTGAAACGATTGGTCAGCACGTTGAACAGGGTTTCCCGGGCGCGGTCACTGGTCGGGCGCACGCCCTGCCCCGGTGGCACCGCCAGCCGTCGCCCGCGCAGGCTGCCGCCGGTCAGGCGCAAACTGCCCGGTGGGGGCGCCTTAGCCGCCACGGCGCGGGGTCCGGCTGTTGCGGGAACTGGACGGCGAGCGGCCCACGCCCATCCGGCGGCCATCCTTGGCCGCGCGCTTCTTGTCGGCGAGCTTGCGGTGGCCCGGTTTCTTTGGCTTCGGCTTGGCTTTGGCCCAGGTCGATTTCTTCTCGGTGCCGACACCGAACAGCTCGAACATCCGCGCCCGCGAGACTTCTTTGAGCTCCATGCGCGCCAGCGAACCCAGCGTCAGGCCTCCGTAGGACACCCGGATCAGCCGGTTGACCTGCAGGCCCAGATGCTGCGCCAGCTTGCGAATTTCGCGGTTCTTGCCCTCGGTCAGGGTGAAGCGATACCAGCGGTTCAGCCCGCTTTCCTTCTGGGTTTCCCGCTCGACAATCACCGGTCCGTAACGGACCTCGTCGATGGTGACACCGTCGGCCAGTGCCGCCAAGCTGGCGATCGGTGACGATGCCGTGTGCACGGACGCGGTAGATTCGCGAAAGACCGGTATCGGGCAGCTCCAGCTTACGCTTCAGCACCGGGGAATTGGTGAACAGGAGCAGGCCTTCGGAGTTGATATCGAGCCGACCAACGGCGAGCAGGCGCGGGGCGCCCGGCCCCATGTCGGGCAGCAGGTCATAAACCGTGGTCCGCCCCTCGGGATCACGGTCGGTGACCAGCGCGCCCAGCGGCTTGTAAAAGCGGTACAGCTTAACGTCAGGCGGCGCAGACAAAGGCCGGTCGTCGACCGACACCCCCTGCCAGTCGTCAAGATTGACGGCAGGGTCGCTGACAACAACGCCGTGAACCTTCACCCGGCCAGCCTCGATCATCCGCTCTGCTTCACGGCGGGAGCACAGGCCGGAATGCGCGATGATCTTGGCGAGACGGTTGCCGCCGCTTCGACTATCGTCGGCATTGGCGCTGCTGCTGGGCCCTGATTGTCGTCTGTATCGGACTGGGTCACGGCCTGCTGGCCCCCCTGCTAGCCCCGTGATCGGGGTCGGTCAATGCTGCTCGATTGGTCGGTCAGTCTTCGTCGGGGTCGAAAGGCAGCGATCCGGTCGTCTTGCGCAGCTGGATCAGGCCCTTAATCGGCTTGCTCGGGTCCTGGGGCTCACCCCGGCGCAGGATATCGATCCGACCCTGCCGGGCCAGACCCTTGGCTTCGGCCCGCACCTGCCGCAGGAACCCGCGCCATTTCTCCTCACCCTTAACTTCGTCAGGGCGGGGCGGCCGCAGGGCCATGGCGGCCTCAGTCGGGGAAAACGTCGCCCCGGCGCGCTCTTCGGCCAGACGCAGGATGACGTGCTTGAGCGACTCAGCCACGGGCTCAGTCCTCGAACCGGCGGTCGCGCTCGCGGGCCAGCCGCAGGCGCAGAGCGTTGAGCTTGATGAAGCCCTCGGCATCGCGGTGGTCGTAGACGCTGTCTTCCTCGAAGGTCACGTAGTCCTGACGGTACAGGCTGTAGGGCTCTCGCGGCCGACGACCGTTGGCGTTGCCCTTATACAGGCGCAGGCGAACCGCGCCCGTGACCCACTGCTGCGACTGGTCGATCAGCCCCTGCAGCAGCTCGCGTTCGGGCGAGAACCAGAACCCGTTGTAGATCAGCTCCGCATAGCGCGGCATCAGCTCATCCTTGAGGTGCGCGGCACCGCGGTCGAGCGTGATCGACTCAAGCGCACGGTGCGCAGCGAGCAGGATGGTGCCGCCGGGGGTCTCATAGACGCCCCGCGACTTCATGCCGACGAAGCGGTTTTCGACCAGATCCAGCCGGCCGATGCCGTTGTCGTGGCCATACTTGTTAAGCGTGGTCAGGATCGCCGCCGGACCCATCTTCTCGCCGTTGATCGATACCGGATCACCCTTCTCGAAGCCGATTTCGATCACCGTGTCCTTGTCCGGTGCTTCCTGCGGCGACAGCGTGCGCTGGTACACGATGTTCGGCGCTTCTTCGGCCGGGTCTTCGAGCACCTTGCCCTCGGACGAGGTGTGCAGCAGGTTGGCGTCGACCGAAAACGGCGCTTCGCCGCGCTTGTCCTTGGCGATGGGAATCTGGTGCTCTTCGGCGAAGGCGAGCAGCTTAGTACGCGACGCGAGGTCCCATTCCCGCCACGGCGCGATCACTTTTATGTCCGGCTCCAGCGCGTAATAGGATAATTCAAAGCGGACTTGATCATTTCCTTTGCCCGTTGCGCCGTGGGAAACCGCGTCCCCGCCGACGTTACGCGCAATCTCGATCTGGCGCTTGGAAATCAGCGGCCGGGCGATCGACGTCCCGAACAGATACACGCCTTCGTAGAGCGCGTTGGCGCGAAACATCGGGAACACATAATCGCGGCAGAACTCGTCGCGCAGGTCTTCGATGAAGATATTTTCGGGCTTAATGCCTAATAACAAAGCCTTTTCCCGGGCTGGCTCCAGCTCTTCGCCCTGGCCCAGATCGGCGGTAAATGTGACGACTTCGCAGTTATACGTCACCTGCAGCCACTTAAGAATGACGCTGGTATCCAGTCCGCCGGAGTAGGCAAGGACGACGCGATTGATGTCTTGGGTCATGGGGAATTCCATCAGAGGGACATAATGAACGGCTCGTATCCCCGCCGTTCTAACCGGACTCGGCAGCTTTGCAACGCCGGGGAACGCCAAACGAGCATTGCAACTGGCTGGCAGCTTCGCCATGTTCGGTTCCATGACCATGAATCAGACCCCGATCAGGCTCGAAGACCTGCTGGAAAACGTCGATAAGCCGCTGCCGGACATCACCCGTCCGGTCTGGCGGTTCCACGACAATTTCAACGATCTTCTGGACTTCTGGCTGCGTCGCCACGGTACCTTCCGTGCGCTGCTCAGCGACCTGTCGGCTGCGCTGGAGGATTTCGGCGCAGACGGCCCGGACGTGGCTGAAGAAGAGCGGCTGATGGAGATGTGGTCGCTGTTCCGCGAACAGCTCGACCAGCACCAGCAGGTGGAGGACGGCGTCTACTTCCCGGTGGTAGTTGCGCTGCACCCGGCGTACGAACCTGCCTTAAACGCTCTGGCAGACGATCATGACGCAAACGATGCCTGCCTCGATGCGGTCGAGAATGCCGAAGACGGTGCGGGCATGATGGAAGCGCTGCTGCTGCTCAACGACAAGCTTCTGGGTCATATGGAGGCCGAGGAAGACCTGATCATGCCGCTGGTGCTGGAAACCCCGCCACCGCTCGAATTCGTGGTCTACGACGAAGACGGCAATGAAGTCGGCGGCGATGATGTCCTCGAAGACGAGGACGAAGACGACAGCCTCACCTACGTCACCAAAAACTGACCCGATCCGGTGGCGCCGTTGCGGCGCTGCTAGAGCAGCCGATCAGCTGACCAGCGTTCCCGCCCCGTATTCCGTGAGCAGCTCCAGCAGCAGCACGTGCTTGACCGTGCCGTTTTGGATGACGGCAGCACCAACACCGCTGGTCACGGCGGCGGCGCACATGTCCAGCTTCGGAATCATGCTGCCGGAGACCGTACCGTCTTTGACCAGCCCGGCGATATCGGCGCGCCGGATTTCGGAGACCAGCTCGCCTGCCTTGTCCTTCACCCCGTCGACATCGGTGAGCATGATCAGGCGCTCGGCCTTGAGCGCCGCTGCGATGGCCCCTGCGGCTGTATCGGCGTTGATGTTGTAGCCCTGCCCGCCTCGTCGACGCCGATGGGCGCGATCACCGGGATCAACCCAGCATCGCGAATGGCCTCGATCACCGCCGTGTTGACGTGCTTGGGCTGACCGACGAAGCCAAGATCGACCCCGTCGTCGCGCTGGATTTTCTCGGCGAGCAACAGGCGCCCGTCCTTGCCCGACAGGCCGACGGCTGTGCCACCGGCCTTATTGAGCGCGGTGACCACATCCTTGTTGATCTTGCCCGCCAGCACCATCTCGACGATTTCCATGGTCGGCTCGTCGGTGATGCGCAGGCCGTCAACCGCCTGTGTCTTGACGTTCAGCCGCTCGAGCATCTGTGCGATCTGCGGGCCGCCGCCGTGGACCACGATCGGGCGCATGCCGACCTGGCGCAGCAGGGCAACGTCAGCGGCGAAGCTCTCGGTCAGGGCGGGATCGACCATGGCGTGACCGCCGAACTTCACCACGATGGTCTTGCCGGTGTAGCGGCGCATGAACGGCAGGGCTTCGCGCAGAGTCTCGGCCTTGTCCAGCCAGGCCCGGGCCTGGGAATCGCTCATCTCATTCATGCGAACATGTCTCCAAAGTCATCGCTCATGCCGAGCAGGACCCGTGCCACGGCGTCGCGCAGCGCGTCCATCCCGCCCAGCGGCCCCAGCGGCTTTTCTGCCGACGTGGGCAGCACGCGCGGAAAGGCTGCCGGGTGCTTCATCGCCTCTTCTTCTACCGCTTTTTTCACCTTCTCCAAGGCGCCAGCTTTGATCTTGTCGGATTTGGTCAGGATCAGCTGGTAGGAAACGGCCGCAACGTCGAGGCTGTCCATCAGTTCGCGGTCGTTGTCCTTGAGGCCGTGGCGGCAGTCGATCAGCACGTAGACCCGCTTCAGATTGGGCCGCCCCTGCAGATACTGCTCCGTGGTCGCGTTCCAGCGCGCAATATCGCGCTTTGACGCCTTGGCGTAGCCATAGCCGGGCAGGTCGACGATGTAGCCCACCCCGCCAAGATCGAAGAAATTCATCTCCTGAGTCCGGCCGGGCGTGTTCGACGTTCGCGCCAGTCCCTTTACGCCGGTCAGGGCGTTGAGCAGGGATGACTTACCGACGTTGGAGCGCCCGGCAAAGGCGACCTCGGGGCGGTCGGCCTCGGGCAGGAAATGCATGGCCGGCACGCCTTTGAAAAACACCGCGCGGTGCTTGAACAAATGGGCAGGCGGGGTCTGGCGATCCTGATCCATAGCGCGTACTGGCCTCGGGGCGTGGGCGCCAGGCGGAGGCGCGAAGGGGCGATCAGGCCCCTTCTTTCTTCGCCTTCTTTTCCTGCTTGGCAGCGCGCTCGGCGGCTTTGGCTTCGGCGCGAGCCGCTGCGGCTTCCTGCTTCTCCTGCGTCTTGGTCTTGGTCATCCGACCAATGATGAACTGCTGACCCATGGAGATGATGTTGTTCACCGTCCAGTAGATCACCAGACCCACCGGGAACCCGGCGAGGACGAAGGTGAAGATGATCGGCATGAGCAGGAAGATACGCGCCTGCATCGGGTCCGACGGTGCGGGCGACATGCGCTGCAGCGCCAGCATCGACAGGCCGTAGATGATCGGCCAGATCCCGATGTTGAGGATGGCGATCAGCGGCAGAACCTCAGGGTTCCACGGGATCAGCCCGAACAGCTCGAGCAGGCCCGTTGGGTCTTTGGCCGACAGATCCGAGACCCAGCCGGGGAAGGGTGCGTGCCGCGCCTCCACCGTCACCAGCATCACCCGATAGAGCGAGATGAACACCGGTAACTGCAACAGCATGGGCAAACAGCCCCCGAGCGGGTTCACGCCCTCCTCCTTGTACAGGCCCATCATCGCCTGGCTCAGCGCCTGACGATCGTCAGCGTGCTTTTCCTGCAGTTCCTTCATCTTCGGCTGCAGGGTGCGCATCTTCGCCATCGAGCGGTAAGCGCGCAGCTGCAGCGGGAACAGGATGGTCTTGATGATCAGCGTCAGGACGATAATCGCTGCGCCGAAGGCATAGGCACCCAGCGACGGCTTGAGCTTGTCCGTGGTCCAGGCCAGCGCGATGTAGAGCGGCTTGGTCAGCGGGTAGATGAACCAGAAGTTCACACCGCGGTCGAACTTGGGAATCGCGAAGTCTTTGGCGTAGCGGTCGAGCAGATCAACTTCCTTGGCGCCGGCGAACAGCAGGGTCGAAACCTCAACCGTCTGACCGGGCTGCACCGGAACGCCGCTCTCGTAAATATACTGCGAGGACACCGCCTGCCGCTGTCCCAGGCCAGCCTTCTGCAAACCGTAGCCCGCGCGGATTTCGTCGCTCTGGCTCGGGATCAGCGCCACCATCCAGTATTTGTCGGTAAAGCCGACCCAGCCGCCAGTGCTGACAATCCCGCCGGTCTCGCCGGTGGTGGGGTTCAGCCGCTCTTCGGGGTTGGTCGAAGGCTTGGCGATCTTGCCGTACTTGTGTTCGCGCAGTTTCCGCTCGAGCACCGAAATGTAGCCGGTGGTGGTGTAGCGGTCGTCGATAACCTCGTCGTAGCGGTTCACAGTACCGATCGGCGCGAGGGTCACGCCCTGCGTCCCATTGTGGTCAAGCCGGTCGGTCAGCCGGAACAGGTAGTCGTCCACCACTTCGATCCGGCGCTCGACACGAATCCCGGCAGCGGTGGTGGTTTCGAGCGTCAGCGGCGAATCCGGGGTCAGCTCGTTGCCCGCGACCACGGTCCACTGCGCCTTGGGGTCGATCAGCGCGCCACCGACCGAGGTCATCCAGTTATGGACGACATTGTAGCCACCCCGGCTGTTCTGCGGGTGCAGCAGGTCGACGAAGGGCGAGGTGGGGTCCACGCTCTGGCGATAGCCGGTCAGCGTCAGATCATCGAAAACCGCGCCGGTCAGGTTCAGCGACCCGGTCAGCACGCCGGTATCGATGCCGATACGGTCGTTGCCGTCCAGTGCCGTGTCCCGTGTGACGATGGCGGCAACCGACTCGCCGTCTGTCCCGGTGACGGTCAGGCCACCTGCGCTGCTCTCACCGCTGTCCCCGCCAGCCTGCTCCGGGGCGACCTGTGGCTCCGGCTCCGGTCCCAGCGACGGAAAGATCTGCGGCAGGAAAGTCTGCACCGCAAAGACCAGCAGCAGCGAAACGCCGATGGCCAGGAACATATTGCGCATGTCTTCATTCATAATCGGTGCCCTGTGACGCGGGGTTAAGTGGTTGGGGTCGTGTTGTCGTGTTGTCGGCCATGGTGCTGCAGCAATCGGGCGGACAGCAATCCTCTGCGCAGCAGTCCTCAGCCACCATCGCCGTACCTCTGCCCTGCCCTGTATCTGGGACCGGGTCATAACCGTGACCACCCCAGGGGTGACAACGGCCGATCCGCCGTACGGCCAGCCAGCTCCCGCGCAGGGGTCCATGCCGCTGCAGGGCTTCGAGCGCGTAGACGCTGCACGAGGGCTCATAGCGGCAGGATGGCGGCAGCCAGGGCGATATCAGGAGACGGTAGCCAACGACCGGAACGGCGACGAGGCGACTGCCCCAGCCCATGGCCCGCCACGTGGTCAGCCAGCCGGAGCGTGGCTTGGGGTGCGGTGCGCTCATGGCTTCTGCGCCCCGGCGGCGGCCTCAGCGTCTTTCGTTCCGGTCAGGGCGCGGAGGGCGCGTTCGCCATCGCGGCGCAGCTTGCCGAACGGCGCGATCGCCGCGCCTCGTTTGGCGATCCAGACATAATCGTGTCCAGGGCGACCGTGGTCTGGCAGCAGCTCAGCCGAAAGCGCCCGCAACCGACGCTTGGCCCGGCTGCGCTGTGCTGCATTCCCGACTTTCTTGCTTGCCGTATAGCCGACGCGGATAGCGGCGTCGGAATCTTCGCGGTCACGCTGTTGAACCAGCATCACCGCACCGACCCATTTCTGGGCACGAGCAGCGGCGAGGAAGTCCTTGCGGGTCTTCAGGCTCGCCTTCATCGCTCCCTGTCCCGGTAGTACGGATCAGGCAGACAGCTTGATGCGACCCTTAGACCGCCGCGCGCGAAGAATGTTGCGGCCGCCAACGGTGGCCTTGCGAGAGCGGAAACCATGACGGCGCTTCCGGACAATCCGGGAGGGCTGATATGGGCGTTTCATCGGCTTTATCCTTTTTCATGCGCTGCCGTCCTATGCCGACGACCGGGGCCTCATCCAAAGTCTCGTGCGAGACGGCGATGCAGGTTCGGGCAAAGGCGGGACCGGCGCAGAAGCCAAATATAAATAGGACGCCTTGCGGAAACCACCAGAGCGGTCCGCAGGCAGACAGCGGTGAATAGCCTTGCGGCCTCTGGTTGGTCAACGGCTGACCTGAGCCTGCATTGCTGGTCACACAATCCATCAAACCGCCGTGTAGTGGCCAGCGCAGGCCCTTTCGTGGGTTGTTTAACAGCGTCGGAGACCTCAGGTTCTCGCTCATCAGACCGACCGATGCCAACCGGAGCCCCGCGATGTCAACCGACCCTCAACCTTCCTCAGCCCCGGCCAGCCCGGCCTCGCGCCCGGGTGGGCACTGGTTCGGCCGCCGCTTGCTGCTCCCCGGCGCACTGGCCGTGGCCATGGTTGCGCTCGGCGTCGCGTGGTTCGCAGGACTGGGCGATGTGCTGACGCTGGAGCGGTTGGAGGGCGCCCGGGATGAAGTCGCAGCCTGGATCCGCGCCAACGCAATTCTGTTTTTTGTCGCGTGGATTGCGATTTATGCGACCGCTACGGCGACCCTGTTTCCAGTCGCGTCGTTCCTGACGATTCTCGGCGGTATTTTCGGCGGGGCTGCTTTCGGCGTGCTCGGCGGCACGCTCTACGCCGGTACTGCGACCCTGCTGGGGGCGACGCTGGGCGCCTCGATCCTGTTCACGGCGGTCAAGACCCTCGGCCTCGAACAGCTGCGCCGCCGGGTAGCGCCTTTCCTCGACCGGTTTTCGGCGGGCATCGAAGAAGACGCCTTCTTCTACCTGCTCAGTCTGCGCCTGATCCCGTTCTTCCCGTTTTTCGCCGTGAATATCGCGCCCGCCATGCTGAAAATTTCGCTGACGACCTACGCGCTGGCGACGCTGCTGGGGATCGCTCCGGCGGTTTACGTCTATACCTCGCTTGGCGCCGGGGTCGCTGACCTGAGCGAGCTGACGGTCGCAACCTGGAACCTTTGGGGGCCGTTGCTGGCGCTGGCAGCGCTGTCGCTGGTTCCCATCGTCTGGAAGCGCCTGTTCCTGCGGGGCCGCCGCGCCGCCGGCACCGATCAGTAAGCCGGGAAAGGAATGGTCCAAGCCATGGAAGACATCCGCGCAGACGTCTGTGTCATCGGCGCCGGGTCGGGAGGGCTCAACGTGGCTTCCGGCGCGGCCCAGCTCGGCGCGAAAACCGTGCTGATCGAGCGTGGCGCCATGGGGGGCGACTGCCTTAACGTCGGCTGCGTGCCATCCAAAGCCCTGCTGCACGTCGCCCACACAGCGAGCCTGATCCGCCGCGCCGGGCCGCTCGGGATTTCTGTCTCCGAGCCTGAGGTCGACTACGCCGGCACCATGGCGCACGTGCGGCGGGCCATCGAGCGGATCGAGCCCCACGACAGCCAGGAGCGCTTTGAGAGCCTCGGCGTGCGCGTCATCCGCGACACCGGACATTTCATCGACGCCCGCACCGTTCAGGCCGGTGACAGCCGCATCCGGGCCAAATACTTCGTCATTGCCACAGGGTCTGCCCCGGCCATTCCCGCCATTCCCGGCCTCGACAGCGTACCGTTCCTGACCAACGAAAGCCTGTTTTCCCGCACCGAGGCCCCGCGCCACCTCGCCATCATCGGCGCCGGGCCGATCGGGGTGGAAATGGCGCAGGCACATCAGCGTCTTGGCTGCCAGGTCACCCTGATCGAAGCCCAATCGAGCATTCTGCCGCGGGATGATGCCGAGCTGTCGGCACTGCTCGCGCGGCAGCTGCGGGCCGACGGCGTCGACCTCCGGCTTGGGACGACGGTTGCAGCCGTCAGCGGCAAGGCTGGCGATATCCGGGTCGAGCTGCAAGCGGGCGACGGCTCTGCGAAGGGCGCGATACAGGACTCGATACAGGCCAGCCACCTGCTGATCGCCACCGGGCGTCGTCCCGTGACCGATGGGCTGGGGCTGGACGCCGCTGGTATCACCCACAGCGCGGCAGGCATCGCCGTGGGGCCCAACCTGCGCACCAACCGCCGCCATGTCTTTGCCATGGGCGATGTAATCGGCGGTGAGGGCTTCACCCACCTCGCCGCGCACCACGCATCGGTGATCGTCCGCGAAATGCTGTTCCGTCTGCCGTCGCGCGTTGCCACCAGCGCCATACCGCGGGTCACCTACACCGCGCCGGAACTGGCACAGATCGGGCTGACCGAGGCCGAGGCGACCGCCGCCGGGCTGGCTCCCCGCACCGAAACCCTGCGCGTGGATGGCAATGATCGCTTCGTCGCTGAAAACATCGCCAGCGGCCCTGAAGCCGGGCTGGCCAAGCTGGTTTTTGACGGCCGTCGGGGCAAGCTGGTCGGGGCGGCGATCCTCGCGCCGGGCGCGGGTGATCTGATCGGGCCGCTGGGCCAAGTGATCGAAGGCCGGCTGAAGCTCTCCGCCGTCGCCAGCCAGATGCTGCCCTACCCCACCCACGCTGAAATTCCCAAGCGCGCGGCGGGGATGCACCTCGCCGAGGTCCTGTTCGCCCCCCGCACCCGCCGACTCATATCGTGGCTGCTCAAACTGCCGGGATAGTTTAGACTGCCCGGATGAGCACAACCGAAGACCCTCTGGACCGCCGAAGCGACCCGGGCCAACGGGCGGAGAGCAGCCCCCGCCGGACCGCGCCGTCACGCTTGCTGACGGGCCTGTCGGCCCGGGCGCTGGCGCTGGCTGTCCTCTTCGTACTGCTGGCTGAAGCCGTGCTGTTTGTGCCGTCGACCGGCCGGTGGCTGGAACAGGAGCTCAACGACCGGCTCTCCGACGGGCACCTCGCCGTCCGGACCCTCGAAGAATTGCCCTCGGCCATGCCAAACGACCGGCTGACCACAGAGTTGCTGGACCACGTCGACGCCGGCCTGATCGCATTCCGCTCACCGGACCGCCCCAAGCTGGTGCTGTTTCGCGAGCCGGGGTTGCAGGTCGAGCGGAGTATCGATCTACGCGAAACCGGCCTGCTCGGGCTGTCGTTCCACGCGTTCCAGATCGTGGTCGCCCACAAGCCCGATGCCATGCTGCGCATCGTCGGCCTGAGCCCGGCGGACCCGAATGCGGAAATCGAGCTGCTGCTCGACCAGACCCGGATAGGCTTTGAGCTGCGGTCCTACACGGCACAGGTTGCGGCGCTGTCGCTGTTCATCTCGCTGGTGACTGGCCTGCTGCTCTATCTGGCGTTGGGCTGGTTGATCGTACGCCCGGTGCTGCGGCTGACCCGGGCCATGCGCGCCTTCGCCGACCGACCGGAGGTCGAGCAGACCGCGCGGCGCGAATCCGGTCGCTCGGACGAAATCGGCGACGCCTTCACCCAGATGCAGGCGATGCAGGACACGGTTCGGTCTGCGCTGAACCAGAACCGGCGGTTGGCGTCCCTGGGCACGGGCGTCGCGAAGATTTCTCATGACCTGCGCAATTTGCTGACCACCTCGCTTCTGATCACCGACCGCATGAGCGCGTCCAAGGACGAAGGTGTTTCCAGGGCCGCACCCCGGCTGGCCGAGTCGATCGAGCGCGCTGCCAACCTGACCCACACCATCGTCCAGCACGTGCGCGATGGCATGCCGGCGCTGGCCGTCGAAACCGTGGTGCTGAAGCCGTTTTTCGGCGGGTGATCGACCGCATCCGGCAGCGCTGGGGGCCGCAGGGCAAGGTCGTCTCGCTGGTCGAGGATTTTGACCAACCCAGCCTCGTCTTCGACCCGTTGCAGATCGAGCGGGTGCTGATCAACCTGCTCGACAACAGCTTCGAGGCCGGGGCCGACAAGGTCGACCTGCTCGCCGAAGCACGCGAGACCGGGCTGATGATCCGGATACAGGATGACGGCGTCTGGCGTGCCTGATGCAGCCGTCCCGCACCTGTTCGACGCCTTTAAGGGCTCGACCAAGCGCAGCGGCACCGGGCTGGGCCTACACAACGCTGCCGAGATCGTTCAGGCTCACGGCGGCAGTATCCAGCTGCTTCACACCGGGCAGGACGGGACCGAGCCAACGACCTTTGAAATCCGTCTGCCGATGGTCAGTCGCGACGGCGGTCGTGGTGGCAGTGGCAGCAGCGGCGGCGGCGGCGGCAAGCCCACCGACGCCTGATCGCCCGGCCTAGCGCGACTTGATCAGCGGCTGGTTGGCGTGCGGCGCCAGATCCCAGGGGAAGTAAATCCAGGTGTCCTGGCTGACCTCGGTCACAAAGGTATCAACCAACGGCCGCCCCTCGGGCTTGGCATAGACTGTCGCGAAGTGCGCGGCGGGCATCATGTCCCGGATCGCGCGGGCGGTTTTGCCGGTATCGACGAGGTCATCGACGATCAGCCAGCCGTCGCCGTCGCCGACGTCGAGGGTGGACTTCAGAATCTGGAGCTGGCCCTGCGCCTGCTCATCGTAGGACGCGACGGAGATGGTATCGACCACGCGAATTTCCAGCTCCCGCGCGATGATCGCGGCGGGGACCATGCCGCCACGGGTGACGGCGATAATGCCGGTAAAGGCACGCTCGTTGTGCATGTCGAGCAGGCGCCACGACAGCGCCCGGGTGTCCCGGTGCATTTCATCCCAAGAAACGTAGAAGCTGCGATCCATGTGGTCAGTCTCCGGCTGCAGGTTGGATCACAACGTTATGCGACAAATACCCGACGGCTTCAATGTGTAAGCCGTGCCTGTCGGCTATGCCGAGGCCGGGTCAGCCCGTGGGCTGGACACCCGTGATCTGCCAGCGTCCGTCGTAGATGCGCAGGAAGTAGATCACCTTGAGCTCACGCCCTTCTCCGTCTTCCACGACCAGCATCTGGGCGGCCTGCTGTCCCTGCACCTGACCCTCGACAAAGGTCCAGCCCTTGTTGGCGTAAATGACGTTGTAGCCCCGCTCGACCATGGCCATGAAAGTGTCAGCGTCGCCGAAGGCACCCTTGATCCCGGGCGCGGCGTGGAAGAAGGCGCCGGCGCCGTCGCGGTTCTGGAAGGCGATCAGCTGGCTTTCGATCACGGCCTGCACTTCCTCGATCGGGCTGAGCGCGGGTGCGAGCGCATCTTCACTGCCTGCTGCGACAGCGCGACCCGCCATCAGGGCAAGAACGAGGCCCAGCGCGAGGGTAAAAATCCGACGCGGGAAAGAACCGACCGGTGCGGCTTTGAACGAAGTCATCATCGAAGTCACTCCTTTGCATGGCTGGATCGAACAAAGCGTTGTCAGAGGGCCTTGCCCTCCGTCGCGGCTTTGCTTAGGGTCCGGCCATCGACGCGGACCCATAGCTCAGCTGGATAGAGCGCCTGACTACGAATCAGGAGGTCGGGAGTTCGAATCTTCCTGGGTCCGCCATCGTCGATCGTCTGACTCTCCCCCAACAAGCTAGATCGCTTTCGCTGAGGACCAATCCTCTGGTGCGAATTGTCTCAGCGAGTGCCCTGTGTAGCCGTGGGGTCTTCGAGGGTTTCCAGCCAGTCTTCCAACTGTTCTTCGGGCAGCTCAGCAATCTTCCCGCCAGGGCGTGCGCGAAACGCGTATGGGTCGCGGACAGCCCGCGCGTGTTGAGCTTGACCACCGGGTGCGATGCGGCGGCGAGATCGGCCAGCGCGTCAGCCTCGTCCCAAATGATGCCAAAGGTCTGGCAGATGGCGTGGAGCAGGCGGCGGGAAGGCTTGCCCCGCTGACCGTTTTCCAGCGCACTGAGAAAGGCCGCCGAAACCCCAAGTTTCTCCGCCATTTTCTTCTGCGTCCATCCGCGCTGCTCACGCAGGGACACGAGTTTTTCGCCGAAGGGCGTCACGACGCCGCTTCCCGGCGTTTCTTCAGGTAGACGTAGAAGGCACCCTGCCCGCCGTGGCGCGGCTGGGCGTAGTCATAGGCGAGGATTCGGCCGCGGTTTTCAGCGGCGTTCAGCCATTGCGGCAGGGCAGAGCGCAGCACGCCTTCGCTGCCGTGGGCGTAGCCTTTGCCGGTGATAATCAGCACCGTGCGCCGCCCCATGCCCTGGCTGGCGTCGAGGAAGCGGCGCACCGCTGCCTGAGCCGCGTCGCGGGTCATGCCGTGCAGGTCGAGCGTGCCCTCGATATCGAGTTTACCCCGGCGCAGGCGCTCCCCACGCTTGCGGTCCAGCCCGGCGAGCTGCCCGGGCTCGAGGGCCCCTGTGTCCTTTGCCCCGGTCAGGGGTGTGCGCGATGCCCTGGAGGCAGAGACCAGATCCTCGGCGATGGATTTGACCACGGGTCGGGAGGCCGCTGCCTGGCGTTCTTCGGCGCGGTCGGGATCAGCCTTAGGGGTTGGTGGCAGGCCACGGGACACGTTCTCAACGCCGCGAAAGGTCTTGGCGCGTGACTGCTTGAGGGGATCAGCGGAGGCCTTGACGGCACCCCAGACCGCGCGATCGCCCTCACTGACGACCGGGGGGCCGGGCTTCTTGCCTTTGGTCGTAGTATTCCGGTTCGGGCGCCGTTTCGCAGCCACCGTTTCGGCCTCAGGCCGCCGCCTGCCGCGGCTGGTTGCGCCGCCGGCCGCCCCGGCGGCGCGGCTTGGGTGGCAGCATGCGCAGGGCCATGCCCCACCCGGTGTCCCAGCTCAGCAGTTCGTCAGGGTCGACGCTCGGGGCCGCGAGATCGGGATGCAAGGCCATAAAGCCGCCTTGCCACAGCAAGCTGACCAGCGCCTGCTCGTCGCCTTCACAACCCGGCATGGCCAGCAGCGCATCAAAGCGCTGCTCGACCATATCTTCGATGAACTGCGCCGGGGTCTCGTTGATAACCCCCAGCCGGAGGTCGGTCTGCACGAAGCGGCGGCACGCCTGCGCACCCTCAGCGGTCTGATCGACGATGACCAGCCGCGCGGCGGGCGGCAGCGCGGGCAGCAACAGCTCAACGGCAGCCTCGAGGTCTGAGCCGACAATCGCAGCCACGCCTTCGCCGATCCCGGAGAGGGCGAGCGGCGCCAGCGTGGCAAGAAAATCGTGGGTCTTCTGGTTCAAATCTCGGGCTTCCCGTGCTTCGCGTCGTCTGGTGCGGCTCCCCTTCGGCAGCCACCGTTTCCCCCTAGCGGCTAAGATAGGCTCGGATCAATCCGGGGCCAGGGTCTCGGCCAGTCCGTTTGGCAGCAAAATCGTATAGACGCCCTGCGCCTTCATCCGCCCGGCCATAGCCCGCGCGCCTTCTCCCGAGCCCCAGAAATAATCTCCCCGGACCACGCCGTTGATCGCCGACCCGGTATCCTGTGCGACCATCATGCGGCGGATGGTGCGGGTGCTGCCGTTGGGCGCTGTCGCGGAGGTTTCCAGCCACATCGGCGCGTGCAGGGGCATGAAATCCAGATCCACGGCGAGCGAGCGCTCGGGCGTCAGGCGGATACCCTGCGCGCCGACCGCGCCCTGTTCCAGGTTTTCGGTGAAGAAAATAAAGCGCGGGTTGGTGTTCATCACTGCGGTGGCAATCTGCGGGCGTTCCTTGAGCCAACGGGTGTAGGACTGGATCGACGCGCCGTAGACGGTCTTGTCGAAGCCGCGACGCTCCATCTCGGCGCGCAGGCTGACAAAATCGTGCCCGTTGTTGCCGGCGTACCCGACACGGGTGCGGGTGCCGTCCGGCAGACGGATCACGCCCGAGCCCTGAATCTGCAGCATAAAGGCGTCAACCGGATCATCGACGTAGAGCAGTTCCAGCCCCTGGCCCTGCAGAGCGCCACGGCTGATCTCTGCCCGGGTCAGATAGGCCTGCCCGTTTACAAGATCATCGGGCCGGGCATAGAGCGGCCAGCGGTAGCCGCCTCCCGGGCGGCGAGCGCCATTGAGTTCAGCCTCGTAGTATCCGGTGAAGGTACCCTCGCCGCGCACTTCAAACGCCTTGAACTGGTCGAGGAAGAACTGCCGGGCACGGGGGTGGTCTTCGGGGTTCAGTCGAACGGCGAGTGCGCAGACCTCTGCCCAGTCGCCAACGGTACCACCCAGCGCGGCTGGTGAGAGTGGCGCATCAGCGTTGCGTTGCCCGATCACGGCACAGGACTGCTGGAAGGCCTCCAGCGCATCGCCGTGGCGCTCCGTGCGCCATCCGGGCAGGCTTTCGGCGTAGACCGGCGAAAGCTGCACCCCGGCGACGGTAAAGTCGGGAGCAAGTCGCACCACGGCGCGCTTGCCCAGTGATGACCCCGTCACGGGCGACAGCGATGCTGTCTCTGCGCCGGCGTCCTGAAGGATGCTGCGCTTGGCGAAAGGATTGATCGAAAGGGTCTCGGTCGCCATGCACCCGCCCAGAGCAATCGTCAGGGCAAGCGCCGGGGCCGCAAAACTCACACGCCGAAGCATAAGGCGGAACTCACTGAAATTAAGACTGAACCACCCAGAAGACGGCCCTTTGAAATATGGAGCCGACTCTGACACCGAACCGATAAGATGTCTAATAAAAATAGCATCTTATACGATGTTTTTAATTCTATTTAAGAGCTAGAATACTGAATTACTCCAATGAATGCCGCATAAAACATAATGCGGCGCATAACCTCTTTAGGACAGGGGGGAAACAGGGGCCTGCGTTGGCCCGCTCAGTCTGCACGTCCCGATCAGAGAGCAGTCGTGATCAGGCGCGGGTCGCGATCAGGGTCCAGATCGGGTCAGACGAACCCAGCTTGCGCGAGAAGTTCCAGTGGTCTTCGACCCGGGAAGTCTGGGCAGGGTCGCCGGAAACCACCTCACCAGCCTTGTCCCGGGTGACCTGGATCTGCTCGGAATTGATGGTCAGGGTGACGAAGGCCATGTTGCCGCTTCACTTCGGCCCGGTAGTAGCGGGTTTCAGGCGCCTTGAGCAGGGTCAGCTCCAGGTGCTGACCTTCTGCTGCGCGGGCGTCGATGGCCTCGGCAAAGCCTGCGTAGACATCTTTGGAGACGAAAGAAGACAGCGTGTCCTTGTCGCCGCTGGCGAAGGCGCCGAGGATCATCTCGAAGGCACTGCCCGCATCGCCAAGGAAAGACTTGGCATCGAACAGCCGGTCCTTGCCCGCGATCTCTTCCAGAACCGCCTGAATTTCTTCGGCATTGGCGGCCGGATCGACATCCTCTGCGGCCTGAGCATCCGGTTCAGGCGCCGGAGCCGGGGTGTCCGCCTCATCAACCTCGTCGAGCTTCGGCTGAGTCTGGTTGCGGTCGAACTGGGGATGAAGCCCTGATCCTGCCCGAGCACGGAGCTGAGCCTCCACAGCACAAACACCACTGCAACAGCCAGAATAACGAGCGTAATGGTCACCTTCAGGTCTCCTTTGTCCGGGCGCGAACCCCGGTCTGCCGTTTTTTCGCAGCGATCTCTTCAACGATCGGCGGCAGACCCCACTTCTATGAATGACAGTTAGGGACGAATGCACCCGAGGGCAACGGACCAGAATCGGTTGCAGGGTCGCATCCGTCAAAAAACAGCGCAAAGGAGCCCGGAATGACACTCTTGTTACTGATTGCCTTCGTCGGGATTCCGATAATCGAGATCGCTGGCTTCATTACCGTAGGCAGCTGGATCGGCCTCTGGTGGACGCTGGGTACGGTATTGCTATCCGCAATCGTCGGCACGGCGCTGGTCCGGTCGCAATCAACAAGCGTGATTGCGCGGATCAACCAGCAACTGGCCGTGGGCGAGATGCCGGCAAGAGCACTGTTCGACGGGCTGTGCCTGCTGGCGGCAGCACTGCTGCTGCTTACGCCGGGCTTTTTCACCGATGCCGTCGGCATTGCCCTGCTCTTGCCGCCGGTACGGGCGTTGATCGCCCCGCTGCTGCTGCGGTGGGCGCAACGACGCGGCAATCTGTCCTTCGGTGGCATGGGCGGTGGCGGCGCGGGCGGCTTTGGCTTTTCCTACGCTGGCGGCAATGACAGCAGCAGCGGCAGCGCGCCTGATATCATCGACGGCGAAGCGGAGGTGGTCGAAACCGACCCCGAGAAGCAGATTCCGCCCTCACGCGACTAGCCGCTTCAGGGCCAGCGTGATAACAGGCGTCCCTGCCCCCGAGTAAACCGGAGAAATCAGACACCATGGCCGAAAACGGTTCGACCCAGGCCCCGGCTGCAGCAGCTGACCAGCCTCTGGGGGGCCTCGCCTTCCTGCACCAGTACCTCAAGGACTTGAGCTTCGAGAACCCGAACGGAGCCATGGGCCTGATGACCCAGGGCAAGCAGCCCGAGGTCAAAATCGACGTCAACGTCAACAACCGCAACCTCGGCGACAGCCGCTACGAGGTCGAGCTGCAGGTGTCGGTCAACGCATCGGTCGAGGGCCAGACCGCCTTCATCGTCGAGTGTGTTTACGCCGGTCTGGTGCAGATCGGTGCAGATATCCCACAAGAGACGATCGAGCGGCTGCTGGTGGTCGAGGTCTCCCGCTACCTGTTCCCCTTCGCGCGGGAAATCGTCTCCAGCGCAACCGTCAAAGGCGGCTACCCGCCCTTGCTGCTCAACCCTTTCAACTTCCTCAGCCTGCTCAATAACCCCAAGGATAGGGGCGAAGGTGCCAGCGGCGGGGACGGCACGGCGGCCTGAACAACAGGCCCCGAGGGAGGAAAGGCCGCTAGTCCGGATCGGTGCCCTTAACCCCGTATTTCGACCAGATCGGTTCTTTAAGGTCGCGCAGAAACGCCTCGTGACGGCCTGTGTCTTCGGCCTGCAGCGGAAACTCACGGCGCGCGAAGGCTTTGGCGGCGCTGCCGTCTTCGCCCGCGGCTGCGCCGTCGCCACGGGCCGCGCTGCCACCGGCTTTCGAGCCACCGCGCGGCGCCGCAACGTCGAGGCTCAGACCCGGTTGGCGACCCCCTTTCAGCTCCAGATAGACTTCGGCCAGCAGTTCACTATCCAGCAGGGCGCCGTGCAGCGTGCGGCTGGTGTTGTCGATGCCAAACCGGCGGCACAGCGCATCGAGCGAATTCTGCGCGCCGGGATAGGCCTTGCGCGCCATGGCAAGGGTGTCGATCGCGCGCCCGGGAGACAGCAACGGCCGCCCCAGCATGCCCAGCTCCGCGTTGAGGAACTTCATGTCGAAGGAGGCGTTATGGATCACCAGTGGCGCGTCACCGATGAACTCGATAAAGGCTTCGGCGTGCTCGGAAAACACTGGGAAGCCGGACAGAAACTCGGCCGACAGCCCGTGCACCTCGTAAGCGCCGTTGGGCATATCACGCTGCGGGTTGATGTAGACGTGGAAGGTGTTTCCGGTCGGCATCAGCCCTTCGAGCTCGACGCAGCCGATTTCGACCACCCGATGGCCGTCGGCGGGGTCGATGCCTGTCGTTTCAGTGTCGAGAACGATCTCACGGGTCATTTCGGCCCTCCCTTTGCCTTGGATGCAGGTGGCGTTGCGTCGTGGATCCGGCCCTTGAATAGCGCGTTGCGCCGGTGGCGCGGGGGCCAGGTGCGGGTACGAACCGGCAGGCGATCGGCCTGCACCAACGCGCCCCAAGTGATGGCGCGGCCCAGCCCGGTGGCGATCACCACGTCGGCGCGGCGCCGCTTTTCCCGGTCTGTCACCTGCCGGCTGAGGATACCGCGCAGCTTCTCCGGCGTCATGCCGGGGCGAGACAGAGCCCGCTGCGCCTGCAGTGCTGTTGGCGCCGAGACCACCCACACCGCATCGCAGCGGCGCTCGCCTGCGCCTTCGAGCAACAGGGGCACGTCGAGCAGGACTTTGCGGCGGCGTTGACGCTGCCACAGGGCGAGTAATCGGCGGTTTTCAGCATAGACCATGGGGTGCAGCACGGCTTCGAGCTTGCGCAGCACGCTCTGATCACGGAAGGCCAGATCGCCCAGCCGGCGACGGTCCATCCCGGCTTCTGTGGAAACGGCCTCAGGTGCGAAGGCGGCGATGGCGGGCAGCGCCCGTCCGCGCGGGCCGGTCAGTGCGTGGACCACGGCATCGGCGTCAAAGTGGGCGTAACCCATGCGTGCCAGCATTTTGGCGGCGGTGGATTTGCCCATGGCAATGGAGCCTGTAAGTCCAATAATCTTCATTATTCAGACTAATCCCATGTTGCGCTCGACCTTCTGACGCAGGCCGGCATCGACCTCGACCCGTGCCCCGAAAAAGGCTTGAAACGCCGGTCGTGCCTGGTGCAGCAGCATGCCCAGACCATCGACGATCCGGCAACCACGCTCTGTGGCGGTTTCAAGCAGTGCGGTCTGCAGCGGGTTATAGACAATGTCATTGACGACGGTGCCCGGCCCCTGTGCCGCCAGCGGGCAGGCAATCGGGTTCTCGCCCTTCATCCCGCGCGACGAGGTGTTAATAATCAGCGGCATGGCCTCTCGGTCGAGCAAGTCTTCGGCTGCGTCCCAGTCCAGCGCCTCGATCTGCGCGCCCTGCGCCAACTCGTGGGCCAGGCCCTGCGCGCGGCTGAGGGTCCGGTTTGCCAGCCAGATGCGGCCCACCCCCTGATCCTGCAGCGCCACCAGGACGGCGCGCGCTGCGCCCCCTGCCCCCAGCACCACGGCGCGGTCGGGGATGCCGTCGCTCAGGCTTGGGCGCAGATTTTCCCAGAACCCGTAGGCGTCGGTGTTGCGGGCGCTGATCCGGCCATTGCTGAACACCAGCGTGTTCGCAGCACCGATCTGGCGGGCGGTGGCGTCGGCGTCGTCAGCCAGCGCCAGCGCGGCTTCCTTAAAGGGTACAGTGACGTTCACGCCCTGATAGCCTTGCTCGGCCAGCGCGCGGATATCGCGTTCGAAGTGCTCGGGCTCGAAGTCCAGCAAACCATAGCGTCCGGCGATGCCAGACTGTTCCAACCAGTGCCCATGGATGGATGGCGACTGGCTGTGGCTGATCGGATGGCCGACCACGGCGGCGCGAAGGGGCTGTCCTCGCATGATCAGGCCAGCAAAGCCCGGTGTTCGCGGAAGTGCTGCAGCAATCCGGTCAGGTCCAGTCCCAGAATGGTGAAGAAGTCGCCCTCGACGCGCTTGAACAGCTGGCTGCCCAGTCCTTCGAGCTGGTAGGCGCCGACCGACCACAGGGCCTCATCGCCCAGCGTGTCGAGATAGGCCCAGATGAAGGTGTCAGAAAGCGCGCGCATGCTCAGCGTCGGTGAGGTCAGCGACGACCAGCGCAGCTCACCATCCAGACAGACGGCGGTCGCGGTCATCAGCCGGTGGGTCTTGCCGCTGAGTGTTTGCAGGGTCTGGTGCGCCTGACCCCGGTCTTCAGGCTTGTCGAACCAGATTTCCCGCCCTGCTCGTCTTCGAGCACGAGGATCTGGTCAGCGCCGACGGTGATCTGTCCGGGATGCGCATGGGAGACGGTCGCAGCCTTGGCTTCGGCCAGCTCGGCAGCAGCCTGGCTGGCGGACCCACCCTCACTGCGCACGCGCTGCTTGATCACGGACTCGTCGATGTCAGAGGGCGCGACCATGATCGGCAGACCGGCGTCGATCAGCATCGCCATCCGTGTCTGCGAGGCCGAGGCGAGCAACAACGGTTGATCCCCATCCAGCCCAACTGCGGCGGTAGTGGAAAATCCTCATAGTCGTCCATGGCAGGCGCCCTTTCGATCGTCGTTCTGGTGCGGTCACTGAACCGCTTTTAGCCGTCGTTCCAGCGCCCAAAGTGGCTTTCGACCCGGCTTCGGACCGGCTCCCGGATTGGCTCTGAAAGCACTCTGGTGAGCGACTCGAGTCCCTCAGATTATGCGACTTATCCAGATCAGCCTGTGCTTAACCCGTACCTCAAGTTGGGGATGGGTCTGAGTGGTTTTCTTATACCGGGGACAGTTCGCCGTTCACAGTCCCGTTTTCAACCGTGGATGAGAATTCCCGGGTGCCTGTGAATCCATCGGACAAGTGATCAGTGCAGGACGATCAGGCGCCTCAAATACAGGCACCACATTCAGACCTTCGCCAGCAGATTCAAGGCCTTCTTCATCCAACATGCATCGCATAACGCCAGAGTCGTTCGAATGTGGGAAAGTCCGGGAAAAGCAATAATCCCCAATTCCGGCCCCGTACAACTACATCTACATCCTATTTTTTAAACTTTGTTTTGTTTGAGCGGAGCCATTAAGCCTGCGCCTGATACGGCATGTCACGGCGATGGTCGTGCATCTGGCCTGATCCAGCCTTGAACACGCCCGACTTGTCTTTTACCCGCCAACCGCGCAGTTCATGGCCATGATCTCTCAAGCCCCCGCTGACAAACCGCTCCTTGCTTCTTTACGCGGCGAGCCACAGTGGCCGCGCCCGGCGTGGCTGATGCGGCAGGCTGGTCGGTACCTGCCGGAGTACCGGCAGCTGCGTGCCGACAAGGGCGGCTTTCTGGACCTTTGCGACGATCCGGCGGCGGCAACGGAAGTAACGCTGCAGCCGATCCGGCGCTACGGCTTCGACGGCTCGATCCTGTTCTCCGACATTCTGACCATTCCCCGAGCGCTGGGGCAGGACCTGCATTTCAGCGCGGGCGAAGGTCCGGTGCTGGGTCGCTTGCCCGAACTGGCGTCCATGGCTTATCGCCTGGAGGCAGGCGAGGCTGCTGGCATGTTGGCGCCAGCCTATACCGCGCTGGGGCTGATTCGTGCCGACCTGCCGTCTGAAACAACGCTGATTGGCTTTGCTGGCGCGCCCTGGACGCTGGCCACTTATATGATCGAAGGCGGTGCCAGCAAGAGTTACGCGCAGACCAAGGCCATGGCCTACGGCGCGCCGGCGCAGTTTGGCGCGCTCATGGATTTGCTGATCCGCTCTGTCGCCGACCATCTCATCGCACAGATCGCCGCAGGGGCCGATGCGGTCATGGTGTTTGACAGCTGGGCGGGTTCCCTTGATGCACGCGCGCAGGTCGACTGGTCCGCCGGCCCGCTTGCCGCAGTCACCGGGCGGATCCGAGAGGCGCATCCGAATGTTCCCGTGATCCTGTTCCCCCGGCGGGCACCTTTTGCGGCTCAGGCGCTGGCAGGACAGCATCCGTTGGTGACGCTGCAGGTCGATTTTGCTGATGATCTGTCGTGGGCTGCTGCGCTGCCGTTCAGCGCGGTGCAGGGTAATCTGGATCCTGGCCGGTTGCTGGCGGGCAGGGGAGAGATCCAGCAGGCGACCCGGGCTGTGCTCGATGCGGTGCCGCGCACGCGCAGTCACGTGTTCAACCTCGGCCATGGCATCCTCAAGGAGACCGATCCAGACGCTGTTCATGCGGTACTGGAGACAATCAGGGGTTAAACCTGTAGCCTGATCAGGCGTGATCATACGCCAATATCATATTGATATATAAGGGAAAAATGTGATGGAAATGCTGTTTCTATCCCTCAAGACGCTGCATATCGTTGCTGTGATCGCATGGATGGCCGGGCTGCTCTATCTGCCGCGCCTGTTCGTCTATCACGCCGATGCTGAGGTTGGCTCGGACAAGTCCGAAACCTTTAAGGTGATGGAACGACGCCTGCTGCGGACCATCATCAATCCGGCGATGGCGGTCACGTGGCTCGCTGGTCTGGGCATGGTAGTCTACTGGGAGATGAACGGGATCACCTCTGCGCGCGAGTTCTGGTTCATCGCCAAGTTCGTGCTGGTGATCGTGCTCAGCGGGATGACCGGGATGCAGTCGCGCTACGTTCGGCAGTTTGCCGAGGATGCCAACACGCAGCCTTCGCGCTTCTACCGTATCTTCAATGAAATTCCGTTTGTTCTGATCATTCTGATCGTGGCGCTGGTGGTCATCAAACCTTTCCAAGGCCTGTTCTGAGGCGTTGATCGAGGGGGCTGGATCAGCCCTCGCGCCGACCGGGCTTGAGGGCACGCCAGCCTCGACCGCTACTATGCCAACATTGACAGCTGCCGCTGGTCTGCCTATGTCGGGGTGTGCGCAGGGCTTCTGTTGCCCGTGCCGGTTTCCCTGATGGTCCCCGTTCGTGGCGCGACCCTTCTCCCAGATCCCCGCCGAGATGTCCGTAACGACTTGTTTGTTTGCATCCACGCTTCTCGGTTTTGTTTCTCAGGCCCTTTGCTGTGGCCATACGCGCTTGCGAGATCAGTCTGTCTGCGGGCCGCGTTCATCCCAAACGGATAACCAACAGATCCCATGCATCTTGAAGACTTGAAGCAGAAAACCCCTGTCCAGCTCATCGACATGGCCGAGGACATGGAAATCGACAACGTCGCCTCCATGCGCAAGCAGGAGCTGATGTTCGCCATCCTCAAAGCAGTGGCCGAGAACGATGAAGCTATTTTTGGCGGCGGGGTGATCGAAGTCCTGCAGGACGGATTCGGCTTTCTGCGCTCGCCCGAGGCCAACTATCTCGCTGGCGCCGATGACATCTACGTATCGCCGACAACGATCCGGAAATTCGGTCTGCGCACCGGCGACAGCGTCGATGGTGAAATCCGCGCCCCGCGGGACAATGAACGCTATTTCGCGCTGAGCAAGGTCAATACCATCAACTTCGAAGATCCTGGCTCGACCCGGACCCGGGTGAACTTTGACTCGCTGACCCCGCTCTATCCAGATGAGCGGCTGAAGCTCGAGCTCGAAGATCCGACCAACAAGAACATGACCGGACGGGTCATCGATCTGGTCAGCCCCATCGGCAAGGGCCAGCGCGCGCTGGTCGTCGCGCCGCCGCGCACCGGTAAAACCATGATGCTGCAGACCATCGCAGACAGTATTTCCCGAAATAATCCAGAGGCTTACCTGATCGTTCTGCTGATCGATGAGCGCCCGGAGGAAGTGACGGACATGCAGCGTTCGGTGAATGGTGAGGTCATTTCCTCGACCTTCGACGAGCCGGCCACCCGGCATGTACAGGTCTCTGAGATGGTGATCGAGCGCGCTAAGCGCTTGGTTGAGCACAAGAAAGACGTGGTGATCCTGCTGGACTCGATCACGCGCCTTGCCCGCGCCTACAACACCGTGGTGCCGTCGTCGGGTAAGGTCCTGACCGGTGGTGTCGACGCCAACGCCATGCAGCGCCCCAAGCGCTTCTTCGGTGCAGCGCGGAACATCGAAGAGGGCGGCTCGCTGACCATCGTCGGTACGGCGCTGATCGATACCGGCTCGATGATGGACAAGGTGATCTTCGAGGAATTCAAGGGCACGGGTAACTCGGAAATCGTGCTCGACCGCAAGCTGGCCGATAAGCGGACCTATCCCGCAATCGACATCGGCGCATCCGGTACCCGTAAGGAAGAGCAACTGGTCGAGCGCGGCGAGCTGGCCAAGATGTGGGTCCTGCGGCGGATTCTCATGCCCATGGGGCCGGTCGACGCTATGGAATTCCTGCTCGATAAGCTGCGGACTTCCAAGTCGAACGAGGATTTCTTCCTCTCCATGAACCAATAGCGGCCACGGCCGCTCAACCGTCTCCTGAGGGTGGCAGGCTGATCGCGACGTGAGCGCTTCGGACACCATATTCGCCCTCTCGTCCGGCAGTGGTCGCGCCGGCGTGGCTGTGGTCCGCATCTCCGGACCGAATGCGGGACCGGCGCTCGCTGCCCTGTTGACGGGCAGTCGGTTGGACAGTGCGGACAGCGACAGCAGCACTTCGAGCGATGGCAGCAGCGATGGCGTGACGCCAGCGCCGGCGACTGCGCCGTTACGGCCCGCTCCCGCGCCGAGGGCGCTCCAGCGCGCCAACCTGTTCGACGCCGAGGGTAGCTTGCTCGATGAAGGCATGGTGGTCTGGTTTCCGGGCCCAAACTCCTTCACTGGTGAAGATGTGGTCGAACTGCATGTTCACGGCTCACCGGCGGTGATGCGCGCGGTTCTTGCGCGGCTGGGGCAACTGGACGGCCTGCGGCCCGCCGAGGCGGGAGAGTTCACGCATCGGGCTTTTCTGCGCGGCAAACTCGACCTTGCGGCTGTCGAGGGTCTGGGTGACCTCATCGACGCCCAGACCGAAGCCCAGCGGCGCCTGTCGCTGCGGCAGCTTGGGGGCGCTCTTTCCCAGCAGGTGGAGGAATGGCGTTCGGATATCATCGCGCTGCGCGGAGAGACCGAAGCCTGGATCGACTTTCCCGACGAAGACCTGCCCGAGGACTTCTTCCCGACTGTCAGGGCTCGGGCTGGCGCGCTGGCCACCGAGATGGCGTCCCGCACTGAAGCATCGCACCGCTTGGCTGCGCAGGTGCGTGACGGCTTCAGTGTTGCCCTGCTTGGTTTGCCCAATGTCGGTAAGTCGTCCCTGCTCAACGCGCTTGCGGCGCGGGATGTGGCGATTGTCTCGGACATTGCCGGGACCACGCGGGACACGATTTCAGTGCCGGTCGATCTGGGTGGCTTTCTGGTGAATTTCGTCGATACCGCAGGCCTGCGGGAGACCAGCGATACCATCGAAGCCCTGGGCGTTGACCGCGCACGTCAGGCCGCAGAGCAGGCCGATCTGGTGCTTTGGCTGGTCGATGAGCGTGGTGAAGCGCCTGAGATTGCCGCCTCGCTCGATCAGGCGCGCGTGTTGCGGGTGGCTACCAAGCAGGATTTGTGGCGCGCAAGCCCTGACACCATGGGGCAGCAGGCGGCTCCTTTGGGTGTGTCGGTGGTAACGGGTGAGGGGCTCCAGGCTGTGCTCGACGCGGTGCAGGCAGCGGTGCTGGGGCAGGGAGGCGCGCTCGACGCCTTGTTGCCATGGGCCGGGAGCGCCACGCCTTTCACGTCGGGGCTGCCGTCGCAGCGCTGCAGCAGGCGCAGGCGCAAGACGAGCTGGCTTTGTTGGCCGAATGCATGCGGGAGGCCTCTGCTGCGCTTGGACGAATTACCGGCGCGGTTGATGTTGAGGACGTGCTCGATCATATTTTCAGTCGATTCTGCATCGGCAAATGAGCCACTTTCGCCGGTAAAAGCCCGATAAGCGCTTCCGCGCTCTGACTTTCACCCCTTCAGGAGCTGTTTCACGTGAAACTCTACGCCCGCGACCAGTCCTTGCCCCCGGGCCTGCGCTTCGACGTGATTGTCGTCGGCGGTGGTCACGCTGGCACGGAAGCCGCCGCTGCAGCAGCGCGTTTGGGAGCCGAGGTCGGGCTGGTGACCCACCAGTGGCAAACCGTCGGTGAGATGTCCTGCAATCCAGCGATCGGCGGTCTGGGCAAGGGCCATCTGGTCCGTGAGATCGATGCGCTCGACGGCCTCATGGGTCGCGCCATCGATCAGGCAGGTATCCAATTCCGCATGCTCAATGCCTCAAAGGGCCCCGCCGTCAGGGGGCCGCGCTCACAGACCGACAGGCGCCTTTACCGCGAGGCGATCCAGACCCTGCTGCAAGCGGAGAACAGGCTGACGGTGATTGAGGCTGGGGCCGACGATATCATCCTCGACGACAAGGGCGCGATGGCCGGACTGACCACGGATCAGGGCGTGATGGTTTCCGCTCCGGCGCTGGTGATCACTACCGGAACCTTCCTGCGCGGCAAAACCTTTGTTGGTGACGCTGTGGCCTTTGAGGGGCGGGCAGGGGAGGCACCGTCTGTCGCACTGGCTGAGACTATCGACCGCCTCGGCTTCGCGCTGGGTCGCCTTAAGACAGGCACGCCCGCACGGCTCGACGCCCGCACCATCGACTGGGCCGGGCTCGACGTGCAGCCGCCGGACCCGGTGCTGGTCCCGTTTTCGACGATGACCGACGAAATTACCGTGCCGCAGGTGGACTGCGGAGTGACCTTCACCACGCCGGCGACCCACCGCCTGATCGAGGAAAATCTCCACCTTTCCGCGGTCTACTCGGGCGCGATAGACGGGCAGGGCCCCCGCTATTGCCCCTCGATCGAGGACAAGGTGGTGCGCTTCGCCGACAAACCACGTCACCAGATTTTCCTCGAGCCAGAAGGCCTCGACGATCACAAGGTCTACCCGAACGGCATTTCTACGTCGCTGCCTGCCGGGGTTCAGGCCGCCATGCTGGCCACGATCCCGGGTTTGGAGCGCGCCCGGATCATCCGGCCTGGCTACGCCGTTGAGTACGATTTCGTCGACGCCCGCGAGCTGCAGGATACGCTGCAGACCAAGCGGGTGCCGGGGCTGTTCCTCGCCGGGCAAATCAACGGCACCACCGGCTACGAGGAAGCAGCGGCGCAGGGCCTTGTTGCTGGCGCCAACGCAGCGCTTCAGGCGGGTGGTGGACCGGAACGCCTGCGAATCGGCCGGCACGAAGGCTATATCGGGGTGATGATCGACGATCTGGTGACCCGAGGCACGGCAGAGCCGTACCGCATGTTTACCAGCCGGGCGGAGTTCCGCTTGAGGCTGCGCGCCGATAACGCTGATCAACGGCTCACCCCACTCGGCTTGGAGCTCGGTTTGATCCGACCTGCCCGCGCCGAGGCGTTTCACGTGAAACAAGCTGCTATCGCTGATGGCTTCGAGCGGTTCGCGGGCATCAGCCAGAGCCCCAATGCCTGGGCTGCACGGGGTTTTCCGGTCAAGCTCGATGGCCGTCCCCGCACTGCGCTGGATATGCTGTCGATGAAGGCCGTCGATCTGCAACAGCTCGAGGCTGCTTTCCCGGCGCGGCAGGGCCGGCGCGCCGACGTTGCTGAGCAGATCGAAATCGCGGCGGTCTACTCAGGCTATCTCGACAGGCAGGAGCAGGAGGTCGCCGCCCTGCGCTCGGAGCAGGAAATCCACCTGCCAGCGGATCTCGACTACGCTGCCATTGGCTCGCTGTCGAACGAGATCCGGGAAAAGCTCGAGGCCGCCCGTCCTGAAACGCTCGGCCGCGCTTCGCGGATCCAGGGCATGACCCCGGCGGCGCTCGGTGCGCTGCTGCAGTTTGTGCGCCGGAGGCAGGGCGACCGCGCGACCCAGCAACGGCGCACGAACTCGGATCACGATGCAAGCGAAGCCATTGGCGCAGACGTGACAGATGCCGCATTCGGTTCTGTGTCTGGTCAAAAGGTGGGCCCGCAAACCGAGCCAAAGGCCAAACTGGCTGAAACGGCCTGAGGCTGTGAAGGCTGATCTTCACTCATGAGCCAGACCGCCCGATTATCCCGTCCTTTGCAGGTGCCCCCGCGGTCAGGCTTGTTTGAACTGACCAGCGACCGGCTTGGCCTTTCTGCAGCGGTCCGTGACCAGCTTGAGGTCTACGTGGCGACGCTGGGCAAGTGGCAGCACCGGCTCAACCTGATTGGTCCGAAAACCTGGGACGACGTCTGGGACCGTCACGTCGTCGATAGCCTGCAGTGCCTGGATCATCTGAATGCGCCTGATGAGGGCCGGGGCTGGGCCGACATTGGCACCGGAGCAGGGTTCCCCGGCGTGGTCATGGCGCTGGCCACCGGCATCCCGGTGCGCCTGGTCGAGGCGGATCAGCGCAAGGCCGCCTTTCTGCTCGCTGTGAAGACCGCAACCGGCGCCCCGGTCACGGTGGTCAACAGCCGCATCGAATCCCTGCCACCGGCGCCCGTTGATCGGCTGTTTGCCCGTGCCTTTGCCCCGCTGCCGCGCCTGCTGGACTGGTGTGGGCCGCTGATCGATGAAGAAACAACTCTGATCCTGCACAAGGGCCGGCGGGCGCAGGACGAGTTGGACGAGTCCGGGCAGGGCTTCAGCTTCAAGGCTGAGAGTTTTCCCTCAATTATCGACAGCGACTCGGTGATTCTGCGCTTGCGTAACCTGCATCGGCGGCCTTAGGACGTAGTTTCAGGATTTGCGCGCGCCTGCGTGGTCTCTGAGACCGGGATTTCGGTCCCGCGTGACTTCCGTTTCATGCCTCCAGCGACGAGACCGCCGAGCCCCAGCCTGTCATCCTTGCCATCGCCAACCAGAAGGGCGGGGTCGGTAAGACCACCACCGCCGTCAATCTTGGTGCGGCACTGGCGCGCGCGGGCAAGCGCACCCTGATCATCGATGCCGATCCTCAGGGCAATGCCAGCACGGGTCTCGGCGTGGCGGTGGCCGAGCGCGACGCCAACCTCTACACCGTTCTCGCCGGGCGGACCCCGGCCGAGCGCGCGATCCGCCCAACGGCGCAAGAGGGGCTGTCGATCCTGCCCGCCAACCAGGATCTGGCCGCCATGGAGATCGAGCTCGCTGGCTCGGACCAGCGGCAGTTCAGCTTCCGGGCGCAGCTGGGTGAGGCCGCCGCTGATTTCGACGTGGTGCTGATCGACTGCCCGCCGGCGTTGGGGTTGCTGACGCTGAACAGCCTGTCGTGGGCCGATCACGTGCTGGTACCGCTACAGGCCGAGTTCTTCGCACTCGAAGGGCTGGCGTTTCTGCTGCGCACCCTCGACCGGGTCAAGCGCAGCGCCAATGACCGGCTGAGCCTGCTCGGCGTGGTGCTGACCATGTACGACGGGCGCAACAACCTCGCGCAGCAGGTTGAGAACGACGTCCGCCACCACCTGCGCGGCCGCGTCTTTGACGCCAAAATTCCGCGCAACGTGCGGCTCTCCGAAGCCCCGTCACACGCGCTGCCGATTTTCGACTATGATGCCAGATCCGCCGGTGCGCAGGCCTATGCTTCGCTGTCCGACGAGGTTATCGCGGCTTTGAAACTCTAGAGGAGCAGAGGGCAGACAATGGCACAGAAAGGTCTGGGGCGGGGCTTGAGCGCTCTTTTTAACGACGGTGCTGCGGCCGATGGGTCAGCGGGCGCCGGGGTCCAGACGCTGCCGGTGGCGGACCTGTCGCCCAGCCCGTTCCAGCCCCGCCAGCACTTTGACCCGGAAAAGATCGCCGAGCTGGCTGCGTCGATCAAAACCCAGGGCATCCTGCAGCCCATTCTGGTTCGCGCTGCCAGCCCGGGCGTAAAAACACCCTATGAGATTGTTGCCGGTGAGCGCCGTTGGCGCGCAGCGCTGCAGGCCCGGGTCCACGACGTCCCGGTGGTAATCCGCGAACTCGCGAACGTCGACGCCGCCGAAATCGCCCTGCTTGAAAACGTCCAGCGCGAAGATCTGAGCCCTTTCGAGGAGGCTGAGGGCTACAGGGGCCTGATGGCTCAGTTCGGCTACAGCCAGTCAGACGTGGCTGAGCGGGTCGGTAAGTCCCGTGCCCACGTCGCCAACGCCCTGCGCCTGCTGGCCATGCCGGACAGCCTGCGCACCATGGTCGAGAAGGGCGAGCTGTCGGCCGGTCACGCCCGCGCCCTGCTGTCGCTGGAAAACCCGCTGCCGCTCGCGCGGCAGGCTGCGGCGGAAAACTGGTCGGTCCGTCGACTGGAGCAGGCCGTGCGCGATCTCGCGTCCGATATGGATGCAACGGGCAGCGGTGATCGATCGGCCGGGATGGGCGCGCTGGATAAGGATCCTGACCTTCGAGAAGCCGAAGAGCAGGCGTCCCGCGACATCGGCCTCGGGGTCGAAATCCGTGGATCAGCAACCCGGGGACACGTCCGGATCAGCTACGCTTCGCTCGAGCAGCTGGAGCTGGTGCTCGCGCGGCTGGCGGGGAAGTAGGCCGCCAAATCTCTCTGATTTTGGCGAAAAAATTGCACGATTGGCGCCCGATCAGGCCCTGATTTTATGGCAAACTCCCTACAATTCGCCCTAAAATCTTGGGTCTTGCCTTACTTTGTTCGTCTTTTTATCGAGAGAATTCGCAAATCTGCCCTATAGTTGTTGCGAATAGAGCACACTTAGGCTTCACTCGCCTCCAACCACCACCACCCTTGCTGTGGAGAAAACCGTGCAACAGACCATCGCTCTCGTCGACGACGACCGCAACATCCTCTCCTCCGTTTCCATGGCTCTGGAAGCCGAGGGATTCCGGACGCGGACCTTCTCCGACGGCACCGACGCGCTCAAGAGCCTGACGGTTCAGCCCGCCGACCTGATCATTCTGGACATCAAGATGCCGCGCATGGACGGCATGGAAGTGCTCAGCCGCCTGCGCGCGCAGAGCCAGGTGCCCGTGATCTTCCTCACTTCGAAAGACGATGAGGTCGACGAAGTCCTGGGCTGCGCATGGGCGCAGACGACTACATCAAAAAGCCGTTCTCCCAGCGTTTGCTGGTCGAGCGGATCCGGGCGCTGCTGCGCCGGGAGGAGATGTCCACGGCGACCCCGGAGCGCGAAGGCGGCAACGACGTTCTCACCCGCGGCGAACTCCGCCTCGACCCGGTCAAGCACCAATGCCTGTGGAAGTCAGACGACATCACCCTGACCGTGACCGAGTTCCTGATCCTCAAGTCGCTGGTTCAGCGCCCGGGCCACGTCAAAACCCGCGACCAGCTGATGGATGCCGCCTACGGCGAGCACATTTACGTCGACGACCGGACCATCGACTCGCACATCAAGCGCCTGCGGAAGAAGTTCAAAGCCGTGGACGAGAACTTCAACCAGATCGAGACCCTCTATGGGGTCGGCTACCGCTACAAGGATGCCGGTCTGGCTGCTTGATTTCGCCCCTCGGGTGGTCCAAGTCTGGGCGCGGGGTGATGGCATGGGGGCCTGTCTGAACGCACGCACCCCGGAGCGCCCCGTGCCTGAATTGCGTTCTGAGGCTGCGCCTGGACCACGATGGATACGTCGAACACCAATCGAGTAAAGGGCCGGGCAATCGGCAAGAGCACGGGCGCTGGCATCCAGCCGTCTGCGGGCGCTGCGTCGCATGCTGGCGGCTGTGTTCGCGCCCCGCGCCCGCTGGCGTCCGCGGGGGCCGGGATCGCGTTCACTGGTCGGGCGCATTCTCGCGATCAATATGATCACTCTGCTGATCCCCGCCATCGGCTTCCTCTACACCGACCGCTACCGCCAGCTGCTGATCGAGGGCGAGCTGGAGGCACTGCGCTCCGAGGGCCGCATTATCGCCGTGGCGCTGGGCTGGGCCGATGTCTCCAGCGAGGATCCGGAGAAGCACCTCGACGAGGACCGCGCCAACCTGTTCCTGCGCCTGCTGACCATCGAGAGCCCGTCGCGCGCCCGGCTGTTCTCCATCAGCGGCGACCTTATCGCGGACTCCGAAGCCTTCAACGGTGGCACGATTTCGGTCTACACCCAGCCCATGGGTGAGCCGACCGTGTTCGACCGGCTGTCGCCGCCGGAGCTCTGGCGCGCCATCCGTCGCGGCGGCCGACAGTTCCAGCGCTACGCCGAAACCAGCCCACAACAGGCGGATCACTATCAGGAAGTTTCAACAGCGCTGCTGGGTCGGGTCGCGGACGGGGTCCGTGGCGGCGAAGGCAATGCACTGGTGCTGTCCGCCGCCGTTCCTGTGCAGGAATACCGACGCGTGCTGGGCGCGCTGATGCTGTCGCGCGAGACCACCGTTGTCGACGAAAGCATCGCCTCGATGCAGGCGCTGGTGCTTTGGTTGTTCCTGATCGCGCTGGTCATCACCGTGCTGCTGTCGCTCTATCTGGCCAGCACCATCGCCCGCCCGGTGCGGCAGTTGGCCAAGTCCGCCGACCTGGTGCGGCGGCAGAAAGACCGACGCCACGCTATCCCTGATCTTTCGACCCGCGGCGATGAAATCGGCGATCTGTCGCTGTCCCTGCGCGATATGACTGAAACCCTGTGGGATCGCATCGATTCCATGGAGAGCTTTGCCGCTGACGTCGCCCACGAACTCAAGAACCCGCTGACTTCATTACGCTCGGCCTTTGAGACCCTGTCCATGGTCAAAGACCCCAAGCAGCAGGAAGTGTTGCTCGGCATTCTGACCCACGACGTTGATCGCATGGACCGGTTGATCACGGATATTTCGGACAGCTCGCGGCTCGATGCCGAACTGGCCCGCTCGCACTGGGAGGAGCTGGACCTGCGCAGCCTCGCCGGGGATGTGATCGCGCTCCAGGAGCAGGTCGACGCGACCCCCGTCACCTTCGTGCTCGAGCCGCAGGAGGCGCCAAGAGTGGGCTATGCTGTGCTGGGTGCGGAAACCCGGTTGGGACAGGTGCTGGTCAACCTGATCACCAACGCGCAGTCGTTCTCGCCGGAAGGTGGGGTCATTCGGGTCAGCCTGACGCGGGAGAAGGGCTGGATCACCCTGGTGGTCGAGGATCAGGGGCCGGGCATCCCGGAGGACCGCCTGACCAAGATCTTCAGCCGCTTCTATACCGATCGCCCGGAGCAAGACAGCTTCGGCCGCTACTCCGGGCTGGGTCTGTCGATCTCACAACAGATCATCGACGCCCACGGCGGTGTAATCCGCGCAGAAAACGCAGAAAGTGACGGCAAAGTCACCGGCGCCCGGCTTGTGGTAAGACTCCCGGAAATGCCCGCCGACTTCAGGCTCTGAACCCATGGCTCAAAAACGCCTCATCCTTGTCTCTGGCCTGTCTGGTGCAGGCCGCAGCACTGCGCTCGCCGCCCTGTCTGATCTGGGGTTTCAGGCCAGCGACGCTGTGCCGACCTCGGTCTGGCCGGTGTTGCTGGAGGCTGAAGGCGCGACCCGTGTCGCCGTGGGCTGGCCGACTTCCTCCGTCGAGGGCGATGAGGACCTGCCGCAGCTGCCGACGGACTGGACCCTGACCCATGTGTTTCTGGAGGCCGATGAGTCCACCCTTCAGCGCCGTTACAGCGAGGCACGCCGGGTGCATCCCTTCGACCGGGGGGAGGGCCTGACTGACGCCTTGCAGCGGGAGCGGGACAATGCGCGCTCGCGCCGGGCCATGGCGGACGAGGTCATCGACACCACGGCGTTGCGGCTGCCCGAGCTCCGACAGAGCATGGCGATTTTGGTCGAGGGCGGCGGCCGGGGGCCAACCCTGCGCGTCATGTCCTTCGGTTATCGCAACGGCCTGCCGCCCGAGGCCGATCTGGTGATCGATCTGCGCTGGCTGCGTAATCCACACTACGATCCGGCTCTGCGCGAGCAGACCGGCGTAGATGAGGGCGTGGCGGCCTACGTCGCTGCCGATCCGGACTTTCCCGCCTTTTTCGACCATCTGCAGCAGCTTCTGACATTGATCGTGCGCCGTCAGGCTGATGAGGGTCGGGCCTACTTTACACTGGCCATGGGCTGCACCGGCGGCCGCCACCGGTCGGTTTTTATGGCGGAACGGCTAGGACAGTGGCTGGCTGAAGCGGGGCATCCCGCTAAGATCGTGCACCGGGATACGATCATCGCCAAAGCCTGAGCGCAGTGTGCGACAAAAGTGCCGCCGACAACTCGGTCAGAAACCCCGATTTATCCCCAATCTTTGCGCCCACAATGTCTTTTAGCGCAGTGAAACCGCATTAGTATTGCGTTTGTCGTGTTCCCCGAGATGAGCGAAAGACAGCAATGGCGGAGTTCGCTGAATCACGATTTATCATGAGGCACGGCCCAGTCCTTAGGGCTGAGGTTGCTCGCCGCGTGGCGCGCATTGCGGCAACCTATCCCGCTGTTTCCATTCGTCTGCGGAGCGGAGATGTTGAAGTCAATGGAGACAGCGCCGATTCCATTGCCCGGTTGGGCTGGCGGCGTGGCGCGGACCTCGATGTCAGCTGCAGCGGTCCCGGTGCCGAAAAGATCCTGCGCGATATCGTCAGTATCCTCGATCGTCCGGCCCTGAACGACGGCGCTGATGGCTGATTACGGCGACTCCTGACCGCAACTTTCGCAACCCAGAACCCACCTTCGCCCAAAGGCCGCCGGTTTTGGCAATAAGCGCTTGATCTATGATCGGTGGGGCGATAGACAGCCTCTCACCAACGGCGCGGGTGTAGCTCAGGGGTAGAGCACTAGCTTGCCATGCTAGGTGTCGTGAGTTCGAATCTCATCACCCGCTCCATTTTCTCCAGAATTTCGATGTTGTGGTCCCAGCAAGCGCGTGCCGCTGGGCTGACCGCACGCCGTTAACGCGGGAGTCGAATCATCCCATAATGTCAACGATTCAATATAAATGGATTTAAATCATACATGTTTGTGGCATCGCACAAGAATGAGTTTCGATCATGTCACAGCACCAACCGCCTATCGCGCTAAGGCCCTCGGCGCGTGAAGCCTTCTCCGTCAATCTTTCCGAGTTGCCAATCGAGCGGCGCACCGGCTGGCTGAAGTTCTTCCAGGGCTTCGTGCAAACCGTCGCGCTGTTCGGCTGTATCGCCGCTACGGCCCTACTCTGGCAGCTTTACTTCGCCTGAGCCGCGCAGCGTGCGGCTTAGCTGAACTTGCCCGTGCGGCTGAAGCGGCCGCCATGGACGTGTGCTGGCCGACCCTCGGCCGGACCGCCGGGTCGCACCGGGCGCGGAGGGTAAGCTCCGTGCTGCAGGTGGCGGTCGTAGAGAACGATCCCGGCCGCCAGAGCGACGTTCACACAAAACTTGGTCGGAATTTTCAGCACGTGGTCACAGGCCCCGAGCACCTCTGGGGTCAGAGACCCCTTTTCCGGGCCCAGGATATAGGCTGCCCGCTGCGGATGATGGAATGACGGCAGCTCGATCGCGTCGTCGGTCAGCTCGACCCCAACCAGCTCCATACCGCGTGGCCGGGTCATGTCGTCGAGGCTCAGAAAGTCGAAATAGGGCAGGTGCAGTTCCGCCTTGGACGTGTCCGCCTGCCGCACCTGCTGCCGCGTGACCTCCGAACCAATGCTGAAGGTATAGGCTGCGCCGAATGCGTGGGCCGTGCGCATCAGCGCGCCCATGTTGCGTGACTTGGAAATCTCCAGAACGCCGACGGCGAAATATCCGCGCATGGCCGTGCCTGCCTGTCTTCCTCGGGGTGGGTCTGTCTGCCTGCGATGCAAAGCTGCTTCTGCATGCCGTCCGGCGGCAGCCTTGTCAAAGCAGGACGACGCCTCTCACGGACCCGGGCAGGGCAGTTCTGCCCAGAACAGGCAAGCCAAAGCGTCGCGGCTGCCGCACACTCCGGCGATGACAGAGGCTTCCCCGCAACAGACCAACAACCTGCGCGCCATCCTGTGGATGGTGCTGGCCGTGCTGTGCTTTTCCGGCATGAGCCTGTTCATCAAGCAGGCGTCAAATGCAGGGATCCATCCCTTCCAGTACATATTCGCGCGGATTTTCTTCGGCCTGGTGGCGATCCTGCCCTTCACCCTGATTGCCGGTCCATCGGTATTCAGGACGCAGCGACATGGACGCCACCTGATCCGGTCGGTGGTCGGGGTCAGCGCCATGACGCTGCTGTTCTTCGGTTTTCCCGGCTGAATATGACCGAGACGGTGGCGCTGAGTTTCACGGTGCCGTTTTTCGTCACCCTCGGGGCGGTGATGTTCATGGGCGAGCGCATCCGGGGTCGCCGCATCGCCGCGACCGTGGTCGGCTTTCTCGGGGTGCTGATCGTCGCCGAGCCGTGGAAGCAGGATCTGGTCTGGGCGCAGGCGCTGCCGTTGATGGCGGCGGTGCTGATGGCGACGGCCTTTCTGCTGATCAAGGACCTGACCCGGACTGAAACCACAATCCGCATTGTGACCTTTCAAGGCCTGTGGATGTCCGCCTTCATGGTCGTGCCGGCGGTGCTGGTTTGGCAGATGCCGAGCCTGCAGGTGTGGCTGATCCTGATCGGGGCCGGTTTCATCGCCACGGCCGGTCAGTGGGCCATGGTATTGGCGGCCAAGAACGCTGAGGCGTCGATGGTCATGCCCTTTGACTATCTGCGGCTGCCGTTTGTGGCGCTGCTGGAGTTGACGGTGCTGGGCGTGGTGCCGGAGCTGGCGAGCCTCGCCGGCGGTGCGGTGATTGCCGCGGCAGCGATCTACATGGCCCGCCGCGAGGCGCGCATCCGCCCGCGGGCTCTGGCTGCCGAGTCCAAAATGTTCCCCAAGACCTGAGTCTGCTGGCGTCCTCTTTTTCTGGCGTCAGCGTCGGGCTTCGCGTTCCAGCAGGGCTTTGAGCGGCCCCATCCGGTCCAGTGCCTGCAGCCCCACCGCCGCCGCTGCGCGCAATGGCCCGCCCGGGCGGCTGAACAGGCCGTTCAGGCCGGGGGTCAGGCCCGACCTGCGGGCGGTTTCGGCGCGGCGTGCCCGCTGGTAACGCTCGAGCGCCTGCGCGTCGCCCAGGTCCAGCCCGTAGCGGCGCTGCTCGATCAGGGCTTCGGTCAGGGCGGCGGCATCCTTGATGCTCAGGTTCAGGCCCTGCCCGGCCAGTGGATGGATGCTGTGGGCGGCTTCTCCGATCAGCGCCAGCCGCTCACCGATGATGCGGTCGCAGCTGTGCGCGAGCAGCGGGAACTGGGCCCAGTCTTCGTTGTCCGTCTTTGACAGCCGGCCCAGCGCGTCGCCGAAACGGGATTGCATACGCTCGATCAGGATCGAAGGCTCCAGCGCGAACAGTCCTTTGGCGGTGGCACTGGGCTCGACCCAGATGAAGCTGCTGGCGTACCCCTCTCCCCCGTCATCTGCCGGGAGTGGCAACAGGGCAAAGGTGCCACCGCGCAGGAAGCGCTGGAACGCGCGGCCCTCGTGCGGGGTCTCGTGTCGGATCACGCCGGTCAGGGCGATCTGGCCGAAGTCCTGCTGCTGGCGCTGGATGCCGTCTTCGCGACGCAGTGTCGAGTTCCGGCCGTCCGCGGCGATGACAAGACGGGCGCCCACGGCGTCCCCGCCCACCATCTCAAGGCGTCGCTGGCCCGCCTGAACCGTTGATCCTGCGACGCCCTGCCCGAAACTGCCGTCCAGACCCGTGTTTTCGGCCAGAAAGGCAAAGAGGTCGGCGTTGCTCACCACCCAGGCGCCGCTGGCCAGGCGCAGGGACTCATCCTCATTGAGCGCAGTTGCAAGGCCTGCGTCGACCACCATGGACCCGATCCGCTGGCCTTTGACCGCCAGCCAGTCGGCGGGCAGGCCGAGCAGCTCGATCGAGGTCGGGGTCAGGGCGGTGGCGCGTCGGTCGGCCGATGGCGCCCGCAGGTCGTCGCGGCTGCGCGGGTCGATCAGGTGGGCTGGAAAGCCCTGTTGTTGCAGCATCCGCGCCTGCGCCAGCCCAGCCAGACCCGCGCCAACCACCACGATATCGTGGACGCTCGGCTCCCTGTGTGTGCCGGCCTTCGAGGTATCTGGGGCCTTGGCAGCTTTGCCGGCAGATGTGCGGGAACGTGGCGGCATGGGTGGCAGAAATCCTGTGTGAAGGTCGGTGCTACGGCACTCCTAACATAGGCACCGGATGGCGGGAAATCAGCGGGCCATGGCGTCACACAGGTGTGCACAGGCTTTGGGCATTGAACAATAATTGGGCGGTTCGAGCAGGGTTTTCATTTGCGTTAGCGCAAGTGAAAGCTGATAACGCCCTGATATAAAACATAAAAATACAGGCACCAAAACTGGCACACTATTTGGAATGGAAATCGTGGCAATCCGTGTTTTTGTTGGCCACCTCCTCAGGTCTCGGAAGCACGTGTATTTGGCTTTGGATCCGGTGTCGTGGGTGACGATCCTCCCCAGTCTCGCACGACACCGGCCATCGCCGGGTAGCGGGTCGCCGCCGGAGGATCCGAAACAAACAACCAATAACCAACAGAAAAGAACGATTGGGAAAGCTTATGAAATGGGTTGTCGCCGTAATTAAACCGTCAAAGCTGGAACCTGTCCGCGACAAGCTGACAGAGCTCGGGATCGAAGGCCTCACCGCGACGGAAGTGAAGGGCTACGGTCGCCAGAAGGGGCACACGGAGATCTACCGGGGCGCCGAGTACACCGTGAATTTCCTGCCCAAGGTAAAGATCGAGCTGGCCGTGCCCGGCGACAAGGCTGAAGCCGTTGTCGAAGCCATCCAGAGCGCTGCCAACACCGGCGCGATCGGTGATGGTAAGGTCTTCGTCATCGACCTGGAGCAGGCGCTGCGCATCCGCACGGGTGAAACCGACGCGGCGGCGCTCTAAGCCTTACCGTTGCTGGTATCAGCCACAATCGAAGCCGGTGCTCCTGCGCGGGTCGCCGGCTTTTTTGAGCGTGGGGGCGAAAAACGCAGGATTTGGTCGAGGAAATGCCGCCAAGGCATTGAAAAAGTGTAATCTGTCGCGTAAAAACATAATAATTCGATTTATGCGTCGTGGGTGTCGGGTGATTTTGAACCGACTGGTCCTGCGCCGTGGGTTTTTATTGCAGGTATTTCAGAGGCCCGATGTCCTTTTCGTTGTCGTCCGATCGCCGTCCCAACCGCCGCCGCCGGGGCTTGTTCCGCTTTTACCGCCGTTTGCTGCCGCATGGCCTGCTGCCCACCGGTACCGGGGTGCAGGCGCGCGAACGTCTGATCCAGCTCGCTGGGCTGGCGCTGGGGGCGCTGGCACTGGCGACGACGCTGGCGCTGCTGACCTTCAACGCCAACGACCCGTCACTGAACACCGCCACCGCCCGTGCGGCCGAGAACTGGGTTGGCCGGCCGGGAGCCTTCTGGGCGGATTTGCTGCTACAGGGCTTTGGGGCAACGGCCTATCTGGTCCCTTTGCTCCTGCTCAACTGGGCGGCTGCCTGCCTGTTCCGTCTTGAGCGGGATCTGGTGGTCCTACGTTTGCTGATTGCCCTGCCGGCGCTGCTAATGCTGGCTGCCGTGCTGTCATCGCTGCCGTTTCAGTCGGACTGGACCAAGCCGTCCAGCGCCGGGGGGGCCGGAGGCCTGCTGGTGCTCGAGAACCTGCAGCGCTGGCTGTTCCTGCCCAAGGCGGTGAGCACGGTGCTGTGCTTCGTTGGTGGTGCCATCGGGATGATCTTTGCCCTCGGCCTCGAGCGCAATCTGATGCCTGCGCTGGGTGACCCTGTCGGCCGTGAGCGGTCGCGGATGAGCGCGGCTGGTGGAGTGGATGCCGACGGTGAAGGTGATGGCGGCGGTTTCGCCCTGCGCCGGGAAGGGGGCCTGTCCGCCGATCCGGCCTGGACCAGCCAGAATGGTGTCTCCGGCTTCGGGGCACAGCCGTGGAGCGACAGCGCTTCGGCGGGGATGGCATCCACCGGGTCGACGGCCGAAGGCGGTCCGGGACACGGGCGCCTCGGAAGACCGGGCCCCGATCGGCCAGTTTGCGCTGGCTGATCCGCGGGAGCCGGGCTTCGGCGAGGAAGAGGTGCAGGAAGTCTACTCCGACCCCGATGCGGTCCGGGTCCGGCTTGCCGAGAACGATACGGTTTACATCCCGGATTCGGAGCGCGATGACTTTACCATCGGGAGCACGTCCCCGCGCGGGTCGGTGTCGCTCTACGATGAAGACGAAGACGGCGCGGAGGGCAGCATCGACCACGCCGGACGCCCCTACGGCCAGACCACCTACGGGGTCGAACTGGACGCTGCCGAGACGGTGACGGCGGCCTGGTCCTTCCTCAAGCCTAAGACGTCGCCGCGCGCCGAGGTCGCCGACCCTTGGCTGGAAAACCTCGCGCCTGATACGGCTGACAATCCCTTCGCCGACGGCGACACGGGCCTTTACGATACGGTGCCGGATGATGAATTCGACGAGCCCGCCATGGGAAGTGTGCCAGGGGCGGGTTCAGGGACTGTTTCAGCCGCAGCCCCGGCTGCCGGCGCTGCAGCGGGCTCCAAATCCGGTTCGACAGCCGAGCGTCACGTGCAGGCCGCGTTGAAAGAAGCACCCCGTCGCGTCACCCGCATCGGTGTGCCTGCCACCAACCCCCAGCCGTCTTACGCCGGGCCGTTCCAGGCGCCCAAGGTCGACTTGCTGGTTTACCCCGAAGACGTCGAGCAGAAGGGCGTGCAGGCGCACGAGCTCGAGGAGCGGATTGAGCAGCTCGAGCAGGCGCTGGACGAGTTCAAGATCAAGGGTCGGGTGGTCAACGCCCGTCCCGGGCCCGTGGTGACACTGTTTGAATTCGCGCCGGCGCCGGGGCAGCGCATCGCCCGCGTGGTCTCGCTGGCCGACGACATCAAGCGCGCCATGGCGGCGCACTCCACCCGGATTGCGGTGGTGCCGGGGACGTCGGTGATCGGCATCGAGCTGCCGAACGAGACCCGGACGCCGGTTAACCTGCGCCAGATCATCGACAGCGACGCCTTTGCGGACAGCACGGCGCGACTGCCGCTGGCGCTGGGTATCGACATCGCCGGCAATCCGACGGTCGCCGATCTGGCCCGGGCGCCGCACCTGCTGATTGCCGGGACGACCGGCTCGGGTAAGTCGGTGTCGATCAACGGCATGATCCTGTCGCTGCTCTATGCTTTGCCACCGGAGCGGCTGAAGCTGATCATGATTGATCCAAAAATGCTGGAACTGTCGCTTTACGACCGGATTCCGCACCTTCTTTCGCCAGTGGTGACGGATCCGCGCCGGGCGATCGTGGCGCTGAAGTGGGCGGTGCGGGAGATGGAGGACCGCTACGAGACCATGATGAAGCTCGAGGTGCGCGGTATTCTCGACTACAACGAGCGCATCGACCGCGCCGTGGTTGATGGTGAGGCGATTATCCAGCGGGTGCAGACGGGCTTTGATCCTGATACCGGCCAGCCTGAATACGAAGAACGCGAACTGCCGCTGAAGCCGATGCCCTACATCGTGCTGATCGTGGACGAGCTGGCGGATCTGATGGAGCTGGCCAAGAAGGACATCGAATCATCGCTGCAGCGCCTGACCCAGATGGGCCGGGCGGCGGGCATCCACGTGATCACCGCGACCCAGCGGCCGTCCGTGGATGTCATTACCGGGACGATCAAGGCCAACATCCCCAGCCGGATCTCGCTCTACGTCCGCACAAAGATCGACTCGCGCACTATTCTCGATGAGCCGGGGGCTGAGCAGTTGCTGCGGGTCGGTGATATGCTGTTCAGCTCGGAGGGTCGTCGCCCGACGCGGGTGCATTCGGCCTTTGTCAGCACGGAGGAAGTTCAATCCGTGGTGCAGCACCTGCGCAACCAAGGCGAGCCAGAGTTTGTGGACTCCCTGACCAACGACCCGGTCGGCTTCATCGGTGACGAAGATCAGGCTGAAATGTTCGGCAGTGGCGAGGAAGCCGATGCCGACGGTGATCTGTACCAGCAGGCCGTGCAGGTGGTGACCAACGACAAACGCGCGAGCACGTCCTACATCCAGCGAAAGCTGTCGATTGGATACAACCGTGCGGCCCGGCTGATCGAACGGATGGAGCAGGAGGGCATGGTCGGCCCGCCGGACAAGATCGGCAAGCGCGAAATCTACATCGACTGAGGGTTGCGGGCTCGATTTGACGCCGCTTCGCGGCTTACAAATCTCCCCCGCGCAGTCAAACGGACAGGCCGCGTTACACGCGGCCTGACGTCTTTTCTCTTAGAGTTGCGCGACGGGAGGCCCCGCCGCGAAGCGCGCCAAGGGGACAAGTCGGCGCAACTTCTTTCCGTTGACACTCAACACGCTGCGCTTTGAGTGTCTCTCAAGCGAAGGACTCCAACGCGCTCAAAGGCGCAGCCGTTTTGAGCGTAAAAGCCAAATGCGCGACGCCTTAGCGAAGACCGCGAAGCGGTCGAGACAAGGTCGGCGCAACCTTCTTCCCGTGTTTGGGCCGCCATGCAGGTTTGTGGAATTTTGTCCGTGCCCCAAAACGCCTAAACTCTGCCCCAAGTCAAAAGACGCAGGAAACCCAGACAAATGACAGCGCTCTCCCAGCTCGCCGATGCCGCCCGTGCCTGGCCCTTTGAAGAAGCGAAGAAGCTCAAGAAACGTCTGGGCGGCAAAACGCCAGCCAAGGGCTACGCCCTGTTTGAAACCGGCTACGGCCCCTCAGGCCTGCCCCATCTGGGCACCTTCGGCGAGGTCGCGCGTACGACCATGGTCAAGCGCGCCTTCGAGGCCCTGTGCCCCGATATTCCCACCAAGCTCGTCGCCTTTTCCGACGATATGGACGGGCTGCGCAAGGTGCCCACCAACGTCCCCAATCAGCAGCTGCTGGCCCAGGCACTCGACAAACCGCTGACACAGGTGCCGGACCCCTTCGGCGAGGAGGCGTCGTTCGCCGCCCAGAACAACCGCCGCCTGCAGCGCTTCCTCGACAGCTTCGGCTTCGACTACGAGTTCAAGTCCTCGACCGAAACCTACCAGTCTGGCGAGTTCGACGAAGCGCTGGTGCGCATGGCCGAGACCTACGAGAAGGTCATGGGCATCATGCTCCCCACCCTTGGAGACGAGCGCAAGGCGACCTACTCGCCCTTCCTGCCGATCTCCCCGGTCAGCGGTAAGGTGCTGCAGGTGCCCATGCTCAGCGTTGACGCCAGCGCCGGCACCATCACCTACCGCGAACCCGAGACCGGCGATGAAATCACCCAGCCGGTGACCGGCGGCTCGTGCAAAGTCCAGTGGAAGCCCGATTGGGCCCTGCGCTGGTACGCGCTGCAGGTTGACTACGAGATGTACGGCAAGGACCTGATCGACAGCGCCAAGATCGCCGCGCGCATCACCAGCGCGCTGGGCGGCCCGGCGCCCGAGGGCTTTTCCTACGAACTGTTCCTCGACGAGCAGGGCCAGAAGATCTCCAAGTCCAAAGGCAACGGCCTGTCGATCGAAGAGTGGCTCGAATACGGCCCGGCCGAGTCTTTGTCGCTCTACATGTTTCAGCGCCCGCGCGCGGCCAAGAAGCTGCACTTCGACGTCATCCCCAAGGCCGTCGACGACTACGTGACTTTCCTCGAAAAATTTCCGGGCGAGGCGGGCGAGAAGCAGTTGGAAAACCCCGCCTGGCACATCCACGGGCAGGACCGAGTCCCCGAAGCCGAAGACGGGGTTTCCTTCGGCATGCTGCTCAACCTCGCCTCGGTCGTGAATGCCGACGACCCCGGGGTGCTCTGGGCCTTTATCCAGCGCTACCGGCCCTTCGGCTGGCCCGGAGAGCACACCCTTCCTCGCCAAGCTGGTCGACCACGCGGTTTCCTACTACCGCGATCGGGTGGCGCCGACGAAATCCTACCCCAGCCCGACGGAGGCCGAGGCCGCCGCCTTTACCGAGCTGGACACCGCGCTCGCGGCCTTCGAAGGCCAGAACAGCCCCGGCCGAAGACCTGCAGACCGCGGTTTTCACCGTGGGCAAGGCTGCCGGCTACGAGAACCTGCGCGAGTGGTTCCAGGCGCTGTATCAGGTGCTGCTGGGTCAGGATCAGGGGCCGCGCTTCGGCTCCTTCATCGCGCTCTACGGCGTCGCCGAGACCCGCGCGCTGCTGCAGCAGGGCATCCGGGGCGAGCTTTCGGCTGGTTCCACGGCTGACGCGACGGCCGGATGAGCGCGCTGATCTACCATATGGCCCACGAAGCCGACTGGACCGCTGCTCTGGACGGCGGTGGCAGCTACGCGGGTTCAGCCGACGACCGGCGCGACGGTTTCATCCATTTTTCCACCGGTTCCCTGATCGCCGGGTCGGCGGCCAAGCATCGCGCCGGGCAGGCCGACCTTCTGCTGGTCTGCTGCGATGCTGAAGCCCTCGGTCCTGCGCTGAAGTGGGAAACCTCCCGCGACGGTATCGACTTTCCGCACCTCTACCGGGCGCTCGATCCGGCCGAGGCGCTGTGGACCGCGCCGCTGCCGCTCGGTCCGGATGGCCTGCATGCGTTCCCTGAACGGCTGGACTGACCGGTGTCGCTGTGGTCGCTCACCCCCCGTCTGCTCCGGGTCTTTGACCCGGAAACGGCGCACCGCCTGACCATCGCCGGTCTGCGACTTGGGGCTGCACCCGCGCACCACGCCGGAGCGACTGGATCGGGCGATTCCACCGGGGCCATCCCCGGATTCAGGCTCTCAAGGCGCCATCGAACTGTTTGGCAAGGCCCTGCCCAACCGCCTCGGGCTGGCGGCGGGTTTCGACAAGGATGCCGAAGCTGTCCCGGCGCTGGCCGCCCTTGGTTTTGCCGCCGTCGAAGTCGGCTCGGTGACCCCGCAGCCCCAGCCCGGTAACCCGCGCCCACGGGTGTTTCGCCTTCCCGCCGACGCGGCCGTGGTCAATCGCTACGGCTTCAACTCCGGCGGTCACGATCGGGTCCGGCGCAACCTCGACAGGCTCAGGCCAGAGCAGCGCCCCGCCCTGCTCGGGGTCAACCTCGGCGCCAACAAAACCTCGGAGAATGTTCCGCAGGACTTCGCCCTCGGCGTCAGCCGGTTCGCGGACATCGCCGACTACCTGGTGATCAACGTTTCCAGCCCCAACACACCCGGTCTGCGCGATCACCAGACCATCGACGCCCTGGCGCGGATCCTCGACCTCGCCCTCGACGCGCGAGCCCAGGGCCCGGCGACCCCGATCCTGCTCAAGATTGCGCCCGACCTCGCCGACGAAGACGTCGCGGCCATCGTCGACCTGTCGATCGAGCGTGGGATCGACGGCCTGATCGCCACCAACACCACCATCCAGCGCCCCGCCGGTCTGAAGGGTGCAGCGCAGGTAGAGAGCGGCGGTCTGTCCGGTCAGCCGCTGTTCGACCGCGCCAACCGCGTGCTCGCCAATATCCGGGAGCAGGCCGACGACCGCCTCGTGGTCTTTGGGACCGGCGGGGTCGGCTCCCCGGCGCAGGCCGAAGAAAAGCGGCGCCACGGCGCGGATCTGGTGCAGCTCTACACCGGCCTGATTTACGGCGGCCCGGGGTTGGTCCAGCCGCTGGCGCGGGCGCTGTCGGCGGTCCCGAAGCGCGCTCGGCTGACCACCGGCCTCGGCGCCCTGCTCAACCAGCACGACTATCGCGGCCTGATCGTCGATCTCTGGGGGTCATGCACAACGGCGAGGCGCTGTTCCCGAGGCGCTTGACGCGCTGATGCAGGCTCGGGCGCGGGGGGTGCAGGTGCAGTTCCTGTCCAACGCGCCCCGGCGTGCGGCCTCGATCGTGACGCTGCTCGACCGCATGGGAATGCCGCGCGAGGCCTATGACGGTATCGTCTCCAGCGGTGAGGAAAGCTGGCAGGGGTTGAAGGCGCGCAGTCTGCCGTTCTACCGCGACCTCGGCCCGGTCTGCTTCCACCTCGGCGCCGGGGCCAAAGACGCCAACATGCGCGAAGGCCTCGATTTCCACTTCCAGGACGCCATCGAAGGCCCCGAAGGCCGGGCGGACTGGATTCTGAACACCGGCCCGGAAGCCAGCACTGATGTCGCTGAGTGGATCCCCGTGCTGCAGCAGGCGCTCGATGCCGGACTGCCCATGGTCTGCGCCAACCCCGATCGGGTGGTCATGCGCGGCGCGGCGAAAGAGCTCTGCGCCGGGTCACTGGCCGAGTGGTACGAGGACCAAGGCGGGGTGGTGCAGTGGCACGGCAAGCCCTTCGCCGATGTTTACCGGGTTGCCCGCGCAGCCATGGGCCTGCAGCGCCAGCAGGTGCTGGCCATCGGTGACAGTTTCACCACCGATGTCGCAGGCGCCCGCGCGGCGGGGATCGACGTGCTACTGGTTAACACAGGCATCCATCAGACCGATCTCGATGCTGACTTACAGGCCGGGGTGGAGCGGCTGTCGCGGGAAAAGGGGCTGTGGCCGAGTTTCGCCGATCACCAGCTTCGATTCTGAACCCTGAATCCACTAGTATTATGCGAAAAAATCCGTTGAAGCCTCTGTAAAACTGTTCTATTTTTTGATTCATTATGCGGTTCGTCCAAGAATTTTCAGGACGACCGATGATTTTCAGCCCAGTTCGGGCCCGCATTTTGATCAGGAGCAGTGCCCATGGCGGCGCAGAAGAAGCCCGTAATCCATCCCGCATCCCGGTTTGAATCGATCACGCCCGCGCTGGTGATTGCCTGCATCATGACCGGTGCCTGGTTCGTGGCTGGCTGGTCGCTGTTCGGTTACTACGGCGGGCCGTCTGGCTTTGCTGCGCTCAGCCCCGCCGAAGTGGGTCTGGTGGTTTGCGGTGGCTTGCTGCCGCTGATGGTGATCTGGCTGCTGTGCGGAATGATGATCGTCGGCACCCGCATGCGCAACGCCATGATGACCGAGCTCAGCGCCCTGCGCACCGTCAACATCATGCCCGAGGAAACCCAGAGCCACATCCGCTCGATCACCCGCGCCTTTGAAGACCGGGTCGAGCACCTGCAGGGGGTGACCAGCGGCATTCTCGCATCGCTGGACCGGGCCACGGGTGACTACGAGTATCAGTCCGATGTGCTGGAGACGCTCTCCGGCCGCGTGCACGAGCAGACGACGGCGCTGTCGACCACGCTGCAGGACCAGACCGAGCAGGTCACCGCCGCCGAAGCCCGGATCGACCGCATGGTCAACCGGATGAAGCACGCCATGGATGACGTCCGCGAAGCTGGTGAAGGCTTCCGCGCCAACCTTGTTGCCCCGATCGAAGAAGTGCAGGAGACGCTGGGCAAGGCCAATTCGCGCATCAACGACCAGATCGACGCCATCTGGTCCCGGCTGGAACTGCTCGACGCGGCCCAGTCCGAGACCGAAGAAGCCTCCATCCGCACCCGCGAGGTGCTCGAGGGCGAATCCCGCAATCTGCGCGAGGCCGCCAAAGAGGCGCTCGGCAACGTCGAAACCATGTCGGACAAGCTGGAATCCCAGATTGGTCTGCTCAAGTCGGTCTCCGAAGACGCCAACGGCGTCGCCGACCAGATGCAGAACCGGCTGGAAGAGCAATCTTCTGCGCTGGCAAAGGCCGGCGACGACCTCGCCGCCCACGCCGAAGACCTGCACCGGGCCATCGAGGCGCAGGTCAGCCACCTTGGCCACCTGCAATCTTCCGTCGAAGGTTATGGCGACGTGATTTCACGCGAATTCGAGCAGAAGGTCGAAACCCTGATAAACGCCGCGCGCGAAGCCGCCGACATCGTTGGCGAGCATACGGCCCGGGCGACGCGGCAGGCCATCGAGGAGCTTTCTGAGAACGGCGACCGGCTGACCGGCAACATTGGTGTCGTCTCTGACCGCGTCGAACAGCTCACAGAGTCTCTCAACGGCGGCGCCCGCCGGCTGCAGGACACCACGCTATCGGTTCAGGCAACGCTCAAGGTCAGCGCACAGGACGTGGCCGCGACCCTGATCGAGGCCACCAAGGCGGCCGAGAAACGCTACGTCGAGCTCGGCGATGCCTGGGCGGAAACGCTGGAGGATCAGGCCGAGCGCGTCGAGGCGCTGCAGGAAATGGCGACCGCCGCCGAAGACAACGCCTTCGCCCACGCCGAAGAATCGGTGGTTCACCTCGCACGGCGGCTGGACAGGGCCTTGCAGGACCGCTTCGAAGACGAGGACGGTGCCTTCAACACTGCCCAGCGGCAGATCGATGCCGCCGCCCAGCGGACGGTCGAGAACTATCAGCGTCTGGTCGGCAGCTTCGTCCACGACCTCACCGACACCGCCGGGGAAGAGATGGAGCGGCTGGTGGTCTGGGGGCAGGAGATCCCGCGCGCCGCCGAGCACCTGCGCGAAACCGCCGCCGACATCACCCACCAGATGGACGAGCAGACCAAGAGCCTGCTCGCCCGCACCAACGAAGTGCGTCACGCCACCACCGACGCGCTGGTCAGCGCGCAGGCCCTGTTCAACGGTATTGCCGAAGCGCCCGAGCGCCTCACCGCCACCGTCGCCTCGTTGGGGCAGGCGAGTACGGCCGCGGTCGAGGACTTGCGCCAGCAGACCGAAGCCCTCAATGGGCAGCTGCTGGACTGCCGCAACCGGCTCTCCAGCCTGACCGACGGCTTCCACAAGGGCCTTGATGAAGGCCAAGTGGATGCGCGACTGCAGGCGCTGGCCGAAGCGATCAATGGTGCGCAGACGGTACTGGTCGAGGCTGCTGCAGCCTTCGATGCGACCACGCAGGACGCCAGCAACGTCGCCAATCAGGCGGCCGAACGCCTGACCAACACAACCGCGCTGGTCGCCGATCAGGTTCAGACGCTGCGCGATTTCACGGCCAACCCGGAGAGTGACACCACCTTGCGCCGCGTTGCCGATCAGGCGGACGAGCTGCGCCAGATCCTTGAACAGGTGGGGATTGCCGCCGAAAACCATCAGCTGACGCTGGTTCGCGTGTCCGAAGAGGCGAAGACCCAGTCCGAGCGGCTGCTCCAGACGGTTAAGCAGAGCGAGCGCGACGCCTTCCTCAATCAGGCGGCCGCCATGGTCGAAGCCCTGCATCAGGTCGCGATCGACGTCGATACCATTCTGGACGGCGATTTGCCTTCAGAGGTGGTGCAGGCGATAGAGGCCGGCGACCGGGGCGTTTCCGTGCGTCGTCTGCTCAAGCGCTACACCCCGGCGGGCGCCGGTGCCGGCGCCATGGCCGACCTTTACGCCCGCGACCGCGCCTTTACCGAGCAGGTGGACCGCTATCTGGAGACCTTCGACAGCCTGCTCGCGCAAGCCAATCAGGTCGACCGCTCCAAACTGCTGCACACCACTTTCCTCACCGCCGATATCGGCAAGCTTTACGTCTTCCTCGCCCGGTCGATCGGCGTGATGCAGGCAGCGGAGTAGCACCATGGCCAGTCGTCTTCGTCGCCGTATTCGTCGCCTCGTCCGCCGCCGGTTTCAGACATCCGCCGCGAGACTGCGGCTGAGCAAGGCGGTCACCTCTTCGGCCGGCGAGCCTCCGCCGCGCGAAAGCCGGGCCACGGCCTCGGTTATGGGCAGCGACACCCCCACCGTGTGACCGGAGGCGATGAGGCTCAAGGCCGTCGCAGCGCCTTCGACGGTCGTGCCCCGGGCCAGCAGGTCAGTGGCAGACTGCCCCCGTCCCAGATCGTAACCGAAGCTGTAGTTGCGGGATTGCTGGTCCTGACAGGTCAGGGCCAGATCGCCGACCCCGGCCAGCCCGACCGCCGTTCGCGGATCGCCGCCGTAGACCTCCGTCACCCGTTCCAGCTCGCGCAGGCCCCGTGCCATGAGCGCTGAGCGTGCGCTGGCACCAAAGCCCATGCCGTCTGAACAGCCACAGGCGATGGCGACGACGTTCTTCATCGCGCCGCAAATCTGCACGCCGACGGTGTCCGTGCTGGCGTAGAGCCGCAGGCGCGGCGTGCTGAGCGCCGCCAGCAGGGTGGCGTCGGGGCTTTCTGTCGCCAGCGCAACCGCCGTCGGCCGGTCTTCGAACAGATCGAGCGAGAAAGACGGTCCGCTGAGCACGCCCAATCCCTGCGGGAGCGCCAGCGCTGCGCTCAGCAGGGTTCCACTGCCCGTCGGCAAAGCCCTTGGACACGGTGACAACAGCGTTGCTCGGCCGGATGCGGTCGCGCAAGGGTCCGAACACGTCGGTTTGTGCCTGCGCCTTCACGGCCAGCACCACCACGTCGTTCGCCGACGTCAGGGCAAAGTCGGCCAGAACCCCGGCCTTGATGCCCGGCATGGCGGGGCACTCCGGCACCTTGGGATTAGCCCCGGTATCGCGCAGGCTCGCCGCCTGTATCGGGTCGCGACACCAGAGCGCGACGGACCGCCCAGCCTGCCGCCAGGCGTAGGCCAGTGACGAGCCGAATTCGCCGACGCCGATCACATGAATAGTGCTGTTGTCCAGAATCAGGGCTCCAAGTCGTTTTTGGGCATAGCCGATCGCCCCTTGTTCTTAGCACCCAAAGCCCGCACATGGTTGTCTAAACCGCGATTCCGAAAGCACTGGCATGACCGCCAAATCCACTGAACCCACTGCGAATACTCCGACACAGGACGCCAAGGCCACCACGGTCGCTGCGGACGGTAGCGCGGCCAAGGACAGCCGCCCCGCCGCCTCGGGCGGGTCACCGTCGGCGCCGCGCGCGTCCTACGAGCGCGATGGTAAGCCATGGCTGACCGCCTTTAAGCTGCTGCGCTACCTGTGGCCTGCGGACCGGCCCCGCCTGCGGCCTGCTGTTCGTGCTGACTGGGTTGGCGATCCTGCTGGGACAGGTGTTTCTGGCGATCACCCCAATGGTGTTTGCCACGGCGGTCGACGCCGTGGGTGGCGAAGGCCGCTTCCCCAACGCCTCGCTGACGCTGCTGATCGGGCTGGTGACGGCTTTCGGCCTCGCGCGACTGCTGGCACAGGGCAGTCAGGAAATCAGCTCGGCGCTGTTCGTTTTCGTGGGCCAGAATGGCATCCGCTCTGTGGCGCTGGAGACATTCCGCCACCTGCACGAACTCAGCCTGCGCTTCCACCTCGGGCGCCAGACCGGCGGCCTGTCTCGGGCGATCGAACGCGGCACCAAGGGCATCGAATTCGTGCTGCGGATGACCACCTTCAACCTCGTCCCCACGACGTTCGCGATTGTGATCGTCAGCCTGATCCTGCTGTTCAACTTTGGCCCGCTCTACGCCGCGATCACCTTCGTCACCGTGGTCGGTTACATCATCTACACGGTCATGGTCACCGACTGGCGCATCAAGTACCGCCGGATGATGAACGAGACCGATCCGAGGCGACGACCAAGGCGGTGGATTCTTGCTCAACTACGAGACGGTCAAGTATTTCTCCAACGAAGTGCACGAAGCCACGCGCTTCGACGGCGCCCTGCGCGGCTACGAGCGCGCAGCCGTGAACAACCAGCTGTCGCTGTCGCTGCTCAACATCGGGCAGGGGGTTATTATTGCCGGCGGGCTGGTGCTGCTGCTGTCGCTGTCGGTGCCGCAGGTGCTGGCCGGGGAGATGACGGTCGGCGATTTCGTCGCCATTCAGGCCTATCTGATCCAGCTGTATCTGCCGCTGAACTTCCTCGGCTTTGCCTACCGTGAGATCCGGCAGGGGCTGGTGGATATGGAGTACATGTTCAACCTGCTCGACGTCGACCGCGAGATCCCGGACAGCCCCGGCGCACCTGCGCTGCAGATTGACGGCGGACAGCTCGACTTCCAGACAGTGAATTTCGGCTACAACGACGACCGCCAGATCCTCCACGACCTCGATTTCAGCGTCGAAGCGGGCAAGACCCTCGCCATCGTCGGGCCTTCGGGGTCGGGCAAGTCCACTATCGGCCGGATGCTGTTCCGGTTCTACGATGTCTGGGATGGCGCCATCCGCATCGACGGGCAGGACATCCGCCGCGTCAGGCAGGCCTCGCTGCGCGAAGCCATCGGCATCGTCCCGCAGGACACCGTGTTGTTCAACGATACCATCGCCTACAACATCGCCTACGGTCGGCCCGACGCGTCGCTGGAGGACGTGATCGAAGCCGCCAAACTGGCCCAGATCCACGACTTCATTCTCGACCTGCCCGAGGGCTATGACACCCGCGTGGGTGAGCGCGGGCTGAAGCTCTCCGGCGGCGAGCGCCAGCGGGTTTCCATCGCCCGCACCATCCTCAAAGATCCCTCGATCCTGCTGTTCGACGAAGCGACGTCTGCCCTCGATACCGATACCGAATCGGCGATTCAGGCCTCCCTTGCCGCCGTATCGCGCGACCGTACTACGCTGGTGATCGCCCACCGCCTGTCGACTGTGGTCGACGCCGATGAAATCATCGTTCTCGACAAGGGGCGCATCGCCGAACGCGGGTCACATCAGGCCTTGCTGGAGCGCGACGGGGTTTATGCGCACATGTGGCATTCACAGCAGGAAGCAGATGAGTAAGGCTCGCAGAGCTTAGGTCTGGCTTTTCCGGACGTCTTTGCGTAGAAAGCTGCATCCGTGTAAACACGATTGAAGATTAGGAGCGAGGCTTATGTCCCGCCGTTGTGATTTCGTCGGCCGCAAGCCGCAGTGTGGTAACAACGTTTCGCACGCGATGAACAAGACGCGTCGTCGCTGGCTGCCCAACCTGCAGAACGCGACCCTGCATTCCGACATCCTGCAGGAAGGCGTCCGCGTCCGCCTGTCGACCCGTGCGATCCGCACCATCGAAAAGAACGGCGGTCTGGACTCGTTCCTGATGGGGACCCCCGAACCGCAAGCTTGGCCCGGACGCCCTGGCCATCAAGAAGCGGCTGGAAAAGGCGCAGGCTGCCGCGGCCTAAGCTGCCGGTGTGTCTGACCTGAGCTGATCCAGCGCCCACGCGGCGCTTTCAGCCACCACAGCGTTTTCATGGCGCGCGAGCTGTTCCAACGGCCCGCGCGCTTTTTTCGTGCCCGGAATTCCCCAGACAGATCGCCAGATTTCGCAGGAAGCGCACTATCCCGATCCGCTTGACCGGCGACCCGGAAAAGGCGGCCCGAACTGCGCGTCGTCATAGCCGACAAAATCCAGCAGCCGGGGGTCGGCGAGCAAGGCCCGTGGCTGGAACCCGGCTTCCGCCGTGGCCTGCGCGAACTTGTTCCAAGGGCAGACCGCGAGGCAGTCGTCGCAGCCATAGATCCGGTTACCCATGGCGGCGCGGAACTCCACCGGGATCGGGCCGTCGTGCTCGATGCTCAGGTAGGCGAGGCAGCGGGTGGCGTCGAGCTGGTAAGGCGCAGGGATCGCCGCCGTGGGGCAGACGTCGATGCAGCGGCTGCAACTGCCGCAGTGATCGTCACTGGGGCTGTCGGCAGGCAGTTCGAAGCCGAGGTAGATCAGCCCGAGAAACAGCCACGAACCAAAATCCTGCGACACCAGGTTGCTGTGCTTGCCCTGCCAGCCCACGGCGGTCTGCGCGGTCAGCGCCTTCTCCGGGACGGGGGCGGTATCGACGAAGACCTTGAGCGCCTGCCCGGTCTCCTCCCCGATCCATCGGCCCAGCCGCTTGAGCTTCTTCTTCAGGATATCGTGGTAGTCGCGGTTTTCGGCGTAGACCGAGAAGTTGGCGCGGCCGGGATCCCGCAGCCGGTCCAGCGGGTCGCTGTCCGGGCCATAGTTGAGGCCGACGGCGATGACCGACTTCGCCCCCTTCCACAGGGTCTGCGGGTCGGCGCGCTCGTCCAGCCGCCGTTCCATCCAGTCCATGGTGCCATGCTGGCCGCTGGCCACGAAGTCCTGATAGCGCGCTTGGTTGCGCGCCGGGATCTGCGCCGGGCCAAAGCCAACGGCATCAAAGCCCAGCGCCCGGGCTTCGGCGTCGATCCGCTGCTTCAACGCAGCGGGGTCAAGGGGGTCGATGTCGCCTCGGGCATAACCCGCCACCACTCCGGCTTCAAAGTCAGCGAAGGCGCCGGCCTCGATCGCCGAGCGCATCCGCGCCATCAGGTCCTGATAGTGCTGGATATTGTGCCACGACAACAGCATGGCGCCGAGCATTTCATCGGCGCGGTGCAGGTGGCGGATGTAGGCGCGCGAATAGTTGCGGCAGGCGGGGCAGCTGCAATCCTCGTCGATCGGGCGCGGGTCGTCCTGGTGCCGGGCGTTGCGCATGTTGATCGGCCCGCGCCAGGTGAAGGCCTGCCCCGTCCGCCCCGACCGCGTTGGCAGTACGCAGTCGAACTGGTCGATCCCACGGCGCACGGCACCGACCAGATCCAGCGGCTTGCCCACGCCCATGAGGTAGCGCGGCTTGTCCCGCGGCAGGTGCGGTTCGCAGGCGTCCAGCGTTTCGAACATCAGGATCCTGACCTTCGCCTACGGCGAGACACCGACGGCGATGCCGTGGAAGTCCATGGGCTCAAGCGCGCGGATCGATTCTTCGCGCAGATCGGCGAAGGTCGAGCCCTGCGCAATCCCGTAAATGCCGTAGCCCGGGCGGTCGACCCAGGCCTCCCGGGACCGCTTGGCCAGCGCATCGACAGCTGCATGGAGGTGTCCGCGCCGAGCTTGTCGATGGGGGTAGGGCGTGCACTCATCCAGCGCCATGGTGATGGTTGAACCCAGTAGATGCTGGATGTGCATGGAGTCTTCCGGGGTCAGCCGGTGCTTGCTGCCGTCGATGTGCGAGCGGAAGGTGACCCCTCCTCCGTCATCTTGCGCAGGTCGGCCAGCGACATCACCTGATAGCCGCCTGAATCGGTCAGGATCGGCCCGTCCCAGTGCATGAATTTGTGCAGGCCGCCGAGGTGGTGAATGCGCTCAGCCGTCGGCCGAATCATCAGGTGATAGGTGTTACCGAGGATGATCTCAGCGCCCGTGGCGCGGACGCTCTCCGGCATCATCGCCTTTACCGTCGCCGCTGTGCCCACGGGCATGAAGGCCGGGGTCCGACCGTGCCGTGTGCCGTGTGCAGGCGCCCGCGCCGTGCCGCGCCATCGGTGCCTAGAATCTCAAAAGAAAAGTCGCTCATCCCGTGGGTCGCTCCAGAAAACAGCCGTCTCCGTAGCTGAAAAACCGGTATTCGGCTGCGATGGCGTGGTCGTATGCGGCCTTCATCGACTCGGTCCCGCTGAAGGCGCAGACGAGCATGAACAGCGTCGACTGCGGCAGGTGAAAGTTGGTGATCAGCGCGTCGACGACGTGGAAGTCATCGCCGGGCTTGAGGAAAATATCCGTGCTCATCGCGCCGGCCTGCCCGCGCAGGCTCTCCAGCGCGCGCAGCACGGTGGTGCCGACCGCGACGACGCGGCGGCCTTCGGCGCGGGCGCTGGCGATCAGGGCGGCGTTGTCCGCGTCCAGTGCGCAGGATTCGTGGTGCATCTGATGGTCGCTGATATCGTCGCTGCGGATTGGGGCAAAGGTGCCCAGACCGACATCGAGACGGACCTCGGCGACCCCGAGCGCGCGGGCGGCTCTCAGGCTCTCCAGCGTTTCCTCGTCGAAGTGCAGGCTCGCGGTTGGGGCGGCCAGCGATCCCATCTACCGCCCGCAGAAGGTGCGGTAGTCCTCGCGGTCGCGGCTCTCCCCGCCCTTGGCGCGGCGGATATAGGGCGGCAGCGGCATGTGACCCAGCGCGTCGATGGTTTCCAGCAGATCCGCGCCCTGCGCGTCGAAGCGGAGTTTGATGTCGGCGCCGTCCTTGGCCTCGACCACGGCGCTGAGCCGGTCACTGAAATGCAGGCCGTCGCCGGGTTCGAGCTTCTTGCCCGGGCGGGCGTAGCAGACCCAGAGCGCTGGGTTCGTCGGTTTCTGCAACCAGCGTCACTTCGATACGACCGTCGAACCGCTGCCCGTCCCGCTCGCGCTGGCCGATCAGGCGGCTGGCGAAGACCTGGCTGTTGTTGAACACCAGCAAGTCGCCATCGCGCAGGCAGGCGGCAAGGTCGGCAAAGGTCCGGTCCACCCGGCTGCCGTCCCCCCGTACGTGCAGCAGGCGTGCTGCGGCACGGGGGTAAACCGGGCGCTGGGCGATCAGCGCCTCGGGCAGGCTGAAATCGAAGTCGCTAAGCCGCATTCGTGCTGCCCGACCGGGCAAACATTCCGGCGATTACCAGCCGGATCGGCACCAGCGCCACTACTGCGACCAGCGCCTTAACGCCGAAATCGACGCTGGCGAAGTTCATCCAGTTCTCCGAGCCGCCCGCGGCGATGCCGTAAAAGATAACCGTGTCGATCAGGCTGGCGACCAGCGAGCTGACCAGCGGCCCGACCCACCACGCGCGCTGGCGCAGGCTGTTGAAAATGCCGATGTCCAGCACCTGTCCGACGACGAAGGCAGTCAGCGACCCCAGCGCGATCCGACCAACCGACCAAGGGTCAGCAAAAACGGCGCCGACGCTGCTACCGCTGGCCACGAAGAAGGCGACACCACCGAGAAAACCGATGGCGATGACCCACAGCGCGCGCCGCGCGCCGAACAGGCGGTTGATGATGTCGGTGATCAGGAAGGCAACAGGAAAGGTGAACTGGCCGTAGTTGAACCAGTTTTCATTGAGCCATCCGATGCGGATGCCGACCAGCACGTTGGAAATGTAGACCACGAAGGCCATGAGCGCGCCGGCAATCACCAGCGCCGGCAGAGCGGCAGACTGCTGCTGTGTCATTCGTCTTTTCTCCAGTTGTACCCCGGTGCGCGGCCCGGCAGGCAGGAGGCCTGCGGGTGTTCCGGCTCGGGTCGGGTAACGGCTTGGTCTTAGGGGAAAATTAGCCCGGGCGCCAGAGCAGGACGGCGAGCATAGTGGGCAGCAGCCCAATGAAATTGTTATCCGTGGCGAGGAAGATCAGCACCGTACCCGGTTCTTCGGTGGCCATCAGCGACACCGATTCCACGTTGGCGATGGCGCCGAGGATTGGGTCGAGGTCGAGGATGACTTCGGGATCCAGCCGGGCGCCCGGTTCAACCGCGCTCACCGGCACCCGCACCAGCCGGTTGCGCAGCGGCTCACGCATGGAGATGAAGCGGCGCTCGCTCAGCACCAGCCAGCGCCCGTCGGGGCTGACGTCGGCGCCTGTCGGGGCGAACTCGCCGTCCCATTCGTAGACCAGTATCGGCCAGTCTTGGCTGCCAGCTTCATGGACCCAGGCGCGCAGGCCACCTTCGCGCTGAACCCCTTCGGCAACGGCGAACAGCCGCCCGTCGGGCAGCGTTGCCAAAGCCTCTACACCCGCGTTGCTCCGCCCCAGATCACGCAGGGCGATGGGAACCGGTAGGTCGCTCACCAGAGCGTCGCCGTCCATCAGGCCGACCCGGTGACGCTGCTCGAAGCCCAGCGCCAGCTGCCCCTGCCACGCGGTCAGTGATTCGGCCTGTCGCGCCGGCAGGTCGGTCTGTCGGTCGCGGATCGGGTAAACGTTGCAGGCTGTTTCCGGCCAGGCCTTCGAGGCGGAGGTCATCCGTCCAATCCAGCATCAGATCACCGGTGAGCAGGTCGCCATCGTCGGTCACGGCCAGCAGCCGCACACCGCGCTCGACGCCCGAGGGCACCAGCCCGACCCCGATGCCGCTGACCCCGCCCAAACGCGGGTTCTCCGCACTCAGGGCCAGTCCGCCGACCCAGCTGAAGGCGGGCGGCAGATCGGTTGGTGCAGGCAGGGGAGTGGCGATGACCCGGATTGTTTCGCGGGATTGGGTTTGAGACGGCGTTTGAGAATGCGCCGGGCTGGCAAAGCCCCCGAACCATCCGACACCGACACACAAGGCCAACAGCGCGGCAAAGCCGACGGCCAGCCCCGAGTGCCGCTGTCCCATCAGGGGCGCGGCGTTCGGTGTTTCAGCCGAGCCTTCAGAGCTCGCGTGCGATTTCTTCGATCTCAAAACACTCGATCTGGTCGCCGACCTGGATGTCCTGATAGTTCTCGAACGCCATACCACACTCGAGGCCATTGGCGACCTCACGCACTTCATCCTTGAAGCGGCGCAGGGTCTTGAGCGTGCCTTCGTGGATGACCGTGTCGTCGCGGAGCAGGCGTACCTTGGCGCCGCGCTTGACCACGCCATCGGTAATCCGGCAACCGGCCACCCGGCCGACCTTGGTGACGTTGAAGGTTTCCAGAATGCTCGCGTAGCCGAGGTAGCTCTCGCGTTCCTCAGGCTTGAGCAGACCGCTCATCAGCGCTTTTACGTCGTCGACCAGCTCGTAGATGATCGAGTAGTAGCGGATGTCGATGCCGTCGCGCTTGGCGCTGTCGCGCGCCTGCGCATTGGCGCGGACGTTGAAGGCCACCACCATGGCCTGCGACGCGCGGGCCAGCGTGATGTCGGACTCGGTGATACCGCCGACGCCCTGGTGCAGGACGTTGACCTTGACCTCGTCGGTCGACAGCTTCTGCAGGGTGCCGATGATGGCCTCGACCGAACCGTGCACGTCGCCCTTGATGACGATCGGCAGCTCTTCGGCCGAGCCTTCCTTGAGCGCGGAGAACATGGATTCCAGCGAGCCCTTGGAGGCCAGCGATGCGGCTTCCTTGGCCTTGGCCTGACGGAATTCAGCAACCTCACGCGCCCGGGCCTCGGACTCGACCACGATGAACTCGTCACCAGCGACCGGGGTGCCGTTGAGGCCCAGAACTTCGATCGGCGTGGCTGGTGTCGCGTGCTTGACCTGCTGGCCCTGATCGTTGACCAGCGCCCGGACCTTGCCCCACTCGGTGCCTGCAACGAAGACATCGCCGACGTTGAGGGTACCGCGCTGGATCAGCACGGTGGCGACCGATCCGCGGCCTTTCTCCATCTTGGCTTCAACGACGGCGCCGGAGGCACGGGTGTCAGGGTTGGCCTTGAGGTCGAGAACTTCGGACTGCAGCTCGATGGCTTCGAGCAGGGTGTCCATGCCGTCACCCTTGAGGGCGGAGACATGGGCGACCTGCACTTCACCGCCCATGGATTCAACCTGCACCTCGTGCTGAAGCAGTGCCTGCTCAACCTGAAGCGGGTCGGCGTCCGGGCGGTCACACTTGTTGACGGCAACGATCAGCGGCACGTTGGCCGCCTTGGCGTGGGCGATGGCTTCCTCGGTCTGGGGCATGATGCCGTCATCGGCGGCGACAACCAGAATCACCATGTCGGTGACGTTGGCGCCACGGGCACGCATCTCGGTAAAGGCGGCGTGGCCCGGGGTGTCGAGGAAGGTGATCAGTTTGCCACCCGCCGACTGCACCTGGTAGGCGCCGATGTGCTGGGTGATGCCCCCGGCCTCACCGGAGACCACGTTGGCCTTGCGGTAGAAGTCGAGGATCGAGGTCTTGCCGTGATCGACGTGGCCCATGACCGTCACAACCGGTGGACGCGGCGCCACAGCACCGTCGTCGTCGGTCGGCGCGTCGAGGCCTTCGAGAACGTCAGAATCGGCAACCCGGCGGATGGTGTGGCCCAGTTCCGCCACCACCAGTTCGGCGGTATCGGCGTCGATTGACTGGTTCACCGTGGCCATCACGCCCATTTTCATCAGCTCGCGGATCACGTCACCCGAGCGCTCGGCCATACGGTTGGCGAGTTCGCCGACGGTGATGGTTTCCGGTACGATGACTTCACGCACGATTTTCTGCTGGGTGGCCAGCGCTTCCTTGGCGCGCTGCTTCTCCCGCTCGCGCTGACGACGGATCGACGACAGCGAACGCATCCGGTCCTCATCCCCCTCCAGCGCATCAGCGACGGACAGGCGGGAACTGCGGCGGCGGCCACCGTCATTCTTGGCGCGCAGAGTGGTTTTCTTGCCCTGATCGTCAGCGCCCTTGCCCTTTTTCACACGGCCGAAGACCGGTGCTTCTTCCGGGCCGCGCTGCGGCCGGGGCGGGGTCTCGCCCTTCTTGGTGCGAACATTGTCAGCAGGGGGTTCGACCGAGGCGTCGGCGAGGGCTTCCTTCGAATGGGCGTCGCTGGTTGGCTCTGCTGCCTTCGGTGCGGCGTCGGCTTCCTTGGCGGCGCGCTCGGCCTGGCGGCGGGCTTCCTCAGCCTCGGCCAGCTGGCGCAGCCCGTCCTGGCGGGCGCGCTCGGCGGCTTCGCGGGACTTGCGCTCCTGCTCGCGGCGGGCGGCGTCGGCGGCGACCTGTTCGGCGCGCTCTTCTTCACGGGCCTTGGCCTGCTCCAGAACGGCAATACGCTTTTCACGCTCGGATGCGGTAAGACCGTCAACGGGTTCGTCGCGGAAGGCGCGTTCGGCGGCGCGGCGGGCGGCATCTGCCCGGTCCTGATCGCTCGACGGGCCGGATTTCTTCAGGCTGGCAAGACCTTCGGCCAGCTCCTGATTCGGTACGGCAGCCATCTTGCCGGTGGCGCCCCGCTCAAAGGTGCGTTTGGTCCGCTTCTCGACCACGACGGTCTTCGACCGCCCGTGGCTGAACGACTGCTTCACCTGACCGGCGTCCACCGTCTTGCGAAGCTCAAGCTTGCCTGGCTTGGACAGTCGGAGCGGTTGCTTGCTCTCGGAGCCGTTGTTGTTGTTATCGGTCGACATTGTGTCTCAAAACCCTTCTCACCGCGGCAGGTGCCGCATCATCCTTTCGGGATTGTCAGCGCATTGCATTCATACCCGTGCTTGTGATCCCCGCAGAGGGGATGCTGTTACTATGAAGCCGCCTCGGCGACCGTCGGATCAGTCGACAGGCCGACGCCGCTGTGCAGGGCGTGGTCTGCCAGAATTGTTGCCGCCATCCGGGCATCAAGAACCCCCGAACAGACGGCTGTGGCACGGCCGAGGGCCTGTGCCAGTGTTTCAGCGCTTTCGCTCACCAGCACCTCGGTCCCAGTCTGACCGGCGAGATGAATGAGCGGAGCCGTGGTTCGCGGGCTGCCATCGGAGGCCAGCACCAGCAGCGCCAGCTTTCCTGCCGCAGCTTGTCCCGGGTTTTCTCCGTGCCGACGATCAGAGCGCCAGACCGTCGTGCCAGACCCAACCGGTCCAGTTTCGTCTTCCGGACCTGCTGCTCCACCTTTGACACCAAATCCCCCGGCACCCGGGCCGGGGTTTTCGCTGCGCGGGCGAAGGCGTTCTTCTTTACGGCAGTCTCTAGCACATCCCGGTGCGGAGTTAACCAGATTCCACGTCCCGGCAGCCGTTTGCCCGAGTCGAAGGTCACGCAACCGTCCGGATCGAGCACGAAACGCAGCAAAGCGTCCCGGTCGGCGACCTGGTTGGTTACCGCGCATTTGCGCTGTGGGTCCTTCTTGGGCATGGGCTGTCTCTCTGTGGCTCCTGCTTTCCGTTGGCCTTAGTCTTCGAACCAGTGCGCGCGGGCGGCCATGACGATGGTGTTGGCGGTTTCTTCGGTCATTTCGAAGGCCCGCCAGCATCTCGGCCAGCTCGTCCCCGGCGAGGTCGCCGACGTCGTCCAGTTCCTTGATGCCGTTGTTGCCCAGAATGACCATCATCGATGGGGTCAGGCCCTCGAGCGCTGCGACTTCGTCGGTCACGCCGATTTCCTTACGCTCGACGTCCTTGCGGTCTTCTTCCAGCGCCAGCCAGTCGCGGGCACGGTTGCGCAGTTCCTCGCCGATTTCCTCGTCGAAGCCCTCGATCGCCGCCAGCTCGTCCACGGGGACAAAGGCGATTTCATCGACGGCCGTGAAGCCTTCGGCAACCAGCAGGTGGGCGATCACGTCCTCGACGTCCAGCGCGTCGACGAACAGCGCCGAGCGCTGGTTGAATTCTTCCTGACGACGGCCGGATTCTTCTTCGTCGGTGAGGATGTCGATTTCCAGACCGGTCAGCATCGACGCAAGGCGGACGTTCTGCCCGCGACGGCCGATGGCCAGCGACAGCTGATCATCCGGAACGACGACTTCGATCCGCCCGGCTTCCTCGTCGAGGACGACCTTGGTCACCTCTGCCGGTGCGAGCGCGTTGACCACGTAGGTCGCGATGTCTTCGGACCACGGGATAATGTCGATCTTCTCGCCCTGCAGCTCGCCGACAACGGCCTGCACACGGCTACCGCGCATACCGACACAGGCGCCGACAGGGTCGATGTTGGCCTCGTGGCTGATCACCGCGATCTTTGCGCGGGAGCCGGGGTCGCGGGCGACCGATTTGATCTCGATCAGGCCGTCGTAAATCTCCGGCACTTCCATGGAGAACAGCTTCGCCATGAAAATCGGGTGGGTGCGGGAGAGGAAAATCTGCGGGCCGCGGGTTTCTTCGCGCACATCGTAGATGTAGGCGCGGACCCGGTCGCCGACCTTGGGCTTCTCGCGCTGGATCAGCTCATCACGGCGCAGCACCGCCTCGGTCCGGCCGAGGTCGAGGTAGACGTTGCCGTACTCAACACGCTTGACCAGGCCGGTGATGACCTCGCCCTTGCGGTCCTTGAATTCCTCGTACTGCTTCTTGCGCTCGGCGGAGCGAACCTCTTGCACGATCACCTGCTTGGCCGACTGGGCGGCGATCCGGCCCAGGTCGATGGGCGGCAGTTCTTCGGTCAGGAAGTCGCCGACCCCGAGGGCTTCGTCGAACAAGTGGGCGTCGCGCAGGGTGATCTGCGTCATGTCGTCTTCGACTTCTTCACGCAGCTCCACGATTTCGCGGTAGCGGTGCAGCGAGATCTGACCGTTCTTGCGGTCGATGTTCGCGCGGATGTCGTGATCCACCCCGTATTTCTGCCGGCCGGCGCGCTCGATGGCCTTTTCCATCGCTTCGAGCACCTCGTCGCGCTCGATGCCTTTTTCACGCGCAACCATGTCGGCCATCTGGATCAATTCCAGACGCGGGGTCGCCGTTGTTTGAACCACGTTTTCCATTGGTGTTTCCTCAGCTTTCCGGGTCTTGCCCGGTGGTGGGGTCGTTAGGGTCTGTCGTCTGTGTAGGCTCTGATGCTGCCGCTGGGGCTGCGACTGGTCGGGGCAGTTTGCCTGCCTTGGCCAGCTCAAAGAGTTTCGTCGGTGGCGACCAGCTTGGCCTTGGCCAGGTCGCCGAAGTTCAGGCGCGCTTCGTCGTTGCTTTCCGGCTCGCTGTCCTCGGTGCGGAGCACGATCTGATCGCCCTCAACCCCGGCGATGATCCCGGAGAAGCGGCGGCGGCCGTCGACCAGATGCCGGGTTTCGGCCTTGGCCTTGAAGCCGGTGAAGCGCTCGAAGTCCGCCAGCCGGGTCAGCGGCCGGTCCAGACCGGCGGAGCTGACTTCCAGCGTGAAGGCGTCCTTGATCGGGTCTTCAACATCCAGCAGCGCGGACAGCGCGCGCGAGATTTCCTCGCAGTGCTCGACCGTCATCGGGTCGCCGTTGGACGGCTCCGCCATCAGCTGCAGCCGCGGCTTCTCCGAGCCGATCAGCAGCAGGCGCACCAAATCAAAGCCCATGGCCGCCAGCATGGCGTCAATGTCGTCTTCGATCCGGGCCAAAGGGCCAATAGGGCGCTCAAGGCGTTCCATCATTCAACAGCGATCAGTCGAGGGGTTGCAGAAAACAAAAAAGCGGGCCGGGGGCCCGCTTGTTTCCAAGGGCGTCGCGTGAAGCGCTAGAACGTCACGGGCCAACTGACTGCGGATATAGGCTCAATCGCCCCGGCGCTCAAGGCTTAAGTACAGCGGCAGACGTCCTTCCCGCATTGCTTTTGCCTCATAGCGGGTCTGGGGCCAGTCCGCGGGGCGGCGACGCCAGTCGTCCGCGCCCTGCGCCAGCCAGCGAAAACCGGGGTGGGCGAGCGCAATGCGCGTCATCCACGGCTGATAATCGGCGTGGTCGGTTGCAAGTCGCAGAATGCCGCCCGGGCGGATCACCCGCGCCAGTGCGTCCATCATCGCGGGCTGGATGATGCGCCGCTCCCAGTGCCGACGCTTGGGCCAGGGGTCGGGGTGCAGGATGAAGGCGCGCTCGACGCTGGCCGGGGGCAGCCCCTCTACCAGCACGCGCCCGTCACCGTGCATGATGCGGACGTTGCTCAGCCCCTGATCATCGACGTGGCGCACGGCCGACGCGACCCCGTTGAGGAAGAATTCTGCCCCGATCAGGCCAACGTCCGGGTTTGCGGCGGCCTGCCACGCCAGATGTTCACCCGCACCGATCCCGACCTCGACCCACAACCGCTCTGGCGCCGCCCCGCCAAACAGCGCGGGCAGGTCGATCTTCCCTTGGTCATCGGGGACGCAGGCGATGGTGGGCAGCACGTCGGTCATCATCCGCGCCAGCTTGGGCTTGAGCGGGCGACCCGACAGCCGGCCCCAGAGGTGCCGGACGCCGTCGCCTGATGCCTCGTCCTCACCCCGGTGGGGCTGGAAGTCGCGTGATGAAGGTGGTTTGGCCATGGCCGGTGTTTGCCGGAACCCGGCCATTATGGTCAAGCCCCGGAGTCGTCCGCCCGCGCGCTGTCGGCCTCCAGCGCTGCTGCGGCTTCTTCGGCGTCTGCGGTCGCCATGGCCGACATCAGCCGGATGACCGTCCGCCGGACGTTGCTTCGCTCCAGCTTGATGAAAGCGCGGACCAGTTCACTGATTTCCGGGTCGCCGATGCGATCAACCGATTCCATATCGGCGTGGTCTTCGCGCAGGGTCAGGATCGGGGTGCCGTCCTCCCCCTCTTCCCTGAACTCGTCAAAAAAGTACTGAATCGGCACGCTCAGCGCCCGCGCCAGCTCGGACAGCCGACCGGCGGAAACACGGTTTGCGCCGCGCTCGTACTTCTGCACCTGCTGGAAAGAGAGGGAGACGGCCTTGGCCAGATCTTCCTGTGTCATGCCGCGGATCAGCCGCCGCGCCTTGATGCGTGTGCCGACGTGCCGGTCGATCGGATGGCCCTGGCCATCGCTGATGGGTGGTCTGCCGCGACGGTTGCCTGTCGGTGCCTTCACCAGTTGTTCCTCCCGGTATCTATAAATTGATACAAAGGAAATACAAATTTATGAGTGCATTTTCAATCAGTATCCGCAACTTATGAACGAGTCAGCTACGGCGCATAATCGACCCTAGCGTGAGGCCCGCAAGCAGGAAGCTGCCGGCGACCAGCCAGAAGATCAGTCGGGCAGCACGGCCGTAGGGGGTGAGCGGCAAAGCCTGCGGCAGGCTGACATCGACAACGTCTGCGGTGCCGTAGGGAATCCGCGCCTGAACGCGTCCGGCGGCATCGATCACCCCGGAAATACCGGTTCCGCCGACCCGGACCATGGGCAGCCCCTCTTCGACGGCCCGGAAGCGTGCAAAGATGAAGTGCTGGCGGGGGCCGGAGGTATCGCCGTACCAGCCATCGTTGGAGATATTGACCATCCACGCCGGGCGCGGCCCGTCTCGCCGGATCACCGCGCCGGGGAAGATCATCTCGTAGCAGATCAGCGGCGAGCCCGCCGGCATATCGCCGGGCTGCCACGTGCTCAGGCCTTCGCCCTGCCAGAACGAGCCAGCCGAAAACGCCGGGATCGGGATCCACGATACGAACCACGGCAGAAACTCGCCAAAGGGGACCAGATGCGCTTTGTCGTGGCGCTCCTGAATGCCAGCGTCGGTGATGAAATAGGCGGTGTTGGTGGGCTGTGGTGGGTCGGGGCCGTCGGGTGGCGAGGCGCCCAGCCCCCGGCGATGACCTGCGCGCCTTCGGGCAGCTGTTCTGTCAGCCAGGCCAGCTCTTCGGGGTAGAAATCGATGAAGAACTGGATCGAGGATTCGGACCAGATGGCGACGTCTGCGGCGGAAACCCCACCTTCAGCCGCTTCGGGGAAGCTGAGCCTGACCAGATCGGTCACGCGCTGGCGCTGCTCAGCCTCCGGCAAACGGATCAGCGAATTTGTTCCCGGCTGCACCAACCGCACGATGGTATCGGTCGAGGTTGCGGCGGTTTCCTGCACCGCGCCCAGCCGCCACAGGCCAAAGCCGAGCAGCAGCACCAGCGGCGCCAGCGTCACCGCCAGCCCGTCGCGCCAGCGCCGTTCCCGGAGCAGCAGCAGCGGGGCGGTGGCGCTCAGCGTGGTCAGCGCGGTCAGCCCGAACACACCGATCCACGCCGCCAATTGCAGCGTCAGAGGGTGAAAGCCCCAGACCGTTCCCCAGCGGTCCCCATGGCAGGCCGGTAAACACCCAGCCGCGAAAACCTTCCGCGAGCATGGCCGCCCCGGCAAACAGCAGCAGGGCGGCGAGGGTCCCAGCCTGCAGGCGCCGGACCAGCCACCAGACGGCCAGCCACAGCGGGCTTTGCACCAGTGCCAGAAAGCCCGGCAGGCCGAGCACAGCAAAGGGTGTAACCCACCAGTAAGTCGCCAGATCGACCCCGACAATCCAGCCCAGCCAGTACATGCCGCCGGTAATCTGCCCCCACCAGAAAGCCCAGATCAGCAGCCATGCCCCCGCCCAGCCCGGGCGGTGGAGAATGAGGCGCAGGGCGATGGGGTAGGCGATCCAGAGCACCGGCAGAAACCAGACCGGCGGTTGTGCCAGAGCCGTGGTCAGCCCCAGAACGAACAGCACGAACGCGCTGCGCAACGGCCCCAGCCGGGTCAGCCTGTCCAAGGCGCTCTAGTCCCCGGCTGCCTGAGCCGGGGCCGATGCCTTTGCCTTCGACTTGGCCTTTGCCTTCGGTTTTGCCGCTGGCTTTGGTTTCGGCTTCGGCGTGGATTTCACCCGGGGCTTGGCTGCGGCTTCGCTCGGACCTTCGCTCGTACCCTCAACCGCTTCAGCCGCATCGGTCAGCGCCGATTCTTGGTCAGCATTCATTGGGGTGTCTGGAGCGCCTTCAACAGTCACGTCGGGGGCCGCTTCAACCGGTTCTGGCGGGGTCAGCCGACGGCGGCGGCGCAGGGGGTTGCTGGCCAGCTCGATATGCACCCGGCGGATCCGGCGGGGATCAGCCTCCATCACCGTGAACCGCCAACCCGAGCTGTGGGTCAGCACTTCGCCACGCAGCGGCACCCGCCCGGCCATGGCAAAAACCAGCCCGCCGAGCGTTTCCACGTCTTCTTCGCGGTCCTCGTCGGTCAGGAAGCGGCCGATTTTGGCCTCCAGCTCGCTCAGCTCCAGCCGCGCGTGGGCCTCGAATTCGTTGTCTTCGATGGTGACGATCTCGCCGTCGTTCTCGTCGTGCTCGTCCTGAATATCGCCGACGATCTCCTCGACCAGATCCTCGATCGTAAGCAGCCCGTCGATCCCGCCGTGCTCATCGACGACGAAGGCCATGTGGCGGCGCTTCGTGCGCATATCCAGCAGCATGTCGAGCACAGGCATGGACGGCGCCACGAATATCGGCGTGCGCAAGATGGCGTCGATGCCTTCGTTGGAGCCGCGCGCCTTGGCGGCGAGCAAGTCCTTGATGTGCACCAGACCCCGGATGTCGTCCATATCGTCGCCGAAAACGGGCAGCCGCGAATGGCCCTCGGCCGCAGCCAGCTCGATCACGTCATCAATGCTTGCCTCCACGTCGATGGCGATGATTTCGGCGCGGGGCACCAGCACGTCTTCGACCGTACGGTGCTTGAGCTGCAGAATGTTGGACAGCATCTTGCGCTCGTCGGCGTCAAAATCGCTGGTCTCGTGGTTCTGCGGCTGTTCGAGGATGGTTTCGATCGCGTCCCGGTCGCTGCGCTGGGGGCGGAAGCGGCGCAGCAGCGCGAGCACGCGCTGGCCCAGCCGCTGCGGGGCTGCGCTGTCTTGGCTTTCCGGGGACGAGGACGGGTCGGAGGGTTCGGCGGTGGTTGTCATGATCGGGTCAGACTGGTGCAGCCGTGAGGCGAAATTGGGGCCTGGCTGTCATTGCGCGTCTGTGCTGTCTCCATAGGGATCACTGTATCCAAGCTGTTCCATGGCGCGCCGTTCGAGGCCCTCCATAAGCTCTGCCTGTTCTTCCTCTATATGGTCATAACCCAGCAAATGCAAAACACCGTGAATTATCAGATGACTAAGGTGGGCTGGAACGGTCTTGCCCTCGGCTTCGGCTTCGCGGACCACGGTCTCCCCGGCCAGTGCCAGATCCCCCCAATACAATGGCCCCGGTTCAGTCGCGGCAGCCGCGCAGACAGCCCCAGGGTCGGTGCCGGGGTAGGCGGGCCACGATAGCACGTTGGTGGGCTCGTTCCGGTCGCGAAAGTCGGCGTTGAGCCGGGCCTGAGCCGCATCGTCGAGGAAGGCAATGCTCAGCCCGGGATCCTCACCGTCGGGGGCTGGGTCGGCGATTTCCACACCGTCCAGCCCGATCGCCAGCGCCGCCTCCACCGCGCGGTCGGCCAGCGGCTGCAACGCCGTTTCATCCAGCGGCCAGGCAGCGGGCGCGTCTAGGGTCAGCGCCGGTTTCACGACCGGTCGGCGTCGGTCTTGTAGGCTTCGGCCTCCGGCACCGGGTGGGAGTCGTAGGCTTTGACGATCCGGCCCACCAGCGGGTGGCGGACCACGTCTTCGGCGTCAAACCGGTTGATGGCAATGCCCTTCACATCGCGCAGCGTGTCGAGCGCGTCCCGCAAGCCGGACTTTACACCACGCGGCAGGTCCACCTGCGACAGGTCGCCGTTGACCACCATGCGCGAACCCTCGCCCAGCCGGGTCAGGAACATCTTCATCTGTGCGGCAGTGGTGTTCTGCGCCTCGTCGAGGATGACGAAGGCCTCGACAGCGTGCGCCCGCGCATGAAGGCGAGCGGTGCAATCTCGATCGACCCGGCCTCCAGCCGCTTAGCAACCTGATCCCGGGGCAGCATGTCGTAGAGTGCGTCGTAGAGGGGCCGCAGATAGGGGTCGACCTTTTCCTTCATATCTCCGGGCAGGAACCCGAGGCGTTCCCCGGCTTCGACCGCCGGGCGCGAGAGGATCAGCCGCCGCACCTTGCCTTCGAGCAGGTGCGAGATCGCCATAGCGGCAGCCAGATAGGTCTTGCCCGTCCCTGCCGGGCCAACCCCGAAGGTCAGCTCGTGATCGCGCATGGCGAGCAGGTATCGCGCCTGCCCCGGGGAGCGTGGCGAAATCGACTTCTTACGGGTGGTGATGGCGATATTGGCGGTGCCGGGCTGACCCGTACTGCCCTTTGAACCGCCGTTTGCCTTGCCGTTCTGCGCGAACAGGTCGTTCTCCGCACCCTGCATATCCAGCGGCGACTGGCCGAGGCGAATGGCGGCTTCGACGTCGGCGGGTTCGACCTGCAGGCCCCGACGGGCGCGATCGTAGAGGCTTTCGAGCACGGCAAAGCCCAGCTCCACCGACCCGGCTTCACCGTGCAGAATGATTTCATCCGAGCGATTGGCGATATCGAGGCTGAGCCGGTCTTCGATCAGAGCGAGATTCGCATCCCGTACACCACAAACATCCAGTGCCAGTTTTGCATCCGCAATCGGGAATGCGTGCGAGGTGTCTTGGGTCATGCGTTTCCTTCCATGATCAGGCAGCTTGCTGTGCCATTGCGATTTCGCCCTTGAGCGAATTAGGCCCGGCGGCAGTAATGTCCACGTCAACGATCTGGCCAATGCGGTGCTGCGGCGCCATGACATGGACCGACTGCATATAGGGGCTGCGCCCGATCAGCTGCCCGTCTTCCTTGCCCGGCCGCTCCAGCAGCAGCGACAGCCGCCGCCCGACGCAGCTCTGGTTGAAGGCCAGCTGCTGCTCGTTGAGGAGTTGCTGCAGGGCTTCGAGCCGCTGGCTCTTCACCGCTTCGGGGACGTGGAATTCGACACCGGCAGCCGGGGTGCCGGGCCGGGGGCTGTACTTGAACGAGTAAGCCTGCGCGTAGTTAACGGCAGTGACGATTTTCAGCGTATCGGCGAAATCCGCATCGCTCTCACCCGGGAAACCAACGATGAAATCGCCGCTGATCGCCATGTCGGGGCGGATGCTGCGCAGGCGTTCGATGATTTCGATGTACTCGGCGGCGGTATGCGAGCGGTTCATGGCCTTGAGAATCGGGTCTGACCCGGACTGCACCGGCAGGTGCAGGTAGGGCATGAGCTTCGGGTTTTCGGCAAAGGCCGCGAACAGGTCGTCGTCCATGTCCTTGGGGTGCGAAGTGGTGAAACGCAGCCGCTCCAGCCCTGAAATCTCTCCCAGCGCCCGCAGCAGCTGCGCGAGGTTCCACGAGCCAGCCACGCCGTTGGGCGCTGCGCCATGGTAGGCGTTGACGTTCTGGCCCAGTAGGGTGATTTCACGCACGCCCTGACCCGCAAGGCGTTCGGCTTCGGCCAGTACCGAGTCAACCGGGCGGAGTCCTCTGCTCCCCGGGTGTAGGGTACCACGCAGAACGAGCAGAACTTATCGCAGCCCTCCTGCACGGTCAGGAACGCTGCTGCACCGGTGGCGGCAGAGCGCTCCTCGGGCAGGTGATCGAACTTTGATTCGACCGGAAAATCGGTTTCGACGAGCGCCGTCTCGCCCTGCTCTGCACGCGCGACCAGCTCGGGCAGGCGGTGGTAGGACTGGGGACCGACGACCAGATCGACCGCCGGTGCACGTCGTTGGATTTCTGCGCCTTCGGCCTGCGCGACACAGCCGGTGACGGCGATGGTCAGGCCCTTGCCACGCTGCTCCCGCAGCTGCCGCATACGGCCCACCTCGGAATAAACCTTCTCTGCCGCCTTCTCACGGATGTGGCAGGTGTTCAGGACCACCAGATCGGCGTCTTCAGCGCTGTCGGTGGCGGCGTAGCCGGCCTTGGCCAGGCTCTCGGACATCCGCTCCGAATCATAGACGTTCATCTGGCACCCGTAGGTGCGTATAAAGACGCGCTTTTCCGAATTCTCAGTCATTCTGGGTTGGTATCACTTCGTCACTGGGTGATGAAAACAAAAAACGGCCGCAAGGTCATTACCCTGCGACCGCTTTTGAAGAAAGGTCGGCGGGATTATTTCTTCCCGCGACGGGTCCCCAGACCAATTTCCTTGGCCAGCTTGGAGCGCTGGGCGGCGTAGTTCGGTGCAACCATCGGGTAGTCCGATGGCAGGCCCCAGCGCTGGCGGTACTCGTCCGGCGTCATGTTGTAGGCCGTCTTCAGGTGCCGCTTGAGCATCTTCAGCTTCTTGCCGTCTTCGAGGCAGACGAGGAAGTCGGGTTTGATCGAGGAGCGGATGGCAACGGCAGGCACCAGCTCTTCTTCAGCCGGCGCAGGCGCTTCGCCCAGACCTGAGAGCGAGTCATAGACATCTGCAATCATGCGCGGCAGGTCACCAACGGCCACCGAGTTGTTCGAAACGTGGGCTGCAACGATATCGGCTGTCAGCGCCAGCAGCTCCGAATTTTCATTTTCTTTCATCTTACATCAATCCTCGGGAAAAAATATCTGATCTCCAAATATTGGAAATCTTCATTGCCAACCACAGTGGCAATATTAAAGACGTTGGTATTTCACTCATGCGATTAAATCAATCAATTTGATTGTATCGTCAAGATATCGCCGTAATGTTTTTCCGAATTAATGGATATGAATTATTGAATTACCAACTTCATTACAATTGCATCCGCTGCTGATCCATCGGCAGACTTGTAGTAGCCATTTCGGACTGCGGAAACCTCAAAGCCAAGGGCGGTGTAGAGCAATTTCGCGGGAGCGTTGTACTCATTCACTTCAAGATAGCAAGTTGAGATATTTTCAAAGCTGGCAAGACTGCGTGTAATCAATGTTCGTGCAAGTCCGCTACGCCGAAATTTTGGCGCGACAACGAGCGTACAGAGCTCCAATTCGGGTGGTATCTGTTGATACAGGATAATCGCCTGCAGTTTTTCGTCCTGAGTGATGCCAAATGCTGCATAGGCTCCGTTCGCCAGAAACCCTGCGAAGTCGCCCGCCGACCACGGGCGGTCAAAGCCTTCGGCGTGGAGACGCGCCATGGCTGGGGCATCGTCCACGCTGAGGCGCTGCATCGTCATTGGTTCTTTGGCGCACCGATTTCCGGCGCGCGCATGTAAAGGGGCTTTGCTGCCCTGCCCATTACGGAGCCAGCCCGGGGCAACCGGATCTTTGGAGAGGTGTCGGGCGACCCACGCCATATCCGGGCTGCTGTCGACGGTATCGGTGGCAACCCGGCTCGAGGCAGACCCGATCCAGCGGGTCTCGCTGAAGCGCTCGCGGATCTCCTGCGGGGTCAGCAGGCCATCCGGGGTCCGGGCTGCACCCGTGGCATCGTAAGTTCGGACGAACAGTTCTTCGCGGCGGGATTCAATGACCACACCGAGATTGCGGGTATCGGATTCCGGGGCGGCGAAGACGTCAAAGGCATTCAGGCCGAAGAAGTCAGCCCCCGCTGAACGCGCCAGCCCCAGCCCCGTGGCGATGCCCAGGCGAATACCGGTAAAGCCACCCGGGCCGAGGGTTACGCCAATGCGGTCCAAGGCGCCGGGCTGCCGATGGGCGGATTTGAACAGGGCTTGCAGGGTCGGCACCAGCACCGCTGGCTGCCCGCGATCCATGCTCAGCTGCTCCCGGGCCAACACATCCCCGTCTTCGGCGAGGGCCGCGTTAAGGCCCGAACCAGCGCACTCGAAGGCCAGCGCCAGCATGCTTGTCTCTAGAGGAACAGGTTCATTGGCTGACCGTTAGACAGCGCAGCGCGGTCGAAGTCGGTCAGGCGGCTATCGGAGACGATGCGGTTCAGCGTGCCCAGGTAGTAGGCCGGATCTTCGCTGTAGTATTGCAGTCGTGGGATCAGCTCGAGCGCCGTCACCGGGCGCCCGGCCGCACGGTACGATGCCCGCGTCCGGCGCAGCTCGAGGTAAGCGTTATTCATATTGAGATTGCGCAGATAACTGCGGATCGATTCTTCCAGCGAGGTGAAGGTCCGGACCCGGTGGGTTGCGTCGGCATCGCGCGCGTTCGGGGTCATGCCCGGCTTACTGGCGTCCCAGACCCGCTGCCCGAACAGGGCATTGCCTTGCTGGACGTAGCGGGAGGTTCCCCAGCCGCTTTCCAGCCCTGCCTGCGCGAGGATCAGGCTGGGCGGCAGCACGTCGACCCGCTGCAGCAGATTGGTGGTGTTGCTCTGAATATCGTACTTGGCGGCGATGGCTTGAATTTCGACCGGGGCCTGCGGGATGGGGCCGCTATAGCCGCTGTTGAGGATGATGGCGCGCTCCATAGCGACTTCGGCGTTGGCCTTGAGCACCAGCGGCAGCAGCAGCCGAATAAACACGTCCTTGTTCGCCGGGACGCTGTTGTTCATGTCGCGCGGCAGGGTGCGGGCGAAGACTGGTGGGACCAGCGCGCCGCGCCGGATCGATTCCAGCCGATAGCCGTTTTGGTCGAAGAAGCGACCCACGCCTTCGATCCCGCCGGGCAGCGACTTGTTCACGGCGGGTCGGTTAAAGAGGGCGTTGGCCGGGTTGACCATCGCCTGGGCTTGTGCCTGGGCCTGTCCTGCCCCGGCCGCGTAGGCGGGTGCGATGGCGAACTGGTTGCCCTGGCCTGCGCCGGTGGCGTTCAGTGGGGTGGCTTGCGAGAAATCGATGCCTTGGGGCGATGCTGCGATCTGCTGCTGGCGCTCTTCTTCCGCCCGGGCTTCACGGGCGGCTTCGGCGCGGGCTTCACGCGCTTCAGACCCGCTTACCCGTGGGAGCCACTCGGAGAAGATATAGTCGATGGTGCCGTCCTGAAACTCGAAACCGCCGTCCTTGACCTTGATCGCCTTGTCTTCCTCAAAGGCAAAGTATTCGGACATCTGCCCTGGCAGCTGGTTCATGCGCTGATCGAATGCCGAGAGACGATCAACAAGCTGACCGGGTACACCGCGCAGCGCCGCCTCGGCCCGCTCCTTGGAGCTCAGGTTGCTGGTGTCGACCGGCGCGGCTTCACCGTCGGCAGCTGCCCCGGCGCCCTCCTCAGCGACCTCAGTCGACGTCGTCTCAACGGCGCCGCAGGCCGACAGGGCGAGCAGCAGCACAAGGGCCAGACCAGCGGCAGCAGACTTTTGGGAACTTCCGGTCAAGGGGGCGTCCTCACAGGGGTAACTCACGGATGAATGCCTCAGCTGCATAGGGAGTCAGCCAGCGAATTCACACATCAATGAGGCGGAATCAGGATTATGTGACCTAATCTCGACGGTGACCCACCCGAAGGGCTGGATTTCAGGGCTCAGACAGCCGTGACTTCACGCACATCGGGAACATAATGTTTGAGCATGTTCTCGATTCCCATTTTCAGGGTCGCGGTCGAGGAGGGACAGCCAGCGCAGGCGCCGCGCATATGCAGGTAGACCACGCCGTCCTTGAACTCGTGGAAGACAATATCGCCGCCATCCATGGCCACTGCAGGGCGGACGCGGGTGTCGAGCAGATCTTTGATCTGAGTGACGACTTTGCTGTCTTCCTCGCTGCTTTCGCCCGTGGCTTCGGTTTCGCGCATCACTGGCCGACCGGCGGTGAAGTGCTCCATGATCAGCCCGAGGATCGACGGTTTAATGAGGAACCATTCGCGGTCGTCGGTCTTGTGCACCGTGATGAAATCTGATCCCAGAAAAACACCCGTGACGCCCTCGACTTCGAACAGTCGTTCGGCCAGCGGCGACACCGCCGCTTCTTCGACGGTATCGAAGTGCGCAGAACCGCTTTCGAGAACGGTCAGGCCGGGCAGAAACTTCAGCGTGGCCGGGTTGGGGGTCGATTCAGTCTGGATGAACATGGGTCTTTCCCTGATTTTGCCCTCCTAACATGAGCGGCGGCGGGGCGGAGATCAAGGCATGACTGTGGTGTCCTGCCCCGCGTCTTGTTGCCCCGTTCACGCCCACAGTTACCGACCGGGCAGACGGTCTGCGGCCGCGCTCGCGTCGTGGGGCAACCAAATGGGGTCGGTGGGTTCAGGGTCTGGCGGCGCGTCTGTAGCTCGCGTCTGTAGCTTTTGTGACTGGCCTTTTCAGTACAAGTCGGGGCAAATACGCCATAATGCTTGCAAAAATATGCGCCACAATCGCAATAGCCCTTTGCCAACCGACACCCGAAGTCGGTGCACCCCAACCACGCCCGCCCTCTGACAGACGAGACCTCCAATGATCCGAGCCCTGCCGCCCTTTGCTGTTGCCGCCACTGGTGCTGTTGCCGCCACCGGTGCTGTTGCTGCGCTGCTGCTCTCGCTTGCCGCTTTTGTCAGCCTGCTGACTGCCCCCGCCGCTCAGGCCCAGACCACGCGCGAACAGGTGATTGCCTTCCTCGGCGAAGTCGAAAACCAGATTGAGCGGATTGCCACGGCGCAGGGACGTTTCATGCAGATTTCCGACGCCGGGCAGATCGTCCGGGGCGACATCTATATCGCCCGCCCCGGCCGTATGCGCTTTGACTACGATGATCCTTCGCCGGCGTTGCTGGTCGCCGACGGGCGCTTCATCGGCACCTACAACACCAAGGATGAGACCTCGGCCCACCGGCAGATCAACCAGACGCCGCTGAAATTCCTGCTCAACGAGAATCCCGACCTCGCCAATGGGGTGAAGGTGCTGAAGATCGAGCGCGTGGCGGAATCGGTGCTGGTCACCATGCAGGACCGACGCAACCCCAATCAGGGGCAGCTCATCCTCGTGCTCGACACCCAAACGCTGGAGTTGCGGGCGTGGCAGGTGATCGACGACAAGGGGGAGCGTACCACCGTCCGGCTGGAGTCCATGGCCTATGGTGTGGCCTTGCCCGACGCGCTGTTCCAACGGCCGGGCTTCTGATGACGGTGGCCGACAGTACCAGCACCCCGGTCATCGGGGTCATGACCTGCGCCCGGCCCAAGCACGAGCGCACGCCCGAGTTTCTCGAACTGGCCGTGGGGCAGAAGTATCTCGAGCCGCTGCTCGACCGCGGTGCCCTGCCGCTGCCGATCCCCAATTTTGGGGAGCAGACGCCCTTCGACGCTCTGCTGGAGCGGATCGATGGCCTGCTGCTTACCGGGAGCCTGAGCAACGTCCATCCGGAGCGCTACGGCGGCGCGGTTTCGGGCGAGAGCCTGCCGCTGGACATCCACCGTGACGCCTGCACCTGGACCCTGCTCGAGCGGTGCATTGCGGCGGGCAAGCCGGTCTTTGCCATCTGCCGCGGGTTTCAGGAGCTGAACGTTTTTGCGGGCGGCAGTCTGGTGCAGACCGTGCACACCGCCCCCGGCCGCCACGATCACCGCGCGCCCACATCCTTCGCTTCGGAGATCAAGTACGGTGCCTGGCAGCGGGTGCAGGTCACCCCTGGCGGTGTGCTGGCCGGCATTCTTGGCTCGGACGATCCGATCCGGGTCAACTCGCTCCACCTGCAGGGTGTGGATCGGGTCGGCGACGGGCTGCAGGTCGAAGCCACAGCCGGCGACGGCCTCGTGGAGGCTGTGTCGCTGCGCGCAGCGCGGGCCTTCTGCCTCGGCGTCCAGTGGCACCCGGAGGCGGTGCCCCATGACCCCGTCAGCACGGCGCTTTTCGACGCATTTGTGGACGCCTGCCAGCCTCAGGGCTAGGGTTGCGTGATGAGAATTGTTACCTGGAATGAACGGCCTGCGGGCGCGTGCGGCGCACGTGGACCAGGTCATCGAGGCGCTTCAGCCCGACGTGCTGATGCTGCAGGAAATCAAGATGGACTCGGCGATTTTCCCGGTCGAGGCCTTTGCGGCTGCGGGCCTGCCCCATACCTGCGCGCACGGTTTCAAGGGCAAGCACGGGGTTGCTATCGCTTCGCGCCACCCGCTGCGGGACATCGACAAGACCGTCATCGGCGGGGTTGACGACGGCCGTCATGTTTCCGCGACCCTTGGGACCAGCGGCGGTGATTTGCGGGTTTCCAGCCTGTACGTACCCTCTGGCGGGGACAAGCCGGACGTGACGATCAACGACAAGTTCGCCCACAAGCTCGCCTTCATGGAGGAGATGAAGACCTTCTTTGCCGGCGATGGGCTGCACGTGGCCGGTGGCGACCTCAATATCGCGCCGCAAGAACACGATGTTCATAACCACAAGAAGTGTCGGCGCCTTGTCGGGCACTCCGATGGCGAGCGTCAGATCATGGCCGAAGCCATCGAGGCTGGTGGCTGGATCGACACTGGCCGCGCCGTGCAACCCGAAGGGCCCTTGTTCACCTGGTGGGGTTATCGCTATCCGCCGGCCTTCGAGCGCAACATGGGCTGGCGGCTGGATCATCTTTGGCTGAAACGGGCGCACGCGGAACTGATCCGCGGTGGCTCGGTATTTCGCGATAGTCGGGCTTGGGAGAAGCCGTCTGACCACGCACCCGTGGTGCTCGACCTCGCCCTCGATGCAGCCTGAGCCACCCTTCGAGGCCCGTTACGGGGCTGGAACGTGGATCGGAGACGCAGTGCTTGGGGGCCTTGGCACCGGTCTGCTCGGCCTGTGGGCTGTGGTGCTCCTGCCCTCGCTGTGGGCTGTGTTGCCCGGGCTGGGACTGGTGGGAAGCCTGTACCTGCTCGTCCGCATGCTCTGGTTGTCGACGGTGGTGTACCGGGTCGATCTGTCTGGCCTGTCTATCGAGCGCCGTGCCTTGTTTGTCGGGCCAGCGCGGGTGGATCTGAAGCGGATCGAGCGGGCGGATCTGCACTACCTGGGTACGCTGTTACGCGGGGCGCGGGGGAAGCGCGGCCTGTTTGTCTTGCACGTTGCGGATGGCGCTCCTGGTGCCCTGCGGATCGAGAGCAAGGTCGAGCGCTTCCACGTCATTGCAACGCTGGTCCTGCAGATCGCCATCGAACAAGGTCGCGCAATTTCGCTAGCGACGTACGACAATGCGACGGCGCTGGAGCTGGACGTCCGGCTGCGGACCGAGATGATTGATCGGCCGGTCTGATCGCCAGTTATCTTGGTATTCATGGAGCCGTTTTGAGCGCAATGTGAAAGAGGTTGCGTGCTCGATTCGACGCCGCTTCGCGGCTTACAAATCTCCCCCGCGCAGTAAAACGGACAGGCCGCGTTGCACGCGGCCTGACGTCTTCTCTCTATGGAGTTGCACGACGCCTTGGCGAAGACCGCGAAGCGGTCGAGACAAGGCGTCGCGCAAACAATCTCAAACGCCCAGTCGGTATCCGCCGGGCTCGGTGACCAGGATCGCATTTTGCTGCGGATCAGGCTCGATCTTCTGCCGTAGGCGATAGACGTGGGTTTCCAACGTGTGGGTGTTGACCCCCGCATTGTAACCCCAGACCTCGTCGAGCAGCGTGTCCCGTGACACCACCTTGCCCCCAGCCCGATAAAGGAACTTCAGGATCGCCGTCTCCTTCTCGGTCAGTCGAATCTTGCGATCAGTCTCGCTGTTGGTCAGCATTTTTGCCGCTGGCAGGAAGGCATAGGGTCCAACGTTAAAGACGGCATCATCCGACTGCTCATGGGTCCGAAGTTGCGCCCGGATCCGGGCCATGAACACGTTGAAGCGGAATGGCTTGGTGATGTAGTCGTTCGCACCCGCATCCAGCCCGAGGATCGCATCAGCGTCGCTGTCCTGCCCGGTCAGCATGATGATCGGCGCCTTCACCCCCGGCGCCGCATGAGCTTGCACAGGTCGCGGCCATCCATATCCGGCAGCCCGACATCCAGCACGATCGCATCGAAGTGGTCGGCGTCGATCGCCTTAATCGCTTCGGCACCGTTCTCTGCTTGTCCGACCGTGTACTCCTCGTGGAAGCCCAGTTGCTCCGCCAGGGTTTCCCGCAGGGTCGGGTCGTCGTCGACCAGCAGAATACGGCGGCGGGTGATGTCAGAAGCCGGGGCGGACATGGGCAATTCCTTCCTGTGCATGGGGTCTTCAGACCGATTACAACCAATGTCAGCGCTGTTTAAAGCCATTGTGAGCGCTGGTTCATACCAATGTGAGCGCTGCACGTGCGCGTGTCACCCAATCACGGGCTTTTGTTGAGCCAATGTGAAATTGGTCAAATTGACGTGAGGATAAGGTATCAATTTTTCAAGGGTTTAAGGGCGCGCGCTTACCAAAAATAGCGCTTCCGACGCGAATATGCGTCGCCCCTAGCTCTACGGCTGCCGGGTAGTCACCCGACATGCCCATCGACACCCAGGGCAGCCCCAGATCGTCGCTCATGCGCTTCAGGAAGGCGAAGTGCCCGCTGGGCGCGTCCTCCACCGGTGGGATGCACATGAGTCCTTGCAGCAGCAGGCCTTCCGCCCGCACCAGTGCCACCAGCGCCTCGGTATCCGCGGGAAGAACCCCCGCCTTCTGCTCTTCTTCGCCCGTGTTCACCTGGATCTGCAGCGAGGGGCAGCGGCCCAGCGCTTGCGCCTCGCGCGCCAGAGCCCGCACCAGCTTTGGCCGGTCGACCGTATGGATGACGTCAAACAGTGCCATTGCATCCCGGGTCTTGTTGGTCTGCAGCGGGCCGATCAGGTGCAGTTCCATATCCGGCCAGTCCGCGCGCAGGTCAGGGTACTTGCCCTGGCTCTCCTGCACCCGGTTTTCGCCGAAAATCATCTGCCCGGCTTCCAGCGCCTCGACCACCGCGCTCTGCGGCTTGGTCTTCGCAACGGCGATCAGCCGCACGCCGTCAGGCGCACGGCCCGCGCGTTCGGCAGCGCGGGCGATATCTTCCCCCACGGCGGCAAGATTGTCCCGGATCGACATGGCCTAGACCAGCCCTTCGCGGCCGATGGCGAGGAAGCGCTGCTCCCGCGCCTGCTTGAGCGCATGGCCGGCCATCCCGGACAGCGCCTGCAGGTGCTGTTCGATGGCGTCGCCGAGGGCTTTGGCAGCCTGCTCAGGGTGGCGGTGCGCGCCGCCCACCGGTTCTTCAACAATATCGTCGATCACGCCCAGCCGGTGCAGATCCTGGGCGGTCAGGTTCAGGGCGCCTGCCGCGTCTTTCGCGAACTTGCCATCGCGCCACAGGATCGAGGCGCAGCCCTCTGGCGAAATCACCGAATATACCGCGTGTTCGTACATCAGCACCCGGTTGGAGGCTGCCAGCGCGACCGCGCCGCCCGAGCCACCTTCACCGGTGATGACAGCAATCGAGGGGACCTGCAGCCGCAGCCCGGCCTGGATCGAGCGCGCGATGGCCTCGGCCTGGCCGCGCTCTTCTGCGCCCTTGCCGGGGTAGGCGCCGGGTGTATCGACAAATGACAGCACCGGCAGGCCGAACTGGTCGGCCAGCTCCATCAGGCGGATGGCTTTGCGGTAGCCTTCGGGCCGGCCCATGCCGAAGTTGTGGGTCACGCGCGAGGCCATGTCGTGGCCCTTCTCGTGGCCCATGACCACCACTGGCCGTTCGCGGAAGCGCGCCAGACCGCCGAGGATTGCCTTGTCATCACCGAAGTTGCGGTCGCCGGACAGCGGCTGGTAATCGGTCAGCAGCTGGTCGGCCAGCGCCATGAACTGCGGCCGGTCCGGGTGGCGGGCGACCTGGCACTTCTGCCACGGGTCGAGATTGTTGTAGACCTGAGTTAGGCGCTTGTGGGCCTGGTCGCGCAGCTTCTCCAGCTCGGACTCCATGCCGGTGCCGCCGTCACCGCCGACCAGTCGGCTGAGTTCGGTGATCTTCGCTTCCAGTTCATTGACCGGCTTTTCGAATTCCAGAGCCCCGGGGGTGGACATGCTCGTCCTCTCCTCGCGATGTGTGTCAGTGGTCCTGTGCTAACCCATCCCCGCCGCTTAACAAACCCAGATTCAACGGATGAGCTGCGCCGACAATGGCTTTCAGGCGTTCATCAAGGATATGGGTATAGATCTGCGTGGTTGAAATATCGGCGTGCCCAAGAAGGCTCTGCACCGCGCGAAGGTCTGCCCCGTGGGCGAGCAAATGGCTGGCAAAAGCATGGCGGAGCACGTGCGGCGACAGGATCGCCGGGTCCACGTTGGCCTTGATCGCCAGCGCCTTCAGCGTCGTGCCCAGTTTCTGCCGGGACAGGTGCCCGGCCTTGCCAGTATCGGGGAACAGGAACAGGCTCTCCCGTCCCGGCGGCAGAAACGCGAAACGCCCGTCATCGATATAGCGCTGCAGCGCTGCCTGCGCCGGCTCACCGACCGGAATCATCCGTTCCTTGTTGCCCTTGCCGCGCACCACGAGGAACCGCGGGTCGCGGGCGGCCACGGCGATGGGCAGGCTGACCAGCTCGGTCGCGCGCATGCCGGTGGCGTAGAGCAGCTCGATCATTGCCAGCGTGCGCAGCGCCGTCGGGCTCTGTGTAGTGGCAGCCTGCTCCTGTGCTGCGCCAATGAGCCGGTCGACCTGATCTTCGGAGACCAGCTTGGGCAGCGGCTTGCCGGTCTTGGGGCCGTCGATATGCCGGGCGGGGTTGTCGCTGCGCAGGTCATCCTGCTGCAGGAACAGGAAATACTGTTTCAGCGCCGAGAGCTTGCGCGCGGCCGACCGCGCCGACAGGCCGGCATCCACGAGGCTGGCCAGATAGGCGCGGATGTCGGTGGCGTCGGCCTGCGCCATGGTGTCCCCGGGCGGCAGGCTGTCCGACTGCTCAAGAAACCGCTGAAACCCCTGCAAATCCCGCCCATAGGCCTCCAGCGTGTTACGCGCGGCGCCCCGCTCGCTGCGCAGCATCTCGAAGAACAGGTCGAGAAAGGGGCCCCGGTTCGCCGTCACCGCCTCAGCTTCCCTGTCCCGGCGGGGGGACGTCGGTGCCCAGAATCACCTCGCGGCTCAGTTCCTCACGGATTGTCTGCGAGGGGCGTGGCGGCTCCCACGTGTACAGCAGGATCAGGAAAAACACGCCAATGACGCACAGGATCACCAGGAAAAGCAGAAAGGGATTGGGTTCATTCCGCCGATAGGTCATGGGCTCAGGGTCGGTCCTGTGGTCGTTTACAGCTGGGTCAAAGGGGTCTACACGCCACTTTATGACGCAATCGCCCAATAAGAAACTAGCCCATAAATTGCGGCCCAAAATCGACCGTCCGATTGTTTTTGTCGGACTGATGGGCTGTGGCAAGTCCAGCCTCGGAAAGGCGCTGGCGCCGCTGCTCGGTCTGGATTTCTTCGACGCCGATACCGAGATCGAAGACGCCGCCGGCATGAGCGTCAGCGAAATCTTCGAAAAATATGGCGAGCCGGAGTTCCGGTCCCTCGAGCGCCGCGTGTTCGAGCGCCTGATCGACGGCGAGCCGAAAATCATTGCTGCCGGGGGCGGAGCCTTTGTGCAGGATGAGACCCGCGCGGTGATCAAGGCCGGTGCCGTTTCCGTCTGGCTCAAGGCCAAGCTCGACGTGCTGGTCTCCCGGACCCAAAAGCGTTCCCACCGCCCGATTCTGGCCGGCAAGAACCACCGTGACGTGCTCAAGCGCCTGCTCGAGGAGCGTCGCCCGGCCTACGAGCAGGCGGATTTGCACCTGTTCTCAGGACCCGAATCGATTGATAAGACGCTTCGGGTTACCCTAAACAAGCTGCATGAGTATCTGCAGGCCTGAGACCGCAACGGGGCGCCAAGCACAGGGTTTATCATGGTTGAAACACTGAAGGTCGGCCTCGGCGACCGTTCCTACCCGCTGCACATCGGTGCCGGGGTGCTGGACCGGCTGACCGCTGACTGGTCCGAACGACTGACGCCAAGGCGGCTGTCGGTGGTGGCCGACGCCCGTGTGTGGGACGCCCACGGTGAGGCGATGGCGGCGCGGCTGGATGCGGCCGGCATCGAATTGCGGCTGGTGACCGTCCCCGGCGGTGAAGAAAGCAAGACCTTTCCCGTGTTCGCCGATGTCTGCGAGCAGCTGCTCGCGCTGGGCGTCGAGCGGCGCGACGTGCTGCTCGCCTTCGGTGGCGGCGTCGTCGGTGATCTGGCGGGCTACGTCGCCGCGTCGCTGCTGCGCGGGATCGACTTTATTCAGGTGCCCACGACGCTGCTGGCGCAGGTGGATTCCTCCGTGGGCGGTAAGCCCGGCATCAACAGCGTCAGCGGCAAAAACCTCGTTGGCGCCTTCCACCAGCCCCGTGCGGTCTACATCGACACCGACCTGCTGGCGACGCTGTCGGCGCGAGATTGGCGGGCGGGTTACGCCGAGGTCGCCAAATACGGCTGCCTCTGGGACGGCGACTTTTTCGAATGGCTGGAGAGCGAGGGACCCGTGGCACGGCCGGACGACCCTGCAGCGCTGGAGGCCGCCATCACCCGTTCGTGCGCGATCAAGGCCGACGTCGTGGCGCAGGACGAGCGCGAGGCCGGAGTGCGTGGCCTGCTCAACCTCGGCCATACCTTCGGCCATGCGCTGGAGGCGATCTACGGCTTTGACGGCCGCCTGCTGCACGGCGAGGCTGTGTCGGTCGGCATTGGCCTGGCCTACGAGCTGGGCCGGGCGCTGGGTCTGTCCACCGGGCAGGATGCCAGCCGGGTCAAGGCGCACCTGCGTGCGGCCGGATTGCCGGTGGACCGCGCCGACCTCGCGCCGGAGACCTTTTCGCTCGAAGACATCTGGGCACCGATGATGAAGGACAAGAAAGTCAGGGATGGCATTCCCACTTTCATTGTTCCCAACGCCATCGGTCGTACCCATCTGAACAGGGACGTGCCGAAATCGGCCGTCGATCAGGTTCTGAACCACTGGATGGAGTCCTAAACCCGTGCTGACCACCATGGTCGCCATCGCCGTTGTTATCGTCCTGCTGCTGGCGGTGTCCGCCTTCTTCAGCGGGTCCGAGACCGCGCTCACCGGCGCGAATCCCGCGCGCCTGCACCTGCTCGCCAAGGGCGGCGACAAGCGTGCCGCACGGGCCGAGCGGCTGATCGCCATCAAGGACCGGGTGGTGTCGTCCATCCTGATCGGCAACAATCTCGTCAATATCCTCGCTTCAGCACTGGCCACCATGCTGTTCAGCACGCTTTTTGGCGGCTTTGGCGTGGTCGTCGCCACCGTGGTCATGACCGTGCTGGTGGTGGTGTTCGCCGAAGTGCTGCCGAAGACCTACGCCTTGCGGGTGCCAGAGGCCCTTGCGCTGCGCGTCTCCGGGCCGCTGTCGCTGCTGACCGCCCTGTTCGCGCCGCTGACCTACACGCTGGGTCGGATCATCACCTTGCTGCTGCCCGAGCAGACCCCGGACGAAGACGAGGGCGAAGAGGCCCTGCGCGGGGCCATCGCCCTGCACGCGACCAGCGGCGATGCCGAGGATGAAGCCGAAAGCCAGATGCTGGGCTCGATCCTCGACCTCGAAGACGTGGCCGTCGACGAAATCATGACCCACCGCAGCCAGATCGAATCGCTCGACCTCGACCAGAGCAACGCGGCACTGATCGATGCCGTGCTGCAGTCGACCTTCACTCGCCTGCCGGTCTGGCGTGACCAGCCCGACAACATCGTCGGCATTCTGCACGCCAAAAACCTGTTCCGGGCGCTGCGCAAGGCCGGGGGCGACCCTGAGCAGCTGAATATTTCAGCCATCGTTTCTACCCCGTGGTTTGTGCCCGGCACGGCTTCCCTGCTGGAGCAGCTGCAGCACTTCCGCTCCCGCCGCGAGCACTTCGCGCTGGTGGTCGACGAGTACGGCGGCCTCGAGGGCGTCGTAACGCTGGAAGATATTCTTGAAGAGATCGTCGGCGACATCGACGACGAAGAAGACGAGGTCCGCCGCGGCATCCAGCGCGAGGCAGGGGGGTCGTTCATTATCGATGGCGAGATTTCGCTGCGTGACCTGAACCGTAACCTCGGTTGGGGACTGCCCGACGACCGGGCGTCGACCCTCGCCGGGTTCGTCCTGTACGAAAGCCGCCAGATCCCGGAGGTCGGGCAGGTTCTGAGCTTCCAGGGCTTCCAATTCGAAATTCTGGGCCGCGACCGGCTGCGCATCACCCGCCTGCGGGTGACGCCTGAGTCGGTTCTGGCCCAACGCCGCCGCACCCAGCGCCAGACAAGTGAGCAAACAACCCCATGAACGGCAGAAGCACGCAACACCCGGATCAGGGGTTGCCCACCGCTGACAAGCGGAAACTCGTCCACGAACGCACCTACGACATCCGGGGCTACGAGCGCGAAGACGGCATGCTCGACGTCGAAGGCAAGATCGTCGATCTCAAGCCCCACTCCTTCGACAATCATGACCGCGGCTACGTTCCGGCGGGGGAGCCGCTGCACGAAATGCACCTGCGGCTGACCATCGATCACACCTTCACCATCCGCAAGGCGGTGGCGGCGACACTGTATTCGCCCTACACCATCTGCCCCGGCGCGACCGACGCCTACACCCGGCTCGAGGGCCTGACCATCGGCCCGGGCTTCAACAAGCGCGCGGCAGAGGCCATCGGTACCGTTTTCGGCTGCACCCACCTGACCGAGATGCTGCGTGCCATGGGCACTGTGGCCTTCCAGTCGATGTGGCCGATCCTCGCTCGGCGCGAGAAAGAGCAGGCGCAGGCCGAGGCCAAAGCCAAATCAGCGGAAAAGTCGTCGGAGGAGCGGGATGAGATGCCACGGAAGCGACCAGGCCTGCTGAGCAGCTGCCACGCTCATGCGCCCTGGTCACCCGTTGTGGAACGGCAGTGGCCGGATTTCTTCGATCCGGCAGCCGAGCCTGCGGCCCGGGAGAAGATGGCCGGTGGAGAAGTCCCGGCCGACTCTGAGGTCTGCTGAGGCCCGGGGCCTCAGCGGCGGCGGAAGTAGCCCAGAATCTGGGACCGCATGGTCGAAGAGAACGAGGCATCGCCCTTGCGCGCCTCGACGTGGTTGCAGAACTCGTCGAGCGTGACGTTTTCCCGCTCGAGCAATTCATTCAGGCCATCCCAGAATTCCGGCTCCAGCCTGACGGACGTGCGCCGCCCCCGGACCCGGACGTTGCGGATGGGGTGAACGGCTTTGGTCGGCGATTGTTGCAGCATTTCGCGTACTCTCATTGGTTGCAAAAGACGATTAAGACCCTCTCAATGAGAAGTATGATTGAATTACAAATAGACGCAAGGGAAAATGCGTTCAAAATACAACTAAAAGTTATCACAGGGCGCTTTTCTTCGGCATAACCCCGTGCCCTGATGTCGCAGACGCCTCAGTCCGTCACGAATTTCAGCGACAAAGCGTGGACCGGGCCATCGAGTTCGGCCTGAAGGATCGCATGCACTTTTCGGTAGCGTTCAACCCGAGGCAGTGCATTAAGGGCCGCGACCTTGAGCGTGACGTGAAAGTGGCTTTCACCTGAATTCGGACTGCCGGCATGCCCGGCGTGGAGGTGCGACTGATTTTCCACCTCCAGTAATTCGGGGCTGAGGGCTGCTCTTAGCTTGGCTTCGATCTGTTCCTGCACGCTCATTTCGCGTATCCTGTGAAATCCTGTTCAACACAATTCTGGCGGTTGCCCGACCCATGGATCGTAGCGCTGACGACGCCCTCAAAGCACCCTTCAAGCGGCTGAGCAAGTCTCAGGCGCGGGAGCAGGCGCGTGCGCAGCAACGCCAGCGAACCTGCGAGGCTCCGGGCTGTCGGGAGGAGGGCCTCTACCCTGCACCAAAATCCCGCCGCCGGGTTCAGGACCGCTACTACTTCTGCCTCGAACACGTGCGCGAATACAACAAAGCCTGGAACTATTTTGAGGGCATGACCCCCGGCGCGGTCGAGCGCGACCGGCTGGCGTCCATGACCTGGGACCGGCCGACATGGCGGTTCGGGGAGCAGGGTCGATCCAAGGCGGCCAAGCGTGCCAGCGCCTTTGCCGGGCAGGGCTTCCGCGACAGCTTCGGCTTTTTCGAGGAAAGCGAAGAACAGCGTGATGAGGCGGAAATCCGGGCGCGGGATACGCGACGGCTGCTCCGATCTCTGCCGCCGGAGTACCGGGAGGCCTTCGAAACCCTCGAAATTGTGCCCCCGTGACCCCCGATGAGCTCAAGACCCACTACAAAGATATGGTTCGCAAGCTACATCCCGATTTGAACCAGGACGACCCGGACGCAGAGGCACGGATGAAAGCCGTAAACGCCGCTTATTCCCTCGTCCGCGACATAATTGAACAGGCCGATTAAACCGGCGCGCAGCCTTGCACGCAGGCCCCTTGCACGGGCTTCCGGGCTTGGGTGTAATGCGCTGAATTGTAGATTGAAGGGTAGCCCCGATGACCACCAGCGAGCTGCAGGCACCAGACACGACCGTTAACGTCCGGGAGGCGTTTGGCATCGACGTCGATATGGAGGTTCCGGCCTTCGCCGAGCCGAACGACTACGTGCCGCCGCACGACGATACCTATATCTTTGACCGCGACACGACGCTGGCCATTCTCATGGGCTTCAAGCACAACCGCCGCGTCATGGTGCAGGGCTACCATGGGACGGGCAAGTCGACCCACATCGAGCAGGTCGCCTCGCGCCTGAACTGGCCACTGATCCGCGTCAACCTCGACAGCCACGTGTCCCGGATCGATCTCGTTGGTAAGGACGCGATCGTGCTCAAGGACGGCAAGCAGATCACCGAGTTCCGTGAAGGTCTGCTGCCGTGGTCGTTGCAGCGCCCGATGGCACTGGTGTTCGACGAGTATGATGCTGGCCGCCCGGACGTGATGTTCGTGATCCAGCGCGTGCTGGAAGTCGACGGCAAGCTGACCCTGCTCGACCAGAACAAGGTGATCCAGCCCAACCCGCACTTCCGCCTGTTCGCGACGGCAAACACCGTTGGTCTGGGCGACACCACCGGCCTGTATCACGGGACGCAGCAGATCAACCAGGGCCAGATGGACCGCTGGTCCGTGGTCTGCACGCTCAACTATCTGCCGCGCGCGGTCGAGACCGAAATCGTGCTCGCCAAGCTGCCGGCTTACCAGTCCGAGCAGGGCCGCAAGACGGTCGATCCATGGTTGCGCTGGCCGATCTGACGCGGAAGGGCTTCATGGCCGGGGACATCTCCACGGTCATGTCACCGCGTACGGTCCTGACCTGGGCGGAGAACGCCGGTTACCTCGGCGACAACATCGGGCTCGGCTTTCAGCTTTCGTTCCTGAACAAGTGTGACGAGCTGGAGCGGCCTGTGCTGGCTGAGTACTTCCAGCGTGCCTTCGGCGAAGACCTGGTCCTCGACAAGGCCGCCTGACCTTGGCGCAGCCGGCATCCTTCAAGATCCCACCGTCCAAGCGGCGGGCGAACCTGCAGGAAGATTTTCGGCAGGCGACGTCAGCGACGCTGCGCGCGTTGTCGGGGAACCGCGAGCTGGAGGCTGTCTTCGCTTCAAATGCTCGCGGCAAGATCGGCACGGATGTCTTCATTTCCTCGCCATCGCGGGAGATGACCCCCGGTGAGCAAGCGCTGGTGCGCGGCGAATGCGACCAGAACGCCCTGCGCGAAGCCCACCATGACGAAGGCCTGCACCACCGCATGTCGCCGGTCGAGATGACCGCACGGCAAGTCTTCGACGCCATGGAGCAGGTGCGCTACGAGGCGCTGGGCTCGCGCGAGATGGGTGGGGTCCGGCAGAACCTGCAGGCCGCCCACGAACAGCGGGTTTCCGACCTTAACCTCAAATTCGTCAACGCCAAGGAAGAAGCGCCGCTGGCCGAAGTCATGCGCTACCTCGCCCGCGAGCACATCAGCGGTGGCGAATGGTCCGTGCCAGAAAACGCCCAGCAGGTTGTCGACCTGTGGAAGCCGCACCTGTCCGAGGATGTCTATGAGCAGCTCGAGCGGCTGCGCAACAACCTCGATGACCAACAGGCCTTCGCCGAAATCGCCGGTGACCTGCTGCGCGATCTCGACTTCGATGTCGACCAGAACCCCGACGACCAGCCCGATGATGAGCAGGAAGCGGGCGAGGACAACGACGTCGAAAACAGCGCCAACGACGCGCGCGGCGAGGACGACGGCGACGACGATCAGCAGCCACAGGATTCAAACCCCGACGACCAGCAGTCTGCCGACGAACAGCAGATGGGCGATCAGGACGAAATCGACTCCGACGACAGCAGTCAGATGCAGGAGGGCGATGAAGCACCTCTGCAACCGGACATGACCCCGGAATATCGGCCGCCGACCAACGAAGCCCCACCGCACGAATACCGCGCCTTTACCACCAAGCACGACGAAATCGTCGAAGCGCCGGACCTGTGCGACGGAGAGGAGCTGACCCGCCTGCGGCTGATGCTGGATCAGCAGCTGACCTCGATGCAGAGCGTGGTCGCCAAGCTGGCCAACCGGGTGCAGCGCCGACTGATGGCCAAGCAAACCCGGTCGTGGGAATTCAACCTCGAAGAGGGGCTGCTCGACACCGCCCGGCTGCCCCGGGTGATCATCGACCCGACCAACCCGCTGTCGTTCAAGATGGAGACCGATACCGACTTCCGCGACACGGTGGTCACGCTGCTGATCGACAATTCCGGTTCCATGCGCGGCAGGCCGATTTCAACAGCGGCGATCTGTGCCGATATTCTGGCGCGGACGCTGGAGCGCTGCGGCGTGAAGGTCGAAATCCTCGGCTTCACCACCCGCCAGTGGAAGGGCGGCAAGTCCAAGGAAGACTGGCTGGCCGCCGACCGTCCGACCAACCCCGGACGGCTCAACGACCTGCGCCACATCATCTACAAGTCCGCCGACGCGCCGTGGCGCCGCGCGCGCAAGAACCTCGGCCTGATGCTGCGCGAAGGCCTGCTCAAGGAAAACATCGACGGCGAGGCGCTTCAATGGGCCATGAACCGCCTGTCGGTGCGGCCGGAAAACCGCCGTATCCTGATGGTGATTTCCGACGGCGCGCCCGTGGACGACAGCACCCAGTCGGTGAACAGTGGCAACTACCTCGAAAAGCACCTGCGCGATGTCATCGACAACATCGAGAACAAGTCGGACGTCGAGCTGGTCGCAATCGGCATCGGCCACGACGTCACCCGCTACTATCAGCGCGCGGTAACCATCACCGACGCCGAGCAGCTCGGCGGGGCGATGATGGATCATCTGGTCTCCCTGTTTGACGAAGACGCTCTGCGGCGGATGGCGGCGGAAGCCATGGCGGCCGGTGTGATGTCGGGTCGCGCCGCCTTAGGACAGCCCCGGACTGCCATTCCGGGCGTCAGGTGTCGCTTTCTTCGGCTGCTTCCCCCGACGAAACCAGCCCAGCACGGGTGCTGCAGCCACCAGAATGAAGATCGGGAGAATGCCCAGCACCATGAACGTGGTGCGGAAGGTGAAGGTCTCCCGGCAAACCCCAGCGCGACTGGCCCACCGAGGAAGGCGACGAAACCCATGGCCGTAATCGCCGAAATGGCCACCCCCGAGGGCAGGCCCGGGGTGGTGTCGGCGGTCTTGATCACCTGTGGGATCACGTTGGCGGTCCCCAGCCCCACCAGCGCGAAACCGACGAAGGTATTCCACCCCAGCCCGCCCATGGTGGTCAGCGCGATACCAACAACGCCGAGCACGCCGCCGATCTGCAGCGTCCCAACGCGGCCAAAGCGCGCCACGAATGGATCGCCCAGCAGGCGCCCGATGGTCATGGTGCCGGTGAAGCTGGCCAGAACCAGCGCCCCGGCGACGGCAGCGCGGCGGCGGGCTTCGGCCTCGTCGGCGGGCAGCTCCGCCCACAGCCGTTCGGGGACGATCTCCGCGCCGTGGCCCAGAACCAGCTCACGGATGAGGAAGGCGCCCCAGTCCTGGAAGCTTCCCTCCAGCATGAACCCGGCGATCTGGAACAGCGCGATCACCAGCAGCGGTGGATACAGCAGGTAGCGCAGGCGCAGCGGCGTGCTTTCGTCGCCGCTCTCTGCCTTGATCTGATGCCGACGGAGCAGCCCCTGAAGACATAGGTCAACCCGACCAGACCCAGCGCAACAAACAACCAGACCAGCCAGCGCCCGTCGATTTCCAGCTGCAGCCAGCCACCCATGCTGGCCGAGCCGACGAAAGTACCGAGCGACCAGAAACCGTGGATCGAGGACATGACCGGCTTGCCCAACTGGTCTTCGATCACAGAGGCCTGCGAGTTCGCTGATACCTCCCACGAGCTGATCGACAGCCCGAGCATGAAGAACAGCACGAAGAAAATCCGGATGTCGGGCGCAGCGATGAGCGCGCTCACAATCAGCAGGAAGGCGGTCGAGCTATAGAGGACGGCCCTGCGTGACCCGATCATCTTCAAAATCCACGGCGCCAATGGCAGCGACAGCAGGGCGCCAAGGGCCGCGAAGAACAGGCCGAAGCTGAACAGACCCTCGCCAACGCCAAAGCGGTCCTTGATGAAGGGCAGATAGGGGAGGTAGGTCCCGATCAGCAAGCCGTAGGTAAAGAAAACGAGGTTGGCGGAAAGCCGGGCTCGCTGAGGCGTGGGATTCATAGGCGCCAGTCTTAGTTTGTTGGTGATTCGAACGGCACTTCACTGCATACTACCATGGACACGAGAAGACAGGAGGCCCCATGGCTGAATCTCATCGTCAACAACGTGTAGCGGAACGCATCCGCAAAATCCTGTCTGGTGAGCTTTCCAAGGAAACTTCTCTGATGCCGTGCTGGATCGGCAACCGATCACGCTGACCCATGTCGATCCATCGCCGGATCTGCGGCACGCCAAGGTCTACTTCACCGCGCTGGGTGGCGTAGCATTGGTTTCAGAGACGGAGATCAAGGATGCGCTGTCGCGTCACAAGACCCGGCTGCAGGCCGCGCTGGGGCGGCAGCTGACCATGAAATTCACGCCCAAACTGACCTTCATCGCCGACGATGCCTTCGACAAGGCCGACCACATGAATCGTCTGATTCAGGGCTTGCCGCAGGCGTCCTGATCCCGACCGACGGTCTAGTCGGCCGTGGTCGCTTCGGCTTCCGCTTCGAGCGATTCCCAGTGCTGCCGCTTGCGGTAGATGGTCGAGGCCGAAATCCCCAGCAGGGCTGCTGCTTTCGGGATATTGCCGCCGCAGGAGGTGATGGCGTCTTCGATCGCCAGCTTTTCCGTTTCCCACAGGGGCAGGATGTTGTCGGCGCGCTTGCGCACGGGCGCCCCTTCACCGGTGGCGGTTGGGTTGATGATCCCTTCCAGCGGCGCTGAGGAACTCGGGAACATGGCGCCGGCGCTGGCGCTGGCGCGCAGGGCCTCGGCGGCGATGCTCTCTGCCATGGGCGCAGATACGGCCGGGGATGAACCCGACGCTGGCGCATGGCGCCATTGGGGGTCGGCATCGCCGGTGCAGCGGTGGTCGCGGCGGACCCAAAGCCCGGCGCACCCGCCTGTCCTACGCCATTGGGGTTCACCGGTGCAGGCACCATGCCGGCGGTCACGGTATCGCCAGTGTTGAGCACCACGATATTGCGGATCACGTTCTGCAGCTGGCGGACGTTGCCCGGCCAGGGGTAGTTCAGGAACATGCGCGAGACTTCCGGGTCGAAGTCGCGGAAGCCCTTGCCTTCTTCGGTTGCGAACTCGACCAGAATCTTGCGGGCGATCTCCAGCGTGTCGCCGTCGCGGGCGCGCAGCGGTGGCAGATGGATCGGAATGACGTGCAGCCGGTAGTAGAGGTCTTCGCGGAAGCGCCCTTCGCCGATTTCCACCAGTGGGTCGCGGTTGGTCGCGCAGATGAAGCGGATGTCGACCTTTTCCTGCTTGGTGCCGCCGACTTTGGTAAAGGTCCCGGTCTGGATGAAGCGCAGCAGTTTGGACTGCAGGTGCAGGTCCATCTCGCAAACCTCATCGAGGAACAGGGTACCGCCATCGGCCTGCGACGCCGCGCCTTCGTGGTCGCTGATCGCGCCGGTAAAGGCGCCTTTGACGTGTCCGAAGATTTCGGACTCCATCAGGTCCTTTGGAATGGCTGCACAGTTGAGCACCACCAGCGGCTTCTTACCGCGCGGGGACATGCGATGGATGGCCTCGGCCGTGACTTCCTTGCCCGTGCCGGACTCGCCGGTGATGAAGGTGGTTGCCTTCGACGGAGCGGCAGATTCCACCATACGGTAGATGACCTGCATGGCCTTGGACTTGCCGATGAAGCCCTGAAAGCCCTTGGTCGCGACTGGCTTGGGGGCGGTGATTACCTGCTGCTTGATGGTCTCGCGCTTGAGCGCGGATCCAATCGTCTGCACCAGCCGCTGGCGGTTGAAGGGCTTGACCAGAAAGTCGTAGGCCCCACCGCGCATGGTCTCGACCGCCATGTTGATCGACCCGTGGGCGGTGATCATGATCACGGCAGCCTTCAGGCCGCGTTCCTGGATGAAGTCGAGGATTTCAGTGCCGCTCATGTCGGGCAGGCGCACGTCGAGCAGGATCAGGTCCGGCTCGTTGGTGGTGAGCTGATTGAGGGCTTCCTTGCCACTGCTGGCGTGGGTGATGTCGAGCGGCTCGTCCTTGAGGTACTCTTTGTACAGCGAAACCAGCGGTTGTTCGTCTTCGACGAGTAATACTTTATGGCGTTGAGCGCTCATAATTATCAAATCCCATGCCAAGGCTCAGGCGTAAAAATATGTGGCGGTCACAATATGCGACTGTGAAAATCTTGCTCTAAGTACTCCGCGAAAAGCCGCTGAAATCAAGAAGATTTTTCCGATTCGACATAAGCTGGTATTTTCGATGCAATCTGCATCAACCCAAACAAGATATTCCCGCAAAAATTCGCCTTATGCACATTTATCCTGAAAACCCGGGCTTTATTCACAAGAAACGGGGATTTGAGACAAAAAAATTGGGCGCTGGAATCCAGCGCCCACAATCGGATTGAACCGATGAAACCTATTATTAGTTGCGTGCAGAAAAAATCCGCAGCAGCGCCAGGAACAGGTTGATGAAGTTGATGTACAGGCTCAGCGCCCCGCCGATGGCGTAGGACTGCGCCAGATCATCATCACCCGACTGCCGGGCGTGGTAGTACAGGCCCTTCAGGTTCTGGGTGGTAAAGGCGATCAGGCCCAGCGACGCGGCGATAATCACCAGCGAAATGATGATGTCGAAAGCGCCGCCCTGGAAGAAGCCGATGTTGAACACCGCGCCGAGGACCATCTGCGTCAGGCTGGCGATAATCGCAGCGATCAGGCCGGCGAAGGCAATCGCGCCGATACCGCTCAGGTCACGCTTGGTGGTGTAACCCATGATCGACAGCACGCCGAAGCCCAGCGCGGCCGACAGGAAGGCTTTGAGCACAGTCGGGCCGGTGTAACCCGTGGCGTTCACCAGCTGCTGCGCGCCGACGCTGCTCACGGCGAAGGCCATGATGTAGGACAGGGAAACCCCCATCAGCGTGGCAAAGGCCCAGAACACCATCTGCGCCGAGGCCGGCCGCATGGTGTAAATCCGTCCGCCGAAGATCAGCGCGACACCCAGAGGGGCCAGCATCACGACCCAGCGGAAGGGCGAACCGAAGAGCAGCGCGCCCAGAGCCGAGCCGTCCTGAAATGCAAAGTAAGCCACGCCATAACCGACGATACCGGTCAGCGCGAGGCCCGCGATCATGTAGTTGTAAACGGACCGGAAGAAGGTCCGCAAACCAGCATCGACCGCGACATCACCGGCGCGGCGATAGCTGATTGGATCATTGTCGAAATTGTTCGACATGGTTTCCTCCAAAGAAAAAGTGGGGAACGGGCAAGCCCGCCGTCCGGAACATCCTGCCCCACACGGGCATAAAACGCCAGACTTGGGCCTTATATAGGCGCTGCCGGGCCCTAGCGGAAGAAGCGTGCGACCAATTCGACGTGACCGGTGAACAGGAACTGATCCAGCGGCGCGACCCATTCGAGATCGTAGCCGCCGTCACGCAGGATCCGGGCGTCGCGGGCGAAGGTGGCGGGGTTGCAGCTGACGGCGACCACGGTGCCGGGTCCGTCCTGCGCCAGCGCCTCGCACTGGGCCTTGGCCCCCGCCCGGGGTGGGTCGATGACCACGGCGCCGGCCTCCCGCAGGGACGGGCCTGAAACCGGCCAGGCATTGAGATCGCGGGTGGTGGCAGTCAGGCCGCTGAGCCCGGCTTCACGGGCGGCGGCCTTCAGCGCGGCGATGGCCGGAGCGGCGCCTTCGTAGGCGGCGACCCGATGCCCGCGCTCGGCCAGCGGCAGCGCGAAGGTGCCGTGACCGCTGTAAAGATCGAGCACCATTCCGACCTCGTCGGGGATGGCCGCAAGCACAAGGGTCTGCAGGCTCGCCTGCCCGTCTTCGGAAGGCTGGAGGAAGGCACGCTGCGGCAGGGGCACGCTCGCCTTGCCCAGCCCGAGCCGGGGCTCCTCCCGCACCGCAATGGGAAGCTCATCATGGGTGAGCCGTGCCCATCCGGCGGTCTCAGCCGTCCGCGCCAGCCGGTCCTGCGTCTCGAAGCCGGGTTTCAGCCCACCGCTCAGGGCGATGTCGAGGCCGTTGTCAGCCTCGGTGACGTGCAGGCGCAAGCCTTCGCGATCCTCGATCAGCCCATCCAGCGCCTCGCGCAGCAGGGGCAGGGCCTCGACCAGCGCCGGGCGGAGCACCATGCAGGTCTCGATCACCTCGACCCAATGCGAGGACCGTCGCCGGAAGCCGATCTGCACCGGCTTGCCCGCAGGCTGGACGGCGACAAACTCAGCCCGCCGCCGGGTTGCAGAACCGACGCTTTCAAGCGGCAGCACCAGCGCCGGGTCAAAACCAGCACGCGAGACGGCCTCTTCGACCCGCGCGAGCTTCCAGTCCTGCTGGGCTTCGGGCTTCCAGTGCTGCAGCTGGCAGCCACCGCAGGCGCCGAAGTGGGGGCAGGGTGGCTCGACCCGGTCGGGGCCTTCGCGCAGCAGTTCAAGAATTTCGGATTGCGTGCCCGAAGCGCTGCGGGAGGTGGTCTGCACCCGCACTTCGTCACCCGGCACGGTCAGTGGCACGAAGACCGGGCCATCCATGCCCGGTTGCGGGGCGAGCAGGCCGTCGCCGCGCCCGCCGATGCCGGTGATCTCGCCCTGAAGCTGCTTGCCGCCGCCGCGGCGCTGCCGTCGTCTCATGTCCGCTCCAGATGCATCAGGAATTCACGGTTGCCATCGCCGCCGACGATGGGGCTGTCGCCGGTCCACAGGATGCGCCAGCCAGCGTGCTGATCCTGCAGCCACGTGGTGACAAGGTCCAGCGCTGCCTGCGGGTCGCGGGCGATGCCATCCTTCTGCAGACCGTCACGACCGACTTCGAACTGCGGTTTGATCAGGATCAGGGCCTGCGCCCCGGCCGCCAAAGCGCGCAAGGCCGGGTCGAGGGCCTTGGTCACCGAAATGAAGGAGACGTCGGAAACCAGCCGGGTCACGGCTTCGCGCGCCAGCAGCCCGGGGTCGAGGTCGCGGGCGTTGAGCCCCTCAAGATTGAGAACCCGCCGGTCACCGCTGAGCCGCGGGTGCAACTGTCCATGGCCGACATCGAGCGCAATCACCCGCCGCGCGCCTGCGTCGAGCAGCACCTGCGAGAATCCACCGGTCGAGGCACCGACGTCGAGGCAGACCTGATCCTGGGAGAGAAGCCCGGACACTGGCGCAGACCTTCGACCAGCTTCAGCGCGGCGCGGGACACCCAAGGGTGATCGTCGATGACGAGGCGGGGGAAATCGCGGCTGTCGATGCGGTCGCTGGCCTTGAGCCGACGGCCATCCAGCGTCACCAGCCCGTGCTTGATCAGATCAGCGGCGCGAGAACGGCTGGCGACCCGGCCGGCGGCAACCAGCTGCGCGTCGAGCCGCTGCTTACCGGCGCGTGGTCGATCCGGTGTCGGACCGCCAGCGGTCATATCAGGCAGAGAGCGCCGAAATGGTGAGCACGGCTTCGGCTTCGTCCATGCCGAGCAGCTGCAGCGCGCGGCAGGCGATGGTGTCGGGGTCCAGACCGGCTTCCGCCAGCTGGTCGGCCGGGCTCATGTGGTCAATGAAGCGGTCGGGCATTGTCAGGGTGCGGATCTTGAAACCCTGGTCGAGCGCACCGCTGTCGGCGAGATGGGTCAGCACGGCCGCGCCGAAGCCGCCCGACGCGCCTTCTTCGATGGTCAGCAGCGCGTCGTGGCTCTGCACGGTGCGGTCGATCAGGTCGCGATCCAGCGGCTTGGCAAAGCGGGCGTCGATCACGGTCGGGTTGAAGCCCCGGGCGGCGAGCTTGTCCGCTGCCTTGAGCGTATCGTTCAGGCGGGTGCCATAGGAAAGCAGAGCGACGGTGCTGCCCTCGCGCACCACGCGGCCCTTGCCGATCGGCATCGGCACGCCCTCGGCGGGCAGTTCTGTACCAACGCCTTCACCGCGTGGGAAGCGGTAGACGAAGGGTCCGTCATCGTGGGCGGCGGCGGTCGCGGTCATGTGCACCAGTTCGGCCTCGTCGGCCGGGGCAGCAACCACCAGCCCCGGGATGGTCAGCAGGCTGGCAATATCGAAGGCACCGTGGTGGGTCTGACCGTCTGCGCCGACGAAACCTGCCCGGTCGAGCACGAAGCGCACCGGCAGGTTCTGGATCGCCACGTCGTGGATCAGCTGGTCGTAGGCGCGTTGCATGAAGGTCGAATAGATCGCCACGAACGGTTTCAGGCCCTCGCAGGCCTGTCCGGCGGCGAAGGTCACGGCGTGCTGCTCCGCGATACCAACGTCGTGTGTGCGTTCGGGGAAGTGCTCGCCGAAACGATCCAGCCCCGTGCCCGATGGCATGGCGGCGGTGATCGCCGTGATGCGATCGTCCTTCTCCGCTTCGCGGATCAGCGCGTTGGCGAACACGCTGGTATAGCTCGGCGCGTTCGAGACGGGTTTGTTCTGCTTGCCCGACACCACGTCGAAGCGGGCGACGCCGTGGTACTTGTCGGCCGCAGCCTCGGCCGGGGCATAGCCCTTGCCCTTCTGCGTGACCACGTGGACGAGGAAAGGCCCGCTGCCCTGCGCGTTGGCCTTGCGGACGTTTTCCAGCACAGGCAGCAGATGGTCGAGGTTATGGCCGTCGATCGGGCCGATGTAGTAGAAGCCCAGCTCCTCGAACAGGGTGCCGCCGGTGGCGTAGGTCCGGGCGAAGCCTTCCCAGCGTTTGGCGGCGGTCTGGATCGGCCGGGGGAACCACTCGGCAATGTTCTTGGCGATGTCGCGCAAGCCCTTATAGGCGCGGCTGGTCGACAGGCGGGAGAGGTAAGACGACATGGCGCCGACGGGCGGGGAGATGCTCATGTCGTTGTCGTTGAGGATCACCGTCAGGCGCCCGCGCCCGGCCGCAGAATTGTTCATCGCCTCGTAGGCCATACCCGCCGACATCGCGCCGTCGCCAATCACTGCGATCACCTGCCCATCGTCATCGCCGCGCTGATTCATGCCCTCGGCCATGCCCAGTGCGGCAGAGATCGAGGTCGACGAATGAGCGGTGCCAAAGGCGTCGTATTCGCTCTCCGACCGGCGTACGAAGCCCGACAGCCCGTCTTTCTGGCGCAGGCTGCGGATGCGGTCGCGGCGTTCGGTCAGGATTTTGTGCGGGTAGGACTGGTGCCCCACGTCCCAGATCAGCCGGTCATCGGGGGTATTGAAGATCCGGTGCAGCGCCACGGTCAGCTCGACCACGCCCAGCCCGGCACCCAGATGCCCGCCGGTGCGGCTGACGGCGTCGATCAGCTCGGCACGCAATTCCTCCACCACCGCCGGCAGCGCTTCGCTGGGCAGCGCACGCAGATCCTCGGGCCGCTGGATCAGGTCCAGCGTCGGGGTCTGGGGGCGGGTGGTATCAGGTACAGACATACTCGAACTCGTTAGGGAAACCGGAGGCGACCCCGGCTGTCAGACAGCTTTGGACCCGAATCAGGCTCAATGGTGGCGGGTTAGCACAAATTCCGCCAGAGAAGACAGGAATGCCAGTGCCGCACCGTCGTCATTGATATGACCATCGAGGCTGGAAAGGGCAGACCGCGCCGCGGAAATTTCCTGTGCAGCCCGCGCACGGGCCGCCTCAACCCCCAGCAGGGTGACAAAGGTCGCTTTGCCTGCCAGCGCGTCGGCACCCACCGGCTTGCCCAGCGTTTCCGCGTCTGAGATGGCGTCGAGCAGGTCGTCGGTAATCTGGAAGGCCAGCCCGAGGTGGCGGCCGTAGTCACCCAGTGCCTGCGCGGCGGTCTCTGACCCTGCGACCAGCGCCGGTGCTTCGCAGGCAAAACGGATGATCGCCCCGGTTTTCTGCGCCTGCAACCGCTCCAGCGCAGGCAAGTCGAGGCTGACGGCGTCATTTTCGCTGAGCAGGTCGAGCATCTGCCCCCGCACCATCTGCGCTGCTGCACGGGATAGCGCGCGCAGGGCGGTCGGCTCGTCTGCGAGGTGCCCGAGCGCGTAGGTCAGCAGCTGATCACCCGCGAGAATCGCGGTGGCTTCGTCAAAATGGCGGTGGACCGAGGGTAGGCCACGCCGGGTTTCAGCGTCGTCCATGGCGGGCAGGTCGTCGTGCACAAGGCTCTAGGCGTGCAGGGTCTCAACGGCGATGGCGAGGCGCTCGGCCCGCGCGGCCTCAAGCCCGCAGACCTCACCCGCGGCCAGCGCCAGCATGGCCCGCAGGCGCTTACCGCCACCGAGCAGGGCGTAGGATGCCGCGTCTTCCACCCGGGTTTCGGGTTGCTCCGCCCCGGCCCGCCAGTCGGCGAGCGCGGCCTGCAGACCGGATTCAATGCGGTCGAGGTAGAGACGGCGCCGGGCCTCGAAGTCCATGGCGCGTCAGGCGTCGAAGGGTTCGCTGGTCGGCGTTCCGTCGGCTTTGACCCGGATCTGCTCGATCTTCATGTGGGCTTCGCGCAGCTTGGCGTCGCAGTGCATGCGCAGCAGCGAACCGCGCTCGTAGGCCTTGATGCTCTGGTCGAGGGAGCCGTCGCCGCGCTCTAGCCCGTCGACGATGCCGCGCAGCTCTTCGAGCGCCTGCTCAAAGCTCATGGCTTTGATATCATCGGGCAGTTCGGTCTCAGTCATGGCTCAGACTCCTTCAAACAAAGCAGTGGCGTGGGCTGTCACACTCCGCGACAGCGCAGGCAGGTCGTAACCGCCTTCGAGCACGGACACAACCCGGCCGCTGCTGTGGGCCTGCGCCAGCGCCACAATGCGGGTGGTCAGGTCGGCGAACCCGGCCTCGTCGACCATCAGCTGAGCCAGCGGGTCGTCGGCGTGGGCGTCGAAGCCAGCCGATATTACGATCAGGTCGGGCTGGAGCTGGTCGACGCGATCAAGGGCGGGCTGCCAGGCCTCGATGAAGGCGGCACTGCCGGTACCGGGGTCGATGGGGATGTTTATGACATTGTCGTGGGCGCCGCGTTCTTCGACCGTGCCTGTGCCCGGCCACAGCGGCATTTGCTGGCTGGTGACCACGAGGCAATCCGGATTGTCCCACAGCAGCGCCTGCGTGCCGTTGCCGTGGTGGACGTCGAAATCGAGCACGGCAACCTTGGAGGCGCCCAGCTCCAGCGCGCGTTCTGCTGCCAGCGCGACGTTGCCGAAGAAGCAGAAACCCATGGCCTTGTTGGCCTCGGCGTGGTGACCGGGTGGCCGGGTGGCGACAAAGACCCGGTTGGCCTCACCGCTCATCACCCGCTCGGCGGCCTCGATCGCACCGCCAGCCGCGAGCAGCGCTGCGCGGGGAGAGCCCGCCGTGCGCGCGGTATCGGCGTCGAACCAGTCGATATCGCCCTCGGCCACCGGGCGCAGCATGGCGTCGACATAGGCGCTGCCGTGCAGGGTCTTGAGCCTTTCGGAGGCAGCCTCAGCCGCGTCTCGGCGCTCGATCGCGGCCAGAGCCGGGCTTGCGCTCAGCCCGTCGAGTACAGCCCGGAGCCGCGGCGGCTGCTCCGGATGGGTGTAGCCACCCGAGGGCGGCGTATCGTCAGCGGCGTCGCGGGGGCGTTTGTCACCGTGGTACCGGCAGTCGTCGTGGGTGAAAATCAGGTTGGTCATGCCGCTTGGCTCTCTCTTTCACAAAAAGACATCGGGTTTCAGGGCTTGTGCACCCGCAGCGTCAGCCGGTGCCCGCCTGCCTCCGCCACCTGCGACAGCAACTTGTGGCCGACGGTATCACAGAGCGCGCGGATGTCTGCCGGCGCTTTTGGGTCGGTGACCCGCACGCTGACTTCGGCGCCATCGGGGTAGTCGCGTAGTGCCTTCCGTGCCTTGAGCACGGGTAAAGGGCATTTCAGCCCGGAAAGATCCAGATCGACCGCCTGCGGCATAGCGGCGTTTTCGGTGCTCAATTCTCATCCTCCCGGGCTTGAGCTGCGACAAAATGACATGCCTGAAGCCATGGTTTCGGCAAATATACCAAGAATATAAGGCCCAGACGTTGACTTTAGAAAGCAGCGAGAAACATCCCTACTATGGAATCGCACAACGATACCCCGACGGGCAACGCTGGGGCCGACTTCGATCTGTCGTCGGCAAGCCGCCTGCTGCGCTCTATGTCCAATGATCGCAGGCTCCGCATCCTGATGCTGCTGCGTTCGCGGGAAATGGCCGTGGGCGAAATAGCCAAGCAGGTCAACCTGAGCCAGTCGGCCCTGTCGCAGCACCTCGCGATTCTCCGGTCGGACGGCCTCGTAAACACCCGCCGGCAGGCACAATCGATTTTCTACAGCCTAGCTTCGGACAAGGCCCTGACGCTGCTAGAAAGTGTCGAACGGCTGTTTTCGCTGTCGGCCACGGGCTTCAACCGCGACAACGTCGAGCACGTCGATTTCCGCCAGCAGTCGCGCTCCTAGGCCAAAGTCACCGATCATCCGTCATTGATCGCCGACCCCTGGATGCGCAAACTCGATTTGTTGGAATCGCCCGCGCAGAGCCGTAGGCTGTCGATATGCTGCGTGATCTCTATCGCCGATGAGCGGCGGCCTTGGTACAAGGCGGCATGTTTGACCTCTCCCTTTCTGATGATGGCCACCTCGCACGCCTGACCCTGCGCGCGCCCGGAGCGGCTGAACGCGCTGCGCCGCGACGATTGGCGGGCGCTGGCCGACCTGCTGAACCAGCACGTCAGTCCGCTGCTCGGTTTGCGCGCGCTGCTGATTGCCGGTGAAGGCCCCCGTGCCTTCTGTGCCGGCGGCGATATCAAGGAATTTTCTGACATCCGGCTGGGTGCGGATGCGGCGCAGGCCTACAATCAAGACGTGGATAAGGCCCTCAGAGCACTGGCGGCGGTACCGGTGCCAACCCTCGCTCGTATTCATGCGAACTGCTTCGGCGGCGGATTGATGCTCGCGCTGGCCTGCGACCTGCGATACGCGGCGGCCGACGCCGGGTTCTGCGCGCCGCCAGCCAAGATGGGCTTTACCTACAACATGGTTGCGCTGGAGCGCCTTGAAGCGCTGGTCGGGCCGGGGGCTTGCCGCGATCTGCTGTTCACCGCGCGGACCATCGATGCGGCCGAAGCCCTGTCCATTGGGTTGGTCAACGATGTCAGCCCGGACGCAGCAGCGCTCGACGCCCTGCTCGACGCGCGGATGGCGCAGATCCTTGCGCTCGCACCGCTGTCTCACCGGGCGCACAAACGACTTCTTGATGAAAGACCTGCGCCGGGCTCTCTGGCGGAGCGGCACCTGACTGACAATCTCTATGACAGCGAAGACTATCGGCAGGCCGTCGATGCCTTCATCCACCGTTCCAAGCCCGAATTTAAAGGTCAGTAGCCCGATGCTCAGCAAAGTTCCCGTCCTTGGTCGCTTGTTCCGGCGCGGCGATGCCGCTTCCGGCCCGGTCCATGTCCTGCGCCTGCATGGCGTCATCAGTCCGACCCGCAGCAACAGCCCGCTGGGCGGCAGCGGCCCGGTGCTCAACCTTGAAAGTCTCGCGGCTGACATTGAAAAGGCGTTCAAGCCCAAGAATGTCGCCGCCGTCGCCCTGCTGATCAACTCGCCGGGCGGTAGCCCGGTGCAGTCGAACCTGATCGCCGCCCGCATCCGCCAGCTGGCCGACGAGAAACAGGTTCCGGTGCTGGCCTTCACCGAAGACGTGGCGGCCAGCGGTGGTTACTGGCTGGCCTGCGCCGCCGATGAGATTTTCGCCGATCCGGCGTCGATTGTCGGCTCGATCGGGGTGATCAGCGGTGGTTTCGGCTTCACCGGTCTGATGGAAAAGCTCGGCGTCGACCGGCGGCTCTATACGGCGGGTGAGAATAAGTCCCGGCTTGACCCCTTCAGCGAGGAACGGCCTGCTGATGTCGAGTGGATCAAGGACTTACAGCTGGATCTGCACGAAATCTTCCGTCGCTACGTCGAAACCCGCCGCTCGGGGCGGTTCACGGTCGACGACCCGCGCGCGCTGATGAACGGGGACGTGTTCCTCGGCGACAAGGCGCTCGAGGTCGGGCTGGTTGACGGTCTGGGCGATTTGCGCTCGACCCTGCGCGCACGCTTTGGCGACAAGGTGCGGATCAAGCTGATCAACAAGCCCAAGCGCGGCCTGCCGCTGCTTGGCCTGCTCGGCTCGGGCGGGGGCGGTGCGGGCAGCGACCCACTGAGCACCGCCGTCACGGCGCTCGAACACCGGGCGCTCTGGGGCCGATACGGGCTGTAGACCGCGTGGCAGGCCGGGCCTCAGGGCTTTTTTTGCCGGGCAAGGGTTGCAGCCGGGGCGGGGGCGGTCCCTGAGATCGCGGCTGTATCCCGCGCTGGCTTGGGGTTAGTCTTGGCGCTGAACGTGACCAGTGACCAGCACCCGAGAGCCAGACACCGTGACCTTCCAGAAACAACGGGCCGACAAAGCCACCTGTTTTCAACGCCTTGTGCTGAACCTGCAGACCTACTGGGCTGAGCAGGGCTGCGTGGTGCTGCAGCCCTACGACATGGAAGTCGGCGCGGGAACCTTCCACCCAGCGACGACGCTGCGCTCGATCGGCGACACCATCTGGAACGCTGCCTACGTCCAGCCCTCGCGCCGTCCGACCGATGGCCGCTATGGCGCCAACCCCAACCGGCTGCAGCACTACTATCAGTTTCAGGTGCTGATGAAGCCGAGCCCGGTCGACGCACAGGCGCTCTACCTTGGCTCGCTGGAGGTGCTGGGCATCGACCTACAGAAACACGATGTTCGCTTTGTCGAGGATGACTGGGAAAGCCCGACTTTGGGCGCCTGGGGCCTGGGCTGGGAAATCTGGTGTGACGGTATGGAAGTCAGCCAGTTCACCTACTTCCAGCAGGTCGGCGGCATCGACTGTCACCCGGTCCCGCTGGAGCTCACCTACGGTCTTGAACGCCTGATCATGTACGTTCAGGGTGTCGATAACGTTTACGAGCTCGACTGGGACGGGATCCCGACCGAGGAGGGCGGCAAGTGTTACGGCGACGTCTTCCTGCAGGCCGAGCAGGAATTCTCCGCCTACAACTTCGAGCACGCCGACACAGAAGCGCTGTTCCAGCACTTCAAGGACGCGGAGGCCATGTCCCAGCACCTGCTGGCGCAGGACCCACCGCTGTCGCTGCCGGCCTATGACCAGACCATGAAGGCCTCGCACCTGTTCAACCTGCTCGACGCACGCGGGGTGATCTCGGTGACCGAACGACAGGCCTATATCGGCCGGGTGCGGGCGCTGGCGCGCGGTTGCGCCGAGGCCTGGGCGGACAGCCCGGGTGGGCGGGGTGTCCAACCCGCGCCGATGTCGGTGGAGTCCTGATCATGAGCACGAACACGACTTCAAACGTGACTTCAAATGTTCCGGCGCGACCGACAGCCTGCTGATCGATCTGTTTTCCGAGGAAATCCCGGCGCGGATGCAGAAGACGGCGGCCCACGACTTTGCCCGCCTGCTTACCGACGCGCTCAAGGCCGAGGGGTTGGAAACCGGCACCACGCAGGTTTGGTACGCCCCCGCCACCTCGCCGTGCGGATCGACAGCATCCCAGTGGCGCAGGCCGACCGCACCGAAGAACGCCGGGGCCCGCGCGAAGGCGCGCCCGAGCAAGCTGTCGCCGGCTTCCTCAGCGCCAATGGCCTTGAATCGCTGGATCAGGCCGAGCTGCGCGAAACGCCCAAGGGCAACTTCTATTTCGCCGTCCGGCACGTGCAGGGACAGCGGACCATCGATCTTCTGCCCGGCCTGATCGAGGCTGCGATCCGCGATCTCAGCTGGCCCAAGTCCATGCGCTGGGGTCGGGGAACCTTCCGCTGGGTGCGCCCGCTGCACCGGATTGCCGCGCTGTTCGGTGACAAGGTGGTTCCCGGCGCGCTGGATCTGGGCAACGACGTCAGCCTGCCCTTCGGCCGTGAGACCGAGGGCCACCGCTTTTCCGGTGATGGCGCGGTGTCGCTCGGTAAGCCGGACGACTTCGCCGACGCGCTGCGCGCGGGCTTCGTCATGGTCGACCCGCGGGAGCGTGCCGAGGCCATTCTGACCGGCGCCCGGGCGGCGGCCGAGGCCGTGGGCTGCAGCCTGATCGAAGACGCGGGCCTGCTCGCCGAGGTGACGGGGCTGGTCGAATGGCCGACCATCGTCCGCGGCGGCATCCCGGAACGGTTCATGGCCGTGCCCAAGGAGGTGCTGGTACTGTCGATGAAGGAGCACCAGAAGTATTTCGCCCTGCAGCAGGCAGACGGCTCGCTCGCGCCATACTTTATCACGGTGGCCGACGGGCAGCGTCCGGCAGAGACCTTCAAGCGGATAGCCGGCGGTAACGAGCGGGTGCTCGCTGCGCGCCTGTCCGATGCTGAATTCTTCTGGAAGCAGGACCGGAAGCAGAGCCTCAGCACCCGGGTTCCGGCGCTGTCGTCGATCGTTTTTCACGCCAAGCTGGGGACCGTCGGCGACCGTCTGGACCGGCTCGGGCCGCTGGCGGCCTGGCTCAGCCAGCACATCCCCGGTGCCGACCGGGATGCCGCACGGACCGCCGCACGGCTGTCCAAGGCCGATCTGACCACCGGCATGGTCGGTGAATTCCCCGAGCTTCAGGGCGTCATGGGCGCTTACTACGCGCGACACGACGGCGAAAGCGATGCCGTCGCGGCGGCGGTGGCCGAGCACTATTCGCCCCTGGGTCCGAACGACGACTGCCCCTCTGCACCGCTTTCCGTCGCGGTTGCGCTGGCCGACAAGATCGACGCACTGGTCGGGTTCTGGCGGATCGACGAGCGGCCGACGGGGTCCAGGATCCTTTCGCCCTGCGCCGTGCCGCGCTGGGTGTGGTGCGCTTGATGATCGAAAACGGCCTGCGGGTGCCGTTGATCGAGGCCTTTGCCGAAGCCGAAACACTGTATGGCGACATCGGTGGCGCGGATGGCAAGATCGGCGTTGGCGGCGATCTGCTCGCCTTTATCGCCGACCGGATGAAGGTCACGCTCAAGGACAGTGGGCTGCGTCACGACTGGATCGCGGCCGTGTTCGAGGCTGGTGAGACCATGGATGACGATCTGGTCCGGGTAACCCGGCGGGTCGAGGCGCTGCGCGACTTTGTCGGCACCGAAGCGGGCGCTGATCTGCTCGCCGGGTATCGACGCGCCGCTAATATCCTCCGCGCCGAGGAGAAGAAGGCCAAGAACGAGGCTGGAAAAGGGGACGGTCTTGGTCTCGGGGCCGTCGATCCCGCCCTGTTCGAAGACGAAGCCGAACGCGCCCTGCACGCCGCCCTGTCCGCTTCGCAGGCTGAAACCCTGCTGTCGGCTGAGGATTATGCGGGAACTTTTGGGGAGCTCGCGGCGCTTCGTGGGCCGATCGATACCTTCTTTGAAGGGGTTATGGTCAATGCTGACGCGGCCCAAGTGCGGGAAAACCGCCTCGCGCTTCTGTCGCAGTTCATTGCGTCGGTCGATAAAGTGGTTCGCTTGTCGGCGCTTGAGGGCTAAATTCCGGCCCCTTCGCCTTGTCGGCCTTCCGGGCCGATCCACTATCCCCACTAACCGCTGTTTCTGACCCCTGATCCGGGCCCGCATCTGCACCCGTATCCGCACCCCGAACTTCACCAGCGCCCGGCGTACGATCGCTTTGGCGGATTTGACGAGAGCTTGCTTATCCATGGGATTGGTCGTCGACCGGCTCGATAAACTCGCCAAGGCAGGCCTGCCGGTGGCAGCCGTGCGCTATTTTGCCGACGAAGACGCCCTGCGCGCTGGTCTTGGCGCGCACGAGCATGGGGTATCGCTGCGTTATGAGGGCGCGCGGCTGCGGTCTGCGAGCCCGCTGAACGTGCTCGAGTCGGCGCTGGGTTCGGGGCTGGATACCGCCCTGGATGCCCAGAAGCAGGCGCTGGAGCGCGCGCGCATGCTTGGCCTCGCCGACGGCGGTGGCGGTGGCGTTCAGGTCGATGGCGCCGCGGCGTCGATCGGCTGGATCGTGCAGGAGACGCCCACAGCGACCCTGGTTGAAGTCGACAGCCGCGACGCGGCGACCGGTGCCCCGACCGGCGACGATCTGGTTGCGCGGGCCGAAGCTGCGCTCGGCCGGCCGCTGAAGCTGACCATCACCGAGGGCGTGATTTTCGATGTTGAGCCGCTCAACCTTGCTTCTCAGGCCAAGTTTGCTGCGCTGGTCGACATGGTTGAAAGCGGCAGCCTCAGCCAGACCGACGGGCTCCGTCTGATTTCAGCGCCGGACCTCGAAGAACTGTTGCATCCGCGTCTGGCACCGGGGGCGAGAACCTGACCATCGCGCGCGGCATCAACGCCAGCCCCGGCGCCGTTGCCGGGCGCATCTATTTTTCGGCCCGGGATGCGATCGACGTGGCGCAGACCTCTGGCGCCGGACCCGTGCTGCTGGTGCGCAAGGAAACCACGCCGGAGGATATCCGCGCCATCACTGTCGCCGCCGGGGTGGTGACGCGGGCGGGGGCATGACCAGCCACGCAGCGGTGATCGCGCGCGGGCTGGGTAAGCCCTGCGTCGTCGGCGTGCGGGAGATGGACGTCGACCCCGAAACGAGGACTCTGCGCATCGGCGAACAGCTGTTCTACGAGGGTGACTGGCTGACCATCGACGGCAGCTCCGGGCTGGTTCTGCCCGGGCGGGTCGAGACGCAGGAACCCAGCCTGTCCGAGGCCTTCGACAAGATCATGGGTTGGTGCGATGCGACGCGTTCGTTGGACGTGCTCGCCAACGCCGAGACGGTGGCTGAGGTCGAGCTGGCGCTGCGCTTCGGGGCTGAGGGCATCGGCCTGTGCCGGACCGAGCACATGTTCCTCAACGCAGAACGGCTCGGCGACGTGCAGAAGATGATCCTCGCCGAAACCATCGAGGCACGGGAGGCCGTGCTCAAGGAGCTGGAACCGCTGGTGCAGGCGGAATTCCTGCGCCTGCTGCTGGTGTTGCAGGGCAAGCCGGTTACGGTGCGCCTGCTCGACCCGCCGTTGCACGAGTTTCTGCCGACCGAGAGCGGCGAGATCGAGCAGCTGGCGGAAACGACCGGGCTGGGGCTGCTGCGCGTTCAGCGACGGCTGGAGGCCCTGCGCGAAGCCAACCCGATGATGGGGCTGCGCGGGTGCCGACTGGGCATCATGTTCCCGGAGATTTACGAATCGCAGGTGCGGGCCCTTGTGGCTGCCTGTCGGCAGGCGCGTAAGCAAGGGGTCGAGCCGCGGGTGGACATCATGCTGCCGCTGATCTCGTCAGCGAGCGAAGTCACCATCCTGCGCGAGCGGCTGGAGCCGATTGCAGCTGAGGACGCGCGTCAGGCCATCGGCATCGGCGCGATGATCGAAACACCGAGGGCTTGCCTGCGCGCGGAGGAAATCGCGCGGGGCTGTGACTTCTTTTCGTTCGGGACCAACGACCTGACCCAGCTGGCCTTCGGCCTGTCGCGGGACGATGCGGGTACCTTTATGCCCGAGTACAGGAACCTGGGGTTGCTGGCTTACAACCCGTTCCGGGTGCTGGATGATCAGGGCGTGGGTGAGCGGTTGGCCATTGCTGTCGAGCGCGGGCGGATCACGCGGCAGGATATGCCGATGGCGCTGTGTGGGGAGCAAGGAGCCGAGCCAGAGTCGGTGAGGCTGGCGCACGATCTTGGTTTCAACAGCGTGTCGTGTTCGCCCTATCGGGTGCCAATTGCACGTCTGGCCGCCGCGCAGGCTGCGTTGGTTGGTGGGCGGTAGCGCTTCGCCGGGCCAGGGAACTGGATTGTGTGCTCGATTTGACGCCGCTTCGCGGCTTACAAATCTCCCCGCGCAGTCAAACGGACAGGCCGCGCTGCGCGCAGCCTGACGTCTTCTCTCCATGGAGTTGCGCGACGCTTGGCCCTGCCGCGCGAAGCGCGGTCGGGGACAAGTCGGCGCAGGTTCTTTCCGTTCACACTCAACACGCTGCGCTTTGAGTGATGTTCCAGCGAAGAGATCCCACGCGCTCAAAGGCGAAGCGTCTTAAGCGTGACGAGGCGATCCCGGGAAGAACTCCAACGCGCTCAAAGCGCAGCGTGTTGAGCGCACAGGGAATACGTCGCTCAAAGCGCAGCGTGTTGAGCGCAACTGCAATGAGGGGCGCTGCCCCTCGGCGCCGTCAAGGCCAGGCCGCTGCTAGAGCAGCGGTGCTCCGCAGCCCTGACCGCGCCACACCCCGGACTTCGCCAGTCGGTCAGAAGGTCAGATCACTCTGACCTTCTGCTTTGATAAGAAGAACTGCGCGACGCCTTGGCGAAGACCGCGAAGCGGTCGAGACAAGGTCGGCGCCACACTTCTCCCCTTACTCTCAAAACGATTTCAAAAGTTGCAGCTGGCGTAACCATCGCGAAAGCAATCATTCACAGCATAGGGCTGCGCCTCAGACCAGCAGGCTCAACCCTGCCGCCACAGCGAGCCCAGCCAGCATCGCCAGCAGCAGCCTCCCGGTCGGAATGCAAATAGCCAAGGCCACCAGCGCTCCTGCCGCAACCGATACCGTCGATCGCAGCGTCTCACCCTCGCCTGGCAAAGCCCAGACCGTCATGAACCCGGCGATCGCGCAGCCCGGCAGGTCTCGATCAGTCGCCGCAGCCGCACGGGCAATTGTCGCTGCCCCAGCAGCGCCATGGGCGCCACGCGGCTGATCATAACCACAGCAGAAAGGATCAGGCCGATGATGACGATTTCGGTCCGCACGCTTCAGCCCTCCCGCTCAACGGGGGTGATGAACACGTAAACCAGCGCCGAGATCGATGCCCCGATCAGCGCCGCCAACGCCGGCGGCAGGCCCAGCACCAGCGCCCCGACCACTGTCAGCGCCATGCTTGCCAGATGCGGGCGCTTGTCGATCCCCTGCCGCCACAGCAGCGTGATCATCAGCGCAAAGAACACCACAGGTGTCGCGCGAAACGCGCCGTCGACCAACGGGTGATCGGGCACGGGTATCAGAGCCCCGATGATCGAGCCCGACATCCAGATCAGGTAGACCATCGACACCGCCGACCAGAAGTAGGGCCAGACCGGCCCCCGCCGGTACCCGCGTGCCGACGCCCAGCCCGCATCGACCAGGCCCACCATGCCGAAGATCTCAATCGGCCGGCCGGTGGCATGGCGCGCCATATCCAGCGACATCAGCACGTTGCGGGTACAAACAAAGGCTGCACCCGAAACCAGCGTCAGCACCGCCGCTACCGAATTGAGGTCGGCGCCAAAAGCGGTAAATTGCACCGCTGCCGAATAGACGATCGCACAGTAAAAATGATTTCCAGCGGCCGCAGACCAACCTCCAGCGCTGCCAGGCTGTACATGAGTCCCAGCACGCCTGCAGACAGGCCGATGGCTGTCCCGTCCCTGATGCCGTCCTTGATCGACTGAGAAATCATATTGGTCCTGTTCATGCTGTGCAGCGGTGACGATCGATCACGGCCCGGATCATGACCCCAGATCAAAGTCTCGGGCCCTCATCCTCGATCATGGGGCCCAAATTCAGGTCAGAGGGATAGAGCGCCGACACCGCCGTCGGCCGCCTTCGCCATGCCCGCCGCCGAACTCGCATCTGGCCACAAAAAAAGGGGCCGCAAAGCCCCTTCTCTTTCATGCCTGACCCTCGAGCCCGACTCTCGGGAGCTCAGACCCGGTTGGGCAGGTCGTCGATCGCCGTGTCCGCCAGGGCCGACAGCGACTTTGCGCTGAGCTGCTCGGGCAGCGACTTACGCAGGGCACCGATGGCCAGCTCGGCCGCGCTTGACTTGACGTCGTTCTGCGCCTGCACCTGCAGCTGGTTCATGCGCTGGTCGAAGGCTGCCTGACGACGCGCAAGCAGGTCCTTGAGGTCGTCGTTGGACTTCCTGGTCAGCCGCTTGGCTTCTTCCTTGGCCGCTTCAACGATCTCTGCAGCATCAGCATCCGCCTTGCCGAACTTCTTCTTGTAGTCCGCCATGGTCGCTTCAGCCTGCTCGAGCAGAGCACCAGCTTCGTCAATCTTCGCCGAGATCTCAGCGCCGCGCTTATCCAGAGCAGCGAGGATGCTGTCCCCGGCCTGCCACCAGACAAAAGCCAGGAAAACAACCGAGCCGAAGCCAACCCAGAAGGTCGCGTGCTGGAGTTCGTAGATGATGAAATCAAGCATGGCCCATATCCTTCACGGCCTTGCTGAGCTTGGCGCTGTCGACGTCCACGCCCAGGATCTGGGTCGCAGCGGCTTCGGCGGTCTCAGCGGCAACCGTAGACAGCTCGGCCATGGCGGCCTTGGTCTGGTCCGCGATGGCGGTCTCGATCTCGATCCGGGTCGCGGTCAGCTCGTCGGCGAGCTTGGCCTGCGCCTTAGCAGCCTTGTCGGCGGCCTTGTCCGAGGCGACCTTGATCACGCCTTGCGCTTCGGTGCGCGCGGCGGCCATTTTCTCCTCGTAGGCGTCCATCAGGCCCTTGGCTTCGTCGAGCAGGGCCTGCGCCTTGTCCACGTTGCCGCTGGTCAGTTCCTCGCGCTTGTCGCGCACGGCGGAAATCCGGCTGATGCCGAAGTTCACGATGACCATGGTCAGGCCGAACAGCACGATGAACCACACAAGGTTCAGGCCGATGGCAGCCGGATCACTAAGAATATCAAACTGAGGCATGAGAGCCTCCCACTGTTTGTCCGTAGAAGTTCAGTCAATCTGTGCGGACGGGCGCTTCGGTATCTGTCGTTCAGCTGCGGCTGATCCTGATCCCCGATCCTGATCCGATCCCTGAGGGCCGGTAAGGAGGGGTGGAACAGCCGCGGCGCGAACCAATCCCGAGACACGTTCGTCCGTTAAACCAGGGCCCGAAGGCGCCCGGTTTAGATGACGAACATGATCATCAGAGCAATCAGCAGCGCGAAAATACCGAAGGCTTCAACCAGCGCGAAGCCGACGAACAGCCAGGTCTGGAACTTCGGTGCAGACGCCGGGTTGCGGGATACTGCCAGGGAAGTAGTTACCGAAAATGGTACCAAGGCCAATACCGGAGCCGACAAAACCGAAGGTAGCCAGACCAGCGCCGATGTACTTGAACATTTCAGGTGTCATGATGATTCCTTTTCTGGGGTGCGGGCAGCCCGGCTTTCAAAGCCGGACCGGCCGCGGTCTCGAGATTAGTGATGAGGTTCGATCGCTTCCGCCAGGTAAACTGCCGCAAGCAAGGTGAAGATGTAGGCCTGCAGATAGGCCACGAGGTATTCCAGCGCGCTCAGCGCAAACAATACCGGGGTGAGGAACAGACCGCCGAGGATGGTCAGCAGGCTTGTGGCGCCAGCGCCCGCCGCAAAGGTTCCGATCACCTTCAGGACGATGTGTCCTGCTGTCAGGTTCGCGAACAGTCGCAGCGAGTGGGTCAGCGGGCGCATGAAGAACGAGATAATCTCGATCACCACGATCAGCGGCAGCAGCCAGCCGGGAACACCCGCCGGCGCGAAAATGCCGAACCACTTAAGGCCGTGGCGGCTGACGCCGACGTAGATCACCATCAGGAAGATGATGACGGCCATGAATGCGGTGAGGCTGATGTGAGAGAACACCGTGAACGAGTAGGGCATCATGCCGAGGATATTGGCGACGAAAACGAACAGGAAGATCGACAGCAGGAAGGTGACGAAGCTCCGGCCCTTCTTGCCCAGAATGTCATCGACCATGCCGAAGCCGAAGTCGAAGATCATTTCCGATATCGTCTGCCCGCGCCCGGGAACCACCTTGGCGCTCAGCGTCAGCACAACCATCAGCACCGCGATCACAGCCACGGTCAGGATCATGAAGAACGCCGAGTTGGTCACGAAAGCCAGCGGCGTGTTTTCCAGTCCCGCCAGCGGCGTGATGTCAAACTGGTGCATCAGGTCAAATGCAGACTTTTCGCCATCGCCGGATTTTTCAGCCACAGTCCAATTCCTTATTCTTCTTCGCGCTGAGCCACCTGGCGCGCTTTGAAGATCATGTACCAGACACCGAGAGCAAACCCGGCGAAGAACCCCACCAAAAAGAACAGCGGCTTCGTGCCCAGAGCTCTGTCTAAAACAAAGCCGCCCACCGTTCCGATCAGGATGCAGATCACGAAAGAAAACGCGACACCGAAGGCCTCTGACGCCGTCCGGTTAGCGATCTGTTTCGCGGTGCTGATCCTTTCTTCAGTGAGCTTGGGTCGAGCCACATCAATGCGGGATTTCAAGTCGTCCAACCCATCTCCGCTCGGCTTTTCGTCAGGTTTCATGGCAGTCCTCGAAACCGCACAACAAGGCGCACAAAAACGGGCTAAAACTTGCCGCCGGTGTAGGACCTTGGGCCTGCTAGGTCAAGCAGAGCAGCCAGATGGCTGCTTCAACCCGCCTCTGCCGTAGAAGCATGCAAGAGCGCTTCATTGAGATCGATGGAAAGCAGGCTGGAGACGCCGCGCTCGGCCATGGTGACGCCGAACAGGCGGTCGACCCGCGACATCGTGACCGGGTGGTGGGTTACGATCACGATCCGGGTTTGCGATTTCCGGGCCCATTCGCCGACCAGATCGCAGAATCGGGCGACGTTGTGGTCGTCCAGCGGGGCATCGACTTCGTCAAGGACGCAGATCGGTGCCGGGTTGGTCTGCAGCAGCGCGAAGATCAGCGCCGTTGCCGTCATCGACTGCTCACCCCCGGACATGAGCGCCAGCGAGGTCAGCTTCTTCCCCGGGGGCTGGGCGTAGATTTCCAGCCCGGCATTCAGGGATCTTCCGCGTCGATCAGCTCGAGGTGCGCAGAGCCACCATTGAACAGGCGGGAGAAGGTCTCTTCGAAGGCCTTGTTGACCTTCTTGAAGGCATCGGCGAGCCGGGTCCGGCCTTCCTTGTTCAGGCTGGAGATGGCGCGGCGCAGCTTGTCGATCGCCTTGTTCAGGTCGCCGCGCTCTTCTTCGTAGGTGGCCAGCTCGTCCGCCAGTTCGCGGCTTTCGTCCTCGGCGCGCAGGTTGACCGCTCCCAGCGCCTCGCGGTCGCGGACGGCGGCCTTGTAGGCCCGGTCCGTATCCCCGCGCAGCGGCAGGTCGCCCGCCGGGTCGAGCTCTGCGATACCGGGCAGGGCCTCAGGACCGGTGGAGAATGTCTCGCGGATCAGGGCGGACAGTTCGTCCTTGCGCTCGGTTTCGGTCTCGGCAGCCAAGCGAGCGGTTGCGAGGGTTTCGCGGGCGGTGCTCGCCTCTTTCTCCGCCTGCCGGGCTTCGGCATCGGCGGTCGAAGCGGCGGCGCGCCGGTCCGAAACAGCCGCTACGGCGCGTTCAACGGCGTCGCGGGCGTCGTGAATCGACTGCTCGAGCGTCTGGCGCTTGCTGGCGATATCGGCGGGGCGGGCGTCGAGGGCAGCGCGCTCGTCGCTCAGGGCCTTGTCCCGCGCGTCCAGCTGCGCGTGCTGGTGCTCGGCATTCTTGAGCCGGCCTTCCCAGGAAAAGCGCTCGGTGACAATGGCGCCGAGCCGGTTGGTCCGGCTCAGCGCGTCGCGCTTTTGCTGTTCACGCTCTGCCTGCGCCTGGGCCAGCGTCTGCCGCGCGGCATCAACCCGGGGGCGAAGCTGGTCGACCTCGGCTTGACGAGCCTGCGCATCGGGGCGGTCGTCGAAGGCTGCCTGCGCCTGTTCCATCGTCGTCGTTGCGTCGGCCAGATCGGCGTCGAGGGTTGACAGGGCAGCCCGCAGCGCGCCGCTCTCGGCCTCGAACCGGGCGATTTCCGCCTCGGCGCGGGACAGTTCAGACTGCGCGCCGGTCAGGGCGCGGTATGCCAGCTGCAGGCCCTGCCGGGCCTCGGATTCGGCAGTTTTGGCCTCGGCCAGCCGGTTTTCTCCGTCTGCGCAGCGGCCTGCGCGGCCTCGTTGCCGGCGCTTGCGGCACTGATCAGGCCGGTCAGCTCCTCGGCCCGCCGCTTTTGCTCCAGCAGTCGCGCGGCAGCCGGTGCTTCGCCGGGCAGCACCCGGTAGCCGTCCCAGCGCCACAGTCCGCCCTCGCGGGTGGTCAGCCATTGTCCGGCCTGCAGCTGGTTCTCTGCAGCACCGACGCGTCTTCAGCGCTGTCGGCGACCCCGCAGGCGGCCAGCCGTGGGCGTAAGGCCTGGGGAGCATCATCGATCAGGTCGGTCATCACCCGGACCCCAGCGGACAGAGCCGCCGGACCGGTTCCGGCCGCATCGGACCAGAAATCACCGCTGTCCTGCGCGGTCGCCGGCGCCTGCAGCGCATCGCCGAGCAGGGCTGCCAGCGCAATCTCGTAGCCGTCCTGAACTCGAATGTCAGAGAGGACGGGTCGGCCCCGCCATCGCCCTCGCCTTCGCCCTTGTTGCTGGCGGCGAGCAGACGCTGCAGGCCGTCAAATTCGGCGCGAAGCTGTGCGACTTCGCGCCCCTGGGCGGCGGCGAGGCTGCGTGCCTGTTGCTCGTCATCCTGAGCCTGAGCCAGTGCGGCTTCGGCTTCGGCCAGCGTCTCGGCGGCACGATCGTGCTCAGACTGCAGTCCGGCGACCCGGTTGCGGGCCTCGCTTGAGTCGGTGGCTCCGCCACTGCGGCCTTCGATATCGCTGATTTGCCCGAGCAGGCGGTCGCGACGGGTCTTCAGCGCCTCGACCCGCTGGGTTGCCTGATCCAGTGCCGTCTTCCGCGCGCTGATCTCGGCGCCGACCTGTGCCATCTCAGCCCGGGCATCGGCCATAGCCTGATCCAGTCGCGTCACTTCGGCACTGGCAGCTTCGACAGCGCCTTCGAGCCTCCCGAAGGCCTCGTCCGCGCCTTCACCGGCGGTCTGCAGCTCGCCTTCTTCCTGCGTGAGCCGGTCGAGCGCGCTCTGTGCGTCACTGACCAGATTGGCCTCGCGCACCTGATCCTGTTCGAGCTGGCGGCGCTGATTGGTGTTGACGTCGAGCAGGCGCTCGATTTCGGCCAGATCGCGGTCGAGGCCATCGCGGCCGACCAGCAGCGCCTGCAGGGCTGCGCCTGCCTCGGCTTCTTTCTTCTGCAAATCCGGCAGATCGGTCGAAAGTTCGATCGCGGCGGCATTGGCCTTGGCGGCACCCGCCTCGGCGTCGGCAACCCGGCGTTCAGCCTTGACCAGCGCTTCCTTGGCACGCTCGGTCGAGCGGGTCTGGGCAACCCACTGCAGATAGTGCAGCTGCGCGTTGAGCCGGGTCATGCGCTCGCTCAGGCGGCGGTACTTCTCCGCCTGCTTGGCCTGACTTTCCAGCGTCTTGAGCCGCTCCTGCAGCGCGTTCATGACCGTGTCGAGGCGCTCGAGGTTGGTTTCGGCGGCCCGCAAGCGGCTTTCCGCCTCGCGCCGACGCGCCGACAGGCCGACGATCCCGGCGGCTTCCTCGAGGATCTGCCGCCGGTCGACCGGCTTGGCGTTGATAATTGCCGCGACCCGTCCCTGCGAGACGATGGCCGATGAAGACGCCCCTGAACCGGCATCGGAGAACAGCAGCTTGACCTCGCCGGCGGTCTTTCGGGTCTTGTTGATGCGGTAGTCCGAGCCCTTGCCCCGTTCGATCCGGCGGGAAATGCTGACCAGCGGGTGCTCGGCGTATTGCGGCGGCAGGTCACCGTCGCTGTTGGACAGGACCAGCTCGACCTCGGCCACGTTGCGGGCCGGGCGGTCAGACGAGCCGTTGAAGATGACCTCTTCCATATCCGCGCCGCGCAGCTGCTTGGAGCGGGACTCGCCCATGACCCACTTCAGGGCCTCTACGATGTTGGATTTGCCGCAGCCGTTGGGGCCGACAACCCCGGTAACCCCGGGTTCGATATGGAAATCGGTCGCGTCGACAAAGCTCTTGAAGCCTTGCAGGCGGAGTTTTGAAAACGCGACCAAACTATTCCTCGCTTTGCCTCAGAGACGGCCGACCCGGCGCTCGATCTCACCTTCGATCTCGGTCCAGCCCCCACGCGGGGTGAACAGATCGCCGTTGATGAAGATGCGCGGGGTTCCGTCGACGCCGAGATCCTCGACGGCGGTGTTGTAACGCTCAATGATCGTCTGCTGGTTGGTTTGATCACCAACGCAGGCCTTGTACTCGTCGACCGACTGACCGGTCAGCGATGAAATCTCGACCGCCAGCTCGTCTTCACTGCCGCCGCCGCGCCAGTCACGCTGGTTCTCGTACAGCGCGTCGATGGCGGCGAAGTAGGCCTCACCCTGCAGGCAGCGTGCCGCCAGAGCCGCCCGGTAAGCCACCCCGTCCAGCGGGAAATCCCGGTGCACGTAAGCCAGCTGACCGGCCTCAATGAACGGCTTCAGCAGCGGGTAGCCTTCGCGGTGGAAGGCGGCACAGTGCGGGCAGGTCAGGGAGGCGTATTCGATCAGCACGATCGGCGCGTCGGGCGATCCTTCGTAGGTTTCGTTCTCGTAAACACCGGTGCCGAGCCCGCCGTCACTGGCCAGCGGCACGTAGCTTGCCGCTTCGGCTTCAGGCTTGGTGGCGTCCTGTGCCTGGCTCGCTGCTGCAACCGTAAAAATGGCTGCCAGGGCGAAGCCCGAACGTGCGACAAAATTAAACATCGAATTCATCCTTTGCTCTTATCCACTCGAGTCGGTGGGTCACAACCGGAGTCGCGTAGATTCTTGTGGGTAACTTATGCTATTCTAGGGTTCTTGTCCGTGGTCGCGTTCACGCTGGTCGATGCTGGTGCGCAGGGACTCGAGCGCGTCGCCTAAGTCTTGATTGTTACGCCTTTCCTGCCGGTTCATCACCCGGCTTTCGCGCGCATCCGGCCCACGATTTGTCACAGTCTCGCGAGAACTCCCTCGCCCGCCTCGGCCGCTCCGGTTGCGCGCAGCCTGCCCCGCAGCGGCGTGGCTCTGGCGCAGCTGCAGCCGCTCGATCCGGCCGTGACCGAGGAACTGATTGACGCCTGAAATGATCTCCGCCTCGGCCATCTGGGCAAAGGCGGCGTAGGCCGGTGCGACCGACAGCTCCAGCGTGCCTTTGCGGCGCATCCGGCGGTCGGCATAGGAGATCCGGGTCGGCACGGTCCACTGGGCGTGCTCCTCCCCCACCCCCTCGCGCCAGTGCAGCAGCAGGTCGGCTTCGAGGCTGCCTTTACGGCCCAGGCCGTCTTTCAGGATCTTGGGAACCAGTCGCGACAGCCCCTGCGCGCGATAGGTACGCCGCGGGGTTTTGGGCTTAGATTCTTTGCCCTTCGCGGGCGAAGCGCCTAAGTCCTTGGCTGATGAACGATCCTGACTCACGCTTTACCGCTCCCGAGGCCCGGCTGGAGGCTGACTTTTCCGACCGCCTGCTCGACTGGTACGACCAGAACCGGCGCGATCTGCCGTGGCGGGCGGGGCCGGGCGAGACCGCCGACCCCTATCACGTCTGGCTGTCGGAAATTATGCTGCAGCAAACCACCGTGGCAACCGTAAAGGGCTATTTCGAGGCTTTTACCGACCGCTGGCCGACGGTTTCCGACCTCGCTGCCGCGTCGCTTGACGATGTACTGACGGCGTGGGCCGGGCTGGGGTACTACGCCCGCGCCCGCAACCTGCACAAATGCGCGGTCGAGATCGCGGAGCGACGGCAAGGGCAGTTTCCGCGCGATGAAGCCGACCTGCTGACCCTGCCCGGGGTCGGCGCCTACACCGCTGCCGCCATCGCGGCCATCGCCTTCGACCAGCGGGCGGTCGTCGTTGACGGCAACATCGAGCGGGTGATCAGCCGCTGGTACACGCTCGAGCGCCCGCTGCCCGCCGCTAAGCCACAAATCCGCGCCCTGACTGACCGGGTGACGCCGCAGGCCCGCAACCGCGATTTCCCGCAGGCGATGATGGACCTCGGTTCGGGCATCTGCACCCCGCGCTCGCCGACCTGCCTGCTGTGCCCGGTATCGGCGGGCTGTGCGGCCTTCGAGGCAGGTACCCAGACGGACTTTCCCCGCAAGGCGCCGAAAAAGCAGCGACCCACGCGGCACGGGCTGGCCTACTGGATCGAGCGTGATGGCGCGGTGCTGCTGACCCGGCGGCCGGAAACCGGCCTGCTCGGCGGGATGATGGAGGTGCCGGGCAGCGACTGGATCGACGCCGGGGAACCTGCGCCGCAGCCCGCTGTGGCAGGCGTCGTGAGAGACGGCGTTGTCGAGCACACCTTCACTCACTTTCACCTGCAGGTGCAGGTGGTGGTGCCCGAAGCCGACCCAGACGCCACGATCACGGCGCTGGGGCTCAAAAAAAAGGGCGCCACGTGGGCGCCCATTGAAGACCTGGACCGTTTTGCCTTGCCGACGATCATGAAAAAATCGTCAGGCATGCTCTTAAAAATATCTGAGCCGGTTCAGGGCTCCGGCTGGCTGAAATTGCCAGCGCATCCTTTGTCAACTCATGCTGCTACACTGGGTTGCAAGGTATTCCGAACCTTCTGACGCAAGGTATCGATCGGCAAAAGCCTGCCGTTCTCCTCCACATGCCAGAACGTCCAGCCGTTACAGGAGGGCGCTTCTTGTAAGGCCGCGCCCACCTTATGAATGCCGCCCCGGTGGACGTCGGCCATGACGGTTCCATCGGCGGCTACCCGTGCCTTAAATTTACGCCCGGGTCCCAGCAGTTCGGCACCCGGTTCCAGCATGCCCAGCTCAAGGAGCTGACCAAAAGGAATACGAGGCGCTTCGCGCTTGCTGGGAAGGTCGGAAACAACGACTGAATCGGGCTCAGTGATCTTTGAAATACGATCGTGAGCGACGGCCAAATAGGCCTCATCCCGTTCAATCCCGACAAAATTGCGACCGAGCTTCTTCGCAACGGCACCTGTGGTGCCAGTCCCGAAGAACGGATCCAGAATAAGATCGCCAGCTTTGGTCGCAGCTGAAATTACGCGGTGAAGGAGGGCTTCCGGCTTCTGCGTCGGATGCGCCTTTTTCCCTTCGGTGTCCTTGATGCGCTCGCCGCCCTGGCAAATCGGAAATAGCCAGTCGGAGCGCATCTGAAGATCGTCGTTAGAGGCTTTGAGCGCCTCGTAGTTGAACTGGTACTTCGCGCCCTCGTCGCGGGCGGCCCAGATCAGGGTCTCGTGCGCATTCTGGAACCGGGTGCCGCGGAAATTCGGCATCGGGTTGGTCTTGCGCCAGACCACGTCGTTGAGGATCCAGAACCCGAGGTCCTGAATGGTCGCGCCCATGCGGAACACGTTGTGATAGGTGCCGATCACCCAGATCGTGCCATTGGGCTTGAGCACCCGCCGCGCCTGGCTCAGCCACTCAGCTGTAAAGGTGTCGTAAGCCCGGAAGCTCTCGAACCGATCCCATTCATCGTCGACGCCGTCGACCCGGCTGTTGTCGGGGCGGCGCAGGTCGGACTTGAGCTGCAGGTTATAAGGCGGGTCTGCAAACACCATGTCGACGCTCTCTGACGGCAATTGCGCCAGCACATCGAGGCAGTCTCCGCTAATAATCTGATTTGAAATATCTTGAACTGAAAACATGGGCGCACAATGTTTGCGGCCTCAGATTCTGTCAACAAAAACGCTATAAAACAGTTATCTAACTGATCTTCTTAAACTAACTTCTTTCACGCTGTGGCCAAAGAGGCGCAGTAAATTTTTATGTTCTTCAGGCGTTCATGGCGCGCACAACGTTATGCGCCTTTTCCGGATCTTCCAGCCAGTTTCGGAGCGGCGCAAAGCTCCGCCGGTGGTGCGCCGTGACCCCGATCGAGGCCATGGCGTCGCGGTGCACGGCGGAGCCATAGCCGGCATTGCTGTGCCAGCCGTAGTCGGGATAGCGCTGGGCCAGCCGTGTCATCAGCCGGTCGCGGACCACTTTGGCGACAATCGACGCCGCCGATATTTCCGGCACAAGCGCGTCACCCTTGATTACCAGTTCGGTGCGCAGGCCCAGCCCCGGGTTCTGGTTGCCATCCACCATTGCCAGCGTCGGGGTTTCGGGCAGGCGTGCCACAGCCCGGCGCATGGCGAGCAGCGTCGCCTGCAGGATGTTGAGGCTGTCGATCTCCCGAACCGATGCTGCGCCGACGCCGACCAGCGCTTCTGTGGTGATCTGCGCACACAGGCGCTCGCGCTTGGCCGCGCTCAACGCCTTCGAGTCCGCCAGCCCGTCAATGGGTCGCGGCAGGATCACGGCGGCGGCGACCACCGGCCCTGCCAGTGGTCCACGCCCGACTTCATCCACCCCAGCGATGCGCTCGCCGGCGCCGGTTCGGGCAAAAAGATCGCTCACAGCGCGTCGATCCGCGCGCCCAGGCCCTGCGGGTCCTGCCATTCAGACTGCAGCGCGTGCACGACATTGTCTGACGTCAGGTGCTGGCACAGCCCGCGCTGGTGCGCGATAATCCCCGGTGGGCGCCGGTCCGCTGCCCACTGATCCCCCGGCCGCCGGTGCCGGACCAGCCACATGCAGCACCAGGTCAGCACCCGCAGCGTCACGATCCGCCGCGCCGGAGCAAGCCACGGCTGGCTTTGCGCCCGCAGGCGGGGATCGAGCGCTTCGAGGTAGTCGATGTGAAAGTTGAGCACGTCGTCTTCGCTCAGCTCGGCCTGCAGGCTCATGTCCCAGACCGTAGCCGGATAGATCGACAGCGCCCCGACATCGAGCGTCGGCAGGCCATAGTGACAGTTCTCAACGTCGATCAGCATCACGTCCCCTTCCTGATCAATCAGGAAGTCGCCCGGGTGGATCCGCCCGAGTGAGAGGCCAAAGGGCGGCGACCCACGGCGGACCCAGCCGCTCTTGGTGAAGTCAGCCAGCCACCCGAGTTCGTCCTCCAGTGCTGCGCGAACAGCGTCGGAGACCGGGGCGTCTTTGACGTACCGACCCTGATCGCTGATCAGCTGCGCCACCCGTTGCAATGGGTCTTCAAAGCTGGGCAGGCCGCGCATTTCCGGCATCGGCACCGGCATCTGGTGCATGTCGGCGAGGAAGCGGGCGAGGCGGCGAAAGTCGGTGGGCAGCGCGGGCAGGCGTCCCTTGACCAGATCGATCAGCGCGCCGCCGTTGGGCAGCGCTTGCGAGGACTCCAGCGCCGCCAGAAACCGGGGCGCCAGCCCCAGCCGTGACAGCGTGGTGTAGGCCTCGGCCTGAAAGTCAGCCCAAGCCGTCCAGTGTAGCTCGGAGGGCAGGGCGATGGGCATGCGCAGCACCCCGAACTCGGCGACCTGAACGTGTTCGTGGCTCAGATTGCGCAGCCGCATGGGCCGCAGCGGGTCACCGGCCAGCCCCAGACCGCGCAGCACGCCGGAAATGTGGTCGAGTTGGGTCTCGGTCAACGCCATGCGGTGCCTTCGCCTAGGTTTCGCGCAGGCGCGGCATCAGCTCGACCAGATTGCAGGGTCTGTGCCGGTTATCGAGCTGGTATCGTAGGATCTGGGTCCAGCCGTCTTTGACCGCGCCGGTGGAGCCGGGCAGGGCGAACAGGTAGGTTCCGCGCGCGACCCCGCCCAGTGCCCGCGATTGCAGCGCTGAGGTGCCGATGACCTGAAAACTCAACCAGCGGAACATCTCACCAAAGCCGTCAATCTGCTTTTCAAGCACGCGGTCGAAGGCTTCGGGCGTCACGTCCCGGCCAGTGATGCCGGTGCCACCCGTGGTCACCACGCAGTCGACAGCCGGGTCATCGATCCACGCCGTCAGCTGGGCGGCGATCACGTCGGCGTCGTCTTTCAGAATGGTGCGGGCGATGACGCTGTGGCCGTCGCCTTCGATCAGCGCCTGCAGCCGGTCGCCCGAGGTGTCGGTTTCGGGCGTTCGGGTGTCAGAGACGGTCAGCACCGCAATCTGCACCGGCAGAAAGGGGCGATTTTCGTCAAACGAGGCCGGGATCGTGGTCATGGGGTCTCTCCCGAACGCAGAAAGTCCTGGAGGATGAGCAGGTCTTCCCACGCCTGCCGCTTGTTGATCGGCTGGCGCAGCAGATAGGCCGGGTGCAGGGTCGGCAGCACCGGAATGGTCTGCGCGCCGACGCTGAATTCCCGCCACTTGCCCCGCTCACGGGTGATGCGCAGGTTAGGGTCGATCAGGGTCTGCGCCGACAGCCCGCCGACGGCGAGGATGACCTTGGGCGCCACCAGCTCGATATGCCGCTTGGAAAACGGCCAGCACAGGGCGATTTCGCCGGCGTTGGGCTTGCGGTTCCCCGGGGGTCGCCAGAACACGATGTTGGTGATGCGGAAATTGGTATCGCGGCTCAGGCCGACGTGGCCCATCATCTCGTCGAGCATCTGCCCGCTGCGCCCGACGAAGGGCTTTCCCTGCCGGTCCTCGTCTGCGCCCGGCGCTTCGCCGATCACCAGAATGTCGGTCTGGTCCTGACCGTCTGCAAAGACGGTGGAGCTGGCCGTGTCTTTCAGCAGGCATCCATCGAAGGCCTCTACCGCGGCTTGCAGTGCTTCGAGGCTGTCGCAAGCAGCGGCCAGCTTTTCGGCTTCGGCGATGTCGGCGACGGCTTCAAGGCCGCGTCGGCCATGCTGGTTGGCTGCTGGCGACGGCTTGCTGGCCGGTTTCGGCACAGCATTGGCCGCGGGCGCTGAGGCCTCGGGCGCCGTTTCTGCAGCTGCTCGCATCTCTGCGCGGATTTCTGCTGGCGCTTCTACCCGCGTTGCAGCCTGGGCTTCAGGCCGACTCGTGACGTCGTTTGCGACCTCTGGCCGCCCTTTCGCCGCCGCCCGGAGCGCAATAGCGTCGACCGGTGCAGCCGTCAGAGTATCGAAAACGCCGCATTCCTGCTGCCAAGCGACAGCCTCGGCCCAGAGGGCAGGGTCGTAGGGGAGTGAATTGAGCGCTTCAGGCATGAATTGGGGCCGTTTGAGGGTGGTTGGCGTTGCGCGGGCGGACTGTTTGGCTATGGTCCGCAGCAGAGCTTTATGTGAACTTGGAAGGGATTGCATCCCCGCTCAAGCCTTTTCGACCCCCGAGGGGTCGGTTCGCCGGAAACGTGACCGGCGGGCGGGTGAGGAGATCGGATGACAGCCTTCCGGCAAGACTGAAAGAGACGGAGGAAAGCAGGGACATGGAACGCGAAGCGATGGAAGTAGACGTCGTTATCGTCGGTGGTGGTCCTTCGAGTCTGTCCGCCGCGATCCGGCTACAGCAACTGGCACAGGAAAAGGGCGAGGAACTCGCCATCGTCGTGCTCGAGAAGGGTTCGGAAGTCGGCGCCCACATCCTTTCCGGCGCGGTCATGGAGCCGCGCGCGATGGAGGAGCTGTTCCCGGATTGGAAAGAGCGCGGTGCGCCGCTGGACGTGCCGGTCGAAGACGAAAAGTTCATGCTGCTGACCGAGGTCAACGGTCTGTCGCTGCCGGTCTGGGCCATGCCGAACCAGGTCCACAACCACGGCAACTATATTGTCTCGCTGGGCAATGTCTGCCGCTGGCTGGCCGAGCAGGCCGAGGGCATGGGCATCGAAATCTTCCCCGGCTTCCCAGCCTCTGAGGTGCTTTACCACGAGGATGGCTCGGTGAAGGGCGTCGCCACTGGCGTCATGGGCATCGGCCGCGACGGTGAGCAGAAGCCGGGCTTCGAGCCGGGCATGGAGCTGCACGCCAAGTACACCATCTTCGCTGAGGGCGTGCGCGGGTCGCTGTCCAAGCAGCTGATCGAGCAGTTCGGTCTGGCGGAGAAGTCCAGCCCGCAGAAATACGGCATCGGCTTCAAGGAGCTGTGGGAACTCGACCCCGAGCAGCACAAGCAGGGTACGGTGATCCACACCGCAGGCTGGCCGATGGACTGGAATACCTGGGGCGGGTCTTTCATCTACCACCTCGACAACAATCAGGCCTACGTCGGCTACGTGGTCGCGCTCGACTACAAGAACCCGCACCTCAGCCCCTTTGATGAGTTCCAACGCTTCAAGCAGCACCCCAAGGTGCGGCCGATGCTGGAGGGTGGAAAGCGTCTTTCCTATGGCGCGCGGGCGATCAACGAGGGCGGCTTCCAGTCGATCCCCGAGCTGACCTTCCCCGGCGGCATGCTGGTGGGCTGTTCCGCCGGTTTCCTCAACGTGCCGAAGATCAAGGGCTCTCATACCGCGATGAAGTCCGGCATGGTCGCGGCGGAGGCGGTGTTCGAGGCGCTGCAGCAGGGGGAAGACGCCCCGCAGCAGCTGACCGGCTACCAGTCCAACATGGAAAAGAGCTGGGTGTTCAAGGAGCTGTTCCGCGCCCGTAACTTCGGCCCTTGGTTCCACAAGCTGGGCCTCGCCGGGTTCGGCGTTGGCGCGCTGGAGCTGCACCTGACCAACCTCGGCCTTGCCATGCCATGGACCTTCAAGCACCGCCACAAGGACCACGAAGCGCTCAAGCCGGCCGATAAGTGCCGCAAGATCGACTACCCCAAGCCAGACGGTGTGGTCAGCTTCGACAAGACTTCCTCGGTCTATCTGGCCAACGTCAACCATGAGGAGGATCAGCCGATCCACCTGACCCTCAAGAACGACAGCACGCCGATCCAGATCAACCTCGCCACCTACGACGCGCCCGAGCAGCGCTACTGCCCGGCCGGGGTCTATGAGATCGTGCGCGAGGATGACGGCACCAACCCGCGGCTGCAGATCAACGCGCAGAACTGCGTGCACTGTAAGACCTGCGATATCAAAGACCCGACCCAGAACATCAACTGGGTCACGCCAGAGGGCGGCGGCGGGCCGAACTACCCGAACATGTAGTGAGGGTGGTTCCACGCGTTGGAACCCTTTGACACTTTGCAAAAGGCTGCCTCACCGGGCGGCCTTTTTCTTTGCCTGATCACCTGCCGTCCAACCCGTGATGCAACCCGCGGCCTGCGCCTTGCTGCGTGTATTTATCAAAAGACGCATAACCCTTGATGACTATATATTATGCGCTGCAATCTGCGAAAGGCGGGCTGTGGCGCTGCATTTTCGGAGACAGACCGTGGTTTCAGGTCGGATCAGTTCAGCCCCCATGACCCGCGCTCTGGCGCGGGTTGCGTTCCAGCCTGCTGGCTATGCTGGTCGGGCTGTTCGTGCTGGTTTCGGCCCTGCTCGGTTGCCTGCCTAAGGCACAGGCTCAAGACCTTGGCCCAGACCTTGGCCGGGATCTGAGCGAGGCCCCCGACCCCGGGACCACGGCAGCCGCGTTTCTGGAGCAGGCGTTGGCGGCCCGGTCCGATGTCATGGTGGTGCTCGACCAGTCGCTGAGCCTGTACGACCCGTGGAACGCTGGTGAGAGCCGGCTGCAACGGGTGCAGCAGGCCCTGCCTGTCGCGCTGGCGGCGTTGCCGAACAGTGCCCGTACCGGCGTGGTGACCTTTGGCCACCGGCGCGCGGGGGACTGCGCCGATATTCAGGTGCTGACCAACCCGGTCGAACGCCCCCTTGACGCCCGATTGATGCAGGATTGGCAGACCACGCCCAGCCCGGCTGCCGGAGAACGCCCGCTGGCCGACGCCATTGAAACCGCAGCCGCGCGGATCATGCGCTCCAGCGGTGATCACGGCGGGGCCATTGTGGTGCTGACCGACGGTCTGGACAGCTGCGGTGGCGATGTCTGCGCTTTGGCAACCCGATTGGGGCAGCACCAAATCCCCGTGTACCTCGTTGGCCTCGGCCTTGAACAGGGCACGCAGATGGCGCTGAGCTGCCTGCCTGCCTGCCTGCCTGCCTGCCCGGACCGGAGGCGCAATGCTGCTCGCTGCGGCGGGTTCGGACGTACAACCGCATCTCGATGCCGCACTCGCGCGCAGCCACGCCGCCAACACCCGACGCAACGCTGCGCAGATCGCACGGCTGGTGCTGCAGGATCAGGATCTGGTGCTGCGCGACCTCGGCCGGGTCGATGGCGACATGGAACGACTGGACGAGCAGGTTGCCGCGCTTGAAGCCCGCGTGCAGGCGATTGCCGAAACCGACGTCCTCGCTGCGCAGCTGTCGGGTGAGGCACCAGACATGACACCACTCTCGGCCGATATCGACCGGGTGCAAGGAGAAGCCGACCGTCTGCTGGCGCAGCTCGGCGACCGTGAACAGATGCTGGGGCGGTTCTCCACGCAGGCGCAAGGCTGGGAAGGCCCGAGCCTCGGCTTGCAACAGCGTGCCGACCTCGCCGCCCGGCTGTCCATGGCCTCGCCCGATCTGGTGCCGCTGTCAGAGAACATGCGCGAGGGCTACCGCCAGATCATGGAGCGCGGCTGGCGGTCGACGCCGAACTGACCGCGCGGCTGGGCCGCTCACAGGCGCTCAAGGCACGGCTGGTTGCGCTTGAAGCCGGGCTGCAGGACGCGCGCACAGCCGTAGATGAGGCGCTGGGTCTGGCGGCTCGGATCGAAGCCGGGGCCACCGTTACGGCGGAGGCCGTGCCGGAAGCCGCAGCAGCCCATCCGGTGATTGCCGCCGTGCTGGAGCGCGATCAGACCATCGCCGCGCTTCGCACGGAGCGGGGTCAACTGGCCCAGCAGCTGCTCGACACCCGAAACGAACTCAACGCCGCCAGACAGGAAATCGTCGACTTGACCCGGCAGCGCGAAGCCGCCATGGCTGGGGTCGAGAACGCGCGCCTGCTGCTCAACCGGCTGCGTGAGAACCAGGAACAGCTGAAGGCGAGCCTGACCGCAGCCACAGCGCTGAACCCGACCCCGGACATGGACACGCAAGATGCCGCCGACCAGATGGCCGAAGCCGCACTGCGCCAGCGGCTGGAAGCCGTGTTGGGGGAGCGGGACAGCCTGCGCGCCGATCAGGCACGGCTGCAGCCGGCGGTGATGGCGTTGACCGCAGAGCGCGATTCCACGCAGGCGCAGTTGCAGCAGGCCGAGGCCCGCATCGACCTGCTGTTCTCTGAAAATCAGGAGCTGATCAGCGCGGCGGGTGTCTGCACCCTGAGTGACGGCAGCGATGGTGATCATCTGGCGGTATCCGGGGCCTTTCCGCTCAGCCCGCCCGACCCCTGGCTGACGGGTTCGGCCGTCCGTCACAGCGAAGCCCGCGCTCTGGAGGGTATCCTCGGGCAAAGCCTGTCTTCGCTGCGCGCGCGCCGCGGACGGGTCAATCTCGATGGCCTGCGGCTGGAGCCCCGCGTCGGGGTTGCGCCCGACGCAGCGCCCAGCCTGATCCTCGCGGCGTCGGCCTCGACAACCGACGACTGACGGGCGGGCTGGTCGGGGTCGCAGGAGTCCGTCGCTCCCGAACCTGAATGGTCCCCTCTATCCCCGTTTTCCACGGGCATTTCGTGGCCGTGCCAAGCGATATACCCGCCACAGCGGCGCCGATTTACAATCGGCATTATGCGTCGTTGTCTGTTATACCAAGGCATGGACAATTTCGAAGACACGCCCCCGATCGATCCGTTCTCCCCGCCGGAGGATGGCAGCCTCGTGCCCAGCGGCGCGACGACGGCGCTCGCGGATCCGGGGCTGAGCCTGCGCCAGCCGCCGAAGAATATCGAGGTGGAGCAAGGGCTGCTCGGGGCGCTGCTGACCAACAACATGGCCTTCGAACGGGTTTCGACTTTCTCCAGCCTGAACACTTCGCCGAGCCGGTTCACGGGCGGATTTTCGCCGCCATTCAGGCCTTGATCGAGAAGGGTGAGATCGCGGACGCGGCGCGCCTGAAGACCATGTTCGACCAGGATGGTGCGCTCGAAGAAATCGGCGGCGGTCGCTATCTGGGCGAGCTGCAGGCCTCGGTCGTCTCCATTATCAACGCCACCGACTACGCCCGTACCATCTACGACATGCACCTGCGGCGGCAGCTGATCGATCTGGGCGAGGTCGTGGTCAACGAGGCCTTCTCCATCGATCTTGAAAACCCGCCCATGCAGCAGATCGAGCGGGCGGAGGAACAGCTCTATTCGCTGGCCGACAAAGGCGAGATCGAAAACGGTCCCAAGGCATTCAAGAACATCCTGACCTCGACCGTGGCCATCATTGACGCAGCGGTCAGTCGGGATGGCGACTACACAGGCATCCCGTCGGGCTTCACCGATCTCGACAAGAAACTCGGGGGGCTGAACCGCTCCGATCTGATCATCCTCGCGGCGCGCCCGGCCATGGGCAAGACCGCGCTGGTGACCAACATGGCCTTCAACGCTGCGCAGAAGGCCGGGGGCAAGATCGCGTTCTTCTCGCTGGAAATGGCCTCGGAGCAGCTGGCGACCCGGATGCTGTCCGAGCAGACCGGGATCAGTTCGGAAGTGATCCGCAAGGGCGAGATCAACAAGGATCAGTTCGGCACCATCTACAACGTCGCGCGCGAGCTGGAAACGCTCGATTTCTTCATCGACGACACCCCGGCGCTGCCGGTGGCGGCGCTGCGGACCCGCGCCCGGCGGCTCAAGCGACAGTACGGCGGCCTCGACCTGATCGTCGTCGACTATCTGCAGCTCATGCAGGGCCGGTCCGGCGGGTCGGAAAACCGGGTGCAGGAAATCTCCGAGATCACCCGGGGGCTGAAGGGGATCGCCAAGGAACTCGACGTCCCGGTGATCGCCTTGTCGCAGCTTTCGCGGCAGGTGGAAAACCGCGACGACAAGCGTCCGCAGCTCGCCGACCTGCGGGAATCGGGTTCGATCGAGCAGGACGCCGACGTGGTCCTGTTCATCTACCGCGAGGCCTACTACGAGCAGAACAAAATGCCGATCAAGAAGGGCGAGGAAGACGAAAGCACCTTCGCCTCGCGGATGGACGCCTGGCAGAACCACATGGAGACCATCCACAATCAGGCCTCGGTGATCATCTCCAAGAACCGGCATGGTCCAACGGGCGACGTGACCCTCTACTTCGACGGCTCGACGACCAAGTTCTCCGACTACGTGCCCGACGATCGTTATGCCGGCAGCCCGGGCTACTGACCGACTGCCAGCGGACTGCCATTGCGGCTGGAGAACCTTAGCCTCAGGGCAATCAAGGCTTTCCTTATATTTGTTTTTTTCTCGCTCGCGCCTGACCTAAACTCGATCAAACGATGCGAGAGTCCTTAGGTATGAATGTGGTTCAGGTTGATACCCTGATAGTGGGAGCCGGGCAGGCTGGGGTCGCGATGAGCGCGCACCTGCAGGCCCGTGGTATCGACCATGTTGTCCTTGAAAAGGCACGGATCGCGGAGGCCTGGCGCACCAGTCGCTGGGACAGCCTTGTGGCCAATGGCCCCGCCTGGCACGACCGGTTCCCGGACAAGGAATTCGACGATACCGATGGTGATGCCTTTGCCACCAAGCACGCCTGTGCCCGGTACTTCGAAGACTACGCCCGCGAGCGCAGCCTGCCGATCCGGACCGAAGAAGAAGTGCTGTCCGCAGCCCCGGATCTGGGTGGGTTCCGGTACCTGATCGAGACCAGTAAGGGCCGCTATCGGGCCAACAACATTGTGGTGGCAACCGGCGCGTTTCAGGTGCCGCTGATCCCGCCGATGGTGCCCGAATCAGCCCCGGTGACCCAGCTGCATTCCAAATTCTACCGCAACCCGGAACAACTGGCCCCCGGCGCCGTGCTGGTCGTCGGTGCCGGCTCTTCGGGTGCGCAGATTGCCGACGAGCTCAACCGCGCCGGGCGCGAGGTTTATCTCTCCGTTGGTCCGCACGAGCGGCCGCCGCGCCGGTACCGGGGCGAGGACTACTGCCACTGGCTCGGGGTTCTGGGTAAGTGGGAGATGAAGACCCCGCCTGCCGGCCGCGAGCACGTCACCATTTCTGTCAGCGGTGCCTTCGGTGGCTACACCGTGGATTTTCGCGAGTACGCGGCGCAGGGCATGAACCTTGTCGGCATGCTCGCGGGCTGCGACGGCGCGACCCTCACCTTCGCCGATGACCTCGCCGACAACATTCGCGCGGGCGATGACAACTATCTTGGCCTGCTCGACGAAGTCGACGACTTCATCAGCGAGCGGGGGATCGACGCGCCAGAGGATGAGGCTGCGCGCCACATCAAGGCCGACCCGCTGTGCATGACCGAGCCGAGGCTCAGCCTCGATCTGGCCGAGCGTGGGGTCAGTACCATCATCTGGGCGACCGGTTACCGGCAGGATTTCTCGTGGCTCAAGGTCGACACCCTCGATGCGCAGGGCCGTCCCCAGCACCAGAGCGGCATTGCCCATGCCCCGGGCGTCTACTTCCTTGGTCTGCCGTGGCTGACCATGCGCGGGTCGTCGTTCATCTGGGGTGTCTATCAGGACGCTAAGCACCTTGCGGCCTACATCGAAAAGTCTGCTGTTGCTGCTGCCTAAGCGGCTCGCCTGCGCAACACCCCGACTCGCAAATCAAGACCCCTGATCAAGAACAACGCCTGCCGGGCTTTGACCTCCGGCAGGCGTCATTTTGTTCGGCCGTCCAGCGCGTGGACGGCCGGTCTTGAGCAGGCTTAGCTGCGCAGGCGGGTCCAGATCTGGTCGTAGACCGTCTGGGTTGCCTCATCACAGACGGCAACGAAGGCACCCGGGCCAGCGCCGTTGCGTGGGTTGTTTTCCGGCATGACGGCCAGCGCCGGCTCGAGGTACTCGCTGACGCCTTCAACACCCGCAGTGTACTGCGCGTAGTTGGTGACGGCGGCGATGTTCTCGGGCTCGAGCAGGAAGTCCATGAACGCGATGGCGCTGTCACGGTTCGGTGCGTCCTTGAGCAGAACCACGTTGTCCATCCAGACCACGTAGCCTTCGTTCGGGAACGAGTACTCGATGTTGGCACCTTCTTCCCGCGCCTTGGACGAGAAGCCGTTCCAGATCATGCCGACAGCGGCGTCACCGGAAACCAGAACGTCCTTGGCCACGTCAGAGCCGAAAGAAGCCCAGTGCGACTTGGCGGACTGCAGCAGATCGTCGAGCGCCTTGAGCTGGTCACGGTCGTTCGAGCACTGCGGAATGCCGAGGTGCAGGGACGCAAGCGCGATCACTTCGCCCTGGCTGTCCAGAACGTTGATCTTGCCGCTCAGCTCAGCTGGCGGGTCGAACAGGATCGAGGTGGTGTTGATGTCACCCGCGTAGACGTCGCGGTTCACCGAGAAGCTGGTGGAACCCCACTGGTACGGGATCGAGTGCGAACGACCGGGGTCGAAGGACACGTCCACCCACTGGTCTTCGATGTTGCCGAAGTTGGACAGTTCGCTGGAATCAAAGGTATCCAGCATGCCTTCGCCAATCATGATCTCGACCATGTAGTCGCCGGGAACGGCCACGTCGTAAGACCCCATCTTGCCGGCCTTGAGGGCCGCCAGCATGGCTTCGTTACTGTCGTAGGTGTCCATGGTGACTTCGATGCCGGTTTCGGCTTCGAACTTGGCCAGCAGTTCATCGGGGATGTACTCGAACCAGTGGTAGATCGACAGCTTGCCGTCTGCCATTGCCTGCCCGGCAAAGAGCGTCAGGGCAGCTGCACCAGATACTAAATACTTGAGAGCCATTTTAAGCCTCCGTTTCAGGTTTTTGGTTGGTTGGAACAGGTTTCTCCCTGCGCTGCCCCACGAAGTATGAGGCGGTCACAAGGAGGATGGAGAGCAGCAAAAGCAGGGTCGACAGCGCCATGATGTTGGGCTTGATCCCTGTTTCACTGACCCGAAAATCGCCGTTGGTAGGGTTTCGACACCCGCGCCTTTGACGAAATTGGTGATGATGAAGTCATCCAGCGAGATGATGAAGGCGAGCAGAAAGCCGGAGATGATCCCTGGGCTCATGATCGGCATCATCACGTGCCAGAAAATCTGCCAGCGCGAGGCATAGAGGTCGTGGGCCGCCTCCTCGTAGCTGGCGTCGATCCCCTGCAGCCGCGCATTGATCGGCATATAGGCGAAGGGGATGCAGAACACGATGTGCGCCACCAGAATCGATAGTGTCCCGAGCTTGAAGCCGATGGCCGAGAAGAAGATCAGCGTCGCCACTGCAGTGACGATTTCCGGCACCATAATCGGCAGGGAGATCAGCGCGAATGAGGCTGACTTGCCCCGGAAGCTGCCGCCCCGGATCATGCCGATCGCCGCGGCGGTGGCAATGATCGTCGCCGTAGTTGCCGCCATTACCGCGATGGTGAGCGAGTTCCACGCGGCCTTGCGGAATTTCTCCGATTCCGGCCCGGTAAAGATCTCGGCGTACCAGCGCAGTGAAATGCCTTCCCAGCTGGTTATCGAACGGCTGTCGTTGAAACTGTAGACCGTCACGATAATCAGCGGCGCGTACAGGATGAACAGACACAGCAGCGTCATCGGGAAGAAGCCGAAGTAGCGGCGCAGATCGAAACCCCGGTTCATGCGCGTTCCCCCTGTGACTGCGAGCGCGCGTAGAAGAACAGCGCGACCAGCACCAGCGACAGCAGGATCATCGACGAGGCGGCACCGAAGGGCCAGTTGCCGATATTGCCCTTGAACTGCTCCTCGATGAGCGAGCCGATCATGAACGACTTGGCACCGCCGAGCAAGTCGGGGGCGAGGAAGGCCCCGAGAGACGGTACGAACACGAGGATACAGCCCGCGAAGATGCCCGGGCTGACCACCGGGATCACGATCCGGCGCAGGATGGTCCACTTGTTGGCGTAAAGGTCGGAGGCAGCTTCTGAGAGCGTGAAGTTATAGCGCTCGACCGCCGCGAAGATCGGCAGCACCATGAACGGCAGGTAGGAGTAAAACAGCCCGATCTGCACCGCGATGTTGGTGTTGATCAGCTGCAGGGGCTCATTGATCAGGCCGATGTACTGCAGGAAATCATTCATCGGGCCGTTGTCGCGGATCAGGAACTTCATCGACACGGTGCGGATGAGTAGGTTGACCCAGTAGGGCACGGTGACCAGCAGCAGCCAGATCACCTTGGTGCGGTCCGGGCGGGTGGCGATAAAGAAGGCGGTCGGGAAGCCGATGATCAGGCACAGCAGCGTCGCGCCGCCAGCCTGCCAGATCGAGCGCCAGAAAATCGAGATGTACTTCCACTCGATTCGCCGTGGATCATCGCCAAACAGGCCGCGATCGAAGAAGAACTGATCGTAGGCCGCGAGCGTTGGCTCCCAGATCACACCGCCGCGGAATTCTTTGGTCAGGAACGAATACACCAGCATCAGCAGCACTGGGATCAGCAGGAAGAAGCCGATACTCAGCCAGCCCGGCAGCAGCAGCCAGATCCGCAGAGGGGCAAAGGTGCTGGAGACCGCGCGGCCCGTTCCGATGTTCGCTGCCATCTAGTCCACCAGGAACCGGGCGGCATTGTCAGCGATGCTGATATGGACCGGTTCTCCTGTTGCCATGGCCGCGCCGACGCTGGTGCGGTTCTGGTGGCGAACGTTCAGACTCAGATCGTCGGTCAGTTCGACCGCGTACTGGTTGTCCGTCCCCAGATAGGTAGCACCGGTGAGGGTGCCGCTGAGCGAATTGCCCTTGGGTTTGGTTTTGGACAGGGTCATGCGCTCAGGCCGGATCGAAACCCAGCCCTTCTGCCCCTTGGTGATCTCGTGCAGCGAGCGGGCGATCAGCACCGCGCCGTTCACCAGCTGGCAGGTCAGCGCGTCCTTGCTGACCTCGACCACCTCGGCCTCGATCAGGTTGGTTTCGCCGATGAAGCCGGCGACGAACCGGTTTTCCGGAAACTCGTAGATGTCCACCGCCGAGCCGATCTGCTGCACCTTGCCCGCCGACATCACTACGATGCGGTCGGACATGGACAGGGCTTCTTCCTGATCGTGGGTGACGAAGATGAAGGTGATCCCGGTCTCGTTCTGCAGGCGCTTGAGCTCCAGACGCATTTCCTGGCGCAGCTTCAGGTCGAGCGCCGACAGGGGTTCGTCGAGCAGTAGCACCTTGGGCTTGGGCGCCATGGCCCGGGCGAGCGCAACCCGCTGCTGCTGCCCGCCGGAGAGTTGGCTCGGGCGGCGTTCGGCAAACTGGTCGAGCTTGACCATGCTCACCATCTCGTCGACCCGGGCGGCGACGTCTTTGCGGCTCCAGCCCAGCATGCTCAGGCCGAAGCCGATGTTGTCGCGCACGGTCATATGCGGGAACAGCGCGTAGTTCTGGAACACCGTGTTGATCGGCCGCTTGTTCGGCGGCAGTGCCTCAATCTCCTCACCGAACAGCCGGATCGTGCCGCCGGTGGTGTTCAGGAAGCCTGCGATCAGCCGCAGCAGGGTGGTCTTGCCGCAGCCCGAGGGGCCGAGCAGGGTGAAAAACTCGTTGTCGGAGATCTCGAAGGAGACCTCGCTCAGCGCGGTGAAGTCGCCGAAATCCTTGCGCACGCTTTCGAGGTGGATCGCTGTTTCGCTCATTGAAGGGTCCTTAAAACCGTCAGAACCTCGTCGGGATCGGTTGAGGGATTGACGACACAAATTCGCAGGACTGTCTCTCCGTGCCAAGTGGTCGGCAGGCACAAAAGAGCGCCAGAGCGGCGATTGGTTTCGGCCCAGGCGGCGAGCGCCTCGACGTCATGGGTGGCGGCGCGGAACAGCAGCACGCTCAACTGTGGCCCCAGCACCAGATCAAGGCCGTCGGTGGCGGCGATGCCCTCGGCGATCTTCGCGGCGGTTTCGAGGGTCTGGCGAATGGCGGTGGCGTAGGCCCGCTCGCCGTAGGCCGCCAGCGAGAACCAGAACGGCAGCCCCCGCGCCCGCCGTGACAGGTGCAGCGCAAAGTCCGAGGGGTTCCAGGCGTCGTGGTCGAGGGTGTCGAGGTAGGCCCCGCGCTGGCCGTGCGCCGCCGCTGCCCGCGCCGGGTCACGGTAGACCAGCGCACAGCTGTCGTAGGGCGCGAACAGCCACTTGTGGGGGTCAACGACGAAGCTGTCCGCCTGCTCGATGCCATCGAACAGACGCCGGGCTTCCGGGTCGGCCATGGCCGCGAGGCCGTAGGCGCCATCGACATGACACCAGATACCGTATTGCCCGGCGAGGTCGGTCAGCCCGCGAAGGTCATCGACCGCGCCGCAGTTGGTCGCCCCGGCGTTGGCGACGATCGCAAAAATCCCGTCATGGGCGGCCAGCGCTGCGGCAGCGTCATCCAACCGGATCCGGCCTTGCGGGTCGGTGGGAACTTCCACCATGTCCACGTCCATGACGCTGGCCACAGCTCGAATGCTGCTGTGGGCCTCGGTACTGCACAGGATGGCAAAGCGGTCGGGGCGTGGCCCGGACCAGCCGACCCGGGCGGCGTGCAGCGCGGACAGGTTGCCCAGCGTGCCGCCGGAGACGAACACACCGCCCGCGCTCTCTGGCCATCCGGCGAGCCTGGCCAGCCAGCCCAGCGCCTGATTTTCTGCGTAAATGGCCCCGGAGCCGCCATCCCAGTTGCCGGCAAAGATCTCCGCTGCACCGAGGGCTGCGTCTAGTCCCAGCGAAGCCGGGCTGGGGGCCGCCGCAACGAACGACAGACTGGTCGGATGGTGGAAGGGTCGGGTCGAGGGCACGATTTCATCGGTGAACAGCGAAAACGCCTGCTCCCAGCCCATGCCCTCGGGCGTGATTGTCTCACCCAGTGTGCTGGTAAAGTGGCTGTAGGGACGCGCACCGTTGCGCGGATCGGGGCCGTCGATGATCAGCTGCTCCGCCCAGTCCATCATGGACTGCAGTACCCGCTGGTCCTGCGGGAAGGGAACTGAGGCTGACATTTCTGGCTTCATGATTACCCCGACGCCAGCTGCGCGACTTCGCGGCGGAAGGGAAGGGCGTCGCCCCGGTCAGGCTCTTCGAGGTTGCGGGCGTAATTGTGCCCGGCGTAGGTGGCCCAGGCGATCGGCCCCGGCGCGTTGGCGTCGCCGATCAGGCGCACCGACTTCAACCCCGCGTCGGCCCAGCTGTCTTCCTGCGCGCGCAGGGCTTCATACAGGGCGTCGTCCGGCTGGCGCGAGGCCACCATCAGCACAGCGTCACAGGCCAGTTCCCGGGTTGCGCCGGTGTAGGTGCAGTTGCTGGTCACGCCCTTGGCGCCGATGGCCTCGACCCCGCGGTTGAGCTGGATATCTACGCCCATCTCCGCGAGACGACGGTGGATGGTTTCCTGCTCCAGCGTGTTCACCGTCCAGTCGGAGACATAGGCGCTGGGGGTGACGAGGGTGACGCTGCAGCTCTTCTGGATCAGGGCTTCGGCGAGCACCCCGCCCATGTAGTAGTGGTCGTCGTCGAAGACCACGACGTGGCCGGACGGAAAGCGGCCGTCCATGATGTCGTCCGGGGTGAACAGCGGCATGGCCGGGTCGATCTGCATCGGCACAATGTGCTGGCGGGATACGCCGTCGCGGCGCCAGTGCGAGCCGGTTGCGATGCAAACGTGGTCAAACCCAAACTCGAGCACGTGCTCGGGCGTCAGGGCGCTCTCGCGGTAGATTTCAACGTTGGCCTTCTGGGAGAGCTGATACTCGCGGTAGTCAGCCACCCGGCCCCAGGCCGACAGCCCGGGCAACTGGCGTTCGCGCGCCACGCGGCCGCCGAGCTGCGATTTCGCCTCGACCAGCGCGACGTCGTAGCCGCGTTCGACGCAGGCGCGGGCGGCCTCAAGCCCGGCAGGGCCTGAACCGACGATCAGCACCGAGCTGGCGCTGGCGCGCTCGTTCATGGTCTCCGGGTGCCAGCCCTTGCGCCATTCCTCCATGAAGGTGGGGTTCTGGGTACAGCGGCTGATCGACATGGTCATGTCACCGACGATGCAGATGTTACAGCCGATGCACTCGCGGATGTCTTCCACCCGGCCTTCGTCGATCTTGCGCGGCAGGAAGGGATCAGCGATCGAGGGCCGTGCGCAGCCGATGAAATCGAGCGTGTTGGTGCGCAGCATCTTCGCCATTACATCCGGCGAGGTGAAGCGCCCGACCCCGACCACGGGCTTGTCGGTCAGGGACTTGATGCCGGTGACCAGCTCGTACTGTGCGGCTTCCTCTTTGAACCGCGAGGGACCGGAGCAGTCTTCCCACGCCCCGTGCGCCAGATCCCAGAGGTCGGGCAGGTCCTTGTTCATCTCGATGAAGTCACGGACTTCGAGTTGGCAAAACCGAGGTCGCCGAGCATTTCATCCAGCGACAGCCGCAGCGTCAGCCCCATGGTGTCACCCACGGCGTCGCGGACGTCGGCGACGACTTCCTGCACAAACCGAGCGCGGTTTTCGAGGCTGCCGCCGTATTCGTCGGTGCGGTGGTTGGTGGCGGTCGACAGGAAATGCTGGAAGATGCCGAAGCCGTGGGCACCGTAGAGGCAGATCAGGTCGAAGCCTGCGGTCTGGCTGCGCTTGGCGGCATTGACGAACCAGCGGCGCAGGTCGCGGATATCCTGCTTATCCAGCGCGCGGGCGTGGACGGGATCGTTGGTGAAGGTCCGGATCGGCAGCGCCGTCGGCGCCAACGGAATTTCCTTGGAATAGAGGTTGGGACCGTTGATCCCTGAATAGGCCAGCTGAATGCCGGCAAGCGCACCGTGTTCCTTGATGCGGCCTGCCATCTTGGCAATCATCGGAATGTCGTCGTCGTCCCACAGCCGCAGCTCGATGAAGGGCGCGATTTCGGAGGTGTGGTGCATCTCGCACTGTTCGGTGAAAACCACCCCCAGCCGCCCTGCGCCTTGATCCCGCGCATCTCCGCAACCGCCGATGGATCGCGGTAACCGCCCCCGTTGCAGTGCGGCACCTGATAGAACCGGTTCTTGGCGACGACCGGCCCGATTGCCATGGGTTCAAAGAGGATGTCGTACCGGCTGTCACGGCTCATTTCGTTTCCCTTCTCAGGTGACTGAGGTGACCACTTTCGACAAACAGAAACCTACCGGTCATGGTATCTTCCCCCCGATTCAGCGAGCCTGCAAAATACTCTGTAGTAAAGGGTTGATTAGGTTATCTCTAAGCTAACAGTGGTCAGTTCAGCATGGCGTCTGCAGCCCCGGTTGGTTAGCCTGCTGTAAATCACAGCCGGGCGGGATGGATGGAAAGCCTCGACATTTTGCGGGAGTTAGTCGGATTTCCGACCGTCAGTTCAGCGCCCAACCGCGCGCTGATCGACGCGGCGTCGGCGCGCCTGACCGCCGCCGGGGCGCAAGTGCGGCTGATCGAGAACGAAGACGGCAGCAAGGCCAATCTCTACGCCACGCTTGGCCCCGAAGACCGCGCAGGGGTGCTGCTCTCCGGCCATACTGATGTTGTCCCGGTCGAAGGGCAGGACTGGACCCGCGATCCCTTTGCGCTGGCGGTCGAAGACGGGAGGGCTTATGGCCGGGGCACGGCGGATATGAAGGGCTTTGTCGCCTGCATGCTGGCGCTGGCGGAGCGGATCGGGCGCGAGCAAACCCGGCTGGAAACCCCGCTGCATCTGGCGCTGTCCTACGACGAAGAAATCGGCTGCGTTGGGGTCCGGTCGATGATCGATATGCTGGCGCACGCGCCGTTCCAGCAGATGTTTTGCATCGTGGGCGAACCAACCAGCCTCGCCGTCGCCACCGGGCACAAGGGGAAGACCGCCCTGCGGGTCACCTGCCGCGGGCGGGAAGCCCATTCGGCGCTGGCCCCGCAGGGCTCAACGCCATCTACCTCGCCAGCGATATGGTCGCAGCGATCCGAAAGCTGCAGGCGGGGCTGGTCGCACGTGCAAACGCGCGCAGTGGGGGGGCTGAAGACGCTGGTTTTGACGTGCCCTACACCACCCTCCACGTCGGCACCATCAGCGGCGGTGAAGTGCTCAACATCGTCCCCAATCAGGCGCAGTTTCTCGCCGAGATCCGCAATCTGCCAGATGATGACCCCGACGCTATCCTCGCGGACCTACGAGCGGCGGCGGATGCCCTGCTTGCGCCGCTCAGGACCGACTTTCCCGAAGCGGCGATCGAGTTGGAGGTCACCAACAGCTATCCCGGCCTGCAGACAGAAGAAAACGCGGCGGTCGTTGCCTTCGTCAAGTCGTTGACGGGCGCCAACGACACCACCAAGGTTGCCTTCGGCACCGAAGGCGGGCTGTTCTCCGACCGGCTGAAGATCCCCACCGTCGTCTGCGGGCCGGGTTCCATGGCGCAGGGCCACCGCCCGGATGAGTTCATCGAAGTGGAACAGCTGCGCCGTTGCGACGCCATGCTTGACGCCCTGCTCCAGCGATTGCGCGCCGGGCTATAGCTCGCTAAATCCCCGTTTTCTCAGTCGACCCCGAGGCCGGGCAGGCTGCCCGCCGTGACCCGCTGCGCCACGTGCTCGCAGAAGGCCGACAGCACGCGCGAAACGTGATTGGCCTGGTTGGTCGCCAGCCCGAATTTCATCGGTCGCAGGTCACCGACCAGCGGCACGTAAGCCAGCTTACCCCCGTCCGGCGCCCGGTCGCTGAGCCGGTGCATGTTGGTCAGGGCAAAGCCAAAACCATTGGCTACGAGGCTCTGCGATACCGTCATCTGTGTCGTCCGCTCGACGATCTTCGGCTTGAGACCCTCGCTCTGGAACAGCGACAGGAAGTAGTCCCGGCTGATCGGCAGGTCGAGCAGGATATAAGCCTCTTCCCGCAGGTCGTGCAGGCTGAGGCCATCGCGCTGGGCCAGTGGATGATCGGCGGGCAGGATTGCGATGGGCGGCAGGGTCGCCAGCGGCTCGAAGTGGATGTCGTTGGGGATTTCCAGATCGTAGGTCAGGGCGACGTTGATCTCCGCGCGCCGGATCATCTGGATCAGGTCGCTCTGATTGCCCTCTCGTACTGATACATCGGCAAAGGGGAAAGCGGCCTGAAACGACCGCCGCACCGATGCCGTCACCAGCGGCGCCAGCGTCGACAGCGCCCCGAAGGTCAGCGGCCCCCGCGCCTCACCCGAGACCTCGCTGGTGATATCGCTGAGCGCGGCGGCGTTATCGAGGATGGTCTTGGCGGCCTTGAAAAACTGCCGCCCGCCGGGGGTCAGCGACAGGCCCTGCGCGTGGTGGCGTACGAACAGCTGCAGGCCGAACTCGGTTTCCAGCTGGCTGATGGCGGAGGAAATCGACGGCGAGGACACGTTGATCCGCTGGGAGGCGAGGGCAATGCTGCCCGCGTCGCCCACGGCCACGAAGTATTCAAGCTGCCGGAATGTGAACCGAAGTGCCATGGCTGTTCGCGGGCGCGTCCTTCCTGATCAGGCCTTGTACTTAATCCAGGTGGTCTTGAGCGAGGTGTACTTGTCGAGCGCGTGCAGGGACAGGTCGCGGCCGTAGCCGGACTGCTTGACCCCGCCAAAGGCGGTCATGGCGCTGAGCGCGTCGACCGTGTTGACCGAGGCGGTACCGACGTGGAGCCCCTTGGAGACGCGGATCGCCCGGGACAGGTCGTCGGTCCAGACTGAGGCGGCCAGCCCGTATTCGCTGTCGTTGGCCATGCTCAGCGCTTCTTCCTCGGTCTCGAAGGTGGTCACGGCGAGCACGGGGCCGAAGATTTCCTCGCGGGCAATGGTCTGGTCCGGGGTCACGCCATCGAAGATGGTCGGCTGCACGAAGCAGCCCTTGCCGTCGATCTGCACCCGCTCGCCGCCGGTGACCAGCTGCGCGGACTGCTTGCCCTTTTCGATGTAGCCCATGACGGTCTGGGTCTGGGTCTCGTCGACCATGGCGCCCATTTTTGACGCCGGGTCGAGGGGTCGCCGGGCTGGGTCGCTTCGGCGCGCTCCACCAGCAGCGCCAGCAGATCATCCTTGATGCTCGCCTCGACCAGCAGGCGGGAGTTGGCGGAGCAGACCTCGCCCTGATTGAAGAAGATGCCGAAGGCGGCCATGTCGGCGGCGGCTTCGAGGTTCTGGCAGTCGGCGAACACGAGGTTCGGGCTCTTTCCACCAGTCTCCAGCCAGACCTGCTTCATGTTCGACTGCCCGGCGTACTGCTGGAACATCTTGCCGATGGCCGTCGAGCCGGTGAAGGCGAGGCAGTCGACGTCGTTATGCAGGCCCAGCGCCTTACCCGCCGTCGGGCCAAAGCCGGGAACGACGTTGAACACGCCCTCGGGTACGCCTGCCTCTGCGGCCAGTTCCGCGAGCCGAAGCGCTGACAGCGGCGACTGCTCCGCGGGCTTGAGAACCACCGAGTTTCCCTGCAGCCAGCGCTGCAGCGGCCTTCCACGTCGCCATGTCCAAAGGGAAATTCCACGGCACGACCGCGCCGACCACGCCCAGCGGCTCCCGGCTGATCAGCGCGAGGTCGCCCGGACCGGTGGGCGCAACCTCGTCGTAGAGCTTGTCGATCGCCTCGGCGTACCATTGGAAAAACGCAGCGGAACCAGGGGCGTCCACCGTCACCGCATCCTGCACCAGCTTGCCCATGTCGAGGCTGTCGAGCAGGGCCATTTCTTCGAGGTTTTCGCGGATCAGCTCGGCCAGACGCAGCAGCACGGCTTTGCGCTCCGCCGGTGCAACCCGCGACCAATGCCCGGCGTCGAAGGCCTTGCGCGCTGCGGCGACGGCGCGGTCGATGTCCTCTGCATCCCCCTCGGCGACTTGCGCGAGGGTGTCGCCGGTTGCCGGGTTGATCGAGGCGAAGGTCTTGCCCGACGCCGCAGGGACAAACTGGCCATTGATGAAGGCCTGATTGCGGAAGCTGAGACCGGCGGCGCGGGCCTGCCAGTCGGCGTGGCTCAGTTGGGACATGGGGTGCTCCTCTTGGCTGGCATCGGCGGGGGCAGGGCGCCTGCAGGCGCCGGGGTCCGAGCTGATGTTGTTGTTTCATCTCGCGTTCATTCGTCGTTCGTCATTCATCGCCCGGGACGCCGTAGGACGGAGCCTGAGTCGGGTCCAGCGCGCGCTGGACGTAGTCACGGAGCTGGGGCTTGTAGACGCGCCATGCTTCGGCGATGGCGGCGATCGGATCGCCCTCGGTCCAGTCGCAGCGCAGGTCAGCCACGGGCCACGGCACCGCGTCGCAAAGTTGCATCCCGCCGAGTGCACCGGTCCGGCTTCCCCGCCCGCTGCCAGCCCGGCCTGCATGGCCGCGATCAGCCGGTCGCCCAGCTCTCCGGCGGCGGCGTCGAAACCGTCGACAATGGCCTGCGGGACCTCTGCGTGGGCGAGCAGGTTGCCCGCCGAAATCACGTCCGAGCCCGCCGCATCGCTCCAGATCCCGAGCGAATTCGGCCCGGAGAAGATCGCCGGTGGCCCTTCGTGGCCGATTGCGAGAATCTGGCGATAGGCGATATGGGGTGCTTCCGCCGTAACCGTCTCCACGGCTTGCTGCGCTGACAGGCCCTGCGCCATCAGGTCGAGCGTCCGTGGCCCCAGCCGTGGATCGGTGACGTTCTGGCTGGCCACGGCGCCAACCCCCGCGCGGGTATAGGCGCAGCGCGCAGCGACTGCCGGTGAAGACGAGGAGATCGCGACCCCGAAGCGGCCGGTCTCGCGACAGCGGGCGACCAGCGAGAACGTCATGCCGGGATCACCGCGGTACCGTCGATTTCCACCAGCCACTCGGGTCGTGCCAGCGCCTGTACCACCAGCCCGGTCGACACCGGGTAAACGCCTTTGATGTACTCGCCCATGGTGCGGTAGACCGCCTCGCGATGGCGGATGTCGGTGATGTAGACCACGACTTTGACCAGATGGCTCATGTCGCCCCCGGCTTCTTCGATCAGCTGCCGGATATTCTGCATCACCCGGTGGGTCTGCTCGACAGGATCGTGGCTGTCGATGTTCTTCGCGTCGTCGAGGTTCTGCGGGCACTGGCCGCGCAGATAGACCGTTCGTCCGCCTGGCTCCACCACCACGGCCTGACACAGGTCGTTGTCGAGGTTCTGCTCGGGGTAGGTCTCTTTGGTGTTGAAACGACGAATGCGGGTGTGAGTGTAGGCCACGGAACGCCTCCCTGCCGCCGGGGTATTGATCGGATGAACCCGAGTAGGGCGTAAGTCCTGCCCCGGATAAAGAAATCACCGGGACAGCATTGATTAGATTTCCCCTAAGCACAAGCCGTGGCAAACCCGGAGAATTCGAATGTCGCGGCGCTGCGTTCTGTGATCTCATCGCCCACAACGATCGCCGAGCGACCTTCCCCCTACTTGCACAGACGAGACACGCAGCATGGCCCCGACCGCAGATATCCTGATCATCAACGCCCGGGCGCTGACCATGGACCCGGCCGCACCCACGGCGACCACCATTGCTGTGGCGGGTAACCGCATCCTCGCCGCTGGTGATTTTGACCCAGCAGCGTTTCGGGGTCCGGCGACGGAGATCATCGACGCCAGCGGCAAGACCGTCCTGCCCGGCCTGATCGACAGCCACGTGCACCTGTTCGGCGGATCGGGGGAGCTGGACTGCCTGAACCTTGCCGATATCGAAGGCGAGGCCGCGCTCACCGCCGCTGTCCGCGCCGAAAGCCAGCGCAAGCCGGACGACCCCCTGCTCTACGCCGTTTGCGCCAACTACAGCATCCTTGGCCCGGTGCGGAGCGCCGACCGGCACGTGCTGGACCGGATCATGCCCGAGCGTCCGTTTGCGATGATGGCGGCCGACCACCATACAGTCTGGGCCAATACTGCCGCGCTGGAACTGGGCGGGATCCTTCACGGCGGTGAGACCGACCCGGGCGCCGAGATCGTCATGGGTGAAGACGGGCTGGCGACCGGCCTGCTGCTTGAAACCAGCGCCTTCAGCCCCGTGGTCCGGCATACGGCCCACGGCGGCCGCGACTTCCTCGGCTACATTACCGGCGATGACCCCCAGCCGCCCGCGACCCCGGCAGAACGCGAGCGCGATAAACAGGCATTGCGCGAAGGGCTGCGCCACTGCGCCCGCCACGGGCTGACCAGCCTGCACAACATGGACGGTAACCTCTACCAGATGGAGCTGCTGCACGAGCTGGAGCAGGAAGGCGACCTGCTGTGCCGGGTGCAGATCCCCTGCCACCTGCGCAACACCCACCCGCTGTCCAAGCTCGACGAAGCCCTGCTGATGCGGGAGCGCTATACCTCGGCCATGCTCTACTCTGGCCGGGTGAAGATGTTCATGGACGGGGTGATCGACAGCTACACTGCACTGATGGTCGAGCCCTATCCCGACCGGCCCGATACCCACGGGGAGCCGGTGTTTACGCCCGAGGCCTTCAACGAAGCCGCGATCCGGGCCGACTCTCTGGGGCTGCAGATCAGCGTGCATTGCTGCGGTGACGGCGCAGTACGGCGGACCCTCGATGGCTACGAGGCTGCGATCACCGCAAACGGCCGCCGCGACAGCCGCCATCGGATCGAGCACATCGAGACCATCACCGACGCCGATATTCCCCGCTTTGCCGCGCTGGGCGTGGTGGCGTCGATGCAGCCGCTACACGCGCCGCTGGGCGGGCTGTTCCCGCCCATGCCGCCGGGGGTGATTTTCAGCGACCGGCAGGTGCGCAATGCTTATCCGTGGCAGACCATGCGCGAGTCCGGCGCGACGCTGGCATTCAGCACCGACTGGCCGATCGTGCCGGTCGACCCGATGATGACCTTCGCCGCCGCCATGTTCCCCAAGCGCCCCGACGACCGCTGGACCGACCAGAGCCAGAGCCTGCACGACACCGTGGCGGCCTATACCCGCGACGGCGCCTACACCGAGTTTGCGGAAACGGAGAAGGGGCAGATCAAGGCCGGGATGCTGGCTGATCTGGTGTGCCTGTCTGAGGATCTGGAAGCAGCCGACGAGGCGACCCTGCGCGCCACCCGTGCGGTGGTCACAGTATGCGATGGTCGGGTGACCCACGACCGGCGTCTCTGACAGCAGTTCCTGCGGAAGGATGCGCAGCGAGCCGGTCCAAAAAAGACTTTAAAATGCTGAACTGCTGGTTAGATTTCACCCCGTGTTGTGAGAGGGACCTAACGGGAAAAGTGGAGGTAGTTATGGCTGGGCCGTTCTCAGGGTATGGAATCGAACCCGATCTCAAGGTCGAAAATATTCCGACGTCTGCTGATCTCTATTACAAAGAGCTGAAAGAGGTTCTTTCCTCGGGCAATATTCTCGAAACCTATTCCTTCGACGACACAGCAAAACTTCAGCAAAGATTGCTCTATCCCTACCTCGAGTATTTTCTCCGTAACGATAACAACGACTATTATAAGAACCTCTTCTACAACCGCGGTATTGCAAAGAACAAAAAGGGCGAGCTGAAGAGCGACCTGCAGCTGCATGATCTCATCAAGCTCCGCACGCACTCAGACGACCTGCGCGGCGACGGCCAGAAAGATCGCCTGGTAAAGCACGCAGTGGGCAGCGATGCGGGTATGTTCTTCAAATCCAGCGGCACGACCGTGGGAACGACCGGGCCTGTCGATGTCTTCAGGTCCAACCTGACGCTCAGCCTGTCTCGGCTGACCAACGGCAACCTGATCGACTGGTCGATCGGAAAGAAAATTGATCAAGGCGAGTGCTTGTTTCACATGGCACCCGAAATGACCGACTTTCTGGCCTTTGCTGCGATCGGATCGGATTTCCTCCGGCACAGAGGGCTCGATGTCAGCTTCGGTGCGAAGGTGAATTCCGGGCCCGCAGATACCACCATCTGGCAGAGGATCGGACCCGACATCGGCGAAATGCGGAAGTTCTTCAGTAGCCAGTCTGACACGAAATATTTCATCGCCAGTGGCGTCGGCCTGTACAAAATGTTCATGGAACCGGTTGGCTTAAGAAAGTTTGGTATGAAGCTCATGCTGAATGCCCCACCGGTCTACCTTGGCAAGGACGGCGTCCTGATGATTGGCGGTGGTCTGAAGCGGCTCCCGGAAGAAATCACATCCCTCAGCCAGGTTGTGCAGGCGACTGGGGAAAACATCATTGCGGGCGACAACCGGAACGGCGACCCGGCGCCAGTGATCGATATGCTGGGTCTGACCGAGTCCATCAACGTTTTCATCGGCGTTCCCACAAGCCCGTTTTCCGACGAGCCTTGGGTGAAATACCCCCACCCCCTGACCTATGTCGCTCTCCTGAATTCGCCCAACGATCTGGCCCCTGTCGAAAACCCGGAGCCGGGCAAGGAATACCTGCTGTTCTACGTGAATCTGATGACGCTCGATTACGTCGAGGCCATCGTTCCCGGGGATTTTGTGCTGGCGAGCGAAGCGAAGGGCACCATTACCACAGCGCTGGGGGAGCGGAATGTCGCTCAGCCAGGATTTATCTACTCCCGACGAGCCGAGCAAAACGAAGGGTTCAAAATTCGGGAAGGCTGCGGATGATTGGTTTCTTCAAAGGGCGCAAGCAAGAAGAACGCATCGACATTCGCGACACATTCAACTGGGTAGATGGCATCGACAAGCAACGGCTGGACTTGTCAGGCCAGGGGTTCGAGGAGCGGCTGACGGAAATTAAGTCGGTGCACCAGTTCCTCAGATCCGAGGACGGCGAGCGGCTCATTCAGTCATTGCACGACGATATGATTGGCATCGGCTTTCCCGAAGAGTCGACCAAGATCGAGTTGGGCCTTTTGAGTGAGATATTTTCGCCCGAGAGCCTTAATCTGATGTTCTTCAACCCCAGCAACGGACTGGGAAATTCGTTTCATCAGGGCGCGTTCAACGACACGGTTAAGGTCGATGACTCCTATTCCTATCTGGTTGTGCCCAAGGGTCTCATCCTTGTTGTGGGCAGCAACAACACGATCCTCCCCGTCATCACCTCAATTGTCCTGTCTTATATCTGCGGCAATGTAACCGTCTGCCAGCTGTCAAAACTGAACGGCGGGGTGATTTCGAAATTCATCGACGGCATTCCGTCCCGGTGTTCGGACTACACGCACTACACCGGACTGGATCACGCCGACCCGGGTGATGTGGCTATCCTAAAGCAGGCCCTGATCGAGATCCCATGGAACGTGATCAACGTCTGGGGTGGGGAAGACGCCAATAACTTTTACTTCCGGAACGTGGCCGAAAACCCCACTCGACCCCGGGTCCTGAATATGGAGCCCCTGACCGGGATCGTGATCATCCAAAAGAGCTTTCTGGAGAGCAATCAGCAAAAGGTGTCTGCAGAACTTGCGCATTCGATTTGTGAAATGGGGCAGCAGCTCTGTAGCTCGCCGACGGAGGGCTACATTCTGGACGATACCAAGGGTGACAACGAAAATGACGATTTTTTCGCCGACTTGATCCACGACCTTGAGCAGAATTTCATCGATTTTGAAAATTTTGAAACCAGCTATTTCAAACTCGATCGAATGCTGACCTTCGCGCAGGATCACCATTCTCGGGTCCATGTTTCAAAAGAGCATGGAAACAAGATTTCCGTCATTCAGAGTAAAGAGCAATCCGTCTTTGAAAATCTGGATGACAACCAGAGTGTGTCGATCCACGAAAGACGAAATTTCCTGGAATTAATCGAGGTCGGGTCCTTTGACTCCATCTTGGCCTCGATTGACCGCATCAATTCAAAACACACGCACCGTGAAATCAAGAAGGTGCAAACGATTTTGGTCTTCGGTGATCAGGCCTTCAATGCTCAGGTGCTGACGCTGGCAAGAAAAGTCGGCGCTTACCGCGTGGTCGACTCCCACTACATCTTCGAAAGGCATCCGCTGGAAGCCCTGGATGGCAGTCACCTGATCAATGAGTTTACCTATCATCTCTCGGTGATCGGTTCCGTTCCCTACCAGCAGCCCACGTGATCGACGGGATTACTCCCACTCAATAGTGGCATTGATATAAAGCATTGATTTGTATAGTATTTAAAATCACTTTCTAACACGTTTCTAACTATTCCCTTCGCTTGTGCGTACAAAAGGAACTATTGAAATTCAATAGTATCAATGCGTTAGTGAAAAGGCGATTGAAAGGTTTCAATCGTGAGAGACTAACGAAAGCATACATCCAAAGTCTTAGCAACATAATCAGCACCGTGCCTATTTAGATGATCATCATCTCTGTAAAAAAGACGCCCTTGTTTGCCACCAAAACAACTTTCTGAATCACACAAAGCGTTTGAAAGGTCGATTACACGGACCTTAGGATAGTCTGATAGAACTTCACTAACTAATGATTTAAATTTAGCTATGCGTTCATCGTAGAGCTTTTTGTCAAGCGAGCAAGGATTGCGGATATCTTTTTCTGGAAATAATAACGCTCAGAAATACAAGTTTTAATATTAAAACCCAATTTGATTAGGATTTCGAGTTTATCATAGGTCACCTTCTTATTAGCTAGTGACAATTTTTCTAGTGTATTGATGAGACCTAAACGAAAAACCTCTTCATTAGAGCGCAATGTCTGATCTTCACCAACTAGATGAAGCACCCAATTACCATACCTATCTTCAGCAATATCCCCAAAGCCTTCGGAAGTAGTGTAAAGAGGACCTCTACTTACTAACATAACTTCTTCGATAAATTTAGTTTCGCTTATCAGATCTATAGTGTCAGTTATACGCTCTACGCAATGCCTATTATCAGAGCCTTTATTATCTTTACTCACAACCCCATAAAGAGGAGGACAGCCACCACCTCCACCGAGCACAGCAACACCCCTATCAAGTTCTTCATAGAGCTTTGACAACCCATAAAATAATGGCGGTGCGTGCGAATCTCCCCAACAATACGGTTTTCAATGATTCCGAGTGGAAGCACAACGAAATTTATCATCGATTTTAGTTAGTCGATCACAGATATTAGGTTTTATAGAAGACTGAAAGTACGCACCCTTTAGATCTTCATTTATGAGTGATTGATAAATAATCCACTGCCTACTATCCAAACCATTTTTTGATATATACCAACCAAGCGAACCGACAAGCGATAGCAATACAATCAGCAACAGAGATTTGAAAAGATTTCGCTTTCCATTTCTTACTTGTCGCTCGACAAATCGATATGTAACCCAAGCCAAAAATATAGAAAGTAGAACAGCAATTATTCGAGCATCTCTATGTGGCATCTCTCCTTCGATAATCCTAAGGAAGGATAAAATCGGCCAATGCCACAGATATAGCGGATAACTAATCAGACCAAACCAAACAGCAATTGGATTCATTAAAAATACGCGATTCAACCAGGCTTTTGAGCCACTAGCGATAATTAACACAGCACCTAAGACTGGAATTAGAGCCCATTTTGAAGGAAATGAAAGACTTTCATTAATGCGGATTACACCATACGCCAACAAAAACAATCCGAAGAAAGACATCAGATTAGATGTAGTGGTGCCATCAGCGTCAACTTGTTTAGAGTGGATTATTCTTACAAGGAACTTATCAACCCATAGCTTAAATCGACTTAGCAAATCTGACTTATACAAGAGCAGCCAAGCAAGAACACTCCCACTTAAAAGCTCCCAAAATCGTCCTAATGGCCAAAAAAAGTTTCTGTTGGATGTGACTTAACAAAACGTAGATTCAAATAGAATGAAACCACAGCCACTAAGATTGTAATCGTAAGTAAATTAAACTTACGTTTCCAAGCAAGCCAAAGAACCAACGGCCAAACGATATAGAACTGCTCTTCAACAGCTAAGCTCCACAAATGAAGCATTGGCTTAGTTTCTGCGGCATTATCAAAATAGCCACTTTCATCTACTAAAATGAAATTGGTAATAAAGCTCGCACCACTCGCAACGTGCTTACCAAGTTGAGCAAATTCATCTGCTAATAAAGCAAACCAACCAAAAGCTAACGAGCAAGCCATTACAAGGATAAGGGCTGGGAAAATTCGTCTAATACGACGACCAAAAAAGTCAGTAAAGCTAAATTTCCCTTTGTCTAAATTTTCAAATATATGACTAGTAATCAAAAAACCACTGATTACAAAAAAGACATCTACACCTATAAAGCCACCCTTCAACCAACTAGGGAATGCGTGAAAGGCGACAACAGATAAAACAGCAAATGCTCTTAAGCCATCAATTTCAGATCGATAGGAGGATGTGTAAGGAGAAGATTGGTTCACTGGACTGCCTCATCGAAGTGGTCCAACCTGAATGTAAGGATCGGCTTCGGTTTCAAGCGGCGTCATGCCGCCCTTCTTCTATAGGGCGGAATGAACGACGCGGGCAAGACTGTCACCGGAGCCGGAGGTTTGTAACCAAGCGAAGAATGAGGTCTGTAAGTGTTGAAGTGGATCCTCCAGCCTTCGATGAGCGCTTTGGCTTCTCGCAGATCGTAGAAGATTTCCCGGGCCAGTAGCTCGTCTCGAAGTTTGCTGTTGAAGCTCTCACAGTACCCATTCTCCCAAGGCGATCCCGGCTCAATGTACAAGCTCTTAGTGCCGAGCCGTTCAAGCCACTCCTCAGTGCCGTTGCGATGAATTCGGGGCCGTTGTCCGAGCGAATGTGCTCTGGCGGTCCATGACGAACAAAGAGCTCTCCTAGTTCATCCAAGACATCCCGGGAGTTCAGTCTTCGCGCTACGCGTATAGCCAGACATTCCCGTGTGAACTCATCAATGATGCACAGCATGCGGAAGACTTTGCCCTCATGAGTTCGGTCTTGAACGAAGTCATAGGACCAGACGTGCCCTTTGTGGGTGGGTCTGAGGCGGACGCAGGATCCATCATTGAGCCAGAGCCGCCCGCGTTTTGGCTGTTTCTGAGGAACTTTGAGCCCCTCACGCCGCCAGATCCTGTAGACACGCCCAACACTGACCCGCCAGCCTTCTCGATTGAGTAGCGCTGTGATCATCCGAAAACCGTAACGACCAAACTTCTCACCCAGGCTTATGACCGCTTGGGTGAGGTTTGCTTGATCAGATCGAGGTGTTGGTTGCCTTCGTTGTGTTGAGCGATGCTGGCCAACCACGCGACAAGCTCGACGCTCGGAAACATCAAGCTCATCTTTCACGTGTTTGACGGCTTGGCGCTTGCGCGAGGGGCTTAGAACTTTTTGCTGCGCTGCCCTTCGGGTCCTTGATGACCTCCTCAAGGATCTGCTTATCGAGCATGAGATCAGAGATGGCTTTCCTGAGCCTGGCGTTCTCCTTCTCCATAACCTTAAGCCGCTTGGCTTGACTGACTTGGAGACCGCCGTATTCCTTGCGCCATCGATAGTACGTTTGCTCCGTCACACCTATCGACTTGACCGCTTTTCCAACGCTTTCGCCTTGGCTCAGTCGCACCTCGATTTCTCTCGGTTTTGCTATGATCTCTTCTGGCTTGGCTCGCTTGGCCATCTTCTGCTCCTTCTCTAAGGAGCCAATCCTAACTCAAACGATGGACCACTTTTTCGGGGGCACTCCACTAACACTAAAGAAAAAAGTCAACAGAATCAACCGTTGGCTTTCGAACTTTCTAACAACTTACTAACTAAAAATATCAAGAAAAACAACAAGTTAGGTTTTTTGAACTACTCCCACTCGACGGTCCCGGGTGGCTTAGTGGTGATGTCATAGACCACGCGGTTGATGCCCCGAACCTCGTTGACAATCCGCGTTGCAACCCGCCCCAGAAACGCCGGCTCGAAGGGGTAGACGTCCGCCGTCATGCCATCCACCGACGTCACCGCGCGCAGGCCACAAACGCTCTCGTAGGTCCGGCCATCGCCCATCACGCCCACGGTCTTGACCGGCAGCAGCACGGCAAAGGCCTGCCAGATTTCATCGTACAGCCCCGCCTTGCGGATTTCCTCGATATAGATCGCGTCGGCTTCTCGCAGGATATCGGCGCGCTCGGCAGTAATCTCACCCGGGATGCGGATCGCCAGCCCGGGGCCGGGGAAGGGGTGCCGGCCGACCAGCGAGTGAGGCATGCCCATCTCCCGTCCCAGCGCCCGTACTTCGTCCTTGAAACAGCAGTCGGAAGGGCTCGACCAGTTCGAGGTTCATCCGATCGGGCAGGCCGCCGACGTTGTGGTGCGACTTGATGGTGACGGACGGGCCGCCGGTCACCGACACGCTCTCGATCACGTCGGGGTAGAGCGTACCCTGAGCGAGGAAGGACGCGCCCTCGATCTTTTTGGCTTCGGCCTCGAACACGTCGATGAACAGGCCGCCGATGGTCTTGCGCTTGGTCTCCGGGTCGCTGATCCCGTCGAGCGCACCGAGGAAGGTCTCGCTCGCGTCCACGTGCACCAGCGGGATGTTGTAGGTATCGCGGAACAGGGTCACCACGTCCTCAGCCTCGTTCTTCCGCAGCAGGCCATGATCAACAAAAATGCAGGTTAGACGGTCGCCGATGGCTTCGTGGATCAGGACGGCGGCAACCGAGGAATCGACCCCGCCTGAGAGGCCGCAGATCACCCGCTTGTCGCCAACCTGCTCCCGGATTGCGGCGATGGCTTCTTCGCGGAAAGCGGCCATGGACCAGTCCGGGGGCAGCCCCGCAACCCGGGTCAGGAAATTGCGGATCAGCCCGGCCCCGTCGGGTGTGTGGTGAACCTCCGGGTGGAACTGCACGGCGAAACGTCGCTGACCGGGGTTTTCAACCACGGCGAACGGCGCGCCTTCGGAGGCTGCGACCACGCGCCAGCCGGGGGCCAGCGCCGTGACTTTGTCGCCGTGGGACATCCAGACCGGGTAGTCGCCCCCTTCTCCCACAGCCCGTCGAACAGGGCGCAGTCCTCGGTCACGCGCACGTCGGCGCGGCCGAATTCGTGGGTCTCACCCCGGCTGACAGTGCCGCCGGTTTCGTGCATCAGCGCCTGCTGACCGTAGCAGATACCGAGTATAGGCAGGTCGCTGGCGTGCAGGCCCGCCGGGATGGTCGGCGCTTCGTCATCGAGCACGGAGGCCGGGCCACCGCTCAGGATCACCGCCGCCGCGCCGAAGTCGTCAAACCGCGCTGCATCAGCGTTGTAGGGGATGATTTCACTGTAGAAGCCCGCTTCGCGCACGCGACGCGCGATCAGCTGCGTGACCTGTGAGCCGAAATCGATGATCAGAACCCGATTGGACACCGATGAACCCTTCTTCTTCTTCGTTTTTCTGGCTTAGTTCTGGCGCGCGTAGTTGGGCGCGTCCTTGGTGATGGAAACGTCGTGGACGTGGGATTCGCGCAGGCCCGCTGCGGTGATCTTCAGGAAGCTGCAATTCTGCTGCATCTCTTCGATCGTGGCGTTGCCGGTGTAGCCCATGGCGGCGCGCAGGCCGCCGACAAGCTGGTGCAGGATGGCGTTGGCCGGGCCCTTGTAGGGGACACGACCCTCGATGCCCTCGGGCACCAGTTTGAGCTCGGAGCTGACTTCAGCCTGGAAGTAACGGTCCGCCGAGCCGCGCGCCATGGCGCCCAGTGAGCCCATGCCGCGATAGGATTTGTACGATCGGCCCTGATAGAGGAACACTTCCCCGGCGCCTCGTCGGTCCCGGCGAGCAGCGATCCGACCATGCAGGCCGACGCCCCGCCGGCGATGGCCTTGGCGATGTCGCCGCTGGTCTTGATGCCGCCGTCGGCGATCACCGGCACGTCGTGCTCCTGGCAGCTTCCACCGCGTCGACGACCGCCGTCAGCTGCGGTACGCCAACCCCGGCGACGATCCGGGTGGTGCAGATCGTACCCGGCCCGATGCCGACCTTCACCCCGTCTGCGCCCGCGTCGATCAGCGCACGCGTGCCGTCGGCGGTGGCGACGTTGCCGCCGATGACGTCAGCGGCGTTGGACAGGCGCTTGATGGCGCTGACCTGGTTCAGCACGCCCTGGGAGTGTCCGTGGGCCGTGTCGACGATGATGGCATCCACCCCAGCCTCGAGCAGGGCCTCGGCGCGGCGCAGGCCGTCGTCCCCGACACCCGTCGCCGCGGCGACCTTCAGCCGACCCTTGCGCATCCTTGGTCGCGTTGGGGTGGTTCTGGGCCTTTTCGATATCCTTGACCGTGATCAGGCCGCCGCAGCGGAACGCCTCGTCGACAACCAGCAGCTTTTCGATCCGGTGCTGGTGGAGCAGGCGCTCGGCCTCGTCCCGCTCGCAGCCTTCGGTTACGGTGATCAGGTTTTGGTGGGTCATCAGCTCGGCGACGGTCTGGCGCTGGTCACGGGCAAAGCGCACGTCGCGGTTGGTCAGGATGCCGACCAGCTTTTCGCTGCCCGGTTCGACCACCGGAATGCCGCTGATCCGGTGCTGCTGCATCAGCAGCATGGCGTCGGCCAGCGTCGCGCCCGGATTGATGGTTACCGGGTTGATGACCATGCCGGATTCGTACTTTTTCACGGTCAGAACGGCGGCGGCCTGCTCTTCGATGCTCAGATTCTTGTGCACCACGCCGATGCCGCCCGCCTGTGCCATAGTGATGGCCATGGGGGCTTCCGTGACCGTGTCCATGGCCGCCGACATCAGCGGGATGCCCACGCTGATGCTGCGCGAAATGCGGGTGCTGGTCTGGGTCTCGAGCGGGACAACCTCCGAGCGCTGGGGCTGGAGCAGAACGTCGTCGAAGGTCAGCGCGTCACGAATTCTCATGGGGAAAAGGTCCTTGCCCTTTTCTTTGTCAGCCTAGGGCAAAGACCGACGCTGGAGAACCCGCAACTGTGGAACCTGTGGGTTGAGCGCTGATTATGACTCGCTGCCATCCCCGGCCGGGTCATCTGTCGCTTCCACGGGGCGTCCGCGATAGCCGCTCGCGGCAATATAGGCCTCGGAGCTGTCGCTGCGGCTCGCCGGGGGCTTGATCACTCGCACTTTGTCGAAGCACTGCGCCAGCTGCTTCTGCAGCTCGCCCTGCGCCCCGCCCTGCAGGATCTTGACGACGAACCAGCCACCCGGGGCGAGCACCTCGTGGGCGAAATCCAGCGAAATCTCGATCAGCGCGATGATGCGCAGGTGGTCGGTTGCCTTGTGCCCGGTCGACGACGCGGCCATGTCGGAGAGCACGATATCGGCCTGCGCCCCGTCGAGCAGGTCCCGCACCCGGTCGAGGTCGCCCGGCTCGCGCACGTCACCTTCGATCACTTGCGCGCCCGCCACCGGCTCCGTCGGCAGCAGGTCGATGCCGACGACCTTGCCCTCGCCGCAGTATCGTACGGCCACCTGCAGCCATCCGCCGGGGGCACAGCCGAGATCGACGACCCGCTTGCCTGGATTGAGGAACTTCAGCTTGTCGTTGATCTCGAGCAGCTTGAAGGCCGCCCGGCCGCGGTAGCCATCCCGCTTCGCAGCTGCGACGTAAGGGTCGTTCAGCTGTCGCTGCAGCCAGCGCGTCGACGAGTTCTTCCGCCCGCGCGCCGACTTGACCCGCACGGCGAGATCACGGCTCTGGCCCGGAGGCCCACCGCTGCGCCCTGAACTGCCGGTGCGCTTGGGCTTGTACTCGGCCATTAATCGGATCCCTTCGCGGCGGTGGACTTGCGGTCGCGTGCCCGTGGCCGGCGGCGACGGCCCGGCATTTTGCCCTGCATCATCCGCAGTAGCATGCCTTCGCGCAGACCTCGGTCGGCCACTGAAAGCTGTGGCACGGACCACAGCGTGGTCAGTCCTTCGAGCACCGCGCAGCCGGGCAGCACCAGATCGGAGCGCCCGCGTCCGATGCAGCCGAGCGTGGCCCGGCTCTCGTTATCGCGCGCGCGAAGGTCATTGATCACCGCCTGGGTATCGCCCACCGACATGACCATGCCGTCAACCTGATTGCGGTCGTAGGTTGGTAGCTTCAGATGCAGCCCGGCAACCGTGGTGATGGTGCCGCTGGTGCCGACCATCTGCACGTCGCCGCGGTCGATGGCGTCGACGATGCCGTGACGCTTGGAAAAGGCCTTGAAGGCACGCTTGGTTTCTCGCACGATCAGGTCGAAATTGCCCTCGGACAGTTCCAGGCCCTCGCTGTACTTTTCTGCCAGCGTGACCACGCCCAGTGGCACCGAACGGCTGGCCAGCACGCGCGGCCGATCGGCGGTGGTATCGATCCACGAAACCTCGGTCGACCCGCCGCCAATGTCGAACACCAGCGCCCGCGGTGTTGACCCGTCGAGCAGGGAGGCGCAGCCAGCGAGCCCGATCGCAGCCTCCTCCTGCCCCGAAATCAAGCGCAGTTTGAGGCCGGTTTCTTTCTCCACGCGGCTGACGAAGTCTGGGTAGTTCGAGGCCTGGCGGCAGGCTTCGGTTGCCACCGCATCCACACGAGTTGCGCCCTGCCGGCGGATTTTGCCCGCGCAGATGTTCAGCGCAGCAACAGTCCGCTCCATCGCTTTCTCGGACAGCGTGCCGTGCTGTCCCAGACCTTCGCCCAGCCGAACGATGCGGGAAAAAGCGTCAACCACGGTGAAGGATTGCTGGCGGTCCTTGGCGTTGGGGCGGGCGATGAGCAGGCGGCAGTTATTGGTGCCGAGATCCACGGCAGCATAAACAGGGCCCGCGTGGCGACCGCCGGCCCGGCGGGCGCGATTCCCCTTGGCGCGCGTTGCGTTGCCCGTTGCCTTGCCCGGTCTGGCGCCATTGCTGGCATCGTCCCGGGCCATCCCCTTAGGACTGCGTCGGCGACGGCTGCGTCGGCTCGACGGGTCTTTATCTAAGGGGGCAGTCTGCGCATCGGACATGCGTGCGCCCCCAGATCGTTGTCTTTGCGGACTGTCCGCAAAACTTGATCCGAGTGTTGCACGGGACTTCGGGGCAGGTAAAGGGCGGACTTCGTCCGGTGCCGGTCTGTTCTAATCCTGTGGGCCGAGGTGTCGCTTGCCTTTTTTTGCGGCCAGCAAAATCTGCTTCAGGCGCTCGACGCTGGACGCGCGGGTTCGGTCGTAGGACGGATCATCGGCACAGCTGGGGCAGGAATAGCCAGCCTTGAAGCGCGGGTCGTCGAACTGGTCCGGCTGAATGGGCATCCGGCAAACGGGGCAGGATATGTGGCCGCCGGGTTCGAGGTTCTTGTCCAGCGCCACCCGGTCATCGAAAACGTAGCAATCACCGTCCCACAAGTTGGTCTCCGCCGAGGTCTCCTGAAAGTAGCGCAGGATCCCGCCCTTGAGCTGGAACACCTGATCAAAGCCCTGTGCCTTCATGTAGACGCTGGCCTTCTCACAGCGGATCCCGCCGGTGCAGAACATGGCGACCTTCTTGCCCTCCTGCCCGCGCAGCTGCTCCTCGACGAAGGCAGGAAATTCGCTGAACGACACGTTGCCCGGGTCGATCGCGCCGGGAAGGTGCCGACCTTGGTCTCGAACGAATTGCGGGTATCGATGATGATCGTGTCGGGGTCGCTGATCAATTCGTTCCAGTCGTCGGGCGCAAGGTGGGTGCCGCCTTCCCCTTCCAGCGGGGTGGCTTCGGGGTCTTGAAGGTGACGATTTCCTTCTTCACCTGAACCTTGAGCTTGCGGAAGATCGGCCGGTCGACGCGCGACCAGGTCGGGTCGAAACCCGTGCTCAGCCCGATCTCGGCGGACAGACGCCCGAGCGTTTCGTCCAGCATGGCGCGGGTGGGCGCGCACAGTGTGCCGTTCGCGCCTTCCTCGGCCACCAGAATGGTGCCGTAAACCGGATCTTTGCCGGTGGCGCTGACCATGGTCGCCTTCACCGCTTCTGGGTCTGCGACCCGGGCAAAGCCGTAGAAAGTCCCGACCCACCAATCGGCTTCGGTATGACTGACTTTCGGCGTGGCCCAGCTGTTGGGAAAATCCATGGCGTCCAACCCGGGGTGGAGAAGTGATCGTGCGTTGCGTGCGCGTCAGTACTTATACAGATCGTAGGGCGCAACCAAGCCCATGGCGCTCAACCAGTTTGCAAACCCGTTGCGCGTGCGCTCGCGCTCGGCATCGAGATGTTCGATCTGCCGGGTCATCTGGCGCATGTCGTAGATTTCGTCGTAGGTGACCGGCTCACCCTCGGCGAGGCGCTCCTCGATCGAATTCCGGGCCTGCCGCAGGTTCTGTTCTTCGATGATCAGTTCTTCGAGCTTGGACCGGACGGCAAAACCCCGATCGAAGCCTTCGGCCATCGACGCGGGGCAGATCCCGGGGTTCAGGCTGCGGTGCTCGCCCCAGACCCAGCCGTTTTCGATGGTACAGAACGACAGCAGGCCCTGCTTGTAGCCGGCGAGATAGGCATCGGCGTCGGGCAGCACGCCGACTTTCATGCAGGTGTCGACCAGACCGGGCAGGCGGCTCTGGTAGCCTTTGGAGGCGTGCAGCTCTCCGGTTGCAGCCCAATCCGCGTACGGGCAGTGCTCGGGGTTGATCGGCTCGCACGCGACTATCGTCAAAAGGGCGGCAATCCCGCACAGCGGGCCGAGGACAGATTTGGCAAAGGCTTTGATCACGCGAACAGTCTAGTGCTTTCGCTCGTCCGGCTCAACGCTCAGGACGAGCAGCCAACTGCAGTTCACTCCGAGGGGAAGTGCTGCTGCAGCAGGGGCAGGAAATTTTCGATCTGAGCAGAGGCAATCCGGTAGTAGACGGTCTTGCCATCGCGGCGAAACTCAACAATCCCGCTTTCGCGAAGCCGCGCAAGCTGCTGCGAAACGGCCGGCTGGCGCATTCTCAGTTTATCGGCAAGTTCGGATACTGTCCGCTCGCCCTCGATCAACTCGTTGACCAGCGCCAATCGGTTCTGATTGGACAGCGCGCGCAGGAACAGGGTCGCGCCCTCGATGTCGATATCACCCAGTGCATCGTGCAGAGCCGGGGCGCTGGATTCGCTCTGAATATCGAGGAAATCCTGATCGTCCCTGAGGGCTTGTCCGCCCAGACCGCTGTCGTTGTCTGATGTTGTCGTCATTTGTTTCGTACTTAACCCCTGCCATGCCCGACAAAGAGCATAAGGCAATGCTAATATATTCCATCAGCATCTTCTAAAAACCCTTTTGTCTTTCCGGGAAGTCTATTCGGTGTCAGAAATGCACTTTCGAGCGGTTCAATTACCGATCAAACCACTCCATATAGACGGCGGACTAATCGTCCGTTCCGGCAATATTTCCTTTTGATCAATGGGATAGAGAGACAACACCATGGCAATCGAGGCATCCTTATCGCTTTGATAATTTTGATGAGCGCGCTTTTGGTGATGGTGATCCGCATTATGGGTGGCTCGGCACCTGTGGAAAACAACCCGCCCGCAGAGATAGTGCTCGAAGATAGCGTGCTGGACGTCCGCACAGAGGTGTTCGAAGAAGCGACACTCGAACGCATTATCGAGCTGGCCGGGCAGACGGCCGCCAGCCGCCGAGAGACGATCGTTGCGCAGTCCGGTGGCACGCTGTCCGAGATCCACGTCGATAAAGGCGATGTGGTCGCCGTGGGTGATGTCATTGCCCTGATCAGCGCTGATGCCCGCGATGAGAATTTGCGGCAGGCCGAGCAGGCGCTGGTTGCCGCCGAAATCGACCTCGATGCGACCCGCGCGCTGGTGGAGGAAGGTTTCGTTGCCCGCAACACCCTCGCCGATCTGGAGACGGCCTACCAGGCTGCGCTCGCTGCCGTCGAGCAAGCCCGCGATCAGGTGAATGATCTCGAAGTGCGCTCCACCATCGCCGGGCTGGTCGAAAACCGCATCGCTCAGGTGGGTGGTTTTGTCGGCGCCGGTGACCCCGTGCTCGCCGTAACGTCGATGGACCCCTTGTTGATCTCCGCCCGCGCAGGCGAGCAGCAGATTGCCGAATTTGCCGTCGGGCAGATCGCCGATGTTGAATTGGCTACCGGCCAGCAGGTCGAAGCGGTGATCAGCCACATTTCGCCGTTTGCTGATGCGGCGACCCGCACCTTTGAGATTGAGGCCGAAGCGCCAAACCCCGACTACAGCCTGTTCGAAGGCGTGACCGCTACGGTTGAAGTCCGCATCCCAACGCCCGGCCTGCACTACGTGCCAACGGGTCTGTTGCAGCGTGCGCCAGATGGTCGCCAGGGTCTTTATTCGGTGACTGCAGACAACCAGGTCAGGTTCAATCCGACAGAAGTCATCTCTGCGGATCTGGCGGGGAGCTGGGTCAGCGGCATGACGGGGGATGTCACCCTGATCACGGTGGGTCAGGCCTCGGTTAAGGATGGCCTGACCGATAACCCGGTGACGGCCGAAGACGTCGAGCAGATTTCCGCTGAAGAGCGGCTGAACCAATAGAAACTGATGCCATTAAACCCTGAAGAAGGGCGACAAAGACCATGATGAACTCAATCATCGACGCCATGCTGCGTTACAACCGAACGGTACTGGTGCTGCTGCTGGCGCTGATGGGTTCAGGTATCTACAGCTGGATCATCCTGCCGAAGGAAGCGTTTCCCAACGTGACCTTCCCGTCGATCTACGTCTCGGTCTATCAGAACGGGATCTCGCCGGAAGACGCCGAGGACGAGCTGATCAAGCCGCTGGAAGGCGAACTCTCAGGCGTAGACGGGCTCAAGACCATGACCTCGACCGCCAGCCAAGGCTACGCCAACATCGTGCTCGAGTTCGAGGCCGGCTTTGACGACGAAAAGGCTGAAGACGACATCCGCCTTGCTGTGGACCGGGCCAAGCCGAAGCTGCCGCAGGACGCCGAAGAGCCGATCGTGACCCCATCAACCTGTCGGAACAGCCAATCATCGTTTACGGGCTGACCGGGCCGGTGCCGGAAAAGACACTGGTGGATTTTGCCAAGGACCTGCAGCGTGAGCTGGAGACGATCCCCGGGGTGCTGGAAGTTGACCTCGCCGGTGACCGCGAGCGCGTGATCGAGGTGATCATCAAGCCGACCACGCTCGAGAACTACAACCTCGACCTGAACCAGATTTCCTCGGCGATCACCAACGCCAACCTGCTGGTGGTGACGGGGACGACCGAAGCCAGCTCCGGCGCCTTCGACATCGAACTGCCCGGTGAATTGCAGGGGGTGAAGTCGCTCGAAGACCTGCCGATCGTGGTCGACGGCAACTCGATCATCCGGTTCTCCGGCATTGCCGAGGTCCGCGACACGTTCAAGGACGCCAACAACTACGCCCGCGTCAACGGCCAGCCGTCGGTCTCCATTTCCGTTTCCAAGCGGACCGGGACCAACACGCTTGAAATCGCCGGCCGGGTGAAAGCCGTGATCGCTGCTGCGACCACGGGTACCGAATTTGAAGCTGAGGATATCAGCGAAGAGGCTGCCGCCGGGGAATGGACCGAAGGCAGCGAGGGAGCCAGCTGATGGAAAGCTTACAGGATCTCATTGTCGCAACCAGTTCCTACGATGACTCGGTCTTCGTCAAGACGCTGCTGGGTGACCTGATCAACAACGTCGCCTTTGCCGTGCTGCTGGTGATGATCATCGTTGTGGCCATCCTCGGCCTGCGGTCAGCCCTTCTGGTCGCGATTGCGATCCCGGGCTCCTACATGCTCGGCTTTATCGCGCTGAACATGATGGGATTGAGCGCCAACATCGTGGTGCTGTTCTCGCTGATCCTCGCCTCCGGCATGCTGGTCGACGGCGCTGTGGTGGTCAGTGAATACGCCGACCGACGATTGTCGGAGGGCGCGAGCATGGTCGAAGCCTATGGGGAGCCGGCCAAGCGCATGGCCTGGCCCATCATTGCCTCGACCTCGACCACGCTGATCGTGTTTGCACCCATGCTGTTCTTCCCCGGCTTTGTCGGGCAGTTCATGAAGTACCTGCCGATCACGCTGCTGGTGACGTTGTCCGGCTCGCTGCTGATGGCGCTGTTCTTTGTGCCGACGCTGGGCGCCAACTTCCGCCGGTTCTTCTCGGTCGTGTTCTTTGTGTTTGCCCTCGGTGCGGCAGGTTTCTTCCTCGTCAGTGGCATCAATGGCCAGCTGTTGGCCAACGTCGCCGCGCTCGAAGATTCGCCCCTGAAGCTGGTTATCGGCATTCTGGCAGGGATCGCGCTGGCGCCGACGGCGTTCGTGATCATCTTCTACGGCCTGCGCAACGTGTTCTTCATGCTGATCGGCAATCCGCGCCAGACCACCACCGCGGAGGAGGCGTCGGACCCGAACCAGGCGACGGGCCTTGCCGGGCTTTACGTCGCCGTGCTGCGGCAGCTGCTCCAGGCGCCGATTATGGTGGCCGTGCTCGGCCTGCTGATTCTGGTGTTCTCCTTCGTCTTCTACGCTTCGCGCAATATCCCGACGGAGTTCTTCCCGGCGACCGAACCCGATAGCGCCAACCTCTACCACATCAAGGCGCGGGGCAATCTGTCGATTGATGAGAAGGACGCGCTCGTCCGGGATGTGGAGGACGTGATTTACGACCTCGCCATCGCCAACCAGGAATTCTCGGCCGTGTCGGTGCGCTCTCAGAGCGGCGGTGCGACCAACTCTGCGATTCCTGGATCTGAAGACACCATCGGCTCGATACAGCTGACCTTCGTGGACTACTTCAACCGGACCCGCCCTGTGGCTGAGGTCCTGCAGGAGATCCGCGACCGAACCGATCACTTTGCCGGGGTGCAGGTGGAAATCCTCGCCGTTGCGGGGGGTCCGCCGAGCGGCAAGGCCGTGCAACTGCGCCTGCGATCGGAGAACCCGACCCTGCTGCTCAATGAGCTCGTGCGGGTTCGGACGATCATGGAAGAAAACCCCGACCTCGTCGATGTCGAGGACGGGCTACCGCTGCCGGGAACCAAGATTTCACTCGACCTGAAAGAGGCCGACGCCCAGCGCCTTGGCGTTACGGCGTTCCAGATTTCGCAGTACATCCAGATGACCAACGACGGTTACATCGTCGACAGCATTCGTCTGGACGGCTCGAACGATGAGACCGATATCGTGTTCCGCTTCCCGCCTGAGTTCCGGTCGATCGATCAGCTCAGCCGGATCCGGATCAACACCCCAGGTGGTACGGTGCCGATCGGCAATCTGGTCGATTTCGAGATCGATGAGCGCACCAGCCTGATCACTCGGATCGATGAGCGGCGGGCCTACACCATGTCGGCCAACGTCGCGACCGCCGAACCGGGCGAGCCACAGAAAGCCAATTCGACGGTGATCGAGGAGCTGACAGCTGCCATCGAAGCCGCCGATATCGACCGCGAGGTGGTCTGGGAGTTCGTCGGTGATAACCAGGAGCAGCAGGAGGCCTTCTCCTTCCTCGGCTTTGCCTTCGCCGTCGCCATGGTCGGCATGTTCTCGGTGCTGATTACCCAGTTTAACAGCTTCTATCGCGCGCTGCTGATCCTGACAGCGGTCGCCATGTCGATCCCGGGGGTGATGTTCGGGCTGATCCTGACCAACTCCGGTTTCGGCGTGTTCACCTTCATTGGTGTCGTGTCGCTTGCCGGGGTGGTGGTGAACAACAACATCGTGCTGGTGGATACCTTTGCGACGCTGGAGCGGGAAAACCGCCCCCGCTCGAAAGAGGAATACCAGCGGCTGGTGCTGCTGACCGGGGCGCAGCGTTTGCGGCCAGTCCTGATCACCACGGTGACGACCATTCTCGGCCTGCTGCCGCTGGCGCTGGGCATCGGGGTCGACTTCCAGAACTTTGTGATCACCGGCGTTGACCTGTCGCCGCTGACCACCCTGCCGCTGGTCGGAGATTTCTTCGCGACGCTGAACGCGCGTGAAGGCGTGGTCAGCCAGGTGGCGGCCTCTGCGCAGTGGTGGACCGGGATGAGCCAGGCCATCGCCTTCGGGTTGGCGTTCTCGACCATGGTCTCGCTGTTCTTCACCCCGTGCATGCTGATGATTCAGGGGCGGATGGAAGTGCGTAAGGTGGCCGGTGGCGAAGGCCGCCGTCGCAAGCTTGAGCGCCTCGCCGCGAAGTCGCGGGAGCAGGGCGCTGTCGGCGGCGTGGTTACGTCCTGATGAGCGTCGAGGCCGCCTTTGAGCGTCTGCACGCTGAACGTCCCGCGGCGGAAAAGATCGAGCGCGTCTGCGTCTACGGCGGGGCATCCGGCGGGACCTGGGCGGGCTACGAGACCGCTGCGGGGGCCCTCGGCCGTGTGATCGGCGAGGCTGGTCTGGGGCTGGTCTATGGCGGCGGTCAGACCGGGATGATGGGTGCGGTTGCGGACGGTGCCCTCGCGGCCGGCGCCCATGTCATCGGCGTTATTCCCGAGTTTCTCGACCGGGTCGAAGTCGGCCATCAGGCGGTCACCGACCTGCGCCTCGTCCCCGACATGCACACCCGCAAGCGGATGATGTTCGATCTGGCGCAGGCCATCGTCGCCATGCCCGGCGGCTTTGGCACGCTCGAGGAAATTTTCGAGGTCATCACCTGGAAGCAGCTTGGCCGGCACACCAAGCCCATCGTGTTCTTCGACACCGAACAGGGGTACTGGCAGCCGCTGATGGATCTGGTCGACCACGTCGAGGCGCAGGGCTTTCTGCACTCACGGCTGAACAATCTCTACACGTCGATCCGTCATCCCGATGAGCTGCCCGCAGCACTGGCCGCGCAACTGGCCTGAACGCAGGCGCTGATCCTGATCTGAAGTCCCGTGCCTGCGTGCTGTCGGGCCGATACGCCGGACGGCCTTTGCCCCGCCCTGCACAGGGACCCGGCTGCCGGTTTCCATTTGCGACGATCCATTGATCAGATGCGACCCAGTGCCGACCTGAGCGGGTCTGGTCGCCACCCGGCCCCCATGCTAGCCAAGCACCGGAATTCGCCCTTTCCGGTTCGGCCCGGTCTGGCGCGAACACGAACAAGCCGTGTTGCAGGAGAGAACACCCATGTCCAAGATTAGCGTCAAGACCCCCATCGTCGAGCTTGATGGCGATGAGATGACCCGCATCATCTGGTCTTTCATCAAGGACCGGCTGATCCTGCCTTACCTCGACGTGGACCTGCAGTACTACGATCTGGGCATGGAGCGTCGCGACGAGACCGACGACCAGATCACCATCGACGCGGCCAACGCGATCAAGGAGTTCGGGGTCGGCGTCAAGTGTGCGACCATCACCCCGGACGAGGCGCGGGTCGAAGAGTTCGGGCTGAAGAAGATGTACCGCTCGCCCAACGGCACCATCCGCAACATCCTCGGTGGTACGGTTTTCCGCCAGCCGATCATCATGTCCAACGTCCCGCGTCTGGTTCCCGGCTGGACCCAGCCGATCGTCATCGGCCGTCACGCCTTTGGTGACCAGTACCGCGCGACCGATTTCCTCGTTCCCGGGGCGGGTCACCTGAAGATGGTGTTCGAGCCGGCCGACGGCGGCGAGGCGGTCGAATACCCGGTTTTCGACTTCGAAGAAGCCGGGATTGCCATGGGCATGTACAACCTCGATGAGTCGATCATCGGCTTCGCCCGGGCGTGCATGAACTACGGCCTCAACCTCGGTTGGCCCGTGTACCTGTCGACCAAGAACACGATCATGAAGAAGTACGACGGCCGGTTCAAAGACCTGTTCCAGCATGTCTTCGAAACCGAGTTCAAAGACAAGTTCGCCGAGGCGGGCATCACCTACGAACACCGCCTGATCGACGACATGGTAGCCGCTGCGCTGAAGTGGTCCGGCGGCTTCGTCTGGGCGTGTAAGAACTACGACGGTGACGTCCAGTCGGATACCGTAGCGCAGGGCTTTGGCTCGCTGGGTCTGATGCCCTCGGTGCTCATGACCCCCGACGGCAAGACCGTCGAGGCTGAGGCCGCGCACGGCACCGTTACCCGCCACTACCGCCTGCATCAGCAGGGTAAGGAGCCTTCGACCAACCCGATCGCTTCGATCTACGCCTGGACCCGTGGCCTGTTCTACCGCGGACAGTTCGACGACACGCCGGAGGTTGTGAACTTCGCCCAAGCGCTTGAGTCGGTGTGCGTGAGCACGGTCGAGCAGGGCTTCATGACCAAGGACCTCGCGCTGCTGGTGTCCCCCGATCAGGGCTGGCTGACCACCTCGCAGTTCCTCGACAAGCTCGATGAAGAGCTCAAGAGGGTCATGGGTAAAGCGGGCTCTACGAGAAAGAGCGCGGGAGGCGGGCGGTACCTGCATAGGATCATCGCCGGTTCCCGCATTCGCTGAATGCGGCCTCCCGGCGGGTGCTCCGTCACCCGAGCGGTGCTTGGCGCACCGGTTTAAACACTGACTGCACTCTCGAACTTCACACTCTGACTTCACTCACTGACTTCACTCACTGATTGGGAAAGACGCGCACCATGCGGTTCCTGCTGACCATTCTTGTGATCACCGCCCTTGGGGTCTTTGGCCTTGTCTCGGGCTGCAGCGTGCTCGATCGCTTCGGCGGGCGGGACGCCGCAGACAGCGCCGCGTCGGGTGGGGCTGACCTGCGCGTGATCGACTCATCTTCTTCTGGCTCGGATATGTCCTATGTCCCTGAGCAGACATCATTCATCGCCGCCGCACCCGCTACCGGGTCGGCTTCAACACAGGAGGCCCTCGCCTTGGATCCCGAAAACACCCTCAACATCCAGCTTAAAGACGGTACCGTCGTTATTGAACTGCTCCCCGATGTCGCTCCCCTGCACGTCGCCCGCATCAAGGAGCTGACCCGTGACGGCTTCTACAACGGTATCAAATTCCACCGAGTGATCGACGGCTTCATGGCCCAGACCGGTGACCCGCGCGGCGATGGCACCGGCGGTTCCAGCCTGCCTGACCTGCCAGCCGAGTTCTCTAACGTACCCTTCGAGCGGGGAACGCTGGGCATGGCGCGGGCGCAGAACCCGAACTCCGCCAACTCGCAGTTCTTCATCATGTTTGCCGAGGGTTCGTTCCTGAACGGTCAGTACACGGTCTTCGGCCAGGTGCGCAGCGGCATGGAGTTTGTCGACAACATCACCTAGGGCGCGGGTCAGAACGGCACGTCTTTCGCCGGTGAGCCCGACACCATGATCTCGGTGACGCTCGGCGCTGACGGCTGAGCCTTGCCCAGACGGGCCCGGTGGACCTCGTGACCGGCATGCCCTCGGGCGGTGCCGCCGTGGTCTGGCCAGCTTTGCGCCTCAATATCGATAGCCGCGGGTCACAATTTCGGCTCGCGGCTATTTTATTGGGAATCAACTGACCCAAGCCTTATTGGCGGTTCCAATATGCCCGAAACCGCACTAACTTAGCGCTATCTTAGCTCGTATCTGGGTTCACATTCGAGCTCATCCGACTACGCATCCGCGTTTGCAGCCATAGGGGACCATCGTCGATGACCAAGCTACTGTCCGCCAGTATTCTGATTTTTGCCACCGCTCTGGGGATGTCACAGGGGGCGGCGGCGCAATCTGCCATGGTCGCCGCCGGCGCCGATGTCGACGCCGAGTGCCGGTCTGCGGTCGTCGGATCGCTGACCGCCGCCGGGTTCGACGTCAGTGCTGAGACGCTGGAACTGTGCCTGAAGGGCTGGCGATTGATGCGGCGCTCAGTGCCATGGCCGACGGGCAGTCGCTGCTGATCACCCTCGACCTGCCACCGGCGTCCTATGGCGCGCTGGGCGTGCCCGCCTACGGCAATCTTCTGTGCGCGGCGCGGTTCGAAGGTGAGGGCGGCGAAGCCGTGCTCGCCCGGGCGCTGGAAATCGGCCAGCCGATTGCGTTTCAGGCGGCGGTGATCCTGTATCCCGAGACCACAGCCGGTTCGCTGGCGCTGTCGGTGCTGTCCGGCTTTGACAGCGTGGCAAAGCCGTCTCTGGCTCAGGTGGCTGATCAGGTCGCGGCGGCCGGCGGTGTGCCGGAGAAGACCATGATGATCGACACCCGTCATGGGTTGATCGCCATCAATCTGCGCGATGACCTGGCGCCACAGCACGCCGCGCGGATGCTGGAGCTGTCGCGGGAGGGTTTCTACGACGGCGTGGTGTTCCACCGGGTGATCGACGGCTTCATGGCTCAGACCGGGGACCCGACAGGTACGGGGCGTGGCGGGTCGGAAAAGCCGGACCTGCCTGCAGAATTCTCTGCGCCTGATGTGGCCAGCTTTACTCGCGGCACCGTCGGTATGGCGCGGTCGCAGTCACCGGACTCAGCCAATTCCCAGTTCTTCATCATGTTCGAAGACGGGCCGTTCCTTGATGGCCAGTATACCATCATTGGCGAGGTGCTGGTTGGTATGGAGGCCGTGGATCAGATCAAGCGCGGGGCGGAAGGCTCGGGCGCGGTCACCAACCCCGACCGGATGCTGCGGGCCTTTGTGCTTGCTGATGAAATCTGATTTGCGCCGACTTGGCCCCGACCGCGCTTCGCGCGGCGGGGCCAAGCGTCGCGCACTTCCACTATATGGCGCGCTCGTCGCGCATTTTTTACGCTCAAAGCGGCTTTGCCTTTGAGCGTGTTGAGTGTCAACTGATAGGTGGCGCGCTCGGTCCTTGGCCGCTTCGCGGCCTTCGGCCCCTCCCACGCGCATTTTCGAAGAAAATGCAAAAAGACTCAGGCCGCGTGAAGCGCGTTTGACTGCGCGGGGGAGATTTGTAAGCCGCGAAGCGGCGTCAAATCGAGCCCGCAACCTTGTGTCTCAGCCTTGTCGTCAGGATCAATGCATCATCGAGCAAGTGATCTCGGGCGGTTTGCAGAACATGCGCCGATGACGCAATCCACAGCGGTCCGTCGCGGTGGCGTGGTCCATAGGCTTCGCCGCCAATTACGGCCATCCCACCAGCTTCCTCGACGATCAGGCTGCCCGGGCAGTGATCCCAGGGATTGATCCGACCGAATACGGCAAAATGGTCCCGACCCTCTGCGATGCGCAAGTATTCTTCCCCCGCGCAACCGATCGACTGGATCCGGCGCATCCGGCGGGCGTCGCGCCGTGCGAGACCACGCTGCTCCTCACTCAGATATTTGAATGAGACAAAGCCGTTCATCTCAGCGGCTGCCAGCGGCCGGGTCACCCGAAGGCGACGGCCGTGCCCGGTGGTTGTTTCAAACAGCCGCGCGCCTTCATCGCGGAAGGCCACGATCATCTCGGCGTCGATGGGCCGCCAGATCCAAGCGCCTACCGGAACCCCTGCCACAGCCAGCCCGACCATCACGCAGAACGGTGTCTGCCCGGCGGCAAAGTTGCGGGTGCCGTCCACCGGGTCGACGATCCATACCGGCGCGTTGCCCGCGATCGCGTCGAGCACCTGAGGGTCAGCAGACACCGCTTCCTCACCCACGACCACGGACCCCGGCAGAATGGCGGTCAGCGCCGCGGTCAGGCGCGCCTCTGCTTCACGGTCGGCGATGGTAACCAGATCGGTGGGGCTGGTCTTGGTGTCGATCTCGCCATCGCCGAGGTTCTGGAACCGGGGCAGCACCACGTCGTTCGCAGTTTCAACGATGGCGTTGAAGACAGCGTCCCGTTGCGGATCGGTGAGGAGCAGGGACGCCATGGTTCTCCGGTCTGCCTGTGGTTGTGCCCGCGCGGCGTAGGCCGCTCAGCCGGCGTCCCGGACCAGGGCGCGCATGGCCTCCAGACCGGCTTCAGCCTGTCCGGCGTCGGGCCCACCGGCCTGCGCCATATCCGGTCGGCCGCCACCGCCCTTGCCGCCAACCGCGGCCGAGGCGGCGCGGACCAGAGCGACCGCGTCGTGACGACCCTGATGGTCCGGCCCAACAGCGGCAACGATCGAGGCCTTCCCGCCTTCGGTGCCGATCAGCGCGACCACGCCCGAACCAATCTGTCCCATGAATTCGTCGGCCAGGCCCTTGAGGTCCTTGGCCGGTACGTCTTCGACGATGCGGGCGATGACCGGGGTGCCGCCAATATCCTCAGGGCCGATCTGACCGCCACCGCCAGAGCCCGCCGCCGCGAGCTTCTTGCGGACGTCGGCCAGCTCCTTTTCCAGCTGACGGCGCTCGGCGCTGAGCGCTTCGACGCGCTCAGCCAGTGCAGCGGGTGAGGTCTTGAGCACGGCCGCAGCCTGCTCGAGCTGTGCGTCGCGTTGACGGACGTGCGCCAGTGCAGCGAGGCCGGTCACAGCCTCGATCCGGCGTACGCCGGAGGCAGGCCCTTCCTCGCGGACGATCCGCAGCAGGCCAATGTCGCCGGTCTGGCGGACGTGGGTACCGCCGCAGAGTTCCATGGAATAGATCTGGTTCGACGCCGGATCGACGGTGCCCATGGTCACGACCCGCACCTCGTCGCCGTACTTTTCGCCGAACAGGGCGGTCGCGCCCGCTTGGATGGCCTCGTCGGGCGACATAATCCGGGTCTCAACCGCGGTGTTGGCGAGGATCTCCTCGTTCACCGCGACCTCGATGTCGGTCAACTCCGCCTCACTGACCTGCGCGGTGTGCGAGAAGTCAAAGCGGAGCCGATCGGCGGCAACCAGCGAGCCTTTCTGGGCCACGTGGGCGCCGAGCCGCTGGCGCAGCGCCTCGTGCAGCAGGTGGGTGGCGGAATGGTGCCCGGCCAACGCCGCGCGATGGTCGGGGTCGACCGAGAAGGCTACGGCGTCGCCGACGCTGATGTCGCCTTCGATCACTTCGACCTGGTGCACCCAGAGGTCGCCCAGCTGCTTCTGCGTGTCGGTCACCCGGAGCCGCGCGCCGGCTTCGGTGGTGATCTCACCCTGATCACCCTTCTGTCCGCCGCTTTCGGCGTAGAAAGGCGTCTGATTGGCGATCAGGAAACCGCTGTCACCAGCCTTGAGCTGCTGAGTCTGCGCGGCGTCCTTGGTCAGGGCCAGCACGGCGCCCTCGGCCTGAAGGGTGGAATAGCCGAGGAACTCGGTGGCCTCAACCTGCTCCCGGATTTCGAACCAGAGCGTGTCGGTGGCGGCCTCGCCCGAGCCCTTCCACGACGCCCGAGCGGCGGCGCGCTGGGCCTCGAGGGCCTCGTCGTAGCCGGCCTGATCGACGCCCCGGCCTTGCCCGCGCAGGATGTCGGCGGTCAGGTCGAGCGGGAAGCCAAAGGTATCGTAGAGGCGGAAGGCAACAGCACCGGGCAGGGCTTCGCCCTCGCCCAGACGGTCGGTTTCCTCGCCCAGAAGGCGCAGACCGCGGTCGAGGGTCTCTTTGAAGCGGGTTTCCTCAAGGCGCAGGATCTCGGTGATCGACGCCTCGGCGCGGCGCAGCTCGGTAAAGTGCTCGCCCATGGCCTCGACCAGGGTCGGCACCAGCCGATACATCAGCGGATCTTTGTTGCCGATCTTGTGCGCATGCCGCATGCCGCGGCGCATGATCCGGCGCAGCACGTAGCCACGGCCTTCGTTGGAAGGCTGGACGCCGTCGGCAACGAGGAAGGCGGCCGAACGCAGGTGGTCGGCGATCACCCGGTGGGAAACATTGTTGTCACCATCGGGGTCGTCATTGGAGGCGCTGGCGGAGGCTTCGATCAGCTTGCGCAGCAGATCGACGTCGTAGTTGTCGTGCTTGCCCTGCAGGATGGCTGAAATCCGCTCCAGACCCATGCCGGTATCGATCGACGGCCGCGGCAGGGGCACCATGTCGGCCCCCGGCTCCGGCTTATCGAACTGCATGAAGACCAGATTCCAGATTTCGATGAACCGGTCGCCGTCTTCTTCGGGGGAACCCGGAGGGCCGCCCCAGATGTGGTCGCCGTGGTCGTAGAAGATTTCGGAGCAGGGTCCGCAAGGACCGGTATCACCCATGGACCGGAAGTTGTCAGACGTGTCGATGCGAATGATACGGTCATCGCTCAGCCCGGCGACCTTCTTCCACAGCTGCACGGCCTCGTCGTCGGTGTGGTAGACGGTGACCAGCAGCTTATCGGCAGGAAGGCCGTATTCGCGGGTGATGAGGTTCCACGCGTTCTCGATCGCGACATCCTTGAAGTAGTCGCCGAAGGAGAAATTGCCGAGCATTTCGAAAAAGGTGTGGTGGCGCGCGGGGTAGCCGACGTTTTCGAGGTCGTTGTGCTTACCGCCCGCTCGGACGCACTTCTGCGAAGTGACCGCCCGCTGATAGGCGCGCTGCTCCTGACCAAGAAACAGGTTCTTGAACTGCACCATGCCAGCGTTGGTGAACATCAGCGTCGGGTCGTTGCGCGGCACCAGCGACGAGCTTGCGACGATCTCGTGCTCCCGATCGCCGAAGTAGTTCAGGAAGGTCGAGCGGATTTCGTTTGCCGTGGCCATCTAAGGCTCCCTGCGTCGTCGGTTTCCCGGGGCGGAAGGTTCCACCGGTGGCGGGAAGCATTACGCAGGGCGCCTGAGCCTGTCCACGGCATCTGAGGCGGTGCGCTCATGCGTTGAGCGCACCGTTGCTCAGTTCAGGCTCAGTCGATCAGGAATCCTCCCCGTCCTGATCGCCCGGGCCATCCAGCATAGCGTCGGCGATCAAGCCGTGATTGGTCAGGATCTTGTGCTTGATCTCTGCGGCGATTTCGACGTTCTCGGTCAGGAAGGTCTTGGCGTTCTCGCGCCCCTGGCCGATGCGGTGTTCGCCGTAGGAGAACCACGAGCCCGACTTCTCGATCACGCCGCCGGCGATGCCCAGATCCAGCAACTCGCCAGACTTGGAAATGCCCTCGCCGTACATGATATCGACCTCAATCTGCCGGAACGGCGGCGCCAGCTTGTTCTTGACCACCTTGATGCGGGTCTGGTTGCCAACCACCTCGTCGCGGTCCTTGACCGCACCGATGCGGCGGATGTCGAGACGCTGAGACGCGTAGAACTTCAGGGCGTTACCGCCCGTGGTGGTCTCGGGCGAACCGAACATGACGCCGATTTTCATCCGCAACTGGTTGATGAAGATCACCATCGTGTTGGATTTGGCGATCGAACCGGTCAGCTTCCGCAGGGCCTGACTCATCAGGCGCGCCTGCAGCCCCGGCTGGCTGTCGCCCATATCGCCTTCGAGCTCGGCCCGGGGTACCAGCGCCGCCACCGGAGTCAACCACCAGCACGTCAACTGCGCCCGAGCGGACCAGCGTGTCGGTAATCTCCAGCGATTGTTCGCCGGTATCGGGCTGGGAAATCAGCAGGTTATCGATATCGACGCCCAACTTTCGGGCATAGATGGGGTCGAGCGCGTGTTCGGCATCGACAAAGGCGCAGACGCCACCGGCCTTCTGCGCTTCGGCGACACAGTGCAGTGACAGTGTGGTCTTACCCGAGGATTCAGGGCCGTAGATCTCGATCACACGACCCGCGGGGGAAGCCCCCGATACCGAGGGCAATATCCAGAGACAGTGAGCCGGTGGAGATGGTTTCGATGTCTACCTTCTCCCGCGAGCCCAGCTTCATGATGGAGCCTTTGCCGAAGGAACGCTCGATCTGCGAAATCGCAGCATCCAGCGCCTTTTCCTTGTCGCCGTTGTTCAAAGTCGTGTCACTCACCAGTTGGAGATTGTTCAAAGCCATGCGCTGCACTCCCTATGCGGAAAGGGTCTGAGAAAAGCAATAATTATGCGTTTGATCTCTGTTTGTTCCCCTTCATGACACAAGAACATGATAAGAACAAGTGCGAACAAAACATTCACGAACCTTCGAACGAAAAAAGGACGCCTAAAGCGCCCTTTGGATTGAGTTCGAAGTGCGGTCTCCGGACCTGTGTCAGGTCATCCGGCGCTCGTCACGGTGCAGCTTCTCCGCCTTCTCGTGCCGTTCCTGGGCCTCAAGGGTCATGGTGGCGATTGGCCGTGCCTCCAGTCGCCGCAGGCCGATGGGCTCGCCGGTCTCTTCGCAGTAGCCGTATTCATCGGCTTCGATTCGGGTGATGGCCTTATCGATCTTGTTGATCAGCTTGCGCGCCCGGTCCCGTGCCCGGAGTTCCAGCGCGTGATCGGTCTCCATCGATGCGCGCTCAACAGCCTCAGGGGTCGACAGCGACTGTTCCTGCAGCGCGGCGAGGGTGTCCTCACTCTCGGTCAGCAGTTCGGCCTTCCAGAGGTCGAGCTTGTTGCGGAAATAGGCCAGCTGCAGCGGGCTCATGTTCGGCTCTTTTTCGGTCGGCCGGTAGTCAGGCGGCAAAATCGGCAAGTCCATGAAGACAAATCCCCCTGCGTTTCAAATGCGATGGTGCGCATACATCACGTCTGCTGTGGGCATGTACGGCCCATCTATGACAAGTTCAAGAACGTTGTTCTGCCGCTGGCTGGGTGTGCGTTGCGATTTGGCAGGAAAACAGCCTCTAGAACACCCAATGCAAACACAATATGCGACTTTTACAGCGCCAAAATTTAACAAAATATATTGTTTTATATCAGATATATACTGCCGTTAGTTAATTTAGTGCTTGCGAAAAGTGCGGGGCCTAGACATTATTTGGGTCCATCCTGCGGGCGGTCGCTTATTTTCAAGTCCGATCCGCCGAATTTGAGATTTTCCGGCGGCGTCTTTGGCGCGGTACGGGAAACCGGCAATCGGATTTTGAGCCATGAACGTTGTCAAACGTATCATCGTCCTTGCGTCTTCGAGCGCGATGCTGATCGGCCTCGGCGGGTGCAGCGTCATTGATTCGCTCAATCTCGGTCAGCTCCTGCGTCCGGGGGTGACGGTGCTGACGCTGCCGCTGCGGCGGCCGCACCTGCATCGGCGTCGGCGATGACCAGCAATGGCGCATCTGCGCCGCTGGATCTGAGCGCCGCGACGCCCGCTTCGGCCTTCACCATGCCTGCACCGGTCCAGACTGCGCCCATCACGGCCCCCATCACCATGCCCGGCGGCGCGCAGCCCGGATTTGGCACGCCTTCCGGCTTTGGCTCGCCGCTGCAGCAGCAGCCCGTGGCGCCGACACCTCTGGTATCGACCCCCTGACCGCAACACCACTGACCGTGGCCCCGGTTACGCGCACCGCGACGCCGATGGTCGGCAGCGTGACCTACGGCGCGCAGCCGAATCCTTACGCACCACGCGTGCCTGCTGCCGCGGCCGTGCCACAGACCGGCCTGTACCAGCAGCCGACGGTGACCAGCACCACGCGCGCGACCTACCAGCCCGCCGTGACCCCTGCGGTGCCGCAGAGCGGTCTTGCGGCACCCAATCCGTACCGGCCTGCTGCCACCAGCACTGTTGTGACTCAGAGTGTGCCACTGCAGGCAACTTCGGCCGCGTCCACCCCTTCCTCGTCGATGAACCCGTCCATCAATCCTGAGAATCTCAGCAAATCGACGATTTCCGCCATTCAGGCCGCGCTTAAGACGCGGGGCCTGTACTCCGACACCGTTGACGGTGTCTGGGGTTCGAAATCCAAGGCTGCGATGGCGAGATTTCTCGCCTCGCGCGGTGAAGCCAGCGTGACGCTGGATACGCTGTTCGGCCTCGGGGTTTCACTCTGACGTTCCGCACAGCGTCAGGCTTTCATTTTCCATGAAAGTGTCTCCAAATTGACTTGCCCGTCAGGCCCCTGGGTCTGACGGGCACTTTTTTTGGACTGTGCACCGAGCCATCGCCCGGCGTCTGCCGCCAAAGCAAGAGCTTCAGGATGCGGAGGGCGTCAGGGCCGTGAACTCTTCGGGGGTATTGACGTTGTAGAACGGGTCCTTGGGATCCGTGGCCCAGTCAACCGCGGTCCAGCCGATCTGCTCGGCCAGCCGGTCAATCTTCCGCTCGCCACGGTGGAAGGCGTCGAGCAGGACTTCCAGCGCGCTCGCCGGCCAGCTGCCGACCACCGGATGGTGGCGACCGGCGCTGCTGGCGAAGACCACTTCGTCGGTCTGCAGGGTCAGCTTGCGTACCAGATCGAAGGGGATATGCGGGCAGTCGATGGGGACGGTCACCAGTCGCGCGCCCAGTCCACCGGACGCCCGCGCCCAGGCGAGTCCGGCGAGGATGCCGCAGACCGGGCCTTCGGAGGGCTCAAGATCAAAGACCCGGGGCAGATCGATTTCCGACAGCCGCTCCCGGTTTGGGCCCGTGCTCAGCCCCAGCACGTCGACCTGCGGCTCCACCCGTGCGATTGCCCGGTGGATCAGGGTTTCGCCCTCAAACTCGAGGTAGGCCTTGTCGCGGCCCATGCGGCGGGACTGACCGCCCGCCAACACCAATCCGAAAATCACCCGCCCGTTTCCTCTGCTGTATCAAAGACCAGTCGCTGTTCACCGGCGAGTACGGTCATGCGTCGGCCCTTGGCCCGTCCGATGAGGGTCAGGTTGGTCTGGCGCGCCAGTTCCACCCCCCAGGCGGAAAAACCACTGCGGGAGATCAGGATCGGCAGCCCCATGGTGACGGTCTTGATCACCATCTCCGAAGTGAGACGGCCGGTGGTGTAAAAGATCTTGCCAGCCGGCTCGATGCCGCGCTCGGCCATGACACCCGCGATTTTGTCGACCGCGTTGTGGCGGCCGACGTCTTCCATATAGATCAGTGGCCGGTCGGCCTCGGCCAGTGCGCAACCATGGATGCCGCCGGCTTCGAGGTAGAGGCTCGGTACCGAGGCCAGTCGGCGCAGCAACCGCGCCAGCGTGGACAGCGGCAGCTGCACCCCGTCGTCGGGCAGGCGCACGCCGTCGAGCTGCTCCATCAGGTCGCCGAATACCGTGCCTTGGGCGCAGCCGCTGGTGAGGGTTTTCTTGCGCAGTCGGTCTTCGAAGTCGGTCTCTCTCGGGTGTGCGCACCACGACCACGCCCAGATCAGCGTCGTAGTCGATCCCGTCGAGGGTGGGCGCGCGGCAGCATGCCCTGATTGATCAGGTAGCCCAGGGCCAGCATCTCCGGATAATCACCGACGGTCATCGCGGTAACGATCTCCTGACCGTTGAGGAAGATGGTCAGCGGGCGCTCGCGGATGGCCCGCACGCGCTCGGTTTCTCCGCGCTCGTTGGTGACGCTGAGGGTGCGGGCGAGCGCCGGATTGTCCGGGTCCGGGGCGAGAATCAGGCTGTCGAGGGCGCCGGGTTCAATCGGTGGTGGGGTGGCGCGCTTGCGCAGCGGTGTGCTGGTGCTGCCAGCATCAGCGACCGCATCCGCGTCGGCATCTGGGCGCTTCGTACCAGCCCCCTTTTCTGCTCTCTCCCTGGCGCTCATGCCCCCGGTCATCAGGCGGCGATTTTCCAGTCGGGGGTTTCACCGACGTCGAGCGCGGCGAGGTACTTCTCGACCTCGAGCGCGGCCATGCAGCCCATGCCCGCCGCCGTCACCGCCTGGCGGTAGATGTGGTCGGTGACATCGCCGGCGGCGAACACGCCCGGGATGTTGGTCTTGGTGCTGTCCGGTGCGGTCACCTGATAGCCGCCGTCCATCTCCAGCCCCGTGTCGTTGAAGATACCGGTTGCCGGCGCGTGGCCGATGGCGACGAACAGGCCGTCGATCTTCAGCTCGCTGACCGCGTCGGTCTTGCGGTTGCGCAGCGTCAGGCCCGTGACTTCCTAGGGGAATCCGCTGGTGCCGTTGATCGTCTGCACCTCGCTGTCCCAGATGGTCTCGATTTTCGGGTTCCGCAGCAGGCGGTCTTCGAGGATCTTCTCGCAGCGCAGGCTGTCGCGGCGGTGGATCAGCGTGACCTTGGAGGCGTGGTTGGTCAGGGTACAGCGCCTCCTCGACCGCCGTGTTGCCGCCGCCGACAACGGCGACCTCGCGCTCGCGGAAGAAGAAGCCGTCGCAGGTCTCGCAGGCGGAAACGCCGAAGCCGCGGAATTCGTCTTCGCTGTCCAGCCCCAGCCACCTGGCCTGCGCCCCGGTGCAGATCACCAGCGTGTCGCAGGTCCAGACCGCGCCGGACTCGCAGGTCAGGGTGAAGGGCCGGTTTTCCAGATCCACCGACGCGACGGTGTCGAACACCATCTCGGTGCCGACGTTCTCGGCCTGGGCCTTCATTTGCTCCATCAGCCACGGCCCCTGGATGGCTTCGGCGAAGCCGGGGTAGTTCTCCACGTCGGTGGTGATCGACAGCTGTCCGCCCGGCTGCAACCCCTGCAGCAGCATCGGCTTGAGCGCCGCGCGGGCCGCGTAGACCGCGGCCGTGTAGCCCGCGGGGCCCGAGCCCAGAATGATCATGCGGCGGTGGTTCGACTGTGACATGGGGCAGGGGTCCTTCTCAGGTAGAACGGCGCGCGGTGGATCGCCCGGTCATGGGGGCTTTCCAACGCGCGGAGCACGACAAAACATCGGCCACGAGGCTATCGCAAGGGGGTCGAGAACACAAAATCCACATTATGGGTATTTTGAAGGAAAATTACATTCGACAGAAATTTCCTTTCTGATATTGGGTCATGGAATAATGAAAATTGCTGAGAGCCACCATGCCCCGCGCTACCCTTGACGCCGTTGATCTCAAGATCCTGCGCATTCTCCGTGATGAGGGCCGGATCACCAACGTGGCGCTGGCCGAACGGGTCGGTATTTCGCCGCCGCCTTGCCTGCGGCGGGTGCGGGCGCTCGAGGAGTCGGGCTACATCCACGGCTACCATGCGGAGCTGGCCCCCGACCTGATCGGCTATGAGGTCACGGCATTCTGCCACGTGGGTCTGATCAGCCAGGCCGAGAGCGACCTGCGCGCTTTTGAAGCGCTGGTTCGGTCCTGGGCAAATGTCCGAGAGTGCCACATGCTGATGGGGGAAGACGACTTTATTCTGAAGGTGATGGCGCCGTCGGTGGATGAGCTTAACGCCTTCATCATCAGCCACCTGACCTCGGCCCCCAACGTGAAGAACGTCAAGACGGCGATCTGTATCCGACGCTCGGACCGCAAGCCTTCTGTGCCTGTGCCGATGGCCTGACTTGAAGGCGCAGTCCGTGGTGGCGCGCTCGATTTGACGCCGCTTCGCGGCTTACAAATCTCCCACGCGCAACTTCTTTGTTTTGCGCTCAACACGGCTTCGCCTTTGAGCGTGTTGGAGATCATTGATGGACCGACACTCAAGGCGGAGCGTGTTGAGTGTGAACTGATACGACACTCAAAGCGCAGCGTGTTGAGTGGGTACGGAAAGAAGTTGCGCCGACCTTGTCTCGACCGCTTCGCGGTCTTCGCCAAGGCGTCGCGCCACATCCTTTACTTTACGCTCAAAACGCTTCGCTGTGAGCGTTGCGCCTTTACGCTCAAAACGCCTACGGTTGCGACCGCGCTTCGCCGGACGAGGCCAAACGCTGCGCAGTCAGCGCATCTTGTTGATGTCGCTCGAACCCCAAGCTGCGATGAAGGCTGAAAGAACGGCGCCGAGGCCAAAGACGGCGATCGGGAGCAGGGTCCACTTCATCACGAACAGCATGAATAGCACGACAGCCAGGATCACGACCCAAAGCAGGGCGGTGATGGTGTCCTTCATCGAAATCTCGAGCGGGTTTTCGAAGCCATGGGGCATTCCTCGTCAACGGGCCAAAGCGGGTTGAGCGAGGTGTAACCTGTCAGGCCGCCCGGGGCAATCGGTCCCTGTCATGCGGTGCTGTCAGGTCGATGACGGGTCCTTCTGGCACCACCTGGGTAGGGTTGATGCTGGTGTGAGAGACGTAGTAATGCCGCTTCACGTGGTCGAGGTTGAAGGTGTCGATCAGGCCATGGCCCTGCACCAGGTCGAGCATGTAGTTTTGGATATTGGGATAGTCGACAATCCGCCGCAGGTTGCACTTGAAGTGTCCGACGTACACCGGATCAAAGCGCAGCAAGGTCGGCAGGAACCGCCAGTCGGCCTCGGTGACGCGCTCACCCGTGAGATAGCGGCGGGTCGCCAGCCGCTCTTCCATCTCGTCAAGAACCTCGAACAGTCGGGACACCTCCTCGGTGTAGGCGGCCTGCGACGTCGCAAAGCCCGCCTTGTACACGCCGTTGTTGAAGCCGGAATAAATGCGCTCGTTGAGCGCGTCGATCTCGTCCACGAGGTCTGCAGGTCGGTAAGCTGGCGCCTTGCCGGTGAACGCACCGAACGCTTCGTCGAACATGCGGATGATCTCAGAGCTTTCGTTGCTGACGATCGTGCCGTTCTGACGGTCCCAGAGCACAGGCACGGTCACCCGCCCGCTGTAATCCGCTTTGGCAGCCGTGTAGATCTGATGCAGAATTCGGCACCGTGGATCGGGTCCGGCACGACGCCTTCACCGGCTTCGAAGGTCCAGCCATGCTCGAGCATGATCGGGTTCACCACCGAGACGGAGATGTGGTCTTCCAGACCTTTCAGATGCCGGTAGATCAGGGTCCGATGCGCCCACGGGCAGGCGTAGGAGACGTAAAGGTGATAGCGCCCGCTTTCCGGAGCAAAGGCCGTGCTGCCGTCGGCGTGTATCCAGTCCCGGAAGGCAGAGGCCTTGCGTTTGAACCGTCCTCCGGTGGATTTGGTGTCGTACCACTGGTCGACCCATTTGCCGTCAACAAGAAGTCCCATGCTGCTGTTCTCCTGCGGTGATGGTGATCTTTGCCCAAGCCAGCGCCCCTAGCGCTTGGATGCGCAGGTGCCTGGGCTTGCAATAACGACTGAAGCTGTACCTGACATGGGATGTCGGTGTGGTCTTGGTTAGGGGCACGGGCGCACAGGGGGTGGCCACAAATGTGGTTGCGGGCTCGATTTGACGCCGCTTCGCGGCTTACAAATCTCCCCCGCGCAACGGGCGAATACAAAAAAGTCACGCTGGGCGAAGCCGGCGTGTCCGTTTGGTTGCGCGTGGGAGGGCCAACGGCCGCGAAGCGGCCAAGGCCCGAGCGCGCAATCGCTGCTTCATCTAGACGAACGAGATCTTCTCAATCTCGTAGTAGCGGGTTCCCTTGGGGGTATTCACCTCTGCCGATGCGCCGACTTCCTTGCCGATCAGCGCCCGTGCCAACGGCGAGGACACAGAGATCTTGCCCGCTTTCAGGTCAGCCTCGAGGTCACCAACAATCTGGTAGGTCACCTCTTCCTCTGTTTCCTCATCGACCAGACCGACGGTCGCACCAAAGACCACCGACGAGCCCGACAACGTCGCCACGTCGAACACCTCCGCGCGGGAAATCGTACCCTCGAGGTTGGCAATCTCACCCTCGATGAAACCCTGCTTCTCCCGGGCTGAGTGGTACTCCGCGTTCTCCGACAGGTCGCCGTGTTCACGGGCCTCGGCGATCTGCTGAATGATCGCAGGTCGCTCGACCGACTTGAGGTGCTTCAGCCGCACTTCGAGCTGCTCGAAACCTTCTTTGGTCAGGGGAAACTTTTCCATGTTTGCAGTTCTCCGAAGCTCCAGAGACCGCCGCCGCGGGGTCAGGGTTGAACATTGTCGGCGCTCAGGCCGCGTAGGATTGAAGCGAAGCGACCTTCAGCGCGCCTGTCTGCGATGCTTTCAGGGCCTGTGCAACAGCAAAAGCACCCGCCATCGTGGTCGAATAGGGGATTTTTCGGGTCAGAGCCGTGCGCCGGAGGCTCTTGGAATCGCTGATCGCGTGCTGGCCTTCGACCGTATTGACCACAATCTGTACCTCGCCATTGATCATGGCATCCACCGCATGCGGCTGGCCCTCGTGCATCTTGTTGATGCGCTCGCAGTCCAGCCCGCCTCGATCAGCGTGGCACAGGTACCCTCGGTCGCCAGCAGCCGGAAGCCGCAGTCGACGAAGATCTGCCCCAGCTCCTGCAGCCGTGCTTTGTCGTGGTCGCGCACTGACAGGAATACCGTCCCTCCCTCTGTCGGCAGCTTGACGTTGGCCGCCAGCTGGGACTTGAGGAAGGCGTGCCCGAAATCTTCGTCCAGGCCCATGACCTCGCCGGTTGACCGCATTTCCGGGCCGAGCAGGACGTCGACACCGGGGAAGCGGTCGAAGGGGAACACAGCTTCCTTGACCGCCATCTGCCCGGCGTTGTGCGGCGCTGGCGGCAGCTGGGCCAGGGTTTCACCCGCCATGACCCGCGCCGCGATCTTCGCAACGGGCACGCCGGTCGCCTTGGCGACGAAGGGCACGGTCCGGCTGGCGCGCGGATTAACCTCGAGCACGTAGATCTGGTCGCCCTGCACGGCGAACTGCACGTTCATCAGCCCGCGCACCTGCAGCGCCCGCGCCAGCTTTTCGGTCTGCTCACGCAGCGCGTCGACAATGGCATCGGGCAGGGAATAGGGCGGCAACGAGCAGGCGCTGTCCCCGGAATGGATCCCGGCTTCTTCGATATGCTCCATGATCCCGGCAATGTAGACCGCGTCGCCGTCGCAGATGGCGTCGACATCGACCTCGATAGCGTCACGCAGGTAGCTATCGATCAGCACCGGGTTGTCGCCGGAGACCTTTACGGCCTCGGCCACGTAGCGACGCAAGCTGGCCGTGTCGTTGACGATTTCCATGCCCCGGCCACCCAGCACGTACGACGGGCGCAGCAGAACCGGATAGCCGATGCCCTCGGCCACCGCCTCCACGTCTTCAGGCGTCCGGCCGAGGCCGTTGGCCGGCTGCTTCAGGCCGATGTCGTTGAGCAGCCGCTGGAAGCGTTCGCGATCCTCGGCCAGGTCGATGGCATCCGGCGAAGTGCCGAGGATCGGCACGCCGGCCTGCTCCAGCGCAGCCGCGATTTTCAGCGGGGTCTGCCCGCCGAACTGGACGATGACGCCTTTGAGGGTGCCGCGCTCCTGCTCTTTGCGGGCGATCGAAAGCACGTGTTCCTCGGTCAGCGGCTCGAAATACAGCCGGTCGGCCGTATCGTAGTCGGTCGAAACGGTTTCCGGGTTGCAGTTGACCATGATGGTCTCGTAGCCGGCATCCTTGAGCGCGTAGCACGCGTGCACGCAGCAGTAGTCGAACTCGATACCCTGGCCGATCCGGTTGGGCCCGCCACCGAGGATCATGACCTTCTCGCGGTCCGAAGGCTCTGCCTCGCACACCGGCGCGTTGAAGCGATCATCGACCACGGTCGAGTAAAAGTAGTTGGTGTCCGACGGGAACTCAGCCGCGCAGGTGTCGATGCGCTTGTAGACCCGCGACCCGGCCGGAGGGCCGTCGGTAACCAGATCCTGAATTTCGCGCAGGAACCACGGATCGATCCGGGAGGCGCTGTGTACGTCCTCGACACTCATCCCCGCGCGCAATGCGGTGCACACGGCGAGGATCCGGGTCGGCGTCGGCGTGCGCGCAGGTGCGCGGCGACTGCGACCGCGTCAACGATAGCGCCGTCCTCGATCCCCGGCACAGGGATATCATCGGCGCCAGAGAGCCCGGTTTCCAGCCCGATCAGGGCTTTGTGGAAGCTCTCCTTGAAATCCCCGCCCAGCGCCATGACCTCGCCGACCGACTTCATGGCCGTGGTCAGGTTCGGCTGCGCCCCGGGGAACTTTTCGAAGGCAAAGCGCGGGATCTTGGTGACGACGTAGTCGATGCTGGGCTCAAACGACGCCGGGGTTACCCGGGTCATGTCGTTCTGCAGCTCGTCCAGCGTGTAACCCACGGCGAGCTTGGCCGCGATCTTGGCAATCGGGAAGCCCGTGGCCTTGGACGCCAGCGCGGAGGAGCGCGACACCCGAGGGTTCATCTCGATCACGATCAGCCGGCCATTGTCCGGGTTGACGGCGAATTGCACGTTCGACCCGCCGGTATCGACCCCGATCTCCCGCAGCACCGCGATCGATGCATCGCGCATGATCTGCAGTTCCTTGTCGGTCAGGGTCAGGCTCGGCGCGACGGTGATCGAATCCCCTGTGTGCACCCCCATGGGGTCGAGGTTCTCGATCGAGCACACGATGATGCAGTTGTCCGCGTTGTCGCGGACAACTTCCATCTCGAATTCCTTCCAGCCCAGGATCGACTCCTCGACCAGGACCTCGGTCACCGGCGACAGCCGCAGGCCCGTGGTCAGCATCTCGATGAATTCTTCGCGGTTGTAGCAAATCCCGCCACCCTCGCCGCCGAGGGTGAAAGACGGGCGCAGGATCGCCGGCAGGCCGGTCTTGGCCAGCGCCTCTTCGGCCTGATCCATGGTGGTGACCAGCATGGACCGCGGGCTTTCCAGCCCGATCTTGTCCATGGCGTCGCGGAACTTCTGGCGATCCTCCGCCTTCTCGATGGATTCGGCCCGGGCGCCGATCAGCTCCACGCCGTAACGCTCCAGCGTGCCGTTGTCGTGCAGCGCGAGGCCCGTGTTGAGCCCGGTCTGCCCGCCCATGGTCGGCAGCAGCGCGTCGGGGCGCTCTTTCTCGATGATCTTGGCGACCATGTCCGGGGTTATGGGCTCGACGTAGGTGGCGTCGGCCAGGATCCGGGTCGGTCATGATCGTCGCCGGGTTCGAGTTGACCAGGATCACCCGGTAGCCTTCCTCGCGCAGCGCCTTGCAGGCCTGGGCACCGGAATAGTCGAACTCGCAGGCCTGCCCGATCACGATGGGGCCGGCGCCGATGATCATAATGGAGTTGATATCGGTACGTTTAGGCATCCATCAGCTCCATGAAGCGGTTGAAGAGGTAGTGAGAATCGTGCGGACCGGGGCTGGCCTCGGGGTGGTATTGCACGGAGAAAGCCCGGTAGCGGGTCGAGCGAATGCCCTCGTTGGTGCCGTCGAACAGCGACACGTGGGTCGCCTCGACGTCGTCGGGAAGGCTCTCCGGGTCGACAGCAAAGCCGTGGTTCTGGGAGGTGATTTCCACCTTGCCCGTGCTCAGGTCCTTGACCGGGTGATTGCCGCCACGGTGGCCCTGATGCAGCTTTGAGGTGCGGGCGCCGAGCGCCTGCGCCAGGATCTGGTGCCCCAGACAGATACCGAAAATCGGGGTGCCGGCGTCGAGCACGCCGCGCACGGCCTCGGCGGCATAAACGCCGGTGGCGGCCGGGTCCCCCGGGCCGTTGGACAGGAACACGCCGTCGGGCTGGTGGGACAGGATTTCTTCGGCCGTGGTGCTGGCCGGGACCACGGTCACGTCGCAGCCCCGGGCTGCGAGATTGCGCAGGATGTTGAGCTTGGCGCCGAAGTCGACCGCGACCACACGCCGGGTCGGCGCAGTCATCTCGCCAAAGCCGTCCTTGAGGCTCCAGGTCGTCTGCGACCACCGATAAGTCTGCCCGGTGGTGACATCCTTGGCCAGATCCAGCCCTTTGAGCCCGCTCCACGACGATGCTTGCTCGAAGGCGGCGGTCATCGCGGTCTCGCTGAGGTCGCCGTTGACCACGACGCCGTTGGGGGCGCCTTCATCGCGGATCAACCGGGTCAGCGCGCGGGTATCGACCCCGGCAATCCCGGTCATCCCCTTGGCGCGCAGCCAGTCGGAGAGGTGCTGGGCCGCGCGGAAGTTCGAGGGCCGGGTAATGTCGCAGCGCAACACGCAGCCGCGTGCGAAGACCTGATGCGCCTCGATATCCTCATCGTTGGTGCCGACGTTGCCGATATGGGGAAAAGTAAAGGTGATGATCTGGCCTGCGTAGGACGGATCCATCAGGATTTCCTGATAGCCGCTCATCGAGGTGTTGAAGCAGACTTCGCCCAGCGACTGACCCTCGGCCCCCAGACCCAGTCCCCACAGCACCGCGCCATTGCCCAGAACCAACGCGCCGGTCGCCTGCGTGGGTCGCGCGGCTAAGGCATTGGCAAAACGCGTTTTTTGGCTGGCCGAATCCGGGCTCGTGGCGGTCATGGGGGAGGGGCTCCAATCGGTGCTGGTCTGCTTGGGCTGAGCGCACGCTCTGGAAGCAAGTCGAGTACTGTGATGCTCTCCGATCGTCAAGGAATGCCAGCAGTGCGGCAATAGCTCGTCGTGAGGTTTCATGCGTCAGGCGCAAGTCAGCGGATGGCTCGGGGGGTGATTGCCAAAGTTCGGCCACATCATTAGCTTCCGCGCATTCTTGAAACAGCACGCAGGCAGTCCATGCTACGAGATACACTGACCGGGTCCATGAAGGACGCGATGAAAGCCAAAGACCAGATCACGCTGTCCACGCTGCGTCTGGTCAATGCTGCGATCAAGCAGCAGGACATCGACGTTCGCGCCTCCGGCAACGAAGACGGCATCGCCGACTCCGAAATCCTCTCGCTGCTGCAGAAAATGATCAAGCAGCGCCGGGAAAGCATCCGCATGTACGAAGAAGGCGGTCGCGCAGATGCTGCCGCGCAGGAAGCAGCCGAAATCGAGGTGATCGAGCGGTTCCTGCCGCAGATGATGTCCGAAGCCGAGGTCGAAGCCGCGCTCGAAGAGGTGATTGCCGAGACCGGCGCCGGTTCGATCAAGGACATGGGCCCGGTGATGGCGGCCCTGAAGCACAAGTACGCGGGCCAGATCGACTTCGGGTCGGTCTCCCCGATCGTCAAGCAGCGCCTTTGTGCGCTGGCCAAGGCGGCCTGACGAGAGGCGGTCGCTCGCCCGTTGTCTGCGCGGCTCCGCTGCGTAGGATGACCAGAGGAAGCCGGGTCTGACCCGGCTTTTTTGTTGCGGCCGGCCAGAGTGACAAACCCTGGAATTAGCTCTGAACCTTATTGGTAGAGCAGCAGGGCGGTTCCCAGCCCGGCCAGACCAGCGCCCACCCAGGCCAGCAGCGCCGGACGCTGGCGGGTGACGATCCAGATCAGCGGCAGCAGGGCCACGGGCGTCATCGACGACAGCGTGGCGACCACCGCTGCGTCGGTCAGGGTCAGGGCGATGAGGAACAAGGTCATACCCAGCCCGATCCCCAGCACACCATTGAGGGTGATTATGCCCAGCAGCCGCGGGGTGATTTGGACCTTTGCTGCCGGGTCCCCGGGCGCTGGCGACCAGGGGCCGGGCACCAGAAACGCCACCCACAGGGCGACGGCTGAGATGGCCACGCGGATCGCCGAGGCGACGATCGGGTCGGGGCGCTCGGTGGGACTGAGCTCAGCCGTGCCGGCGCCCGGGAATGCCTGGCTCAGGCCTTCGATCGCGGTTCCCTGCAGGCTGCCCGGATCGAGCACAGGCGCGGCGATGATGGTGCCCACGGCCTGCGACAGCGCGGCGCCCAGCCCGAGCAGCACCCCCAGCGCCAGCGGACCGCGCACAGCTTCCCAGACATGCAGCTGGTCCCGGCGCTTGCCGTAGACGATCGCAATGACGACCCCGACGAACACCAGCACGATCCCCGCCCAGTCTTCGAGCAGCATGGCGTCCCCGATCAGCAGCCCGAGCAGGGCGGTCATGGGCGCGTGGGTGGAGAACAGGATGGTGGTGCGGCGCGGACCCACCCGCGCCAGCGTGCTGTAGAGCAGGGTATCGCCGAGGAAGATGCCGATCAGCCCGGACAGACTCAGCACCCCGAAGCCGAACACGTCGATCCGCAGGCCGCCATTCTGCACCGCGATCCACGCGGCAAAGGCGATCAGGCCCAGCGCCACCATCGACAGCCGCAGCCGGTTGAAGCGGATACCGCCCAACGTGCGCGCCGGGCCCGCCGCCAGCAGCGAGGTCAGCGCCCACAGAACCGAGATGGAGAGGGCCAGCAAAGCGCCTTCGTTGATGGTACTCACCAGACTTATCCCATCCTTACCCAGAGGCTTACTCAAAGAAATCTGCGTCCGAGGCCGCGAAAAGGCGTATAATGCCTGCCCACTTGGGCTAAAACCCTTGGGGTCGGGTGCGGTACCAACGTGCCCGGGAACACTAAGGTCTGGCCGCGGCGGTGGGCCAACGACGAGTCTGCAGGGCAGCACCGCAAGGCGGCAGGGCGGCAACCCGAAACTGCTGCTTTGCGCGATAACGACGAAGGACAGAGAGCAGGACCGTGGCGACGATCCCCCAGCCTTTCTTGATGAAATCCGCAACAGGCTCGACCTGTCGGACGTGGTTGGCACGCGGGTCAAGCTGCAGCGCAAAGGGCGCGAGTGGACCGCCTGCTGTCCCTTCCACAACGAAAAGACGCCCTCGTTCTACGTCAACAACGAGAAGGGCTTCTACCACTGCTTTGGCTGCGGTGAGCACGGCGACCACATCGGCTTCGTCATGAACCACGACGGTCAGTCTTTCCTCGATGCGGTCGAGACGCTGGCGTCACAGGCCGGGCTCGACATGCCCAAGGCCGATCCGGATGCGGCGCGCAAGGCCGAGCGCGCCAAGGGCCTGAAAGAAGCGATGGAGGCTGCGGTCCGTGCCTATCAGGAGGCGCTGTTTGCGCCCGAAGGCGCCGAGGCCCGCGCCTACATCGAAAAGCGGGGGCTGACGCCGGAAACTGTGCAGCGGTTCCAGCTGGGCTACGCGCCGGACTCGCGCGACTGGCTGTTCCGCAAGCTGATGGCGCAGGGCTTTGACGCCCGGGTACTGATCGAAGCAGCGCTGGCCAAGGCGCCGGACGATGGCCGCGCGCCCTATGACATGTTCCGCGGGCGGTTGATGTTCCCGATCTGGGATCGGCAGGGAACCCCGTCGCCTTCGGTGGCCGGATTCTGGGGCAGGGCGAGCCCAAGTACCTCAACTCTCCCGATACCCCGATCTTCCATAAGGGCCAGTTGCTCTACGCCCACCACCTCGCGCGGAAGGTCGCCCACGACCGTGGCGAAATCCTCGTGGTTGAGGGCTACATGGATGCCATCGCGCTGGCGCAGGCCGGGGTGCCGAATGCCGTCGCCCCGCTGGGGACGGCGCTGACCGAGGACCATCTGCGCCTGCTGTGGAAAATGGTGCCGGCGCCGATCGTCTGTCTGGACGGTGATAACGCCGGGCAGCGGGCGGCGCGGCGCACGGCCGAGCGGGCCTTGCCCCTGCTGACGGCGGGGAAAACGGTGCGCTTTGCCACCTTGCCCGAGGGCCAGGATCCTGACGATCTGCTCCGCCACGGCGGTTTGCGTGGGCTGCAGACGGTTCTTTCGCAGGCTGAAGGCCTGTCTGCGTCACTTTGGCGCTGGGAGCGGATGGTCATGGCCGGGAACGGTGCTGAGCAGCGCGCTGCGCTGTGGTCGCGGATCAGCGCGCATCTGAAGACGGTCGCGGACCCGAGCCTGAGTGCGGCAATCGAGGCGGAGATGGTGCAGCGCTTCGAGGCGTCGTTCGGGCACCACCCCTACCGCAAGTCGGCTGGGCGGCAGTGGGAGCGCGCGCGCCAGTATCAGGGCGGGTATCAGGGCCAGCAGCATGGACAGGGCCGCGGCCCCATGACGTGGGGCGGTTCGCGGCCCTTCGCCAAGACCGGCGGTGGCATGGGCGGAAATGACCGGGTTTCCGCGCTTGATACCCGGTCTCTGGCCCGGCGACCCTACGAGGTTTTGTTCGCCGCGCTGCTCAATCATCCCGACCTGCTCGAGCTCTACGGCGAGAGCCTCGCGACCCTGACCATGCACGACGTCGAACTGGCGCAATTCCGCGATGCGCTGATCCAGGCGCTGTTTGGCGAGGTAACCCTTGACACTGCCCATCTGCAGGATCATCTGTCGGGTCGAGGGTTAGACAGCGTGGTCGAGCGTTTAACGGGTTCAGAAATCCAGCTCCACGCAGGCTTTGCAAAGCCAGATGCCCTGAAAGATGAGGTGATCGAAGGTCTGGAGACCTTGTTCGCAGGCTTCACGCACCGGGACATGCAGCATGAGCTGGAGGTCTCGAAGACGGCGTTGCCTGCGTATGCCGTTACGGATGAGGAGTTGCACGCTCTTCACCTGCGCGCCAAGGCCTACACCGACACCAAGCCCTCTTCCTGACGATCGCCCGCACCGCGGGGTCAGAACTAAACGAATGAACACGACGGACTGCCCGCCGGCCCTGTGCCGGTTTTCTCCTTTTCGGAGGGATGTGCAGGTTCGTTCCGAGCACCGAGGTCTGAATGAGCAAGAAAGCGCGCGCAGCCGCCAAAGCCCCCGAAGCAGAAGTGGCAAAGGACGCTGCCAGTGCCGGCGAAGACACCGTTCTCAACGCTGTGCGGAAACTGACCGAGCGGGCCAAGGCCAACGGCTCGGTGACCTACGACGATATCAACGAATTCCTGCCCGAGGATCAGGTCAGCAGCGACCAGATCGAGGATGTGATGGCGCAGCTGTCCGAGGCTGGGGTCACGGTGGCAGAGGGCGAAAACGCCGAAGCTGATTCCGAAGAGGAAGAGAGCGAAGAGTCCACCGACGTCGCCAACCCGACCGGCAACATCAAGGACGAAGACGTCGGCCGCACCGATGACCCCGTGCGGATGTACCTGCGTGAAATGGGTTCGGTCGAACTGCTGTCGCGCGAAGGTGAGATCGCCATTGCCAAGCGGATCGAAGCGGGGCGTGAGGATCTGATCTCCGGCATCTGTGAATCGCCGCTGACCTTTTCGGCGCTTATGTCGTGGCGCCAGTCGCTTCAGGAAGGCGTGGTTCTGCTGCGCGATGTCATCGACCTCGACGCGACCTATGCGGCGCACATGCGCGCGCTGGCCGGTGATGATGAAGAGAACGACCCCTCGCTGGACGTGGCTGCAGCCAGCAACCTCAGCGACGCCGACGCGGATGAGGATGACGACGAAGAAGACGCGGATGGTGACAGCGAGGGCGAGGGTGAAGGTGCGACCGGTGAGGGCGCCCGATCCGACGACGATGACGACGATAACAGCGTATCGCTGTCCGCCATGGAAGGCATCCTGCGCGAAGACGTGATGGAGGCCCTTGATGTCATCGCCGAAGCCTACGCCAGCCTGCATAAGGTGCAGCAGGACCGGATGACCATCCTGCAGAATGGCGACGAGGTGCCTGAGGACCTCGAAGCCTCCTACGAAGACGGCCGGGATACGGTTATTCGCGCCATGAAGCTGGTGCGCCTGAACAACAACCTGATCGATCAGCTGGTCGATCAGATGAAGTCGATCAACAAGGCGATCATCGGCCACGAGTTCAAGCTGATGAAGATGTCTGACCGCTGCAAGATCCCGCGCGACGAGTTCATCGACGAGTACTACGAGAACGAGATTGACCCGACTTGGCTCGAGCGGATGGCCGAAGCGGATCCGTCGTGGAAGATGCTGCACGATCGTTATGGCTCGATGGCGCGTGAAATCCGCGAGGACATTGCCGATATCATCCATCAGGTCGACCTGCCTGTGACTGAGTTCCGCCGGATCGTCGAGAAAGTGCAGAAGGGCGAGCGCGACTCCAACCGCGCCAAGGCGGAGATGATCGAGGCCAACCTGCGCTTGGTGATTTCGATTGCGAAGAAATACACCAACCGAGGCCTGCAGTTCCTCGACCTGATCCAGGAAGGCAACATCGGCCTGATGAAGGCCGTCGATAAGTTCGAGTACCGCCGGGGTTACAAATTCTCGACCTACGCGACCTGGTGGATCCGGCAGGCCATAACCCGCTCGATCGCCGATCAGGCCCGGACCATCCGGATCCCCGTGCATATGATTGAAACCATCAACAAGCTGGTCCGCACCGGTCGGCAGATGCTGCACGAAATCGGCCGCGAAGCGACCCCTGAGGAGCTGGCAGCCCGGCTGGGTATGCCGTTGGAAAAGGTGCGCAAGGTGATGAAAATCGCCAAGGAGCCAATCTCGCTGGAAACCCCGATCGGTGACGAGGAAGATTCGCATCTCGGCGATTTCATCAAGGACGAGAATGCCATCATTCCGGTCGAAGCGGCGATCAACAATAACCTGCGTGAATCGACCACACGGGTGCTGTCGTCACTGACCCCGCGGGAAGAACGGGTGCTGCGCATGCGTTTCGGTATCGGGATGAATACCGACCATACGCTGGAAGAAGTGGGTCAGCAGTTCTCTGTAACCCGGGAGCGGATCCGGCAGATCGAGGCCAAGGCGTTGCGGAAGCTCAAACACCCATCGCGGTCGCGCAAACTCCGGTCGTTCCTCGACCACTAAAGGGTTGCGTGCTCGATTTGACGCCGCTTCGCGGCTTACAAATCTCCCCCGCGCAGTCAAACGGACAGGCCGTGCTCCGCCCGGCCTGACGTCTTTGCTTTATGGAGTTGCGCGACGCTTGGCGACGACCGCGAAGCGGTCGAGACAAGGTCGGCGCAAATCCTTTCCGTTCGCACTCAACACGCTCCGCTTTGAGCGTCGGTCCATCAATGATCTCCAACGCGCTCAAAGGTGAAGCCGTTTTGAGCGCACAAGTGAGAAGGGGCGCTGCCCCTCGGCGCGGTCAAGGCCAAGCCGCTGCTAAAGCAGCGGTGCTGCGCAGCCTTGACCACGCCACACCCCGGACTTCGCCAGTCGGTCAGAAGGTCAGATCACTCTGACCTTCTGCTTTGATAAAGAAATTGCGCGACGCTTGGCCCCGCCGCGCGAAGCGCGGTCGGGGACAAGTCGGCGCAACCATAGCGGACACAGCAGGATTGCCTTTCCTTTCCTTTCCTTTCCTCTGGCGCTGACAGGCATGGCTGGTTAAGTTGTGTCCCGTGCATAAGGCCGGGCGCTCTCAACCTTTTTGACGCCTGTCCCGACCCTTTCTGATCGTCTGTCGAAGCGGAGATACCTTCATGGATAGCTTCAATCTTTCCTTTCTCATCGATGGCATCGTCGGACAGAGCGACAATCAGATCCTGAACATCTTGCTGCCCATCGGGCTCAAGGTCCTCGGCGGTCTGTTGCTGTTGCTCATCGGCTGGTTCGTCTCGATCCGCCTCTCCGCCTGGGCCAACTCGTTCTTTGAGACCAGTGACCTGATCGAGGAAACGATCGAGAAGGTGCTCGTCCAGCTGATCCGCTTTGGCGTCCTGACGGTCACTGTCGTGCTCGTGCTGCAACTGTTCGGGGTTCAGGCCGCGACCATCCTGGCTCTGCTTAGCGGCGTGGCGCTGGCAATCGGTCTTGCGGTGCAGGGTACGCTCAGCAATGTCGCGGCCGGGGTCATGCTGCTCGTGCTGCGTCCTATCAAGATCGGCGAATGGGTCGAGGCGGCAGGCGAGGGCGGTTCGGTCAGCCGTGTCGGCCTGTTCCGCACCGATATCATCACCATCAACAACGTGCTGGTGTCCATTCCCAATACAGCGGTGTTTCAGGCGCCGATCCACAACTACACGCGCCTTGGCCGCCGTCGGATGACGGCCGTTGTCGGTGTCGCCTACGACAGCGATGTCGATCGCGTCTGCGATATCCTGCGTAAGGTGCTCGCCGACAATCCGGCCTGGGACAGCGATCCGGCGCCCTATCTCTACGTTTCCAATCTCGGTGATTTCTCCGTCGACATCTCTGTCTGGGCGTGGGCCGACGGCGCTGTCTATTTTGACGCTCAGGCCAACTTCAAGCTGGAGGCCAAGAAGGCCCTCGACGCCGCTGGCATCGAAATCCCCTTCCCACACCACGTCGAGATCAGGCGGTCAGAGTAAGCCTGGCCAGCCTGCTGCTGAGGTTTCGTTGTTGATCCTTGCAGCAGCCCATGGCGTCACCGGCGACCGGATGCTATCAGCCTTAGACCCCACCCCGGGGGCCCGTAGTTCAGCGGTTAGAACTCTCGGCTCATAACCGAGCTGTCGCAGGTTCGAATCCTGCCGGGCCTACCACCCTTTTTCGGAAATCTGCCAGCGCAGAGGCCCTGCCCGGGATCGTTGGCGGCCCGCTACAGCTAGCCTCAGCCCGTCTCAGTTCGACTGCGAGTCCGCATCCGGCAGTGACCAGCGGTAGAGCGTCACGCTCTGATCAGCGATGCACAGCTTATCACCGTCCAGCCCCTTGGCGCAGAGGCCGTAGTCCTCTTCGAGGCAAAATACGGGTTCATCGGCTGAGGTAATGAGCTGTCCGCTCATTTCTGCAACCAGCAGGTCGGCGATATCATCGTCGGTTGACCCGCAGGTCATGAGGGCACCGCAGTGAAGCGGACAAAAGCACCGGCCATCGGGTTATCAGCGTCGGTTCCCAGTTCAAGCCCCAGATCCGCGCCTGCCTGCTGCAGTTCAGCGTCGGTCATATCAAAAGTCACGCCGCGAAAGGTCATTTGAGCCAGGGCGGCAGGCGCCACGAACCAGGTGAAAGGAGTGTTGCGACAAGTCCTGCAATCTTCATGGTGAAGCCTCCGGAAATCCAGAGCTCTAAGGCGGTAAGGCTTTTCAGCCTACATTAATATGTTTTTTTAGGATGATTTTATGGGTCGATCCAAATCAACTCTCGGGATTCTGTGAAAATTGCTTTTTATGCGCTTCAGCCCCGCTGGCGGTGCTTGATCCCACCAGAACCGACCGCATCACAGACTGCCAGTTCCGGTGTTTGCGACAAAAAAGGGTGGCACCGGTCTGACCTCTGCCACCCTCGGTTTCGCTTTAAACGCGCGCTCAGGACAGCGGTGTGGCCCCGGTTTCGGTCCGCTTGATTTTCCCATCGACGATGGTGTGGACGATCATCACGGCCTCACGGCGAGCCGTCCGGGAAGGACATGACCTGGTGCGCCACCAGGATTTCGTCGTTCTCGTAGATGCACCGATTGGTTTCAACCTTGAGGGCATCGCTCGCCATCATGGTCCGCATCGCAGGCTCCCACTCTGCCTTGGTCATCTCCATACCGGTTTGGTGGCGAACAAAGACATAGTCGTCGTGGAGAAGATCGAGGTAGGCGTCGACGTCGCGTTCGTCGTTGGTCTGGTTGATTTTGTCGTACAGGCTCATGGCAGTCTCCGATTTGCATAGTTGAAACAGCATAATGCATCCCGCGGCCCGGTTCGCCAACCGCCGTTCCGCCGCGCCGTCTTTTGGGCACCACAGTCTCCACCAGCAATGCTAGAACGGTCTTGGTCCGGCAGGGCTGGTCCGGTTCCGCCCCGCCCGTCCCAGTCCCGTGAGAAAGGCCCCAAGATGACACCTGATTCTGCTTCCCATTGGTACACCTCGGCCGAGCCACTGACCTACGGCCTGCGCGATGAAGGCCTCGAGACCGTCCACGCTGGTCACGGTGCTGTCGTTGATGCCGCCACCGGCGCAGTCATCCTGCGCGTCGGTGATCCGACCCACTCGGCCTTTCCCCGTTCGTCGCTCAAGTTCATTCAGGCGCTGGGTCTGGTGGAGACCGGCGCCGCGGATCACTTCGATCTGGGCAAGCGCCACCTGGCGCTGAGCTGTGCCTCGCATCACGGTGAGGCGCTGCACGTGGAAACCGTGCTCGCGTGGCTTGACCGGATTGGCTGTGTGCCCGACGAGCTGGTTTGTGGGCCTGCGCGCCCGAAGCTGGCCGCCGATTGCGACCGGCTTGCGGCGCTGGGGCAGCCACCGGCGCGGGAGATCCACAATTGCAGCGGCAAGCACACCGGCTTTCTCACTCTGTGCCAGCACCAGTCGTGGTCGAGAGACAGCTACCACCACCGCGATCACCCGGCGCAGCAACGTTTCGAGGCGGCGCTTGTCTCCCTGAGCGGGTGCAGCCCCAATGATCTGATCTGGGGCGTCGATGGCTGTGGCCTGCCCACCCCCTCGCTACCGGTTGAGGCGATGGCGCGCGCCATGGCCGGATACGCCGCCCCGGATATCGGCACACTGAGGGGGGCAGGCGCAGACGCGCCTGGTCGAGGCCGTTGCCGAAGAAACCTGGTTCATCGCCGGGACCGACGATTTCTCGGTGGCACTGGCCCGGGAAACGGGTGGCCGGATCGTCGCCAAGGTCGGGGCTGCAGGCTACTTCATGGCCGTTATCCGAGACCGGGGCTGGGGTCTGGCCCTGAAGACGCTCGACGGGTCCATGGATGTCGCCGCCGGGGGCCTGTTTACAATGCTGCAGCGCCTGAAGCTGCTGTCTGACGCGGAAGCCGATGCCCTTCGGCCCGTCGCCCTGCCGCCGGAACGCAACAGCCGCGGCGAGCAGGTCGGGCAGCGCTTCGCCATCCTCTGACGGCTGTGCGCGTGGGCCGGCAGTCGGCGCCCACGCTAGAACGGGCAGGGCGCCTCAAAGGTCAGGGGATCGCCGCTGACCGGGTGATGCAGGCTCAGCCGTGAGGCATGCAGCAACAGGCGCGGGGCCGCGGCATGCCCGGCTGGCGTGGCATAGAAGCCGTCCCCGAGAATCGCGTGCCCGATCTCAGCCATGTGCACCCGCAGTTGGTGCGAACGCCCGGTGATCGGCTCCAGCCGTAGTCGCGTGCTGTCGATCCCCGGCCAGTCGATCCCCGGCCAGTCCTCCCTCCCCGTCATCCATCCGGAACCAACGGGTCTGAGAGGGCTTGCCCACCTCAAAATCCACAATCTGCCGGGGCCGGTTGGGCCAGTCGCAGATCAGCGGCAGGTCGACCTCGCCCTTCGCCGCCGCCGGCCGTCCCTCGACAACCGCCGTGTAGGTTTTGGCGACCGAGCGCTGCTGGAACTGTCGGGACAGGGCGCGGTTGGCCTCCAGCCCGCGCGCCAGCACCAGAACCCCGGACGTTGCTAGATCCAGCCGATGCACGACCTGCGCATCGGGGAAGTCGACGAGGCAGCGGGTCAGCAGGCTGTCGCGGTGCTCCTCCAGCCGCCCGGGGACGCTGAGCAGCCCGGCGGGCTTGTCCATGACCAGTAAGCTGTCGTCGGCAAACAGCACTGGCAGCGGGTCGGTGGCGGGGGGCTGGTAGACAAGGGGCTGCATGGCGCCTGCATTCGGCATAACGCCCTAGGGATCAAGGCAAAAACGACCAGAACTCGTTTGAGTGGTGCCGTCCGGAGTGGCGTGGGGCTGCAACTTGTGGAAGACCCCTCCGGATTGAGCCGTGTTCGCGGCCATGTTTCGCCCCAATCCCTAGGGCAAACATTAGATTCCAACTAGAATAATTTAGTAAAAATCTTATACGGAATTGATAAATAAGGAAAATCGCCGGTAAACCGCCCTTGTGAACCTCAAAAACACTAATTTTCGCGTAATGCCGCTTCCATTTCTGCGGCGCCATCCTTTTACGAGAAAAAAATACAAAATTAATCGTACTCGGTTGACAGTCCAAATTCATTAGAGGTATTTCTATATACGAATTCGCTTTTTTGGAGAGTCCGTTATGGATCAGTGCTCACTGAAGATGGAACGTGATCAGGTTCGGGTGGAGTTTCAGGGTTCTGAAGCTTTTGCCGTCGAGCATTTGATCCCTGTCCTGGCCAAGATCGACTGGAAAGAACGCGTCAGCGATGCCGGTTCGTCCTTCGAGCGCAACCTTGCCATCCGCACGACCCACGCGATCTGCATGCGGATTGGTTACAAGTCCGGCGCGGATCTGTTCCTCTCGGCGGCGGCCAAGCTCTCCCTGATCGACGGCGTGACCCGTTTCTCCCGCAACCAGCTGCACCACGAAGCCAAGTCGGCCCGCGAAATCTATAAGCGCAGCACGCACGGCAACAACGCTTCTGCCTACATCCGCAGCCTTCGCGACAGCGGTCGGTTGGTGCTGGTGGACGATGACATGTTCGAGTTGTCGGATGGCGCCCGCGCGGATCTGGAAGTGCGGTTGTTCGACCAGGCCACCGACGATGGCGCCGGGTCTCCAAACATGAGTTACGCCGCCTGAGCTGCCATCGGTTCGGCGCGCCGGGGACGGGACACCAATCCCCCGATCTGATCTTATCGGCCCCTGTCTGTGCTGCGGACAGGGGCTTTTTTGATCGTTGGTGCTGGACCTCGGATCCTGCGGTGGACTCTTCATATTATGCGCTGCATTTTAGGAGAAATCGCGCTCATGGCCCTATTCAAGCCACAGACTTGCGGATAAACGCTTAGCGGAACCACAGCGTCAACGCGCGACGGCGGACATTCGTCGTTGAGCCTCGACCGATCCTTCCGGGGAATGCCCTTTTGAAGTCTCTGAGCCTTGCTCTTGCTGCTGTTGTGATGCTGGCCTTCGCCGGGGCAGCGAAGGCGGACTGGATCAGCCAGCTGGTCCGGTTCGAGCGCAACTTCGAAGCGGCACGAACCCCAGCCATCGGCGGCAGCGCACCGGATGATGATCTCCGCGCGCAGGGTGGTATCGATTTCGGCTTTCTGACCCGGTTTCTGCGCGGCAAGAAATCCATGGTGCGGCTGCGCCAGCCGGTCGCGGACGACAGCCTGCTCCCGGATCTGCACCAGTCTGAGCTCGCCTCCCGCGATTTCTCGCCAGCTATTGAGTCGCCGGTACTGCTGGAGCTGGCCCGCTTCACCACGGTTGAGCGGGGCGACACCTTCGCTGGCATTCTGACGGCGCAGGGGCTGGCACGCTCGGACATCAACGAGATTAATGCCGACGTCAATGACGTGTTCCGCCTGACCAAGTTGCAGGCCGGTTGGCCGATATCATTCCGCCTCGACGCCACGGTTGAACCCGGCGCCCCCCGGCGCCTGATCTCGCTGCACTTCGAGGACAGCGATAACAGCACGGTCTGGGTCGAGCGCACGCCCGGGGGCTACACGGCGCACCGCGATGAGACGGTGTTCATCTCTAAGCTGCTGGTCGCCGAGGGCACGATCGAGAGCACCTTCTGGGTCGACGCGCAGGCGCTGGGCCTGCCCTATCAGGTGATTAAGAAGGCTGAGCAGGCACAGCAGTGTGTGGTCGATTTCAAGCGCAATATCTCACCCGGTGACAGCTTCCGTATCCTGTTCGACGCGCTGATCGACAGCAATGGCAAGGTCGTCGATGCCGAGAAAATTCACTACGTGTCTTTCGATACCCGCAAAGGCCGTCGCGAGGTTTTCCGCTTCGTGAACGAGGGACGGGCGAGTTTTTATGACCGACAGGCGCGACGCAGCTGCAGCTCCTCGCTGTCTCTGCTGCGCGAGCCGCTGGCGCGGCCTTTCCGCATGAGCTCCCCCTTCAACCCCAAGCGCAAGCACCCCATCACCGGCAAGATCCGTCCGCACCGGGGCGTCGATTTCGCCGCGCCGCGCGGCACCCGAATTCTGGCGGCGGGCGACGGCGTCGTGATCGCCAAGCGGACCCATTCGGGAGGCTACGGCAAGCACGTGATCATCCGTCACGACAGCACCTATGAGACGCTCTATGCCCACATGTCGCGCTTCCCCAAGGGTCTGCGCGTCGGCTCCCGGGTCAAGCAGAGCGACGTCATCGGCTACGTCGGCACCACCGGCTCGTCGACCGGCAACCATCTGCACTATGAAATCAAGAAGAACGGGCGCCACATCGACCCGCTCAAGTCGACCCTGCCGCGGGGGCAGAAGCTGACCGGGGGCAAGAAGAGCGCGTTTGAAGACGAGCAACGGGCCATCATAGCCCGCCTCGATCAGGCCGAAGCCCTGGCGTTACCCACCGCCGGCGGCGGCGGGTAAGCCAGTCCCGGAGGTGGCCGATCAGGCCACCATGTCTTTGGCGCCAGCCCCGGCTTTCGTGACCAGAATGGCGGGGCCAACCTGGTCGACGATGACCTGATCCCCGGCCTTGACCGATCCATCCAGCAGCTGCCCGGCCAACGGGTCCTGCACCACGCGCTGGATCACGCGCTTGAGGGGGCGGGCACCGTAGAGCGGGTCGTAGCCTTCCGCCGCCAGCCACTGCCGCGCGGCTTCGGTCCACGTCACCTCGATATCGCGCTGGGCCAGCCGGTCGGCCAGCAGCTGCATCTGAATATCGACGATCCGGTCCATGACGTCCGGCGCGAGCCGGTCGAAGAACAGGGTTTCATCCAGCCGGTTCAGGAATTCGGGCCGGAAACGCTGTCGCACGACCTTCATCACTTCAGCCTTGACCAACTCGTCGTCGGCGCTGGCACCGGGGCGGTGAGCAGCTGAGCACCGAGGTTGGACGTCAGCACGATGATGGTGTTGCGGAAATCCACGGTCCGCCCCTGACTGTCGGTCAGGCGGCCGTCGTCCAGCACCTGCAGCAGCAGGTTGAAGATATCCGGGTGCGCCTTCTCGACCTCGTCGAACAGCACGACCTGATAGGGTCGCCGCCGGATCGCTTCGGTGAGGATACCGCCCTCGCTGTAGCCGACATAGCCCGGTGGCGCGCCGATCAGGCGGCTGACCGCGTGCTTTTCCATATACTCCGACATATCCAGCCGCAGAAGGGCGCTGTCATCGTCGAACAGGAACGCGGCGAGGGTTTTCACAAGCTCGGTCTTGCCCACCCCGGTCGGGCCGAGGAACAGGAAGCTCCCTTGCGGCCGGTTGGGGTCGGACAGCCCGGCCCGCGCCCGGCGTACCGCCTTGGAGATCGCGGAGACGGCGGCTTCCTGCCCCACCACGCGGTCGGTCAGGGCCGCTTCCATGCTCAGCAGTTTCTCGCGCTCGCCTTCCATCATCTTTTCAACCGGAATCCCGGTCCACTGCGCCACCACGCGGGCGACGTGATCCGAGCCGACGACTTCGCGCACCTGCGCCGTGTCGTGGTTTTCGAAGGCCTTGAGCCGCTCTTCGAGGGTCGGGATGGCGCCGTACTGCAGCTCCCCGGCCGAGCCGAGGTCACCGCTGCGCTTGGCGATGTCGAGCGCGGAGCGGGCTTCGTCCAGCTCGCGCTTCACGGCCTGGGCTTCGGCCAGCTTGGCCTTATCGGCGTTCCACTCGGAGGTCATGTCGCCGGACTGGCGTTCGAGGCCTTCGAGCTCTTCCCGCAGGATCTTCAGCCGCTCGCGGGAGCCGTCGTCGCCTTCCTTTTCCAGCGCGAACTGCTCCATTTTCAGCATGTCGATACGGCGATCGATTTCATCCAGTGCGGCGGGCTTGGTGTCGACTTCCATCCGCAGCTGCGCGGCGGCTTCGTCCATCAGGTCGATGGCCTTGTCGGGCAGAAAGCGGTCGGTGATATAGCGGTCGGACAGCTGCACGGCCGCAACCAGCGAAGCATCGGAGATGCGAACCCCGTGGTGGGCCTCGTACTTCTCCTTGATCCCGCGCAGGATCGACAGGCTTTCCTCGGTCCCCGGTTCGTCGACGTAGACCGGCTGGAACCGGCGGGCGAGGGCGGCGTCTTTCTCGATGTACTCGCGGTATTCGTCGAGCGTCGTCGCGCCAACGCAGTGCAACTCGCCCCGGGCCAGCGCGGGCTTGAGCATGTTGGAGGCGTCCATGGCGCCGTCGGTCTTGCCGGCGCCGACCAAGGTGTGCAGCTCGTCGATGAACAGGATGATGCTGCCGCCTGCAGCCTCAATGTCCTTGAGCACGGACTTGAGCCGTTCTTCGAACTCACCCCGGTATTTTGATCCGGCGATCAGCGCGCCCAGATCCAGCACCAGCAGGCGCTTCCCGGACAGGCTCTCGGGCACGTCGTCGTTGACGATGCGCAGGGCGAGGCCCTCGGCGATGGCGGTCTTGCCCACACCGGGCTCGCCGATCATCACCGGGTTGTTCTTGGTCCGGCGCGAAAGCACCTGCACGGCGCGGCGGATTTCTTCCTCGCGGCCGATGACGGGGTCGAGGCGACCGGCCCCGGCTTCCTCGGTCAGGTCGCGGGTGAACTTCTCCAGCGCTTCGAAGCCGTCCTCGGCTGCGGCACTGTCGGCGGTCTTGCCCTTGCGCACGGAATCGATCGCCGTGGCCATCTTCGTGGCGTCCGCCCCGGCGTCGCGGAAGGCCTTGCCCGCCGCTGCATTCTTGTTCTCGATCAGGGCCTGCAGCAGCCGGTCCGTGGTCACGAACTGGTCGCCAGCAGCCTCGGCGAGCTTCTGCGCTCGGGCGACTATGGCGCCCATGTCCTTGTTCAGGAACAGCTGCTCCGCGCCCCCGCCAGAGACCTGCGGCATGGCATCAAGGTCGGCGAGCAGCGCCTGGCGCACGGGGTCAGGGTCGACCTGCGCGATGTTGAGCAGTCGGGCGACCAGCCCGGACTCGTCGTCGAGCAGGCTCAGGCCCAGGTGCGAGCCGGTGATAAACTGGTGATTGTGTTCGGCGGCGAGGCCCTGCGCAGCCTGCAGAATGCTGCGCGCACGCTCGGTGAAGCGTGAAATATCCATAGCGATCTCCTAGTCCTTCCGCTCCACCTGTCAGCAGCATGGAACGGCGTGGGTATGAGGCCGCGCCCGAATTCCGGCACGCGGTATAGCTTGGATATGGGGAAAATTCAGCCGCTCACAAGGGGCGGCAGGCGATCAGCTGTCGCTGTCGCCGGGTTCGACCTCATCCATCGGCGGCGGAGCCGGCACCGGTGCGGGTACGCGGCTCTCGACGATGGCCTCGCCTTCGGGGGCTTCCATGCCGGCGTGGAACAGTGGCACTTCGGGCTGATCCTGCTCAGATGGATCGACAGAGCCGCCATCAACATTGCCAGCGTTGTCGCGGGGCCCACGCGGCTTGCGGTCGCGGCGCTGTCGGCGGTCATCGCGGTCACCGCGCTCCCCCTTCGCCCCGCTCGCCCCGCTCGCCCCGGTCACGGCCCCGGCGTTCCTTGCGGTCGTTGCCGCCGCCGCCTTCGCCGTCACTGTCATCGCGGCCCTGCTGATCATTGCGATCTTGCTGCTCGGGCATATCGGGGCGGAAGATCAACGGGTCTTCGAGCGCCTCGGGCGGGAACTGGTCCTTGGCCGGACCGCCCCGACGGTTGCCGCCCCCATGACTGTCGCGGCCAGGTGCAGGCGCAGATAGTGCTCGGCAAACTGGTAGTAGGCCTCAGCCTGAATGTGGTTACCGGCAGCCGAGGCCTCGCGGGCCAGCGCCGAATACTTGTCGTAAACCTGGTGGGCGTTGCCGCGCACCCGGACCTCTGGCCCGTTGGAGTCAAACACTTGGTTGCGGGTCGGAATCGCGCCCTGCTTCTGCTGCTTTGGGTGGCGGCCGCGGCGGTTGTTACCCTGCCTCATCTTCTGTCCTTTGCCCGTGGGCGGATGTGAATTCAACGTATGACGAGGTGGAGCGCAGTGCGTCGAGCCGCGTCAGGCGTAGGGAGACCAGGGAGGGAGCGACACCGCCCCGACAACAATCGGGTCTCAATATGGCTTGGAACCTAGTCGCTGGGCGCCGGTTTTCCAAGGAAAAAAGGCGGCAGTCAGGGCTGCGTCAAGCCTGCGTCAGGGCCATTGCCCGCGGAATTCCGGCCAGATCGTCTCGCAGCGACAGCAGGCTCCAACCGGAATCGCGGCCCAGTGCCTGCACGCTGTCTGCTTTCCCGATCCCCAGTTCGAAGATCAAGACCCCGCCCGGCGCCAGACACCGCCCGGCCTCGCGCAGGGTTCGCGCATAGAACGCCAGCCCGTCCGCGCCGCCGTCCAGCGCCAACGGATCGTCGAAGTCGCGCACGGCGCGGTCGAGCCCGGCCAGATCCTCCGTCGGGATATAGGGCGGATTGCTGACGATCAGGTCAAAACGGCCGGACACCTCCGAAAGCCAGTCACCAACCTCAAAACGTGCACGCCCACCCAGACCCAGCCGCGCCGCGTTGCGGGTCGCCGTGGCGAGGGTGTCGCTGTCCTGATCCACGCCCAGCCCCTGCGCCTCGGGGTATTCGCTGAGCAGGGCAAGCAGCAGCGCGCCCGACCCCGTGCCCAGATCGAGGATTTGAAGCGGTGGTGACCGCTCCGGCCCGCTGAACAGGTCCAGCGCCAGTTCGACCAGCGTTTCCGTATCCGGGCGCGGGTCCAGCGTCGCCCCCTCAATCTCCAACGACAGGCCCCAGAACTCCCGCCGCCCAAGGATACGCGACAGGGGTTCCTGCCGCTCTGCCCGGCGGTGGAGCAGCGCGTCGAGCCCTTCGACCGAAGCGGCATCGATGATCTGATCAGGGTCTGCAAGCTGGCTGGCGACCGGCCAGTCCAAGGCGGCTTCGACCAGCCGCCGGGCCTCAGAACGCGGTTGTTCGGCCACGGGGGCCAGTGCCTGAGTTGCCCGGCTCAGCCAGTCCTGCAGCCGGATCGCCATCCGTGGTTACTCGCCCAGTTCGGCCAGCCGCGCGGCCTGATCTTCGGCGGTCAGCGCGTCGATAACCTCGCCCAGGCCGTCCCCGGCGATGATGCGGTCGAGCTTGTGCAGGGTCAGATTGATGCGGTGGTCAGAGACCCGTCCCTGCGGAAAGTTGTAGGTGCGGATGCGTTCGGAGCGGTCGCCGCTGCCGACCTGGCCCTTGCGGTCCGCGGCCCGTTCGGCGTTGGCCTCGTCGCGGGCCTTCTCGTACAGCCGGGCGCGCAGCACCCGCATTGCTTCTTCACGGTTGCGGTGCTGGGACTTCTGGCTCTGGGTGACGATGATGCCGGTGGGCAGGTGGGTGATGCGTACGGCTGAGTCGGTGGTGTTGACGTGCTGCCCGCCGGCACCGAAGCGCGCATGGTGTCGATGCGGATGTCTTCGGCGCGGATTTCGATGTCGACTTCTTCGGCTTCGGGCAGGACCGCGACGGTTGCGGCAGACGTGTGGATGCGCCCGCCAGACTCGGTCACCGGCACCCGCTGTACCCGGTGCACGCCGGACTCGAACTTGAGCGCGGCAAAGACATTGGTGCCGGAAATGCGGACCGAAACTTCCTTCAGCCCGCCGACGTCGTTCTCGCTCATCTCGATGGTCTCGAACTTCCAGCCCTGCATTTCGGCAAAGCGGCGGTACATGCCGAGCAGGTCACCGGCGAACAGACCGGCTTCATCGCCACCGGTCCCGGGCCGGATTTCGAGGATGGCGTTGCGGCTGTCGGCCTCGTCGCGGGGCAGGAGCAGGACTTTCATCTCCTGCTCCTTGGTTTCGATTTCGGCGCGCAGCTCGCGCGCTTCGTCTTCGGCCATAGCCCGCATTTCCGCGTCGTCCTCAGCCTCGGCCAGCGCTACAGCGTCGTCGAGGTCGGAGACCAGCTTCTGGAACCCGCGCATCTGCTCAACGATGGGGTTCATCTCCGCGTACTCGCGGGTCAGGCGCGTGTAGTCGGCGCTTCCCGGCTCAGGATGGTCGGCGAGCAGGGCCTGAATCTCGTCGTGGCGGCGGACCACGACCTCCAGCTTGGCGACCAGCGCGCTCACGCAGACAGCTCCGCCACCAGCCGGTCGAGGGCGACTTCGCGCTGCGCCCCGTCTTCCATATTGCGGACCAGAGCGACGCCGGCCGCGATTTCATCTTCGCCGATGATCACGGCCGTCGCGGCCTGCACCTTGTTCGCCCGGGTCAGGCGTTTTTTCATGTTGCCGCTGTAGTTCATGTCGACCAGCAGGCCGGCAGCCCGCATCTCGAACACCAGCCGCTGGGCCAGCGTTTCTGCCTCAGCCCCGAGCGGAACCACGGCGATCGGCGCCTGATCCACCGGCGCGCTGCCCAGCAGCATGGCGAGGCGGTCGACCCCGGCGGCCCAGCCGACACCGGCCATGTCCGGCCCACCCAGCAACTTGGCGAGGCCGTCGTAGCGACCCCCACCGAGCACCGTTCCCTGCGCCCCCAGCTGGGTGGTGATGAACTCAAAGGCCGTGTGGCAGTAGTAGTCGAAACCGCGCACGAGATTGTCGTCGTGCTGGTAGGGCAGGCCGAGGTTATCGAGCCCGGCTTTTACTGCCGCGTAGTGGTCCTGCGAGAGCGTATTCAAGTGGTCGACGAACTTCGGCGCAGCGGGCAGCAGCGCGCGGTCGCCCTCGTCCTTGCTGTCGAGGATCCGCAGCGGGTTCTTTTCCAGCCGGGTCAGCGAGTCTTCGCTCAGCTTGTCCCGGTGGTCTTGAAAGTAGGCCACCAGCTCGCTTCGGTAGGCGTTGCGGCTGTCGGTATAGCCGAGGGTGTTCAGGTGCACCGTGACGTGCTCGGTCAGTCCGAGCTCGGCGAGGATTTGCCAGCCGCACGCGATAACATCCACGTCGGCGGCAGGCTGTTCCGGGCCGACCAGCTCCACCCCGATCTGGGTGAACTGCCGGTAGCGTCCGGCCTGCGGGCGTTCGTAGCGGAACTGTGGCCCGGCGTAGAAATACCGCCCGGGCAGGTCGTGGGTCAGGCCGTTGGAAATGATGGCGCGGACGACACCGGCCGTGTTCTCCGGCCGGAGGACGACGTGATCGCCGCCCTTGGTGTGGAAATCGAACATTTCCTTGGTCACCACATCGGAGGTTTCGCCGAGTGGACGGTTGAAGACCTCGACCTGCTCGAACATTGGCGTATCGATGCGGTCGTAGCCATAGCTGCGCGAAACCTGGGCGGCCACGTTCATCACGTGGTGCTGGGCCCGACCCTCTTCGCCGTAGAGATCGCGGGTGCCTTTGACCGGTTGCAGCTTTGCCATGGATCAAACCTCAGTTGATGCGTCGCCAACAAGTAGGGGACGGGGCTTGCTGCTGGCAAGACCATTGCTGCGACGCCAGCCTTGCCCTCAGGGAGGGGAAGCGGGTGCGCGCAGGGCTGCGAAGGGAGGCTGGCAGGGCAGAGGTAAGGTCTTGAAAGGGTTTGAGCGGCCCGGCTACAGCGCGGCGCTAGCGTCCTGCATCGGCTCGGAGAAGGGCAGCAGATACTCGCGGTTCAGCGGCCAAATCACCGGCTCATTCCGCGACGGTACCTTGGGTTCAGCGATTTCATCGCCCACGAAGATCTGCAGGTTGCGGGGGCTGACAGTAAACAGCCGCAGCCCGTCCTGATGGTCGACCGAAAGCTCCTCACCGCGCTGCAGCATCTGTGAAACGATGATGTTCTCGCGGAAATCCCGGACCTGCACCCAAACGAGATCGACGGCGACCAGCCGGTAACGCAGGCTGCGGTCGATCGGGGCTGTCTCCTCGGCGGCGGGTGCCATGGCAAGGTCACGGCGTTTCGGAATAGGGATGCCCAGCACGCTGTCACCGACCGGCGCGTGCAGGCGGGATTCGACCTCATCGAGGGCATCGTTGCTGGCCACCACGACTTCCTGACCCTCGGTCGCCGCTGGCGCTTCGGGCTGGACGGGCAGTTCGCGCCCCTCGGTCTCCAGCACGCGCCGCGCTTCAGGGTCGGTGGGCGACACGCCGTAGAGGAAGGTATCCTCCAGCGCCGCGTCGTTGTTGCCGAGAATGGCGGTGGCGATGTTGCGCTCGTTGCTGCTGACCACGGTCCAGAGGGTCCAGCTCGACATCAGACCGATGAGACCCAGCAGTACCAGCACGAAGCGGCTCAGACTGCTGTCGTTGCGGGGTCGGACCCGTGCGGCCGACGCCTGCGGCGTCGGGATTACCGGAGCCTGCAGGTCATCGATCTCTTCGCGGAAGCGCTGCACCATATCTTCGACCGGTAGGCCGAGATATTTGGCGTAGGAGCGGACGAAGCCAATGGCGTAGGGCCGCGCAGGCAGTTCGTCGTAGCGGCCGTCTTCGAGCATGCCGAGGTAGTGTGCACGGATACGGAGGTGATCGGCGATTTCCGCCATTTCCAGCCCGTAGGCTTCGCGGTAGGCGCGGAGGATCGCAGCGAGGGGATAGTCCTGCCACTCATAGGGGTCGAAACCGAAGCGAACGGGCGCTTCCGCCTCCTCGCTCAGCGCGGTGGTTTCCTGTCCCGCTGAAGGTTCCTGCCGATCCCAGAAGTCCAAGGACTGCCCCATGAAATTCGCGGTCGGGCAACGCGGCGCCGACCCATTAATTTATCAGTGCAAAATACCTGCGACTCTGGGCAAAAACAAGACGACTCCGTAATATGCGAGAGTTTATCCACACCTTTTCGACCTAGAGATGGTCGTTCGGGCTTAAGGGCGCGAGACGAGGGCGCCCAAGCGCTCACCACCGGCGATGTGAACGTGGAAATGCGGCACTTCCTGACCACCATCGACGCCGTGGTTGGCAAGCAGGCGGTAGCCCGAATCAACAACGCCTTCGAGCGCTGCGGTCTTCTGCACCGCCCGCACGAAGCCGATGATTTCAGCGTCTGTGGCCTGGGCCGAGAAGTCGTCGAAGCTGACGTAGGCGCCCTTCGGGATCACCAGCGTGTGCACCTTCGCCTGCGGCGCGATATCGCGGAAGGCCAGTGCAAACTCGTCCTCGTAGACTTTGTTGCAGGGGATCTCCCCGCGCAGGATCTTGGCGAAGATGTTGTCGTTGTCGTAGGCCATGGCTCGATGTTCCTCTGTGCTCTTTCTGGGGACGGACGGTGGCCGCCCGGCCATTCAACCCGGCGGGCTAATCCAGCCGTCCGGCGCGCTCTTCGGCTTCGGGCAGCTTGTGCCGCTTCTTCAGCTCTTTCCAGACATCCTCAGGCTCGATGCCCTGATCCTTCCAGGTGACGAGCAGGAAATACAGCAGGTCGGCGGACTCCTCGACGAGGTGCCCTTTGCGTCCCTTGATGGCCTCGATCACCGTTTCCACAGCCTCTTCGCCGAGTTTTTGCGCAATCTTGGCTGAGCCCCGCTTGAACAACTTGGCGGTGCGGCTGTTGCCGACCTTACCGTCTTTGAATTCGCGGTGGCGCTTGGCAATGGTCTCGAAGACCTGATCCAGCGTTTCTCCAGTAAGTGCCGTCATGGGTTTTTCAACTCGCGCATAGGAATGCCAGCTTGGGCCATGTGAGCCTTAACCTGACCAATACTGAAAGTTCCGAAGTGGAAGACAGACGCCGCCAGTACGGCGTTGGCCTTGCCTTCCTGAATGCCATCGACGAAGTGGTCAAGCTCGCCGACCCCGCCGCTGGCAATTACCGGCACCGGCACGGCTTCCGCCACGGCGCGGGTGAGGTCGAGGTTGAAGCCGATTTTGGTGCCGTCGCGGTCCATGGAGGTCAGCAGGATCTCGCCCGCCCCCCGGCGTGCCGCATCCTCGGCCCAGGCCACAGCGTCGATCCCGGTATTGTGGCGACCGCCGCGGGTGTAGACGTCCCAGCCGCTGCCGTCCTCGCGCGCCTTGGCGTCGATGGCGACGACGATGCACTGGCTGCCGTACTTGTCCGACGCGCGGTTGATCAGGTCCGGGTCGGTCACGGCCGCCGAGTTCATCGACGCCTTGTCCGCGCCGGCGAGAAGCAGCTTGCGCACGTCTTCGACCGCGCGGACCCCGCCGCCCACGGTCAGCGGCACGAACACCTGCTCGGCCGTGCGGGCCACGACGTCGTAGATGGTGTCGCGGTCCTCGTGGCTGGCGGTGATGTCGAGGAAACACAGCTCATCTGCACCGGCCGCGTCATAGACCTTGGCCTGCTCTACCGGGTCACCGGCGTCGACCAGATCGACGAAATTGACGCCCTTGACCACGCGCCCGGCGTGAACGTCGAGGCAGGGGATCACCCGCGCCTTAAGCATGGATCAGCGCCAGCGCGTCGCTGGCATCGAGGCGGCCGTCGTATAGCGCGCGTCCGGAAATGGCGCCCTCGAGGTTGGCGCCGGCGTCGCGGGCCGCTTTCACCGCGCGGATGTCTTCGATATCGGCGACCCCGCCGCTGGCAATCACCGGGATCGAAACCGCGTTGGCGAGTGCGACCGTAGCCTCCAGATTGACCCCGGTCAGGGCACCGTCGCGGTCGATGTCGGTAAAGACGATGGCGGCCACTCCAGCGGTCTCGAAGGCCTGTGCGAGGTCCAGCGCAGTCATCTCTCCGGTTTCGACCCAGCCTTCGACGGCGACCTTACCGCCCTTGGCGTCGATGCCGACGACGATCTGTCCGGGGAAACGGCGGCAGGCTTCGCGCACCAGCTCCGGGTCACGGGCAGCGATGGTGCCGAGGATGACGCGGTCGACGCCGATCTTCAGCCACGCTTCGATATTCTCAAGGCTGCGGATGCCCCCGCCGAGTTGCATCTTGCCGGGGAAGGCAGCGCGGATCGCCTCGACCGCCTCGCGATTGACCGGACGCCCTTCGATGGCGCCGTTAAGGTCGACCACGTGCAGCCAGTCAAAGCCGGTATCAGCGAAGGCGGCGGCCCGCGCGCCGGGGTTGTCGCCGTAGACCGTAACGGCGTCCATATCGCCGTACAGCAGGCGTACAACCTGCCCGTCTTTCAGGTCGATGGCGGGAAACAGGATCATGTCAGCGCAGTTCCTTGGCGTAGTGGTGCCCGGCGATCCACTGGCCGTCGATCAGGGCGTATTGCGGCTGCGTCCCCCAGCGGGTGTAGCCACGGCTTTCATAGGTGCGAATCGCGTTGCGCTGGGTCTCGCGCAGGTCGAGGGTAAGGGCGCGTAGGCCGATCAACTCGGCGTCGGCCTCAACCGCGTCAATCAGCAGGTGTCCCAGCCCCTTACCCCGGGCCCACGTCGCGACGAAGGCGGTGGTAACCCGACCGATCATGGCCTGTGCCTCGTTGTTGCGGGGGTGCAGGTGCAGTTGCACCGAACCAGCAATCAGGCCGTCGAGACGGGCGATAAACACCCGGCGGTCCGGGATCAGCAGCAGCCCCTGCCAGTATCGCTCGAGCGTGTCGCGCGGCGGGGGCGATACCCAGCCGAAGCCGCCGCCGGCGTTGATGGCGTCCACGGTGGCGTCACAGAGGTCCTGCAGGTCGCCTTCGCTCAGGCTTTCGGCAAGCGCGACCTTCAATTCGGCGTCTGCTGCTGCCGTGCCGCTGCTGGTCTGTGTGCTGTCTCTCGATGGAGTCTGGCTCACGGCTTCCACCTCAGAAACTGGGAGAGCAGCTTCAGCCCGACGGTCTGGCTTTTTCTGGGTGAAACTGCGTACCGATCATGTTGTCTCGACCCACGACGGCGGTCACATCGGCGGCGTAGTCGGTGACCATCAGTTGGTGATCGGCCTGCGCGGTTTCAAACGCAAAAGAGTGCACGAAGTACACGTCTTCTCCGTCCATGCCCTCGAGCACGGGGTGGGCCGCACCGCTGTTGGTGGCACGCAGGCTGTTCCAGCCCATCTGCGGGATCTTCAGGCTGGGGTCAGCCGGGCGGAGCGGGGCGATATCGCCGGGGATCCAGTCGAAGCCGGGGTGAACCCCGTGCTCAAGCCCACGGGTCGCCATTAGCTGCATGCCGATGCAGATGCCCAGAAACGGCCGCGCCCGGGTTATGGCAAAGTCAGCAATCGCCTCATACAGGCCGTCGATCGAGCGTAGCCCCTGCCGACAGTCGGCTAAGGCCCCCTGACCGGGCACGACCAGATAATCCGCGCCGGAAACAACCTCCCGGGCCGGTCGGTCACCTCGACCCGGCCGGTGCTGACGCGTTCCAGCGCCTTAGCGGCCGAGCGAAGGTTCCCCGAGCCATAGTCGACAACCACGGTTTTCATGGTTCAACCGTCCAGTGCACCCTTGGTCGACGGGATCTGATCCGCCGTCCGGGGATCGACGCTCACGGCCATGCGCACCGCGCGGGCAAAGGCCTTGAAGCAGGCCTCGGCCTTGTGGTGGCTATTGTCACCGTAGAGCACATGGACGTGCACGTTGGCTTGCGCTGCATTGGTCACGGCCTGGAAAAACTCGCGGAACAGCTCGGTTTCCATGGCGCCCAGCCGCGGCATCTCGAAGTGCGCGTCCCAGACCAGATGTGGCCGGCCGGAGAAATCGACCACGGCGCGTGCCAGCGCCTCGTCCATGGGCACGTAGGCGTGGCCGTAGCGGCTGATCCCGCGCTTGTCGCCCAGCGCCTCGCGCAGCGCCTGTCCCAGCACCAGACCGACGTCTTCCGCCGTGTGGTGCGCATCGATGTGCAGATCGCCTTCGGCCTGAACGCTGAGGTCGATCAGACTATGCTTGCCGAACAGGTCGAGCATATGGTCGAGGAAACCGATCCCGGTCGAAATGCTGTTGGCACCGGTCCCGTCGAGGTTCAGGGACAGGGTCACGTCGGTTTCGTTTGTTTTGCGCGTTACGGCGGCCTTGCGGGCGGGGGACGTCATGGACTTGGGCCTATCGAAGTCGGTTTTGCCGCGCTTCTTTAGCAGGCTCTGGGGCAGGGGTCCAACCGCCGTGCCTTGCGGCTCTGGCCCGCCCGCCTTACGTCTTTGTGCAGTCGTCTACCCGAAATGAGGAAGTTTCGATCCGATGAGTAGTGAAAATACCATGCACGGCACCACCATTCTGTCCGTCCGCAAGGGCGACGAAGTGGTGGTCGCCGGTGACGGGCAGGTCAGCCTCGGCCCGACGGTGATGAAGGGCAGCGCCGTAAAAGTCCGCCGGCTGGGCAAGCGAAGCGACGTGGTCGGCGGTTTCGCCGGTGCCACCGCAGACGCCTTCACCCTGTTCGAACGGCTGGAAGCCAAGCTGGAAACCTACCCAGGGCAGCTCGTCCGGGCCGCTGTGGAGCTGGCCAAGGACTGGCGGCAGGATCGCTACCTGCGCCGGCTGGAGGCTATGCTGATCGTGGTCGACGCCGAACACTCGCTGATCGTCACCGGCAACGGTGACGTGGTCGAGGCTGAGGCTGATGGCGTGCTCGCCATTGGGTCGGGGGGGAACTACGCCTTATCGGCCGCCCGCGCCCTGATCACGGTCGAGGACGATAGTCTTACGGCAGAGGAAATCGCCCGTCGGGCCATGAAGGTCGCCGGGGATATCTGCGTCTACACCAACCATTCGATCCGCCTTGAAAAGCTGGAAAACAAAGCAGGAGCCGCGAAATAACAATGGGCCACAGCAACTTTTCACCGCGGGAAATCGTTTCCGAACTCGACCGTTTCATCGTTGGCCAGGGCGACGCCAAGCGCGCCGTTGCCGTCGCGCTGCGCAACCGCTGGCGGCGGCAGCAGCTGCCCGACAGCCTGCGCGAAGAAGTGCTGCCCAAGAACATCCTGATGATCGGGCCCACGGGCTGCGGCAAGACCGAGATCGCCCGACGGTTGGCCAAGCTCGCCAACGCGCCCTTCATGAAGGTTGAGGCCACCAAGTTCACCGAGGTCGGCTACGTCGGCCGCGATGTCGAGTCCATCGTCCGCGATCTGGTCGAGCTGGCCATCACCAGCACCCGCACCCAGCAGCGCGACGCCGTTAAGGCCAAGGCCGAGATCGTTGCTGAAGACCGGCTGATCGACGTGCTCACCGGGGCCGAGGCCAACAACGATACCAAGCAGAAGTTCCGCAAGATGCTGCGCGAGGGAAAGCTCGACGACCGCGAAGTCGAGGTCGACCTCAACGACAAATCCGGCGGTGGCATGCCATCGCTCGATATCCCCGGCATGCCCGGTTCGCAGATGGGGATGATCAACCTCAGCGACATGCTCGGCGGTCTGGGGCAGCGCAAGGTCAAGCGCAAGCTCAAGGTCAAAGACGCCTACGAACAGCTGGTCGAGGAAGAGGCCGACAACCTGATCGACCAGGAAGACCTGACCCGGACCGCCATCGAGCGGGTCGAGAACGACGGCATCGTCTTCCTCGACGAGATCGACAAGATCGCGGTCAATTCCGAAGTCCGTGGCGGTTCGGTCAGCCGCGAAGGCGTGCAGCGCGACCTGCTGCCGCTGATCGAAGGCACGACCGTCACCACCAAGTACGGGCCAGTGAAGACCGACCACGTGCTGTTCATCTGTTCCGGTGCCTTCCACCTGTCCAAGCCCAGCGATCTGCTCCCGGAATTGCAGGGGCGGATGCCGATCCGGGTCGAGCTCAATCCGCTGACCCGCGACGACTTCGTGCGCATCCTGACCGAGCCGGAGAACTCGCTGATCAAGCAGTACAAGGCGCTGTTGCAGACCGAGGGTGTGACCCTCGATTTCGATCAGGGGTCGATCGACGCGCTCGCCGATCTGTCGGCGGAGATCAACCAGACGGTCGAGAATATCGGAGCGCGGCGGCTGGCCACGGTGATGGAACGGTTGCTGGAGGAGATTTCCTTTACCGCGCCCGACCGCAACGGCGAGACCATCCAGATCACCGAAGCCAAGGTGCGCGATGACGTGGGTGAGCTGGCAAAGGACGCCGACCTGAGCCGGTTTATCCTCTGATCACTCCGCCTCGTTGAGGCTTGCGGGGTTCCAGTCGATCGGCTGCAGATCTCCGCGCAGATACAGCGGGTGGCCCGGCTCACCGTGCTTGGTCAGGGTGAAGGCCTTGAGCGGGAACGGCGCCAGCAGTGCCCGCAGCGCCGCCGAGCGCTCGAGATGCGTGCCGTGTGTGCCCCAGCCGCAGAGGATGGTACCGCCCAGCCCGTGCACGACTTCGGCCGTCCGCAAGATGGTGGCGTCGTTGTCCGGGCCAATTGGGTCGGGGTGGGCGCGCATGTTCTTTGGGTCGGTGGCCCGGTAGGCGAAGGCGTTGAGCACGATAACTTCGCCGTAGCCCCAGCCCGCTGCATAGCGGCGGCACTTGGCGACCGTCGGATCGTCCTTCACCTCATCGGCCGTACTCGGGTTGAGCAGCACAAAGGCGATTACCGGCTTGTCACGGTCGAGCATCCCCGCCGGGCGGCGCAGGAAATAGCGGTGCGCACGGTCGGGGGACCAGGTGGTGTCCTGACCGGGAAACAGCAGTTCGCTGGTGATGGGCATGGGCGTTCGCGCCGGGCTGGTCCGGCTCAGGGCCGGGTCTGGCCCGACCCCTCGACCACGTATTTGTAGGACGTCAGCTGCGCGGCACCGACCGGACCCCGCGCGTGCATGCGCCCCGTGGCGATCCCGATTTCCGCGCCCATGCCGAATTCGCCGCCGTCTGCGAACTGGGTCGAAGCGTTGTGCATGACAATGGCGGCATCGACTTCGCGCTGGAAACGGGCCGCGGCCTCGGCATCTGCGGTGATGATCGCCTCGGTGTGGTGGGAGCCGTGGCGGTTGACGTGACTGATCGCTGCGTCGAGGTCATCGACGATCCGCACCGACAGGATCGAGTCCAGATATTCGGTGTCCCAGTCCTCCGCGCTGGCCGGGCTCAGCTCGGCGCTCAGGCCGCACGCGGCCTCATCGCCGCGGATATCTTCGCATCCTGCGGCCTGCAGCGCTGCGACCGCGCGGGGTAGGAACTCTGCCGCCACATCGCGGTGCACCAGCATGGTTTCCATGGCGCCGCAGATCCCGGTCCGGCGCATCTTGGCGTTGACGACGATGCTCTCGGCCATGGTCAGGTCGGCGGCAGCGTCGACAAAGGTGTGGTTGATGCCGTCGAGGTGGGAGAACACCGGCACCCGCGCTTCCTGCTGGACGCGTTCGATCAGGCCCTTGCCGCCTCGGGGAACGATCACGTCCACGTATTCGGCCATGCGCAGCAGCATGCCGACGGCTTCACGGTCGACCGTGGGCACGCGCTGCACGGCGTCAACCGGCAGGCCCGCCGTCGCCAGCCCCGCCTGCATGCATTCGAGGATCACGCCCGAGCTGTTGAAGCTGTCCGAGCCGCCGCGCAGGATCGCGGCATTCCCGGCCTTGAGGCACAGGGCGGCGGCATCGGCGGTCACGTTCGGGCGGCTTTCGTAGATGATCCCGATAACCCCCAGCGGTACGGCAACCTGTCGGATGCGCAGGCCGTTCGGGCGATCGGTCACGGACAGCTCGCGCCCCACGGGATCGTCGAGCTCGGCCACTGAAGCCACGCCTGCGGCCATGGCTTCAATCCGGTCGGGGGTGAGCAGCAGGCGGTCGAGCATGGCATTGCTCAGGCCCTTCTCGGCTCCGGCCGCCATGTCGATGGCGTTGGCGGCGACAATGTCTTTGCTGCGGGTCCGAATGGCGGCCGCGGCAGCTTGCAGCGCCTCGACCTTCTGCGCAGCCGGGGCCAGCGACAGGCTGTGCGCTGCCGCCTTGGCCGCCTGTCCGACGCTGTTCATCCTGTCCTGTAGGTTTGCCGTCGCCATAGCATGCGTCCCTGCCGTTGCCCGGGTGATGGAGATCAGAACAGTGCCAAATCGTCCGCGTGGATCAAGTTCGGACCGCGACTTTCGTCGAGAATTGTCGCGATATCTGCGCTGCGTTTACCGGCAATGAGCGTGGCGTCTTCGCTGCCGTAGGCGGCGATCCCAAGCCCGATATCGGTCCCGTCAGCACGGGTGATGCGGACGGTATCGCCGCGCTCAAACGTGCCATCGACGCGGACCACGCCGGCGGGGAGCAGGGATTTTCCCGCCTCTACCGCCCGGGCTGCACCGTCGTCGAGGATCAGCACGCCATCCCCGGACAGCGCCCCCAGCAGCCACGCTTCGCGGGCCGAGTGCCGGGTTTCCGTGGAGGTAAAGAGGGTCGCCTTGGCGCCGTCCATCAGCGCCTGCAACGGGTTCAGCACGCGGCCATCGGCGATGACCATGGCGCAGCCTGCACCGAGCGCGATCTTGGCGGCGGCCAGCTTGGTGACCATGCCGCCCTTGGCGTAGGCGCTGGTTTCATCCCCGGCCATGGCTTCGATTTCCGGCGTGATCCCGCCGGTGACCAGCGGCAGGTGTTCGGCGGTGGCACTGGCCTTGGGGTTACCGGTATAGAGCCCGTCGATATCCGAGAGCAGCACCAGCAGGTCGGCCCCGACCATGCCGCCCACCCGGGCCGCCAGCCGGTCGTTGTCACCGAAGCGGATTTCCGCCGTTGCCACCGTGTCGTTTTCGTTGACCAGCGGCACCGTCCCCCAATCGAGCAGGCGGTTGAGCGTCGCGCGTGCATTGAGGTAGCGGCGGCGATTTTCCGTATCTTCCTGGGTCAGCAGGATCTGGCCGACGTTGAGGTCGCGCTCGGCAAAGCTGTCGGCGTAGGCCTCGGCCAGCCGGATCTGTCCCAGCGCGGCTGCAGCCTGCTTCTCATCCAGCCGGAGGTTCAGCGGATCGCGGCTCTGCAGGCGCAGGCCGACCCGGATCGCGCCCGAGGAGACCAGCACCACCCGCCGCCCGGCCTTGACCAGCCCGGCGAGGTCGTCGACCAGCGCCGACATCCATTTCCCGGCGGATCGAACCATCGTCGTCGACCAGCAGCGCCGAGCCGACCTTGACCACCACCGTGGGGGCCTGGGCCATGGCCTCCTGCGCCGAGGTCACGCGGCTCAGGGCGTCCATGGCTCGGGTTCCTTTTCGCCTTCGGCCGCACGGCGTTCAGCGGCGCGATGGCTGTCGGCCATATTGGCCAGCTCGTGCAGGATCGGGTCGACCCCCTCACCGCTGACCGCCGACATGATCCAGACCTTCTTGCCGCCCGCGGCTTCGGACAGCAGCCGGGCTTGATCCTCGGCGAGTTCCTGCCCGATGGCGTCGGCCTTGTTGAGGGCCAGCAGCTCGGGCTTGTCGGCGAGGTCGCCGCCGTACTGTTCCAGCTCACGGCGGAGCTTGACGTAGGCCTCGCCGGGGTCGTCCTGGCAGCCGTCGACGATATGCAGCAACCCCGCCGAGCGCTCGACGTGGCCCAGAAAGCGTGTGCCCATGCCTGCGCCTTCCGACGCGCCTTCGATCAGCCCAGGGATATCGGCGATGACAAAGCTGCGGTTCTGGATCGCCGCGACCCCGAGGTTGGGGTGCAGCGTGGTAAAGGGGTAGTCGGCAATCTTCGGCGTGGCGCGCGACACGGCGGAGAGGAACGTGCTCTTGCCCGCGTTGGGAAAGCCCAGCAGGCCGATATCAGCAATCAGCTTGAGGTGCAGCCAGACCCAGCGTTCTTCGCCGGGGTAGCCGAGGTCGCGGCGCCGTGGCGCGCGGTTGGTCGAGGTCTTGAAACGGGCGTTGCCAAAGCCGCCGTCCCCGCCCTTTGCGATCAGGATTTTCTCACCGGCTTCGGTCAGGTCGGCGAGGACAGCCTCCCCGAATTCGTCGAGGATCTGGGTGCCGACGGGAACCTTGAGCGTGATCGACTTGCCGGCCGCGCCGAATTTGTTGGCGCTTTGGCCATTCTTGCCGCGCTCGGCCTTGTAGTGCTGGACGTAGCGGTAGTCGATCAGGGTGTTGAGGTTTTCGACGGCCTCGACATAGACGTCACCGCCCTTGCCGCCGTCGCCACCGTCCGGACCGCCGAATTCGACGTACTTCTCCCGCCGGAACGAGATGACCCCGCTGCCGCCGTTGCCGGACGCGATGAAAACCTTGGCTTGGTCGAGGAACTTCATGATCCTGATCCTGCCCTGAAGGCGGTTGCAGACCGGTGTGAGAAACAAAAGGGAGGCCAGCAGCCCCCTCGTTAATGCCCGGTCGGCGCCGGCCTTACTTGGCCTTGATGCCGGTGACCTTGACCACGGTCTGGTGCTGGCGATGACCGTTGGTCCGGCGGAAGTTCTTCCGGCGACGGCGGCGGAAGACGAGGATTTTGCGCGTGCGCTTCTGATCCATGACTTCTGCGGTGACCGTCGCGCCCTTTACGGTCGGGGCGCCCAGGGTGATCTTGTCGCCTTCACCGACCATCATCACCTGGTCAAAGGTGACGGTGTCGCCGACTTCGGCTTCGAGCTTTTCGATGGGCAGAACGTCGTCCTGCTGAACGCGGTACTGCTTACCGCCGGTCTTGATGACTGCGTACATTTGTGTGCTGTCCTGTCAGTTGCAGCTGACGCTCTTGCTGTGCGGTCGAATCAACCGCGGGGCGCCTTGGCTTGTTGTTAGAGCCGATTTCCTAGGCCAAAGCCGGGGTCGGGGTCAACGAAAACCACCTTTTATCAGTGCATTGCTGACCGGAAACAACGCATGGCGGGGCCGAGGGTCGCGCTGTCGCGATGGATGGGGCGCGTAAGGCGCGGAACGCGGCGGTTGCGGGCGGGCCTGCTTTGGCCTAGACACGGCGGCGGAGAGGTGCCGGAGCGGTCGAACGGGGCGGTCTCGAAAACCGTTGTGCGCGCAAGCGTACCGAGGGTTCGAATCCCTTCCTCTCCGCCATTGCTTTGAATTAAGCTTCTGATAAAAAATAATTTATCCTTTACGCTGGGCAGGCTATCCCACATTTTACACCTCATAATGGGCCTGACGTGCCCGTGCTGGTGCCTGCGACTCAGCCGGCGGTTGACCCCGCAGAGGGCGCCGCCGACGATTTCGGGGACTAGGCTGCTCGGGCGCCAGGTAAATCGCCCGCAGCCAGCCCCTCGAGGATCAGATCCTGTACCGCGCTGATCACAGTCTTCTGTGCGGTGGTTTTCGATCTCTCGGCGCTCGATGCCACGAACAGCTGACGCGACACCACAGGGTCATTGATCGGCCGACACACAACATCGCCGCTCCGGAAGAGCGGGAGGGCAGAGAACTGCGATATCAGGGTCGCACCCAGTCCCAGCCGCAGCCCCGCGAACAGCGCGTGCAGGGAGAGACACTCGTGACGGACCTCGATCGGATGATTTCGGAACAGGGCGACACGGTCGATCATACCCCGCAGAATGTGGTCACGGCCCGGCAGCAGCATCGGAAACGCAAGCGCTTCTTCGAGGCTGACCGGGGCCTCGGTGTCGCCCACGAGCTCCGGTACCCCGACCAGGCAGATATCTTCCTCGAACACGGGTGCGGCGTCGATCCGGCGATCCTCGCCGGCGTTGAAACACACGGCGACGTCGAGTTCTCCGCTGGCAACCGCCTGCACCAGCTGCGGGCTCAGCCGTTCCTCGATGCGCAAGGATACGCGCGGCGCGGTTTCAGACAGTCTTGCCATCAGCGGTTCGATTAGCATCGGCGCAACGGTGAGCGTTGCACCCAACCGAACCAGTCCACCGGGCTCCTTGGCGTCGTCGCGAACGTCGTTGGTTGCCGCGTCCACGGCGGCGAGAATGGCATGGGCGTGGTTCAGAAACCGCGCGCCGCTCTCGGTTTGCTCCACGCCCTTCGAGTGGCGCGAGAGCAGCGTAACGCCCAGACGGGCCTCCATCTGACCCACGTGATGGCTGAGCGCGGACTGGGCGACGCCAAGCTGCAAAGACGCTTTGGAGAAGCTGCCTTCCTCGGCGATCGTCACAAAGTAGCGCAACTGGCGCAGGTCATAATCCATGTTTAATATCTAGAATCCAGATGACATCAATCCACACAATATATTTTTCAGATGGATTTCCAAGTGCCAATCTTGGCCGCGTTACTGACAGTCTCCGGCTCAATGAGGGAAGAGCCCTGTGAGCTGGGTTAATGGGAGGAAGACTGATGAAACTTAAGGCTAAGATCGCGGGCGTAATGCTTGCAGCTGCAACGGCATTCGCGGGGGTGACGAACGCAGAAGACTGGGCCCCCAAAGGTCCGCTGATGTTCCAAATCGGCTTTGGGGCCGGTGGCTCGACTGATGCGATGGGCCGGGTAATCGCCCAGGTGATGGAAGAACAGACTGGCTGGAATATTGTGGTAGAGAACAAAGCCGGCGCCGGTGGCGTGGCGATGTTTACCGGCATCTCCAAGTCCAAGCCCGATGGACAGATCATCGGCATGGGTGTGAGCACGCCAATCCTGATGCAGCTGGTCATGCGCCCTGAAATGCTGCCTTTCGATGCAGACAGCTTTGACTACCTCAGCGGTGTTGCCCTGGGCCAACTAGCCCTCGTGGCAAGCGCAAACGCTCCGTTCGATGATCTGGAAAGCATGGTCGACTATGCCAAGGCCAACGGCCCGATGGCGATCGCAATCAATGCCTCGCCCCACAAGCTGATCCTCGCTGCGATCAGTAAAAAGACCGGCGCAGAATTCGAATTCGTCCCGACGGACGGCGGCGCTGAGAGCATGAAGCTCCTTCTGGGCGGACAGGTCATGGCCTCGTTTGCTGGGGGTTCGCACGGTGCGTACATTGATTCCGGTGACATGAAAATGATCGCCGTGGGCAACTCTGAGCGCCACGACTATGCGCCAGACGTGATGACCGTGGCCGAGCAGGGCTATGGAGTTTACCTTGATTCCGTATTCTACATCGCGACCACTAAAGGCACCGATCAAGCCATTCTGGATGCTCTGAGCAACGCAATCAGCAGCGCTCTGGCAAGCGATGAAGTGGTGGAAATCGTCCGGAATGCGGCCAAGACTTCGGTCCTTGATCTCACCCCGGCAGAAACTCGCTCTGTGATGGTGGACGGCCTGCCGAACATGGAAAAACTGGTTGGTAAATAGTGAAACCGCGCTCTGCTTGCCCCTGCGGGCAGAGCGCTCCTTTTGTGTGAGACTGCATGAGCCCCCAGACCGACAGAATTGTTGGGTTGACCCTTACGATCCTTGGACTGCTGCTGCTGTTCGTAATCTTTCCGATTGCGATTGAAGACATCGAAGGCGGATCCATTCAGCCGAACACCCTGCCCAACGCGCTTGCCGGGCTTTTGGCAGTCTGTGGGCTGATACTGGCACTAAGGCCCGGCCAGCTGTCGAAACGAGAGCCTCAGGAATTGGTGATGGTGGTGCTCTACCTCGCCGTCATCGCAGCCGGGCTCTTTGTCATGTCCTTTTTCGGGTTTGTCATCGTTGCCCCCTTACTGGCTCTGGCCATCATGCTGCTCTTTGGTGAGCGGCGTCCGCTCTGGCTGGCGCTTGGCAGCTTGGCCATGCCCGCGGTCATTTGGTTCCTGGTGGTGCAGGTTCTCGGGCGCGCCCTGCTCTGAGGTTAGGTTATGGTCGATCTTGAAACAATTCTTGCCGGGTTAGGCGATGCCTTCACGCTATGGAACCTGGCCTTTGTGATCTTTGGCGTGGCCTTAGGGCAGGTCGTAGCAGCGATCCCGGGCATCGGCCCTGCAATGGCAATCGCGATCGCCATTCCGTTCACCTTTGGCCTCGATCCGTTGCCGGCGATAGCCTTTCTGGTCGGCGTCTGTAAGGGCGGCACGGTCGGCGGCGCCATACCGGCCATTTTGATCAATACGCCCGGCACACCGGATTCCGCTGCAACAGCGCTCGACGGACACCCGCTGGCGCGTCAGGGCAAACCGCTCAAGGCCACGAAATTCGCACTTTTCTCCTCCGTCACTGGGGATACCTTCAGCGACATCGTGCTGATCACCGTCTCGGCCCCCTTGGCCATACTCGCCTTGAAGATGGGACCGGTTGAGGTATTTGCCCTGATGATTTTTGCCTTTGCCGTCATTTCAGGTCTTGTTGGCAAATCCCTGATCAAAGGGGCCATTGCTGCGGTGCTTGGGCTGCTGGTTTCCACCATTGGCGCTGATCCAGAACACTTCTCACCGCGTCTCATTTTCGGGAATTTTGCGCTTTACGACGGTTTGCCGCTAGCCTCCGTCGCACTCGGTATGCTGGCCATCTCTGAAATTCTGGTTCGCCTTGCCCGTCAGAAGGGCAACACAGAAGCAGCCATCAAACTGTCGAACACCGGAGACCCTGCCGACAGACGCGTCAGTTGGGTCGAATACTGGTCGTGCCGCTTCACCATGCTGCGCGGGGCCGTCATCGGCACGCTGCTGGGGGCTACGCCCGGCATTGGCAGCACCGCTGCCGCCTTCATGTCCTATTCCGCCGCCAAGTCCGCCTCGAAGAACCCTGAAAGCTTCGGCAAGGGCAATATCCATGGCATTGCGGCGACGGAGTCCGCCAATTCAGCGGTGGTGGGAGCCAACCTGATCCCGCTGCTGACGCTTGGCATTCCTGGAAGTCTGAGCGCAGCGCTGATCATCAGTGCGTTCATGATCCATGGAATACAGCCCGGACCGCTGCTGTTCGAGAATCAAGGCCGGCTGATCTATGGGCTTTTCGGGGCCATGATCATGGCGAATTTCCTGAACTTGTGGATCGGACAACTCGGGCTGAGGCTCTGGGTCAGGGTCATCTCTGCCCCGCAATCCTTCATTTATGTTTCGGCCATTCTGCTGTGCGTCGTTGGTGTCGCCATGTCCGAAGGCGGAATGTTTGGCGTTGTGGTCATGCTGATCTTTGCCGCGGTTGGCTACGTCATGAAACGCTTCGGCTTTTCCATCGTCATCTTCATCATCGCCTTCTTTCTCGGCCCCCGGCTGGAGATGTCGATCGCCCAGAGCACGGCGCTGATGAGTGGCAACTGGACGCGGATCATCGAATACCCCATCGCCGTCATCCTGCTTGGCCTCTCGGTCGTGGTCCTGATCTGGTTCCTTCGCCGCTCGCTGAAAGCGGCATCGGCGGAGGTGGACTGACATGGCACTGCTTCACCGTCTGTGCAGAACCACCATTCTCCACCCCTTGCCCCATGACGCCTCGAAAGCGGGCGGTCCTGACTGCATCGGGCTCGGCCAGACCCAAACCAAGCGCAAGGCGCCAACATACTTTCATAGGGAGGCCCTGAAATGACAACTATGGCAGCGCAACTGCGCTCGCTCATGGAAGCGCCTGAAATCGTGGTCCTGCCCGGTGTTCACGATACGCTGAGTGCGCTGATTGCCGAGCGCTGCGGTGCGAAGGCTATCGCCGCCGGTGGTTACGCGGCGACCGCGTCGCTGCTCGGGAGGCCGGACAGCTCTCAACTATCGCTGACGGAGCTGGGTGACTACTACGCCCGCATCACGGACCGGATCGAGGTCCCGGTCCTCGCCGATGCGGACACTGGCTTTGGTAATGTCACCAACGTCGCGCGGACCGTGAAGATCATGGAGCGCGCTGGCGTCGGCGGTTTCTTCATCGAGGATCAGGTCTTTCCCAAGCGCTGCGGCCATATGGCGGGCAAGGCGATTGTCAGCGTCGAAGAGATGGCTGGGAAGTTAAAGGCAGCGCTGGACGCCCGCGAGGGCGACACCATGATCATGGCGCGGACCGATGCCATCGCCACCGATGGTTTCGGGGAAGCACTGGAGCGCATGGCGCTCTACCACGAGATCGGTGCCGATATCCTGTTCATAGAGGCGCCGACCGATCTGGAACAGCTCCGCCGGATCCCCAAAGAACTTTCCGGTTCTTGCATGATCAATCTGATCGAGGGCGGTCTGACCCCGCTGCTGTCAGCAGCCGAGTGTCAGGATCTGGGATATGCGGCCTGCGCCATGCCTGTCGCAGCCACCCACGCCATTGTTAAAGCGCAGGAGGCCTTTTTCGGTGATCTGCTGAAGAACGGCGACCTGCGAGAAGCCATGCACCACGGTGTTGGCTTTCAGGCCTATACCGACCTTGTTGGACTGCCGGAACAGCGGTCGGCAGAGCAGGCTTATCTTGATCAAGCGCGTGCGCTGACAGAGTAATCCGGCAAGTGACGAAGCAGACACCCCGGAGCGAAAGTGCCGTCGAACCCCTTTCCGGACTTCGGGTTCTCGATCTGACGCGTCTGGCTGCCGGAAACATGCTGACCCACATGTTTGCCGATTTTGGCGCCGACGTGATCAAGGTCGAGCGCCCGGGTGTGGGCGATGACCTGAGGCGGTTCGGCAAGCACGAAAGCTGGTGGAAGGAATACAGCCGCTCGAAGCGATCACTGTCGCTCAATCCCCGTTCGAACGAGGGACGGGAGATCCTGCTGAAACTCACCGAGACGGCGGATGTCTTCGTCGAGAACTTCGTCCCCGGCACACTGGAAAAGTGGGGCATCGGACCAGAGACGCTGACAGCCAGGAACCCAGACCTGGTGATTGTGCGGATCTCGGGTTGGGGTCAAACGGGCCCTTTTGCCCAGAAACCTGGGTTCGGAAGCCTGATCGAGGGCATGTCGGGCTTTGCTGCCATGAGTGGCTTTGCCGACCGTGAACCGCTGCTGCCGCCACTGGCGCTGGCGGATATGATTGCGGGTCTTGCGGGCTTCGGCGGAGTGCTTTCGGCGCTACGCGCCGGGGACCAGGGCATTGTCCGGGGTCAGGTCGTTGATCTGTCGCTGTTCGAGCCACTCTTCAGCATCCTCGGCCCTCTGGCGACCGCCTATGCCATCGATGGTTCCGTCCCGAAGCGCAACGGAAACTGGGGCGAGGTCGCCGCACCCCGCAGCGTCTATCGCTGTGCCGACGGCGGCTATGTCGCCATGTCAGCCACGATGCAGTCGATGTGGGAGAAGTTTGCAGAGGCAATGGGCCAACCCGAACTGGTGGAGGATCCGCGATTCCTCACCAATCCCGATCGGGTGCTCCACCGCGCTGAACTCGAGGCCATTGTCGGTGCGTTTTTCAGTCAGCGTACAGCAGCCGAGAACCTTGCCTATTTCGAAGAGCGTGGGATCACTGTCGGTCCGATCTGCGATATTTCTGATCTGATGGCCCACCCCTTCATTCAGGGCCGGGGGGTGGTGAAAGACTATGCCGACCCCGAACACGGCACCCTGCCGATGCATGCACCTTTCCCTCGTCTGTCTGAAACGCCAGCCACCGTTCGCGCGCCTGCGCCCACGCGCGGGCAGAATAGTGAAGAGGTGCTTGCCGAGATTGGTCTGACCGACGACCAGATCGCGGTGCTACGCGAAAAGGGGATCATCTGATGTGGCGCTCTTTGCTGTTCGTGCCAATTCTTAACGAACGAATGCTGCAGGGTGCAGCGGCCCGCGGCGCCGATGCCCTTGTCCTCGATCTTGAAGCAGGTGTGCAGAAGGATCGAAAGCAGGAAGCGCGGGCGGCTTTAACCGGCGCCGTTTCGGGTCTCCGAACAGCCAGTGTCGACATTGCCGTTCGGGTAAACCCGCTGCAGTCAGGTGGCACAGATGACATTGTTGCGGCAATCGAGGCCGGTGCTGACCTAATCGTGGTGCCGCAAGCGACTGTGGCTTCGACGCGGCAGGCGGCCGACCTGGCTGGTGTCAAACCGATCATTCCCCTGATTGAGTCGCCACGCGGCGTGATCGATGCGCTGGCGATCGCAGACGCCGCGCCGACCGTCGCTGGGCTAGGGCTGGGCGTGGAAGACTACTCGACTAAAATGTGGGCACCCCCTTCGCCGGACCTGTTGATCCCAGCGGCATTCCAAGTGATTCAAGCCGCCCGCGCTGCACAGTGCGAGCCTTTAATCATCGCGGACACCATAGCTGACTACACGAACGTCTCAGGCTTTGAGGCTGCCGCGCGCAAAGCGCGGGCTTTGGGGTCTTCAGGCAGTTTCGCGATCCACCCCGCACAAGTCGATATTTTGAACCGGGTCTTCATGCCACACGATGAAGAGCTTCGACAGGCGGAAGAGATCATCCTTGCGGCCAAGGAAGCCAGCCGCCAAGGCAGCGCCATCGCCATCCGAAACCGAACAATGATCGACGCCCCAATAGTCGCCAGAGCTCGAAGCATTCTTCGTCTTGGACAGCGTTATGCCGAACCATCATCGCCGTCAAAATAAACCCGAAGCGCTCCAAACCAGCGTTTATCAATAACTCGTTTGAAGGATCGAAGCCTTGGGTGTGCGTTTCTTTTCAACCAAAGACCGACCAATTCATCTCGGTCCTTATCCGCTGGAACGGCTAAAGCGGGTCGAGCACGCGCTCGATCTGTCAAATGTTCCGGCTACACATCCCCTCGATTTCCGCAAACTCGATACGCCACATTCATTGGTGAATGCGATGGGCGAGTATCAGGCGATGATGGACGTGATCCGGGATGGACTGGTGAATTCAGAACTGGCGGCTGCGCCCACTGATCCGGTGGAGCGTAGCAAACACCTCAAGTCTTTCGGGTATTTTCAGGATGCGTCCATGGTTGGCGTCTGCAAAGTACCGCAAGAAGCGCTGCTCGAGATCCCCACCCGAAACGCCGATATCGACCGGCTGGCACTCGACATTCGCACCCGTCAAACCAAGACCTTCGCCTCTGGCATCGATGAGATCATGGCGGCGCTGAAGGACTCAGTCGAGGCACCCCGCACTCCGATCCAAGGGCAGACCTACGCGATCGTTGTTCTGTTTGAGCAGAACCGTGCGGTGCGGCCTAACGAGCCTGGCGCGTCATGGATCTTTGGGGCGGAAAATCACCGTGCGGCGCTGCGCGCGACTGAATCGGCCGTGATCCTTTCCAGCTACCTGAACCTGTTGGGGTACAGCGCTAGAACCCATTCGGCGACGACCTCGGATGTAAACCTCAATAAACTAGCAGTGGCCGCAGGGCTCTGCACGGTTGAGATAATCGGGTGGTCGCGCCCTATCTGGATGATAAATTTGGTCTAGCCGTCGTCACAACAAACATGGCGCTGGCTCCCGATCTGCCTCTTGCCCCCGAATCAGAGCAGCCGTGGTTCAAGACCAAGGGGCCCTCCTGGTGGCTCGGCACCGGGTCCTCAAAGAGTGCGCTCAATCGCGACCCCTACGCGCGTCGAGACTACGTTAACGGCGCCTTGCCCTTTGAGACGCTCAAACGCGTTGATCAGCCAACAACCTTTATCGATGAAGAGCGTATTGCGCGCGTACCCAAGCGCGCTGACATGTTCGCGCGCGCCCAATTCGGTGATCTTGGACCGAAAACGCAGGCCTCCGCCGCTGGCGGTTGGTTTGGCAAGAAGTGTGCCCCAGCCTACGCCCAACGGCGGATGCTCAGCGCCTTCATTCTGCTGCAGGATGGGGAGCCCGCTGACGCAGCGGAAAAACCGACTGAGGCGGAGCAAAAACGCAGCCAACGTGAAGGCAGCGAGCTACTTTCTGGGCGTTGATGCCGTCGGCATTTCCCGCTGTCCGGCATGGACTTGGTACAGCCACGACGCCACCGGTGCCGAAATGGTCCCACCCCACGATCAGGCGATTTCCATGATCATCGACCAAGGGTTTGAGACCATGGAGGGTGCCTCTGGCGACGATTGGATCGCAGTGGCGCAGTCCATGCGCGCCTATCTGCGTTTCTCGCTTCTGGGCGGCGTCATCGCCCAGCAGATCCGAAATATGGGCTACTCGGCGAAAGCCCACACGTCGCGCGATGGCGACGTGCTGCAACCGCCTTTGCTGTTACTCTCTGGTTTGGGTGAAGTCAGCCGCATTGGTGAGGTGATCCTGAACCCGTTGCTTGGCCCGCGGTTGAAGTCTGGCGTCGTGACCACTGACATGCCGCTGGTCCACGACAGACCCATCGATTTTGGTCTTCAGAACTTCTGCAACAACTGTAAGAAATGCGCCCGCGAATGCCCCGCTGGCGCAATTTCGGCAGGCCCCAAGCTGATGTTCAATGGCTACGAGATATGGAAATCAGATAGCCAGAAATGCACCACCTACCGGGTCACCACCGAGGGCGGCGCTATGTGTGGGCGATGTATGAAAACTTGCCCCTGGACCCTCGAGGGGCTCTTTGCTGAAAAACCCATCCGCTGGCTGGCTTCGAATGTTCCGGCGGCAGCACCAGCTCTGGCAAAGCTGGACGATACGCTGGGGTATGGCGGACTGAATGACGTCAAGAAATGGTGGTGGGATCTGGAGCTAAAGGACGACGGCGGCTATCGGGAGCCGGCCAAACCGGTGAACCGCCGCGACCTGCAACCTGATCTCGACCTGAAATACGAAGACCAGACGCTGGCGGTCTACCCTGCAAACCTCGCGCCTTGGCCTTGGCCCTACCCTTTCCCGATGGACCGCGAAGCCGGGATCCGGGCCTATGAGCAGTTGATCACAGCCCATGACTACAAGTCCCGCCTGGCACTCGGTGAGACCACTGGACTGGCCCACGAGTACCCGGATTTCAAGGACGCGCCGGTCATAAAGGCGCGCATCACCAAAACCGACACCATGAGTGAAGGCGTCACCAAGTACGAGTTTACCGACTGGGACGGCGCGACCTTGCCGGAATGGACCGCCGGGGCGCATCTGGATGTTGTCGTGACACCCGAATATCTGCGGCAGTACTCAATGTCTGGCGACCCGGCAGACACGTCAAAATATCAGATTGGGGTTCTGCGCGAGGATGAAGGACGAGGCGGCTCGAAGATGCTGCATCGTATATTCAGAGAAGGGCGACGCGTCTTTATCTCCAAGCCCATAAACCACTTTGAACTGGATGAAAGTGCCACCAAGACCTTCCTGATGGGCGGTGGCATCGGCATTACCCCGATGATTGCCTTCGCGCACCGGTTGCATGGGTTGGATCGCGACTTCGAGCTACACTATTCCGCGAGCAGCAGGGGGAACGCGGGTTTCCTCAAGGACCTGTCAGAAATGCCGTGGGCCGGCAGAGTGCACTACCATTTCTCGGATGAAGGCACGCGCGCACATCTGGATCAGATTCTGCAGGGCTATCAAGCTGGATGCCATGTGTACACCTGTGGGCCTGAGCGGTTCATGAACGGTGTCATGGAGGCTGCTGAACGTCAGGGCTTCCCTCAATCTGCGCGGCATCTGGAGTATTTTTTCGGTTCCTGAAAAGCCGGACTATGTGAACCAAGCCTTCACCGTGAAACTAGCAAAATCAGGAAAAGAATTGGCTGTCCCTGAAGACAAGTCGATCTCTGATATCCTGCAAGAACAGGGCGTTTCCATTGACGTTAAGTGCGCCGATGGCATTTGTGGCGTCTGTAAATGCGGTATTGTCGAGGGCGAGGTCGAACATCGCGATTTTGTGCTGTCCAAGAAACAACGAGAGACTGAGATCATCACCTGTCAGTCCCGTGCAGCAGAAGGCTGTGAGGTGATAACGCTGGATTTGTAGGCCTTCGCCCACCATGGCGTTCAGTATTCTGCGATGTCCCAAAAAGTTGCAACGCTACCCAAAAATTCAGCTGCGACCCTCGGGATGTATCTATGTTTGTCGGCGACCTAGCGCAGGTCGATGCAGCCGCCCTCAAATCGCGAGCATTGGGTGCCGGGCGACTCTTCAAAGGCAGGCTCTCGCCCTTGATCAAGGTCAATACGTGACCAGGCTACCCGGTCGCCGGGATCGGTAGTCCTCGGTCAGCCTTTATCTGTTCCATGACGATCTTGCTCTCGACCTTGGAAACGGCGCTGTGGCTCAAGAGCACTTCGTGCACCAGATGATTGAGCTGTTTCAGGTTGGTACAGAACACGTGGACGAGGTAGTCGGCCTGACCGGTCAAAGACCATACGCCAATCACTTCGTCCTGCTCCTGAAGCAGCAGGTGAAACGAGTGGCTTGTATCCGTGTTGTGCCAGGACAGGGCGACTTCGATGAAGGCTTCGATACCCAGGCCGAGGTGTTCGGGGCTGAGCTGAGCACGGTGGGAGATAATGTAGCCCTCTTTCTCTAGTCGGTGCTTTCGGCGCCCGGCCTGCGAAACCGAGGTGTTGATCCGCTCCGCCAGTTCGGCGTTGGTCAGGGTGGCATTGGCCTGCAGCAGTCGCAGAATTTTCTGATCAATAGGGTCAATCATCAGCAGTTTATCGATTGTTTTGCGCGTCATTACGCCGAAGTTTCTCACACTTCGGTCAGAAAAATCAAATAAACCGCACTAAACTCGTCAGGTTCACAGAAATCAGACGAGGCCCAGATGACTGCATTGAGAATTCCCGTTTACGAAGCGCTGTCGCGTGGTGTGTCGGATCAGGGGGTCGATGTCATGTTCGGCCTGATGGGCGATGCCAATCTGCTATTTGCCGATCACTTTGCCCGGCAGCCCGGTCAGACCTTCGTGCCGACAGCTATCGAGGGCAGTGGCGTGCTGGCGGCGCTTGCTTTCGGGCAGGGCAGCGAGAAAATCGGCGTTGCCACCGTGACCCAGGGTCCGGGCCTGTCAAACTGCTTTTCCGCGCTGATCGAAGGCGTGAAGCGGCGCGCGCCCATGGTGCTCATCGCCGGCGACACGCCCCCAATTCACAGCTCTCGATCCAGGATCTGGACCAGAGTCAGGTGGTCGAGGCGACGGGTGCCGGCTTCCAGCCGCTCACCACTCCAGATACCGCGCTGGATGATCTCTCTCTGGCCTTCAAGCGCGCTCAGCATGAAAAGCGGCCTATCGTCCTCAACGTTGCGTCCCACTTCATGGATGTTGATATCGACTACGCTCCGCCCGCCCGTCCGACGGAACCTGAAATGCCGTTCGTGTCAGGGGACGACTTTGATGCCGCGCTGGGCATGCTGGCAAGCGCACGCCGCCCCATCATTCTTGCTGGCGCCGGCGCTATCGCAGCCCGAGACGAACTGGTGGCTTTGGCGCAGCGGCTGGAGGCCCCGCTGGCTACGACTTTGAAGGCCAAGGACCTCTTCCGCGAGCAGCCGACAAATATGGGGATCTTCGGAACGCTGAGCACTCCGCTGGCCTATGAGGCGATCGCCACAGCCGATTGCATCGCGGCTTTCGGGGCCAGCCTGAGCCCCTTTACCACCGATCAGGGTCGGCTGTTCGATGGCAAGCGGGTCATTCATATCTCTGGCGATGGCACGGATCTGGACAAGTGCTTCAGCGCCGATGCGGCGCTTGTCTCCGATCCGGCGCGCACGGCCGTGCTCTTCATACACTGGCTGGATGAGGCGGAGATCGAGCCGTCGGGCTTTACCGCTGAACTCGATCTTGAGCATCTGTCGAAATATCCCGTCCCTAAGAGTAAGGATCAAAACGATGCAAGGCTGTCCTTTGTCGATGCTCTGGAACGGTTGAACACCCTCCTGCCAGAGAACCGCGTTCTGACCACCGACGGCGGGCGGTTCATGACCGAAGTCTGGTGCCGGGTCGAGGCCGAACGACCTCAGCGATTTCTGGCGGGAGCGGACTCGGGGTCGATCGGACTGGGGTTGCAGAGCGCCATTGGTCTGGCCCTGGCGGCTCCGGAGTGGCGCGTCTGTCACTTCTCCGGCGACGGTGGCTTCATGATGGGGGGGCTGACCGAGTTCAACACGGCCGTTCGGCTCAATTTGCCCATGGTCGTCGTCGTCTGCAACGACGCGGCCTACGGCGCCGAGCACATTCAGCTGCGGGACCGCGGTCTGGATGCAACCACGACGGAATTTGACTGGCCATCCTTTGCAGCAACGGCACAGGCCCTTGGCGGTAACGGGGTCGAGGTTTCGTCGGCATCTGACTGGCCGGCGGTCGAAGAGGCGCTTTCGCAGCTGGAAGGCCCGTTGCTGATCGAACTGAAGTTGCACCCTGACGAGATGCCGCGGATGCGGGTCTAGAGCCGTTAGCCGGAAGCATCCGGGCCTCCAGCGGGCCATGAAGGCCGTGTCCCCATCCTTGTGATCTGCTGTTGTGGGCTGTAGGTGTCAAAGCATGTCATCGAAGCTGTCACTCCTCTGGCTCCAAGCCTTCGTCGCCGTCGCCCGGAGCGACACGCTGCAGGAAGCCGCGGCGCGGGCAGGGCTGTCGACCAGCACGCTCTCCAGCCACCTGCGCAATCTGGAAAACCACCTCGGCGCGTCCCTGTTCGATCACAGCAAGCGTCCGCTGGCGCTGACCGCGCTTCCTCCACCATGCCGAAGCAGTGCTTGAGCGCGTCGGGGTCGCTGAGTCCGAGATGCTCAGCGAAGGCCCGCAAGCGATACGGCAGCTGCGGCTCGGGCTCATCGACGATTTCGACACCGATGTTGCCCCGGCGCTGACGCTGGAGCTGGCCCGGATGCTGCCTAACTGTTCCTTCGAACACTACTCCCGTCCCAGCCACGAGATCCTGCAGCTGCTCGCCGACCGACGCATTGAAGCCGGGTTCGCGCCTGAACCACAACTGGCGCGGCGACCGGCGGATCAAGGCTCCAGGGGGCTGGGGTCACAGAAGCCGCACCAGGCCTCGCCCGTTGAGGATTAGTCCACCGGATACCAAAGCAGGACGTTGGTCTCGTCCCTACTGATGACCACGTGCGAATTGGCATAGACCTGATACGGCGCGGACCAGCCGCTGTTGGGCCACTTGACCCGAACCTCGGCGAGGTCGGCCAGACCCAGCCCGAAGTGCACAAAGCCAAGCTGCCCTGAGGCGTGCCCCCGCCGATGGCGACGGTTTGGGTCTGGTAGCGATTGCCGGTCTTCACCGAGACCATGGCCCCGATGGCATTGGGATTAATCGCACCGTTGTCTAGTTCCACCCGCAGGAAGTTCCCCAGACGCTGGGTCGAAGTGCTGGCCCCTGCCGGCCCGAGGTTCCGGAACAGGCCCGGCTGGGCTTCCCGGTTGACGACCAGCAGATCCAGCTGACCGTCGGCGTTGAAATCCTCGATCACAGCGCCACGACCCCGGGTGTCCTGTGCGATTCCGGCTTCGTCGCCGGTTTCTTCAAACCGGCCTGAAGGCGTGCCGAGCAGCAGGTTGTCGGGGTCAAAGGCTGCGAAGTTGGGCATGGCCTGCACGTTGCCCTTGGCAATATAGAGGTCGGACCACGTGTCGTTGTTGATGTCGGCAAACTGGGCGTGCCAGCCGGTGGAAGGGCGGGAGCTGTCGCCGGTGTAGGGCCGATGCGCGGTCAGACCCCGATCAAAGGCGATGTCCTCGTAAATGGGTTCGGCGCTGTAGGCGTCTTCGCTGAGCCGCTGCACCTTGGTGTCACCCATCGAGGTCAGGGCGTACTCGGGTCGTCCATCGGCATCGAGGTCGGACTGCGCGATCCCCATCCCCCAGATGACCAGCTCTTCCCAGCCGTCGGCGCTGGTGAATTCGCGCGGCTGTCCTTGGGGCGGAATCTGCCAGAGTTGTTCCTGGCCGCCGCGGTGGTATTGCCGGTCATTTGTGACGCGCAGGTCGAACTGGCCTTCGCCCTCCCAGTCTGTGAACAGCAGCGACAGGGTGCAGTGGCTGGGGCTGAGCGGGATCGGCTGGCTGTAGTCAGGCTGGTCGCTTCCGCCTGCGCTCGGGCGGATTAACACGTTGTCTTCGCAGGTGCCAAAGGGTGAACTGGGCGCGCGCCGGTCAACGTAGTTGCCGAAGGCCAGCGTCGGAAAGGCTTCACCCGGCTCCCACGTTGCCGCGAACGCCGTGGTCCAGGCCCGGCCGCCGTCGAACCCGAGGCGCTTGTTGGCATCGGAGAAGCGACAGTCGCCTTCACCGAGCAATAGGCGGTTGGAGCCAAGCCGCAGCAGCACGAGGTCCGTGTGGGCATCGTTGTTGAGATTGATGGGGTAGGCCCCCGTCACGCCGTTGATCGCCTTGCCCGAGGCGAGGATGTCCTGTGCTTCAAAGGCGAGCTCGCCCCCGGCAGAGGAGCGATTGATGTAGAGCGCGGCGGGAGATGTGCCCCCGGCCAGCACCACGTCGGGCTGGCGGTCGCCATTGCAGTCAAAACTCGCGACCCCGCCGCCGACAAAGAATTCCCAGTCGCCCGTGTAGCCGTGGTCGAGACCGGCCGTTCCAGCAACATCGCTCAGGGCCGGGATGTCTCCGGGAAACGCGGATGCTGGATTGGCGCCCTGCGCCTCCACGACGGCGGCTGACGACAGTGCCGCGAGGACGGCAATGCTCCCGATCAGCCAATCAGTCGGCTGCATCGGTCTCGTCCTCGATGATCAGGGACTTGAGAAAGGCAATGATGGCGGAGCGCTCTGCGGCGTCGGCGTCGACATAGGCGTCACGCGAGGCCCGGCTGTCGCCTCCGTGGGCGCGGATTGCCTGATCCATGGTGGTCATATCGTTGCGGTGGCCGAAGGGCGCTGTGCTGCCGACGCCCCACAGCTCGGTGGTCATGAACACGTTGGTATCGACGAAGCCCTGAACCACCCGCTCGTTGCCGAAGCCGTTGACCTCGGCGTCGGTCATCCGGTGCCGCTTCAGGTCGCCGAACAGGGGCACCATCACGTGCCCGTCTTCGTTTCGCGGTAGCGTCGCTGACCACTCCAGAAGGGTCAGGTCGTAGATCGCGGGGTTTCGGACATCGCCGCTGTTCAGGGTGCCGGCGGTGTCGAGCGGACCTGGGTCATGAAAGTCGAGGCTCTCCAACGGCAACGCAGCGACGTGACAACTGCTGCACCCGAAATCTGAGAACAGCGCCTCACCGCGGGTCGCAGCTGCCTGCCACTCGTCCGGCAGATCGGTGGCGCGACCCGGCGGGGGCAAGGTTGCCTGCCACGCCACAAGCGCAGCAATCTGCCCCGCGTTCATTTCGTCGAGATAGCCGTCGCCGTCGAAGTCAGTCTCGCCGGTCCAGCGCGCGCCGAAGCGTTCCGTCGCCTGCATCCCCGAATGGTGGTTGAGGGCCGTGACCGTGAACTGGCGCAGGGAGCGAATGACGCCCTTGTGGGTGAAGGGCTTGATGATCAGATCCGGGTCAACGCCTTCGACCCCGGAGGCATCGACGAGGCCATCGGGCAGGGCGACCAGCGTGCCAAAGCCAATCCCTTTGGCGCTGAGATCGACACGAACGCTCGACCCTGTTCCCGGGCCGAGGCCAGTGCTTGATCGCGCTGGTCTTGCAGGCTGCGGGTCATTTCCCGCGCCAGAAGCTCGACCAGTCCGCTGCCGAACAGGTGGTTGGTCCCCCGTTCGTTGCTGAGCTCCGGGTCCGTGGTTTCAAAGACCGCGTTGGCGAACCCGGATGAGGTGAAAACATTGGTGACGTAGTCGCCTGCTCCGCCCGAGATTGGTGCATTGTGGCAGGACGAGCACGCGCTGGCGTCGGGGCCAGAGGTGCGACTGAAGGCTTGCGTCAGGGGCTTGCGGGGGCGGTTGGGCAGGGCTGCCTGCGTGGCGTTGGGACGTCCGGCACCGTCGAGCGCGGTAAACTTGGCTTCAAACAGCGCTTCGCCGAGGTCCAGCAAGTCAAAGAGGTCATCTTCGAACTGCCAGCCTTCGGGCATTTCCGCAGGCTGTGATAGCGCCGCTGTGGTTTCGTCCCAGATATTCTGAGCCAAGGCAGCCGGCGCCAGTCCCAATGCGCCCAGCAGGCTGAGGCACCGACCAGAGCCCCGGCCCAGACATGGTGCCGTGCCCGCATCATGACGCGGCACGTGACACAAGTCAGCCGCGGTGCGACCAGCGATTCATCGATTTGCTGCAGGCTGAACTGGCAGGCGGCCTCGAAGCCCAGCGATGCTTCGTCGGCCCGCAGCTGCAGCGTGATGTCGTGGCCGAACCGGTGCATGTTGTTGGCGTTCAGGTGCTTTCTGATCATGGGCTCCATCAGGTCGAAATACTCAACCCCAGCCCCGGTCATGACGATCTCCATCGACCCGTAGATGCTAGCCATCCTCGACAGCCCCAGCCCCAGCGCTTCACCGGCCTGGTGAAACGCAATCAGGAAGTCGGTGTTGCCGTTGCGTGCGCCTTCTGCGAGCCGAAGGATCTCCCGCGGGATCGCCTGAAAGCTTCCGCGCCGGGGTGGTGCTTCGAAGGCCGTGTGAAGAATGCCATGAAATGATGCATAGGCTTCGACGCAGCCCTGAGAGCCACAACTGCAGTGCGGGCCATTGGGTTCATGGCAAAGTGACCGAAGTTCGGTGCCGTCTGCTCCGTGGTGCCTGAGTCGAGCTGTCGTGTGACACCGAGGCTCACCGTGCCGCCGACAGAAAGACAGGCCAGCGTGCGCCGTCCGTCGAACAGGTAGTCCGCGATCAGGAGGGTTCCTGAACGATGCGCAGGCGGTCCTTGAGATCGTTGAAAGTGCGGCCGAAGTCGATCACTTCCTGCCCGAAGGAGGGCGTCCAGACCAACCGCTGCTCTCCGTCAAACACCACACCTTTCGTGGTGAGCGTTACCGCCCCCATCCGCGTCAGGTTGATCCCCGAGCGCTCCGAAATCCGTGACAGCCCCAGACGGATCAGCCGGATGAAGGACAGGACGGTTTCGTCCTGCTGATCCCGTTGCAGGGAAAAGCGGTCCTTGAGGGCACCAACAAAGTTGATCAGGGAGAACTCGACTGCCGAAGAACTGATCCGCGATGACGGCGTGTGTCGTCTCGCCGATCACGGCAAACTTGATCTTGGGTCGGCCGCGTCCGCTTGCCCGCTCCGCCTGGCGACGCTCGACGATCCGTTCCTCGACCAGTTCGTTGAGGATGACCGATACCGTTCCGGCCGCGAGACCGGTGGCGCCCGCCAGATCACCGTGCGTGATTTCGCCCACCTCACGCAGTCGCCGGAGTACCAGCGCGCGGTTGTGGTGACGAAGTCCTTCGGTGGTGAAGCGTTGCAAAATGTCCTCCCGTCCGGCGCAAGACTGTCAGCCGGAAACCCATCCATTTCACAGCATAAGCATCAGGAATGCAAATTTTTTCGAGAGTCGAATTGACTCGTGGTTCCGCATGTAGTTTTATTTCATGAGTCGATTTTAATCGGTTCATTGAGCTCTCACAGGAGAGAGCATAGACACATGTTTTGTCTTGGGAGGGACATCATGAAGACTATCCTTAAACTCGCACTGGCGGTTTCGGCTGCCTCAACCCTCATGGCAACCACCGCCTACGGCGAAGGTCTGACCATTGGTGTTTCCTGGTCAAACTTCCAGGAAGAACGCTGGAAAACTGACGAAGCTGCAATGAAAGCAGCAATCGAAGCAAACGGTGATCGCTACATCTCTGCCGACGCACAGCTGTCGGCATCGAAGCAGCTGAGCGACGTGGAAAGCCTGATCGCACAGGGCGCTGACGCTCTCGTGATCCTGTCTGTGGACAGTGGTTCGGTCGGTGCTGCCGTGGACAAGGCAGCTGCTGAAGGCATTCCGGTTCTGGGCTACGACCGTCTGATCGAAGACAACCGTGCCTTCTACCTGACCTTCGACAACAAAGAAGTCGGTCGCGTGATCGCGCGCTCGATCTACGCTGCTGTGCCGCAGGGCAACTACGCCATCATCAAGGGCGACAAGGGTGATCCAAACGCTCTGTTCCTGCTCGAAGGCATGATGGACGTTCTGGGTGATGCTGTTGCATCTGGCGACGTGAAAATTGTTGGTGAAGCCTTCACCGACGGTTGGAAGCCAGACAACGCACAGAAGAACATGGAACAGATCCTGACGGCCAACAACAACAACGTCGATGCCGTTCTTTCTGAGAACGACGGCATGGCGGGTGGCGCTATCGCTGCTCTGGAAGCACAGGGTCTCGCGATCCCAGTTTCCGGTCAGGACGGTGACCACGCTGCTCTGAACCGTGTTGCTCGCGGTACCCAGCTCGTGTCCGTCTGGAAAGACGCGCGTCAGCTCGGTGCAGCGGCTGGTAACATTGCCGCAGCTCTGGCTTCCGGCGTTGCCATGTCTGACATCGACGGTGCTGTGAAGTGGTCCGGTGGTGCAAACGGCGTTGAGATGGATGCCATCTTCCTCGCCCCTACGCCAATCTCGGCTGACAACATCAACGTTGTTATCGAGGCAGGCCACATCGCCAAGGACAAAGTCTGTGAAGGCGCCATGGCAGGTGTAAACGGCTGTTAAGCCCAGATCACCTCCTCTGACCTAGTGCGTGCTGGTCACTCTGGAGCCTGCCTGTTTGAACGGGTTTGGTTTCAGGGTGGCTGGCGGGTGCTATCCTGAGCTATCACAATCGTAATTGAACAAACACGGGGACGTTCCGCTGGCCGGGACGCAACCCTTTGCCATTAAAGAGGCGGCAAGTGGTGCAACTCGTCAAAGAACCTGGGACAGAAAAGGCAGCCCGGGTCGAAAACGAACCATTCTTTACCCGGTTTCTGCGCTCGACTGAGATTGACGCACGACTGCTTGGCATGCTGGGGGCGCTCGCCCTTATCTGGGTCGGCTTCCACCTTTACGGCCAGCTGGTCAACGGCTTCGGCGCGTTTCTGACCCCTCGAAACCTCTGGAACCTCTCGGTCCAGACCGCTTCGATCGGCGTGATGGCAACCGGCATGGTGCTGGTCATCGTCACCCGCCATATCGACCTGTCGGTGGGCTCGATCATGGGCTTCTGCGCCATGTCGATGGCGATCATTCAAGTCTGGATCCTGCCGGAAATTCTGGGCCTTGGGCACCCGATGATCTGGATCATCACTGTTGTCTGCGGGCTGCTGATCGGCGCCTGCATCGGCGCGATCCACGGCTATCTTGTGGCCTACATGAGCATCCCGGCTTTCATCGTCACCCTCGGCGGACTGTTGTTCTGGCGCGGCGCGGCCTTCCTTCTGGCGCGAGGTGAGACGATCTCCCGGTCGATGACACATTCTCCAAGCTCGGTGGCGGTCCTTACGGCTCCATCGGCGCGATTGGCAGTTGGATTATAGGAGGGATAGCCTGCGCGGTTGTCCTGTTCCTGATCTGGCAGGGCCGTGGCAAGCGAAAGCGCTTCAATTTCCCGCTACGCCCTGTCTGGGCTGAGTTCTTTCTGGCGATTGTCGGCTGCGGGGCCATTCTTGGCGTCGTGCTTCTCGTCAATTCTTACCCTTGGCCCAAGGGGATCGTTCGGCAGTATGCGGCGGCCAATAATATCGATACGCCCATCAGCGAGATCTTCATCAGCCACGGCTTCGCCATTCCGGTCATCATTCTGATGGCTGTGGGTGTGGGCATGACCTTCCTGGCGACGCGGACCAAGTTTGGTCGCTACGTCTTTGCCATCGGGGGCAACCCGGAAGCCGCAGAGCTGGCTGGCATCGCCACGCGCTGGGTAACCGTGCGAATCTTCATGCTTATGGGCACCCTCTGCGGCCTGTCTGCCGTAATCTCCTCGGCACGGCTGAATTCGGCGACCAACAACCTCGGTACGCTCGATGAGCTCTACGTCATCGCTGCCGCCGTTATAGGAGGCACGTCCTTCTCCGGAGGGATCGGTACGATTTACGGCGCAATCCTCGGCGCGCTGGTGATGCAGTCTCTGCAAACGGGGATGGTGCTGATCGGTTTTGATGCGGCCATCCAGCAAATCGTCGTGGGCTCGGTATTGGTGTTCGCAGTCTGGGTCGACACCGTTTACCGCCGGCGTGCGAAATAGGGGTTAATCATGAACGATAACAATCAACAAACACCCCTGGTCGAGTTGCAGGATATTTCCCTTGCCTTTGGTGGGATCAAAGCAGTCGATGAAGCTTCGGTGAGCCTGTACCCCGGGGAGGTCGTTGCGATCCTTGGGCACAATGGCGCCGGCAAGTCGACGCTGATCAAGGTGCTGTCCGGCGCCTACAGCCGCGACAGCGGCGACATCATGATCCGTGGCGAGAAGGCGGTGATCAACAATCCACGGGACGCCAAGTCCTACGGCATTGAAACGATCTACCAGACCCTGGCCGTGGCCGACAACGTGGACGCGGCTGCGAACCTCTACCTGGGTCGTGAAATCCTGACCCGCTGGGGCACCTTGGATGATGTCGCCATGGAGTCCGAGGCCCGCAAGGTCATGGGACGCCTGAACCCCAACTTCGAGCGCTTCAAGGAACCGGTTTCCAAGCTTTCCGGGGGCAGCGTCAGTCGGTGGCGATCGCACGAGCCATCCTGTTCAACGCGCAGATCCTGATCATGGACGAGCCGACAGCCGCTCTGGGCCCGCAGGAGACCGAGCAGGTTGGCGAGTTGATCCAGGCTCTGAAGCGAGACGGGATCGGCATCTTCTTGATCAGCCACGACATCCACGACGTCTTCGACCTCGCCGACAGGGTAATGGTGATGAAGAACGGTAAGACCGTTGGCACGGCCCGCACCGATGACGTGTCAAAGGACGAAGTCCTTGGAATGATCATCATGGGCAAATGTCCTAGCGGCGCGGAACCCGGCCCCGGCGCAGTCGCCTGACCTGGCACCATCACTTAAATCAGGGCTATTTGAAACGCTGCGCGGTCTGCTTGGGCTAAACCGCCCACGGGGCTGCGCCATAGCGTCTACCTCCACTGTTTTGTAAGACGGGGGGGGTATCACCCCACGCACCAAGCCTCCCACTGCTCCATTAGGCTACGGCTTCGCAAACAGGTCGGATCGCGCGTATGCGGCCACCACGGCGTCCCGCTCCTGGTGTGACAGGGCTGCCTCGACCACTTCTCGTGCATAGTCTGTCTGATCTTGTGCCCAGGTGCGGAACGTTGACCTGAAGCCCTGGACGTCGATGTCGTATGCCGTGGCCTGGTTCAGCTTCCGGAATGTATTGTCTGACAGCATGCGGTCGCCGCGCTGACTGGGAAACACCAGCGTGCCGTCGTCTGCCGCGTAGTCCTTCGCTGCGGTCAGTATCTCAAGCATGCGCGGGGTCAGCGGTACCCGGTGATCGGCCTTGGCCTTCATCCGCTCACGGGGAATGAACCACTCTGCTCTCTCAAGATCGATCTCCGACCACAGCGCCCCGCGTATCTCGCCCGTTCGCAGTGCTGTCAGGATCAGGAACTCGTAGGCCAGCTTGGTGACAGGCCAGGCTTGGCGCTGTCGCAGCTCGGCGATGAATTGACTGACCAGATTGTAGTCCAACGCCTTGTGGTGTTTGACGCGTCCACGACCTATCCGTGGCAGTGTCGCTTTTACGGCCTCCGCAGGATTATCGTGACGCCAGTCCAGCGCAATAGCGCGCTTGAAGACTTCGCCCATACGCTGCCGTACCCGGGAGGCAGTTTCGTGCTTCGTCGTCCATATAGGCTCCAGAACACTCAGCACGTCGGATTTGGTAATGTCTGATACCTTGCGGTCCCCCAGCTTGGGAAAGACGTAGGTCTGTAGCGTATTAAGCCACTGGCCCCCGTGTTTGGCGTTCTTCCATGTTGGTAGCTTCAGCTGATGCACTTTCTTCGCCAGCTGCTCGAACGTGGCGATGTCTTGATCACGCCGGCGGTCTGACAGTGGGTCCCCGCCTTCGCGTGCCAGCTTCCTCGCCGCTAAAGCTTTTTCACGCGCTTCCTTCAGGCTGACAAGCTGCAGCGAACCATGGCCGATGTCCCGGCGTTTGCCGTTGATGACAACGCGCTGGACCCAACGTTTTGACCCGGATGGCTCTACGACCAGCATCAGGCCATTGCCATCACCGTATTTGCCGGGTGGTGGGTTTGAGCTGACAAAGGCCGGAGAGAGCCGTTTTTCCTGATGCGGACCTTTTTTTGGCATTTATTTTTTCGCCTGATACCCCACCCTCTGCCCCACATAATATTTGGGAAGCAGCGGACTGGCAAGAGACTGCATGGGACGCTAAACCATATTAACTAACTGATTATCATGACTTTATAGCATCTAATGAGACGGCATGGGATCGCAGAGACGCGGACTTCCTCTCCGCCATTCCCCCTTGGAAAAGTTTATGTAGCCGAAGCTTAGACAGAAGTTCTGGGACTAGGGTCCCTCATTCAGTCTCACAACCTCTTTGTGCCTGAACTCTGTAGAGACCATGCCTCATCTACCCCTTCCCTGACGGAAACCAATAATGATCATGAGCCGAAATTATGCGGTTGGGGTTCTGTTTGAAGAAGTTGCCAAGCCCTGATTGATTTATCGTGTCAGCCCCGGACACGGTGAGCAGGGCTTTGCGCTGGGCCAGGGCGTTGGTTGATGACCGTCTGAGACTGGATTGAAAAAGGCAGTGACGAACCATTCCCGAGGGGTGCACGCCACTTCGCCAAGGCACGCCAAGATCGGCATCCATGTCTCGTACCAGCTTCTGGAACGTATTTTCAGACAATGACTTTTCGCCGGTTGGACCAGGGAAGATCAGGCGGCGGTTGCCACTCTTGAGTTTGGCCTCTTCCGGTATGGCCAGCATTCGCGGGGTCAGCGGTACGCGGTGATCAGCCTTGGCCTTCATTCGTTCGCCCAGAATGAACTACTCTGCTTTTTCAAGGTC
>JAYQIC010000010.1:0-837135 GCA_038141425.1 Rhodospirillaceae bacterium | reverse complement strand
CTCTGCGCTCTTTTTTGCTGTAATTTTTAATTTTTTTATATACTTTTTTTCTGGTAATTTAGCTATTAAATCAACAAGAGCTCAACCAATAAAAGACGGAGAATACGAAGAAGTAACCCAAATAATATCCAATCTTATACAGAAAGAAAAAATGCCAATGCCTGAGTTATATGTAATTAACAGTGATCAACCAAATGCTTTTGCAACTGGCAGAAATCCAAAAAATGCAAAAGTAGCAGTAACAACTGGTATTTTAAAACTTTTGAATAGAGATGAATTAGAAGGAGTCCTTGCACATGAATTATCACATATAAAAAATAGAGACATTTTAGTTTCAAGTATTGCAGCAATGCTGGCTGCTGCTATTTCCTTTATGTCCAGAATGGTATTTTGGGGTGGTGGTAACAGAAACAGAAACACTCATCCAGTAGGCCCGCGACGCCGCGCGGGTGAAGGCGAGACGCTGCAGCACACCGCTCTCCATGTCGATGATCTGGCGCGCCTGGCTCAGGTCCTGATCCTGCTGGCCGGCGACCTGACACAGCACGCCGCGAATGTTGGGGTGGCTCTTGAACCGCAGCGACCGTGCTACCATCTGGCTGGAGAGCAGCAGGCGTCGGCGCGCCTGCGGTCGCACGCTGTCGAGGTGCCCGCGTTCGCTCGCTGTCAGCGGCAGGCCGGGCAGGTTTTCAGGCGCCGGTTCGTTCAGCGCATCGTCGTCGACGTCCTGCAGCAGGTCGGTCAGAACCACGACCATGGCCCCCTGATTGCGCCAATCCAGCGAGGCCTGCCCGAGCGCGTCGAAGATTGGTCGGGCCGGAGGTTCCAGCCCTGCGAGGCGCTGGACGCAGCGAGCCCAGCAATTGGCGCGGATGGATGACGTTGATGGCGCCTTCGCTGGCGACACTCTCGCCGAAGGGCAGAACCCGCACGGCCTAGCCACTGTTCAGCCCGATCAGTGCCAGCTGCAGGCAAAGCTCGATCGTCGCCCGGAACTTGTCCGGCCAACCCCCGGTCGCCATCGATGCGGACGTATCGAGCGCAAGCACCAGCCGGGGTAGGTGCTCGTCCTGAACCAGTCGGGTGTAGAGCCGTTTCGAGCGGCCATAGAGCGCCCAGTCGACACGGCGCACGTCGTCCCCGGGGTGTAGGTCCGGTGCTGCTTGAACTCGAGGCTGTCGCCATCGAGCTTGTTGAGATGGCTGCCGATCGACAGGCCCCTGCGGCGGCACCCACAGCGGCGGCAGGCCCAGGTCACCGACCGCGCGCAGGATCGCCGGGTCGAGATCGTCGAGCCGTCTGTGTGCCGGGATCTGACCGGCCGGTTGCGGGTTCTGGGGCTGTGCCAAGGGTCGCTGGTCCTAGCTCTGTTCCGCGTCGCGGAGGTGCTGGATCGCAGCGGCGATCAGGCTGTCGCTGTCCATGCCGTCGATGGCGGCGCGGTGGTTCAGGATCACCCGGTGGCGCAGGGCCGGACCGGCGACCTTGGCGATCAGGTCGGCGTTGATGTTGGGCAGGCCTTCGACCAGCGCGCGGACTTTGGCGGCGAGGATCAGCGCCTGCGCCCCGCGCGGCGACGGGCCGTACATCACGTATTCATTTGCGGCGGCCAGCGCGCTGGGTCGCCCGGCGACCGGGTTCAGCACCTGACACAGCTGCACGGCGAAATTCAGCGCGCTCTGCGGGGTTTCGACCAGCGGCGGCAGCGCCTGCAGCCCTTGCAGCTCCTCAAAGCTCAGACCTTCGACGTGCTGGGCGGTCTCTGACTTCTCCCGCTGCACCCCGGTGGTGTGCGTGACAATATCGGCGAGCAGGCCGTCGTCGGGAGACGGGATCACCAGCTTGTAGAAGAAGCGGTCGAGCTGCGCCTCGGGCAGAGGGTAGGTGCCTTCCTGCTCGATCGGGTTCTGGGTGGCGAGCACGTGGAACAGGCCAGCAGCATCGCTGCCGGTATCCGCGTTGGCGACGTCGCCCGAGCCGTCGCTGTAGTTCTGGCCGGGCTTGTAGGTGGTGCCAGCGACGGTCATCTGACGCTCGGCCATGGCTTCGAGCAGGGCCGCCTGCGTCTTCGGGCTGGCGCGGTTGATCTCGTCGGCGAGTAGGACGTTGGCGAAGATCGGGCCGGGCTGGAATTCCGGGTAGAGCCCGCCGCGCTCGTCGGTGCGCAGGATGGTGGTGCCCGTGATATCGGCCGGCATCAGGTCCGGGGTGAACTGGACCCGGCCGAACTGCAGCCCCAGCGCCGCGCCCAGCGAGCGGACCAGCGTGGTCTTGCCCAGACCCGGACGGGATTCGAGCAGCACGTGCCCGCGCGCGAACAACGCTGTCAGCAGCTCGGCCACAAAGTCTTCCTCGCCCTCGGGTGAGAGGATGTCCTTGCGCACTTCTGCGGCGATGCTGGCAAAGCGGCTGGCAAAGCGGTCGATGGCGGCCTGATCGAGCCGGGCGGATGCCTCTGCGGGTGCGGCGGCGGCGGTTTCAGCCACAGGCTCAGCAGCGGCTTCAGGGGTCGCGTCGGTCATGGTCTCTTCGGTCATTTTTCTGTCTCTGCCATCAGGGCTCAAAGGTTGCGTTTTCTTCTCTGCGGAGCGGCGCCCAACGGCGCCGCGCGTCTTTCAGGTCGCCGGTCGGTCAGTCCCAGCGCCCGCGATAACGGTCGGGGACGGCCTGTCTGGGACTTAAACCGGTGTCTTCGAGGCGGTAGGCCCCCGAGCGGTTGGTATTGCTGTCCACGCCGGTGGAGCGGTCGATATCGAACTGCCGGTCGGGAAGGCGGGTGTAGTAGTCCAGCGGCTCACCTGCATCGTCCAGACCGCCGACCGAGCGCTCGAACGGCAGCTCATCCAGCGCGCTGTCCGGCACTTCACTGTCGGAGACGTCAAGGCCGGTTTCGCCCTCGCTGTCCCCGCCCATGGGCGCCTGACGTTGCTGCTGCTGGGGCGGTGGCGGCTGGCTGGCCTGCAGGAACGGCGGCGGCACGTAGGTGTCGGGGTCGCACAGCGGCGGTGTTGGCTGTTCCGGGGTGGGCAGGAAGCGGTAACCGGTCAGCACGGAGGACAGCAGGATCAGCCCTGCGGCGAACAATATCGGGCTCAGCGCGAACGGGAACACCCACCCGGGCAGGCCGCCTTCGGTGACGGCTTCCGCGCGACGCACGAGCGCCGGGTTGCGCGCCGCAACGGCACCGGCACCAGCACCAGCTTGAACACCTTCTGCACCCAGCGCCGTGACGTAAGCTTCGAGGCTGCCGCCCGTCGCCATGCGGGTATCGACCTGCTGCGCCACTTCGGGCGCGTTCTGCCGCGACAGGGTCGCCAGCATCAGCAGCACAACGGCGGCGAGCAGGCAGGCAGCACCAAAGGCGACGGCCAGCATCCGAGGTACGTCGGTCCACGCGTAGAAGCTGGTTGTAGGCGATGGTCTCATCCCGCCACTGGAAGCGTTCAACCGCGGCCCAGTCGAGCACCAGTGCGCCCAGCGCCAGCGCCGCGAACAGGCTGCCGAACAGCAGCGCAAAGCCGATCAGCCGCAGGCTGCGGATCCAGACCCGGCGGGTCGTTTGGTTGGAGAGTGCGCGCGCCGTCTTTGGTGCTGCCGGCCGCAGCGGTGCAATCAGACCGGGCGCCAGCACCCGCGTACCGGCCAGCGATACAAGCGCCAGCAGGGCGAGCAGAACCACGCCGACGAAGGGCCATGCCTGCCCCCAGGGCCCACCAGATCCGCGCGCGATTTCTGTGAAAGCTGCTCGGTCACCGATCGGGCGCGGTCGCGGAAGTCACGGGCCTCATCGCGCCGCCCCATCAGGGTCGCTGTGCGCCCGAGGATCACCAGCGAGCAGGCAAACTCAGCGACGTCCCCGCGCTGTTCCTGCAGCAGGGCGATCTGGTCAAAAGTATCAAAGGCGCGCTCGTACTCGCGCACGGCCAGCCAGAAGCGGCCGATCAGCTCCAGCACCTTGAGGAAACTCTCTGATTCAGCAAAGTCGGGCGACAGCACCGCCAACTCATTCACGTTGGCTTCGATCTTGAGCAGGCTCGACACCACCCACCGACAGATCGGCGAGCAGGCGGAAGACGTCGACCAGCTGCCGCAGTTCGGGGTTGCGATTGCCAATCGACAGATAGGCTTCGATCAGCTGGGTGCTGACCTGCTCCTGCAGCGCCTGAGGCTGGTAGGGCAGCAGCAGCGCTGTGCCGAAAACCTCGGGCTCGGTCAGTCGCATGAAGTCATAAGCCACCGGGTCGAGGATAAGTTCATCGAGCTGCGTGGTCATGGTGTTGAGACCGCGCGAGATGGCGGCGAGCCGCTCGGCCTCCGGGTCGCCGGGGTCTTTGCGAACGGCGGCCTGCGCCAGCCGCTGGGCGTCGTCGAAGTTGTTGTTGAGCAGCGCAACCTGCCCCAGCAGCACCAGCACGGGGAGGGCGCGCGGCGTTCGGAAAAGTCCTGCAGCAGGGTCTCGACGGCGGTGATATCGCCATCGGCCATGGCCAATTCGGCCAGCGCATAGTCGGCGAGATCGGGCAGGAACGGCAGCTTGGTGGTCGCCTCTTCCTGCGCGGCAGCCTCAGTCATCAGCTCGGTCAGCGCATCCTTGCGCTCGGCGTAGATGCTGGAGAGCACCAGCCAGCGATAGAGCCGGGCTTCCTCGGGTTCCTGCCGGGTGTAGGTGAGGAAGTGTTTGTAAGCGCGGGCGTACTGCTGGTTGGACAGCATGGCGCGCCCGGTTTTGACCAGCCCGCTGATCCGGCGCTCCTGCTCGGAGAGCCGCTCACTCTGCGCGGCAGCCGGCAGAGCTGACAGGGCCAGCAGCATCGCAAAAACCACGGCCACAAACGCGCCCAGCACTACAGGCATCACACGGCGGACATCTCGGGCGGGCCCGGCGTGCGCAGTGCGGCGGCCAGCATCTGAGATGGCTGCGATCATGCTGATTGTGTACTCCCCGGGGAAACCGCACTCTGATGAGAACCGACTGCTTGTTTATCTAGTCGGACCCGGCGATATTCCCAACGCTGCAGACCAGTTTTTTGTGCTTGGTCATTCACAGTTATGTCATTCGTTGCTTGCAGGAAGCCATGGACCCTAAGCGTGGCAAAATCCGGGCAGCGCGCGACCATCATCAGGGCCAGCGAGGAAACGTGATGATCCGTTTGTTATATTTCGCCTGGGTACGGGTTCAGATCGGCCTCGACGAGGAACGCCAGGCCCTTCCCGGCAGCCCGATGACGGTCGAGGCGCTGCTCGACTGGCTGCCCAGTCTGGGGCCGGGGCACGCCCGGGCGCTGGAGCAGCGCGCCAAGCTCCGCGTTGCCGGTGAACCAGGTCTTTGCCGAGCCAGACACGCTGATCCACGCGGGCGATGAGGTCGCGGTGTTCCCGCCTGTCACCGGCGGCTGAAACTTCAACTGTCAGAAGATGGCGTCGGCGTCGCTGACGGTGTTGCCGCCGGATCGGCTGCCCGATGACCCGCCGCCCGAAGACCGGCTGCCCGACGTCGAGGAATTGCCCGACGCGCTGCCGCCCGACTGGCGCGAGCCGCGGCTGCCGCTGACGGCTTCGCGGGGCTCTTCGCCTTCGCCGATCACACGGCCGTCGTCCGCAACCATACGCACGTCGATCACGCCGGTCCGCGGGTCGATGTTCGAAATCGGAACGCCAACCGGGTAGCGGAACTGGGTCACGGGTGTCAGCAAGCGCGCCGTTGATGAAGGCTGCGAAAATCGGTGAGGCCGATTTGCCGCCGGATTCCTTGGCGCCCAGCGACCGGGGCTGGTCAAAGCCGACATAGACCCCGACCACCAGATCCGGCGAAAAGCCGATGAACCAGGCGTCCTTGGATTCCTGCGTGGTGCCGGTCTTGCCCCCGACCGGCCGGGCGACGACCAGCCCGACCCGCCGCGCAGCCGTACCGCGTTCCACCACGCCGCGCAGCATAGAAACAACGTGATAGGCCGCCAGCTCGCTGGTCACCTGCTCCCCGTGCTCGAAGACCACGGGCATGCTGGTCCGGTCCCAGTCCTCGGGATCATTGCAGCCCGCGCAGTTGCGACGCTCATGCCGGAACAGCGTCCGGCCATAGCGATCCTGCACGCGGTCGATCAGGGTGGGTTCGATCTGCTTCCCGCCGTTGACCAGCATCCCGTAGGCGCTGGTCAGGTCCATCAAAGTGGTCTCTGCCGTGCCCAGCGAAATAGAAAGATAGGGCGGGAGGCTGTCGTCGATCCCGAAGTCGCGCGCAATTTCGACGATCCGGCCCATGCCGACCTCGTTGGCCAGTCGAATGGTCATCAGGTTGCGCGACCACTCCAGACCCTTATACAGCGGCTGGCGCCCCCAGAAGGTGCCGTCGTAGTTCTGCGGTCGCCAGTCTGGCTCATCATCCACGCCCGGAATGATCCACGGGTTGTCGAGCACGGTCGAATTCGGCGACAGCCCCTGTTCCATGGCGGCGAGGTAGACGAAGGGCTTGAAGGTCGAGCCGGGCTGGCGCTCGGCCTGCGTGGCGCGGTTCAGGGCGCCCTGTGCCGGGTCATAGGCGTAGCCGCCGACCAAGCGCCAGCACCCGTCCGGTGTGCGGGTCGAGCGCGATCAGGGCGCCTTCGATTTCCGGGATTTGCTCAAGCGTGAAATCGCCGTCTTCGCGGGCTGAGACGAGCACCACGTCGCCGGGGCTCAGGATGTCCTCGACCCGGCGGGGTTCCTCACCCACAGCGTCATCGCTAATTTTTGGCCGTGCCCAAACATAGCCGTCGTAGGGCAAGCGGCCGGTGGCGCCGTCTTCAAAACCGAGTACGGCGGTGGAGCCGTCAACGTCGATGATTGCCGCGGGCAGCAGGTCGAGCAGGTCGTAGGGTCTTTCCCACGCCGCCAAGCCGTCCTGCCAGTCGGCAAGATCAACCTGCCCCACAGGACCACGGAAGCCGTGGCGGCGGTCGTAGTCGATCAGGCCATCGCGCAGCGTCTGCTGCGCCAGGGTCTGAAGCCGGGTATCCATGGTGGTGCGTACAGACAGCCCTTCGGTCCGAACCACGTCGGGGCCATAGGTGGTCGAAAGCTGGCGATAGGCCTCGGTGCTGAAGTAGCCGGTTTCATCAGTCGCTGCCGCGTTGGAGCGGAACTGCAGGTCAAAGTCCGGCACGACTTCGGCGAGGGCTTCGGCTTCTTCGGTGCTCAGATAGCCATTTTCAGCCATCTGGCGCAGGACATAGGCGCGTCGGTCCATGCCACGGGCGAGCTCTTCCTCGTCGTCGGGTTCGTAGTTTGACGGTCCCTTGATCACGGCGGCCAGATAGGCAGCCTCAGAGACCGTCAGGTCGGCAACCGCCTTGTCGAAGTAGGCCAGCGACGCCTCCGCAAGCCCGTAGGCGCGCAGGCCGAAGAAAATCTCATTGAGATAGAGCTCGAGGATCTCGTCCTTGGTCAGGTCGCGCTCGAGCTGCCAAGCGATAAAGGCCTCGCGGATTTTGCGCTCGACCGAATAGCTGTCGCCGGTGATGAAGTTCTTGGCCACCTGCTGGGTGATGGTCGAAGCCCCGGCAAGGCGTCGGCCATCAACCATCCGCTGGACGTTGCGCAGCATTACCTTGCCGAGGGAGATGAAATCGACCCCGCCGTGGCGGAAGAAGTCCTTGTCCTCGGCCGAAATGAAGGCCTCGACCACGTGCTCGGGCACCTGTTCGATCGGGATGAACAGCCGACGTTCTTCGGCGAACTCAGCCATGAGTGCGCCGTCGGCAGCATGCAAACGGTGATGACCTTGGGCTGGTAGTCCTGCACCACCTCGTGATCCGGCAGGTCATGGCCGTAGCGGTAGTACATGTACCCGCACCCACCCGCGAGCAGCAGGAACACCAGCACGACCCCGAGCAGCAGGGTCATGAACAGGAATCGCAGGGTTCTCAGGGCAAACGAGACCATGGGGCTCTGTTTCTCCGGTCGCCATCGGGCGGCTCAATCGGTCGGTGGGTTACTCGGTTGGTTCGTCATGTCGACGAGGTGAGGGCCGTCGAGGGCCCATCACCCGCTGGGCGATCTGAATCGCCGCATAACTATCAGATTTAGATGCGCGCGGCATGCCTCTACTGCAAGGGCGTGGCAAAATAACGGTCGATGGCGTCAACGATGCCGCGCACCAGCGGCTTGCGGCTGCGCGGACGTGCGCAGCATGTCGGCGTCCTGCGCGTTGGTGACAAAGCCCATTTCCAGCAGCAATGACGGCATGTCCGGGGCCTTGAGCACAGCAAAGCCGGCGTAGCGATGGGGCGGGTCGATGGTCACCCACGATTTCTGCAGTTCCTCGCTGAAAATCTCAGCGGCTTGTGCCGACGAATTCAGGGTCTCGCGGTGGGCCAGATCGAGCAGGATCGACATCAGGCCATCAGAGCGTTCGCTGACCGGCAGGCCGGCGATGAAATCAGACTTGTTCTCGCGCAGGGCGAGGGCCGCAGCTTCGGCATCCGAGGCGTCGTCGGAGAGCGTGTAGACCGAAGCACCCCGCGCTGACCGGCGCGGGTTGGCGTCGGCGTGGATGGAGATGAACAGGTCGGCCTGATGACCGCGACCGATTTCGTAACGGTCGCGCAGCTTGATGTACGTATCCCCCTCCCGGGTCAGGTGCACGTCGTAACGGCCGGTGGCTTCCAGCGCGCTCTTGATCTCGCGAGCCGTGGCGAGGGTCAGGTCCTTCTCCCGGATGCCGTTCTTGGTCGCGCCGGGATCCTTGCCGCCGTGCCCGGGGTCGAGGACGACGATCCGGCGGCCAATCACCTGCGCGGGCACCGGGGGCCGGATCGAGGGAACAGGCAGACCCCGATCGAAGCGCTGCACGGGCAGCATGGATGCCGCTTCGCTGGTGTTGTGGCGCAGTATATCCGTGACCGGTACGCCGTCGGCGCTGGAACGCGAGGTTTGCAAAGGCTGGGTGGCGGCGAAGGTGTCCGGGCTCTGATTTTGGGGCGCGTTTGCCGCGATCCCAGCCAGCGGCTTCAGCTCGATCTCCAGCGAATGCCGGTTGGTGCCACTCTGATCGAGGATCAGTGCATTGGCGACCGCAACCGGTTCGAACAGGTCGAAGATGATGCGCGACGTCTGCGCGGTCTGATGGCCGTAGCGCACCGAGCGGACGACCCCGCCGGGCTGGGGCAGGTTGCCGGGCTGAATGGCCCAATGCACGGTCGGCATGTCGAGGATCAGGCGGTCGGGGGCCTGCGCGAGGGCGAGGCGATAGGCCAGTGTTTTGTCGACGCCGATTGAAATCCGGGTTCGCTCATAGCTTGGACTGACGGCGATACCGCTGACGCTCGGATGGCCAAAGGTCTGAGCGTGCGTCTGGGCCTGTGCTGCTTCAGGCTCAGCGGCACGTCAGCCGCGAGCACGCCCCAGAGCACCAGGGCGAGGCCTGCCGGTACGGCAACCTTCAGCATTTGGACAACAGCAGCGAGTCGCACGACCCAGAACCCTTGAAAACATCGGGCCTTTTTCGAGTGATAGCCCGTGAGGAGAGCTTAATTCGAATCGGCAATTAGAAAATTGATAATTAAAATATAACCTGAAAATAATGGTTTATAATGTTTTTCACAAGTGTAAATTCAGCACTGTGAACCAAGAATTACGCGGGGCGCAGCTGAGGTGCGGCATTTGAGGTGGACGCCCAAGGTTACGAAGCTTAAGTAGGAGGGGCAGTGCGGAGGTCCGCGCTGTTTGATCGCAATTCTTCACGCGATGATGACGACGGCAGAAGCTGGGCGCCCGAAGCCAAAACCGACGGGGCCTTGCAAACATGGAGCGAGAGAACTCGCCCATGTCTGAACTCGATAAATCGCGAATTGCGCCCGATGAACACCGGTTGCCACTGTGCAACCCGTAACATAGCTGCGCCGCTGGCGGATGAGCGCGTTTGCGTCACCGCGAAAGCTGGCAGCAGCGTTAGGAGATATGATGAGCAAGAAAATGCTTATCGACGCGTCCCGGAGTGACGAAACCCGGGTCGTGGTTATGATCGACGGTCGGATCGAGGAAATCGATCACGAAACCGCTGATCGCCGCCCCATTAAATCCAACATCTATCTGGCCCGGGTGACACGGGTTGAACCGTCATTGCAGGCGGCCTTTGTCGACTACGGCGGTAACCGCCACGGCTTTCTCCCATTTTCCGAAATCCATCCCGACTACTACCAGCTGCCGGTCGCGGACCGCGAGGCACTGCTGCGCGAGGTCGAAGACAAGGTCGAGGAGCGCCGCCAGCGCTTCCTGAACCACCGCGCCAATCCGCGCCGGGGTGGTCGGGGCCGGGGTGGCCGCAGCACCGAAACTGCGGCGGCTGTGGATCCGGAGGGGGATCAGCCCCACGTCGATTTTCCGGTCGATCAGAACGGTGACTTCATCGCGCCCGAGGCCATGACGGCCGACAATCTTCAGGTCGGTGGTGACGATGCCGCCGTTGCTGATGCTGCCGATGCGGCTGCTGACACCGATGCCGCGCCAGTCGAAGCTGCAGCCGGAGCGGACGAAGCGACGGTATCGCTGACCGAGGCTGCAGACGATGGACGATGCAGCAACCGGCGCGGCCGACACGGGCGATGCCGATGGTGACAACAGCGACGACGGCGATGAGCCCGCCAAGACCGCAACCGCCGCAACAGGCACCGAGGACGACAAGGTCGTGAGCAACGACGCGGTGACGCTGAGCGATGCCGCCCGTGACCTGCCGCAGGGTGATGACGAAGACGACGGCGGTGACGATGACGATGACGATGACGATGACGATGACGAGCAGTTGGAAGCTGAAGCCAAGGCTGACACCAGCGACGGCGATGATCCTGGCGTTGACGGTGAAGGCGGTATCGAAGAACTGCACGAACGCGACCTCGTGATCGAAGAAGCCGGCGCCGGCGGTGCTGGTGACGACAACGACGACGATGATGATGACAGCGATGGCGACGGCGATGGTGCAGAAGCGTCCGAAGACGCTGACGCCAGCGCTGAAGGCGACGATGACGAGGACGAAGAAGGGTGGCAAGAAGCCACGCTCGCGCCGGCGTCGGCGTTCCCGTCGGGGCCGCAAGGGCGGTTGGGGCGATGAAGACAGCGCTGAGGGCGGGAAATCTGCTCGCGGTCGTTCAGACCGTGACGACGATGACGACGACGATCAGGACGGTAACGACGACGACATCGATCACGACGATGACGACGAGGATATGTTCGATGAAGACGCCGAGCGTCGCTCGATCATGCACTCGATCATCTCCCGCCGCTACTCGATTCAGGAGGTGATCAAGCGCCGGCAGGTGATGCTGGTTCAGGTGACCAAGGAAGAGCGCGGCAACAAGGGCGCGGCCCTGAGCTCCTACCTCTCGCTCGCCGGTCGCTACAGCGTTTACATGCCGAACACGACCCGGGGCGGAGGCATCTCCCGCAAGATTTCCTCGCCCAAGGACCGTCGCCGGCTCAAGACCATCCTCGATGATCTGGACCTCCACAGGATATTTCGATCATCGTCCGACGGCCGGTGGCCAGCGGACCAAGGCCGAGATCAAGCGCGACTATGAATACCTGCGCCGGACCTGGGACGGATCCGCGAAACCACGCTCAACTCCATGGCCCCTTCGTTGATCTACGAAGAAGCCAACGTGATGAAGCGTGCAATCCGCGACATGTATTCCAGCGATATGGAAGAAGTGCTGGTTGAGGGTGACGAGGGCTACAAAGACGCCAAGAGCTTCATGAAGACCCTGACCCCGTCGCACGCCAAGCGGGTTCAGCAGTTCAAGAATGAAGGCACGTCGCTGTTCCAGCGGCATAAGGCCGAGCAGCAGCTCGACGCACTGTTCAACCCCGTGGTGACCCTCAAGTCCGGCGGCTATCTGGTACTGAACCAGACCGAGGCGCTGGTCGCGGTCGACGTCAACTCGGGCAAGGCGACCCGCGAGCGGTCGATCGAGGAGACGGCACTGGCGACCAACCTTGAGGCCGCTGAGGAAGTGGCACGGCAGCTGCGTCTGCGCGATCTTGCCGGACTGGTGGTGATCGACTTCATCGACATGGATGAATCGCGCCACCGGGGGCAGGTCGAGCGCCGGCTCCGAAGGGAATCCATGCGCGGTGACCGTGCCCGCATTCAGCTGGGGCGGATTTCGCCCTTCGGCCTGCTGGAGCTGTCGCGCCAGCGTCCGTCCGTCCGTGTTCGATACCACCATGGTCGGCTGCCCGGTTTGTGGCGGGATCGGTGTTGTGCGCTCGTCGGGGTCGCTGGCCTCGTCGATCATGCGCCGGATCGGCGACCTGCTGCTCGAGCGTGACAATCTTGACCGGATCGAGATCGACGCCCCGACCGATGCCGCGCTGAAGGTGCTCAACGATCACCGGGAAGAGTTGGCTCATCTGGAAACCCAGCACGGGGTGAAGATCGCCGTACTGCCGAATGCGCATCTGCACTCACCACACTTCCACCTGCGGGTTTACACCGAAGACAAGGTCGAGACCTTCGAGGAAGGCTACACCGCCGATCCGACGGCGCCGAAGAAGGATCGCCGTCGCGGCCGCCGTGGGGGTCGCTCGGAGGACCGGGATAAGGATCGCAGCCGCGATGACGAAGAGGGCGGTAGCCGTCGCGGGCGTCGCGGCCGGGGTCGCGGGTCTCGCGGTGAAGGCGAGGATGACGGCGACAGCCGCACCTCTGATGACATTGAGGATCGTACTGACGGCGAAGACGGCGAAGGCGAGGGCGGTTCCGCCGCCAGCGCGGTAAGCGTGGTGGTCGTCGGCGCGGTAAGCGAGACGGCGATGGCGAGGCGGGTGCTTCGTCGGACACCGGCAGCGATGACAGCGGCGACGCGTCCGATCGTCCGGAAGCTGAGGCCGGTGAAGACGGCGATAAGCCCAAGCGTCGCCGGGGCAAGCGCGGTGGTCGCAACCGCCGTAAGTCGCGAGGCGACGACGAGGCGGGCGACAACGCAGAGGCGGTGAACGAAGCCACTGACGCAGCGGCTGAGCCAGCTGCGAACGCTGAAGCGACGTCGACGGAAGACGCACCGGCTGCAGATGCGGAAAGTGACGCCGAAGACAAGCCCAAGCCGCGCAAGCGCACCCGCAGCAAAGCCAAGTCAGAAGCCGAGCCCGAGGCGGATGCGGGCGCAGCGAACAGCGGATTGCGGCCGGTTGAGGCTGCACCGGCTGAAGTCCAGCGACGAGGAAGAAAAGCCGAAGAAGCGCCCGGGCGCCACGGAAATCCAGGCGCCGACGGAAATCGACGCCAAATCTGATGCCAAGTCAGAGGATAAGGCCGAAGAAAAGGCCGACGCCAAAGACGAGCCCGCCGCAGACACCAAGGCAGAAGCTTCCGACGACGAGGGCGGATCCGCCCGCTCTGGCGACGCTGGCTGTGGAGCCAGATACGCCGAAGAAGGAAGGTCCACGCCGCCGTGGCTGGTGGTCGCGCGGCAGCTAAAGCAACCGGAACGCAGGGACGAGAGACGTATGCGCGCTGAGATTCAAGCGGTCGCCGAGGAGATTGAAAAATCCCTCGCGCTGCTGAGGAGGCATCTTTGACTGGGACAACGCTCTACGCCGGTTCGACGAACTGACGGCGCTGTCCGAGGATCCCAACCTCTGGAATGACGCGGACAACGCCCGCAAGACCATGCAGGAGCGCCAGCGGCTCGAGGCTGCGATCGAGGGCTATCGCAGCCTGAGCACCGAGCTGCAGGATTGCCGCGACCTGATCGAGCTGGGCGAAGAAGAGGGCGATCAGGAAACTGTCGCCGAAGCCGAAGCGCAGATCCTGAGCCTGCAGGCTCAGGCCGCCAAAAAGCAGCTTGAGTCCCTGCTCTCCGGCGAAGCTGATCCCAACGATGCCTTCATCGAGATCAACGCCGGCGCCGGGGGAACCGAGGCGCAGGACTGGGCGGGCATGCTGCTGCGGCTGTATTCGCGCTGGGCCAACGCCCACGGCTACAGCCTCGACGTGCTCGAAGAATCTGCCGGTGAAGAAGCTGGCATCAAGTCCACCACGCTGCAGATCAAAGGGCGAGAACGCCTTTGGCTGGCTGAAGACTGAGACCGGGGTGCACCGACTGGTGCGGATTTCACCCTTCGACAGCCAGAACCGCCGCCATACCTCGTTCGCTTCGGTCTGGGTCAGCCCGGTGGTGGACGACAGCATCGAGGTCGACATCCTCGATAAAGACCTGCGGGTCGACACCTACCGTGCGTCGGGCGCGGGCGGCCAGCACGTCAACCGGACCGACTCAGCCGTACGCGCATTACCCACGAGCCCACGGGCATCGTTGTCCAGTGTCAGAACGACCGCAGTCAGCACAAGAACCGCGCGACGGCCATGAACATGCTCAAGGCCAAGCTCTACGAGCTGGAACTGCGCAAGCGGCAGGATGCGGCGCAGGCGGTCAATGATGAGAAGTCGGACATCGCCTGGGGGCACCAGATTCGCTCCTACGTGCTCCAGCCCTACCAGATGGTCAAAGACCTGCGCACCGGCGTGGAAACCTCGCAGACCGGCGCCGTGCTCGATGGTGAAATTGATCTGTTCCTCGAAGCCTCACTGGCGGCGCAACTGGGCGGTGACGAAGCAGGCTAACGGCCCCTTTGCTGGTGCCTCCAATCAGCCCATTCAATCCAGCCAGTCAGCCAGCTTCGGCCTTCAGCCCGCATGAGCGCAGCGACGTGCTGCGCCAGCGCCTGTGCGGCCGGATCAGCGGCAGAGGATGGCCAGCGCTGAAAGCCCTCGTCCCGTAACCAGGTCAGAAACCGCCTGCGCCTGTCGGCTTCGAAGGTCAGATCGCCAAGGCCCTCGAAAACGGCGCCTAGCGCGGTCTGATTTTCCACTTCCAGTGTGAGCCCGCGTCCGCCGTAGAAGCTCTGCCCCAACGTCACCACCGGGCGATCGTAGGCGAAGGCTTCCAGCCCGACCGATGAATTGACGGTGACCACCGCCGCGCTGCGCGCCAGCAAGGCGGCTGAAGTCCCGCCGGTGATAACCCGGACCCGGTCACTGGATGCCGTGGCGCGCTGCAGGGCTTCGGCCTGTCCGACCGCGCAGGACGGATGCGGGCGGAACACCACGGCTGATTCGCCGGGAAGGGCCTGTGCTGCCTCGGTGACCGCGTTGATGAAGGTCGGCATATCCCTGACCCAGCCACCGTGGATGGTGAGTTGGGTATCGGCAGCAACCTGCAGCTGGCAGTAGATGAAACGGTCCGGCAGGGCCTCTGCCTTGTTGGTTCTTATCGGGCTGAGCCCGCGCCAGCCGACCGAGCAGGCCGCGCTTTGGCCGCTGGCGCTGGGTGGCGGCGAACCAGTCGATGATGCCCGGGTCGGGCGCCGTGCTGGCGAAGGCTTCACCCAGCAGATGCGAGGCACCGGCGTTGGTGCCGCCCAGACCCGCCTGCAGGAAGCCGGGGAAGGCGCAGCGCTCGAACTGTACCACGGGCAGGTCCGCGTGCCGCGCCGCGAGCGTCAGCAGGCCGCGACGACCCCGATAGCCGTTCCAGACCATCACCCCGCTGATCCCGCGCTGCTCGAGCAGGTGCAGGAGCCCGTCCCACTGGCGGCCGCGCAGCGCCCTATGGCGTCCTGCTCCACCGGGGACAGGGGGTGGAGGCGGCGCTGTCGCCGTTCTTCAATATCCAGCGACAGCACTTGGCGCCAGACCGCCTCAGGCAGTCCTGTGCCGCCGCGTCGGCTGGGCAGGCGCCAGCGTCGCTCCAGCGGAGCGGGGAGGTGGGGTGCGATCGCCCCATACAGCGGCCGCGCCAGATCAGGCGCATTCAGGGTCAGATACATGGCGCGCAGACTACATAATTTTGGCGCGGGTCGAAGGCCTCCGTGGGCACTTTCCTGTGCGTAACCCAATCTGCGCGCGGGGATGATCCGGGCAAGCCGGGACCGGCGTGCGGACCTAGTCGCAGTCGTCCAGCGGTTCGGGCTCGACGATGCACACACCATCGATGCTGACCAGCCGCCGTGAAACCAGTGGGAAACTGGTGAAGCCCAGCGTCGCCGGGATGGTGTAGTGCGACATGCCCATAGGGGTGGGTGTGTAGTAGGTGTAGCCCTGCACCGCACGATAGCCGCCGATGGGGATCAGGCCCGGGTGAGCGGGTCCGTACATCGGCGCGCTCAGCGTAGCCGTGCTGTAGTACGGCCCGGGACTGGACAGCGGGCGCAGCATGGTCCGGCCGTCGTAGCCAACGGTGGAGTAGCAGGCGGAGAGCAGGGGCAGGGAGAGGGCGAGCAGCCCCAGACGAGCCCCACGGAAGAGGTCAGGTTGCGTTTCATGGTCAGCTTCGTTCCTCGTCGATCACACGATGGTTCGTGCATTGTTTTTCAGATTTAGTGTAAAAGCCGCATGATTTTTAGCCAAACTAGCAGCCGGGCAGGCGGATTCCAAGCCCTTAAGCCCTGCGGCCGACGATTTCCGGACCGGCTGCGCATTATCGGCAACGGACAGAGAAAAAGGGGTGCTGTGAGCACCTCCTTTGGTCATCGGCTCCGGTCGACTCGGTGCGTCGACCGTCTGATGTCAGCTGCCCGGGAACAGCCGGATGTTGAGACCACCGAGGTTGATCTCGTAGCCGGTAAGCTGCTGGCGCAGCTGCAGCGCAGGCTGGAGCCAACGCCCGTTCGGGTAGGCAGCCAGGTAGGCGTTAACGGCCTCGACCGAGTTCGCGGTCCGGGCCTGATCCCAGGCTTCACGCTCGGAACCGGCGTAAAGCGCAGCGGACGACGCCAGCACGTAGCCAACACCGCTGGTGGTGTTGATGCGGAAGAATTCCGGATCGCCGCCCTGACCCGTCGCCGTGATCAGAACGTCAGCGTTGATCACACCCAGGCGCGGAGCGCTGACGTCGGGCTGCGTCAGGACAAAGGCCCGGTTGGTCAGGTAGATTTTCTCCCGGATGTCACGCATCTGCGGGCCTTGCGCGAGCAGGTCTTCGATCGCGCTGACCGCATCTTCGTCAAAACGACAACCGGGGAATTCATCGCGGAAGTCACGGTAGGCCGCCACGGTGTTGGCATCGCTGGCCTGATCCCAGGCCTCGAACTCCGCACCGGCGTAGAGCTCAACCCGACCGGCGCGGATGTAGCCTACGGTACCGTTGGCCAGCCGCAGTTCGATCCAGCGGCCATTGCTGGTCTGGCGCGTGGCGCGGAAGGTGTCACCAGCCGATGCTTCGGTCAGGACAGCCGACTGGCGCGAAGTCTTGCGGTAGACGCTGCTGGCCCGCTTGACCACGTGGACGCCACCCAGAGCCTTGAAACCCGTGCTTTCTGCAGCCTGCAGCGACTGGATCGCAGCCACGGCTTCCTGCTCGAACGGGGAGTTGGGGTGCTGAGCGCGGAAACGGACGTAACCGAGCAGGGTGTCGGCCTCGACCGCCTGATCCCAGGCGGCGAAGACGGAGCCTTCGTAGACCACATACAGGCTGTTGTGCACGAACACGGTCTCACCGTTCAGATCCAGCCGGATCCATGGGGTGTCCCCGGACGATACCGGTCGCGGTCAGGCGGGTGCCGCCGTCAATCTGGCTGGCGACCTGCGAACGGGTGGTCGGCAGGCGGCGCAGGTTGGCGCGGCGCGTGATCACCACGTCGCGGTTGATCTCCTGAATGCGGTAGGCGGCGAGCTGCTCCCGGTAAGCCTGCTCGAGCAGGACTTCGATGCTGACCTGCGCGCTCTCGGCGTTGGGGCCTTCGGGGAAGGCATCAAGGTAAGCCTGATAAGCATCAATCGTACCTTCGCTCTGGGCCGTGGCCCAAGCGGCCAGTTCGGAGCCTGCCCACGGTGCGAGCAGAGCCGGGTGAATGAAGCCGGTTGAGTTGTCCGGCATGATGATCTGGTACCAGCCGGAATCGGCAACCTGTCCGAGGTTGTAGACCACGGTCGCCGCGGGCAGGCGGGCAATCCGGGCAAAGCTGGTCGACGGACCGCTGCGCACGTTCGCCTTGCGGGTCACGTACCAGGACTCGTTGATTGGGGTGATCTGGAACTCCGGCTCGTCCGGCGCGTTCAGGTCATCGATCGCAGCCTGCGCAGCGTCCGCGTAGTAACCCTCAGGGAAGAAGGCGAGGTAGTCCTCGAAATCCTCAACGTTATCTGAACCCTGAATCGCGTCCCACAGACGCTGTTCACGCGCCGTTGGGCCTTCGGCGACAGGCTCTTCCGCCTCGGGGTTCAGCCGTACATCGGCGGTGAAACCCTCGGAGAGATAGGGGGTCTGACGGCCACTGGACTGATTCTCAACCCGGGCACCGACGTTGGTGAGGAAGGTCACGGCCTCGCGGTCCATGCGCGAGAGACGGTTGTTGAGGATCTTCGCAAAAACGTTGGCGTCGTTTTTCTGGCCGAGGTTGCGCGCGCCGGGCTGAACCGCCATCAGCGTCAGCGTGCTCTCGCTGTCCGCAGGCGCGACGGCACGGTCGGAGATCTGTGCGCCCGGCAGCAGCGGCCGGAGCTGGTTATCAGCAAGGTGGCGGTAGCTGGTGTCCATGATCACGACGTCGGGGACGTCATCGCGCTCCATCTGCGCCCAGACAGCGTCCATGGCGATGAAGTTGAGGGCGAGGTCCAGACCGGTGGTCACCGCGGCATCGGCCGGGACAATGTGGTTGACCCCATCGACGCTCACCACGTGACCGGCGTAAATGAACAGCCGGTGTTCGGGCGCCGCTTCGCCAGCGAAGAAAGCGGACAGGGCGGCGCGGGTTTCCTGCGCGCCGGCGTCGGTCAGCAGGGCAACGTCGTAGCCGTTGCCGCCCAGCGTCTCTGCGAGCATGGTCGCGTCAGAAGCTGCATCCGGCAGGTTGGAAAAGTTGGCGTAGGTGGAGTTGCCGATGATCAGCGCGGTCGGCTGGGCCGCAGCCGTGGCAGCGGCCAGGACCGAGAGGCCGAGGGCGGCAGCCAAGCCGGAAATTGCGGGGGGCCGTGACATGGTATGGATCTCCTCATCATACATAAGCCCCGCTGACAAACGTGCACGCCATAGGTGCAAGGGGCAAGATAAATTCGGTCAACGAGGGGCTCAGGCAGGTCTTGATTGAACGGCTCGACCGCCCTCAGCTCTCGTTGTGGAGCCTCAGGCATAGAGCGCTTGGTTTTCGCGCGTTGGTCGATACCGTGACATTTTGGGGCAAAATGTTTCAATGTGTGTCAACTTGACGGCTGCACCGGCGCGGCAGGGTGGCGGTCGGCCTTTGTGCCTGCTGCACAGGGTGAGACGAAACGACGGAGATGGGCTTTGGCCGGACTAAAGAAAACATTCGAAGGCACGGTAAACTTCCTCGGGGTCAACAGTTCGCTGGATCAGGATCTGGTTTCCGCCGCGCTGTCGGCGGTGCAGATGACCTTCGCCGGTTTCGCAGGCGAAGACCACGGCGGCTTGACCCGCGCGGCCTGCTCCCGGCTCAGAAACGTCCACCCGCAGGGTACACCGTTGAAAAACCAGCGCCAGCTGACCGTGCTCAGCGTCGAAGAGATGGCAGAGACCGCAGCCATCATGGGCATCGACACTGGCATCCAACCCGAGTGGGTGGGCGCCAACCTCGTGCTCTCCGGGGTTCCCAGCCTGTCCCTGCTGCCCCCCGGTTCGCGGCTGCAGTTCCCCGATGGCGGGACCATCATCGTTGATCTGGAAAATGCGCCCTGCAGATTTCCCGCAGAGATCATCGAGGGCCACCACCCGGGCAAGGGCCTTTCCTACCCGACGGCAGCCCAGGGTAAGCGCGGTTTCACCGCCTTTGTCGAGCGCGAAGGTCAGGTGCGTCTGGGCGACCATGTTGCGGTCTATTTCCCGACGCAAAAAAAGCACCCGGCCCTTTGATTTGCCCTATAATGCTACAAATGGCCTTGCTTTAATCCGGATTTCCGCCGCCGGAAAACTGTCTGTTCCGCGCATTCAGTTTTCAGACGAAAGAGTACCCCTTGAACCACAAATTTCCGACTGGAACCAAGACTGACTTTGGCGATAGATCGTCCCGTCTGCCTCTGTTCGAGGCTGAACCGGGGCCGAGCCTCTCTGGTCGTGCGGTGCGACCGATGAAACGACCTGATCGACGTGGTCTGGGCGGGCTTAGAAGCGCCCTCGCCCTTGGCATGGGGGTTGGTCTGGGTCTGGGTGCCAATGAAAGCGCGCAAGCTCAGGCTCAGGCTCAGGTTCGGGTGCAAGGCGCGCGGACAGGACGGCTTTCAGTTTGTTCCGATCGAGACGCTGGCCGTCGAGCAACTCGGCGGCGGTGCGATCCGGGTCAGCACCCCCAACGGCATCCAGGTCCTCGAAGCCGGGCAGTGGCTCTACGCCAACGGCCAGGTGATGGCGCTGCAGTCTGTACTATCGCAAAGCGCGAGCGTGGCCGAGGCTTGGGCCATGCAAGCGCCCGCGATTGCAGCATCCACCGCGCCCGTGCTGGTGCAGCTCCCTACGGCTCCGGCGGCGGCCAGTGTCGCCAGCTCGCCAGCTCCGCCAGCCTTGCCCCTTGCCCCGGCAGCGCCGGTTATCGCGGCAGCCTCAGCGCCGAGCCTGACGCAGGTCGGCGTGGTTGCCGGTGGGGCGACTGTCGCCAGCGCTTCGGTTTACGCCGGATACCGCCTGATCAGCCGCGATGAAGCTTCGGGCAATGGGGCGACTTCGGCCAGCAGCACCGCTTCCGGCAGCCCTGCGACCGATGAGGATGGAGCAGCGGGGCTGGTGGCGCCAGCGAGCCCGAGCAGCAGCTGAACCTGCCGGGTCATTCGTCCTATTTCACTGGCGATCTGCTGGTTGATTCGCTGCTCAGCGAGGAGGAAAGCCACTGGGGCGGTGCCGGGCTTTACGACACCCCAGCGACTATCACCTACAGCTTTTCAGACACCGGCTCGGCGCTGTCGATGCGGGAAGGGGAGACCGTTCAGCCCGTCCCGACCTTCTTCAAAACCAAAGTCCGGGAGCAACTCGACGAGCTCGAAGCGCTGGCTAACCTGACCTTCGTCGAAGTGCCGGATACCGGCAGCTTTAATGCTGCCACCGGGGAGGGCCGGGGCCATATCAACATCACCGTGACCGACGACGCGATCGGCAATTCCTACGCCGTGCTTCCGGCCGGGGCGGAGCCGTGGCTGGTCGATGATCTCGGCGATATTGTTTTCGATGCCGACTTGCTGCTCGACGGCTACTGGGTCGACCCTATCGCGGTGGAGAGATGATCCTGACCCACGAAATCCTGCACGCGCTCGGGCTCGAACACCCTTTTGAGGGCTATATGGATGCCCCGGCCTACATCGATAACCAGTATTTCACCGCGCTGAGTTACACCGAAGTATACGGCGATACGGTCTTCCCGGCCGCAGCGATGATCGCCGATATCGCCGCACTGCAGCACCTTTACGGTGCCAACACAGCCACGGCGACCGGCGATGACGTTTACACCTTCGACAGCCGCGAGATTTTCGTCGGCACCATCTGGGACGCGGGCGGGGTCGACACGATCGTCCACGAAGGATCGCGCGACGCGATCATCAACCTCTTCCCCGGACAGGCCAGCCAGGTCGGCTCGCCGCCGTCGGAATCCAGCTCGTTTTCCGTGGAGAGCATCGGCCACGACGCCAGCGATACCATCGCCTCGATCTTCATCGAGAACGACAGCGATGGCTGGGCGCAGATCGCCGACGACGGCAAGTCATTCCGGCTGGTGTTCGACCCCGACACCTCGGATGCCGACGGCGATGGTCTGATGGGTTTTTCCGTCTACTTCGAAGACGGCAGCAGCGTTTCTTACGTCATCAACAACGACAGCGTTGACGTCGGCCTGCGCGATAACCTGCACCTTGCGCAGGGCGTGGTGATCGAGAACGCCGAGGGCGGCAGCGGCGATGATCAGCTGATCGGCAACGGCTTTGCCAACGTCCTCAACGGCGGTCGCGGTGATGACCACCTCACCGGCGGTGGCGGGGCGGATATCTTCCGCTTCGAGGCTGGCTTTGGCACCGACATGATCCAGGATTTCCGGATTGGCGAGGACCGGCTCGAGTTCTACGGCATCGACAGCGGCACGGCTGAGCTGGTCGCCGGCGACACCATCATCACGGTGGCGGGCGAGGGGACCATCACGCTGGAAGACGCAAACGTTATCGACATCATGGGCACGGACAGCTTGCTGGTGTGATGACAGGTCTCGCGCACGCTCCTTCCCTTCTGATCACAGGCCCCGCGCCTGTGCCCTCTGCGGCGGCGGGTTAATGCCGGCTTGGTGGCGTCAGGGGTTTCAGCTCGGGCTCGCGCTCCTCTTATGGCTGGCTCTGGCGGTTCCGGCGTCCGCGCAGGTCGTGCTTTACCCCAAGACCGGGCAGCGCTTTGCCCTGCTCGGGCAGGGTGAGCCGACGGTCATCGTTCTCAACGGGTTGGCGTCATCGATCGGCGAGTGGATGCCCGTGGTGCGGCGGGTTTCGGCGCAGACCCGTGTCTTTGTCTACGAACGGCGCGGCAACGGCCGCTCGCCGGTCATCGCCAGTGCACGCGGCTCCCGGGTGATCGCGGAGGAGCTGCTGGAAATGCTCGACGACCTCAGCATCGACGGGCCTTACGTGCTGGTCGGGCACTCGCTGGGGGCGGTTTACGCCCAGACTTTCGCCCGGCTGTATCCGGATGAGGTCGCCGGTCTGCTGCTGATCGACCCCTCGGTGGAGCAACTCGACCGCTTCATGATGGGCGAGGATGAAGAAACCACTATGCCGCCTATGACGCTGGTGTTCAGCCCCGGCGCCAAGGCGGAATTCCGCGGCCGGCGCCTCGCCATCACCGACCGTGATGCGGCCCCGCCCATGTCTGCAGACATCCCGATAACGGTGCTTTCCGCCGGGCGGAATATGACGGGCGGCTATAGCGAGTTGCAGGAGCAGGTTACCGCGTTGCAGTCCCTGATGGCCGCTGACAGCGACGACGGCCGGCACCTGATCGTTGAGAACTCAGGCCACAACATCCAGAAGGAGGCCCCGCACGCGATCGAGCTGGAAATCGCACGGTTGGTCGCGATTGGCCGCTCTAAGATCTGGGAGATGCCCCGGGCAGAAGAACCGGGTGATGAAGCCGCTGGCACCGAGGAGACTGAACAAGCAGACGAGACCTCGGAACCCGGCACAAACGGGGCCAGCGCCGACGACGGCTGAAGCCGTCGGCCACCCCTTCTTTTGTCGCGGGTTTGGCCCGTCAGGCGGATCAGTCTTCGGCGACTTCGTCCCGAACCCCGAACATCAGCAGCAGGCCGACCAGCCAGAACACCAGAATCGGCATCATGCCGATATCCATGTTGTTGGTCATGATGGTGACCGTCGCGACCGCAAACGGGCCGAGGAAGGTCGTTGCCTTGCCGCTCAGGGCGAGAAAGCCGAAGTACTCGGTGCGCTGCGAGGCTGGCGCAATCCGGGCCATGAACGAGCGACCGGCAGCCTGCACCGGGCCTACGAAGATCCCCAGCGCCGCGCCGAAGCCGATGAAGGCCGTGGTCGCGGCCGCGTCGGGCAGCCAGTAAGGCGCTGTCAGGCCCGGCACCCCGAGCACCAGCAGGCCGATCAGCGAGGCGACAATCACGCGCTTGGCGCCGAAGCGGTCATCGAGGTAGCCGAAGGCAAAGGCGCCGATCCCGGCTGTGACGTTGAGCAGGATGCCGAACATGATGATCTGGGTCAGGTCCATGCCATGCCGGATCGCAGCGTAGGTCGCCCCCATGGCGAACAGGGTGACCGAGCCGTCGGTAAAGATCATGCGCGCGATCAGGAACCGGCGGATGTTGGGCTGACGCAGGATGGTCCCGCCGGTCTTGCGAACCGTGCTCAGGCCTTCGCGGATCGCCTGCCCGAACGGCAGACCCTTGCCCGCCCGGTCCGGCGTGAACAGGAACAGCGGCAGCATGAACAGGAAGAACCAGCCGGCGACGATCAGGTTGGTCATCAGCGTAGCGTTGAGCTGCGCTTCGCCTTCCGAGCCGAGCACGAGCACCAGACACAGGACAAGGCTGATCAGCCCGCCGAAATAGCCCAGCCCCCAGGCCCAGCCCGACCAGCGACCGACCCGGTCCTTGCTGACGAGATCAGGCAGCATGGCATTGTTGAACACGATCCCAAGCTCAAAGCCCGAGTTCGCGACCGCAACCAGCAGCACCGCCGGGATGATGAAGATCGGCTCGGGCCGCATGAAGAACAGCGCGACGGTGGCGACGATACAGATCATCGAGAAGGTGAAGATCCACGGCTTGCGGCGACCACCAAGGTCGGCCACGGCGCCGAATATCGGTGCCAGCAGGGCTATGGAAATGGCGATGAAGGTGGTGGAATAGCCCCACAGTGCTTGCCCTCGCGTGTCGCCAAGCCGCTCTGAAAGGGTGAGACTGGCTTCCTGCTCCTCGCTCAGGCACCCGGCCCACTCGGCGGTACAGACCAGCACGTCGGCGAAGTAGATCGAGAAAATGAAGGTGATGACAATGGTGGTGAAGGCCTAGTTGGCAAAGTCATAGAGCGACCAGGACCAGAGCGCGCGCGGTCCCGCTTGTTTGGTGGTCGTCGTGGTCATGGAACAGGCCTCCCCAAGGCTGCCGCCCAAGGGCGGAAATAACGAACTATCTTCACACAACACGGAAAGGCAGTCTGCATAAATCACCGGTTTGACCGCCGAACCGCTGCTGTTGACCCGACTTGTCCCCAGTTGGGGTGATTTTAGCCTGTTCCAGCGCGGTGTTCGAGCGTCCACGGTTTTTGGATCGGCCCAGAATTGTTGACCAAACCAGAATTGCCGATAGGCTCGGCCCCAGCAAAAACTGAAAACAACGCATCCTGAGCCCCGGGGGACTTGCCATGTTCGTGCCTGATCTGAACCAATCCACCGACTGGTCGTTTCCGATCCCGCTGCTCTATGGACCGGGTCGGTTGGCCGAGCTGGGTGCGCTGTGCAAGAGCCACGGGGTGAGCAATGCCCTGATCGTCACCGACCGCGCCAGCCGAGACCTGCCCTTCGTGCAGGGCGCGCTGGATGCGCTCGCTGCTGCCGGTCTCAGGGGTGCTGTGTTCAGCGACGTGGCCCCCAACCCGACCGACCAGAACGCCGAAGACGGGCTTGCGGCCTATCAGGCCGGCGGTCACGACGGTGTCGTCGCTATCGGGGGCGGCAGCGGTATGGACGCGGGCAAGGCGATCAGCCTGCTGGCTGGTAAGGCCGGCGACATCTGGCGCTTCGACTACGATCTGGCGGTCGATGAGAGCCTGAGCGCGGGTGATTTTCCGCCGCTGTTCTGTATTCCGACCACGGCCGGTACCGGGGCCGAGAGCGAGAGCACGGCCATGGTCACGGACACCAAGGCGCTGACCAAGCGTTGCATCTGGCACCCGACCCACCATCCGCGCGCGGCTATTCTGGACCCCGAGGTGACGGTGGGGCTGCCGCCGAAGCTGACCGCCTGGACTGGCATCGACGCGCTGGTGCACACGATCGAGGCCTATTGCGTTCCCGACTTTAACCCACTGTGCGATGGCATGGCGCTGCAGGGGCTGGAGCTGGTTTCCGCAGGTTTGCCGCAGGTGATGAAAGACCCCACGTCGATCCCGGCGCGCGGGACCATGATTGTCGGCTCCTGTCTGGCCGGGATCGCCTTCCTCAAGGGGCTGGGTCTGGTGCACTCGATCAGCCACATGGTCGGCGCCGAGTTTGACACCCACCACGGCCTGACCAACGCCGTGCTGCTGCCGATTGTGCTGCACTATAACGAGGCTGCAATCGCCGGGAAAGTGCGGACCATGAGCCAGACCATGGGGCTGGAAACCACTGATTTTGAGGGTTTCTACGCGGCGATCTGCGCCATACTCGACGACTGCGATATCCCGCGTTCGCTGGCCGAGATCGGGGTTGAGACCGACGAAGCCGGGATCCAGCGCCTCGCCGCCAAAGCAGTTCGAGATGCGGCAACCGGTACCAACGCAGCCGAAGCCGGTGTGCCAGAGATTGCCGACCTGATCCGCCGCTCGCTGATCGCAGCGCGCTAGGAGAGACCCGAGGGGCGCCGCCTTGCTCTGTTGGGAGAAGGTATGGCGCCGGAACCACGTGGGTGCGAAAGGAGTGCCGCCATGGATGCCACCGAGCTGAGTTTTCTGTCGGCGCGGGACGTGCTGGCTCGCTTCCGGGACAAGAGCCTGTCGCCAGTCGACTATCTGGACGTGCTGATCGCCCGCACCGAGGCGATCAACCCGGCGATTAACGCCTATACCGAGACATTCTTCGACGAAGCGCGACAGCAGGCGAGCGCAGCGGCCGATCGCTATGCCGCCGGGACTGCGCGGGCGCTGGAGGGCTTGCCGGTCGCGGTCAAGGACGTGCACCGGATGGCCGGGCGGCGGACCACCCAAGGCTCGCTGACGCTCAAGGATAATATCGATACTGAGACCGACCCGATGATCGAACGGCTCGAGGCCGCGGGTGCGATCTTCCATGCCCGGACGACGACGCCTGAGTTCTGCCTGTCCGCGGTCTGTAACAGCCACCCTGTGGGGCGTGACCCGCAACCCCTTCAACCTCGACTTCGGACCCGGGGGTTCCTCGGGTGGGTCTGCCGCCGCGCTGGCGGCCGGGCTGACCCGCTGGCGACCGGGACCGACATTGGTGGGTCGATCCGGATACCGGCGAGCTGCTGCGGGCTGGCGGGCTATAAGCCGCCCCACGGCCGCAACCCCGACGGACCACCCGCCAACTTCGACCGCTACAACCACTGTGGTTTTCTCGCGCGCGACGTCGGCGACATCGCGCTGGGCCAGAATATCGTCTCTGGCCCGCACCCGCTCGATCACGACAGCCTGCCCGACCGCATCGAGCTGGCCGAGGCCCGTCCGCCGGCCAAACTGCGCGTGGCCTGGTCGATGGATCTGGGCTACGTGCCGATCGAGGACGAGGTACGCGAGAACACGCTGGCGGCGCTGGAGGCTCTGCGGGCTGCAGGCTGCACGGTCGAGGAAGTCGAGCTGGGCTGGGGCAGCTGGGTCGATGAAGCCGCGATGAACTGGTACGCCGCCATGCACTTCGGCCGCGCCGCCCTGTGGGCAGCGGAGCAGGGGCAGCGCGAGCAGCTGACCGACTACGGGCGCCTCGCCGCCGATATTGCAGCCAAGCTGGGACCGACGACGTCGCCCGTTCGTGGGAAGGGCAGCACCGTATGTACCAGAGCCTCGGCCCGGTGCTGGCTGACTACGATGTGCTGCTGTGCCCGACGCTGTCGATCGGCGCGGTTCGGACCGACCACGACGCGACCAACCCAGCCTTTGAGGTCGCGGGCAAGCCCGTCGATGGTGAGTACGGCTGGCTGCTGACCCATCAGTTCAACATGCAGTACAACTGCCCGGTGATATCGCTGCCTTCCGGGCGCGACCGCCATGGGGTGCCGACGGGGATCCAGCTGATCACGCGGCCCTTCGACGATACGGGGCTGTTCGATGCGGCCTATACCTACGAGCATGCCATGGCCGGTGCGTTTCTGCCGCGGACCGCGCTGCCAGCAATCGCGGTCTAGCGGCGCACCCGGCCGTCGCTCTCAGGGGAGCATCGGAGGCAGCCGGACTGCGACGTTTTCGTTGTTTTTGGCATCAAGACCCTTTCGCGGGCGGTGTGGTTCTGCTTTTCTGCATATGAATGAGCCGTGACCCCCGGGTCGCGCGCTGATTGTTTGGGAGGAGACTGGATCATGACCGCACCGATCCGACCACGTCCGGGCAGCCCGACGCTGGGGCGCCTGTTGGTCATCGACGGCGTGAACTACACCGCGCTGGCCTGGGCGGTGCTGGCGCTGGCCGTGTCGATCCTCGTCTACCGCGTTTTCGGCTTCAAGTACGGTTTCCCCGAAGCCATCTCCACCCGCATCGATTTCATCTACTGGATCAACATCGGCGAGGACTGGCTCAAGGCCAACGTGCGCGATACCACCCGCGCCATCGCCAAGGTCATCACCTACTGGATTGGTGAGGTCGAGTATTTCCTGCAAGTGCGACCCTGGCCATTGGTCGTCGCCGCGCTGGGGCTGCTCGGGCTGCGGTTTGGCGGGCTGCGGCTGGCGCTGCTGACCGTGGTTGGGGTCATGTTCTGGGGTGCTGTCGACATGTGGGATCCAGCGATGTCGACCCTGTCGCTCATGGGCGTATCAGTGGTGATTTCGGTGGTGCTGGGCATCCCGCTCGGGGTCTGGTGTTCGCAGGACGACCGGGTCGAGTCCGCCATCCGGCCGGTGCTCGACGCCATGCAGACCATGCCGGCCTTCGTCTATCTGCTGCCGGCGATCTTTTTGTTCGGTATCGGCAACACCGGGGCGGCGATGGCGATTATCATCTATGCCATGCCGCCGGTGGTGCGTCTGACTAATCTGGGTATCCGACAGGTGCCGCAGACCTCGGTCGAGGTGGCGCAGAGCTTCGGCTCGACCCGGCTGCAGACCATGGCCAAGGTACAGATCCCGCAGGCAATGCCCTCGATCGTTCTGGGCATCAACCAGACCATCATGATGGCGTTGGGGCTGGCGGTGCTGGCGGCCTTCATTGGCACCGGCGGTCTGGGTCGCGAGGTTTACAAAGCGCTGTTCAAGCTCAAGGTCGGCTGGGCCTTCGAGGCGGGCATGTGCATCGTATTCATGGCCATCATCTTCGATCGTCTGACGCTGGCGATCGGTGCGCCCAAGGACAGCGAGGCGCTCGCGGACCGCACCCAGCTGCGCTTCCGGCTGCTGCCCCAGACGTGGTACCGGGTCGCGCCGGCGCGCTGGTGCGAGCAGGGGCTGGATGTCGTCTGGCGCGGGATCGGGACGGCGTCGAGCGCGCTGACCCACGGCGTAGCGCTGGCGCTGGGCGGGTTGTTCGGGCTCGCCAACCGGGAATTCGGGGCGTCGTTCGCGCGCGTGCTCAGGGCGCGGCAGTTCCTGTTCATCGCAGTGCTGATCATTCTGGCGATTTTCGCCGTCGACCGCTGGATCTACGATATCGGGTACTATCCTGATTCGCTGATGTTCCGCATGCGGGGGCCGGTCGATGACAGCGTGGACTGGCTGGCGTCAAACAAGGTTTTCGCGGCTTTCTCCAAGGGGCTGCGGGCCTTCACCTTCCTCTACCTGCTCGATCCGCTGGAGAAATTCCTCGTGGGTCTGCCGTGGTTCTACGCGCTGGGCGGACTGTTCCTCATGGGCTGGGCGGCCGGGGGCTGGCGGTTTGCCGCCGTGGTCACCTTCCTGATGTTCCTGACCGGGGTCGGGAACATCTGGGTGCCGACCATGGAGACGATCGCCGCAACCCTCGCCTCGGTGCTGGTGTGTGTGGTGGTGGGGCTGCCGATGGGGATATTTGCGGCCTATAACCGCACGCTGGAGCGGATCCTGACCCCGATCCTCGACACCATGCAGACCATGCCGACCTTCGTCTATCTGATCCCGGTGCTGATGCTGTTCGGCGGCAACAAGGTGACGGCGATCATTGCGACGGTGATCTACGCGCTGCCGCCCATGGTGCGGATGACCATGCTGGGGCTGAAGCAGGTCCCGGCGCAGGTCAACGAGGTCTGCGATGCCTATGGCTCGACCCAGTCGCAGTCGCTGTTCAAGGTCAAGCTGCCGATGGCGAGCCCGTCGATCATGCTCGGCGTCAATCAGGCGATTGCCATGGCGCTGGCGATGCAGGTGATCACGCCGATGGTGGCGGGTGAGGGGCTCGGTCTGGTGGTGTTCCAGGCCATGACCATGGCCGATACCGGTGCGGGCTTGGTGGGCGGCATCGGGATCGTGCTGGTCGCGGTTATGCTCGACCGACTGACCAGCGCGGCGACGGCACGGCAGCGCAAGGCGCTGGGGCTCTGAAGATGAAGACCTCCCGTTATCGGGTGCTGTGCGCTGTGGCTTTCGCAGTTTGGTGGCGCGCTCGGACCTTGGCCGCTTCGCGGCCTTCGGTCCTCCCACGCGAAATAAAACGGACAGGCCGCGCTATGCTCGGCCTAACGGCTTTTCTGAGCTGCGCGACGGGTCTCTCGACGAAGCTCAGGATAAACGCCGCCGCGCAACCATGTTTCAACGTGGCCTCCCTGACGCCAAGGCGCTCGACAGGCTCAGGATAAACACCGCCGCGTCGAGTGCTAGAGAAAACGTGACTCGCCTGATTCCAACGCGCTCACAGCGGAGCGTTTTGAGCGCAGAGGAAAACCCGCTCACAGGCGGAGCGTGCTAAGCGCAAAGTGGAACGCCCCCTCGGCGCGGTCAAGGCCAAGCCGCTGCTAAAGAGCGGTGCTTCGCAGCCCTGACCGCGCCACACAGACTTCGCCAGTTTTCAGGCGGTCAAATCACTCTGACCTCGCTATCCAGAAGAACTCCAGCGCGCTTGTCAAAGACCGCGAAGCGTGTCGAGCGCAAGGTCGGCGAAAACGTCGCTCAAAGGCGAAGCCGTTTTGAGCGCAAAGGGAAAACGTCGCTCAAAGCCAAGCGTTTTGAGCGTCAGAGAGGAGAAGCAACTGCGCGGGGAGATTTGTAAGCCGCGAAGCGGCGTCAAATCGAGCCCGCCACCCCTTCCTTTGAGCCGCCATCCGTCGTTGCACCGCCGTCTCATGCTGGCAACGAAAGCCGTGGGCCTGCCCAATAAAGAACGGGCCATTGCAATCGCAACAGCCCGTTCCGTGTCACCTCAAGAATGGGTGCCTTGGCACAGCCTTACTGCAGCCAGGCTCTCCAGACGTCTTCGTTGTTGGCGAGCCAGTCATCGACAACGTCCTGAACGTCTTCGCCCTGTACGTCGACCGCGTAGATCATCTGAGCCTGCTGAGCGTTGGTGATGCGCGAGTTTGCGATCATCGCCAGTGCTGCGTCATGCTTGCCGAACAGCCGCTCGGAGGCGTAGTTGATGGTTACGTCTTCAGCCCAACCAGACTTCGGCCACGCAGAGCCGTCGCCGTAGGGGTCCAGTTCCAGGGCCACCAGGTCGAGTTCAGCGTGGATCCAGTGTGGCTCCCACGCGTAGGCCACAAATGGCTCCTGACGCTTGTAGGCACCCTGCATCTCAGCCCAAAGTGCAGTCTCGGAACCCAGAACCACAGCTTCGAAGCCAACGCCGTAGGCATCAGCACGCGCCTGGTCATCACACGCCCAGTTCAGCGCCGGGCAGCCGATCAGACGACCCTTGCCACCCGTTTCCACGGTCGCGAACAGGTCGACGTAGTTGGCCAGGTCAGAGAAGTGCTTCAGGTCTTTGGCGGCGGCATCGTCACCCTCGACCAGGTAGCGTGGTACGTAGTAGCTGGACTTACCGATGACGCCGGTCTCACCGACGATCTTCACGGTGCCCGGGCCACCCCACTCTTCGAACCAGGTACCCTTGGCAGGGTTGTAGGACGGCCAGTACTCGAAGCCCATGTCGATGTCGCCACCGGCAATGGCTTCCAGCGTGGCGTTGCCCGAAGGCAGCTCGATGTAGTTGATCTTGTAGTCGTATTCCCGCTCAAGAATGGTCATGAGCAGGCGACCCGTGACAACAGCGCCGGTCCAGTCAGCCACGGCCGCGTTCAGGCGACCCTGAGCGTGTGCGATGGTGTTGAACGACATTGTTGAAGCCAGCAGCGTCGCGCCGAGGGCAGCAATTTTCAGCATTTTCATAGTCTCTCTCCTCCATAAGCCCGACCGCCTCCCGCAGTCGGGGGAACCTATGCATTGATACTAAAGCGTCTTTCGTGCCAAATGCCTAGGGGGAAGTGACGCGAAGTCGCGAAAAGGGGTAATAAACCACAGCCTCACCAGCTTTGCTGTGGTAGATAAATCGCGTCGCAGGGGCTCGCGACGAGGGAGGATTTGCTTTGGATACGATGATCGCCGCCTCGGGCGTTTGGAAAATCTTTGGGGCCAATGCCGAGCAGGTGCTCGACACCCACGACCGCAGCAAATCCCGCGACGAGATCCAGGAAGAAACCGGCCATGTCGTCGCCGTCAAGGATGTCGACTTCGAGGTCCGGCGCGGCGAGTGCTTCGTGGTCATGGGGCTGTCCGGCTCGGGGAAATCGACCCTGCTGCGTACCCTGACCCGCCTGATCGAACCCACTGGCGGCAGCATCACCATCGACGGCCACGACGTCCGTGACCTCAGCCAGCGCGACCTGCGCGAACTGCGACGCTCCAAGGTCGCCATGGTGTTCCAGCACTTCGGTCTGTTTCCCCACCGCAGCGTCATCGACAATATCGCCTACGGGCTCGAAGTGCGCGGCATGGGCAAGGTCAAGCGCACCGAGAAAGCCGAGGAAATCCTCGATCTGGTCGGGCTCGGCGGCTGGGGCGAACGCTTTCCGCGCGAGCTGTCCGGGGGCATGCAGCAGCGTGTTGGGCTTGCCCGCGCTATGGCCATGGATCCCGAAATCCTGTTCTTCGACGAGCCCTTCTCAGCGCTCGACCCGCTGATCCGGCGGGAGATGCAGGACGAGTTGCTCGATCTGCAGGCCAAGCTGCAGAAAACCATGGTGTTCATCACCCACGACTTCCTCGAAGCCATTAAAATGGGCGACCACATTGCGATCATGAAGGACGGAGAAATCGTCCAGATCGGCACGCCCGAGGAAATCGTCGCTGCGCCCGTTGACGACTATGTCCGCGAATTCACCGAGGATGTACCGCGCTACAAGGTCCTGTCCGTGGGCAAGGTCATGCGCCCGGCGAGCAAGGGCCTGAGTGCCGAAGGTGGGGTCAGGTCTGGTGCCAAAATTGAGTCAGCCATCAATCAGGTTGCCGACACCGACAGCCCGGTTGCCGTTATCGACGAAGCCGGGAAAATCGTCGGCGAGATCGATCGTGAAATCATCATGCGGGCTATGACCAGCTAGGCGTTCGCCTCTCGCCACGGCGCGGTTCAGGCCCCATGGCGGGGGGCAGGCAAGGCATGAGTGGTACCGGCAATACCGCCAATATCGCCAATGCCAACGGGTCTGCAGGCCCGGCCTGAACAGCAACCCCGACCTGATTAGCAACCAAAAAGGATTTCTGGTGGACGTTTCCGAAGTCACGCGAAACCTGAGCACGCTAGGCGGCGCCAAGTGGGACCTGCACGTGCGGGCGCGGGCGCTGGCGGCCGCCGGGAATCCGATCATCGAACTGACCATCGGTGAGCCAGACGAGCCCATGGCCCCGGCGTTGGTGCCTGCCATGGCCCAGGCGTTGGAGGCTGGTCGGGTCGGCTACTCCAATGGTCGCGGCGAAGCGGTGCTGCTGGACGCGCTGGCAGCGCGCTACACCGCCCGGCGCGGGCGGGAGTTTACGACTGACAATTTCCTTGCCTTTCCCGGCACGCAGACCGCGCTCTACGCGCTCATGCGCGGTCTGGTGAACCCCGGCGATGAAGTGGTGGTCTTCGACCCCTGCTACGCCACCTACGAAGGCGTGGTCGCGGGCGCAGGGGCGACCATGGTTTCTGCGCCCTTGGACCCTGACACTGGCTTCAGTATCGATTTTGACGCGCTGGAAGCGGTCCTGAACCCCCGTACCCGCGCGATCTTGCTCAACAATCCTCACAACCCGGCCGGATCGCTGCTCGATGAGGACGCCTGCACGCGTCTTGGCGAGCTCGCGGTGCAGCGGGGTCTCTGGTTGATCTGTGATGAGGTCTACGAGGACCTGATCTACGACAACCGGCCGCTGGTCTCACCGCTCAATCATGCGGCCTTTGACGGCCACGCGCTGGGCTGTGCGTCGATCTCCAAGTCTCACGCCGCGCCGGGGCTGCGCTCGGGTTGGGTCGTGGGTGCTGAAGCGGTGATCGAACAACTGGTGCCGCTAGCCGAGACCATGCTGTTCGGCAACCAGCCCTTCATCGCCGACGCGACCGCAGCTGCGCTGGGTGACACAGGAGAGACGGCGGCGCGCATGCGCAGTTCGCTCCGGCGGCGGGCAAAGCTGGTCACGGAAGCACTCGATGGGGTCGCCGGGCTGCGGGTTGCAGAACCGCAGGCCGGGATGTTTGCGCTGGTCGGTGTCGGCGGTACGGGTCTGGGGCTGGACGGCCACGCCTTTGCCGCGCGCCTGCTCGAACAGGCCGGGGTTGCGGTCATGCCGGGTACGTCTTTCGGCACTGTCACCCGGGACTGGATCCGGCTGAGCCTGACCGTGCCCGATGAGGAGCTGCAGCGCGCCTGCGACCGGATCGCGGCCCTTTGTGCCTAGGCCCCCTTTGTGCCTCGAACCCTCGACCCATAGGGCCGCTGAGGACGCTCAGGACTTGTTCTGACCGCCGAAAACCCGTTGCAGCCAAGCGCGGATTGCCTGTCTCTGGGTCCAGAGGATCAGCGCCAGCGCGAACACCAACCCGGTGATGTACATGAACATGATGGTCATCGGCGCAGCCTCACGATTTCATCTTTCTATCAACATAAACGTATCGGGGTTTGTGTTAGGATCAACCCGGACAGCATCCGGCAATTCCTATCGTTTGATCTCGCCGGGCTGACGACCGAGGAAAGGGAGGCATGAACAGGCCATGACCGGCGTTTCAACCCACATCATGTTCCAGGGGAATGGGGCCGAGGCACTCGACCTCTACGCCTCGATCTTTCCCGGCTTCAAGACCCTCGCCCGCGAAGACTACGGCGCGGACGATATGGGCCCGGCCGGCACCATCAAGCTCGCCACCATCGAGTTCAGCGGTGCGATCCTGCAGGTAATCGACAGCCCAATCCCTCACGCCTTCGACTTCACCCCGTCGATGTCGCTGTTCGTCGATTGTGACAGCGAAGACGAGCTGACCCGGGTGTTCACCACCCTGTCCGACGGCGGTGAAGTGATGATGCCGCTGGACAACTACGGCTTCAGCCAGCGCTTCGGTTGGTGCAAGGACCGTTTCGGACTATCTTGGCAGATTAATCTACCTTGACCCCGCACCGCGCGGATGGAAGGGCAAGCCGAACGAAGGTACCGTCATGCTCCTCACCATCCGCCGCCGAGCGCCTCAGCGCCGCAACACGAAAACGCCAAGCCGTCGCCGAGCAATGGGCGAGGACGCGCAACAACGACGTCTCCAACCTGCTTTCGACCACCTTGCCTGCGCTGTTTGATATCGATCGCTTTGGCCTGTTCGTGCTGAGCCAGGACAGCCAGAGCGTCTGGCTGGAGGCCGGGACCGGGGTCACCCAGCGCTCGATCGTCGTCGAGGCCGAGGGTTCGATGGTGGGTGAGGCCATTCGCAACCGACAAACCCGCATCGACAGCGACCTGTCCGGGGGCAAGGGCGCCTTTGTGAGCGTTGGTGAAAAGCTGGGCTATCGGCCGCGAAGCGCCATGACCGCGCCTGTGTTCTGCCCGTCCAGCGGCAACGCTATCGGCGCCCTGCAGGTGATGAACGCCAACCGCAGCGTCGACTGGAGCGATCAGGACCGCTGGCTGCTGGAAGAGCTGTGCTACAGCATTTCACGGACGGTGCAGGTGCTGCACAACATCAGGAAATTATCGTGGAGCTCGAACGTCTGGATCAGGAAATCAAGGCACTAGACCAGCAGGAATCCGCGATCCGGGGCGGGCACATGCTGCGCACCTTCGAGCCCGCTGCACCCTTTGCACGGTGAGGGCTTTTTGCACGGTCTATACGGGGAGACGGTATTTCCGCCCTTTATCGACGTCGCGGCGAATGCCGACCTGGCGCGCAGCTGGGACACGGATGCGCACGACATCTTTATCGCCACCCACCAGAAAGTCGGCACCCACCTGGCAAAGAAGTTCGTGGTCGAGTTGCTGTACGAGGGCCTGAAGCACCGTACGAACGTCTACGACACCCGGGATATCGGCCACGGTACCGTTCCCTGGCCCGAGGTCTCCGTCTCCCAGCACGGCCGCGCGTGGATCGACGAGCATATCGCCCGGACCCACGACACCCCGCGGGCATGGTACGTCCACTGCAGCTACGACGATATGCCCGTCCGCAGTTTGCACCCGCAGACCAAGTTCATCATGGTCTACCGCGACCCCAAGGCGGTGGCGGTATCCCAGTACTTCTTCTGGAAGCGTCACCCGCTGCTGGCCGTGCCCGAAGACCTGAGCATGGACGAATTCGTCGAGCTGTTCGTCGAAGGCAATCTGTATTTCGGTGACTATCATGACCACGTCAGTGGTTGGATCAGGCGCAAAGACCAGCGCATCGCGCCGCACAATATCCTCGCTCTCAGCTACGAAGACATGGTGAACCGCAAGCCTGAGGTCGCGCGGGCGCTGGCGCGCTTCCTGCTGCCTGACACCTCGTTTTCCGACGGGGCGCTGGCGCGGATTGCTGAAGCCACGGAGTTCAACAAAATGCGGGACGAGGTCACCGATAACCCGCAGAGCTTCCACCTCAACCCGAAGGTCTATTTCCGCTCGGGCACGACCAACGATTGGGAACAGAAACTGTCCGACGCTGCCATTGCGGCCATAGACGAAAAAGCCGGTCGAAGTGGGACGGGCGCACCGAGGGCCCTGCGCTCGATCAGGGGGTGACGGTGCTCGGAGACCTGACGGGCGGCAAGTGAAGTTAAACCGGGTCGTCAGGGTGCGTCGGGCAGGGCGAGCGGGTCGGCGGCTCTGACAAATGCCAGCTCAGCCATGGCGTCGGCCTGTGCCGACAAATGCGGGAACGGCGCCAGATCGAGACCGAGCCGGCCGGCTCCCAGCAATTGCGGATAGACGAAAATATCGGCGGCAGTAACGGTACGGCCCAGTGCAAAGGGACCATCGCTGCGGGCAAATGCGGCATCCAGCAGGCCCAGATTGCTGATCAGCATGGCGTCGATAAAACCCTTCGCCTGCTGGTCAAAACCGGTGTCACCCTCTGCGGAGAAATGCGCCCGGATCGACCGCCGGATGGCACCAGGCAGGGTCATGGGCTGTATATAGGACGAGACGCGTTCACAGATGGCAATGGCGCGCGCCCTGTTTTCCGGGTCCACCGGGAACAGCCGACGATCACCGAGGTCAGCGCGGTCTCCTTCTGCGAGGCTTTCAATCAGCGATACGATTGCAAGCGACTGGGTCATTACGCTGTCGCCGAAGACCAGCACAGGTACCTGAGCATCCGGGGAAATGGCGAGGAATTCGGGGCTTTCCTGCTCGCGCGCGGTCAGGTCGATGGGATGGTAATCGAAATCGACGTCGTGAAAGCGCAGCGCGAGGGTCGCCCGATGCGTGCAGGTCGACCGCCAGCAGCCAAAGAGCTGAAATCGAGTCGCGATCTGCGCTGCTTCGCCGTTGTCTGCCATGGAAAGGCCTCCCACCAACTTGAATGCGCAGAGTAGCGGCACAGACCCGGACTTTGAATGGGCTTTCATTCCGGCGCGCAATTGCAGATAGTCAGAGGCAGGCGCAACAGCAATGAAGGCGTTCACGATGGCGGGTTCGATCGAAGAGACAGACGTTCTGGTCGTCGGCGGCGGCACCGCCGGTTTTGGCGCCGCCGTTGCCGCCGGGCGCAAGGGCCTGCGGACCATTTTGCTCGAAGCCACCACAAAGGTCGGCGGCGTGATGGCATTCTGTCCCGGCATGCCCTGGGGCGGGGGATATCCCGTCGATACCATCATCGGCGGCGTGCTGGAGGAGCTGACCAAACGGCTCGCCTCCATGGACCCGCCAGCGGCTGAAAAGCGGCCCTGCACGCTGGAGAATTTCGGCCCAGAAATCATCTACGACCACGATATCGAACCCCTGACCATGTACGAGATGCTCGAATACGCCGCGGTATCGCTGCGGCTCAACGCGACCGCGCTGGCACCGGTTATGGACAGCGCGGGCCGGCGGATCGATAGCGTAGAGTTCTTCAACCGCAACGGCGGCTTCGCCCTCCAACCGAAGGTGGTCATCGACTGTTCCGGCGATGGCGATATCTCGGCCAAGGCGGGGGTGCCCTACGTGTTGGGCGACTCGCAGGGGAACATGATGGGGGTGACGATCTCCTTCCACATGCTCGGGGTGGACTGGGACCGGGCCTTTGCCGAGCCGGACCCCTATTTCACGCGGTTCGCCGAGCGCGGGGTTGCCGAAGGCCGCCTGCACCCGGATCTGGCCAAGCTCTACCTGATGAAGGGCTTTCACCGTGGCGACGTGTTCTGCAACTCGGTGCACGTGCGCGGGGTCAACGGCATCGATCCGGTCGCGGTCGCGCAGGCGACGCAGGAAGGCCGCCGCCGCTGCCACCAGCTGGCGCAGTTCCTGCGCGCCGACGTGCCGGGCTTCGAGCACGCCTATATGGCGCAGCTTTCGCCCACGGTCGGCGTCCGCGAGACCCGGAAGCTCGAAGGCGCCTACCGCATCACCGGCGAGGACCTCGCCCGCGGCACCCGCTTCGCCGACGGCATCGTCTGCTGCGACAACCCGGTGGACGATGTCATGCGCGCCAGCGCGGCCATGACCCACGACGCGGCGGTGGCCGAGGGCAGCTACTACACCATTCCGTTCCGCGCGCTTATCCCGGCGGAGATCGAAAACCTGATGTTCTGCGGTCGGATCGTGTCTGCGGATGCGGTGGCCTTCGCCTCGGTGCGCGGCATGCCGCAGTGCATGGCGATGGGGCAGGCGGCCGGGACGGCAGCGAAGCTGGCCATCGACGCCGGCTGTGCGGTGCAGCAGGTCGACACCGGCGCGCTGGTCGCCGACCTGAGCGCGCAAGGCGTGCGCGGCTTGGGCAACGCCGAGCTGGTCGCTGCCTGAGACGATGCGACGGCGACCGATCCAGATCCACCGGGCTGAATTCCAATCCAGCCAAAAAATAAACATTTCAAGAGCTGTTGTTTTTGATGGAAACCGGCTGTGATCTGGCCTGTAGTACCCTGACTTTCAGGTAAAGGCGTGGCTGCGCGGTTGTCTTGGAATACGACCGACGGGCCTGCATGGTTGTACAGAGGATAGAGAGAGATGTTTGAGTCAATTCCGCGCTTGGGCATGGGGTGCTGGGCCATCGGTGGGCCGTTCTTTGACGGCGATACGCCGCTGGGCTGGGGCGAGGTCGACGATGCCGAGTCAATTCGTGCACTAGAGGCCAGCTATGAGGCTGGTGTCCGGTTCTTCGATACCGCGGCAGGCTACGGCTCGGGGCATTCCGAACGGCTGGTGGGTCAGGTCTTCGGCGACCGCAGTGACGTGGTGATCAGCACCAAATGTGGCTTCACCTTCGACGAAGAGCGGCGGCAGGCGACGGGGTCGGTCCATGATGTTGAGGGCATCCTCGCCGGGATCGATGCGTCCCGTACCCGATTGCAGCGCGATTGCCTCGATCTGGTATTCTTGCACCTGAATTCGCTCCCCATCGAGGATGCGAAGTCGGTTCTCGAAGCCTTTCGGGAAGCCCGTGCACTGGGGTGGATCGAGACCTTTGGCTGGTCTACCGACTTCCCGGACCGAGCGTCAGCTTGGGCGGGGGAAGAGGGCTACATCGCCGTCCAGCACTCCTTGAACGTGTTCTTCGATGCGCCCAGCCTGATTTCGACGATCGAAGGGCAGGGCCTGTGGTCGGTCAACCGATCGCCACTGGCGATGGGCATATTGTCGGGCAAGGACTACGGCTCGCAGGACTTCTCCAAGGACGTGCGCACCAACTCCTTCGAGTGGTTGGACTACTTCAAAGACGGCAAAATATCGGAGTCCTTCGCGAAGCGCCGGGACGCCGTCCGTGAGCTGCTGTCCAGCGATGGCCGGACGCTGGCGCAGGGTGCGCTGGCATGGATCTGGGCGCTGTCACCCCGCACCGTACCGATCCCCGGCGCCCGGACCGAGGCTCAGGCCACGGCCAACGCGCAGGCCTTGGATTTCGGCCCCCTGAGCCCCGCTGTTATGGCGGAGATCGAAGCGGTCCTCGACCGCCCACCCGAAGGGCCGCCACGGGAGCGCTAGGCGCCCAGCCGCAAGCCTTACCGCCTGAGGGCCTCAGCCTGCTGTAAGACCAGCGGCGAGGGCATCGATCAGCGGATCAACATCACCGGGGCCAACATCGAGGTGGGTAACGAGCCGGATCTGGCGCGGCCCGAAAGACCCGATCTGCACCCCGTGTTCGGCACAAACTGCCGTCAAAGCATCGCCCGTAGGTCCGTTCTCATCGATGGTGAAGAACAGCAGGTTGGTCTGCGGCGCGGTGATCGACGCGATATGGGGGTAGGTCAGCGAGGCGCGCCGCGATGGTGCTGGCCAGCGCATGGTCGTCGGCCAGTCGCTCGACGTTGCGGTCGAGCGCGTGCAGGCACATGGCCGCCAGCACGCCGGACTGACGCATGGCGCCGCCCATCATTTGCTTGAAGCGCCACGCCTCTTCGATGAAATCACGTGAACCGGCGAGGATCGCACCCACCGGCGCACCCAGACCCTTGGTGAAATCGATCCACACGCTGTCGAATCCCGCCGCATGAACCGAGGCTTCCACGCCCGAAGCAACCACGGCGTTCATCAGCCGCGCGCCGTCCATGTGCGTCGCGAGCCCCGCCGCCTTCGCTGCCGCTGATACTGCATCGAGCTGCGCCACCGGCCAGACCGTGCCGCCTTTGAGGTTGAAGGTCTGCTCCACACACACGAGCCGGGTGCGCGGGGCGTAGCGACTGGGGAAATTGACCCCGTCGCTCACGTCCTCCGGGCTGAAGATACCGTCAGCCGTGTCGACCGGGTGGATCATGGCCCCGGCCAGCGCCGCCGGGCCGCCGCCTTCGGAGGTAATAACGTGGCAAAGGCGATCACCGATCAGCGCGTCCCCGGGCTGCAGCCAGATCTTCAGCGCGATCTCGTTGCACATGGTGCCCGAAGGCAGGAACACTGCCGCTTCTTTGCCCAGCAGGTCCGCGACGCGCTCTTCGAGCGCCCGCGTGGTCGGATCCTCGCCTTTCTGCTCATCGCCGACGGGCGCGTTGAGCATGGCCTCGCGCATAGCCCGGTCAGGCCGGGTTTTGGTGTCCGAGTAAAAATCGATCATGGCGCTGGGATCCCTCTCCGGTACTGCGTTGCGGTCCTGATGGCCGTAGCCATACTACGCGGGCGAGCGCCAGACACCATCAGAATTGGGGCGGGCAGACGTCCGTGGTCAGACAGGGACCCGTGACAGTATTTCTGCGCCGAAGGCCGCAGAAGCCATCGAAGAATGGCCCCCGATGCAGTACATCTGAGGCGCTGAGGATGACCGGTCTGGCGATGCGCTTGGCTGGCTTCAGGTCCTCAATCGCCTTGAGCCTGCATCAGGAGACCGTCCGTGACCTTCAAAAACCCCGTTCTGCGAGGCTTCAACGCCGACCCCAGCCTGTGCAAGGTCGGGGATGATTTCTACCTCGCGACCTCGACCTTCGAATGGTACCCGGGCGTGCAAATCCACCATTCGCGCGACCTCGAAAACTGGGCGCTTGTGAGCCGCCCGCTGAGCCGCGCCGACCAGCTGGACATGCGCGGTAACCCCGACAGCTGTGGGGTCTGGGCACCGGCGTTGAGCTACGCCGACGGCCTGTTCTGGCTGATTTACACCAACGTCCGCCGCTTCGACGGCAACTACAAGGACACCCCGAACTACCTGACCACCGCGCCCGCGATCGAAGGCCCCTGGTCCCCCGGTATCTACCTGAACAACTCGGATTTTGACCCTTCCCTTTTCCACGATGACGATGGCCGCAAGTACCTGCTCAATATGGTCTGGGATCATCGGGCAACCCTACCGGGGCGGCAGCCGCCTGCGGATCTGTTCGGCGGCATTCTGATGCAGGAGTACGATCACGGGCAGCAGCGGGTGACCGGCAAGGTCCGGAAGATCTTTCACCGCAGCCCGATCGGCATGACCGAGGCCCCGCATATCTTCAAGCGCGATGGTTTCTACTACCTCATCACCGCCGAGGGTGGCACCGGCTACGAGCACGCCGTTACCCACGCCCGGTCACGCGATATCAACGGTCCCTATGAGCTCCACCCGAAGAACCCGGTGCTGACCACCGCTGGCAGCGATCACGGCATCCAGCGCGTCGGCCACGGCCAGCTTGCCGATCTGGGCGACGGCACGGCCTTGCACAGTTTCCTGTGTTCCCGCCCGGTCGAAACCGGGGTAACTGGCGCTTCGGGGGAGACCCGACGCTCCCCATGGGGCGCGAAGCCGGGCTGGTTCGCCTGCGCTTTCGCGAAGATGGCTGGGTCGAGCCGGTGGCTGCCAAAGACCTGCCGCTGCAGGATCGCGCCGAAGCCGTCGCGCCGAAGGTCGTCGACTATGACTTCGCCGCCGCTGACAGCCTGCCCATGGATTTCCAATGGCTGCGCTCACCCGAGCCTGAGCGGCTGTTTTCCCTGACTGAGAACCCCGGTTGCCTGACCCTGTTCGGGCGCGAGTCCATCGGCAACTGGTTCGAGCAGGCGCTGGTTGCGCGGCGCCGGACCGAGTTCCGCTGCAGCTTCGAGACCAGCATGGAATTCGAACCCGAGGACTTCCAGCAGATGGCCGGGCTGGTGGTCTATTACAACCGCCAAATGTTCCACTACCTGTGTGTCAGTCAGGACGACGACGGCGTGAAACGACTGATGATCCAATCGACGATCAAGGGCTGGCCCGACTGTCCTCTTGACTTCCCGGTGGGCGAGGGCGAAGCCGTTCCGCGTGGAGAAAGCCTGCATCTCGGGGTCGATATCAATGATGACACGCTGCAGTTCCGCTACCGCCTTGAAGGGGGCGACTGGACCCCGATCGGCCCGGTTTTGAGCAGCTTCGAAATCTCTGACGAGGGCGGGCGGGGCGAGCACGCCAACTTCACCGGTACATTCATCGGCATGGCGGCGCAGGATCTGACCGGGCAGGCGCGGCAGGCGACGTTTGCCGCAGCGCGCTATACCGACGGCTGGGCCAAGGCAGGCGAGGAACTTTGATCAGGGGGCGATTACCGCCTGATTTATCGACAGAAACCGCAACCCAAAGGCCAATATTGTGGATAATTCCAATTTTTTGATTGGTAATTTGTCCCTCCGGACCGACATCATTCCGAGCGGCCACAGCCAGAAAAAAGCCGTTGTTTTTTCCATAAACGGGTACTTGCGATCATCAAAGTTACCCACGTCTGTAATCTGGCTGAAATTTCTATGGGCCCTGATCCGCAAAGTGCCAATCGGGCTTGAACAACTGGAGAGTTTCTCATGAAAAACGTACTTTTGGGCGGCTTGGGTCTGCTGCTGGCGACAGCAACCGCCTCTGCTGAAACGACGAACCTACGCATCATTCTGCTCAACGATGTGGACCGCAAGGACGCCTTCCCGGGCATCGCAGCGGCCGTCGCCGAAGCCCGCGCCGGGGCCGACAACAGCCTGCTGCTGCACGCTGGTGACGTGATTTCCCCCTCGGTTCTGTCTTCGCTGGACAAGGGCGCCCACATCATCGACCTGATGAACCACCTCGGCATCGATGCCTTCACCCCGGGCAACCACGAGTTTGACTTCGGCCCGGACGTGCTGGAGCAGCGGATGGCCGAAGCCACCTTCCCGATCGTATCCTCGAACATCCGCACCGGTGCGGGTGAGCTACCGGGCTTTGCTGCCGAACACCTGATCGTCGACCTCGGGTCGGTGCAGGTCGGCATCTATGGCCTGACCTCCGATGATACGCTGGAGAAGTCCTCGCCGGGTGACTGGACCTTCGAAGACACCATCGCAACCGGGCAGGCTATGCGCGCTAAGCTGACCGACGCCGGTGCCGATCTGGTCATCGCACTGGCGCACACGTCCTTCTCCGAGGACCTGGCGCTGGCGGGCAACGGGGCTGCGGATATCATCGCCACCGGTGACGACCACGACCTGTTCCTGCACTACAACGGCAAGCGGGTGATCATGGAAGGCAACGCGCAGGGCGAGAACATCCCTGTCGTCGATCTGGCCATGGAGTGGGATGACGACGACCTCGGGAGTGGGAGCCGTCGTTCAGTGTCATGCAGCCAAGCGGTGAAGACGCCGACATGGCGGCCAAGGTTGCAGACTATGAAAAGGCACTCGATGAGGCGCTGTCTGAAGAAATCGCGGTTCTGGGCGCCGATGTCGACACCCGCCGTGCTTCGGTCCGGTCCATGAACCAACTTTAGCAACGCAGCCACCGACGCCATGATGATGGTCACCGGTGCCGATATCGGCGCATGACCAACGGCGGCGGTATCCGCGGCGATAAGGTCTATGACGCCGGTTCGGTCATGACCGCACGCGACGTCTTCGCCGAGCTGCCGTTCGGCAACAAGACCGTTGTACTCGCCATGAGCGGCGCTGACGTGATGGCGGCGCTGGAAAATTCCGTTTCAAGATTGAGGATACCTCGGGCCGCTTCATGCAGGTCTCCGGCAACATGGCTGTGGTCCGACCGCAACGCAGCCGCTGGCTCGCGCGTGGTTTCTGCCTCGATCAACGGGAGCGCGATCGATGCGGTGCGACCTACACCGTCGCGACCAACGACTTCCTCGCACGCGGCGGTGACGGCTACAGCATGTTCGCCGGCGCAGACGTGGTGCTGTCGGCCGACGCTTCGCAGCTGATGGCGTCCCACGTCGTGGACTACATCCGCGAGAACGGGATCAGCGAAGGCCCGCAAGGCCGGATTTCGTTCCAGTAAAGCCTGCCACTTTTGCGGCAAAAAAGATGGCCGGGGCGCACGCGCTCCGGCCATTTTCATGAGTTCATTCGCTGAGGAAGGGGGTGGTGGAAGGTTTCCCGGGAGGAGATCAGGTCACCAACTGCTCGTTGACATAGACGCAGGCTTGCTCGGGTTTGAAGCTCATGAATAGGGGGCCGTGATCGATGGGTGCATCGCGGTCGACCTTGACCTTGGCGTCGGCGCCGCTGCATTGTCCCACGACGAGCTTGTAGTTGCCGTAGTCGTCGATCCGGCTGATGTCGATCGGGAGGGCATTCTCGCCCTTGCCGGGCTTGCTGCTCAGCCGGATGTTCTCGGCACGGACGCCCAGTTTGACATTTGCCGCTGAAATGCCCTTCAGCGAAGCCTTGGTTTTCAGCGTCTGACCGGCAACCTCGATCTGGTTCGCACCGGTGATCGAAGCCTCAAACAGGTTCATGGCTGGCGCGCCGATGAAGTAACCAACGAAGGTCGTATTCGGCTGGTTAAACAGCTCGCCCGGGGTGCCCATCTGCACGATTTTGCCCGCGTCCATGACCATGATCTGTTCGGCAAAGGTCATGGCCTCGTCCTGATCGTGGGTCACGTAAATGAGCGTGGTCCGGTACTTCTCGTTGATCTCTTTGAGCTTGCGCCGCAGCCGGAATTTCAGGTCCGGGTCGATCACCGTCAGCGGCTCATCCATGAGCACGGCGCAACATCATCCCGCACCAGCCCGCGTCCAAGCGAAATCAGCTGCTTCTGGTCTGCCGTCAGGCCGTTGGCGGGGCGGTCGAGCAGTTCCGTCAGGCTGAGCGTGTCCGCAACCTCTTCGACCTTGGCCTTAATCGTGGACTTGGGCGTGTTTCGGCACACCAGCGGGAAGGCGAGGTTGTCCCAAACCCGCATGGTTCCGTAGATCACCGGAAACTGGAACACCTGCGCGATGTTGCGGTCGGCGGTGATCAGATCGGTGACATCACGATCATCGAAGTGGATGCTGCCCTTGGTCGGACGAATGATGCCGGACATGATGTTCAGCATGGTGGTCTTGCCACAGCCCGACGGGCCGAGGATCGCGTAGCGTCCACCGTCTTCCCATGTCAGGCTGAATTGCTGGAGCGCCTCAACGCTGCCGTAGCTGTGGGCGATGTTTCTGAGATCGATGCGCGCCATTAGGTCTGGCTCCCATAGGGTGAGTGCAGCAGGCTGTTGTCAGCGCTGAAGGCGTAGAGATGGTCGGTCTTGAACCGGATCGGCACCTGGTCATCGAGGGAGACGTCGAGGACGCCTTCGACGCGTGCGATCATCCGGCTTTCCCCCTGGCGCAGGTGCAGGATGGTCTCCGATCCGCTGATTTCCGAGAGCTCGACGCGGAAGTTCGAGCCAGCCTCATCGATCACCACGTCATTGGCGCGGAAACCGATCACGCACGGCCCTGCATCGGTTTTGGCAAGGTGCTTGGGCACCGACAGGCTCAGGGTTTCTGAAACGCGGAACTGCTCGGCATCACGGTCCGCCTGCCACAGGTTCATGCCCGGATCGTTGGTAATCTCGGCAACCCGGGTCGTGGCCGGGTGCTCGAAGACGTCTTTCGCCGAGCCCTGTTGCAGGACGCGGCCTTCGTCCATGACGATCACCTTACCGCCGAACTGCATGGCTTCGCGGGGATCGGTGCTCGAGTAGACGACGATGCCCTGCGCATTGAACTCAGCGCTGATCAGGCCCTTGAGCTCGTCCCGCAGCTGTTCACGCAGCTTGTAATCGAGGTTCACCAGTGGCTCGTCGAGCAGAAGGATTTCAGACCGCTTGGCCAGCGAGCGGGCGAGGGCGACGCGCTGCTGCTGCCCGCCGGACAGCTCCTGAATCTTGCGGTCCTCGAAGCCCTGCAGGCCGACCTGCTCCATCGCTGCTGTCACCCGAGACTGGATTTCTGCCCGGTCCAGCTTCTGCTTCTTGAGCGGAAAGGCAATATTCGCAGCCACCGACAGATGCGGGTAGTTGATGAACTGCTGGTAGACCATGGCGACATTGCGCCGCCAGACCGGCTCGGAGGAAAAGTCCCCGCCATCGAGCGTGATCTGCCCGCTGTCGGTTTCCAGCAGGCCCGCGATTGACTTCAGCAGGGTGGTCTTTCCGGCCAGCGTGCGGCCGAGGATCGTGTACAGGCCGCCGCGCTCCATTTGGAACGAAACATCGACGAGGTGCGGTTCGTCGGCGACGGTCAGAGAGAGGTTCTGTGCAACAAGCATGGTTCTACTTCAGCGCTCCCGAGAGGTTGCCGCGCGAGAGGAAACGCTCGACGACGAAGGCGACGATCAGCAAGGTGCGACCGAGACCAGCGCAGCCGCCGACAGACTCCACCACGGTGTGATCGAGGAGTTGAGCGCCACGATCCGGACGGGCAGGAGCTGCACTTCCGTGAAGGTGAGGATGAAGAGAAGAAGAAGTCGGTCCAACCGAAGATCAGGCAGAACATGCCCGCGACCACCAGACCCGGGATCGAATTCGGCAGTACGACCTGAAAGAAGGCTTCGAAGGGGTTGCAGCCGTCGATCAGCGCGGTTTCGTCGATCTCCCGCGGTACTTTGTTAAAGAAGTCGACCATGATCCAAACGGCGATCGGCATCAGCAGCACGATATAGACCATGATCAGGCCGACGACGCTGTCCAGCAGCCCGAGCGTGCTCAGCATGATGAAGAACGGGATCGACAGCACCACCGGCGGCATGATCCGCTGGGAGATGAAGAAGAAGGTGATGTCGTTGTTTTTCACGAAGCCGAACTTGAAACGGTACCGAGACAGTGCGTAGGCGGCGAGAGTGCCCAGAATGATGCTGATCAGGCTCGCCAGACAGGTTACCATCACGCTGTTGAAAAAGGGTTCAGCGATATCGACACCGCCCTTGGCCGGGGTCCGCCACAGCACCGCCCAGCCTTCGGTCGAGGGCTGGAATTGCAGCAGGGGATGTACTTCGCCCCGGAGGTGACCGAGTTGAAGTCCTTGAACGATGTGCTCAGCGCCCACAGGAAGGGGCCAACCACGAAAATGGTCCAGAGCGTGATCGCCAGATATTTCAGGCTCGTATACAGCGCGCGCATCAGCGGTTTCTCCCGATGAACAGACGGATCAGAACATTCACGATCACCGTCAGGCTCAGGATCATGATGATCAGGTAGGTGAAGGGACATGGCGGCGGAGTAGCCCATCTGGAACTCACGCAGGCCCTTGATGAAGATGTAGAAACTCGTGGTTTCTGTTGAGGTTCCCGGCCCGCCGGACGTGAGGACGTAAATCGTGTCCATGATCTTCGAGGCTTCGATCAGACGGATGATGATCGCACCGATCGAGATGGGGGCCATCAGCGGAAAGGTGACGTAAATGAACTTGCGGATCGGTCCGGCGCCATCGATCGAGGCAGCCAGAAACGCTTCTTTCGGCAAGGACAGCAGGCCCGCGAGCAGCAGCAGGAACATGAAGGGTGTCCACTGCCAGACTTCGACGATGATCACCGTAATCTTGGAGATCAGCGGATCGCTCAGCCAGTTGTAGGACAGGCCGAACATCGACAGGAAGTCATTCACAGGGCCGAGGGATTCGTGGAAGACCGTCTTCCAGATCACCGTCATGATGACGGGTGTGGTCATCATGGGAATGAGAAACAGGACGCGGAAGAACCGCTTGAACAGGATATCTTTCCAGACGAGCAGGGCCAGACCGAAGCCCAGAACGTACTGCAGGAATACGGTGGTCAGAGAGGAAGAAGCTGAGCCTGAAAAAGGCCTCCCAGAACCGGGGGTCATTGGTGAACAGCCGGACGTAGTTCTTGAGCCCGACGAAATCCAGCGACGGGTTGTAGCTGTTCCAGCCCGACAAACTCAGCCGGATGGTGAACAGCACCGGAAAGATCAGGATCGCGATCAACACGATCAGACCGGGCAGCAGAAAGACGTACTTGTGACCGAAGCGCATGGTTTACTCCAGAAAGACAGCGAAGTGGCCACCGGGTAAACCAGTGGCCACGATCGGGGAAAGGCGATTGCCTAGCGCAGGTTGTCTTCGAGCGCGACACCTACAGCATAGGCTTCGCGGACGTTGTCGACACCAACACGTTCCAGAATGGCTTCCCATTCGGCCGCAACTTCATCCAGGGCTTCCTGGGGGCTCAGCTGGCCCGCCAATGCCTTGGAGGTACCGGTTGCAACGGCGCTGGTGAACTCAAAGACGCCTGGGACACGCAGTGGGAACACGCGGTTGGTGCTCTTTTCTTCCATATCCAGAAGGGTCTGCGTGTATTCCTCGGCGATCTCCTGATCCCAGCCCTGCCGTTCAACGTAGATCTCAGGCACGAAGTCGGACTTCTTGAACGGGTTGACGCCGAAGCGACCGATCGCAATGTCCGCCTGGTGGTTGGCATCGTTGGCGAAGAAGCAGAGGTAGTCGAAGGCCACGTCGTGGTTCTTGGACTTCTTGGCAACCGCAGCGGCCCAGCCCCAGACGATGTATGGCGCCTGGTTATAGGTTTCTTCCCAGGAGCCGCTCACGCGGTTCCATACGCGGTCAGAACCGGGCAGGGGTGCTGCACCAACCTTGTTCTTGATCGGGCTGGTGTCTTCCATGGCTGCCACGAAAGCATCGTCCCAGGAGAAGCTGAACAGGGTCTGTCCGCCACCGAAGGAGTTGATCTCGTCACCGAGGCCAAAGTTGATGCCACCTGGTGGTACGTAGCTGGTGGCTTCCACCCAGTCGGTCAGCGCTTCAACAAAGCCGGGGCTGTTGATCAGCGGCTCCATGGTTTCGAGGTCGAAGAAGAAGCCGCCCGGGGTGCGGGGGTTCTTGGCGTAGGCGACCGCACGGCTGAAGAAGGCCGCGTAAATCAGGTCGTCTTTCTTCATGACTTCAGCAGAGCCGTACTCGAGCTCGCCATCGCCATCCCAGTCCCAGCCGTTGAAGTAGGCTGCGATTTCACCGTACTCTTTCCACGTCTGTGGAACCCGGAGCTCACGACCGGTGTCGGCCAGGTATTTGGCCTGCATTTCCGGGTTATCGATGACGTCCTTGCGGTATTTCAGGTAGTGACGGTCACCATCGATCGGGAACTGCATCATCTGGCCATCCCAGGATGCCACGTCGATGTGCGACTTGGTCACGTCCTGCATCTGGCGCATGTTGACGTAGTACTCTGGCACGGGCTCGAGGTAGGCCATCCAGTCACGGATGAAGTTCGAGAAGCCGAACACGATATCGTACGGCGCCTGACCTGCCTGGAACGGGATCATCGCCTTGAGTAAAGGTCACCGGCCGGGGTGTGGATCACGTCGACCTTGGCACCGGTCAGCTCTGCGAAGTGCTCTGCGTGCAGCGCGGTTGGCTCACCCATCACCGGAACGGCGTGGGTGTTAATGGTCAGCGTACGGCCGCTGTAGTCCTTCTGTGACATGGACTCGAAAGAACATTCGCCGGGAATATCACCCGTGTTCTTAATGTGCGGGAACTGATCGCTCCACTTGTCCGCAACAGCCGTATTGGCGAGCGCAAACCCGGCCAAAGCCGTTGATAAGATTGCAATTTTTCTCTTCATTTTAGCCTCCCATAAGAAAAAAAGAGAAAGGGTTAACTCCGGGCTCAAGGCACCAGAACGGCTCGCCCCTTGACGTTTCCGTCATTCAGGTCGTGGAGAGCCTTATTTGCTTCGGAAAGTTTGTATTCACTCATCGAGAGCTTCACGCGCCCCCGATCTGCCAACTCCATGAGCTCATAGAGTTCGGCCCAGGTTCCCACCAGATTGCCGATGATGTTCTTCTCAGCGATGATCATATCGACCGCGAGAACCTGAATTTCTTCACCGTATCCAACGATGTAGTAGTAGCCACCAGCACCGGTCATCTGCAGACCCATGGTGGTCGAGCCGTGTTCACCGACGAAGTCGATGACAGCTTCGGCGCCCTTGCCCTTGGTCAGGGTTTCGATGGCTTCCATTTCGGAGCCGTCGATCAGAACGCCATGATCGGCACCCAGATCCATCGCGTGGGTCAGCGCGTTGACCGATTTTTCCACGACAATGATGTCGGCGGCGCACATCGCCTTCAGGCACTGGATGGCGATATGGCCAAGCCCGCCCGCACCTATGATCACGCAGGCCTGTCCGGGCAGCAGGTGCCGGGTCGCCTTCTTCACCACGCGATACGCCGTCAGGCCCGCATCGGAGAAGGGTGCAACGTCCTTGGGTGCCAGCACGGTTGGCAGCTTTATCAGGTTACGAACGCTGGTCTTCAGATACTCAGCGTACCCGCCTTCCTTGATGTTCAGCCCGGGAAAGGCGCCGTCTTCGGCCTGCATGTCATGACCACGGCGGCAGGACAGGCAGGTGCCGTCAGTACCGGAGATCAACGGATGCAGGATTACCGGGTCACCGACCTTGAAGCCGGTGTTGTCTGAACCGATCTCCTCGATCCAGCCGGCATTTTCATGCCCCATTACGCAGGGGAGAAGCGTGTCATCAGGATCCTGAATATGGCGCCATACGCCCTCGACAATGTGGAGGTCCGTGCGGCAGACGCCTGCCGCACCGATCTTGACGATCACGTCGGACGCCTTCTCGATCTGGGGCTGGCATCTCTGCCTCTTCCACCCAGACGGGGCGCTGCATCGACGGGTCGTATTCGTAGAGAACCTGTGCTTTCACAATTTTCCTCCTCGGCAGCATTTCTCGGCTGCTCTGATCGTCTTCGGAGGCAGTGAATCACAGTCAAATCGCTGTTCAGTTTTTTTGCAGCGCTCAAAAAAACTGTTCAGTTTGTGGACATGGGCGTTTGTTTTTGTACGCTCTGGCCCACGTTAACTTGTGTCTCATCACGCAGAGTTCGTTAGTGGCGGGGAGGGCCACGTGATGGAGGGGGAAATTCTCGGAGCGGGTTCCGAAGGGGCTGTCGCGGGTGCGACCGTGAACCAGACCGTTTCGGATAGCTGGGACCGGTGCTGGCAAGCAGGTTTGAACCGATCAGACAAACCGCGCTCTGCTGTGTTGCTCGAACCCGAGCTGCGCATCCGTCGCGAAGAGAATCAGGAGCTTTGGAAGCTCGCACAGACCGAACTGCAGGAGCTGTTCACGCAGGTCGCGGGCGCGAACTATGTCGTGGCCTTCGCCGACCGCACCGGTACCATCCTCGAAGCCATCCACGATCAGGAATTTTCCTCATCCAGCGCCAGCCGCATGGTCATCCCCGGCTCTGTCTGGCAGGAGGATATTCGCGGCACCAATGCGCTCGGTCTGACACTGGCGACAAAGAAAGCGACCGTTGTTGATGGCAGCGAGCACTTTTTGATCGCTTTGACAACATCTCCTGCTTTGCCAGCCCGGTGCGCAATACCCGTAACGAAGTTGTCGGTGTGATCGATGCCTCGACCGACGCCCGCTCTCGCGGACGCCACACGCTGGCGCTGGTCAAACTTGCGGCTGCCAATGTCGAGAATAACCTGTTCAAGGCCGAGCAGCAGGGCGCGCTCATCCTCGGCTTCCACGCCCGCCCCGAATACCTGAATACCACCAGTTCGGGTCTGCTTGCGCTGAGTGAAGACGGCTTTATCGTCGGTGCCAATGGCAGCGCGCAGGAAATGCTCAGCGGCTTCGACCTGACCGAGCCCGTGCTGTTCGAGCGCTTGTTCGATATCCGGTTCTCGGCCCTGCTGCAGGAGGTGCTGACACAGGGGACCGCGACGGTGAAGGACCGTATGCAGTCGACCGTGCATTTCACCATCAAGGAAATCGGTCACCTGATGCGGTACATCGACAAGGTGCAGTTTTCGGTGGGGACCTCTGGCAACGAGCGGACGGCCAAGTCGGCGTGGCCCAAGCGGAAACCTGAACAGCGTACCGCGCGGAAAAGCGATTGCCGTGACACCGTGGTTGTCGAGCAGCTGAATGGGCTGACCCACCGTCTTACCGCCTCGCAGGGAGCCGTCCTCTGCGTCGGGCCGCAGGGCGCGGGCAAGTCGATGATCTGTCGGGAACTGCTCGAGCGGCTGTCTCCGCAGGCACCCTTTGTTGAGATCGACTGCACGCTGATCGGCGAAGACAACTACGAACAGCTCCTGTTCGGGACCGCTGGCCGTCTTGGGTTCTTCGAGCCAGAATTCTTTAGTTCCGGTGCGGGGTCGTCCGATGCTGACATCGGCGCTGAAGGTTCCAGCCGGATGCCGCCCACGTTCTCCGGCAAAATGCACAAGTCCGCGCAAGGGATGCTGTATCTGCGGAATTTCGACGCCATGCCTGAGGCGATGGCCGAGGATCTGCTCCGGGTGGTGCGGGCGATCGAACACAAGCAGGTTGTGCAGGAGAAGTTCCACCGCCTCCTGCCGCGCGTGCTGGTGCTGGGCACCTCAAAGACGGTGGATGATCTGCAGGATCAGCGCCGTCGGGGGCTCGGCGAGTTGCTCGACGAGATTGGCGAGGAACTCACGATCCCACCCCTCAACGAACGGTTGGATCTGGACTACGTGATCCGCAGTGTCACCCACGATATCGACGCGGAGAAGATCATCACCGTCGAGGCCGAGCGGATGCTCAGCCAGCACTATTGGGTCTCGGGGTTCCGGGGGCTGCGCAAGGCGATGCGGCAGATCATCCGCAACTGCCCCGGCAAATACATCCGCGCCGAACATCTCGAAGCCTTCCTGCGGCCTTCAGACGACGACTGCCAACCTTGCCAGAACTGTTCAGATTCCGTGATTAAGCGCAACAAGTGCCTGACCATCCGCAAGAGCTGGCGGGACAACAAGGGCAACGTGTCCATGGTCTCACGCAAGCTGGGCCTGTCGCGTACGACCATCTATGCCCACATTAACCGCGGAGAGGCGTTCGCGGACTAGGCTGCGCGGGCGATGCCGCTTCTCAGGCTTCAGAGGTCGGGAAAGGCACGCTGTTGATGACGTCGATTTCAAGCTCTGCAAGCTGTTCGATCAGGCTTGCCTTCACCTCTTGAAACCGCTCGTGATCCCAAAGATTGACCATCTCATCCGGGTCGGTCTTAAGGTCGAACAGCTCGTTCTGCGCCTTCCCGCGATAGAGCGTGAGCCGCCAGCGGTCACGGATGATGGTGTGGGCGCGCGGTGTCTGGCCGAAGGCCTTCTGCGGCCGCTGGGTCTCGTACTGGATGAAGGCCGCATCGCGGCCGCCCCCACCGGCCACTGACAGCGGCTGCCCCTGCATGCCGTCGGGCGCTTCGATGCGGGCGTGCTCCATGATCGTGGTGCCGATGTCCAGCGTTTGCCCCAGCTCGTCCGAAAGTGTGCCGGTGGCGCCCTTGGGGTCCGACCAGATGAAGGGGACGTGGGTGATGGTGTCGTACTGTTCAGTGCCCTTGAACAGCAGGCGGTGGTCGCCGAGGTGGTCGCCGTGGTCTGAGGTGAAGATCTGCACCGTGCCATCGGTCAGCCCCGCCTGATCCGCCGCCGCGCGCACCCGGCCGATGGCATCATCGACCATGGTGATCATACCGCAGGTCAGGGCGCGGGCTTCCTGCGCCTCCCGGGCTGAAATCGCCAGTGAGTAGCCCATTTTCTGCCCCAGCGTCGGGTCTTCTGCCCGGGCCTCTTCGGCCAGCCGGATATAATCGGGCATGACCCAGTCCTCGTCGGTGAAGGCTCGCGGGATTTCCATATCTTCGGGCTTGTACATATCCCAGTATTTGCCCGGCGGATTAAAGGGATGGTGGGGGTCGGGGAAGGACACCATCAGGAAGAAGGGTCGGTCCTGATCCTCGCGGCCCGCCAGCCACGCGCAGGCCTGATTGGCGATGTAGGTGGTGGAATAATACTCCTCCGGCACCTTGGTCCGCACCGCCTGCGGCACCGTGTAGTCATGGGGAAACTGCTGATCCCGGCCGCGCAGCGCCAGCACGTCAGGCGCAACCCGGCGCAGCCATTGTTCGTAGTCTCCGCCGGTGTTGGTGCCGTGGCGCAGCACACAGTCGTAATGGTCGAAGCCGTAGAACGGGCTGGGCGAGCGAGCGTCTTCGTTCTTCCAGTACCCCGGGCGTTCGTATTGGAATTCGTCCGAGTCCAGATCCGAGCGGATCGCGTCCCTGAGTTCCGGTGGCGGCGGGGTGAAGCCTTCACGAAGAGGCTTGCGCTCGTACTGGGTCGGGAAATTGCTGACGTTCTGCAGGTGGCTCTTGCCGATCAGGGCGGTGTCGTAGCCCGCCGCACGCATGACCTCGACGAAGGTTACCTGATCCATGTCCAGCGGGATCCCCAGCGACCGCACCCCATGGCTGGTGGGCATACGGCAGGTCATCAGGCTGGCCCGGTTGGGCATGCACACGGGCGCGGCGACGTAGAAACGCTCGAACCGCACACCTTCGGCGGCCATCGCATCGATATGGGGGGTGCTCAGGCTCGGGTGGCCGTAGCAGCCCAGATAATCTGCGCGCTGCTGGTCGGTGATGAACAGGATGTAGCTCGGACGTTGGGTCGACACCGCCTCGATCTCCCTCTTTCTCGACGAGCCCGGCCGTGCAACGCCGGCCCGGCTGTGGATCAGGCGCTGGCCGGTGCCGGTTCGCCCTCTGCTTTGGCATCGCTCATCGCGGCCTTCACCATCGTCGCCGTCGCGCCGGGCGCGGACGTAGTGTACCGCCATGATCGCGAACCAGGCCAGCACCGCCGGGCCATAGACTGCGAATGGCTTGAACAGGATCAGGGCAGCGACCACCAGACGCAAGCCGATTTCAACCGGGCTGAGTGCCCGCGCGTCGTAGCCCGCCAGAGAGCTCGAAACGAAGTACATGGCGAGGATCACCCGGATCAGCAGCAGGGCGAGTGCCTGATACTGGATTTGCCGTTATATCCTTCGAGGAACATGCCCCGGCACCTTCGGATCCATCACGGCTTTATCGATGAGCAGCAGCTCGGGGTAAATCGCGAACACAAACGGAATGGTGAAGATCACGATGCCGGAACGAACCGCTGAAAGCCCGGTCTTGCATGGGGTCGGCCTTGGTGATGGTCGCTGCGGCAAAGGCAGCCAGTGCCACTGGCGGCGTAATCGCAGAGGCGACGGCAAAGTAGAAGATGAACATGTGCGAGGTCAGCGTCGACAGACCCAGACCGACCAGCATCGGGCCGAGCAGCAACGCCACGTTGATATAGGCTGGCACCGCTGGCATGCCCATGCCCAGCACCACCGCCAGCATCATGGTAAGCAGCAGGGCCAGCAGCACAAACCAGACCGAGCCGCTACCGATATCGAAAGCGCGCAGGAAGGTCAGGACATCTACAGACAGGAACTTGGAGAATGCCGTAAGGGTCAGGCTGACGTCGATCACGGTCACGGCGAGGAACATCAGGTAGAGCGTGGCGATGCTCACCCCGGCGGCGGCAAGCGCGCCGAGGATTTTGCCTGGGTTCTGGCGGAAAGTCCGGTCGACGAACATCAGAACGGTCAGCAGGACCACAGCCCACCAACCGGCAGCACCGGCATCACCGGCTGCGTTCTGAATCGCTTGTGGCAGCCAGGGCAGGGAGACGACGCGGCAGGAACCGGCTTCGCGAATGACCTCCGCACCCATGGCGATGGAGTACCAGCTACAGCCGACGCTGTCCTTGGGCGTCAGCAGCAGGACGAGGATCAGCAACACCGGCCCGAGCACTTGGGTCAGGTGCAGCCAGTCCGAACGGTTGAGCCGCATTTCTTCGGTGATTTTGCCGACTGCGCCGATCTTCTGCTTCCTCGACTGGAAGATAACCGAGAGGAACAGGCAGAAGAAGTAAAGCACGGCAGGAACGATCGCCGCGATGACAATCTCGCGGTAGGCGACCCCGGTAAGCGCTGCCATCACAAAGGCGGCCACACCGAGGATCGGTGGCATGATCGAGCCACCGGACGAGGCCGCGGCTTCAACGCCGCCGGCAAAGACGCGGGAGAACCCGCGCTTGAGCATCATCGGGATGGTCAGCACCCCGGTTGAGAGCACGTTGACCACAGGCCCGCCGGTAATTGTGCCGAACATGGCCGAAGAGAAGACCGCCGCGTGGGCCGGTCCGCCGCGCAGGTTACGGGTGAGCAGGAACGCCAGCTTGATCAGCGCCTGTCCCCCGGCGCAGCGCCCGAACAGGCTGCCGAGCACGATGTAGGGGAAGACCATCAGCATGAGGACGTTCATGAACCGCCCGAAGAAGCCGGCGGAGTGGTTAACCAGCGCGTCGTGGAAGACCTCGTAGCCCGCAGCGAGGCTTCGTGGTTCTTCACTGCTGAGGATGGTCATCAGGTATTTGTTCTGACCGTCAGCGCCGAAGAAGTACCAGTTGAGGATCGTCGCCAGCGTGTAGATGGAGACGATGATCGAGATCAGAACCAGCGGCAGGCCCCAGACCTTGACGTTGTAGAGCAGGAACACCACAACGCAGAGGAACACGATCAGCCGCAACAGCCCGGCCGTGGTGTTCAGGCAGAAGGGGTCTTCAACCGTATCCGGGACAGGTAGGCCGGCGAGCTCGGCAAAGTCAATTTCGCCCTGCAGCGCCTCGGCGATCATACGTTCGCGGTCGCCGGTGATCACGTCCAGCAGACAGATGGCCTCGATCTCGATCATGTAAGTGACCGAAAGCGCTGCCGCGGCGGTTACCAGAGCGATGTCGAGCATCAGGCCAATGATCCGCTGCCATCGCACGCGATCCACCCAGGAGCGCCATAGCGAGTGCTTGAGCGCGACGATCAGCATCATCAGGAAAAAGACAAGTGGGTACAGCATCTCGGTTTCGAACCGGCGCACCCTGAAAAACTGATTGCCCGTCATGGACTTCCACAGGTCATCCCAGCCAGGGATGCCCGGAGTCACGTTGATCAGGCCGACGAGGACCAGAATTAAGCCTAACCAGAAGACAACCGTCCCGATAAAGGACTTGGCTTCATTTTCGCTCTCTGGCGCCGTTTTCTGCTCGTCCGACATTTTGATTCACTTGGCGTTGGTATGGATTGGAATGAATTGAAAAAGGGGAATTCGGGAAGGTGTGGGCGGCCGGAGATCCCGCCGCCCACAAATGACGTGCTAGAGCCTTTATGGCTTTGCACAGTCTGGCACGTCGTAACCTGCTTCTTCCCAGGCGCGGACTGCGCCGCGGTGGAAGACCATGGGGTTCTTGCCGCAAAGACCAGCAACCGACGCATCAATTTTGCCGAAATTAAGCGCCGCCATGAACGGTGCCTTGGCCATCAGCGCATCGAGGTTGTCGATGTGCGCCTTGGTCAGTTGGTAGGCGACTTCTTCATCCATATCGACGTTGACGTAGTCACCACCAACCATGGACATGCCGCGGAAGGTGTCGTCTTCGGAAATAACGGTCCAATTGCTGCCCAGTGCGGCCTGAATTTCAGCCACAGGCGCGGTAAATGGCGCCGCACCGACGTTGTTCAGCAGCTTGGATGAAGTCTCGCTTTCGAACATGGCCTTAGGGAAGCGAGACTGCGGTTGCCGAACCAGCGGCACCAACCTGGCTCTCCCGTGGGCCGGGGAAGGTCCCCGGGATCACGGCAACATCAGCCGTGCCGTCGATCAGGGCGTTGGCAAGCTGGTTCATGCTGACGGTAACGGACTCGTAGTCCTCGCCCGCTTTCAGGCCTGCTGGTGAGCTGCACCAGCGCCTGAGAGTTGCGCGGCATGCTGCCCTTTGGTGGACCCTGCAGGACCTTCTTGCCCTTCAGGTCATCCCAGCTGGAGATGCCCGTCGAGCTGAAGCCGTACATGTAGAAAACGCTGAAGGTGTAGGGGTAGAGCAGCTGGATCTTGGCTGCCATTTCAGCACCCTTTTCCTTGCCGACGGAACCGAATGGACCTGCGGCACGACCCAGCAGGAACGGCACATGGTGCGGTGCACCGGCGATGTCGATCTTGCCTTCCCCGAGCGCTGGAATGTACTTGGCGCCGGTTTGACCGTCCTTTAGCTGAATGTTGGCGACGCCTGCTTCGGCGGCAAATTCAACCAGACCCGTTGCGGCAATCCGCCGGCCGTCCCAGCGCCAGCGGCATGGGCGACCAGGTTGACCTGCGCCATCGCAGGTGCGGCGGTAAGGGTAGCTGCGGCAGCGATTGCTGCCATCCGGAGTGTCCTGAGCATCTTTTCCTCCCTTGCTCGGTGACGATTAACTTTCGAATAGGAATAACATGACCGAACATATATGACTAGTCACGCTTTTGGTCATCAATCGATGATTTATGATGATTTTTGAGCATCCAAGCCCGAATTTGGCCTCTTTAGGGATCCCAAAGTCAAGAAAAAGCAGGAATAATCGATTTTCCTGGCGAAATCCATTAATGGGATCCAGTTAAGGGTTTATCCAAACCCACGCAGATCGCCCTGATCTCTCCCCAAGGACTGGCCCGGTGCTTCCGAACCTTCAGGCGTCGCGTGCGGTTGCCGCGGTGGCTGGTGAAGCCTGAGCAGAGTCCTTTACCGTTTCTTCGGGCGGCGATCGGGCATCACGGCCCGGTCGCGACCGATCGCGCTGTCTTCGTTCCAGTAGCCGATGATCACCCCGAAGTCTTCCTCATGTCCGCTCATCTCCTGCGCCCGTTCCTCGGTCCACGTCACCCGCTGGCGATACTGCAGCGCCCAGTCGGCCAGCTTGTTGTGCATGGTCTGGCGTCGGTCAGCGTGGGCGTCGCTCAGCCCCAGGTCGATGAGTTCTTCCGGGTCGTTGACCAGATCAAACAACACGGGTGGAAAGCCGGGGGCGTGGATGTACTTCCATTCATCGTCCGCGACCATGTAGGAGCGGCAATCCAGCGGCATACGCCCGGTTTCTTCCCGATAGGTCTGGCCAGCGTAGTCATACTCGCAAATGGTGTAGGTCCGCCAGTCAATCGCCTGCCCGTGCAGTCGCGGCTGCAGCGACCGGCCGTCGAGGCGTTCGGGCGCCTGCTCGCCATCGAAATAGTCGAGGAAGGTCGGGATCAGGTCCACGAGTTCAACCATGGCATCATCCCGGCTGCCGCGGGTCGCATCCGCTTCCGGGCGCGGGTCGACGACGATCAGTGGCACTCGGACCGAGGGGTGATGGAAGTACCCTTTGTCTCCCATCCAGTGATCGCCCATATAGTCGCCGTGGTCGGAGGTGAAGACGATCAGCGTCTCTTCCATCAGCCCGCGCGCTTCCATGAAGTCGAACAGCAGCCCGAGTTGGTCGTCGATCTGGGTGATCAGGCCCATGTAGGTCGGCAGCACCCGGTTTCGGCCTTCTTCGGTGCTGAAAAGTCTCGCCCGCCACCTTCTCCATTTCCAGCCGCATCAGCGGATTGGCTCTCTCCCGCTCTTCTTCGCTGCGGTTTACCGCCACCAGATCGTCGACCGAATACATGTCGTTGTAGGGCGCCGGCGCGATGTAGGGCCAATGCGGCTTGATGTAGGACAGGTGCAGCAGCCACGGGGTTTCGCCGTCGTCCTGCTCGAGGAACTCCATGGCGCGGCGGGTCATGTAGGGGGTCTCGGATTCCTCATCGCTGACGCGGGCGGGCAGGTCGGCGCGGTCGTTGAACCAGCCTGAGCGGACCTCGCCATTCTCGGTCTCGACCGAATTCGCCGCCCAGTGCCACGGGTTGTCGTCTTCGTCGTAACCGCGGGACTTGAGATATTCGTTGTAAGCGAGGTTCGGCTTCACCATCGTATCGGGATGGATGCCATCATCGCGTTCAAAGGCTTCGAAGCCGATGTGGGCATGGTGAACGCCCAGCTCGCTGTCGATCTCGACGCCGTAGTGCGAGAGGCCCTGCACGTCCGGCACCGAATGGGTCTTGCCGACGAGCACGGTCCGGACGCCAAGCGGGTTCAGGTAGTCCCCGATGTTCTTTTCACCCACGCGCAGGGGCGTCCAGTTCTGCGAGGCGCCATTAGAGGACATATAGCGCCCTGTATAAACGCTCATGCGCGACGGGCCACACACCGGGGACTGACAGGTCGAGTTGACGAAGTTCACACCGCGCTGCGCCAACCGATCGATGTTGGGCGTCCGAATACTCGGGTGCCCGGTGCAGCCGAGGTAGTCGTACCGGAGCTGGTCACACATAATGAAAAGTACGTTCTTGCGAGCCATCGTTTCGTCCGCGATTCAGGGGTGAAAGGGGGCCCTGGGAACAACCCCCTTCATGTGGAAACCGACAAGGTCAGAGGTTGATTTTGCCGCCGTCCACGTTGAGCGTCTGCCCTGTCACAAAATCACTGTCCGGTGACGCGAGATAGATCAGCGTACCCAGCAAGTCCTCGGGCACCATTTCCCGCTTGATCGACCGGGAGGCGACGGTTGGCGCGCGGGCCATGTCAAAACCGCTGTTGCCGCGCAGGCCCTCACTCTCGGTCAAGCCGGGTGCAATCGCATTGACTTGAATGTTCTTCTCACCCAGTTCGCGGCCGTGGCAGCGGGTCAGCGCGATCACCGCACCCTTGAGGCGGTGTAGTGCGACAGCCCGGGAGGGCCGTAATAGAAGGTGCCGGAGGCAATATTGATGACCTTGCCGCCGCCGGCCTGCAGCATGGTCGGGGTGATGGCGCGCATCACCTGGTGCACGCTGCGGGTGTTGACCCGCATGATCAGGTCGAACTCATCGTCGTCGATCTCAAAGAACGGCTTGGGCTGGATCGTTGCAAACACCGAGGCGTTGTTGACCATAATATCGAGGCCGCCCATGGACTTGGCGCGGTCGACCATCGCGGCGAGGTCGTCGTTGGAGGTCACGTCGACCTTCATGCCCTCGGCGGTGCCACCGGCGTCCCGGATCCGGTTTACCGCGTTGGCTGTATCCTGAATGTCGGTCACCAGAACCTTGGCGCCATGCTCAGACAGGGCCTGCGCCATCACCGCTCCAATGCCCTGCGCTGCGCCGGTCACAACGGCCACTTTCCTGCGAGTCTACCCATGCTTTCTCCCGTGGGTCAGATTTCGATTTCGAGGATGCGCGCCACCTCGGGCCAGCTCCGGGCTCCATTGTCGCGCAGATCGTTCTTCAGGTGGTCTGGCACCCAGTCGATCAGATTGGTCTGGAAATTCGGCAGCGCTTCGATACGTGCGAACCACTTTTCCACGTTCGGCAGCCGCCCGCGTTCCCACATGCCCCGCATGGACATCATCGCCAGCCGATTGACGTAGGGGTCATGGCGATATCCGCGATCGAGAATTTGTTGCCGACCAGCCAGTCGTCGCCACCGGCCAGCGCGTCTTCCATCTTGTGCAGGTAGGAATCATAGAGCCGGATTTTGTCGGCTGCGCCCGGGGCTTCAAAGCCGTAGCGGGTGAAGGCGTCTTTCTGGGTTTTCCAGTCTGCGGTCACCGAAAACGCCGGGGTCGAGGCCAGAAACTCCTTCAGGCCCTCCTCGCCGAGGTTCTTGAGCACCGTGTGTCGATGCGAACAGACAAAGGTGACAGCCCCGCACGCCGGGTGCAGGTCTTCGTCCACCGCTTTGGTCCACAGGCGGGCCTGCGTCCGTTCGTAGGGATCGGTGGGATGCACGCTGTTCCCGGGCGCCAGATCGTCGAGGTATTCGATGATCACCGTGCTGTCGACGATGACCAGATCGTCGTGCACGAGGGTCGGAACCACGGCCTTTGGGTTGAGTTTGACGTATTCGGGCGCGAACTGCTCGCCCTTGAGGATGTCGATGTAGACGCCCTCCCACGGCATTTCCTTTTCCGCGAGGGCAAACCGGACCTTGGCGGCGCAAACCGACGATCCGTGATGGTACAGCGTCATAGTCATAGTTGCACGGTGATCCACTTGAGTTGCGTCATGGCTTCGAGGTCGGCGTCGGTGCCTTCTCGGCCAGAGCCTGACTGACCATTGCCGCCGAAGGGCACGTGGGCCTCGTCGTGGATGGTCGAGCCGTTGATGTGGCACATGCCCGCGTTGATGTTCTGGGCAAAGTGCATGGCTTTGTTGATGTCCTTGGTGAAGATCGCAGAAGACAGGCCGTATTCGGTGTCGTTGGCCTTCTCCAGACCCTCTTCGTAGCTGTCGATCGGGTAGATCGAGGTCACGGGGCCGAAGGTCTCGGCGCGACACACGGTCATCTCTTCGGAGACGTCGGTGAGCAGGGTCGGCTGGCAGCGATTGCCTTCCCATCCGCCGCCTGCGACAACCCTCGCGCCCTTGCTCTGTGCGTCCTCGATGTGGTGCCGCACCCGCGAGCGCTGGCGCTCGGATATGATCGGCGCGATCACCGTCCCGGGGTCGCGCAGGTCGCCCATACCGACCTTGCCGACCACCATCGCGAAGCGCTCGACGAAGGCCTCATAGAGCGGGCGCTCGACGTAGAACCGGCTCGAGCTGATGCAGGCCTGTCCGGCAAACATGAAAACCGAACGCGCCGCTATGGGCACGACCGCATCCAGATCGGCGTCGGCGAGGATGACCGTCGGGCTCTTGCCGCCGAGTTCGAGGGTATGCGGCGTGCGGTTCTGCGCACAGATCTCGGCGATGTGCTGCCCGACCAGCGAGGAACCGGTGAAAGAGACGAAGTCGATATCCGGGCTGCTGGTCAGATCATCGCCGATCTCGACCCCCAGCCCCGTCACCACGTTGTAGGCCCCGGCCGGCACCCCGGCGTCAGCCACGATCCGGGCGAACAGCAGGGTCAGGTGCGGCGCCATTTCCGACGGCAGATGAACCACCGTGTTCCCCACGGCCAGCGCATTGCACACCAGCCGCGTGGTCTTGATCAGCGGGACGTTGAACGGCGTGATCACGGCGACCACGCCCAGGGGATCCCGCACAGACATGGAGAACTTGCCCGGCGCGTCAGACGGGATCGTCTCACCCCGCACGTAGCGGCACACGTCCGGCTGCGGCGCGCACCATGGTCAGGCTCTTGTTGAACTCAAACATGGCCTTCTGCACGGGTGAGCCGATCTCGTCGATCAGGCAGTCCACCAGTTCTTTCTGGCGTTCCTCCATCAGCTCGGCAACGCGAAGGAGCCAGCGTTCCCGTTCGAGCGGGAGGCTGGCTTTGTACGCCGGAAAGGCGCCCCGCGCAGCCGCAATGGCGCTCTGGATATCCGCGCCGGTTCCCTTGGCGGCTCGCCCGTAGAGGCTGTCATCCAAGGGGTTGAAGTCATCAAAGACTGCGGCGTTTTCGGCGTCGGTCCATTCACCGCCGATGAAGTGCTGCATGCTGATGAGGTCGGTTTTAGCAGTCATCGAAGTGACCCTTCTGATCTGGCCTGAGACAGGCGTGAGAGGCCCTCAGACCTTGGAGAAATCCGGGCACCACTTCAGGACGCCTTCCTGAAAGCTCGGCTTGGCGTGGAAGGCTGCGGCCCAGCGTTGGATGTTCGGGTACTGATCGAAGGGAAAGTCACAGCCGATCAGAACGTGGTGCAGCGGGATCCATGATATGTCTGCAAGCGAAAACTCCTCGCCCATCACCCACGTGCGCGAGGCCAGTGTGGTGTCGAGTTTGGTGAAACACTCTTCGAGAATACCGATTGCTTTGGTGACATCGTCGTCGCTGAATGCCTTGCCCTGCGCGTGCTTGGCGTGAAAGGCCTTGAGCTCATTGTTCTGCTGCAGCGCGTTATATTTGGCTTCTTCTTCTTCGGTCTTTTTGACCTTCTTTGCGATCCGGGTGGCGTAGACGTAGGGCTTGACCGCCGGCACGTGGATGGAGCCGGCCAGCTTCAGCCACTCCAGCATTTCTGCTTCACGATCAGGGTCTTTGGGGCGGAGCGACGGACCGTCGTAGGTTTCATCGAGGTAGTCGATGATGTCGTTGGACTCGATATGGACCACGCCGTTGTCGACCAGCGTCGGCACCAGCCCGTTCGGGTTGATCCCGAAATAATCATCCGAGATGTTCTCTTTCTTTTTCAGATCGAGGTGATGGCTCGTCCAGGGCAGACCCTTTTCGATCAGGGTCATCCGCACCCGCATCGAGCAGTTCGAAATGTCACCATGGTAGAGGTGCAGCCCTTCAAAGGCTTCGACGGATTTATTGGTAGGGATCACGACAACCATGGGCCTGTTCTCCTTGGGCAGCCTGCATTTTAAACGCGTTTCGGCCCGGGCTGCCCGCGTGGGGCAGTCGTGAAGAAAGTCGTGAAATTGCCAGGTCAGAAGCGCCAGAAAGTGACACTCACGCCCGGCAAAGCGAACGTCTTTGCAGCGGCCAAAACCAACACTACGTCATCGAGTAGTTTCACATCACGGGATCCCATTGCAAGCTATTCACGCCCAAAAACTGGCAATAAGTGCCTTAAATTGCTATTTTGGGATCCTGATTGGGCTGTGCCGTCGCGTCGTGGGTGAGGCTGGAGTAGGAGATGAGGTCGGAAACCGTCAGGCCATTCTCGCGCTACTCGAACATCTGAATGTATTCTATCATCGTGTGTGAGTGTTCCTGCATGACGCCTTCGGCGCGGACTGCATCACCCTTTTTCCACCGCTTCGAGCATGACCTTGTGCTGGGCATTGCCCAACTGGAGCGGAACAGCCCCCGCTTCATCTGATCGGGTGAGGACAACACCCCCCGGTCAAACACCATCGAACCGACTTCAAGCATGGGTAGGTGGCTGATCTGGGCGCAAGTGTAACCGATGTAGTCGTTTGCGCAGCCTTCCAGGATCGCCCCGTGGAAGGCTTTGTTGGCGGCCTGCATCTGCCAGCGGATATCGTCATCCAACCGACCGAGGCTGGTCAGTGACTCGATCGTGTCGATCGCGTCGGCCATCTGCGGCAGATATTTATGGCGGTCCGGTGACTGCGCCATCAGTCGGATGGCAAGGCTTTCCAGATGCCCGCGGACCTGCACGGCCTGAATGATGTCAGAGACCGTCGGGCTCTGCACAAAATAGCCGCGGCCGTCGCTGCGGCGGACCAGGCTTTCCCGTTCGAGGATACGCAGCGCGAGGCGGATTGGCGTTCTCGAGACCTGATGGGTGTCGCACAGCTTTGCTTCCGACAGGCGTTCACCTTCGGCGTAGGCGCCGTGGAGAATGTCGTTTCGGATTTTGGTCGCCAGTTCGGCGTCAATCGATTCCATAGTGTCGTACCTTGTCAGCAAGCCTTTCAAAGTCAAGACGATGCCGCCAGTCGGGTTCAGCCCTGACGACGACTACAATCAATGGCGCTCTCGCCAGTGAGTTTCGAGCGGTCGGGCCAATCGCCCGAGCTGGTCGGCATCGAATGCGACTCTTCGCATGGATTTGTCCGGCACGGCGGGTCACAGAGCATTTCTTATCATTTGGGATCCCAAAATACTATTGGTTGGGATCCTAAAATACCTTTTTCATCACAAAATATCATGTTTTTCTTGCGAAATGTTTCATTATAGGATCCAAATTAGGCAATCAGCATGGATGAGGAGGTTCAAAGCGGCTGTTTAAGCCTGTTTTGGGATCCAGAAAGCTGATTAACGGATGCAGAAATTTGTGGAGGAAATAGAATGTTCAGCCAACTCAAGGTTAAGCTGATCGCAGCCAGTGTTGCCGTGCTATCTGCCGGTATTGCGCAGGCCGAGGAACTTAGCGTCGCGACGTTTGTGCCGCCAAACCATGAAACCAACGAAATCATGTTCAAGTGGTTTGGTGAAGAGATTGAAAAACGGTCAGGCGGATCCCTGACCATGAAACTGTACCCTGCCGGTCAGCTGGGCGCAGGCCCGGGCCAGCAGTACAAGCGTGCCGTCGAAGGCGTGGGTGACATCACCCTGGGTGTTGCGGCTTACACACCGACCTTGTTCCCGAAGACCATGCTCGGCATCCTGCCCGGCAAGGCGAACACCGCCGTAGAGTCGACGGAGCGTATCTGGCGCGTGTTCGACGAGTACATGGCCGATGAATGGTCAGAGGTAAAGGTTCTGGCCGTGGGCAGTGTTGCCGGCAGCGCCTGGGTTGGTAACCGCGATATTTCCACGCTGGAAGGCCTCAAGGGCGCCAAGCTTGTGCCGTTCGCGCCATCGACCTCGCCGATTGTTGAAGCGCTGGGTGCCGTGCCGGTAATGATGGAAATCAACGACATGTACACGGCCCTCGACACCGGTACCGTCGATGTCCTGACGTCGTCGATCAACAACATGATGCCACCTTTCAGCCTTGAGGATGTCGCGACCCACGTTGTCGTGAATATTCCAGCGACGTTCCAGGTTCTCTATGTTGCCATGAACAAGGAACGCTACGAAGGCCTGTCTGACGAGCATCGCGCGATCATCGATGAAATCGCAGGCCTCCCCATGTCACTCAAGATGGCCCAGTCTTTCGACCATGCCGATAAGGTCTTCCTCGGCATGAAGGACAGCATCGACATGAAGTATGAATGGAAAGTCGTTACCGACGAGGAGCGTGCGAAGCTCGACGCTGCTGTGCTCGAGGGATGGCCCAGATTTATGCTGACTATGCAGAACTCGGCATTACCAATGCCGAAGAAATCTACTCGATGATGAACGAGTAGACCCGAGCCAACGGTGCGTATCGACCCGCAGCGGGTCGGTGCGCACCGTTTCATCAATGAACCAGAGTGCCTATGCGGGCTGCTTTCGCTTTGGGCATTAATGACCAAGATCCATGGACCCGAACACAAAACCGCCAATTCTGTTTCAATGGCTTGACCGCATTCTCGTCGCGTTTTCGCTGACGCTGGGGGTGCCGCGCTCGCTGGCATGACCGGGCTTTCCGTCTGGAATGTGCTGATCATGCGCAAGGCCCTGAACAGCCCCATCAAGGGTGCTGAAGACGTGCTGATTGTCACCCTCGTCGCCATTGTCGCCATCTCCATTCCGCTCGGCGCCCGCACCGGCGCCCATATCGAAATTGAGGTGCTTGAATCGCGCATGTCCCGCAGCTTTGCCAAGTGGTCCCACGCGGTTATCAAGCTGCTGTGCATCATCCTACTGCTGGTAATGTCCTGGCGGCTTTGGCACGCAGGCCAGTCCGCGGTGCGCTTTGGCGAAACCACCCAGCAGCTGATGATCTCGTACGAACCCTTCTACTACCTGATGGGGGTATCAGTCTTGGTCTACGTCGTCGTGCTGGTGCGCGACGTGTGGGAACTGCTGCAAGGCCGCAAGGTCGTGCGCCTTGATATCGGGCGGAACACATCATGATGAGCATGACGCTTCTGGGCATCATCGGCCTCGTTTCCCTGTTCAGCCTGCTGGCCCTGCGGATGCCGGTGGCTCTGTCCATGCTGGGGGTCGGTTTCGTCGGCACCGTGGTCGTAAATGCCAACAAGTTCCTGCACCTGGGCATGGGCAGTGAACAGGCCTGGACACGCGGCTGGAAGATCGCCTTTTCCAACCTGTCGGGCGAGACCTTCGTCGCCGCCTCGAACTACAACCTGCTGGTGATTCCCATGTTCGTTCTGATGGGAAATCTCGCCGGAGCGTCGGGGCTCTCGGGTGACCTGTTCAACACTGCCTATCGGTGGCTCGGACATCTCCGAGGCGGGCTGGCGTCGGCCACCATTGCCGCCTGTGCGGGCTTTGCCGCGCTGTCCGGGCTCCTCGCTCGCTTCTGCTGTGACCATGGGACGTGTCGCGCTGCCGGAGATGAAAAAATACAAATACGGCGATGGGCTGGCGACGGGTTCGGTCGCGGCGGGGGACTCTCGGTTTCCTGATTCCGCCGTCGGCGGGCATGATCATTTACGCCGTCCTGACCGAGCAATCGATCGGCCGGCTGTTCATGGCGGGGATCATCCCGGGCATCATCCTCACCCTGCTGTTCATCGCTGCGATTTATGTCGTGGTGGCGCGCAAACCGGAACTGGGCCCGCCCGGGCCAAAGGCTTCAACCCGCGAGCGGCTGGTGTCCCTGCGCCTCGCCGTGCCGATTATCGGTATTGTCTTGGTGACCATTGGCGGTATGTACACCGGCTTCTTCACCCCGGTAGAGGCCTCGGCCGTCGGCGCATTTCTGACCTTCGTGGTGGCCTTGCTGCGCCGCTCGCTTAGCTGGTCAAAGATGCGCTCGGTGATCCTGGAGACCCTCAGCGCGCCGGCGACCGTGTTCCTGATCATCATTGGCGCACACGTGTTCATCCCGTTTCTCGCGATGACCGAGTTGCCGGCGCAGATCGTGACCTTCATGACCTCTCTGCCTATTGGCAGCCTCGGTGTGATCCTGATCATCATTCTGATCTACATGTTTCTGGGCATGTTCCTCGAAGGGATCGCCATGCTGGTGCTGACCATTCCGGTGGTGATTCCGATCGCCGTGGGCATGGGCTGGGATCTGGTCTGGTTTGGGATCATTATTGTGGTCGTGCTGGAGATGGGCATGATCAGCCCGCCCGTCGGGATCAACGTTTTCGTGGTTAAATCGATTGCGCCTGATGTCTCCATGGGGACCATCTTCCGCGGGATCTGGCCATTCTGGTTCGCCATGGCGTTTCTGCTGATCCTTTTGGTGATGTTCCCGCAGATCGCGCTGTTCCTGCCGCAAACGCTGGTGGGTGGATAGACGACGGGCAGGGGAGAAGAACTCATCATGAAAGCCATCGGACAGGACCTAATCTCGGCGAGCGACAAGCCCGCTTTCTTCCGCGTCGGGAATGCCGCAGCGCTGGGCATCAGCGCGCCGGACAACCGGCTGGGCGACGGGCTGCGCACCGCCGTTCGTTCCCTGAGCGGGTTTCAGAAAGAAGCCCTCGTCAGCTCGGCAAAGACGGGTGAGACCTGGCGCTTCGTCAGCGACGAGGGGCCCTATCTCAACGGCTACGACGCGGCGTGCTGCCCTCTGGCCTTTCTGTCCTGCGGCATGGCGGCGAGCTACGCCAACGAGATCCGGGCGCTGGGGCAGATGCGGGGCGTGGAGATCCGACATCTGCGTCTGGAGCTCGATAACTTCTACACCATGAACGGTTCCATGCGGGACCGCACCATGGTTGGCGGCGCGGAAAACCCAGAGCTGCTGATTGAAATCGACTGCGATCTCGACGATGCAGCCCTCAATCAGTTTCTGCTCGATGCCACTTTCGCGTCGCCGCTCAATGGTCTGATGCGTGGACGGGTGAAGAGCCTGTTCAAGCTGTCCAAGAACGGCGCGCCCCTCACCACTGACCGGGCGCTGGAACTGGACGCGCCGCACTTACCCGACCCCGATGCTGGCTTCGAGGCCGCCAGCCCGGTGGATTCAGGGTTTGCCTTGCTGGAGAAGGTCGGGCCGACGCCTAAGAAAGAAGTCGCCGACGGCACCTCGGCGCAGGCCTCGTCGCTCAGTGATCATCAGAGCCGAAGGCTGAACATTGGTGCGATTGCCACCCTGCGGGACGATGGCATCCTCAGCCTGCATCAGATGCAGTACTCTCCCTGGGGAACCTCATTCCGGTTGCTCAGTGCCGAGGATGGTCGGGCACCCAGCGCAAATGCGCTGATCAGCGCGGGGATCGGGTTCTGCTTCATGACCCAGTTCGGCCGGTTCGTGTCGATGCTGAACCTCGATCTGCCATCCTATCGGATTGTGCAGGCCACGCACTTCAGTCTGGGCGGGGCCACCGGCGCAACCGGCAGGCCCGGCGCTGCGGACCCGATCGAAACCCACGTGTTTCTGCAGACCAGCTAGTCTGATCAGACGGCGCAGGAAATGCTCGATATCTCCGAGCAGACCTGTTTTCTGCACGCCTTCTGCAAGACGGACCTCAAGACCAAACTGCGCGTGCGCCGCACTTAGGCGGCGCAGCGGGCCGCATGGCCCCGTTCATCAGGCGGCGATTTTCCAGTCGGGGTTTCGCCGACGTCGAGCGCGGCGAGGTACTTCTCGACCTCCAGCGCGGCCATGCAGCCCATGCCGGCGGCGGTCACCGCCTGGCGGTAAATGTGGTCGGTGACGTCACCGGCGGCGAACACGCCCGGGATGTTGGTCTTGGTGCTGTCCGGCGCGGTCACCAGATAGCCGCCGTCCATCTCCAGCCCCGTGTCGTTGAAGATACCGGTCGCCGGTGCGTGGCCGATGGCGACGAACAGGCCGTCGATCTTCAGCTCGCTGACAGCGTCGGTCTTGCGGTTGCGCAGGGTCAGGCCCGTAACTTCCTTTGGGAAGCCGCTGGTGCCGTTGATCGTCTGCACCTCGCTGTCCCAGATGGTCTCGATCTTGGGATTCTGCAGCAGGCGGTCTTCGAGGATCTTCTCGCAGCGCAGGCTGTCGCGGCGGTGGATCAGCGTGACCTTGGAGGCGTGGTTGGTCAGGTACAGCGCTTCCTCGACCGCTGTGTTGCCACCGCCGACAACGGCGACCTCGCGGTCGCGGAAGAAGAAGCCGTCACAGGTCGCGCAGGCGGAAACGCCGAAGCCGCGGAATTCGTCTTCGCTGTCCAGTCCCAGCCACTTGGCTTGCGCCCCGGTGCAGATCACCAGAGTGTCGCAGGTCCAGACCGCACCGGACTCGCAGGTCAGGGTGAAGGGCCGGTTTTCCAGATCCACCGACGCGACGGTGTCGAACACCATCTCGGTGCCGACGTTCTCGGCCTGGGCCTTCATTTGCTCCATCAGCCACGGCCCCTGGATGGCTTCGGCAAAGCCGGGGTAGTTCTCCACGTCGGTGGTGATCGACAACTGCCCGCCGGGCTGTAACCCCTGCAGCAGCATAGGCTTGAGCGCCGCGCGGGCCGCGTAGACCGCGGCCGTGTAACCCGCAGGGCCCGAGCCCAGAATGATCATGCGGCGGTGGTTCGACTGTGACATCGGGCAGGGGTCCTTCTCAGGTTCGTTTCCGTCGGTGGCTTAGGCTTGGGTGCTATTTGGTCCAGCCGAGGTTCAGCGGGTGAGCCTTACGTTGTTCATGGCTTTCGCCCTGGTGCTTACCCGCTTCCCAGCCGACTTTGCTCAGCACCTTCTCAGCGAAATCGACCGATTCCTGATCGGTCACGGTCGCAATGGTATCGTTCCAGCGGTTAAGGAAGCCCCCGCTGCAATAACCGCCATGATCTCAATGGTCTGGATATCGGTGAAGTGCTTGCGCATCTCGGCGAAGTGGTGGGGCTCGGTCGCGTTGGGGAGGCCCCCGCCGACACTGCGAGGTTGAGCGCGGCCTTCTCTGCGTCCGTGAAGTGATCGGACTCTTCAAGGTTCCAGATGGACAGGATCTTCTCTTCCGACACACCGAGAACGTTCAGGTGAAAGGCACCATGGCTCTGACAATGGCGGCAGCCGCTGGCCATACTGGAGGCGAGAAACACCAGCTGCTTGAGCTCCTTGTCCGCCTCGCGACCGGCGAAGACAAATTTGAGGAACGGTGTTCCAACGCTCCCTGAGCTCGGGCCAGAGTTCCATCTCGAAATCCTGACGGTTTTCGTATCCCTGTTCAGCCATTTCAAAACTCCTCTAGCTGTTCTGTGTGCCGGGCGCGGTTGCGGGTTTCACCGCCATGAAACCGTTACCCAGCTAAATTATATGTGTAGTCATATATGTACCGTCATGCTATTTTCGCGTCAACGGTTCATGCTCAGGAAAGTGCTCAAAAATGGCTGTTCATGTGTACAATTCCACCCGGCAGTTTAACGCCCGGGTCAGTGAGCGACTGAACCTTGAAGACCCGGCCATGCTCGAGGCGGCCCAGCGGGGAAACTCGCCGATTTACCGGCTGGCGGTATCCTTCGTCCCGACGGTGGCAAGGCGTGGGACCCGGCGTGGTTTGCATTCTTGCAGGAGGACTGCCCCGACACCGCCAACCCCGCGCTCTGGCGTCATGCACAGCTCAATGCGATCAGCGGACTGTTCGAGGTGACCGACGGCCTGTGGCAGGTGCGCGCGGCCGACTACGCCAACATGAGCATCATCGCCGCGGCCAGCGGCTGGATCATCGTCGACCCGCTGCTGACCCGCGAAACCGCACAGGCGTCGCTCCAGCTGGTCAACGACACCCTTGGTCACCGACCGGTGAGCGCGGTTCTGGTGACCCACACCCACGCCGACCATTTTGGTGGTCTGGGCGGGGTCGTGGGCGAAGGGGAGGACATCCCCATCTACGTTCCCGAAGAATTCATGGCCTACGCTGCGGCCGAAGGCGTGCTGGGCGGAAACCATACCTCTCGCCGGGCCATCGATCAGTTCGGGCTGGCCCTGCCGTTCGGACCGGAGGGGCTGGTCGACGGCGGGATCGGCAAGACGGTGGCGCGCGGCTACCGTGGCTTTCGCGAGCCGACCATCGAGATTGGCGACGAGGACCGTTCGGTCAACATCGACGGGGTCACCTTCGAGTTTCTGATGGGATCAGGCACCGAAGCCCCCGCTGAGTTCACCTTTTTCCTGCCCGATCACGGCGTGCTGTGTATGGCTGAAGTCTGCACCCAGACCCAGCACAACCTGCTGACCCCGCGCGGTGCCGAAGTCCGCGATGCCCGCCTGTGGGCTCGGGTGATTGATGAGGCGCTGACCCGTTTCGGGGATCGGGCGCAGGCGCTGATCAACTCTCACAACTGGCCGGTCTGGGGACAGGCGCAGGTGCAGACGTTCATGCTCGAACAGCGGGATATCTACAAATACGTCCACGACCAGACCCTGCGTCTGGCCAACCATGGCATGACGATCAAAGAGGTCGGACAGGCCCTTGAAGAGCCGGATTTTGCCCGGCACGCCCTCCATGTCCGGGGTTACTACGGCATGCTGCATTTCAATGCCCGCGCGGTTTATCAGAAGTACTACGGCGCCTTCGACGGCCGCCCGGTCGACCTCAACCCGCTGCCGCCGGCGGCCGATGGCGCGCGTTATCTCAAGGCCTTGGGGGAGAGCAGCGGGTGCTGGAGCTCGCCCGCGAGGCCGTGGAGCAGGACGACCTGCAATGGGCGGCGACGCTGCTCAATCACGTGGTCTTTGCCGGCGATCCGAGCCCGGACACCCGGGCGCTGCTCAGCGAGATTTACCGCAACATGGCCTATCGTGCCGAGAGCGGGATCGAGCGCAACATCTGCCTCGCCGGCGCGCAGGAACTCGAAGACGGTGTCAGAGTACTGCCCGCCGCCGGAGGCCGGAACGCCGAGCTGGCCGCGACCCTGTCGCTCGAGGACTGGCTGGACGCCTACGCCATCCGCCTGAACCCGGAGCGTGCACGGGGTGAGGCCTTCAGCCTGCTGCTGCAACTGCCCGAAGGCAGCGTGCTGGTATCGGTCGCACGACAAACCGAATTCGCGCGGATCGGGGGCGGGCAGGCCGACGCAGCCGACGTCAGGGTTAGGGCGACCCGCGAAGCGCTGGAGGCGCGGATGAACGGCCAGCCCGGCGAGGTTGCGATCGAGGGCGACGCGGCCCTGTTCGACCGCTGGCTGGCCCTGCACGACAGCTTCGATCTCTGGTTCGAGATTGCGACGCCATGAAGACCCTCGAGTTCGATTTTGTCGTTGTCGGTGGCGGCGCAGCGGGCTGCGTTCTGGCCGCCCGGCTGGCGCAGGATCGGCAGGCCTCGGTCGCGCTGGTCGAGCGCGGGCGCCGGGACCGCAATCCATGGATTCACATCCCTGCGACCTTTTTCAAGGCGATCCAGAGCCGGGATGTCGAAGCCCAGACCTCCGAGCCTGATCCGTCGCTGGAAAACCGGCCGTTTGTGGTGCCGCAGGGCCGGGTGCTCGGAGGGGGTACGTCCGTCAACGGCATGATCTACATGCGCGGGCAGGCCCGTGACTATGACCACTGGGTGGATGTCTTCGGCTGCGAAGGCTGGGGCTATGCCGATGTCCTGCCGGTGTTCCGGCGCCAGGAGCGCAACACCCGGCTGGGGGATGATCCCTACCATGGGGCGAGTGGCCCGCTCGTGGTCGATGATCCGAGCGAGAAGCACCCCGTGACCCAGCGGATCATCGATGCCGCTGTCGATTGCGGGGTGCCGCTGAGTACCGACTTCAACGGCGCGCAGCAGGACGGCGTGGGCTGGTATCAGGTCACGGCCCACCGGGGTCGCCGGCAGTCGGCCGCGACCTGCTTCCTCCGGCCGGCGCTGGGTCGGGAAAACCTCGCACTGCTCACGGGGCTGGACGTGTCACGGCTGCGGATCGAGGGGCGCCGGGCGCGGGCGGTCGAGGCCGTGGACGAGGCTGGCGCCCCGGTGCTGATCACCGCGAGGCGGGAAATCGTGCTGACCGCCGGGAGCTTTCAGTCGCCCAAGCTGCTGATGCTCTCCGGCATCGGTCCACGGGCGCAGCTGAACCGCCATGGCATCGAGGTCATCGAGGACGCGCCCGAGGTCGGCGCAAACTATCAGGATCATGTCGGCGCGCCGCTGACCGCGCGCATGAACGACAATCTGGGTCTGCACGGGGCCGATCAGGGGCTGAAGGCGCTTGGCCACGGGCTCAACTACCTCCTGCGTGGGCAGGGTCTGCTGACCACCAACCTGCTGCAGGGCGGGGCCTGCGTCGACACCAGCGGCAGCGGCCGTCCCGACGTGCAATACAACATCGCGCCCTTTGCGCCCGGGCGCCCGGGCATGCCGCCGCTGGACTTCCACGCGCTGCAGATCCACCCCATGACCATGCGTCCAAGCAGCCGCGGTCGGCTGGGGCTGCGGTCATCCGATCCTGCGGACAGCCTCCGGTTTCACGCCGAAGCGCTGGGCCACCCCGAAGACCTCGATACCCTGCGCCGTGGGGTGCGGCTGGCGCGGGAGATCCTCAATCAGGCGGGCTTGCGCGAGCTGGTAGCCGAGGAGGTCTGGCCCGGCCCTGGGGTCAGTGTGGCGGTGGGCTCGAACAACCTCGACGATGCGATCCGGGCGCAGGCGCGCACCATCTACCACCCTTCGGGCACGTGCCGCATGGGCGGGGACAGCGAGGCTGTCCTCGATCCCCGGTTGCGGGTTCGCGGTATCGAGGGGTTGCGGGTCGCGGACTGCTCGGTCATGCCGGCGCTGGTGTCCGGGAACACCGGCGCACCGACGATGATGATCGCCGATCGCTGCGCCGATTTCATGCTGGCTGACGCTGCCTGATCAAGGCTGCAGGCAGCACGCAGTACCCCGTTTATCGGGATCAGAAGTCGTAGAAGCTGGTCTCTGGGTGGAAGGTGATCCAGGAGCGGATGTACTGCTGATGGCTCTGTATCTGGCTCAGCTGCTTGCCCTTCATCTTCCCCTTCAGGCACGTGCCGAACCAGTTCCAGGTCGAACCGGTCTGGCTGTCGGTCATACCCTCATCGATGGGCGTGAAGTCCAGCACCTCTCCATCCACTTCCCTTGAATAGGCGGCGGCAGAGGTGCGGTCCGGGTCCGTGGCGACCACGATCGGCGCACTGCCAAGGGCGTCGTTGACCATGCCGCGAAACTTGAGCTGCTCCCAGTCATAGCCGCGCGCTGCACCATTGCCTTCAACACCAATCACCAGCGAAGGGGTATCCTGCATATGCCAGGCGGGCTTGGTGGCCTCGAAGCGCTGCAGCTTGTTGATGAAGTTGTACTTGCGGGTGAATTTGGGATCGTACTGCAGGACCAGGCTCTTGGGGTATTTCTTGAGCCAGTTACCAAGGGTCATCTGCTCGGCAGGCACGTCTTCCAGCACCCGGCCGGCGAGCTTACCCTTGGCCGCTTCACCGGTTTCCTGCCGCCACCACGTGCCGGTCTGGTTGTCTTCGAATGTCGCATTGAACGAGATCGCCCCGACCAGCGTGAAATCGAGGGTCTGTCCGTCGACGTTGATATCGTAGACCCGGCCGCTGCGACAGAGACCGCAGTAGGTGACCCAGACCGGCAGGTCAGCGACCTGATCGACGATCTGGTGGTGGAAGGTGATCATGTTGACCGGGAACGCCTTCTGCTCACCACCGTAGTCAACGCCAATGACCTGCAGTTCAGGGTCGAGTTCGTTTTCCTTGCCGTAGCAAAGACCTTCTGCGTGATCCCGGGGAACTTGACGCGGCCGGTCCAGATCTTTTCGAACAGCCAGAAGATGCCGCACCAGGCCAGCCCGAGCGGCACCGCGCCGCCGATCATCATCCAGCGCGCGTTGCCGCTGGCCATCACCACCATGGCCACCAAGGCAATGATCAGCACGACCCGGATCAGCATGATGTTGGACCACATGAAGTGGGCAAGATGCATCTGCCCGGGCAGTTTCTGCAGGAAGGGTGGGGTACCGTTCGCGCTCAGCCCCTTGGTTAACTCAGCCAGAACAAGTCCGATGAGAACGATAAAGTAGATGGTGAGCAGCATGTCTTCCTCCTGTCGAAATTGTCTCAGCCTTGTGGTGGCTGTTCGCTGTTCTGTGCGGCCTCAAGCACCCGGTCGAGCAGGGCGATGAGCGTGGCCTTTTCTTCGTCGTTGAGGGACTGGTCGATCTGACTGAAATAGGAAACGATGGCGGGCATCGCGGCTTCGACTTCGCGACGGCCTTCTTCTGTCAGCTCGAAATTCTTGACCCTGCGGTCTTCACCGCTGGGGAGGGAGCGCACAATCCCTGTCCGCTCCAGATCCGCGAGCCCGCGGCTCGTCTGTGCCTGATCGGCAAAGCTGCGGTCCACCAGTTCTTTCTGGCGTGAGGTCCCGAAGGCATAGAGCAATGAAGCAACCCGCCATTCAGGGATATTGAACCGCGTCGTCGCTGCAAATTCCGTCGTCACATTTCGGGTGAGCAGCGAGCTCATCCGGTGGACGACTTTGACAAGAAAGCTCGCGCTCCGTGGAACGGTTTCGCTATCGATGTTCCGGAATTTCATGGGCAACTCTGCTTCAAAAATGTTGACCCTCAAATAACATGACTTTACATATATGACTAGTCATATAAATTCCTTTGGGAACAAGGAATCACTGAATTGACGCCCGACGAAAGGCAGCGGGTCAAGCGTGATCAGTTTAAGACGGCTCAGACTAAGCTGAAGCATTTTCTCCTGCGGAACTGATGGAACAGTTCACGAGCCGGAGAAAACTGGTGATTGCGCTCTGGGAAAAGGGGATCACCGACTGACGCCCCACAAGATGCAACTGGTCGAGCCAGTTTAAGCCGGCATACTTGGACCTGAACCCACAGGGGTCGTTCCGACCTTGGTGCACGACGGCAGGCCGATCAGGTGTCCCTGATCACCGACTACCTCGACGATCTCAAGCCCAGTCCGGCACTGAAGCCAGTCAATCTGGTCGAGCGCAGCCGAATGAAAGAATGGGTCAAACTGTTCGACGAACGCGGTTACGAGGCGACCGCCGTTGTTAATTTCGCCACCAAGTTCCGTCTGACAATTCCGCGCGAAGTGATGGAAGAGCGTTGGAAGAGCGTCCCAACATCGACCGCCTGTATCGTCAGCGCTCGGTGATCACGGACGGGGTCGACTCACCCTATGTCATGCGTGCGATCGGAGCCTTTGAGTCGATCTTCGTTCTCATGGAAGACGCGCTCAGCGATGGACGCCCGTTTCTGATGGGGGATCAGTTTACCCTCGCTGAAGTCAACTTCGGCCCGTTCATGAAGGTGCTGGAAATGGTGCGTTTCATCGATTTCTGGCTCGAGACCCCGTGTTCGCGATTGATCGGCTCGCCAAGCGCCCGAGCATGCAGCAACTCGACGCCTTCCCATCCAACGCTCTCGCTGAGGACTCACCTCACGCCCGGACCGGGAAGGAAACCCGACCGGCCTTTGAGGCCAAGGTCAGCGAGTACCGCAAAGCCTTCGCCCATGCCTACCGCAAACGCAACTGAGCCAGAGGGAGCCGATGGATGGTTAAGCTGACGCCAGAAAACCCGGAGGTACGCGCGCTGGAGGGGCTGCACCTCTACCATTCAGCGCGGTCAAACTGCTCAGCCCGGGTCCGGCTGCTGCTGGAGGAAAAGGGGCTGGTGTGGACTGGTCACCACCTCGATCTGCTGAAAAAAGAGAACATCTCCGAGGCTTATTTCGGCATTAACCCCAAAGGGTTGGTGCCTGCATTGGTCCACGACGGCAGGGTTGTGATCGAATCCAATGATATCCTCGTTTATCTCGAAGAGCAGTTTCCTGAACCCGGCTTCCGAGAGGTGGATGATGCGCTGCAGCCGCAGATCGATACCTGGCTGCGCAAGTCCGGTGACCTGCACATTCCGGCGATCAAGACCTTCCAGTACTACAAGCTCAACGCCGCCGTGCTCGAAAAGACCCCGGAAGAAGAAGAGCGTTACTGGAAGCTGCAAAAGGATCCGGAGCTGCTGGCCTTCCACGGCAAGCACAGCGGCGGCAAGAGCTTTTCCGAGGCGGATGCCGCCGGCGCCATCGCCCTGCTGACGGCTGTGTTCGAGGAGATGGAGCAGACCTTGCAGGCCGGCCCCTGGCTGGTCGGTGGCCGTTACAGCCTCGCCGATATTTCCTGGGGGCCATCGATCACGACCGTCGCCAGTGGCGGATTTGATTTCGGCCCCTTCCCCGCGATCCGGCGCTGGTATGATGCGCTGTGCCGGCGCCCCCAGTTCGACAATGCTGTGCTGGAATGGCGAAAGCAGGCGCAGTGGGAAAAACTCAAGAAGGTGAAGTCATCCTATGCCGATCAGACCCACGGAAAACCCCGAAATCCTGAACATGCGGGGGCTGAATTTGTTCCACTATTCATACTCGAACTGTTCGATGCGCATCCGGCTGTTCCTCGATGAGAAGGGGATCCCCTGGAACGATCATTTCATCGATCTGCGCGCGCAGAAAAACCTGACTGAAGAGTACTTTGCCATCCACCCGCAGGGTCTGGTTCCAGCGCTGGTTGACGATGGGGTCATCGTCTACGAGTCCGCCGATATTCTCGAATATCTGGGAAGAGAAATTTCCCGAGCCGTCGTTTACCCCGGACACAGCAGAGGGCCGTGCCGAGCTGGATAAGATGCTCGAGTTCACCCGGCTCCGGGCACTTTCCAGTCATCAAGACCTGGGCCTATGGTCGGAACAACAAGCCGACGAAAACGCCTGAATCCATGCACAAGCTCGAGGTCCTGCAAAAGGACAACAAATGGATCGTCGATTTTCATAAGGAAACCATGGCCGAAGGCGGCATCGCTGAGGAAAAGATCCTTGCGGCTGAAACTATCCTCAAGGGCATGTTCGCCGACCTCGACGATCGCCTGTCCCGGAACGAGTGGATTCTGGGCGATCAGATGACGCTGGCTGATATCGCGTGGATCCCGCAGTACGCGCTGTTCCAGCGCAACAATTTCCCTTTGAGCCCTATCGCAACTGGATCGACTACGTGGCCCGCTGGCAGAAGCGGCCCGCCTACGTCAGCGCTATCGGCAACCACATGCCCGGCTCCATGGAGCTGCCTTATTAAAGCTTTGGCGCGCGCGTTGCGGAAAAACTGCCTAAGGTCCCTGTTCAGGTGTTGGTTGTGAGACCAGCGCCGTCACCAGGCAGGCCAATGGGAGGAGCATCATGCCATTCGAAACCAAGTTCGTGACCCTCGGCACCGCCGGAGGACCGACCCCCAAGCCGCATCGGATGCCCCCCGCGCACGCACTGGTGCACGAGGGCGGGACCATACTTGTCGACTGTGGGGAGGGCGCCTTCCAGCAGCTGAGCCGGGCGGGCTATGATCTCCGCAAGGTGACCGACCTGTTTATCAGCCACCACCACTTTGATCACATCGGCAGCCTATTTGCCTGTCTGGGGCTGAACATGATGATGCACCGCGACCGGCCCATGAACATTTATGGGCCGCCGGGGACGGCAGAGATCGTGCAGCATCTGATCGCGGCCTGCGACATCCCGCAAGCTGTCGGCTTCGGTGTGCCGGGGCAGGTCTTGCCGCATCCCCGTGACTTTATTGTCTGCCGCGATATCAGTCCCGGTGAGGTGGTTTTGATCGACGATGTCAGGGTCTCCTGCTGCGAAAACACCCACTACCGCCCGGAAGTGGAGCTGGGGCAGGAGGGGCCGGTTTCGCTCTCCTATCGCTTCGACACGCCCGATCGCTCGATCCTGTTTACCGGCGATACCGGACCCTGCCGGGGCGTCGAAAGCCTCGCTGCGGGGGTCGATCTGCTGGTGGGGGAGATCCTCGACATCGAGGTGGTTATGACCGGTATCAGAGAGCGCAGTCCCAACATGCCGGCTGAAGGTCTTGCGAAGATGGAGCATCACATGACCCTGCACCATCTGACGCCCGAAGCGCTGGGTGAAATGGCGACGCAAGCCGGTGCCAGGGAAGTGCTGGCCGTTCACATCCTTCTACACGCGCAGCGATGAGGAAGAGGCCGCCTATATCCACCGCATCAACGACAGGTTCGACGGTCGGGCACGGTTCGCCGAAGACATCGCTGCGTATTGAGGCAGCCCAGTAAACCGCCTCTTAAAAGGAAGTCCGCCATGTCTGAGGACATAAAAATACCTGCACCAGTCGCTCGCCCAATCAGTCTGGGACCATGGCGTCGAGACGATCTTTGGACTGGCAGGTGATGCCAATCTGTTCATGGCGCACCACTTTGTCAGTGGCTGCGGAGGCACCATGGTGCCTGCAGCGCACGAGGGTGGGACAGTTCTGATGGCGATTGCCTTCACGCAGGTGACGGGCAAGGTTGGTGTCGCGACGGTAACGCAGGGGCCGGGGCTGACCAACTGTGTTACCGCCCTTCGCGAAGGGGTCATGGCGCGGCGGCCGATGATCCTCATCTGCGGCGATACCCCGGTGACGGCGGCCTTTCATCCACAGAACATCGATCAGCGTGAGGTCGTCAAGTCAACGGGGGCTGGGTTCGAGCAGATCCAGTCACCAGCCACTGCAGCGCGGGAAATGGCAAACGCCTTTTTCCGCGCTCGTAAGAACGGCGCCCGATTGTCGTTAATGTCCCTGCTGATTTTATGTGGGCCGAGGTCGAGCACCAGACGACGGTATTTCCATCGCTAGAGGCACCGACTCTGATCCCCGAAGGCCCTTTGCACGAGGAAGCAATCGGGATGATCGCCTCGGCACGGCGACCACTGATCCTCGCAGGAGCAGGCGCGATTTCGGCGCGCGATAATCTGATTGCGCTGGCTGAGCGGCTGCAGGCGCCGCTGGCCACAACACTCAAAGGCACGGGGCTATTTGCCGGGCACCCGAACAACATCGGCTATTTCGGCACGCTGAGTACAGCCGAGGCCTACGAGGTGATAGCTTCGGCTGATTGCATTGTTGCGTTCGGGGCGTGGCTCCATTTTTTCACCACCGACAAAGGCAAGCTGGTCAACGGCAAGCGAGTGATCCAGGTCAACACCGACCCAGCTGACATTGGCAGGTTCTACCAGCCTGATGTTGCGTTAGTCGCCGACGCCGCCAAGACCGCTGACAATATCCTCTACTGGCTCAATGAGGCCGAAATTGAGCCTTCTGGTTTTGCCAATGAACTGCCTGACAGCGACTTGTCGACCTACCCGGCTGGTGACCCCGCAAATTCCGCTGAGGGCTTCATCAATTTCGAATACGCGCTTGATCGACTGAATGATGCACTGCCTGAAAACCGGATAATGATGACTGACGGCGGCCGCTACATCACGGAGGTCTGGTGCCGGGTAAGCGTCCCAGACCCCAAAAGCTTCCACATGACCGACAACTTTGCAGCGATCGGTCAGGGGATGCAGCAGGCGATTGGAGCCGCCCACGGTGACCCCAGCCGGCCAGTGGTGCTGTTCATTGGTGACGGTGGCTTCATGATGGGCGGCATAACCGAGTTTAACACCGCTGTACGCACCAACCGCGACCTGATCGTCATCGTTTGCAACGATACCGCTTACGGCGCAGAGCATATCCAGATGCGAGATCGTAACCTTGACCCTTCTTTGACCCAGTTCGACTGGCCGTCGTTCGCAGCTATCGCCGTGTCACTCGGCGGGGAGGGGTAGAAGTCGCTTCGCGTGACGACCTTGAAGTTGCCATCGAAGCGTTGAAGGCTCGTAAGGGCCCGATCCTGGTGGAACTGAAGCTCGACCCGGACAACGTGCCCCGAATGAGGATGTAAGCTTCCGGTTTGCTCCACAAGCAAGGTTCAAAAATCTGTCAGCCGCAGCTATGGCGAGCTAAGGACTAAGCTTCCACACTCCGAACCGCGAAATTAATCAGTTCAATCCTAGATTACAGGCAGTCCTTTTCATGGGAGTAGGCTTCGGTATCGCCATCTGGATGCCCATATCGCCGATCACCGTGGTTGCAATGCTTTTGACGGCTGGTTACTCGGCATTTACGGCGTTTGCATGGAGCGTAAATCTTGAGCCTATGGCAGTGCTGGCAGTTCTCTTGCTGGGGGAGTGGCTGTCGTGTCATACCTCTTTTACAGATCACGCGATCTCACCAAGCAGCGGGTTGGTGAGGCCTAGGAGCCGAGCCGCTGGGCAGCCTCTTCAAAGGCTGCAGTTGCCACTTCGCTGGTCTCATTGGTCAACAGGTCATCCAGCACAGCCGGGGCAAGTGTGAAGGTATCGTGCCCCCGGGCAGCGAGACTGGCGACCTGCGCGGCTGAACGCAGGCTGGCGAGCAGGATCCGGGTCTCCGGCTGGCAGATGGCGCGCATGTCGTCGACGATCTTGTCCGCGTTTTGCCGGTTTTCGAGCAGTCGCCCGTAGTAGGGCGCGAGGTAACGTGCCTTCAGCGACTTCGCAATCACCGCCTGGGTGGCTGCAAAGCCGGTGGTGAAGGTCAGGGGAACCGCGCTGTCCAGCCGCCGGGTGATCTCCCAAGTCTGATCGCAGAAGGGGATTTTGGCGACAATGCCTTCGGGCCACGTCTCGAAGACCGCCATGAACGCGGCGACAGCCGCCGCTGGGTCGGACAGCCACGTGATCTGGAACTGCAGCTCGTGGAAGCCGAGGTTTCGGGCCTCGCCAACCAGTTCAATCTTTGACGCCTGCCCAGCATCGATACCCTCGCGCTCGAACAAAATGGGGTTGGTCGTGGCGCCGTGGATCAGACCGGTTTTGGCAAGCCGTGCCCCACTGTGCCGGATCGGCTGAGTCGATAAAGAGACGCACGCTAGATCCTGATTTCATCGAGGCTTGGCGGGTTGCAGCCGACGCGCTCGCAGTTGATGGCGGCTGCCTTGGCGGCAAATCGGCCAACGTCCCGGATCGCTGCCTCAGAGCCGAAATCAGGCGACTGCAGGAACTGGTAGATCAGCGCCGCCATGAAGGTATCGCCCGCGCCGACCGTATCCTGCAGCGCCGACACCGGCGCAGCTTCAACCTCGACCCGGTGCGAGCGGGTTATCAGTGTCGCGCCCTGACTGCCCTTGGTCAGCACGAACAGCTGCGCCTGTGACCCGGCGGCGAGTTCTGCGGCCTTGGTTTGGGGGTCGGCGTCCGGGTACAGCCAGCCCAGATCCTCGTCGCTCAGTTTGACCAGCAAGGCGACCTTCATCATCCCCTCCAGCCGGCTGCGGTAGGAGCCTGGGTCTTTGACAAAGGCCGGACGGACGTTGGGGTCGAGCGTGCAGGCCACACCCTGCTGCGCGAGGTCGATGAACAGCTCCGCCCAGACATCGGCATCGTCGCCGTCGCACAGGGACAGCGAGCCGATCTGAAACACCCGCGGTTGTGCCGGCATGGCGGCCTTCAGGCTCTCCGCGCTGACGAGCCGCTCGGCCGTGCCGTCGCGGTAGAACTGATAGCTGGGCTGACCGGCCTTCAGCGTGACCACGGCCAGCGAGCTGGGCGCATCCACCCGCTCGGCAGCGACGACAACGCCGCTTTCCACCAGCGTGTCAGCCAGCAGCACGCCGAGGCTGTCGGTTGAAATCGGCGTGATGTAGTGCGGGCGGGTTCCCAGCCGACCAAGCGCAGAGGCGCAGTTGTATTGCGATCCCCGGGCAGGGCCCTGAACTCTGGCACCCCGCCGCCTTCGGTGATTTGCACCAGATCAATCAGGTTCTCGCCGCCAACAGTAATCATCAATCTCTGCTCTTCGCTCAGACATGTTCGTCTCCAGTCTATTCGGCGCTCACGCGATATTCCATCCGGTCAGCTGGCTTTGCCTGTCGATTGGTGTGGATGGGTTATTTCCATCACGGCCTTCAAACAAACAGCACACTTCGCTGGTATTTTTCTGCTCTCACCGGCGTTCGATCCGCCCTTGCGCGATGATCGGGCTTGGGCTGAACTGTCTTTTCGTTCGGCATAGCCGCGCTGCTTCGGCCTGAGGGCCACCCGGGAACCGCCATGACCAAGCAACCCAATTTTCTGTTCCTGATCACCGACCAGCAGAGGGCGGACTGGCTTGGCTGCGCAGGGCATCCGGTCCTCAAGACCCCCAACATCGATGCCATCGCGGGGCAGGGGACCCGGTTTGAGCGGTTCTACGCCGCTTCCCCCGTGTGCATGCCCAATCGGGCGTCGCTGCTGACCGGCCGCTACCCGAGCCTTCACGGCCTGCGCTACAATGGCTGCCGCCTGCCGCTGTCGGCCAACACCTTCGTCAACCTGCTGGCCAAGGGCGGCTACCACACCGCTGCGATCGGTAAGAGCCATCTGCAGCCCTTTACCGGGCTGCCACCCATGGGCCGCGACCCGGCGCTTACGGCTGTCAGCGAGGAAGCCTGGTTCCCGGATGAAGGCGACTACGGCGAAGAAGAAGCCGACCGTTACCGCGCCGATGGTCGCTACGAAATCACGACGCCTTACTACGGCTACCAGCACGTCGACATGGTCACCGAGCACGGGGACCGCTGCGGCGGGCATTACCTGCAATGGTTCCGGCAGCATGCGCCGGACTGGGAAGCCTTGCACGACCCAAGCAACGAACTCCCGCACAATTATTCCTGCCCGCAGGCCTACCGCACACCCATCCCCGAAGACCTCTACCCGACCGCTTACGTCCGCGACCGCGCCATCGACTATCTGCGCGCGCGTCAGGGCGAAGACCAGCCGTTCTTCGCCTTCGTCTCCTTCCCCGACCCCCATCATCCCTTCAATCCGCCGGGGAAGTACTGGGACATGTATTCCCCGATGACTTCGAGGTCTCTCTGCCCTTCGAAGCGCACCGCAATCCACCCCCACCCATGCAGTTCCTCTACGAAAACTGGAAGAACAAGGGCGAGCAGATGACGGCTCAGACAGCGATGATGCTGGACAATCAGCAGGTGAAGGAAGTGATGGCCCTGTCCGCCGGGATGATGGCCTTCATCGATGATGCCGTCGGTGACATCATGCAGACCTTGCAGGAGACGGGCGCCCACGAGGACACCGTGGTGGTCTACAACTCCGACCACGGTGACTATCTGGGCGACTACAACATGATCCTGAAAGGCGCGCTGCCGTTCGAAAGCATCGCGCGTGTGCCGTTCATCTGGTCGGACCCGCAGCAGCGCGAGCCGCGCGTCAGCAGCGCCATGGCCTCGACCGTCGATATTGGTGCAACCATCCTTGAGCGCGCTGGGCTGCAGCCCTTCAACGGCAATCAGGGGGTGAGTTTTCTGGATGCAGTCTCAGGAGGCGACGGTCCACGGCACGACCTGCTGGTCGAATATAACGACGGCGGGGCCCGCCTTGGCTTTGAGAAGGCTTCCCGGGTCCGCTCGGTCGTCACCGACCGCTGGCGCTACACGCTCTACCTCGATCAGGACTGGGGCGAGCTCTATGATCTCGAAAGTGACCCTTCGGAAACCCACAATCTATGGGACGTGCCGGCGTATGCGGCCGAGCGGGCGCGGTTGTCTGAGCGATTGAACCACCTGCTGACCGCACAAATGGACGAAAGCCCACTCTCGGATCGTCTTGCCTGAACCGGTGAGCCCGGGACTTCCAGCGATCTGGCGACGGAAAGGACAGGGCTGCCCTCGCCGTTAGCAGGCGCGGGCTACTGACCGGCGGGCGGGTCAAACCGCGCGAGGAAAGACGTGAGATTGGTCACCGGTCCTTCAACGCTGATCTGGCCGGTTACCAGCAGGGTCGCGGCATTGGCCCGGCCGATGGCGATGGCACGGAAGTCCTCGGTACTGGTGCTCAGCACCCCGGAAACATCGGTGGCGATACCCCGTTCGAACACGGCCACGCCGCGCCGGACCCGGATGGTCAGGGCAGGCCCGTTGCTGAAATCGAAACCATAGGCGATCTCGATGTCGAGGTTCTCCGCTGAGCGCAGGTTCGTCGCCAATGCCACCATGAAGTTTTCGATCGGAATGCCGTTCAGAACCTCGTCGGGTGTGTTTGCGATGCTGTTGGTGGGCAGGACGAAGCCCTCCGCCTCGGCTGCCATGGTCAGAAAATAGTGCCTGCCGGAGGACGAGGGCTCGACCCTAGCCAGCTCGCGCAGGGCTCTCGCCTGCAGCGAGGGCGCCCGGGTATCACCCAGCTCGCGCAGGTGACCGGCCAAGTGCAGGGCCCAGGACGGCTCGCCCGCCACCAGCGCGGTTTCCGCAGCGTCCGCCAGAGCACCGGCGCCGCCTGCCAACTCAGCCATCAGCGTCGCCTGCCGCGATGCCGGAAGCGGCAGCAGGTCGGCGGGATCGCCGGAAAACCACCCCAGTGTCCCGGCAAAGACGGACCGCGCTGCCCACTCAACACGACCATAGAATTCCTGCAGATACGGCTCCTGCGCCAGATGCGGCGGCAGGCTGATCGCGTCCGCGATTTCATCCGGCCCGAGCCCCTGATTGATCAGCCGGATGGTCTCGTCGTGCACGTACTGGATGGCATCGCGGTAGTTCATCAGCCGTCGATCAATTTCAGCGGCACCAATCACCGGTTGGGAATGCTGCGGGATCATGATTTCAGCGCCAAAGCCGCGCATGGTATCGAGGGACGCAACCCAGAGCCGGGGGTCCCGGTATGGCGTTCCCCGGATGGTGTAGAGGTTGGGGAAGGCGTGATAGTAGTTGTCCGCAGGCAGCAGGGTTCGTCGATCCGGCAGGTAAACGATCATCTGGTCGAGCGTTTCGCCCGGTGCGTGCTGCAGGATCACCTGCTCCCCGGCCATCATCACTTCGCCACGCTGATCGATGACGTCGGTGGGCAGCAGGAAGTGCACGCCGTCCTGATCATCGTTCAGCAGACGCGGGCCGATGCCGTTATTGCTGAAGCTCTCGTCAGGCAGATAGGTGCCGAACATGCGCATAGCGCGGCGGAAGGTGATGGGCGTCAGCACGCTCACCACCTCGTGCACCCGCTCCTCGGTCATTGCCTGCGCCCAGATCCGGGGTGCGAGCGCCTGTCCGGCGAGCAGCACGCCTGCGCCGAAGACGTGGTCAGCGTGGTTGTGTGTGTAAACGAGGTCGGTGATGTCCTTACCCGTCTTGGCCCGCATTTCGTCAATCCACGGCTTGAGCCCCTCGGCGGCGCGGATGGATTCAAGCGTATCGACGAGGATCAGCCCGTCCTCAGCTTCGATCAGGATGACGTTGGCCAGACCATAGCCGATGGCGACGTAGACCCCGTCGACAGGTTCTTCGATCCGGCGCTCGAAACAGCCGGGCGTGGGCCTCGACATCCGGTCTTATGCTGACCGGGTCGACGGTCGCAAACGTGGTCGGGTTTCGGGTTTCAAAGCCGCCAGAACCACCAAGCAGGAGCACGCCAGCCGCGCCGCCCAGCAGGACCGCAAGTACGAGGATCGCGCTCGAGAAGCCAAACAGGAAAAGTCGCATCGATTAATCCCCTACTCGTGTCTGCGCTCGCGCCGTCAGCGCGGGCCACACCGGCTCTGGTCCATCAACCCCTGTGCTGCTTCATACCGTGCCTGTGATGGTGCCAGTCGCCTTAGCAGGGCGATACCCCGTGTTGACGACAGGGCAACGGCTGTTGCGCCGGTTGGCAGCTCAATCATCTCTCCTGCCCGGTGAACGAGGATCTCTACGGGCTGGTTTTCAAGGAGCGGGCGAACGAAGACATTGGTGGTGTCATCATCAAAGACCGAAAGCGAGCCATAGTCTGCACCGCCCGGGGCCGAAATCTGCACGGGCCCCTCGGTGAGATCGAGCAGGCACACGGCATAGGCCAAATCCGGTGAGGCGCGCACCACGGCGCTGTTTTCAGCCGTAATGCGCGGCGCAATGAACCATTGGTTGGGTACGACCCCGAGGTCGGCAATCACGGCAGTCCCGCGGTTCATGATGATGGTCGGCAGAGCCCGAATGACCAGCAGATGGCTGGCAAGGCCTGTGACCACGAGGACGGCCACAAAGATCAGGATTGCGCGTCTCATGATGGCATCTCCCCGGCACAGGAAAGCCGTTTGATCGGGGGCAGCACAAAGGCCTGCGCCGGATTTTCGATGGCAACGGGTGTGGGTTGATACACGCGGAGGGTAACGTCAAAGGCCCCGGCGTTCCGCGTGGAAATCCAATAGCCGTCGTCCTCACCCGTCTCGGCCCCTGCTTCGGGCATTTCTGCACTGAGAACCACGCGACGGGACCGCAGGTCCTCCGCTTTCGTCGCATCAAATGAGAGGCGGGCATCCGCGTTTTTCGGCAGATAGCCCTCGCCGTCATAGACCGTCACGGACCACCAGGACCCCGGTTGCTCGCCCACGTCGAAGGCATAGACGCATTCTTCATCCAGCGGCTGACCTGCGGCATCAAGGGTGGTGTAGAAATATACGGCCTCCTCCCGCCTCAGGGCGAACAGACCGAAGCGTGCGATCCACGCTTTCGTATAGGGATCAACGGCTTCAGTCCCGATAGACCAGTTGCTGCGCCAGCCGTCGATTTCGACAATCTCGCCCAGACGGATCCGGTCAGAAACCAAGCCTGACAGGGTCAGTGCAGACCCAAGGCCGCCAACAAGGCCCAGCACTGCCGCAGCCAAGATCAAAACAGCTAATCTCAATGCGGCCTCCCCTCCAGCCCCCTGAAACTACATCGTCCAGTAGCGCAGATAACCAGCCTTCAGGGAAGACCCAATGTGACCTCGGTGCGTGATCGAGTGCGCCTCCTAGACTCGCGTGATCTCCTCCCCCTTGCAGGGGAGGATCATCGTCTTTGCCGGTGTCAGCCCTGTTGCTGAACAGGGGGCCATTGGCAGGTCGCGCAAGCTTCTTTCACGATCCCGACCCGCGCCAGAGCATTGTACAGAATGCAACCTGCACAGATATTGGCGACCGCTTCGAGCCACATGAATCCCATGCATATGTAGATGAGATACTGCGGGGCAGGGTGCATGTAGTTAAACTGATCCATCCCGATCAGCGAGGCGAGGCAGATGACCGCCATCACCCAACCGATGCTCCACGCCATGAGTTTTGGTCGCATGGGCACAAAGTGGGCGGCTGCCCCCGGGTCAGCAGGGTTCCCAACTGCGCCGTCAGCGAAAGGCGTGCCGTCGCTTTGGACATGGGCATGACCATCTCCCACATGGCCAGAACAAGAAGGAAATAGGGGACGATATGATTGTATTCACGGGGCACCATCTGCCCTGTGCTCATGTCCATGATCATCTCCATGTGCATCCCATGGTCCAGTCGGATGAACAGAAGTATCGTTGGAATAATCAGCATCAGTCCGGCACGGGCCCGAAGCGCCCGCTCATTGATGTAGAGCTGGCCAACAGCGTCTTCGACGCCATCGTGCTGAAACCAATTGGAGCGGAAACTCATCGTTGCACCTCGCTTGTCGTTTTGGGCTTCGCCTGACGTTGCATGGCCTGTGTGCATCCAATTAATAGAAAACACTGCTTAGAGTGCAATTTACAGAATTTCAGGCGTCAAAAAGTAGCATAAAACGATAAATCAACTGCTATCAATGTTGCTTGTTCGTGAGATTTGGCTAACGTTTTGGGGCGCATAATGCTCGTCAAAGCGAAGACGCGTGCGCCCGTTCAAAACAAAAGGGGAAACGAACCATGCCAGGCTCTAGAACTCTTGCCATTGCTTTGTTGGCGATGATTGGAACGATCGTTGCCGCTTGCTCACCTGTTCCAGTCATGATGCACTCTCATAGTGGAGCCCATTCTCACACGACCATGCATGTCCACGCTTCTCCGGCGGTTGTAGACGGAACTTGCGATTGCGACGACAACCCGCACACAGACGGCACTTGTGGCTGTGATGACGCCATTGTCGATGGTACATGCGATTGCGAGGGGAACAGCGCATACGACGGCAGCTGTGACTGTGCCGACAATCCGCATACCGACGGCACCTGTGGCTGTGATAAGGGCGTTGTCGATGGCACCTGTCACTGCGAGGGGAACAGCGCACACGACGGCAGCTGTGACTGTGCCGACAATCCGCATACCGACGGCACCTGTGGCTGTGATAACGGCGTTGTCGATGGCACCTGTCACTGCGAGGGGAACAGCACACACGACGGCAGCTGTAACTGTGCCGACAATCCGCATACCGACGGCACCTGTGGCTGTGATAACGCCATCGTCGATGGTACCTGCGACTGTGAGGATAACTCGCATTCGGATGGCAGCTGTGGCTGTGCGGATGGCGCCCACGAAGATGGTTTGTGCCACTGCGATGGCTGATCCGCAGTCTGTCACATCCGGACCCCATTATGCCGCTGAGGCCGGGGCGGACGTCCTGCCGCTAACCCGAAGAAGCCTGATAGCCGGAGCGTCTGCGCTCCTGCTATCCGGCGCGGGTTTGGCATGGGCCGATCACGTGTCAACGCGTCGAAGCGTGGTGTACTGGACCGCGAAGGACTGCGCTGTTTGCAAGTCTTGGGAGCGGATCAAGAAGAAGCCCTTTCTCAGGAACCTCGATCGCGCGGGGATCCGCTTTATCACCGTGGAAAAGAACAGCACGCGGGATCAGTGGGCGGTGAACGATACGGATCATCCTTTCCTCGCTGAAATGATCAGCGCGTCGACGGCTCCGATGGTGCTACCGGCTTTCTCCTGGTTCTATCAGGAAGAGGAAATCGTCCGGGATATAGGCTGGAAGTACGAGAAATGGGACAGCCATTCGGCCCAGCGCATCAAAGAACTCCTGTCGCTGACAGAGTAGCGACCGAGCTCGTACAGGCGAGGCCCCAGACGCGGCCTCCCCTTGCATCAGGCAGCGAATTCTTCCCTGAGGATGGCGTACAGCCAAATGTCGCGCCATTCGCCCTTGGTGAAGGCCGCTTTCCTGAATTCGCCCTCCTTCCGCATACCAAGCTTTTCGGCGAGGCGGGCTGATTCCGGGTTCTGAGTGTCGATATTCGCCACGACCCTCTGGACGGTGCTTTGCGTCAACAGCAGGGACAGCAGCCGTGACGTCGCCTCGAAGGCATAGCCTTGCCGCCAGAAATTCCGGTGCGTGACCCAGCCGATGTCGGCGGTCTGGTTTACCAGTGACAGGAGTGCGGTATTGGATTGCCCGATAACCCGCCCTGTCGCCTTCAATTCCCAGCCCAGCACCAGCCCGTCACCCTCCGCCACGAAGGGGAAAGCGGCATTGTCGTGGCTCCGGATCGCATCGGAAACGTCATCGCGCGAGCGGCGGGTCCAAGGGATATACCTTATGACTTCAGGGTCGCCGTGGTACTCAAGCAGGTCATCGACATCCGCCTCGCGCAGTGGACGCAGGCGGAGACGGTTGGTTTCAAAGCTCTCAGGGTTGCTCATTCGGGTGACCCCGCAAGAATAGGTGCTTAGTCTCTGCCAGAGCGTGAGCCGCAGCGCCAGCACCGATGGTCCGCTTGAAGCAGATGCATGGGAAACCCGGGTCCGGCCACGTGAGTGAAACCCGCGTCAGTGAAGGAAACAGAATGAACCCTTGGGATCAGAGATTTTCGTCAGAGGATTACCTTTTTGGCACCGAGCCGGCCGCGGCTCTGGTCAAGCTGGAGCCGCGCCTTATCGCCAGGGGCCAAACGCTGGTCGTTGCCGATGGAGAAGGGCGCAATTCGACCTTTCTGGCGGGGCAGGGGTATGGGGTTCAGGCGACTGATTATTCTGAGGTTGGCCTGGCAAAGGCCCGGAAGCTGGCGACCGGGATGGGGGTCAGCGTCGACTACCAGCTGCAGAACATCTTCGATGTCGACTGGACGGCGCAGCGGTTCGACAATGTCGTGGCTGTCTTCATTCAGTTCGTGCCGCCCGATGCGATGCGATCGGTTCTCTCCGGCCTTGCGTCTGCCCTGCGGCCCGGGGGCGTTCTCCTGCTCCACGGCTACACACCCGAGCAGGTTGACTTGGGCACGGGTGGTCCCCCGCAGCAGGAGCATATGTATACGGCGGGTTTGCTGCGCGAGGTCTATCAGGATCTCAGCATCGAGGTTTGTGAAGAATACCGCGCTGAAATCAGTGAAGGCCGGGGACACAGGGGCGTCTCGGCGCTGATCGACTTCGTCGGTCGTAAGGCAGAATAGCGCCTCGCGCAGTCGCTCCGAAGTTGAGACAGTCTCGGGCCAGAGAGGTGGGCAATTATCCATGAAGTTTTCAGCCAATCTGGGCTTTCTGTGGCAGGAGTTGCCACTCGCCGACGCCATCACCGCAGCAAAGGCAGCCGGGTTTCGATGCTGTCGAATGTCACTGGCCCTACGACCAGCCCTTGGCCGATGTACGGCAGGCGCTCGAGCAAACCGGCCTGCCCATGCTCGGGCTCAACACGCGGCGCGGACGGTCGGGGCAAAACGGCCTTGCTGCTCTTCCAGCCTCTGTGTCTGAAGCCCGGGCAGCGATCGACGAGGCCATCGATTATGCCGAAGCGATCGGTGCTGAGGCCATTCACGTCATGGCGGGGTGTGCCGAGGGCTCCGAGGCGCACGACACGTTCCTGCAAAACCTGAACTACGCCTGCAGCCGCACAGACAAGATGGTCCTCATCGAGCCGCTGAACCAACACGACGCGCCCGGCTATTTCCTGAAAACAACCGATCAGGCCGGTGACATCATCGAAGAGCTGGCGCAAGCGAACCTGCGGCTCATGTTCGATTGCTATCACGTTGCCCGGACCGAAGGGGACGTGGTCGCGCGGCTGGAGGCGCGGCTTTCGATGATCGGGCACATCCAGTTTGCGTCGGTGCCGGACCGCGGTCCCCCTGACCACGGTGAATTGCACTACCCGTCGGTGTTCGATCGCCTTGCTGCTTTGGGCTGGGAAAGGCCGCTGGGCGCCGAATACAGGCCTGATGGGCCGACAGAGGCGACACTCGCGTGGTTGAGCGCCTCTCGCGGCTCAGTGGATCGCTGATCGATCAGTCCCGGCTTGCCGCGTCCCATGACTCCTTGGCAGCAGGGGAGGGGGCTGCGCCAACGACCCAGCGCGTGCCGTTGCATGGTGGCGGATCCGAGCGAATTCCGGTTGGCTGAAATTCCTATCAGTGCCCATCGAAGGTGTTCTGATGATCCCGCCAGCGATCGGCGAGACTGAACACCGGGGGCTGGCCGGGCGGCGCAGCCACTGTCACAACTGCTCCTCCGGGGTGGCTGTTGCCCGTCCACACATGAACCCAGTCAGTTCCCCGAGGCAGGTAAACTTCTCTGGACGTTGCGCCGGGCTCCAGCACCGGCGCGACCAACAGGTCGGGACCGAACATGTAGACGCCTTGAGGGGAGAAGCTGTCCGGATCTTCCGGGAATGCAAATGGGCAGCGGGCGCATCGGCGGCACCCCGTAGACGCATAGTCACGCATCAGGTGGCTGATATAGGGCCTGAGATCTTCACGCAGGTGGAGAAGACGGGTCAGGATCGCCTCAGTCTCGGGACCGTAGGACCAAAGCTCGTTGTCGCCGCCGGTGTCCGTGAAGACGTGGAACAGCTCGCGCCCATACTCGACCTCGCCATCAGGAGCGGAAAAGGAACGTCGTTCGGCACGCGAACACCATGGAGGCGGCAGACCGGAGAGAACACCCCGAACTCGAACCAGCGCACGAGCAGGTCGCGGAAATCAGGATTCTCGGCGTGGCCTTCGTAGAAGCCGCCAATATCGGTCGTCCACCATCCGAGGCCCGACATCGCCGCGTGCAGCCCGGCCGCGATCTGGACGCGGTAGTGCTCCCACGTCGACCAGACATCGCCGGACCATAGGATCACCGGATAGCGCTGCCCGCCGGCCCAGGTCGACCGGCACAGAAGCACTGCGTCTCCAGCACCCGCCTCAGTCAGACCCTCGGCATAGCGCTGAGCATGCAAGAGCGGATAGGCACAGAGCATCTCGGCGCCGTTTCCAAGGTGGGTTCGCACGTGTTCGGCGTGGGCCGGTCGCATCTCAGGTTCGCAGGCATCGAGCCAGAAATTGTGGATGCCGCGATCGAAATAGTTGCGTTTCGCCTTGTCCCAATGGAAATCCCGCGCGTCCGGGTTGAAGGCGTCGTAGTAGGTCAAAAAATGCACCCCGAACGGGTCCTTGTCGGGGAACTGTATCACCGCCGGGATGCCGCGTTCAGTTTGGACGAGGTAGCCCTTCTCGCGCATTTCCGCGTAGTATTTCGAATTTGCGCCGACCGTCGGCCAGATCGACACAATGGTCTTCACTCCCATCTCATCCAACTCGCGCACCAACCGCTTGGGGTCTGGCCATTCGTCGGGGTCGAACTCCCACTCACCCTGTTTCGTCCAGGCGAAGAAATCGATCACGATGCAGGACAAGGGTAGACCGCGCTGCTTGTAGGCGCGGGCGACATTCATGATTTCCTGCTGTGTGCGGTAACGCAATTTCGACTGCCAGAACCCGGTGACCCAGTCGGGGCAATCTGGTGGATGTCCGCTGGCTGAGATGTAGTTCTGGAGGATCCGCGCGGGGCTGTCCGCGGCCGTGATCCAATAGTCGAGGCCGGGCGTTGCCTCGGCGCGCCAGCGTGTGATGTTGGCGGCGAACTCGACCCGGCCGACCGCAGGATTGTTCCACAAGAACCCATAGCCGCGCGACGAGATCACGAAGGGGATCACCACATGGGTGTTCTGTTGAACCAAATTCGTCGACGTGCCCTTCAGATCTTCGCGCCCGTGTTGCGGCTGGCCGAGACCCATCAGGTGTTCGCCGTCGTAGGCGCGGAACGTCGCTTCGAGCTGGAAGCTGCCCGAGGCGATGGGCTTGAACTGGCGTGGCGGCGGGCCGGCGAAATGGCTTCGGGTTTCAGCCAGAAGTTCCTCGCCGGTCTCCGCGTTGAAATAGCTGATCACCGGCTCCAGCGGTACGTCTGCACCCAGCCTGCGGGTCAGGAACACTCGCGCTTCGATCCAACCGTTCCGGATGCGGGCGTGCTTGCCATCAATGGTAACTTCAGCGGTGAAAGTCGGCGGGTCGAGCAGTGCGCTGACATGCGGTTCGACCACCACCCCACCGGGTCGTGCCCGGGTGCGAAGGGCGTCAGCACCCCAAGGTTCAATGGCGATGCACTCACCGTTGAAGCGAACGATCAGCCCGCCGTCCTCCTTCGTGTAGGTATCAGGCATGGCCAACCTCCATTCTCAACGCATCAGGCGCCCGGTTGAACTGCAGCGCCGGACTTTCGAGGCAATTCCACGGTGAAGGCTGTCCATCAAACGCAAACTCGGATCGCTCATCAACGCACCCGCGCGGCAAATGTCCAGGTCGGCGTGCGAAACCATCTCTGATCGGTGTTTGCGCTGTCATTCTCTGTTATTTCAGCGGTTCCGCATGAAGCCGCCATCAACAATCAGCTCGGTGCCGGTGACGAAACTCGCTGCCTCTGAAAGTAAGAAAGCGATGGCCTCGGCGATTTCTTCCGGCTGGGCCATGCGCCCGAGGATGTGCGCCTCGCCGGCCTTAGCCCGGATCGCTTCGCCATCCGGGATCTCGGCCAGCGCATTGTCGGTGAACGCAGTGTCGACCCATCCGGGGCTCACCGCGTTAACGCGAATGTTGCGTGGCGCGAATTCACCGCTCGCAGCGCGCATGAGTCCAAGGACCGCCCCTTTCGTGGTGTGGTAGGCGACATAGCCGTCGGTGCCGATATGGGCCGAGACTGACGAAGTCAGGACGATCCCGGCATCATCTTGCAAGCGCGGGCTGGCGTGTTTCATCGCCAGCATGGTGCCCCGGACATTGACAGCCATGACCCGTTGCCACGCTTCCCAAGGCAGGGTTTCGACACGGCCCTGCGCATTGGTTCCGGCGATGCAGACCAGTCCTGTGAGTGCTTCGGTGGCCCTGAACGCATCAGCGATTGCCGCTTCGTCAGTGAGGTCCAAGGTGTGGCTCGCAAAGGCCTCTGGGTTAGGCTTGAGATCGAGCGAGACTGCCCGACCTCCCTGTGACTGAACAATCCGGACCAAGGCGGCGCCGATGCCGCCCGCCCCTCCGGTGATCGCTATCGTACCAGTCGTCATTGCCTAATGCTTCCTCATGAATCCGCCGTCGACGAAGAGCGTCTGACCGGTCACGAAGGACGCTTTTTGCGAACATAGCCACAGGGCTGCCGTGGCAACTTCCTCGGGCTCGGCCATTCGACCGAGAAGATGCGCCTCGCGTGCTGCCCTGTCGAGTTCAGCGGGATCGGTGGCCTCGTCCTTCGCTTTGTCGGTGAAGCCTGCATTCACCCAGCCGGGCGCGACAGCGTTGACGCGAATGCCGCGTACCCCGACCTCTTGGGACAGCGCGGCGGTGAAGCTCTCCACGGCGGCCTTGGAGGTGACATAGGCCGGATAATCGGGCGAGGCGACATGGCCCGAGACCGAGGCCAGATTCACGATCGACGGTGTCATGCCCTTTTCCAGCAGGGGCACACCAAATTTCGCCGTCAGGAACATCGCGCCGACATTCGTGGCCATCAGGCGATCCCAGTCTTCCGCGTCCATGTCAGAAATTGGCGAGCGGTGGTTTATGCCGGCGATATTGACGAGCGCGTCGAGCCGACCGAATTCGGCGCCGATCCGTTCGAAGGCACCGGCAACGGCCGCCGGATCGGTTAGGTCCACAGCCATCGCGACCCCGCGCGCGTCTTTGGGGAGTCGCGGCTCGCTCAGGTCCAGAAGGGCAATATCGTAGCCGGCTTGCGCGAAAGTATGCACCATCGCGCGACCGATGCCGCCGGACGCACCTGTGATCGCAGCGGTGCCCATCTCATCGCACCCGCGCGCCGGAAAACCGGTGGGCGATCATGGTCAGGATGATCACGAAGCCAAAGATGAAATCGGTCCAGTAACCGGCAAACCCGGCACCCACAGCCCCGGAGGGGATGAGGTGATGGTCAAGGCACCGAAGAAGGCACCGATGATCGAGCCTACACCGCCCCACGTTGGCGTTCCGCCGACGAACAGCGCGGCAAGGGCAATCAGCAGGTAGGCCTTACCCGAAGTCGGAAACCAGACCATGTTCGCCATCTGCACCAGCAGGGCCCCGGTGATCGCCGCCGCTACCCCGGAAAAGATGAAGACCCCGACCCGGATGCGTTCGACATTGATGCCCATCTGTCGTGCGCTGTCCGCGTTGTCACCGACCATCTGCACCCGGATACCGAAGCGGTGTCGGTTGAACAGGATGTAGCAGAAGCCCACCCAGACAAGCGACCACAGGAAATGGCTGGGCACCTGCAGATTGGAGCCGAAGAACTTCCACTTCCCGACAAACAGTTCGTAGCCGAATGAATTCATAGCATCCGGCGCCGAGATTGTTCGTCCTTGGGCAAGCAGATTGACGATACCGAGGATAAAGAAGTTCAAACCCAGCGTGGCCACCAACGATGAGATTTTGCCGTAGACGACGATCGAACCGATACACAGGCCGATCATGGCGCCAAAGAACATGGTGAGCATGAAGGCGAGGACCACGTCGATGTCCAGCACCACCAGATACATGAACACCCCGCCCGCAGCCCCGACAACCGAGGGGAAGGCAAGGTCCAACTCGCCCGATACGATGACGAAAACCAGTGATGTGGTCAGGAAAATCGTTGCGGGGACCGAGAATAAGAATGAGTTGTAAAAGATCGGATTGAAAAACAGCGCCGGATTGTTCGCAGCACAGACGCCCCAGACCAGCAAAAAGGTGATGAAAGCGTTCAGGGCGCGGCCATTTTTCCGATAAAAGCTGATCCAGGACGAGCGCAGGCTCTGCGTTGACGCTGCTGGGGCGTTGGTCGCCTGATCCTGTGAGTCATTGTTGTTTTCTGTCACCGTGTCTGCCCTCATCTAGGCCGTGATTTAGGTCTTCAGGGTTGAGGTGTCAGCCTGACCGGTCTCGGCCAGCTGATGCATCAGTTCGATCAGGTGGTCGGCCCCGCGGAAGGCGCTTTTCTCACCCTCGAAAGCCTCACGGCCCCGATCAATAACGAAGAAGCGGTCGGCGATATCCCACACGTGGTAGATATTGTGACCGATAAAGACGACCGTGCGTCCCGAGTTGCGCACGGCTTCGACAAACCGGAAAACCTTTTGCGTCTCCGTCAGAGACAGGGCTGTGGTCGGTTCATCGAGGCACGATGACGTCAGCCTCGTTATACAGGGCGCGGGCGATGGCCACCCCCTGTCGCTCCCCGCCAGAGAGATGCCCGACCGTGCTTTCCGGGTTAAACACCTTGGAGGTGAAGCCGATTTCACGCATCAGGCGGTTGGCTTCCTCGACTTGTTTCTTGCCTCGGATCAGCCCGAACGGGTTACAAATCTCGCGGCCCATGAAGATGTTCTTCACGATCGAATGCTGCGGGACCAGCGCACGGTCCTGAAAAACCGTCTCAATCCCGGCCTGGCGTGCTGCCAGCGGTGTCAGGGCTTGCGGGTCTCATTGCGGACGAGAATTTCGCCTTCATCCGGATCGTGCACACCAGCAAGCGTTTTGATGAGTGTGGATTTGCCGGCGCCGTTGTCGCCGAGCAGGCCGAGAACCTCACCCCGACGCACCGACATCGATACCCCGGAGAGGGCCTCAACGCTGCCGAAGCGCTTTACGATGTTCCGAAGTTCAACGATGGGTTCTTTGTCGTCGGACATGGGCTGCTTACCACGTTGAGCCGCCCTTATGACGGGGCAGGGCTATGGAGGGCTGTGTTTCCTCACAGGGGAGGGTGAGGTGGACCGGATGCCAGACCACCTCACCTTTCGATGTCCCAGGAGACTATTAGCGGATGCCTTGCTCTGCCAGAGCGATCACATCCTGATAGTTGTCCTGGGTTACAAAGCCGGCGCCGGTATCAACAACCAGCGGTCCGAGATTGTAGACCAGCTGCTGACACAGCGACAGGACCGGGAGGTAGCCTTGCTGGTACGGCTGCTGGTCGGCAGTAACAAGAGCGTAGCCACCTTCGAGAGCGCGCATCACGCCCTGACCAAGGTCAAAGCCAACACCGATGATGTCGTCTGGGCCCTTGCCGATTGCATCCATGAAGACGGGTGCAGTCGCGAGCCATGGACCACCGGGGTAACCGATCAGCTTAGTTTCCGGGTTCGACAGAACGGTCGACGTCAGAACTGGCAGCTGCAGCATCTGGTCCGCCGAAGCGCCCTCAGCTTCCTGCAGCTTGATGACTTCCATGCCGGCTTCTTCGAGCACGTGCACGAGGCCAAGCTCACGCTGGGCCCGGGTTTCACTCTCCCAGCGGCTCATCACGATGGCCTTGTCGCCGGGCTGCAGACGGTCACCTGCTAGACGCAGGGTTTCTTCGCCGAGGTTCCGACCTTGGGAGTACAGGGTTGCCCCTACGTAACCGGAACCGAAGGCTGCGCGTACTTCTGGAACGTCAACGTTCATGTACATGATCGGAATGCCCGCAGCAGCAGCTTCTGCCGCCAGTGGCATGATTGCGTCATTGCCGGGGTGACCCATCATGGCAATGCCGTCCGGGCGCTGGCTGATGGCTTCACGCAGCTGGGTGACCATCTTGTCGAAATCCCACTCGGAGTAAATCAGCTGCACGTTGGCACCCGTATCTTCCGCTGCCTGAAGGGCGCCGCGGTCGATAATCGAGTTAAAGGCGCCACCAGCGGGGCCGCCGGAGAACACGCGAATTGTCTTGTCGGAGCACCAGCCTGCTTCCTGAGCACTCATGCAGGAGCTGCCAGAAGGGCCAAGCCGGAAACGCCAGCCACAAGGCTTAACATAAACTTTTTCATTGTAACCTCTCTCACCACGTTACAGGCGAACCTGTTCAATTTTTGGTCTAGGAGACCTGAAAACCAAAAACGTTTTGGTTTCAATTTCAAAACTCCTCATAAAACGCGGAAATCGTCAACAAAAATCGACGATTCAGGCTGAGAAAGCGTCGTCTGCCCCACAATTGCCCGCGTATTTTCGATATTTTTCGGTCCCTTCTTGATTAAATTTCAAAAACGTTTTTGTATATTACGTAACTGACTAAAAGGTAGCGCGAGTGGACGGCGATCAGGAGATGACGGAGTGGTGGCGCGGGGCCTGCATCTACGAGGTCTATCTTCGTAGTTTTTCAGGACTCGGATGGAGACGGGGAGGGTGATCTCCCCGGGTTGCTCCGCCGTTTGCCCTATCTGGCTGATCTTGGTGTTGATGCAATCTGGATCACACCGTTTTCGCCCTCTCCCATGCATGACTCGGGGTACGACGTTTCTGACTACCGCGCCGTAGACCCACGCTATGGTTCACTGGCTGATTTCGACGCTGTCATCGCGCGCAGTCACGAATTGGGCCTGAAAGTCATTATTGATCAGGTCTATTCCCATAGCTCAAACGAACACCCCTGGTTCATGGAGAGTCGGTCCTCCCACGATAACCCGAAAGCCGACTGGTATGTCTGGGCAGACGCGAAGGAGGACGGCACCGCCCCCAACAACTGGTTGGCTCGTTTCGGCGGTATCGCGTGGGAGTGGTGCCCGCAGCGCCGCCAGTACTACTTGCATAACTTTCTGGTCGAGCAGCCCGATCTGAACCTGCACAACAAGGAACTGCAGGCCGAGATCCTCGATACACCATGAAGTTCTGGTTGGATCGGGGGATCGATGGTCTGCGGCTGGACGTTGCTAACTTCTACACCCACGACCCCGAACTTCGCGATAATCCTCCCGCCGAGCGCGGCGGTGATCTCCCCTCCAATCCATACTACCTGCAGCAACGCCTTTATGACCGTTCCCGTCCGGAAACCCTGCCGTTTCTCGAGGACATGAGGCGGTTGGCCGGCGATAAGCTGCTGCTGGCCGAGATATCCTGTGACTGGCAGGTCCAGCGCATGGTCGAGTACACAAAGCCCGGTCGCCTGCATACGGCCTATAGCTTTGAGTTATTTGCGCCGGAACTGGACGGTCGGCACATCGCCGCCGCGACGACCCAAGCCAGTGAAACAGACAGCTGGCCGACCTGGGCGCTCTCGAACCATGACGTTGCGCGGGTTGCGACGCGATGGGGGGTCGAGAATGAACCCCGCCGGATCACCCAGCTCCATGCGCTTTTGCTGAGTTTGCAGGGGACCGTGATCCTGTTTCAGGGAGAGGAGCTGGGGCTGCCCCATGCCGTGGTTCCACGAGAACATCGGCGCGACCCTGAAGGCATCCGTTTCTGGCCCTTCGATCGCGGCAGGGACGGGGCGCGCACTCCATTTCCCTGGACCAATGAAGAGGGGCTGGGATTCAGCGAGGGAGCGACGACCTGGTTGCCGGCAGACCCGGCACACGCAGGCTTGTCGGTTGCGTCGCAGTCGAACGATCCAAACTCGCTGCTGGCGGGTTGCCGGTCCCTGCTGGCGCTCCGGAAGCGGACCCCGGCCTTGCGTCTGGGTGACTTCGACGTGCTCGAAGTTGAAAAAGACTGGCTGGTGTTCCAGCGAACCCACGCCGATGTCACGCTGATTTGCGCATTCAACTTTGCCGGATCATCGCAAAGACTTAAGATCGATGGAATTGAGGCAGTCCTCGCGGGCGAACTCGACCAAGGTCAGCTGCCAGCGGGCGGCTTTGTCATCGCGGAGGTCAAGGCGTGAACCAGTCGGTTAAGAAAGTTGGTATTCGTGAGGTTGCTTCCCACCTCGGTTTGTCGGTCTCGACCGTCAGCCGGGCGCTCAACGGATACAACGATGTTAACCCGTCGACCCGGGAGCGTGTTGAACAGACGGCCGTGCAGCTGGGCTACAAGGCCAGCTACGCTGCTGCAAATCTCCGTTCCAAGCAGACCCGCAACATTACGTTCATGGTGTCAAAGCCTTGGACCAAATTCGTCGATCCGTTCTTTCTTTCGCTGCTGGACGGGGTCGAGCTGGTCCTGAGGGCGCAGGGCTATGATCTTCAGATTGTCATGGCCCGCGACTACGAGAAAGAAATCGAAACGATCCAGGACGCCGTGGAAAGCAACCGTTGTGACGGTATCCTGTTCGGCCGGACCCGGCCTCAGGACGAGCGCATCGAGTTCCTTGAAGACCGCAAGTTTCCCTTCGTCACGGTCGGCCGGACGCTCAAAGACGAGCACAGCTGGGTGGACGTGGACCATGTCGACATCGGCTATCGTGCGACCGAACGACTTATCCAGCTGGGGCATCGGCGCATCGCCCATCTCGTGACCCCGTTGCGCTATACCTACTCCCACCATGCGCAGCAGGGGTACCGGCAGGCTTTGGCCGACCACGGCATCCCCCACGATCCCGCGCTGGAAGTCGAATGTTACCTGTCCCGGAAAACCGGCGGTGACGCTGCGCGCGAGTTGCTTTCGCTCGGGCAGATGCCAACAGCCCTATACTGTTCAAACGATATGATCGCCCTGTCGGCGATCGAGGCACTCCGCCGGTTCAACATTCATGTCGGTAAAGACATCGCCGTTATTGGTTCCGACGATATGCCGCTGGCGGCCTACGTGGATCCGGGACTGACGACATTCCGACAGGATCTGGACGGCATGGGCATGCGCATGGGGCAAATGATGCTGTCGATGCTCTCTGGCATTGCTGAGCCGCAGCAGCAGAAGGTCAAGGCGGAACTGATCGTTCGCGGCACCGACATGCCCTACAGCCGGAAGAACGGCGATGAAGCTTGAAGTCCGTGACATCATCGAACTGAAGGGGCAGCGGCAGTTAGTCGAACTCAACGTTGCTTCGGTGGAGCAGGCTCAGGCCGCCGAAGCGGCTGGCATCGACATGATAGTCTCAGGCAATCTGGCCAATCGCGCCGCCTATCGGGCCGCAGCGCCGCAGACGCACTTCACCTTCGGTCTGAAATACGGCGGTCCGATCAATGCGGATCAGGCCAAACGCGAAGCCTTTGACGCGCTGGAAGCCGGGGCGGACAGCATCTATTGCCCGGCGGGGTTTGATATTATCGAAGCGATGTCGCGGGAGGCAATTCCGGTGATTGGTCACGTCGGTCTGATCCCGCAAAAGGCCCGCTGGACCGGGTTTCGGTCCGTTGGCAAAACCGCTGAAGAGGCCTTTCGGGTGCTAGAAGACGTGCGCCGCTATGAGAATGCCGGTGCCTTTGCCGTAGAGATGGAGGTGGTGCCCGAGCCGATCGCATCGCGGATCAGTGCCATGACACCGCTGAGTGTTATCTCTATGGGGTCGGGCGGAGGCTGTGACGTGCAGTACCTCTTCGCCATCGATGTCCTTGGCGAAACCGAGGGTCATGTGCCGCGACACGCGCGCCGCTACCGGGATCTTGGCAGCCGCTATGCCGAGTTGCAGCAGGAGCGAACCGACGCCTTTCGCGAGTTTGCGAGAGACGTGACAAATGGTTCCTTTCCCGTGGCCGGTGAGCTTGTTTCAGTGACGCCCGACGAACTGGCAAAGTTCGAAGCGCTAATTGAGGAATAGGCTGGCCCCATGGGTTTGTTGAGCGTGATAACGATAGGCGGTGGTCGGGATTACAGCCTGACCGGGGTGGAGAATGATCGGGCAACCACGGCCGGTCTGGCCAGTGCGGAATGGTACAAGACCCCGATCGACCGCAAACTGCTGAAGCAACTGATGAAACGCAGCGACGGACCCGCACTGCGCAACGTTGGTCTCTGGCTTGCCTTGCTGGTGCTGACCGGCGCCGGGGCAATCGCCCTGTGGGGGACCTGGTGGGCGCTGCCAGTCCTGCTGGTCTACGGTGTGCTGTACGGCACCGGTTCGGACTCGCGCTGGCACGAATGCGGCCACGGCACGGCCTTCCGCAGCCGCTGGATGAACACTGTGGTGTATGAGATTTCCAGCTTCATGATCATGCGCAATTCGGTGGTCTGGCGCTGGTCGCATGCCCGGCATCACACCGACACGATCATCGTTGGCCGGGATCCTGAGATCACCGGCATGCGCCCGCCTCAGATGATCATCATGGCGCTGAACGTGTTCGGGATCGTGGCGTTGCCGCAAAGCCTGTTTGCGCTGGTGCGGAATGCCTTGGGGCATTTGTCGGCGGATGAGCGCCAGTACGTGCCCGAGCCCGAGCAGGCACGCGCCGTGTTGACCGCCCGGGTGCACGTGGCGATTTATCTGGCGGCTGTGGCGTGGGCCATCGTGACATGGTCCTGGTTGCCGCTGCTGCTCATTGGGCTGCCCCGCGCTTACGGGATCTGGCTGTTGTTGCTGATGGGTCTGCCGCAGCACGCTGGGCTTGATGAAGACGTTCTGGACCACCGGCTCAACTCACGCACCGTGATCATGAACCCGGTGCTGCGCTTCGTTTACATGAACATGAACTACCATATCGAACACCACATGTTCCCCATGGTGCCGTTCTACGCGCTGCCAAGGCTGCACGAGGCGATAAAGCACGATCTGCCGGCACCTTCGCCAAGTTTGTTTGCGGCTTGGCGAGACATCATCCCAACGTTTTTCAGGCAGCTGGCTGACCCGAGCTACTTCATCGTTCAGGAATTGCCGGCCGGTGCGGGTCAACCGATTTTGACGCCCGATCAAAACAGGAATGGAGAAACAGTAAATGTCGGAAGTTGATGCCTGTGCGGTCGACGAGATCGACGAAGAAGATGTGCTGCGCTTTGATCATAATGACCGCACCTACGTCATCATTCGAATGATGGGGGACGACATCTACTGCATGGACGGACACTGCAGCCACGAGCAGGTGCATCTGTGCGACGGCCTCGTGATGGACCACGTCATCGAATGCCCCAAGCACAACGGCCGTTTCGATGTACGCACGGGTAAGGCGCTGGCTGCGCCGGTCTACGAGCACCTGAAAACCTATCCGGTGCAGGTCCGAGACGGCCGCGTTTTCGTAACGCTGGAAAACTGAGACAGCGCACTCCGGCAATGAAGGCTGCAGGACCCCGGTCAACGACCATTGGCGCGGCCTGAGCCTGCTACCGCCCGACCCGCAGGTCACAGGCCATGGTTTCAAAGTCCCGCAGGGCGTCTGGCAGGTGTTCGACGCCAAGGCCCTCGCCTGACGTGCAGTCCCAATTGCCTTCGTGAACGGGCTCTCCTCCTTCGAAAACAGCGAACGCAGGGGGTTTTCGTTGAAGTCGACCTCGAGCAGGCCATCGCCGCCAACCGCCGCGAGCAACTCGGCGGAGGCGCGGAGACCGACACCCGTCCCTAAAAATGCGGGCAGTAGCGGCGCCCGGCCGCCAGCGCCTCTTGCGCGACGCGAAGGCAGCCGGTGATGCCGCCCCACTTGGCGACATCAGGCTGCAGGATGGAGAGATCTCCAGCCTGAATTGCTGCTGAGAAGGCGCCATAGCCGAGCAGGTTTTCCCCGCCGGCGAGTGGAACCTTGGACGAATGCGCAAGGGCGCGCCATGCCGCTGCCTCTTCAAACACGGGCAGTGGTTCTTCCAGCCAGAGCCACGGGAGCTCACCCACTGACCCGAGGTACTGCTGTGATTGGTCGAGGGTCCACGCCTGATTGGCGTCGCAGGCAACCGACTCTCCGGGCTGCGCCTGGTCAAAGATGCCGTGAGCGGCTTCAACGTCCTTTGCCCTATCAAAGCCGACCTTGACCTTGAACCGCCGGTGCCCGGCGGCGCGTGCCCTCGGTATCGCAGTGTCTGCGTCCGTCGCCGTGATCCCACTGGCGTAGGCTGGCACCCGGTCAGGCGCCCCCGGCCGGATAAACTGGCGGAGCGCCAGACCTGCACGTCGCGCCGCAAGGTCCCAGACCGCAGTGTCCAGCGCCGCGATCACCTGTGCGAAAGGACCGGGTTCGCCGCACTGCGTCGACCGGATCCGGGTTTCACGGTCAAGCCGCGTGAACACCGCCGAGGGGTGCTCAAAGCGTGCTCCCAGCACCAGCGGTGCCAGATCCATTTCCAGTAGCCGAAGCCGGTGCTCGGCGCCGGCTGCCGGCCAGTTGGCGAAGATTTCCAGCCGTAGGCGCCATCTGCGTCTTCCACACGCACGAGGACCCCGGGGCGATCGTGCATGACGCCGAAGGACGTGGCGACCGGCCTTGGCGTGGGACTGCGAAAGGCCCAAGCCTGAATCCGATTTATGTCCATCATCCGCTTCGGCTCCCCCCATCCCAACGCCGTTTCCGCTCGGCGGTCCACACAGTGCAGCCGCCCAACACGCCGGAGTAGGGCGCAGAACAGCCCCGGCATTCAAGAGGCGGGTTGATTTTGTTACAAAAAACCCGTGGCCGAGTGGAAAGTTTGATTTCGTAACCCTGCCTGTGTTCTCATGCCTGCAGGCGTGAAGCAGGGCGGGAGCACGGCTCGCTGGTCAAAGGAGAAGGGCCTGATGAAAGGCTACGACTACGTTATCGTTGGGTCTGGAACAGCCGGTTCAACCCTCGCTGCGCGTTTGACGGAGGACCCTGCGGCCCGGGTGCTGGTGCTCGAATGTGGGGGGCCGGACCGGGGCTTCTGGCTGAAGCTTCCGGTTGGCTACTACAAGTCGATCTATGACTCCCGCGTGTCGCATCTCTACCGAGGAGAACCCGACACGGGATCGCCGACCGCTCGATGGACTGTCCCCGGGGGCGGGTCGTAGGCGGATCCAGTTCCATCAACGGCTTGATCTATATCCGGGGACAGCATCAGGACTTCGACCGATGGCAGGCGCTGGGAGCCGAGGGTTGGTCGTTTCAGGATGTTCTCCCGCATTTCCGGTCGATCGAAACCTACAACGGCGCCCCTTCGCAGTATCGAGGCGGGCAGGGGCCGCTGCACGTCTCTGACCTCAAGAACCAGAACGATGCCTGCGATGACTGGCTGGATGCGGCACGCGCCTACGGTCTGCCGCCCAATGAGGATTTTAACGGAGAGTCGGCTTATGGCGTCGGCCGCTACCAGTTGTCGGTGCGCGGACGCTGGCGTGAAAGCGCGGCGACGGCTTTCCTGCATCCGGCGCTATCGCGGCCCAATCTGGAGATGCAGACCCGCGCGCACGTGACTGAAATTGTATTTGAGGGCTCTCGCGCAGTAGGCGTTCGGTATCAGCAAGGTGGCCAGAGTCACACCGTCCATGCCGACGCGGAGGTGATCCTGTGCGGTGGTTCGGTGCAGACCCCGCAGCTGCTGCAGATTTGCGGGATCGGACCCGCTGGTCTGCTCCGGCAGCACGGGATAGCCGTTCGGCATGATGCGCCGGAAGTGGGTGAGAATCTGCAGGATCACTTGCAGATGCGCACGATTGTGGAACTCTCGGAGCCGGGCGTTTCCCTGAACGATCATGTCCGCAATCCTTTCAGCCTCGCCAAGATGGGGCTCGAGTGGCTGATCGGACAGCGCGGCCCGCTCACGGTCGGTGCGGGGCAGGTCGGTGGAGCAGCCTGCACCAAGTATGCAGAGGGTGGTCATCCCGACCTGCAACTCTTTGTCATGCCGCTCTCCGTCGATAAACCGGGCATGCCCCTGCACCGCTACTCGGGCTTCACTACGTCGTTCTGGCAGTGCCATCCGGAGAGCCGGGGATCGGTTCAGATCACCGACACCAATCCACTCTCAGATCCGAAGATCACGACCAATTATCTGTCGACCGACCGGGATCAGAAGGTCATGGTCGAAGGGCTGCGCATGGTTCGGGAAATCTATAACCAGATGGCTTTTCGCCAACGCTGGCAACGTGAGATTATCCCGGGGCCGAGCATCAGACGGACGCGGAAATCATCGCCGCTGTGCGCCGGATGTCGGCCACGGTCTACCACCTTGTCGGGACCTGCCGCATGGGCAGCGACGAAGCTGCGGTTGTCGACCCCAGTCTCCGCGTGAACGGGGTGGAGGGGCTTCGGGTCGTGGACGCCTCAGTCATGCCGCGGATCACCTCGGCCAATACAAACGCGCCGACCTTCATGATTGCTGAGAAAGCGGCAGCGATGATCCGCGCCGCCGCTGCCTGACCCGGCCCGCCAAATACGTTATTACAAATTAGTCATTGCAATAATTGCCTGAGCCCATAGTCTGCTTTCAACGCGAGTAGCAGCGCTGGTCGAGAAAGCGATGGAGCGCTGCACCGCTGTTCGGCAGGCAGACTGCGGGCCCGTCCCCTGCGGCGGTCGACGGAGGAAGGAATTATGCAGAACATCGCGAATTTTTACATTAACGGTGAATGGGTCACCCCGGCGGGTCAGGAAACCCACAGGCTGATCAACCCGGCATCCGAGGCTGAAATCTGCAAAATTCCGATGGGCAACAAGCAGGATGTCGATGCCGCCGTGGCTGCTGCAAAGGCAGCCTTCCCCGTCTACTCCCAGTTCTCGAAGGACGAGCGCCTGAGCCTGCTGCGCAAGCTACATGCGCTTTACAACGAGGCATTCGACGAAATCGCCACCCTCATGATGGACGAGATGGGCTCGACGCAGGCCTTTTCTCAGTCGACGCAGGCGTGGATTGGCGCGGAACACTTTGAGGCGCTGATCCACTCTCTGGAGGCTATGTCCTTCGAAGAGCAGCGGGGCGGTACCCTGCTGTCGAAGGAGCCGGGCGGCGTCTGTGCGCTGATCACGCCCTGGAACTGGCCGATGAACCAGCTGGTGCTCAAGGTGGTGCCTGCGCTGGCTGCGGGGTGCACGATGATCGCCAAACCCTCGGAGTACTCACCTCTGTCTTCGCTGCGGTTCGCCGAGTTGGTCCATGAGGCCGGCTTTCCACCCGGCGTTTACAATCACCTGACCGGTTTTGGCCACGTGGCCGGGGAGGCCCTCTCGCGCCACCCTGATGTCGACATGGTCTCGATCACCGGATCCACCCGCGCTGGTATTGCGGTCGCGAAGGCTGCTGCAGACACGGTGAAGCGCGTCTCTCAGGAACTTGGCGGCAAGTCACCAAATATAATCCTGCCCGATGCTGATCTGGAGCAAGCTGTTCGCGATGGCGTTGACTGGTGCTTCGTCAACGTCGGCCAGTCCTGCCGGTCGCCCTCGCGCCTGCTGGTGCCTGCGGATCGGATGGAGGAAGCCAAAGCCATCGCCGGACAGGCGGCTGAGACCTACACGGTGGGTGATCCCCGAACCGACGTTTCCATGGGGCCGGTCGTCAATGAGCGCCAGTTCAATCACATCCAGTCGCTGATACAGGCTGGTATCGACGAAGGAGCAACCCTTGTCACAGGCGGGGTTGGACGCCCCGCCGGCATCAACCGCGGTTACTACATCCGCCCAACCATCTTCGGGGACGTGACCAACGATATGGCCATCGCGCGGGAAGAGATTTTCGGCCCCGTGCTGTCGATCCTCGCTTACGAAGATGAGGAGCAAGCCGTCGAAATCGCCAACGACACGGTTTACGGCCTTGCAGGCTACGTTCAGTCCGGTTCACTGGACCGGGCGCGGCGGGTTGCGAAGCAACTGCGCGCTGGTGCCATCTGGATCAATGGGGCCGAGTGGTCGGCCTACGCCCCCTTTGGCGGTTACAAGCAGTCCGGAAACGGTCGCGAGCAGGGGGAATGGGGCATCGAGGAGTATCTCGAATTGAAGTCGACCGCGGGGTACGCCTGAGCCGCAGGGAACCGGGCTGGGCTACAGACTGATCTGCAGCCATAACGCATTGAAAAATATATATTATTTTTGATTTTGCGCCCTTCATTGACGGGCTTGGGATCCGGGGTTACCGGCCCGGCTTCCGGGAAATAAGTTACTACAAATTAGTCATTGCAATTATTCTTAGAGCCCATACTATGAGTCTAACGCATGCCTGAGGTATCAAACCTGTAAGGCATCTGGACGGGTTTAGTGGGCAGGAAGCCATGATTGCACGCCACCGTTTGAAGGTCGGCTACGTCGGCGTATCGATCACACCCTACTTCGCTGAGAAGTACCGGGTCCGCGAAAATGCGGTTGCCGCACTCAAGGGTTTTGCGCAGGAACTTGACTTTGACCTTGTCGCCATCGAACGCCCGATCCACTCGCTGGAGCAGGCCGAGGCAGCAGCCCGCGAAATAAAGGCGGCCGGCGTCGACTTTCTGTTGTTGCAGAACGCAGCCTGCTCGATGGGGGAGCAGCTGCATCCGTTTATTGATGCCGCGCCCAAGCTGGGGCTCTGGTCGGTTCCGGACCCACAGCGCGACGGGCCGGTGCAGCTGCATTCGATGGTATCGATGAGCCACTATGCGAGCCTGATCAAAAGCTACTTCAAAGATCGGGACATTCCCTTCAAGTGGTTCTTCGGTAACCCGGATCAGGAGAAGTTTGCCAATCGGTTCGCGGTGACGGTGAAGGCCGTGCGGGCTGAAAAGAACCTTCGGGCCGCTCGGGTCGGCTGGATAGGCGGTGTTTCGCCGGGCTTCGACGGCATGCTGCCGAATGAATCGGGCATGCAGGCCAACCTCGGGCTGACGATCGAGGAGATGGATCTCGCCGGGATCGTCAAGCGCGCAGAGGCGATGGACGCCAAGCGGGTCGAGGCGGCCGCAGAGATGATCCGCGGTGTGGCCCGTGAGGTGTCTTTGTCAGATCCCGGTTCGTTCGAGCGGGTGACGCGCTTCTATCTCGCCTTGCTCGATACCTCCGAGGACATGCAGTTGGACACCATGGCCGTCCAGTGCTGGTCCACCATTCAGGAACTCTACAACATTGCCCCGTGCATGGCTTACAGCTGGCTGGGCAGCGATCACAACTTCCCCGTTTCCTGCGAAGGCGACGTTCTGGGCGCGATCAGCATGTACATGCTGAACCTGATCTCGGGGAAAGAGGGGTCGTCAACGCTTCTGGATCTCGCCTCGCTGGATCCGGACCGACAGGCGATGCAGATGTGGCATTGCGGCGTGACCCCCCGACATTTTGCCAACAGTGACGGCATTGCGTGGGTTGATCACGTGACGCTGGGACGAAACGGAACCGACGGACCCTACGGCGTCTCAGGTGACCAGATTTTCGCCCCGCAGCCCGTCACGATCAGCTACCTGAACGAGGACGCCAAGCAACTGCTGGTGCTGGGCTCCGACGTCGTAGATCACCCCGATGCGGGCTACGACGGAACGCGAGGTTGGGTCTCCAACCTTACGATGAACGGGCAGAAAATTGACATTTGGGATTTGATCAACACGCTCACGGTCAAGGGCGTCCAGCATCATTTCGCCATGGGTCAGGGTGACATGAGCAACGAACTTATGGAGCTCGCCGCCTGGACCCGAATGCAGCTTCTCCAACCCGTTCCTTACGCCGATCACGTCCAAATTGACGGGGTCAATGTCTAAGAAGGACTAAAAAATCACTAAATGGGAGTTCGAAAAGTGATGTCATTGAAGAGAACAATCCAAGTCGCGCTGCTGTCCGCAGTCAGCGCAATCGGGGTGCAGGCCCATGCCGATGCGCCTCCGGGTTACGACAGTTGGGATCAGGTGCTGGAGGAGGCCCGCGGTCAGACTGTCTACTGGTACATGTGGGGTGGCTCCGACGCTATTAACGGCTTCGTCGACACCTTCTACGGTGATCCCCTGAAGGAGGAGTACGGGATCAACCTCGAGCGTGTGCCGCTGGCTGGTACGGTTGATGCCGTGAACCAGGTGATTTCCGAGAAGGAAGCTGGCGCCGACGGTGACGCAGGTTCCGTCGACATGATCTGGATCAACGGTGAGAACTTCAAGACCATGCAGCAGGCTGGCCTGCTCTACGGGCCTTGGGCTGAGAGCATCCCGAATTCAGAGCTGGTCGACTGGGCAAACCCGGCGATTAACCTCGACTTCGGTAAGCCGGTTGAGGGCATGGAAAGTCCATGGTCCAGCGCTCAGTTCCACTTCATGTACGACAGTGCGCGTCTCAGCGATTCCGAGCTGCCTCGTTCCTACGCAGAGCTCGGCGACTGGATTGAAGCCAACCCTGGCCAGTTCAGCTACGTGGCGCCTGGTCCGGGTAACTTCATCGGGACCCGCTTCGTGAAGCAGCTGATGTTTGAACTCTCCGGTAACCACGAACAGTGGGTCGGCCCGTTCAACGAAGAGCTGTACAAGAAGTGGAGTGTCGAGACCTGGAAAGAGCTGATTTCCTGGGAGCCGAACCTCTGGCGTGAGGGCAACACCTACCCTGAGAGCAACGCAGACTTTAAGAGCCTGTTTGCCAACGGTGAGGTCGAGTTTGCCTTCACTCAGTCGCCAGCAGGTGCAGGTCCGGATATCGGCGCCGGTGTGATTGCGCCGACGTCCCGAGCCTTCAGCTTCGACAACTACATGATCGGCGACTTCAACTACCTCGCGATCCCGTACAACGCGCCCAACAAAGCTGCGGCGCTGGTTACGGCGAACCTCGTCCTGCGTCCCGACCGTCAGGCTGCACAGGTTCAGCCCGCCAACGGCTTCTGCTGTGGCTGGGCGATCGACGTATCGCGGGTGACCGATGCTGACCAGATTGCGGCCATTGAAACCGCCATGATGAACCTGGGTGATGCTGCGGCTGACCCGGCGCGTCTGGCGGGTGCACTGGTGGCTGACATCGCTGGTGAGTACCAGAACCTGATCGAGGAAGACTGGCAGAAGTACGTCCTGCGTGGCGAGCCGCTTCCCGAGTAAACCCGGGCCTGAGACCCTGAAAGAGGGGGCGTCACGTTTGGCGCTCCCTCCTTCCCTATATCCTTTCTTGTCATTCAATTTTTCAGAGCAGCCGAAAGAGACGTCATGAAGTGGGAACGTATCCGAATAGCGGTGATGCTGGCGCCGACATTGCTTGTGATCAGCATTCTGTTTTTTGGTTCTTTGCTCTACGGTTTCCTGCAGAGCCTTGGTTACAATCCCAACATCGGTGCGACTGACATTAACTTCGACGCCTATCTGCGCGTCATGTTTTCCGAGGAATTCTCCGGGCGGTTCTGGTCTGGTCTGACCCTCAGCCTCTGGGTCGCCTTCTGCTCGACCTTCGTCTCCGCCGCCATCGCCATCTTTGTCGCGCTCCTGCTGCGCCGGACATTCTTTGGCAAAAAGCTGGCGGTGTTCTTCTTTCAGCTCAACCTGCCGATCCCGCATCTGGTGATCGCGGTTGGTATGATCATGCTGTTCAGCCAGAGCGGGCTGGTGTCGCGGATGCTCGGTGAACTGGGGCTGGTGACCTCACCGCGTGACTTCCCGGCGCTGACCAAGGACGCCTACGGCATCGGGATTATCCTCGCCTACATCTGGAAGGAAGTGGCCTTCTTCGGCATCATTGTCCTCGCGATCCTGCAGTCGCTGGGTGAAGACTACGAGGCCGTAGCGCAGAGCCTCGGTGCCACCCGCTGGCAGCGTTTCCGGACCGTGACCCTGCCGTTGATCATGCCGGGTCTGATGTCGGCCTCGATCATCGTTTTTGCCTTCACCTTCGGCAGTTACGAGGTGCCGCGGATCCTCGGCGTCGGTTACCCGAAAATGCTGCCGGTGATGTCACTGGATTTCTTCCTCAACCCCGATCTGAACGCGCGGGCTGAGGGTATGGCGCTGAGTATGATCATCGCCTTCATCGTGCTCGTGCTGATCTTCATCTACATGTACATCACGGCACGCACGGTTCGGAAGGATTGAGCCGATGAGACGCATCCCCTTCTACGCTGCGGTCATCGCCATCAGCATCGCCTTTCTGGCGCCTGTCATCTCGTTCATGATCAACGCCTTCGCCTACCGCTGGTTCTACCCCCAGCTGGTACCGAAGGAATGGAGCCTGCAGGCGTGGGTCCGGCTCAAGCTGATCCCCCGTCCGGGTGACCGGAGCTTCGAAAGTTTCATCGACCTGTGGGCCGGTGTCCCGGATGTCGTTTCCGCGCTCTGGCTCAGCCTCGCCATCGGTACGCTGGTCACCGGCACCTCGGTCATCATCGGCCTGCCGGCAGCCCGTGCACTGGGGCTGTATCGGTTCCGAGGCAAGAAGATCGTCGAGTTCATGATCATCGCCCCGACGATCGTCCCGCCGATCGCCTTCAGCCTCGGCCTCAACATCAACTTCATCCGCTGGGACATGGCGTTGATGAATGCCGGCATTCCAATTGACCTCGCGGGGAGTGTTTTCGGGGTCTCTCTGGTGCATCTGGTGCCGGTCATGCCCTACGTCGTGCTCACGCTCAGCGGGGTTTTCGCCAACTATGATGCCGACTATGAGGCGCAGGCCCGCAGCCTCGGGGCGCCTCCCTGGCTGATTTTCTGGGACGTGACGCTGCCCGCGATCCTCCCCGGGTTGTTCGTTGCCGCGCTATTCGCGTTTCTGGTCTCGTGGAGCCAGTACCTACTCACCTTCCTGATCGGTCAGGGTCGGGTGGTAACCCTGCCGGCGCTGCTGTTCTCGGCGGCCGGGAGCGGCAACAACGCCATGATCGCAGCGATATCGCTGGTGTTCATCGCGCCGGCTATCCTGATCCTGCTGGTGACGTCGCGCTACCTCTCCGGTGAGTCCAGCGCCGCCGGAGGCTTTCGGTCGTGTGTGACCGGCCCGCCAGCAGCGTCCAGCAAGTGAATCGTCAGAGATAAGAGGAAAAATGCCCGCTTCGCCCCACCCTTCGCACACAGGCTCCATCGCGATCGATCTCAGCGTCGACCGGGGGCAGGTGCACGACCATCTGTACGGGGCCAACCTCGAACACATCGGACGCTGCGTCTATCAGGGGCATTGGGCCGAACTGCTGCAAAACCGCAAGTTTCTGGGCCATGACCGGATGTTCGTCGGCGCCAACGAGCGGCTGTCGCACCACAACCCCAGCTATGGCGTGATTACCCCGTGGACTGCGCTGGCGCCCGACTATGAGCGGGTGCTCCTCGTCCACGACAACAGCGATTTTTATACGGGGGATCAGTCCCAGCGGATTACGATCAGAGACGCGGACGGCGAATTCCATGGTGTGCAGCAAGACGGCCTCACGCTGGTATCTGACGCCACCTACGCCATCAGCCTGGTGCTGAAAGGGGAGGGCCAGCCGGTCCGGGTCTGTCTGGGAGATCAAACCTGGATGATCGACGCGGTCGGCCCCGGCTGGCAGGAATACAGCCACAGCCTGACCGTTGCCGCCAGCGACGACGATGCGACCTTCTCGATCGCCCATGCGGACCAGACCAGTCTGTGGATCGGCTGCGCGTCGGTCATGCCTGCGCGCACCCTCGATGGTCATCGCCCGGACGTGGTCGAAACCCTGCGTGACTGGACACCGACCTTTCTGCGCTGGCCGGGCGGGAATTTTGCCTCGGCCTACCACTGGGAGCAGGGTATCGGCCCCCGCGATCAGCGCCCGGGCTATCTCGACCCGGCGTGGAACACGTGGGAGCCGAACGACGTCGGAACCCATGAATTCATTGATCTGTGCCGGCACGTCGGGTCTGAACCCATTCTCACCATCAACATGGGCAACGCCGACCCGGCAGAGGCGGCACGATGGGTCGAGTACTGCAATGGCGCCGCTGATACGCCGATGGGCAAGCGCCGTGCCGCGAACGGCAGCCCCGAACCCTTCGCAGTGCGTACATGGTTCGTCGGCAATGAGCAGTTCGGAAACTGGCAGGTCGGAACCTGCGACGCCGAAACCTATGCCCGGCGCTATCTGGTCTATGCCGCCGCTATGCTGGAAGCCGACCCGACGCTGGACCTGATTGCCGTGGGCGCCCCGACCAATCTCTACGGCCACTGGAACGAGCTGGTGCTCCGGACAGCGGGCGACGCCATCAAAAAGCTCAGCGTCCATTACTACTCGATCCGGACGGAGAAGCGGGACAAGACACCGGATGTCGAAGAAATGTACTGGCCCAAGGTCGCTTCGGCCCACGAGGTCACAGAGATGCTCGACCGGACCTACGAGATCGTCTGTGAGCATGCCGACCCGCCGCCGCCGATCATCTTCGACGAGTGGAACACCTACGTCGAAGCCAAGCCGCCTGATTTCTTCGAAAACTACAGTATGGCGGATGCCCTCTACGCCGGGGCGTTGATGAATGCGTGCTTGCAGCGCGCGGCATGGATCAAAATGTCGGCGAGCTTCAACCTGCTCAACGTCATGGGGAATATCCGGGTCAGCCCGACCCAGGTATGGAAGACGCCAACCGGTCTGGTGCTGGAACTCTACACCCGGTATCGCGGGGTCAAGGCTGTCGGCTGCGAGGCCAGCGCAGAGACCGTTGCAACGCCTGAACTGGGCAATTTGCCGGCCTTCGACGCTGTCAGCCTCATCGACGCTGCCGCGACCCGGTCAGCCGATGGTGGCACCCTTTACCTGTCGGTGGTCAATCGCGATCCCGCGCGTCGGGCCGATCTCGACATCACCGGTATCGATCGCTCCGGCACCGCGGCCATCCACCTGATCGTGGGCGCAGCCCCTCAGGCACTCAACACAGAAGACGAGCCCGAAGCCGTCACCATTGAACACGAAGACTGGCCAATGAATACCCCACTCAGCCTGCCCGCACACAGCGTCGCAATTGTCGAAATTCCTCTGGAGAGCCGCGCATGACCCACCTTTCCATCAACGCCCTGACGAAGCGGTATCCCGGCGAGGAGAAGCCCGCGATCGATTCTCTCAGCCTTGAGGTCGAGAGCGGCAATCTGGTGGCGCTGCTTGGTCCATCGGGGTGCGGCAAGACCACGACGATGAAGATGATTGCCGGTCTGCTGGAGCCGACCTCGGGAGACATCCTGTTCGACAACCAGTCGATCCTGAATATCGCGCCCGAAAAGCGCGGCGCGGTCATGGTTTTCCAGAATTATCTGCTGTTCCCCTACATGACCATTGCCCAGAACGTCGGCTATGGCCTGAAGATGCGCAAAGTCGACCAGGCGACGATCGATCGCCGCGTCGGTGAGATGCTCGAGTTGGTCAAGTTGCCCAGCCTCGGCGACCGCCGCCCCAAAGAGCTGTCGGGCGGGCAGCAACAGCGGGTGGCCTTGGCGCGGGCGCTGATTGTGCAGCCCAATCTGCTGCTGCTGGATGAGCCGCTGAGTAACCTCGACGCGCACCTGCGCTTTGAGATGCGGGACCTGATCCGGGAGATTCAGCAGGAGATGGGCATTACCACCCTGTTCGTAACCCACGACCAGGAGGAAGCGGCGGTGCTGTCCGACAAAATTGCGCTGATCCTCGACGGTACGCTGCAGCAGTACGATCCGCCCATGGGCTTCTATGAGTCGCCGAAATCCCGCGCCATTGCGGACTTCTTCGGCGGGGTGAACTTTGTCGCCGGTAAGCAGGAAAAGGGTCGCTTCACCACCGTTCTGGGAACCTGGAACGCCCCTCGCGGCGTCGCCTCAGGCGCCGGTCTTGCCACCATTCGGCCCGAAGATATCGAAATCTGTGATGCAGTAGGCGAAAACGTGCTTTCCGGAACCATCGTCAGCCACGTCTACGTCGGTACGCATTCGCGGCTTAAGGTCGAGGTTGGCGAGCACCTGTTCCACGTCGTTGCCGACGCCAGCATCATCAAGACCTATGACACCGGTTCCCCGGTCATGCTGCGCTTTCCGGCGGAGAAGATCTGGGTACTGCCGAATGGAGAGGGTTGAGAGCGCGGGATGAAATTCGGCATTCACACAGGCCTCTGGTTGGCACGCTGGACCGATGACATCGAACCGGCAATCCGCCACGCGGCAGAGTTGGGATACGACGGTGTCGAAATCTCCCTGCTCGGCATGTCCGATGATCGGGCGGCGGCCTTGGGGCAGGTGATTGCAGATCATGGGCTGGAGGTGACGTGCTCTGACGGGCTGTCTCCCGCGCACGATATCACCTCGGCCGACGAAGAGGTGTGGGCCGCCGGCGTTGCCTACCTGCGCTGGGCGGTTGAGACCACTGCGAAGCTGGGCTCTCGCGGTCTGGCCGGTGTGCTGTTCGCGCCGTGGGGGCAGTTTGATCCCAGCCACAAGCCAGAGCGTCTGGCGCGGTCTGCCCGGGCTCTCGCCGCTGTGAGTGACACGCTGGAGAATGAGGGCGTAACGCTCGGGCTTGAGGCCCTGAACCGTTTTGAGACGGACCTTCTGAATACGGCTGAAGAGGCCTGTACGCTGGCGCGGGCCGCCGGGTCAGATCGGGTCGGCGTCCTGCTCGATACCTTCCATCTCAATATCGAAGAAAAAGATCTGGCGCAGGCGATTGCGGCTTCTTCCGACAAGCTGGTGCACTTCCACGTTTCCGATAACGACCGGGGTGTGCCGGGGTCGGGCCACGTGCCATGGGATCAGGTCAGCAAGGGCTGACTGCTGCAGGCTACGACGGTTGGATCACGGCTGAAATGTTCGTTATCGCGGGCAACCCTGCCAGCGCCGACCTCAACATCTGGCGCAACATCGAGCCCGACGCCCAACGTGCTGCTGCGGAGAGCCTCGCGTTTATGAAGGCGACCTTTGCATGAGCGCGCTGCTGCGAGCGGCGGCCACGCGCTTCGAAGCGCTGGAGCCGACATTGAACCGCCTCGATGCGGCGACCGGTGATGGCGACCATGGTGCGACCATGGTCAAGGGCTGCGCGCCGCAGCAGAGGCCGACCAGGAACCCGGTACGGCCTTTCGCAAGGCAGCAGGCGGTGCTTCGGGTATGCTGTTCGCGCAGGTAATCGACGCCTTGGTTCAGATCGAAGGTGGCGCCCCTGTGGGGCCGTCTCTGCAGAAGGCGGCGCAGCGGATCTCTATGCTGGGACAGGCCAAGGCTGGCGACAAAACCATGCTCGATGCGCTGCTCCCTGCTTCGAGTTGTGGAACCCTTGCCGAGGCGGTTGCAGCGGCTCACGCCGGTTGCGAGGCCACGGAGGCGATGGAGGCCAAACGCGGCCGCGCGAAATACGTCGAAGGGGCAGGTGTCGGCCACGTCGACGCCGGCGCCACGTCGGTTGCTGAACTGTTGAAGCTCTTCGCCGGGGGGGCGGCTGCATGACCAATGAGCGGATGACCAAGGTCTACAACACCCGCGAGACCATGCCCGACGACATGATCGCGGGTTACGTTGCTGCCTATCCGGCACAGATCGCGCTGGGGGCAAACCCGCGCGTGGTGCGGCGCAAGTCACTGCGCACCCACGGTGACAAGGTGGCGGTGCTGATCGGGAATGGGTCGGGCCATGAACCCATCGCCATGGGCTTTGTGGGCGAGGGGCTGCTGGATGCCAACGTGGTGGGTGACGTGTTCACGGCCCCCTCGCCGGATGCCATCCTCGACGGGATCGACGAGGTCACCGGACCGGCCGGTGCCGTGTTGCTCATTTCCCGGCACGAAGGCGACGTGATCAACGGCAATGCCGCCGCCTTTATGGCGCAGGATAAGGGCCTCGATGTCCGACCGCTGCTCATGTACGACGACATTTCCTCAGCGCCTAAAGGGCAGGAAGATGAGCGCCGGGGCGCTGCGGGAACCATGTTCATCTACAAAATTCTCGGCGCTGCGGCTGAAGCGGGCATGGGGCTTGATGATCTGATGGCGCTGGGGGAGGCGGTGCGGGACGCCACGCGCACTCTGGGTGCCGCGCTGTTCCCCGGGACTTCACCGCTGTCCGGCGAGACCATGTTCACGCTTCCCCCCGGCGAAATTGCAATCGGCATGGGGGTCCATGGTGAGCGCGGGGCCGGCCCCCGGCAGATTGCGCCCGCGCGTGAACTGGTACGGGATATGGTGGATGCGCTGCTGGCAGACCGCCCGATTGCTGCGGGAACGGAGACACTGGTTCTGATCAACGGATCGGGCGGCACGACGATGATGGAGCTGCTGACCATCTACGGCGAGGTTGCGGGCTATCTTGAGAAGCAGGGGGTTCCAGCCCGATCGCCCATGATCGGTTCGTATTCGACGACCCAGGAAATGGGCGGGTTCTCGATCTCGCTGTTCACGCCAACGGCCGCCATGGCGCGATACTGGCGGGCACCCCACGGGGCGCCGCTGTTCCCGCACCTCGCCGGAATGGGGGATTGACCCATGGCTGACCGGATTCATGGGGTTGCCGTTGATGCGGGTAGCGGCCTTGCCGCCAGCCTCCGTGATGCCCGTGGCGCTACGGCCGACAGCAATGATCCCGAGACGTTCAAGCGTGCGGTGCTCGAAGAACTGGGGCAGGGCGCGACAACAGTCCTGCTCGACGCCAAGTTTGGCCCCGGTCTGCTGCAGTCTTATCCGGAAGGCTGCGCCCGGATGCTGGCCTACGAGGCTGACGTCTACAAAATCTCGAACGCGGATCGTATCACCATCCTCCCCGACGATCTCTCGCTCGAGGTGTTTCCGGACCTTGGTGTCGAGCAGCTGAAATTCTTCATGTACTACGCCCCGGACGATGACCCGGACCTCAATGCGCGCAAGCACCGAATTGTCGAGGAAATTGGCGCGCGGTGCCGGGCCGTCGGGGTGAAATTCCTCATGGAACCGCTGGTTTATCATCGAACGCTCGAACCGGGCAGCCGCGCCTATGCGGAGGTCAAGCCTGACCTTGTGACCCGGGCGACGGAAACCTTTGCTGCCGATCGGTTCCAGGTCGACGTGCTCAAGGTCGAAGTGCCCGTGGACCTCGCCTTTGTTGAAGGCTTTGGCGAGCCGCACATGAGCCGCGCTCAGGCGCTGGACGCTTTCAGCCGTGCGGCGGAACCCGCAGACGGTAAGGATCTGGTCTATCTGAGCGCAGGCGTGGCCTTCGAGGCCTTTGAAGCTTCACTCGAACTCGCCAACGAAGCCGGGGTGGATTTCTCCGGGTTCATGTGTGGTCGCGCGCTGTGGTCTGACGCGGTTAGCATTTTCGGGGATGCGGGTGAAACCCGGTTGCGGGCCTGGCTGCGTGATACCGGCCTTTATCGATTGCGCCGGCTCATCAAGGCCGCCGCCTGAAGGCCCAGACCAGAGCAACCGAAACCAGCGTCGTTGCCGCAGCGATGCCGTAGGCAAGCCCAAAGTCCCCAAAGCGATCATAGATCAAGCCGCTCAGCCACGGGGCGACAAAGCCGGCCGCGCCCCACGCGGTGAACACCAGTCCATAGTGCTGCTGGAAGTCTGCCGTCCGGGTTCTCCCCGCCGTCAGCATGGGGATCGCGGACGCCAGAAGGCCGTAGCCCCCGGCGATCAGGATCAGCCCCGCGCCAAGCGTGAGCGCATTGCCTGCCAGCCCAGCGGCTGTCAGGCCGGCCAGTGTGAGCACGGCCGACACCAGCATCGCCGCGAGGGGGCTGTCGCGTGTCCCGCCGAAGACCGCGCCTGAGAGCCGTCCTGCTGTGTTTGCGAAGGCGACGCCTGCCAGCACGGCACTGGTCAGGAGCAGGGTAGAGGGGCCTGCCTCCATGATCTTCGCGGCCAACCCCAGCACCATCAGTCCCGCAAAGGCGCCGCTGGCAAAGATCAGCCAGATATGCAGCAGCAGGCTCGGCCGCGCTGGCTGGGTCATGCCGGTGTCATCGCCGAAGACATCGACGGCCGGGGGCGCGCTGCCTGTTGTCGCCCCATGACCCGATGAGCCCTTTCCAGTGCCGAGGCGCACCACCGAGAGGAGGCTGGCGAGCAGCAGCAGGCCAGACAATGGCAGCAGCCCCTTCAATCCCCAATCGGCAGCGACCAGCACCTTCCATAAGGGGCCGAAAATCACACCACCAAGGCCGAACAGGGCCACGAACACCGGCGTGGCAATCCGAGGCATCGAACTGCGGGCCGCCATGTCGATGGTCGTCGAGTAGATCAGGCCGCTGGTGCCACCGAAGCCGATACTGAACAGGGCGACGAAAACGGTAAAGTTGGGAGCAAAGGCTGCGAGAGCCGTAAAAAGGCCGGCGGTGGCAGCGCTGATGGCAAGCGCCGTGCTGGTCCCCAGCCTGCGCCGCAGCATTGGGGCAACGACCACTGCCAGCGTAAAGCTGAGCAAGGCAAAGGAAAACACTTGCCCCACCTCGGCTGCCCGCACCTGATAGGCCTGCTGCAGCGGCGCTGCCAGCGCGCTCCATCCATAGAGCGCACCTGCGCTGACCCCGGCGATCGCGCCGGTCAGATGGCGCCAAAATCTCATCGCGATTCCTTACTAGCCTACCGTTGAGCTATTCCCATGACCGCGACTTGTAAATACAAATAAGTTCTGTCAAAGATAAGCCTGAGCCGCCGTAAATCAGGAGATCAGCGGACAGACATGTGGGACCCTCAAGTTGTCGTAACCGGTGCGGCGCAGACGCCATTCAACCGGCGCAAAGACGGCTCAGGACCCCGTGACTGGGCACTCGCTGCTTTTGAGCGCGCACTGGAAATGTCGGATATTGAACCCGCTCAGATCGAAGCGCTCTATCTGTCCAGTGAGAGCGATTTTTTTGCGCTTCAGCTCAATCCCGCTTCTGTCATCGCCACTGAGCTTGGACTGACTGGCGCCGCGGCCATGCGCTGCGAGAGTGGCGGTGCATCGGGTCAGTCAGCTGTCCATGCGGCGGTCATGGCGATCCAAAGTGGCCTGATAAAGCACGCTGTAGTGCTTGGCCTCGATGCCTCAGCTTCCGGTCTGCCAGCCGATAAAATCCGAACGCTTTACGGGTTTTCTTTTGATAACTGGACCGACGGTCTGACCGGCCTTTCGGCGACCGCGCTCTATGCCCTCTCTTGGCAGTATTTTGCGGCAGCCAACCGTCTCAATGACAGTCATCTGACCTCCGTGACCCTGCAGAATCGCGCTAACGCCTGCGCGAACCCTGACGCCCACCTGGCCCGTACCGATACGGCGGAAGAGATCGAGAAGTAGTGCGGTGGTCGCTAGTCCCTACAGGCGCCTGCACTGCTCACCGCTGTCTGACGGTGCGGCTGCACTGATCCTGTCTCACGTCGACGAAAGCCCACGTCGACAAGCGCCTCGTATCGCTGGTATCGGGGGCGCAACCGACCTGATGCATCTGGGGGCAAGGCCCGAACCCGGCGCGTTTCGGGCAAAGCAGCAAGCGATGCAGAAGGCCTGTGACGCTGCTGGGATTGGCCCAAAGGCGATTGGCGTTGCTGAGGTGTACGACCCCTATGCCGGCGCACAGCTGCAGGCGCTGGAAGCGCTGGGCCTGAGCGCCTCCCTTGATCGGGATCAGCGCGACGGTGCCTTTTCACCCGAGGGCCGATGCCCGATCAATCTCTCGGGCGGCCTGATGGGGCAGGGTGCCCTCGCCGGCGCGATTGGCGTGGCGCAGGTCGCGACGGCAGCACGCGTGCTGGAAGGCCGCTATCACGATGGTCTGCAACCCGCCGAGCTGCCCGAATATGCGCTGGCCGATACCCACGGCGGGGTTTGCACTACCGCTGCCGTCACCATTCTGCGGAGGGCGGCAGCGCTATGATCACTTATCACCTGTCGCTCGACTACGATTTGAAAGCAGGCTGGCTCGCCCCCTTTGTCGCCGGTTTAATCCGGGGAAGCGATGGCGCGGGCCTGCACTGACTGCGGGCGGGTGAGTTTCCCCCCGCTGCGCACGTGCCTGTGCGGCAGTCGCCGGGCCGAGTGGGTCAGGCTGTCCGCCCGTGGGCGCATCGTAACGCGGACCTTGGGTCCCGACGGCGCGTTTGCACTGGTTCAGTTTGAAGGCGCTGACGGGCTTGCGACCTGTGCCATTGATGCGATCGCTGAAGCCTCGGACGCTCCGACCCCGAAGACGCCGCGGCCGGAGCGTCAGCCTTTGCTGGGGCGCTGCGCCTGATTGCAAGCGACCCTCCGCGACTGGTGCTGGGGCAGGAAACCTGAACATGGGCCCATCCATCGACATACCCACCTCAATGCTGGAGCCGATGAATCTGCGCCGCACCGATGCTGGCTACGTTATCGATCCGGCACCCGACAGCAATATCTACAATATGACGGTCGGTCGCCATCTGGGGCCGGAGAACCGTGACCGTCCAGCGATGCTGTACGAGCAGGAAGATGGCTCGGTGCAGGTCCAGAGCTTCGCCGACATCGATGCCGCTTCCACCAACCTCGCCGCAAAGCTGCGGTCGCTGGGCTATGGACGCGGCGCCCTAGTCGGCATTCACACTGGGCAGTCACCCGATACCGGGATCGCACATATGGCGGTGTGCAAGATCGGAGGGGTGGCCGTAACCCTCTCCCAGCTGTACGGCCCGGATACCCTCCGGCACGCCATGAATGACTGCCAGCTTCCGGTTATTCTGACCACGGGGAGCGCTTGGGCGCCCTTCCGCGATGGCCAATCCGATCAACTTCCTCACCTGCGCGACGTCGTCTGTCGTGACCCGGTCGGGACAGAACATGACCTTGCCGAGAGCCTTGCTACACCCGCGCCTGATGACTTCCGGCCCGACTACACCGGGCGCGATGACCCCGCGCTGCTGATGTACACCTCGGGGTCTACCGGCAAACCCAAGGGCATTCTGCACGCGCACCGGGTTCTTGCGGCCTACGCGCCTTCGATCAACCTGTTCTTCAACCTCGCGATGGAAGACGAAGACGCGGTCTACTACTCCCCTCCGACTGGGCGTGGGTCGGTGGGTTGCTCGACATGCTGTTTCCGGCGTGGATGGCAGGACGCCCGGTGGCAACCACGCTGGCTCGGTTCCGGGCGGAGCAGGCTTACGCATTCATGGCGCGCCATCGGGTAACCCACGTCTTTCTTGCCCCTACGGCGATCAAGCGACTGGCCCAAACGCCCGACCCGCACCAACACTACGATCTCAGCCTGCGCGTCATCTGCACCGGGGGCGAGGCGCTGGCGGCAGAGACCCTGCAGTGGGTTGAGCGGCGCCTGGGCGCGGTGTGCAACGAATTCTACGGTATGACCGAGGTAAACCACCTGATCGGCAACTGCGTGGCCCTGTTCCCGCGCAAGCCAGGCTCGATGGGCCGTGCCTACCCCGGACACGATGTCAGGCTGGTCGATGCCGACGGCCGGGACGTGCCCGATGGTGAAGAGGGTGAAATCGTCACCCCTGATACGTCCCCGACGCGCTTTCTGGGCTACTATCAGGACCCGCAGAAAACCGCCGAAATGAACCTCGGGGCCTTCCTGCGCACCAACGATATCGCGGTGCGGGATGCGGAAGGGTACTTTTGGTACAAGGGACGCTCTGACGACCTGATCAAGTCTTCGGGTTTCCGCATCGGACCGGCTGAAATAGAAGAATGCCTGCTGGCGCATCCGGCCGTCGCCGAAGCCGCCGTGATCGGTAAACCCGATCCCGAACGGGGATCGATCGTAAAGGCCCTGCTGAAGCTTAACGCCGGCCATACCGGCGACGATGCACTCGTCGAGGTCTTGCGAGAGCAGGTTCGCACTGCGCTGGGTGGGTACAAGGCGCCCAGAGAGATCGTCTTTGTCACTGACTTTCCGATGACGTCATCGGGCAAAATCAACCGACGGGTTCTGCGGCAGAATGAACTCGATGCCCAGACCCAGACCCAGACCCAGACCTAGGTCGGAATGGGCTAAGAAGTAACAAAAAAGAGGCAAGCACAATGGAAACAGATATCCTTCCAAAGTACGAGCGCACGTATCGGTCGATCCTAAAGCGGCTCAAGGATGGGCACTACCCGGTCGGTGGTCGGGTGCCCACGGAATCCGAGCTTGCTGGCCAGTTCGGTGTAAGTCGGGTCACGATCCGACGCGCGCTGGATATGCTGATCCAGGACGGCTACGTCGAGAGCCGTCAGGGCAGCGGTTACCGGGTGATCACCCTGACCCCGGCTTCAGACACCTGCCTGACGTCCTTCACCGATGCCATGCTGAGGGCTGGGCTGGAGCCACGTTCACAGTTCATTTCCATCGACAATTTTGAGCCTGATCACCCTGAACTCGCCGGCCTCCCCGACGAGTTGAGGGCGCTCCGGATGACCCGTGTTGTGCGCCTGCGGCTCGTCGACAATCAGCCCAGCATGCTCGTCCGGACCTACGCGCCTTCGGTGTACCTCGAAGGCGCGCGAGCGGAAGACTTCCCCGAGCATGGCCCGAACCAGTCTATCTTGCGGATCCTGCGAGACCGGTTCGCGCTGACTTGGTCGGCCGCGTGTGAAGATATCAGCCCGATTCTCGCCGATAAGTGCGCTGGCTGAGGTATTCGCCATGCCGCTGGGTCAGCCGCTGCTGAAACAGGCTTGCTCCGCCTTCGATGACGACAGCAAAATCGTGTTCCACGAGGAAGTGGTGCGCAAAGGGTCGGTGAGCTTTAATCTGGCCCAATCCTCACGGCAACTGCGGCACACCAACCCCTGATGCAGGACAAATAGCATGTCACAAGGCCCTCGGTTCACCCCGCTTTCCCACGACCTGATCGAGGATCGGTTGCGCTTGCCACAGGACCAGCCTGTGCGCTTGCTCATCGATACCGATACGGCCAACGAAATCGATGATCAGTACGCGCTCGCCTGGGCACTGCTGTCGCCCGAACATATGACGGTTGAGGCGGTGACGGCCGAGCCGTTTTCCTTCGCCCATCACCGGCCGGGGCTGCTGGCAGCCGAGGAAGCCATCGAAAGCGGCAAGGCCTATTCAGAGCATCTGGTTGGCGGTTTTCAAGGCTGGATCCAGCGGTTGCACGCCCAAGGGCGGCGGGCCGCAGACCTGGATTTCACCATGCCCGACGAGGGGATGGAACTGAGCTATCAGGAAATTATCACCATCTTCGAGAAGATGAACGAACCCCACGCCGGCCGGGTGTTTCGCGGTGCGCCCCGCTACATGGCGCACGAGACCGATATCGTTGAGTCAGAAGCGGTGGATACGATCATCACGCTTGCCCGCCAAACTGACCGCCCACTCTATATTGCGGCCATGGGCTGCGTGACCAATATCGCCTCCGCCATCCTGAAGGCGCCGGATATTCGTGAGAACATCGTGGTCATCTGGACCTCGTCCTTCCCCTCCAGCGCGCCGCACAACAACCGTCCCTCGCTCAACCTCGTGCAGGATGTTCATGCGTCGCGCCTGCTTTTCGACTGCGGTGTGCCGCATGTCTATCTGCCGGGCTATCACGTCGGTGCGCAGCTCAAGATCTCGTTCGCCGAAATGCGGGACTTTGTGAAGGGGCAGAGCGATGTCGCCGACTACCTGTTCCATCTGTTCACGCACAACCCGCTGCACGAGATGTTTGCGATCACCAACAGGGAGCAACGCACCTGGGTGATCTGGGACATCATTAACATTGCCTGGCTGATCAACCCGGGTTGGGTGGCTTCCTACATGACCACTTCACCGGTGCTGAATGATGAGCTTTACTGGGAAAAGCATGAGTGCCGTCATCCCATGCGTGAAGCTTATGACGTCCAGCGCGACGAAATCTTCCTCGACCTCTGGCAAAAGTTGGGCACAGCCTATCGCAGCGGGGGATGAGGACGCCCGCGTTGGCAGAGCCCGAACGGATGAGGAGCGCGACGGCTGGTTGCCCAGTTAAGGATGCGCTTCGCCTGCCGTTGACCCATGCTTATTTTGAAAAGTGGTGTGCCCTGTAGGATTCGAACCTACGACACGCTGATTAAAAGTAAGCTGCTCTACCAGCTGAGCTAAGGGCACAGCCATGCTGGATGTGGCCGGAAATTAGGTCGGCTGATCGCCGCCGTCAACCGTTAGCTTGGTCCCCATGGCCCCAAAGCCTGCACTGCAACCATGCGCGGGGCAGGGGCGGCCTGCCAGCGCTCACCCAGCCCAGCACTGGGTCCGGCGTCAGTTCTTTTTCAGCGTGCCTTCGAGCGCCTCAAGCGCCGTATCGGGCAGAATATGCCCCGAGCGTTTCGCCTTGGTTTGCAGATACTTGCGATTATCAGTGCTGACCCCGACGATCAGCGGTACCTGCTCGTCCACCTGTACCCCCGCTTCGGTCAGCGCCGCGATCTTGTGCGGATTGTTGGTCATCAGCCGCACGCTGGAACAGCCCAGCCCCTCCAGCATCCGGGCGGCAATCTCGTAGTCACGCTCATCATCCGCGTAACCCAGTGCCCGGTTGGCATCGACCGTATCCAGTCCCGCATCCTGCAGCAGGTAGGCCCGCAGCTTGTTGCTCAGGCCGATGTTCCGGCCTTCCTGCGCGAGGTAGAGCAGGATGCCATGCCCGGCCTCCTTCATTCCGTTCAGCGCGCTGGACAGTTGCTGCCCGCAATCGCACTTGCGCGAGTGAAAAATATCGCCCGTCAGGCAGGCGGAATGCAGCCGTACGAGGGCGCAGCGGCTTCCGTCGCGGAAGACACAGACGCAGGGGCAGGACGCTCGCCCACCTCCACCGCGAGATGATCCTCATGGCCGTCGCTGCTGCGGAACAGGTGGAACTGCACGGTGCCCAGCCCTTCGAGTGGGACCGGGGTCGTCCCAAGCCTGCGCAGCGATAATGCCTGCAGATGGTGGAAGCGATCCGTGTCCTGCGCCCGCACCGGCAACACGCCGGGGACCAGGCCGTCAGCAGCTTCCAGCGTCATTTCCCGCGCCAGCAGGGCCGGCAGGCAGGGCGCCAGCTTCGCCAGCCGCAGTGCAGCGCTTCCTGCCGCACCCAGCGTTCGATGGGACAGAGAGGGCCGCTCACGCTCATCCCAGCCGGCCATGGCCACAAACATGGCCCAATCCAGCGATGCGCTCGGCGGCAGCGTGACCGCGATACCAGCGCCTCCTCCGGCCTCCAGACCCAAGGCCTGAGCCCGCGCGCCGGTCAGCAGCAGCTGCCCCGGTGATGACCCCGCTGCTGCACCAGCGCAAGGGTATCCGCGTCGGCATGATCGAGGCTGAACACCAGCAAGCCCGGGGTCTCACCCGGCGGGCGGGCGTCATCAGAGCCGACAGCGACTCCGGCGGATCCATCGAAAACAAAAAGGCCTCGCCCCGACGCAAATCGCCCGCAGCGCGGTCAAGCGCGCGAAGTATTCTCTGGTCTTGCGCGCTCAGGGACTGCTTTTTCAAGGTCATCAGCCGCTGTTTCCGGTCAAAAAATTGATTACACGCACTAGGCTGGTCCCTTCACCCGCATAATTCAAGTCTCTGGCTCGCTTGCCCAAACTCCGCCAAAAACGCCAGCGATTAAGGGGAATGGATTTCGTTCGGGAAACCGGAGGGGTCGTCACCACACCGGTGCCCATTGTTTCCGTCCGGGAACAGTATTTCTCAGCACCGATCCGATACTAAGAGGTTCAACCATGATCCAAAGCCGCCTGAGGTGGATTGGTGCCCGCGCCGGTACCCTTGCGGCTTTAGTGCCAGTTGTGATCCTCAGCGGTTGTGCTGCTGTGACCTCGGCCAATGGTCGGGATGACGACAGCTTTCTGATGAATTTCTTCACCAGCCTCGGTCTGTTCCGCGATGATACGGAGCTGGTGCGTGATCTCGACCCCAACGTGACCCCGCAAATGGCGCAAGACTACCTGGGCCAATACCAGCTGGATGCCCGGCACAAGGTGTTTGCGATTTCGCCCTCCGGTGCCTTTGGCGTTGCGGAAGGCTTCTCGAGCGTTGAAGACGCCAAGATCAAGGCGATCGCGGAGTGCGAAAAGGACCTGCAGCCCGGTGATCTCGGCTGCGTCGTCTATGACGTGGATGGGGTGGTAGAGTTCCGGCCACCGCAGCGCGTCCCGATTATACAGGCGGATTGACCCGCCTGCCTGGCGGCTCCGGCCGTCGGGAAAGAGCAACCGGCCCGAAGTGGGGCAGGGCGCTCGGTCAACTCATGCTGCTACACGAACAGCGCGTCTCGCTTCATCCGGGGCGCGCTGTCGTCGTTTTGGGGCTGTCACATGCCGTGCAATCCGCGAGGAACCGTTTCAGGGAGGCGTGAAAGGTCCTGACTGTGTGCAAAGGCGGAGAGCGTTTCGGTTCTGATGAAGCGATCCACCCTCCGCCCAAAGTAACAGGCTGCGGGGCTTACGGGGGAACGTCACAACCCGTTATCTAAAAATTGACTTAACTCAAATGTGGTAGGGCTTCGAGAAAAAAGGCACAAATCAGAAATTTCAATAGTTGCCTGAATTTTCACTCAGATTGTCTTTGTGAAAAACCACATAAGCCTCTCTTAAAAATCAGTTTACGCTGAGATTCGCCTGTGGTATCGATTCTGATAATAAATCGCATAAGTTGCGAAAATGTGTGTTTCATCGGCGCGTTGGTGCCGCACGAATTTGAGAATGTTATTCAGAGGTTGTCGTCCAGCATGACTCCCGGAGCCTGCTTTCACCACCGGACCAAGGCCGCCGTGTGCCTTGCAGCGCTTGCGCTGACCCCGTCCGCTGCGTGGTCGCAGAGCGTGCGCGGCTCCCTGGCCAGCGAAGGTGATCAACTGGCACAGCAGGCCGGCGCCTACTCCGGTCAGCCCGTCTATCTTGAAGCCGAAGCCAGCCCGGTCGGGCAGGATGATCTGGTTCAGCCGCTCTACGCCTCACCCCAGCTGGGCGCCGGCGAGTTCCCCGATGACGCCTTCTTCGCGCCGGGGTCGTTCTTCGACGACACGCAGGGCGGCAAGCGGACTGGACGATGGCCGCACGACAGCGCTCGCCGAAGACCCCAACAACGGCCTGATCAGCGTCGAACCGGCCAGCCTCGGCACCCCGGCCGACGCGGTGACCACCGCGCAGGCGCAGGTGCAGGTCCGCCCGCAGAGCGGCGCCATGGTCGTCAATGAAGACGGCACCGAGTTTGGCCTGCGCCCCAATGCGCTGGTGTTCGACAGTGAGTCCCGCCCCTTCGAGCTGGTCGGCGACATGGGCTCTTTTGGCTTACGAGCCTTCGTGGGACGGCAGCGGCGAGCAGATCTTTCTCGCCTATCCCTACGTGGATATTCGCCTCGGGGATCGGATTTACCTGTCCAATGACCGAGGGCTGGGCGTGAACCTGTTCGGGACGCGCAATGCGGAGGTTTCGGCGGCGATCGATTATCGTCTGCCGCGCCGGAAAGAAGACGTGCTGCGCTCGGTCGAGGAAGTGACCGGGGCTGTGACCCTCGGTGGTCGGCTCAATGTCTATATCCGCGAGCTGGGCCTGTTCATGAATACCGATCTGGGCGTCTACGGCGATATGCGCGGCTGGGACGTGGAGGTCGGCATGTCTTCGGTGCAGCCACTGACCGACCGAATGGCAATGAAAATCACCGGTGCCGTGTCCTGGGCGGACAAGCGCTTACTCGATAACAAATTTCAGGTCTCGGCAGAGGATGCCGCAGAACTCGGGGTATCCGAATACAAAGCCGAGCAGTTCGGCCTGAAAGATATGCGGGTCAAAGGGGAGCTGAAACTGTTCCTCACTGACCACTTTGGCCTTTACGGCGCGTCCGAAGTCAAAGTGCTCCTCGAACAAGCGGCGGCGAGCCCCTTGGTCGATGAGTTGGGCGAGGCCGTACAATTCTCTACTAATCTTGGTCTGATATATCGCTTTTAGTCCGCATGACTAAATAGCTCGTTCCTCAATTCCAAACCTGGACCAAGTACCCCGCCTTCGTGCGGGGTTCTTTTTTTGTGCAGCGCGCCCGGGTTTCCCGGTGTCACGCCTTCTGGTTCTAATCAGGTCTGGACAAGCTGCGATACTTGTACGGCCCCGCCCCTCTCGGGGTCAGTCCAGAGAGACATGGCAAGGGGAATGCCAAACCCGATTGAGACTCGGATAATGCGGAAAAGTTTTTTCAGCCCCCGGCAGGCGCGGCCTGCTGGATCATCGGCAGGATCTGCCAGATGCCGTAGCCAAGGGCGCCGAGGAAGCCCAGCAGGATGGCAATCCGGGCGATGCCGGCGAGGCGCCGGATGGCTTGTTCGACCAAAAACCAGCTGACGGCCCCGACGACAAAGGCAATCCGACCGTCCATGGTGCTGACGTTATCGGACACACCGACCATGAAATCGATGCCCCACTGAACAAACTGTTCCAATCTGACACTCCTTGAGGCCGCTGCCCGGTGTCGAATTTGTGCCCACCAACGTCGATGGGCACCGCATTGCTATCCCACCAAACTATGGCGAGGAAAAGAAAGGGGTGTGGTTTCAGGCGCCGATTTCATCGAGGAACCACTGAAAATCAGCCAGCGACTGCTCTGGGATTTCTTCCATCGGCATATGACCCACGCCGGGGTAGGTGCGCACGCGCAGGTCCTGTACCCGGGCGCTGAAGCCCGGCAGGTTATCCCGCAGCGGCAGCAGCGTGTCGGCCTCCCCCACTGCAGAAAGACCGGGCAGGTCCAGCTCGACCAGCCGCTCGGGGTCCGGTCGCTGCAGGAAGCGCAGGTTTTCCTGCACGGCAGCGCGGGAGCCCTCGCGCATGATCATGTCGTAGATGCGATTGAGTGAGGTCGGGTCCATCCGCCGCGGATCGCCGAACATGGCGGCGTGCCCGGCGAGCACAGCGGCCTTGGGCGTCACGGACTGGTAGGCCTTGCCCACCCCGGGATCTTGAAGGCGGAGACAGCCAGCGGCAGCCGTTCTGTGCCGCCAGCCGGGTCGAGCAGGCACAGGGCCTGCACGCGCTCTGGCGCTTCGACGGCCAGACGCCACGAGAGAAAACCACCGAGCGAATTGCCCACGGCGATGAAGCGCTCCAACCCGACAGCATCAACAAAACCAAGCATGAGCTGCATGTACGTGGCTTCATCGAGCAGCCCCTTGGGATGGGGGCCGGTGATGGCGAAGGGTGGAATATCCAGCGCGACCACCCGGCGATCGCGGCTCAGGGTCGGCATCCAGCCTTGCCAGCAGTGCAGCGACGACATCAGCCCGTGGATCAGCAGCAGCGGCGGCTTGTCGGCGTCCGTGACCTCAGGCCCCAGATCCCGGTAGTGAATGTCGAGGCCGTCCACCTCGACAAACCGCGAGTGCTGATCGCAATAGCGCTGTTTCAGCGTTTCGACCGGGATATCCTTCAAGCCCGGATCGAACCAGTCGCGCAGATCGGCGGCACGGGCCTGCGCCTCCTGCGCGAGCGACTTCAGCGTGTCCGAGTGATTGGTCATGGTGCAGGTCTCGCATGGCGGGCAGAGGGTGGGGGGCACTAAACGTTAAGTGCGCATTCCCAGTGCCGACTTCAAGCAGGCTGCCCGCATCTCGCGGGCTGACCGGGACGCGCTTGACCTTGCGGGCGGCTTCGTCGAAGAGGGGGTGTCAACACGCCAACCAAAGGGCGAGCATGAGTAAAGAGCCGCTGTGGCGCCCGGACAGCGGGGCGCTCCGTCCCGATTTCTGGGTCGATCGCCGACTGGATGACTTCAGTTCCGAGGAATGGGAAGCCCTGTGTGATGGCTGTGGTCAGTGCTGCCTGGTCAAGCTGATCGACGAGGATGACGAGCGCCTCTTCATCACCGATGTCGCCTGTCGTGGTTACGATTGCGCCAACGGCGGCTGTGCAGTCTATGACCGGCGCAAGTCGGTGGTGCCTGAGTGTATCGTCCTTACCCCGAAACCGTGCGAGAGAGCCCGCATCTGTTCCCACCGACCTGCGCGTATATCCGCATCGGGCAGGGGCAGGACATTCCCGACTGGCACCCGCTGCGCCACGCAGGCGACCGGGCGCCAATGCGGGCGGCTGGCGTCTCCATTGCGGGGAAGGTTGCGTCGGAAACCGATGTGGCAGACAGCGAACTCGAAGACCGGATCCGGCCCTGGTTCAGCGATCTGCCCTGAACCGTCGCGCCTTGGGCGATGACCGGGTCTAGAGGGACTTCAGCCGGGCGATCAGGGTCGCGCGCGCCTCGCTCATGATGCTTTCCGCCAGCTCATCGGTAATCCGAGCCATGGGATTGAAGATCCGGGCAAAGATGAACCAGTACGACAGCAGGCCGATGTAGTTTTCAGCCGCCGTGGAGAAGCTGGTGTTGGGGAGCTGCCCGGCGGCCACCTTTTCCGGCAGGAAGGCCATCAGTTTGGCGCGGAAGGGGTTGCGCCCGAGCGTGTAGATCTTGTCCTTGAGCTCGGGGAAGCGGCTGACTTCGCTGATGATGATGCGGAAGATGTTGAGCGTGTCTTCGTCGCGCAGCAGCTCCACAAAACTCGCGGAGATCAGCTTGAGGCCTTCTTCCAGCGGCAGGTTCGGGTCGCCGTTGTTGGCGGGAAACGCGGTGTCAAAGCTGCGGATGCGGTCGGCGACCACGGCTTCGAACAGGGTTTCTTTATTGGCGTAGTGCTTGTAGAGGGTCGCCGTAGATACATCGGCAGCCTTGGCGATCCCAGCCATGGCCGCGCCCTGGTACCCGTGGTCGAGGAAGACCCGCTGAGCGGCGGCGACGATGGCGTCGCGCTTTCCTTCCCGGATCGACTGGCGATAGGTTTCGAGACTCACCCCGGGCCCTTCCTGATTGACGTTGCGCGCAGGGTTTAGCGGCAATTTCGGGCAAAGTAAAACCGGGGCGGCAATTGGTGTCGCGCAGGCCTAGGCCCGGTACTGCGAGGCGAAGGGCTTGTATTGCGCAGGCCAGCTGCGGCTCGGGCCGGTGTCGATATGCACGAAGTTGGAGCTGGGGTAGTAGCCGACCCCGCCGGCACCCGACTTCAGCGCTGCGACATAGACATCGCGGATTTCGGCGCCTTCGACGTAGAAATCCATGGCGCGGCCACGCACGTGATAGCTGTTTTTGGCGACACCCGACGACCGCTCGCGGAGCAGGCGGTTGGTCTCCGGCGAGCGGTAGCCCGAGACCAGATGCAGCACGGCCCGGTCGCTGCCTGTGGCCTTCATCGCGACCTCATAGGCTGCATCAAACAGGGCGCGGTCGATATCCCGCACCTGCCCGTTGCGGTGGTCGCGGAGCAGGTGGCTCAGGTCCGCCAGGGCACCAGCATCATAGCGCCCGCCGGAGACAAAGCGCGCGCGCAGGAATTCGCCGGTGTGGGTCGAGACGATGCTGAGCGTCTTTTCCTGCGCGTTGGCGCGGTCCGGATGCAGCGGTGTATCAACCGGCGACAGGCCGGCGAGCTGGGTGCCGCCATCGGGGCTGGTCAACCGCGTGCCGGGGGCAGTTCCGGGGTCTGGGGCGGCAGATCGTTGAGCGCCACGTGACCGGGGATCCCCGCTGCCGCGCTGTGCCGGCATTTGCGGGATCACCGGCGGGGTGGGCAGCGCTGAAGGCAGCGATCCACGCGAGGCCGGGGTCGTCACCATCGGCGCAGCCGCGATACCAGCACCGCTGGTCGCGGCAACGGCATTGGCGGCAGGCGCGTTCAGCATCGGGATCACCGGTGGGGTGGGGCTGGTCGCGGCGGCCGACGCGCCAGCGGGCACGTTGGTGGCAAATTCAGTGGGGGGCTGTGCGGGGTCGAGCAGGTAGGACAGCATGCTGTCGAGGTCTTCACCCGAGGCCTTGTCGACAAAGGCGAGGCTCGGATCCTGCTCCTGCAGGTCAAGGTCGCGGTCTTCGTATTCGACCAGCTCAACCGGCAATCGGTCGAGGAGGCCGGTGCGCTGGAGCATCAATTTGTTCATCGGGAGTTTGTCAAAGCCCAGATCGGTTCGGCCAGCCGGTCGGCGATCCCCAGCCGGGTGCCCCGGTACAGGCCGTAGGCGGTGCCAGCCACCCCCAGCGCGATGAAGCTCTGCAACGCGGCGCGGCGGCCCGGTCGCCGATTTGCCTGCTTTAAAGCAGATCGGCTGCGCCCGATGGCCTCGGCAATCGTATCCAAAACGGAATGCATGCCCGTTGCGAATCCCTTGATCGCGCCTGATCACCCGCTCTGCGAATGATACTGAAAACGAATGCGCGAAAATTAACCTTGTGTAGCTCGCCCTGTTTACGTGCAAATTCCTGCCGAATCAACGCAAAAGGGCGAGTTCACAATCGGTTGAACCCGGGTATTGTGGTCGAAATATAGCCAAACGCCCTGGGTCCTTTCCCGGTCACATCAGGCGGCTGATCAGATCCTCATCCAGTTGGTAGGGGTCGCTGACCACCTGCAGCCGTCCGTCAGCGTCGACAAAGGCGGTCATGTAGGACAGGAACACCTGCACCGGCTCCACTGGCCCGGCGATCAGGATCGAACCCGCAAGCATGGCCCGGCTGATCCGCTGATCATCCCAGCTCGTGCCCTCCAGCAGGTAGGCTGCCAGCGCTTCGGGTTCTGCCACCCGAACGCAGCCAGAGGAGATGCGCCCGCTGGCTGAGGTCGAACAGATCGGTGCTTGGGGTGTCGTGCAGGAAAATGGCCATGTCGTTGGTCAGTGAAAACCGGACCCCGCCCAGCGGGCCGAAGCTGCTCGGGGGTTTGCGCAAGGTGACCTTCCGCAAGATCCGCGGATCGTGCCACTGCACGCGGTAGGGGCTGATCAACGCGCCGTCCTTATAGACTTCAAAACCCTCAACGATGGCGAAACCCGGATCGGCGCGCAGGCTGCTCAGATAATCCTTCTCAAGGATCGACCGTGGAACGGTCCAGTCCGGCGAGAACTTCAGTGATACAATCTGGTCGGAGATCACCGGTGTGCGACGCGAGTTTCGACCGACAACCACGGGCATGGACAGGCGGTCTTCTTCACCTTCGCGGGCGACGAGGTGGAAGTTGGCAATGTTCACCCGCACGTGCTTTTGGCTGATCAGGCGCTCTTCCCAGCGCAGCCGTTCCAGATTGGCGAGCACCAGTCCGAGGCGGTCTTCGGGGGAAGCAATCATCCGGGCTTTGGATTTGCGGCCGATGATGCCGTCCACCACCAGTCCGTGCCGCGCCTGATACGCCCGCACAGCCTCATCCAGTGCGGCGTCAAAGCGGTCGGCTTCGACCACCGTGCCGCTTTCGCCGTGCTGCCCGTCGTGCGGGCTGTCCAGCCGCAGGTCGCCGGTTGCTGCGAGGTGCAGGCGCAGTTGCACCACCGTAGGATCACGGGTGCCGAGGCTCAGCAGCGGTCCTTCGCCGATGCCGGGCAGGGGCCGGACGCTGCCCTGCCGCATGTCAGCGAGGACAGTCTGCAAGCCTTCGTACTCCGGCTTGTTCGGCGCCAGCGCTGTCAGAAAGGCAGGCAGATCGTCGCCATCATCAAATCCGGCAAGCAGGCTGGCCGCGTCCTGCTTCGGCGACTTGGCGTAGCGGCCGTTATAGATGTCAGAGCCATAGCGCAGGGTCGCTGCCGTCAGCATCAGGTCCTGGTGGACCATCCGCCCCGGTTCGGTGGGACCGGCGAGGTCGGCAAGACCGTCGTCCCAGTAGTTGGCGGGTTTGAGGCCGTGCGCCCCGGCGGCCTGCATCAGCGCGAGGGTCGGGATGGTATCCGGCCGCCAGCCGGTCTCAGTGATGAACAGCGGGGCAAAGTCGCGCTGGGCGTAGAAGCGTTCCAGTTCATCACGCCCCACGCCGAAAGTGCGCAGGTCGGCTGGAAGTTCCGTACTCAAAACAGCGCGCAGCGCCTGCGGTCCGGCGAGTTCAAAGATATAGCCCGGTTGTGGCGGGATGGCGGAGGCGGCCTGCAACGGTGCAAGACCAAGGCAGAGTGAAAGTCCGAGGCATGCGGCCAGACCTGAAATACGTCGGGCAACGGCGCTCGGGTCGCCGACAAGGCGGCGAATCGATGCAAAAACCATAGGTATCAAATAATTTTAGATGTTTATAAGAATTTTTATTTCTTGCTATGAGGTGTGTATAGCAAACTTTACTGGCATTGGGAAACAGGAAGACGGCTATGGCGCAGCGAAATCAGGATCACAATTTCATGAACCCCGGCGGAACCTGGCGTCTGGAACCCCGGGGCGCGGACCCTGCTCATGATGCTCGGATTGGGCCTCGGGATGAGTGGGTGTTCGGTGCTGAGCGTGTTCAGTCCGTTTGGCGATTTCGGAGAAGATGACAACGACGTGGTGCTGCTCGAGGAAGGCGACCTGTCGCGGCAAACGCTGGATCTGTCGACGCCGGCGATGGCTGTGCCAACTGCAAATCCTGCACCATTGCTGGCCGCAGCCGCACCTGCACCTGCACCTACGCAGTCTGCCACTCCTGCCCCCGCTGCAACCGTTAGTGCGGCAGGTGCGTGGAGCTCGAGCGACGAGTTGCGCGGTGACGTCCGCCGCTACCTCGGCCAGCTCGGGCCCAAGGCCTTTGCTGTGACACAGCCCATGCCCGGCGGGGCACAGGCCTGGGCCTTCGTCCATGGCCGGGGGACGGCCAGCGAGGTGCAGCGGGATGCCATTGCCACCTGCCAGCTCGCCGCCAAAGAACAGTCGATCACCAACCCCTGTCAGTTGCTGTTCATCGACAATGATATGAAGGAACTGGGCTGGCCCTGAGGGTCAGGGCCGCAGGCGGGATCAGGGCGCGATCCACGCCGCCCGTCGCTGCCCCGCAAGGCCGTAGTCGTAGATCATCCGGCGATGATTGCCCTCGAGGCTGAGCGCTTCAAGGCGGTCGGCCCGCAGGTGCAGCACCCGGAAATTGGCGCGCGCGCGGCTGAGGTCTTCTGCGGTCAGATCATCCACGGCGACGGTGGTGTTTTCCGGCTCCAGCAGGGCGGTTCCGGGATCGATGCGGTTGGCGTAGATGGCCTTGGTCGAAAGGGTCAGCTTGGACCAGGCTGCCTCGGTGTCGGCCCCCGTGGATCGAGGATTTCGACCCGGCCCAGCACCGTCACCTGCAGCATTTTCTTGGGCGCATAGAACGACAGACTGGCGTGCTTAGCGCGCGGCAGCACAGCCGCCTTGCGCGAGCGTACGTCGGTGTGCACCTCGAAGCGCTTGGCCGAGCGGTCGATATCGCGCAGCACGATCGTGCGCGGCACCGGCGTGAAGCCGTCGAGGTAGCACAGCGTCGCCCAATGGAAGGCATGGCGCGGCTTGGTCGCCCCTTCGCGCAGCTCGTTCCAGATCACGTCGTGGGCGAGCTTGAGGTCGTCGAAGGGCTTGGGCGCAGGGGCCATGGTCAGCGGCCTCCCGGACCGATGCGCTGGGCGAGGTCGGCCCAGTTGTGGCGTGAGGCGAGGTGGGCGTAGAGCGCTGGCAGCCAGCCCCGCGCGCGCCACTGCGCAAAAATATCGTCACCGAGATCGTTCAACCGGCTCTCATCCACGATCAGAAAACCGCCCAGTTTAAGCGACTGGGATTCGCTTAATTCAACTTCGCTGTCTTCTTCGACGAGGATACCGGCATCGTGGAAGGCCCGCACCATATCGAGGCTCTCGTCCCACTGCCGGTTGAAGTCGGCGCAGAACGACAGGGTCTGGTTCAGGAACGGGGTTGGCTGGCGGTGTTCGAACAGCCGGTCGCCCTGATCCGAGGACAGGCGGCCGCTGGATTCCTCGACCCCCAGCAACCATCCGGCCGCTCGCCGGATCGGCCATCAACAGGAAGGGAAAGCGGCGGACGTAGGCGGGCAGGTAGGCCCCGGCCGCCACTGTCCGGCGTCGTCGACGAACAGATTGCCTGAGTCACGGATGCCCAGAATACAGACCGGTGAAAACGGAAATTGCGGTGTAAACACAATGGGATAGCTACGGCTTGCAGAGGGAATTCAGACCCCGTCAGCGGCAGCGAAGTCACGTCATCGGTGAAGCCAAAGCTGAAGGCGGGCAGCAGGCACAGGCTGTGATGCCGGCTGGCTGAAACCGGGACCGGGCTGGAGTACAGCGGAGGCTGGCGCAGTGCGCTCATGGGGGTGGGCCTTGGCTCAGTGAATGCAAGCGTGCGTTGCTTACCTGCGGCCAGAGCGACCGCCGGTCAAGACCAAGCTTGCGGGGGCTGCGCCCTGTCTGCGGTCTGTTGCGGCCTGTATCAGAGGCCGGATCAGCCTTATTCCCGCCCGCTGGCCCTTGATTTGCAACCCTTCCTAAAGTCGTACCCCACCGCCCGCATAACTTTCTGTGCGGGACAAAGGAGCAGCAAGCTTCCGGAGGTATCGACGCGATATTGATGGAATGAATTGAGGAACGGGCGATGGCTGAACAGCCAATCAAAGCCCCGGTGCCGGTGTGGCAATCGCCAACACCATCGGCGCAGGATCGCGGTCGCGCAGGTGCGGCAGCGGATCCGGCCACAGCGGTGCCAGGGCTGGACGTATCGGCAATGAACCGGGAACTACTGGACCACTTGCATGGTCCCACAGGCCGGATGCAGACGGGCTCAGCCAACGCAGAAGGCGCGCTGACCCCGGCGCAGGGTGGGCTGGCCGACGAACTCTCCATGCTCGGTACCAGCCTGAACGGCGACACCCGGCAGATGATCCGGGACCGTAAGCGTGATGCCCAGCTGAACCGTGGCCTGCGCCACCTGTCCAACGCGATGATCACAAGCGGAAAATAGGCGTGGAACGGGCCATGGACCAATTCGAAAGCTGGCTGCGCTGCGCCTTGCTGAGCGGGTACGCATGAGCGGTCGCATGTCTGCGGACGCAGGCCCGCGCCCCCGGGGGCTGCGGCGACGCCCCTTCGTTGCCTTTCTGGTCGCGCTGGGGGCGGTGGTGCTGACCGCGCTGGTGTCGATCGCCTTGATCAACGCCGTGCGGATCAGCCTGAACGTCTCGTCGGTGCAAACCTCGATCGCAGCGGTTGAGCCGCTTGCCGGTTACCCGGTCAGCGCGCGCTATGACCGGCGCACGGCGAACGTGGTGGTCGCGGGGCTGGTCCCGGATGCGGCTTCGGCCGGCCTGCTGGAGACGACCTTGCAGGCCCGTCACCCGCGCCTGTCGCTGCATTTTGTACTCTCCAACATCACCACCGATGCGGTCCGGCCCAGCCTGCGCACGGCCCGGGTCGAGCGCGAGGCAAACTCAGCCAGCGTGGCCTCGCTGCGCGATGCCGGGTCGATCCGGGATGCGGTGATCATGGATCTCGAAGCCCGCGTGCAGGGGCTTCAGGCCGAGCTGCGGGCCGCCCGCGCTCAGTCGGCGGCGGCGTCTTTCCCGGCGATTACCTACGATCTTGACCCCGCCCTCGCCGGCGAGCGTGACCGCGTGGGGGCTCTGCTGGTGGAGGGGCGTTTCGAAGGGGTTGATCGCGCCGGTTTCAGCTGATGGACGGCTTCGATATGCTCGATGGAGAGGGCGCCGCTGCCCGGCGTGCAGAAATTTCCCCAGGCGATGGAGGTGGTTTCGGCCATGCTGGTCGGCTTTGACGCAGGGTCAGCTTTACGGATATCCGGCTGGCCAACGCTGCAACGGCGGTGCTGGCGCGGGTGCTGGCGGCGCAGCACCCCGACGCCCGGCTGGAGCTGCTGGCCGTCGCCCGTCCGGTGGAGGGCGAAGAGACACCCGACCATGTTGGCTTCTTCATGGGGTCAAAGATGCGGGCGCTGCTGATCGCACAGGGTGTCAGCCCGTCGCGGATCATCCTGCGCCGCGGCGGTCGCGCTGCAGCCGTGCCAGCGCTGGACGCAGGCGACTGGCGCCGCTCAAATTTTCTCGGCTTCAGGCTGGTTTTTGCAGATGGTCTGAGCGACGCTGACTGAAGGACGGCGCCTCAGGCGAGGTCCATTTCGACCATAACCCGCAGCCCGCCGCCAGGCGCCTCGTCCAAGCGGATGGTGGCGCCGTGGCGATCCATGACTTTCTTGACGATGGCCAGCCCCAGACCGGTGCCGCCGGTCTTGCGATTGCGGGAGTCTTCCAGCCGGACAAAAGGCCGGAACACCCGGTCGCGCTCTTCCTCAGCGATGCCGGGACCGTCATCGTCGATGGTGACCCGGACCCGTCCTTCGTCTGACAGGCGCTCGGTCGAAACCCGCGCGCGCAGGCCGTATTTGGTCGCGTTTTCGATCAGATTGAGGAAGCCGCGTTTGAGCGATGTCGGATCACCGATCACGGTCATCCGCCCGCCGCTTTCGAACACCGCGTCCTTGTCCTGATCAACCAGATTATCGCAGATGGTGGTCAGCAGCGAGGGCAGGGACAGCCGCTCGAAGCCGACGTCGTTCTGGTCCGAGCGGGCAAAGGTCAGCATATCGTCGAGGATCGCCGCCATTTCGTCCGCGTCTTCGAGCGCCTTGGCGCGCTCGACCGGGTCGTCGATCTTCTCAGAGCGCATACGCAGCCGGAACAGGCCGGTGCGGATGTCGTGGGAGATGGCGGCGAGCATGGTTGTCCGCTCAGCGAGGTAGTTCTTCAGCCGCGCCTGCATGGCGTTCAGGGTTCGCGCCACGGCCCTGACCTCGGACACCCCGCGCCGCTCATCCAGCGGTGGGGCGTCAAGGTCACCGGCCAGCCGCAGGGTGGCTTCCTGAAACCGCCCCAGCGGGTTGCCCAAGCGATAGACGGCGATCATCGAAATGGTGATGGTGGCCGAGCCGAAGAGGAACAGGAAGAACAGCTGTTGCAGCAGGTCATCGCGGCGCTGGAACGGGCGACGCAGCAGGAAGCTGGCGCGCGTACCGTCGGAGAGCAGGATCTCAAGCGCGTCGATTTCCGGACCCTGTTCCCGGACCCCGAGCAGGATACCGGCGACTTCGCTGGCCTTGGGTGCCCGCCGGTCAGCGCCGCGGAAGGCATTCTGGGTCAGAAAGCGGAAGGTCAGCAGCGAGGCTTCGAAGTTATCCGGCGAGGCGGGGGCCGCCCCCGGTTCCAGCGATATCGAAGAAGCGGGAGGTTACGGCGCGCCGGATCTGTTCACGCTGCGAAGGCGCCGTGCTTCGAGGGCTTCGGCCACCGCCATGGCCTGATCGGCAAAGGGAGGCCACTTGCTGATCTCTTCGCTGTAGGCCTGCACGATCAGAAAAGCACCGACCGAAATGACCACTGACCAGCTGACGCCGATGACCCCGAGCAGGACAATCCGGGCCAGATCCAGCGAATTGCTGTTGCGGAACATGCCTCGGCCCCGGTGTCTCAGCCGAGTTCAGCCGAGAAGATGTAGCCCTTGCCCCGGACCGTCTTGATGAATTGCGGGTTCTTCGGGTCTTCCTCGATCTTCTGACGCAGACGCGAGATGGTGATGTCGATCGACCGGTCGAAGACGTCGGCCTGCCGCCCCTTGGTGATATCCAGCAGCAGGTCGCGGCTCATCAGCCGGTTGGGCCGCTCGATCAGAGCGGCGAGCAGGTCAAATTCACCGATGTCAGGTCGACCAGAACGTCGTCGGGGTCGCGCAACTCGCGCCGCACAACGTCCAGCTTCCAGCCTTCGAACACGGCCGTCCGGCGGCGGTCTTCGGATTGCGTGGTCACCATACCCTGTCGGCGCAGGGTGGCCTTGATCCGCGCCACCAGCTCGCGCGGCGAGAACGGCTTGGTCAGGTAGTCATCGGCCCCCATTTCCAGCCCGATGATGCGGTCCGGCCTCGTGGGTCATGGCGGTCAGCATGATGATCGGGATGTTGGATTCCGCGCGGAGTTCGCGGCAGATCGTCAGCCCGTCTTCACCGGGCAGCATCAGATCGAGCACGATCAGGTCGATGGTCTGGTGTTCAAGAATGGTCTTTAGGTCACGGCCATTAGAAGCTGTGGAGACCTCGAAACCAGCGCCGCGCAGATCTTGCTCCAGCAGGCTCCGGATTTCCGGATCATCATCGAGAATGGCTATGTGTTGGGCGTCGCTCATGGTTCGCTCTCACAGTCGTTTTTCAGCTCTGTACGCTGATATTCTGCCATATTACCATGCCCCTGAAACAAACTGAAACAAAGCGAGCTTCTTTGTTTCAATTTTTCAGGGCTTCTGACACACCTTCGCGGGCAAAAACGCTTATAGTCTGAGCCATGAAACGCATCGTCACGCAAGCACAGACCCTGGGTCCGCACCCCTGTCCACTCGCTGCCGATCACCCTCGGAGAACCTGCAATGCCAAAGTTCAATGCCACTGCACTCGCACAAGGTCGACTTCGCCGGTCGGTCCTGCTGACCCTCGGGTTTATCCTGAGCCTGCAGGTGCTGGTGCTGGCGTGGATGCCGATCGCACAGGCGCAGGGCAACAGCTTTGCGGTCGCGACCCGCTACGGGGAGATCATCTGCTCGTCTGCGCTGGCCGAGGACCGCAAGAGCCTCGAGGTTTCGTGCGCGGGTCGGGATGGTGTGGTTGTTTCCGCTTACCGGCAAATGGGCGATGGCACGATCCAGGTGGTTCTTGAGATCGGAAAGGTCGGCGAGGCGGTAACCCTCGCGATCCTGAACTCGCAGGACAAGGGCTGATCCGGCCTGACCTCACCTCACCTCACCTCATCCCAACTCACCTCAACTCAACTCTTTCTGGTTTTCAAACCTCAGAATTTCCCGTGCCGGGGTGCCTGCCATGGCAAGCGGCAGGCCCTGCGCCATGGGGAATCAGAAGGGTGATGGGCCTGACCCCCTGCCGCCCATCACCCTTCGCCCATTACCCTTCGCCCATCCCTTCGCCCTTCGCCCTTCGCCCTCATCTGAGCCGGTCGAGGCCTGCGTCACTGAATCCGCGGCCAATGGCTTAGAGGCCATTGAATCTGTGGCCTCAGTCAACCATCTCTGATCGGGCGGGGCACGGCCTGCGACGACCTCGAAACCGGCGGCCTTGCATCGAGCGTCAGTGTCAGCTTTGGTAGACCGCCGGGCGCCCACTGGCCCCATCGACCCTTAACAGAGGCTGCGGTACGCCGCATACTGACTGCAACGTGAACATCTTTCTGGATCAGGACCAAATGTCGCTGACGATCTTTGCCAACGACGAACCCACTGAGCCCCCCGCAAAGACGATGAGCCCGGCAACCCGGGTGGGGCGACCGTGCTCGAAGCCAAGCCCAAGACCAAAAAACCGAGCATGTACAAGGTCTTGCTTCTCAACGATGACTACACGCCCATGGAATTTGTGGTCGACGTGCTGGAGCGTTTCTTCAACATGAACGCCCAATCCGCGACCCAGGTGATGCTCCACGTACACCAGCAAGGGGTCGGTGTTTGCGGCGTTTACACCTTCGAAGTTGCAGAAACCAAGGTGACGCAGGTTGTGGACTACGCCCGGAAGCACCAACATCCATTACAGTGCACGCTCGAAAAAGATGATTGATAGGATCGCAGATGCTCTCTTCAGAGCTTGAAGAAACCCTCCGCCGGGCCCTGGCCTCCGCCGCTGAACTGAACCACGAGTTCTGCACGCTGGAGCACCTTCTGTTTGCTCTGCTTGAAGACCCGGACGCGCAGAAAGTGCTGCGGGCCTGCGACGTCGATATCGATGAGCTGACCGAGACGGTCGAAACCTTCCTGCGCAATGAACTCGATGATCTGGTCCGCGACGACGGCTTCCGGATCCGCGGCCGACCATGTCGTTCCAGCGGGCCTTCGAGCGCGCCATTATGCACGTGCAGGGCTCGGGCCGGGGGCAGCCACAGGCGCCAACGTGCTGATCTCGCTGTTTCAGGAACGGGAAAGCTTTGCCGTCTATTTCCTGCAGGAGCGGGGCATGTCACGGCTGGACGCGGTGCAGTTCGTCTCCCACGGGATCGCCAAGAACAAGGACCTCTCCGAGAGCCGCAGTGTGCGCGGCGCGGATCAGGACGAGGACGAAGCGGCGGGCGAGGGCGGCGCCAAGGCGCTGGACAAATACTGCCGCAACCTCAACGCCCGGGCGGGTGAGGGCAAGATCGACCCGCTGATCGGCCGCGACATTGAGGTCGAGCGTACGATCCAGGTGCTGTGCCGTCGCACCAAGAACAACCCGCTCTACGTCGGTGACCCCGGCGTGGGCAAGACCGCCATCGCCGAAGGTCTGGCCAAGAAGATCGTCGACGGCGACGTGCCGGACATCCTCAAGGACGCGACCATTTTCTCGCTGGATATGGGCGCGCTGCTGGCCGGGACGCGCTACCGCGGCGACTTCGAGGAACGCCTCAAGGCCGTGATCGAGGAAATCAACGCCTTCGACGGCGCGATTCTGTTCATCGACGAAATCCATACGGTGATCGGTGCCGGTGCGACCTCCGGCGGGGCCATGGACGCCTCCAACCTGCTCAAGCCGGCGCTGGCCGGGGGTGAGCTGCGCACCATCGGTTCGACCACCTACAAGGAATACCGCTCGTACTTTGAGAAGGACCGCGCGCTGGTGCGCCGGTTCCAGAAAATCGACGTCAACGAGCCGTCGGTCGACGATGCAGTCAAGATCCTGCGCGGGCTCAAGCCCTCCTACGAGGAACACCACGGTATTCGCTACACCAGCGAAGCGATCCGCACGGCGGTCGAGCTCTCGAACCGGTATATCGGTGACCGCAAGCTGCCCGATAAGGCCATCGACGTGCTCGACGAGGCCGGGGCTGCGACCAAGCTGGCCCCGCCGTCCAAACGCAAGAAGACGGTCGGTGTGAAGGAGATCGAGGCCATCGTCGCCAAGATCGCCCGCATCCCGCCCAAGACCGTCAACAAGGACGACAAGGAAATGCTGCTCACGCTCGAGCGTGACCTCAAGCGCCTTGTTTACGGTCAGGATGAGGCGCTCGCCGCCCTGTCCACGGCGATGCAGCTGTCCCGTGCCGGGCTGCGCGAGCCAGAAAAGCCAATCGGTGCCTTCCTGTTCTCCGGGCCGACCGGGGTGGGCAAAACCGAGGTCGCCAAGCAGCTGGCCCACACCATGGGGGTCGAACTGATCCGCTTTGACATGTCCGAGTATATGGAGCGGCACACGGTTTCCCGTCTGATCGGCGCGCCACCAGGCTACGTCGGTTTTGATCAGGGCGGTCTGTTGACCGATGCCGTAGACCAGCAGCCCCACTGCGTGCTGCTGCTCGACGAGATCGAGAAGGCGCACCCGGACCTGTTCAACATCCTGCTGCAGGTCATGGATCACGGCAAACTCACCGACGCCAACGGCAAGTCGGTCAATTTCCGCAACGTGGTGATCATCATGACCACCAACGCCGGCGCGTCCGAGATGTCAAAGGCGGCGATCGGGTTTGGCTCCAGCGTGAAGGAAGGCGAAGGACGCCGAGGCGATCAAGCGGCTGTTCACCCCTGAATTCCGCAACCGGCTGGATGCGGTCATCCCGTTCGCGGCGCTGAGCAAAGAGGTGATCGGCCGCGTGGTCGAGAAGTTCATCCTGCAGCTCGAAAACCAGCTCTCGGATCGTTCGGTGACCATCCGCCTGACCGACGCTGCCCGCAACGAGCTCGGCGCCCAGGGCTACGACCGCCTGATGGGCGCGCGGCCACTGGCGCGGGTGATCCAGGACAAGATCAAGAAGCTGCTCGCCGAAGAGCTGCTGTTCGGCCGTTTGCAGAGCGGGGGGTCCGTTCTGATCGACTGGAATGGTGAGGACTTTGAATTCACCTTTCCGTCGTCGGCCATTGGCGAGGTTGCCAAGCTCCCCGCGCCGGACGACAGCGAGACCGTCTGAGGCCCCGACGCCAGCGGGCTGCGCTGAGGATCATCGGTTGAACCCCGTTGCCGCCGGTCAGATTTCGGCCTTGCGATAGGGATTATCGTGCAGACGCATGGTCTCGATCTGGTGCTCGACCTGCTCGCGTTCCTGCCGGACGAAATTGGCCACCGGGCGCTGCAACGCCGGGTCGGCGATCCAATGCAGGGAATAGGTCGGGGTCGGCAGGTAGCCGCGCTGTACCTTGTGCTGGCCCTGCGCCCCGGCTTCGACCCGCGCCAGTCCGTGCTCGATCGCGTAGTCGATGGCGCGGTAGTAGCAGGCCTCGAAGTGCAGAAACTTGTGGTCTTCCGAGCAGCCCCAGTTGCGGCCGTAGAGCGTGTCTCCGCCGCGGAAATTGAGCGCGCCGGCCACGGGCTGTCCGCCTTCGAAGGCCATCACCATCACCACGTCGTCGGCGCATCGCTCGGAGAGCAGGGAGAAGAATTTTCGGGTCAGGTAGGCCTGGCCCCACTTCCGGTCCGAGGTATTGAGGTAGAATGCGAAGAAAGCGTCCCAGAGCGCTTCAGTCATCTCAGCGCCGCTGAGGGTGCGGATGTCGATATCGAGCGCGGCGACGTCACGGCGTTCCTTGCGGATCGCCTTGCGCTTGCGGCTGTTCAGTGCGCCGAGAAAATCATCGAAGCTCGCGTAGTCGGCGTTGTGCCAGTGGTACTGCAGCCCAAGCCGCTGTTCGAAGCTGTCGAGTTCGCCCAGGGCGTCGAATTCAGCCTTCTCCGGAAAGGTCAGATGCAGCCCCGAAAGGCCGAGCTGACCGGCAACGGAAACGATGGCTTCGCCGAGAATGCGCTGGGTATCGGCGTCGGCGGTATCGCCGAGAAGCAGACGCGGGCCGGTCGCAGGGGTGAAGGGAACGCAGACCTGGCCCTTTGGGTAGTAGCGCCCACCCGCGCGTTCGTAGGCGTCGGCCCAGCCCCAGTCGAAGACGTATTCGCCGTAGGAGTGGCTCTTGACGTAGAGCGGCACGGCACCGAGCAGTGTGCCGCTCTCTGCTTCCTCCAGCAGCACGTGCTGCCCAGCCCAGCCTGACGCCGCGTCTGCTGACCCGCTGTCTTCGAGGGCGGAAAGGAAGCCGTGCTTGACGAAGGGGTTGGACTGCCCGGCGCAGGCGTCCCAGGCCTCGGCGCTGACCTCGGACAGGCTTGAGATGGTCCGGATCTGCAGGCGTGCGTCGGAGGGTGTCATGGGGCTAGGCGATCCTTTGCACGCGCCGGGAGATGGGGCTTAGCCCTGATGTGTGGGTTGGAGGCACAGAAACAAGGCTCGGGGGGTTGGGTGCATAATTCCGTTGCGCTCAAAACGCGGAGTTTATCCTGAGCCTGCCGAAGTTTATCCTTTTCCCTTTGCCTGCCGAAGGTGAGCTTGAGCGCGTTGGCATTCTTTGCTGAAACAAGGTTTATCCTGACCTTGTCTCGACTTGGCGCTTTGAGCGCGGTCCTTCCCGTGAGCGCGTCGTAAATAGCTTCATCAAACTCAAAGCGGGCGTGTTTATCCTGAAATTGTCGAAGGGCCTTTGAAAGCAGTTGGAGTTCTTTGCAAAACGACACTCAAAGCGCCGCGTGTTGAGTGTCAACTGAATAAGGTTGCGCCGACTTGCCCCCGACCGCGCTTCGCGCGGCTTCGGCCATCCCACGCGCATTTTCACAGAAAATGCGAAAAGACGCCAGGCCGCGTGTAGCGCGGCCTGTCCGTTTAACTGCGCGGGGAGATTTGTAAGCCGCGAAGCGGCGTCAAATCGAGCCCGCCACAAATTGCTGGCGCCTAAGATGCTCTGCTGCGGGCCTGGCGACGGCTGGCGCCGCACCATGTTTCAGGGGCTGGTGTCTTGTCCTTGAAGCAGCACCAGTCAGCGACCGGGCAGCGCCAGCACTCCGGCTTGCGCGCCTTGCACAGATAGCGCCCGTGCAGGATCAGCCAGTGATGCGCATGGTTCTTGAAGCCATCAGGGACGCGCCGGTTCAGCCCCTCTTCGACCTTGTCCGGTGTTTTGCCCTGCGCCAGCCCCATACGGTTCGAGACCCTGAACACGTGGGTGTCCACGGCGATGGTCGGATGGCCCCAGTACATCTGCAGCACCACATTCGCCGTCTTCCGGCCCACGCCGGGCAGGGCCTCCAGCGCCACGCGGTCCTCGGGCACTTCTCCGCCGTGCTGGTCGACCAGGATCTGCGCCGCCTTGATCACGTTGGCGGCCTTGGCGTTGTAGAGCCCGATGGTCTTGATGAAGCCCTTCAGTCGTTCCTCGCCCAGAGCCAGCATCTGCGCCGGCGTGGTTACCTGCTCGAACAGCGCTTTGGTCGCGGCATTGACCGAAACGTCGGTCGCCTGCGCAGACAGCGCCACCGCGACCAGCAGCGTGTAGGCGTTGACGTAGTCAAGTTCGCCCCGGGGTTCAGGCTCGATCCCCCGGAACACCTCGAAGACAGCCTCGATCTGCTCGGGCTGGAGCACGCGCTGGCGCGCGCCGACCGCTGGCGCATCCGTCATCACTCGACCTCGACGATGGCTTCCACCTCGACCGGGACGCCCAGCGGCAGGGAAGGTGAGGCCACAGCCGATCGCGCATGGCGACCCTTGTCGCCGAAGACTTCGACCATCAGATCGGAAGCGCCGTTGATCACCCGCGGCTGGTCGACAAAATCCGGGGTGCAGTTCACGAAGCCCACCAGCTTGACGATCCGCACCACCCGGTCGAGGTCGCCGTCGAGCGCCTTGGCCAGCTGGGCAATGATCGACAAACCACTGGCGCGCGCTGCCACGGCACCGGCCTCGACCTCCATGTTTTCGCCCAGGCGACCGGCTTCGGGCTTGCCATTGACCATGGCGACCTGCCCGGAGATGAACAGCAGATTGCCGGTCCGGACCGCGGCACGTAGTTGGCCACGGGGGCGGGGGCGTCGGGGAGGGGTTATGCCGAGTTCGCGCAGGCGCGCGTCGATGGTGCCAGCCATGGCCGGTCTCCTCATTGCTCAATGATTGTTCTGGCTGTCAGTGGTCGAGCGCCCGGCGCTTCAGCGCAAAAAAGGAGGTGCGGCGAACGCACCTCCAGGAGGCTGCAAGAAGAGGGATCAAATAATCAAAGGCTGTCGCTGAAAACTGCGATCCACCCGTGATAGCAAGATGATACGCAACTGCAGTGCCAATGCCAACGACTCGAAAATACAATTCCGATTAAAAATTATGTAATACGTTGAAAAACCTATAATCTTTTTTTCAGCATAATTTTTGACTCGAGCGTTTGTAACAGATTGTAGCGCCTCAATCCATTTTGTATTGATTTGGCGGCGTGAGATTTTGCGAGGCTCACGCCATTTCGCAATTGTCAGATGCAAACCACGGTCGTCCTCAGGGTGGCTTGCGTCGGCACGGGTGGCGCTCTAGTCAGGTCGTGGATGAACAAGAACAGGCCGGTCAGAGCCAACATGCGCTCTGACCAGGTCGTGAAAGGACAAGGGAATGGCTCGCAACAAAATCGCACTGGTCGGCGCTGGCAACATTGGCGGGACGCTGGCGCTGCTCGCCGGCATGAAGGACCTCGGCGACGTTGTGTTGCTCGACCTCGCCGACGGCATCGCCAAGGGCAAGGCGCTGGATATCGCTGGAAGCAGCCCCGGTGGAAGGCTTCGATGCCGCCATGACCGGCACCGGCGACTATGCTGATATCGCCGGCGCCGACGTGGTCATCGTGACCGCCGGTGTCGCGCGCAAGCCGGGGATGAGCCGCGATGACCTGCTCGGGATCAACGTCAAGGTCATGAACGCCGTGGGCGCAGGGATCCGCGAGCACTGCCCGGATGCCTTTGTGATCTGCATCACCAACCCGCTCGATGCCATGGTCAAGGTGCTGCAGGAGGCCTCAGGCTGCCCGGCGCACAAGGTGGTCGGTATGGCAGGCGTGCTGGACAGCGCGCGGTTCCGCCACTTCCTCGCCGATGAAATGAACGTGTCGGTCGAAGATGTCTCCGCCTTCGTTCTCGGCGGGCACGGTGACACCATGGTGCCTGTCCCCAACTACACCACCGTTGCCGGTATCGACCTGCCAACCCTGATCCAGATGGGCTGGATTACGCAGGAGCGGGTCGACGCCATCGTCGATCGCACCCGCAAGGGCGGGGGCGAGATCGTCGCGCTGCTCGGCACCGGGTCGGCGTTCTACGCGCCAGCCTCCAGCGCCATTTCCATGGCTGAATCCTACCTAAAGGATAAAAAGCGCCTGCTGCCTTGCGCGGCCTTCCTCGACGGCCAATATGGGGTCAAGGGCATGTACGTCGGCGTTCCCGTCATCATCGGCAAGGATGGTGTCGAGCGCATCGTCGAACTGCCGTTGAGCGCGGATGAAACCAACATGTTCAACGCGTCGGTCGATGCGGTGAAGGGCCTGAACGAGGCCGTCGCCGCCCTGAGCTGAGCTAAGGCTGAGCCAAGGCTGGGCTGAGGTTAATCTGGTCCCGGCCGACCCGGCCTGAGTCATCGGCTCAGACCGGTTGGCGTGCTGCCGGCCCTGGTGGACGGACGCACCGACCACGCAAACGACCGACTGAACCGGGGTTTCGGCCAGCGCTCCCAACCGAGGAGCCGCCATGACCGCCAGAGCCCTGGTTCTGTTCGCCCACCCCGACGAGGACGGGTCGCACGCCGGTGCCGCCCTGATCGCCCGCGCTGAAGACGACCCGGATATCGAGGTCCGCCGTCTCTACGACCTCTATCCTGATTTCAACGTCGATGTCGAAGTCGAGCAGGCCGCGTGGGAGGCCGCCGACGTCATCGTGCTGCAGCATCCCTTTTACTGGTACTCATCACCGGCCCTGCTCAAGGAGTATCTGGACGTGGTGCTGGAGCACAACTGGGCCTACGGCACCAATGGACGGGCGCTGGCTGGCAAATCACTGCTGACCGTCACCACAGCCGCCTCCCTCGAGGAAAACTACCGCCCCGACGGCTACAATAAATTCCCGGTCGAAACCCTGCTGCTGCCCTTTTGAGGCCACGGCCAACCTGTGCAGCATGACCTACGAGAAACCGGTGGTCGTTTATGATGCCGACCGGATCGGTGTTGAAGACCTGCAAGCCTGCGCAGAAACCTACATTCAAACCCTGCGGGGCCTGCTGGCGCGCCACGCTGCCGGAAAGGGGGCTGCACAGTGACCACGTCGTTCCTGTTCCTCGCGACGCTGTTTCTCGGCGCCGCCGTCATCATCGTTCCGCTGTTCCAGCGTCTGGGGCTGGGGTCCGTGCTGGGCTATCTCGTCGCCGGTGTCGCGATTGCGCCGGTGCTGCGCTGGCTGGGTGCCGACGCCGTGCAGATCTCCCACATCGCAGAATTCGGCGTGGTGATGATGCTGTTCCTTGTCGGCCTCGAACTTGAGCCGAAGAAGCTGTGGCGGCTGCGGGTGCCCATCGTCGGCATTGGCGGCGCGCAGGTGCTGATTACAGCGGCGGCCATGTGGGGGCTGGGGCAGGTGTTCGGGCTGGACTGGCGGATGGCGCTGGCGCTCGGGCTGGCGCTGGCCCTGTCCTCGACGGCAATCGTGCTGCAGACCCTGAATGAGAAGGGTGAGATGGCAACACCCGCCGGACAGAACTCCTTTTCCGTGCTGCTGTTCCAGGACATTGCGGTCATCCCGATCCTCGCCGTGCTGCCCTTCCTCGCGCACCCGGGGGGCTTCGGCCTCGCGGGCGGGGATGGCCACGGCGCTAGCGAGGGAATGGGTCACGATGGCGCCGGTCAAGCTGCGGGCAGCCACGATGCGGGTGGCCACGATGCGGGCAGCCACGGGGCAGGTCACGGCGGCGAAGAGGCGATCTTTGACCTGACCCAGAACCTGTCGGCCTGGGGGCAGGCCGGGGTGTCGATCGCGGTCATTCTCGCCATTATCTTTGGTGGGCGCTACGCCATCCGCCCGCTGTTCCGGGTCGTCGCCCGCACGCATATCCGCGAGCTGTTCACCGCCGTCGCGCTGCTGATCGTCGTTGGCATTGCCTTCCTGATGGGGGCCATCGGCCTGTCGGCGGCGCTGGGCACATTCATTGCCGGCGTGGTGCTGGCTGACAGCGAATACCGCCACGAGCTGGAGAGCGATATCGAGCCCTTCAAGGGCCTGTTGCTCGGCCTGTTCTTCATCACCGTCGGCGCGCAGATCAACTTTGACACCCTGCTCAGTGAGCCGCTGATCATCTTCGGCCTGCTTGCGGGGCTGGTCGTGCTCAAGGCCTTGATCATCTTCGGGCTCGCCACGGTGGCGCGGCTGGACCTGAGCAGTCGGTTCACCATGGCACTGCTGCTGGCGCAGGGCGGCGAGTTCGCCTTCGTCCTGTTCGGTTTCATGATCGCCGAAGACGTGCTGCCGCGTGAGCTGACCGACCGCTTCACGCTGGTGGTGGCGCTGTCGATGCTGCTGACCCCCATGCTGGTGATCTTTAACGAGCGCGTGCTGCAGCCTGCCTCTCAGGCCCGGTCCAATCCATCGGCCGATGACGTCTATGACGAGGGCAATCCGGTCATCGTCGCCGGTTTTGGCCGTGTGGGAACCATCATTATCCGCATGCTACAGGGGCTGAGGGTGTCGGCCACGGTCCTCGATCACGACCCCGACCAGATCGACCTGATGCGCCGCTTCGGCCACCGGGCCTTCTACGGCGATGCCTCCCGCCTTGACCTGCTGGAAAGCGCCGGGGCCGGGTCGGCGCGCGTTCTGATCGTCGCCATCGACAACAGCAATAAGACGCGGGAGATCGTCGAGTTGGCGCGACGGCATTTCCCCCATTTGCGTATCGTTGCCCGCGCCCGCGAGCGCCGGGACGCCATGACCCTGCTCAAGGCCGGGGCCGACGAGGTGGTGCGCGAAACCTTCGAAGGCGCTGTCCAGATGAGCCAGCGTGCGCTCGAATTCCTCGGCACCCGCCCCTTTGCTGCGCGACAGGCCGCCAAGCGTTTCGAAACCTACGACATTGCGCTGATGCGCGACTGGACACGGATGGAAGAGCAGGGCATCGGCGAGAAGGAACGCATCGAACGGGTGCGGAAGGCGACCGAAGACCTCGCCAACCTGCTCGCTGAGGATGAAAAGGCGGGCCGTGGCAGCCAGCCCGAGGGCTGGCAAGGCAGCAGCAACGCCGACGAGCGCTAGCGCGCCGCAACCGACGCACGCCAACCGCCAACCAACGCTCGCCAACCGCCAACCCAACCGCCTCGCCGCCAGCGACCATTCGGGCGGCTGTTGCTGCATCGGCCTGCGGGCCGCACGTGACCCGGCCTTGGCGCCATGGCTGCATGCCGCTGGCGCGACACCGCTAGGCAGGAAGGCGCATTGACCCCCCCAAAACCGGGCGTATTGTGTGCGCGACTTCCGGTGCTCAAGACGCGACGCGTCGACGAGCGCCGCCCCCCGCCGTTCCTGCGCCGGATGGGGGTGGAAAGACGCAGGACAGGGAGCCTTCCTCAGCATGAATATCCACGAATATCAGGGCAAAGCACTGCTCAGAGACTACGGCGTTGCCGTGCTCGATGGCGCCGTGGCCTTTACCCCTGAAGACGCCGTCGCAGCGGCCGAAAAACTTGGCGGCCCGGTCTACGTCGTCAAATCCCAGATCCACGCCGGTGGCCGCGGTGCGGGCCACTTCGTCAATGACCCCGAGCGTGCAACCGGCGGCGGTGTCCGCGTGGTCAAGTCCGTCGAAGCGGTCGAGGAAGCAGCGCGCTTCATGCTCGGCAACACGCTGGTGACCAAGCAGACCGGCCCCGAGGGCAAAGAGGTCAAGCGGCTGTACGTCGAAGCGGGCTGCGATATTGCGCGGGAGCTGTACCTGTCGCTGCTGGTCGACCGCGCCACCTCGCGCGTGACCATCGTCGCCTCGACCGAAGGCGGCATGGACATTGAAACCGTGGCCGAGGAAACCCCGGAAAAGATCATGCAGGTCGACATCGACCCCGCGACCGGCATTCAGGGTCATCATGCCCGGTCGATCGCCTTCGGCCTCGGGCTGGAAGGCGCGCAGGTTAAATCGGCGACACGGTTCCTGATGGGGCTCTACAAGGCCTTCATCGACCTCGACTGCGCTATGGTGGAGATCAATCCGCTGGTGGTGACGGGTGATGGTGAACTGCTGGCGCTGGATGCCAAGGTCGGCTTCGACGACAACGCGCTGTTCCGGCACAAGGCCCTCGATGAGCTGCGCGACGAAGACGAGGAAGACGCCTCCGAGCGCGAAGCCGCGGCCTGGGACCTGAACTACGTCAAGCTCGACGGTGAAATCGGCTGCATGGTCAACGGCGCCGGGCTGGCCATGGCGACCATGGACATCATCAAGCTCTACGGCTCCGAGCCTGCCAACTTCCTCGATGTCGGCGGCGGCGCCACCGAAGAACGGGTGACGGCAGCCTTCAAAATCATCCTGTCCGACCCCAACGTGAAGGGCATTCTCGTCAACATTTTCGGCGGGATCATGAAGTGTGACATCATCGCCAGCGGCGTCGTTGCAGCAGCCCGGGAGACCAGCCTTTCCGTGCCGCTGGTGGTCCGGCTCGAAGGCACCAACGTCGAGAAGGGCAAGGCGATCATGGCTGATTCAGGCCTGACCATCATTCCCGCTGACAACCTCGGCGATGCCGCCGAAAAGATCACCCGCGCCGTCAGGGAGGCCGCGTAACCATGGCAGTTCTCGTCGATCAGAACACCCGCGTGATCACGCAGGGTTTCACAGGCGCGCAAGGCACCTTTCACTCTGAACAGGCGCTGGCCTACGGCACTCAGGTCGTTGGCGGCGTAACCCCGGGGAAGGGGGCAGACCCACCTCGACCTGCCGGTGTTTAACACCGTCGCCGAAGCCCGGCATGCGACCGAGGCCAACGCGTCGGTCATCTACGTGCCGCCGCCGTTTGCGGCTGACTCCATCCTCGAGGCGATCGACGCCGGGATCGAGCTGGTGGTCTGCATTACCGAAGGCATTCCGGTGCTGGATATGGTGCGGGTCAAGCGCGCGCTGGATGGCTCCAAAACCCGGCTGATCGGGCCCAACTGCCCCGGTATCATCACCCCCGGTGCCTGCAAGATCGGGATCATGCCCGGTCACATCCACCAGCGCGGCAAGAGCGGGAGCGTCTCCCGCTCGGGCACGCTGACCTATGAGGCGGGGGCGCAGACCACGGCGACCGGTCTGGGCCAGTCGACCTGCATCGGCATCGGCGGCGACCCGGTCAACGGCACCAACTTCATCGACTGTCTCGAGCTGTTCCTCGAAGACGATGAAACCCAGGGCATCATCATGATCGGCGAGATCGGTGGTTCGGCGGAGGAAGAAGCGGCGGCCTTTTACGCTTCGCACGCCAACAAGAAGCCGATCGCCGGCTTCATCGCGGGTGTGTCTGCCCCTCCGGGTAAGCGCATGGGCCACGCCGGCGCCATCATCGCCGGGGGCAAGGGCGATGCAGGCTCGAAGATCGAAGCCATGCGTTCGGCCGGCTTTGTTGTCGCGGACAGCCCCGCTGGGCTGGGTGAAGCGATGCTGGCGGCCATGGGCTGAAACCAGCCTCCATGGACACAGAAAAAAGGCGGCTGCCGGGGAACCGGTGCCGCCTTTGTCGTTTCAGGGGGCGATGGAACCTGCTTGCGCAGCCCGCCCCGGTATTCCAGCCGGGAAGGGAAGGACCTCAGCCTTCGAGGTTCAGCACGTGCTCCAGCACAGACTTGATGAAGTTCACCCGTCCCTCGCGCGGCACGACCCGGGCCTGAACCGCGATGGTCATGTCGTAGCGCGGGATGTACAGCACCGTCTGACCGCCGAAGCCGATCGAGCCATAGCCCGCCACCAGCTCACCGTTGAGCGGGAAGCGCACGAACCAGCTGCCGTAACCGTAGCCCCAGTCCGGTGACACCAGCCGCGATTCAGCGCGGCGGAAGAAGCGCCCGCGACCGGCGACCGGACCGCGCATCTCAGCGACGAAGTCCGGGCCGACGTGGTCTTCAACGCCGACCGTAATGAACCGACCCAAGCGCCAGAGATCGCGCGCGGTTATATGCAGGCCGTAGCCGGCCCGGACCTGCTGCGTGGCATCGGCCATGTCCCACTGCGCGGCTTCGCCCGCCCCGAGGGGTGCCAGACCTTGTCGGTGATGATGGTCTGCAGCGGTTGCCCGTACACGGCTTCCAGACCTTCTGCCATGATCTGCGCAACCAGCGAGCTGTAGTGGAAGCGCTTGCCCGGCTCGGCCGACTCATCCAGCAGTGGTTCGTCGATCAACAGGCTGAAATCGTCAGCTGAGAACAGCTGAACGGTCTTCGACTTCAGCAGATGCGGGGCCTCGGTGTAGTCGAGATTGGCGGTCATGGTGAGCAGATGACGCCAGGTGATGCCCGAACCACCGAACTGCGGCAGGTCCAGCGAAAGATACTGATCGACCGATTTGATCCGACCTTCCTGGAGCGCGACGCCGACAGCGGTCGAAATCATCGTGGTGGAAATGCCGTGGACGTTCCACAGCGTTTCCGCATCGTGGCCGTGCAGGTAGGTCTCCAGCAGAACATCGTCGCCCTCGGACACGATCAGGCTGTGGACGGAATTGCGGCGCAGGAACGACACCAGATCGATGTCGTTCTCCAGCGTGTCTTCATCGAAAGGGCGGGGCGCCGATGAAGCTGGGAGGGCGGCGTAGGTGCCGTCCTCGTTGTAGTGGCTTTCGATGAACAGCCGACCAATTTTGGAACTGGCCGGACCCGTGGCTTCACAGCCGACCAAAATCACAGTGACCGCAGCCGCTGAAGCTGTCAGCGCTGTCTTGAAAAAGTGTCGCATTCCTCGTCCCTCAAAATCCAATGAGGCTTCTGTCAAATCACGCATTCAAATCAGGCGAGAATGGACCATGACCCGCGCGGAAATGTGAGCGGGTGGTTCCAAGCGCACCGGGACGACAGGCATAGAGCAATCGCAGGCTCAAGGGCAGGCTAAGCCCATGATTTCCCCCGAATCTCTGCCCGGCCCGCGCATAAGGGCGACTTATTGCGAATGGACTGGTCGCGGGTCTGATAATCTTCGAGTCGATTCGCGACTCTTGTGTGCTGGCTGGTCTCTGACCCGTCCCGCAGCCATGCGCCTTTGTCCGTGCAGTGGTCGCATTTCAGCCACGGAGTGGCGCTTTTCTTTCAGGGGACTTGGGCGTACACCTAAGGAATACAGCATACGTGACACTCAAACCCGTGGGCGGCAGCAGGCCAGCGGGTCGGGAAATGAGACGGGAAAAACATGGCACCGCTGGACCAGGCTGGGGAAGCAGCCTTTCACGACGATCCCCTTTCCGCGCTGACCGGGGCGAACGCGCCTTACATCGCCGAGGTGTTCGCGCGATACCACGAAAATCCGCAGTCCGTTGACGCCAACTGGCAGACCTTCTTTGCCTCACTGAGCGAGAACGAAGCTGCGCTGCTGGGTGATTTCAGAGGCCCCAGCTGGCGAGCGCGTGACACGCGCATTGTTGGCGTAGCGGACGCAGACGCGGCGGCCACAGCCGCTGAAGAGGGAACGGCGGTGGCTGCACCGGCCCTCGATGGCGAAGCCGCCAAGCGCGCCACGCAGGACTCGGTCAGCGCACTGATGATGATCCGCGCCTACCGTATCCGGGGACACCTGATCGCCGATCTTGACCCGCTGGGTTTGAAGGAGCGGCTGACCCACGAGGAGCTGAACCCCGAGACCTATGGCTTCGGCGCGGCGGACATGGACCGCGAGGTCTACATCAACAACGTGCTGGGGCTGGGTGAGTACGCCACCGTCCAGCAGATCCTCGACCGCTGCCGCGCGACCTACTGTGGGCGCATCGGGGTCGAGTTCATGCACATCACCGACCCGGCGCAGAAGGCGTGGGTGCAGGAGCGGATCGAAGCGATCGAGAACAAGACCGACTTCACCGAGATGGGGAAGAAAGCGATCCTTGAGCGCCTGACCCACGCTGAGGGCTTCGAGAACTTCCTCGACAAGAAGTTCCCCGGTACCAAGCGCTTCGGGCTGGACGGCGGCGAGACCATGATCCCCGCGCTGGAGCAGATCCTCAAGCGTGGCTCGCAGCTGGGCTTGAAGGAAGTGGTGCTCGGCATGGCCCACCGCGGGCGGTTGAACGTGCTCGCAAACTTCATGCAGAAGCCGTTCCGGGCGATCCTGAACGAGTTTCTGGGCGGTTTTGCCTTCCCCGATGACATCAACGCGTCTGGCGACGTGAAGTACCATCTGGGGACCTCAGCCGACCGTGAATTCGACGGTGAGACCGTGCACCTGTCGCTCAACCCCAATCCTTCGCACCTCGAAGCCGTCAACCCCGTGGTCGTGGGCAAGGCCCGCGCCAAGCAGGACCGCCTCGCCGACAAGGATCGCACCAAGGTGATGCCGATCCTGATCCACGGCGATGCTGCCTTTGCGGGACAGGGGCTGGTGCCTGAAGTGCTCGATCTGACGGGGCTGAAGGGCTACCGCACCGGCGGGGTGATCAACTTCGTCATCAACAACCAGATTGGCTTCACCACCAATCCGGTGAACGCACGGCCCGGGCCGTACTGCACCGACATTGCCAAGGCGATCGAAGCGCCGATCTTCCACGTGAACGGCGACGATCCCGAGGCCGTGGTTCACATCGCCCGCATCGCGACCGAATTCCGGCAGGAGTTCCAGCAGGACGTCGTGATCGACATGTTCTGCTACCGCCGCTTTGGTCACAACGAGGGCGACGAGCCGGCGTTCACTCAGCCGCTGATGTACAAGCAGATCAAGGCGCAGCGCCCGACCCGCGCGCTCTACGCCGACAAGCTGGCCACCGAGGGCCTTGTGCCTGCCGAAGAAAGCCAGCAGATGGTCAGCGAATTTCAGGCGCTGATGGCTGATGAATTCGAAGCCGCGCAGTCGTACAAGCCGAACAGCGCGGACTGGCTCGGCGGTGCCTGGGACGGGCTCAAGCCCGCCGAAAAGGGGCCGCGCCGCGGCAAGACCGGGCTGTCGACCGAGCAGTTCGACGCGCTGGCAAAGGCGCTGCCCGGCATCCCCGAAGACTTCACCCCGAACAGCAAGGTCGTCCGCCTCATGGACGCCAAGCGCAAGATGTTCGAAAGCGGCGAGGGCTTTGACTGGGCCACGGCCGAGGCCATGGCCTTTGGCTCGCTGCTGATGGAGGGCGCGCCGATCCGCTTCTCCGGGCAGGACGTTCGCCGCGGAACCTTCACCCAGCGTCATGCCGTGCTGACCGACCAGAACACGGAGGCGACCCACGCCGCTGGCCAACTTGTCTGAGGATCAGGCACGGTTGGAAATCATCGACTCGCCGCTGTCCGAGCTGGGGGTTCTGGGCTTTGAATACGGCTATTCGACCGCTGAGCCCAAGGCGTTGACGCTGTGGGAAGCGCAGTTCGGCGATTTCTCCAACGGTGCCCAGATCATCATCGACCAGTTCATCTCCTCCGCCGAAGCCAAGTGGCTGCGGATGTCGGGTTTGGTGATGCTGCTGCCCCACGGCTACGAGGGGCAGGGCCCGGAGCACTCATCGGCACGGCTCGAACGCTATCTGCAGATGTGTGGCGAGGATAACTGGCAGGTTGCGAACTGCACCACGCCTGCGAACTACTTCCACATTCTCCGTCGCCAGCTGCGCCGGGACTTCCGCAAGCCACTGGTGCTGATGACGCCGAAATCGCTGCTGCGCCACAAGCGCTGCGTGTCGTCCAAGGCGGACTTCATGAATGGTTCGACCTTCCACCGGGTGCTGCTCGAGGACCGGTCCTACGACAAGAAGCTGCAGAAGGCGGCAAAGCGCGTCGTGCTGTGCTCGGGCAAGGTCTACTTCGACCTGCTCGAAGCCCGCGAGGCGCAGGGGTTGGACGACGTGCACCTGATGCGGATCGAGCAGCTCTATCCCTTCCCAAGTATCGCGCTGAGCGAGGAACTCGAGGCCTTAAAGCACTGCGAATTCGTCTGGTGTCAGGAAGAGCCGAAGAACATGGGCGCATGGACCCACGTAGACCCGTATATCGAAGACGTGCTGGAGGAGATCAACGCCCCGGCAGGTCGCGCGGGATACGCGGGTCGAGCGGCGGCGGCATCGCCGGCGACCGGGTCCAACTCCCTGCACAAGAAACAACAGGCTGCCTTGGTTGAAGAGGCGCTCACCGGTCCGATCAAGCGAAGCTGATCGGCTCGAAACAGAAGGAAGACAGCGCATGGCTGTAGAGATTGTTGTCCCGGTTCTCGGCGAGTCCGTGACTGAAGCGACCGTGGCACAGTGGCTGAAGAAGCCCGGCGAAGCGGTGGCTGTGGATGAGCCGCTGGTTGAGCTGGAGACCGACAAAGTGACCCTCGAAGTGCCTGCACCCGCCAACGGCACCATCGCCGCGATCAGCGTCGATGCCGGCGCCACGGTAGAGGTCGGTGCTGTCCTGGGCATGATGGAGGCTGGCGACGCCCCGGCGGCGAAGGCCGAAGCCGCGCCTGCGCCTGCGCCAACGGCAGAGGCCAAGCCTGCACCTGCGCCCGCTCCGGTACCGGCACCTGCACCTGCGTCCGCACCTGCACCTGCACCCGCCGCCAAAGCCACCCGGCTCATGCCTGAAGATGCCCTCAAGGCGGCAGCGGAAGGCATCTGGCCCGAGGCCACGGCAGCAGCGGCGGTGGGGCGAAGCCCGCTCCGGCCCCGGCCAGCGATGCCAAAGGCGGCGCTCTGCCGCCCCGTCAGCCCGGCGGCCCCGAAGAAATCGTGCCCATGTCCCGCCTGCGCCAGACCATCGCGCGGCGGCTCAAGGAGGCCCAGAACACCGCGGCCATGCTCACAACCTTCAACGATGTCGACATGTCAGCGGTCATGGCGCTGCGGAAAAGCCATCAGGATGCTTTCGTGAAGAAGTACGGCATCAAGCTGGGCTTCATGTCGTTCTTTGCGAAGGCGTGTATCGCGGCGCTGCAGGAGCTGCCGGCCGTGAACGCGGAGATTTACGGCACCGACCTGATCTACAAGAACTACTACAACATCGGCGTGGCCGTCGGCACGGAGAACGGGCTGGTGGTGCCGGTGATCCGTGACGCAGACCGCATGGGCTTTGCCCAGATCGAGTCCACCATCGCCGACTTCGGCAAGCGTGCGCGTGACGGTAAGCTGTCCATGGCGGAGATGTCGGGCGGCACTTTCACCATTTCCAACGGCGGCATTTACGGCTCCATGCTGTCGACCCCGATCCTGAACCAGCCGCAGAGCGCGATCCTCGGCATGCACCGGATCGAGGAACGTCCGGTTGCGGTAAACGGTGAAGTGGTGATCCGGCCGATGATGTATCTGGCCCTGTCCTACGACCATCGCATCATCGATGGCCGCGAGGCGGTGACTTTCCTGGTGAAGGTCAAGGAAAACATCGAAGACCCCAGCCGGATGCTGTTCGTCTCGACGGCTAAAAGCCTAGATCGCGCCTGCGCCCTTGCCTGTAGTCGCGGTCAACCTTCGAGCTGTGCGCGGTTCAGCGCTTGATCGAGGTCAGCGATCAGGTCTTCGTCCAGCTCCAGCCCGGTGCTCAGCCGTACCAGACTGTTGGTGATGCCGACCGACCAGCGTTCCTCATCGCTGAGCACGCGATGGGTGGTCGTGGCCGGATGGGTCACCATGGACTTGCTGTCCCCAGATTGTTCGAAATCCGGATCAGGCTCAGCGCGTTAATGGCGCGGAAGGCTGCGGGCTGACCGCCCTTGACCTGAAACGCGACCAGCGTGCCGCCACTGCACATCTGTCGTCCGGCAAGACCGTGCTGCGGATGGCTGGGCAGGCCGGGGTAAGACACTCGCTCGATGCCCGGATGGGTTTCGAGAAAGCTGGCGATCGCGGCGGCGTTGCGCGCCATCTGTGACACCCGCAGATCGAGCGTCTCCAGCGACTTTGCCAGCGTCCAGGCGTTGAAGGGGCTCAGGCTCGGCCCGGTATGGCGGACGAAGAACTGCAGATGTTCTTCGTAGAAGGCTTCCGAGCAGCAGATAGCGCCGCCCAGACACCGCCCCTGACCATCGATATGCTTGGTCGCTGGAGTAGGTGACGACGTCGGCCCCCTGCGGCGCGGCGAGTTGGACGGCTGGGGAGGCAAAGGCGTTGTCGACCACGAAGCAGACACCCGCCGCGCGGGCAATGGCGCCAACGGCGGCGATGTCCACCAGCTCCAGCGTTGGATTGGCCGGCGTCTCGCAGAAGAACACACGCGTTTGCGGCCTTACCGCAGCCTCCCACGCGGAGAGGTCGGTGCCGTCGACCAGGCTGTAGGTAATGCCGTGTCGTGGCAGCAGGTTGGTGATGACCTGCAGGCACGACCCGAACAGCGCCCGCGAAGCGACGATGTGATCGCCTGCGCGTAGCTGGCTGACGAGGGCGGCGTACATTGCGGCCATCCCGCTGGACAGCGCGACACAGCGTTCGGTGCCTTCCAGCGCGGCCAGCCGGCGTTCGAACAGGCTGACGGTCGGATTGCCATAGCGTGAATAGATGTAGCCTTCGTCCTCGCCGCTGAAGCGGTCGGCAGCCTGCTCGGCGCTCTCGTAGACATAGCCAGAAGTCAGGTACAGCGCTTCGGCGGTCTCCCCGAAGCCGGAGCGGTCGAGGCCGTCGTGAACCAATTGCGTCTGGACCGACCAGCGGGGTCGGGCGGGGTGATCAAGCATGGGTGGAATGTCCGAAATCGCTTGGCTTGCGCCGGGATTTCGGTACCTTAGGCCTGAGACGCCAATTTCCCACAAAAAAGCGAATTTCCGACTAAAGTTCTTCTAGTCTCGCATTCGTAGTGAAAAATTCGCTGTTTTCATGAGAAATGAGGAAATCAGATGCAATTGGACGAGACTGACCAGAAAATTCTCCGGCTGATCCAGCTCGATGCCACGCTGCCGCTGGAAGAAATCGCGCGGCAGATCGGGTCAACCAAATCGCCGGTCTGGAACCGCATCAAAAAGCTCAAGGCGGCTGGGGTCATCGACCGCGAAGTCGCCATCCTCAATGCCGACAAAATCGGGCTGACGGAGACATTCTTTATCTCGATCCGCACCGACCAGCACACCAGCGACTGGCTGGGCCGGTTCACCGAGATCGTCAATGAAATGCCGGAAATCCTCGAGTGCCACCGGCTGACCGGTGACGTCGACTACATCATGAAGGTGCGGGTGGCGAGCACGCGCGACTTCGACCTGTTCTACAAGCGCTTTATCGGTCGGATTAACCTGTTCAACGTGACCTCCAGCCTGTCGATGGAAGTGATCAAGGAGACCACGGCCATCAAGGTCTGATCGCGTTCAGAAACCGGCCGATCGATCAATCGCCCCAGTCCTCAATCGCGCTATCAGCCCCCGGTAAGCGGGTTGAAGAACAAGAAGGTCACGACAACGAACAGCGGCATCAGGATCCCGCACGACCACAGCATGTATCCGAAGAACGACGGCATCTTGATGCCCCGGTCTTCTGCGATCGAGCGCACCATGAAGTTCGGCGCGTTACCGATATAGGTCACGGCCCCCATGAATACGGCACCGGCGGAAATCGCCAGCAGCGTACCCAAAGCTCTCCCATCAGTTGCTCCGGATCACCGCCCGCGGTGTTGAAGAACACCAGATAGGTCGGTGCGTTATCGAGGAAGCTCGACAGGATACCCGTCGCCCAGAAATAGGCGGCGTTCAGCGGTGTGCCGTCGGCCCGCGTTACCCCGTCGATGACCCATCCAAGCGCACCCGCAGAGCCCGCGCGCAGGATCGCCAGCGCGGGAATGATGGTCATGAAGATACCCGCGAACAGGGTCGCGACCTCGATGATCGGGAACCACGTGAAGCCGTTGAGCTTGCGGCTTTCATTTGCTGTCAGGATCAGCGACAGCCCGGCCAGACCCAGCAGGCCCAGGTCACGGATGAGGTTGGCGATCTTGATATCGACCCCGTAGAGCAGGAAGTAGGCCTCGGTCCCGAGCGGGGCAGGCAGGTCGGCGGCGAAGCCGGAATAAAGGACGAACAGCACCACCCCGGCGAGCAGCAGCAGGTTGACGCTACCCTCCAGCCCCAGGCGTTCGCCTTCCTTGCCGGTCTCGATGTTGTTCATCGGCAGGGTCTCGCCTTCGCGACGGCTCAGCACGGTGTCGACGATGTAGTAGAGCCCGAGCAGCAGCACCGACAGCATCAGCATGGGCAAGAACATCGCCGTGGTCGGCCAGAAGAAGCTCACGCCCTTGAGGAAGCCGAGGAACAGTGGCGGGTCACCCAGCGGTGACAGCGAGCCACCGATATTGGCCACCAGAAAGATGAAGAAAACGATGGTGTGGACGCGGTGCTTGCGGTGGTCGTTGGCCCGACACAGCGGACGGATCAGCAGCATGGCAGCGCCGGTGGTGCCCATGAACGACGCCAGCACCGTGCCGATGGCCAGAATACCAGTGTTAAGCGCAGGCGTGCCGACCAGCGAGCCTTTAATCCGGACCCCGCCGGAGATGGTAAACAGGGCGAACAGCAGGATGATGAACGGTAGATATTCGTGCGCGACGGTCTCCCACGCCAGAAACGAGGTCGTCCCCCAGCCGTAGACGATCATGCACGGCAGCAGAAAGGCCACGGCCCAACCCAGTGATATCTTGCCAAAGTGATGGTGCCAGATACGCGGCAGGAACAGTGGCATGAACGCGATCGACAGCAGGATGCCGACGAAGGGCAGGATCCACACAAGGTTCAACTCGGCCCCGGGCAGATACTTGCCCTCACCACCACCGGCGCCATAGGCCAGACCAGCGGTGCCCAATCCGGCTGTCATCAGGAGGGTGAACAGGGCCAGGACGGAACGGCGGGGGCTGAAGACGCGGGGCATGGGGTTTCCTGAAGTCGTTCGAACGCGGGGTGCGACCCTTGAACTAGGACGTGCCGGGTTCGGATGCAACCGCCAGCCACTGACCCTTGTCATGCACTTCCACGCCGGAAAACCGGTTCTTGTAGTCCATGGTAGCCGAACCTTCGATCCAGTAGCCCAGATAGAGCTTGGAGAGACCGAGATCGGCGAGGTGCTCCACGGCATCGAGAATGCAGAATGTGCCCAGCGAGCGGCGGGTGTCTTCGGTGTCAAAGAACGAATAGACGGCGGAAAACCCGTCGGCCATGGCGTCGAACAGCATGCAGGCCCGTAAACTGCCTTCGGCATCGCGCCATTCGAGCAGGCCGCTGTCGACCGTCGTCTGCTCGATCATCATGCGCAGGTCATCGGGCGTCATCAGTGCCATTTCTGAATCGCCGTGGCGGTTGCGAATGTAGCCGTCGAACAGCGTCCAGTGCTCGGTGGTGCATCGTGCTGGCTGGACGCTGCGGCTCAGGTCGGCATTGCGGCGCAGGATCTTGGCCTGCGTCCGTGAGGGCCGGTGCCGGGCCACGTCGATGCGGGCCGACTTACAGGCGTTGCAGGAGGGACAGGCCGGGCGATAGGCGATTTCATGGCTGCGGCGGAAGCCTGACCAGCTGAGCTGATCGAAGGCCTCGTCCTCACCAAAATCCAGCGCGGTGATCAGCTTGCGCTCGGTCCGGTGGGGCAGGTAGGGGCAGGGCGCGGGTGCGGTCATGTAAAACACCCGTTCAATCTGCGACCAGTCTGTGCGCAGGAAGCTCTGGTTGGCTCTCGACATGGGTCTAAGGAGTGGCGGCTCTCAGCCTCGGCGTCAAGGTGCAGGACAGCGCAGTCCGGCGCCCGTGCGACCAGCGGCCGGGTGAAAAACCCGGCAGCGTGCGGCCGGGGTTCAATTGCCAAGCCCGCCAAGGGTCTTTAGAACAAAGCCACACTGTCTTGAAATATCTCTGGGAGGACGTCCGTCGTCATGGGCGCAGAAAAGAAGTTCGACAAATCGAAGCTGCCAAGCCGTTACACCACGGTCGGGCCAGAGCGGGCGCCGCACCGTTCCTACCTTCACGCCATGGGTCTGGGTGACGATGAGATCGCCCGCCCGCTGATCGGCGTTGCCACCACGTGGAACGAGGCTGCCCCCTGTAACATCTCACTCTCGCGTCAGGCCCAGGTGGTCAAGCGCGGGGTGGAGCTGGCGCAGGGTACGCCGCGCGAATTCACCACCATCACCGTCACCGACGGCATCGCCATGGGGCACGAGGGCATGAAATCCTCGCTGGTCTCGCGCGAGGTTATCGCTGACTCGGTCGAGCTGACCATGCGCGGCCACTGCTACGACGGGCTTGTTGGTCTGGCGGGCTGTGACAAATCGCTGCCCGGGATGATGATGGCCATGGTGCGGCTCAACGTGCCGTCGGTCTTCCTCTACGGTGGGTCGATCCTGCCGGGCTCGTTCAAGGGCCGCGACGTCACCGTGCAGGATCTGTTCGAGGCTGTCGGCCAGCACGCTGTCGGCGCGATGAACGACGAGGACCTGCACCTGCTCGAGTGTATGGCCTGCCCTTCGGCCGGCTCCTGCGGCGCTCAGTTCACCGCCAACACCATGGCCTGTGTGTCAGAGGCCATCGGCCTCGCCCTGCCGCATTCGGCGGGTGCACCGGCGCCTTACGAGATCCGCGACACCTACGCCCACAAGTCGGGTGAGGCGGTGATGAACCTGATCGGGCTGAACCTGCGCCCGCGTGATATCGTGACCCGCAAGTCGCTGGAGAACGCCGCCCGCGTTGTTGTGGCAACCGGTGGGTCGACCAACGCCGGCCTGCACCTGCCGGCCATCGCCAACGAGTGTGGCATCGACTTCGACCTGCACGATGTCTGCGACATCTTCCGCGACACGCCCTACATCGCCGACCTCAAGCCCGGCGGGAAGTACGTGGCCAAGGACCTGTTCGAGATCGGCGGCGTGCCGATCGTCATCAAGGCGCTGATCGAAGGCGGCTACATCCACACCGACTGCATCACGGTCACCGGCAAGACCATCGGCGAGAACCACGAAGCGGTTGCCTTCCCCGAGGGCAACAAGATCGTCTACCCGGTCTCCAACCCGATCACCCCGACCGGTGGTGTCGTCGGCCTGCGCGGTAACCTCGCGCCAGAGGGGGCGATTGTGAAGGTTGCGGGCATGGCCAAGCAGCAGTTCACCGGTCCCGCGCGTGTGTTCGAGTGCGAAGAAGACTGCTTCGCAGCCGTGCAGAAGGGCGACTACGAAGACGGCGAAGTGCTGGTCATCCGCAACGAAGGCCCCAAGGGTGGGCCGGGCATGCGCGAGATGCTGTCGACCACGGCAGCGATCTACGGGCAGGGCCGGGGCGACAAGGTGGCGTTGATCACCGACGGCCGCTTCTCCGGCGCGACCCGCGGTTTCTGCATCGGCCACGTCGGCCCGGAAGCGGCTGTGGGCGGCCCGATCGGCCTGCTCCGCAACGGTGACACCATTTCCATCGACGCTGTCGAGGGGACGATCGAGGTTGATCTCAGCGACGAGGAGCTGGAAAGCCGCCGCGCGGACTGGAAACCCCAGCCGCACAACTACAACGCCGGTGCAATCTGGCGCTACGCCCAGACGGTTGGTTCGGCCGAGCAGGGTGCGGTCTGTCACCCCGGCGCCAAGGGTGAAACCCACGTCTACGCCGACATTTGATTTCGGCCCCGTAGCGACGACAGAAAGAAAGAGACGGGCCGGGCCCGCAGCGCCAGAAAGCGTCGGGCCCGGTTCCATTTGAGTTATGAAAGAACTGGTCAAATCCCTGTTTGGGACCAAGGACGAACAGAGCTCGGAAATGGGCGCGGTTTTCGCCGATATTGCCACCACCATCCGCGATGAGGATGAGGAGCAGGCGCAGATCGAGGCTGAGGATGACGAGGCCGAGGCGACCTTCGCGCCATTTTCGCTTGAAACCGTCGAAACCGACGAGGGCACGGTGCTCTATCGCATTGTCGGCGGTGAGGAAATCGCCCAGTCAGACGACTACCTGCGCACCCGCAACTGGCAGGGCGGGGCGACGTCGTGGACCGAGTTGGTGCGCGGGGCGCGCTGCACCTCTCCGGGCAGGCGGAGATCCTGAACGATCTTTGGTTCCGTTCGACCGATGAGCAGTTCATCGCCGAGACCGCCAATGCCGCCGATGCGGCTGCGGTCGCCGGGCTGGCGCAGGCCATGCACTGGGACCGCGCGATGATGGATGCGGCCATCGACTGGGCGCAGCAGCAGGGGTTCTGGGGCTAGGCCGTTCCCGGCCCTCCCGGGTCTGGGTCTTCAGTCGCAGAGAGTGAGTGTCAGGCGAATTCGGCCCACACCGGCGTGTGGTCCGAGGCCTTTTCCTGCGCGCGCGGGCTGCGGTCGATCCCGGCGCCGGTCAGCTGGTCGGCGGCCTGTGGTGAGGCGAGGATAAAGTCGATCCGCCAGCCGTGGTCCTTATCGTAGGCCCCGCGCTGATAATCCCAGTAAGAAAACTGCCCCGGTCGCGGGTCGAAGACCCGGAAACTGTCGGTCAGCCCGAGATTGAGCAGCCGGTAGAAGCGATCCTTGCTCTCCGGGCGCCCGAGGGCGTCGCCGGCCATGGCGCGCGGATCGTAAACGTCGGCATCGGTGGGGATGACGTTGTAGTCACCGCAGAGCACGAAGGGCTGTTCGGTGCGCAGCAGCGCCTGAGCGTGTTCTATCAGGCGGTCCATCCAGGCCAGCTTGTAGTCAAACTTCGGCCCTGGCACCGGATTGCCGTTGGGCAGGTACAGACCCCCGACGATGAAGCCGCTTTCGGTCTCGACTTCGACGTAGCGCGCCTGCTCATCCTCATCGTCACCGGGCAGGGCGCGCAGGCGGGTGGTGATCGGTGTTCGGGAGAGGATGGCAACCCCGTTGTAGCTCTTCTGCCCCACGACAGCGGCGTGGTAGCCGGCGGCCTCAATCTCAGCCATGGGGAACTGCTCGTCCTGCGCTTTGATTTCCTGCAGGCACACGACATCGGGGCTGAAAGCCGCGAGCCAGTCGGTGATGTTGGGCAGGCGTGCCCGGATGGAATTGACGTTGAAGCTGGCGATTTTCACGCGGGCATCACTCAGAACACGCTGAACGAGGTGCCGCAGCCGCAGGATGCGGTGGCGTTCGGGTTGTTGATCTTGAACGCCGCGCCGATCAGTTCGTCGACGAAATCAACCTCGGCCCCAGTCATGAATTCCATGGAGGTGTCGTCGACCAGCAGCTTGACCCCGTCAGTCTCGAACACGCTGTCGTCACCCTTCACCGAATCGTCGAAGTCGATTTTGTACTGGAAACCGGAGCAGCCTCCACCGAGCACCGACACGCGCAGATGCAGCGCCGGATTGCCCTCCAGCTCGCGTAGGGTCTGGACCCGGGCGGCGGCGGCGGCGGTGAGGATGACAGTTCCGCTGTCTTCTGGTCTATCCAAAGGCATGCATTGAGAGTAGGCAGGGACGACCCATCCTTCAAGTGTGAACTCGGTAAATCCGGATCAAATTGAGATGTCAGCCCTAGCGCCCTTCGCCGTCGAGCCTGACCAGACCCGCGGCCGCGCCCACGCCGAACCCATGCCCGACGGCGGTGAACGCGCCCCGCATCAGCGGGACCGGGACCGCATCATTCACAGCCGGGCCTTCCGCAAGTTGCTGTACAAGACCCAGGTCTTTGTCAGTGATGAAAACGACAGCCTGCGCACGCGCCTGACCCATTCCATGGAAGTGGCGCAGATTTCGCGCGACATGTGCCGCGCGCTGGGTCTGAACGAGGATCTGGGCGAGACCATCGCGCTGGCCCACGATTTGGGCCACAGCCCCTTCGGCCACAGCGGGGAGGACGCGCTTTCGGACTGCCTGAACGAGCGTGGCCTGCCGTCCTTCAATCACAACCTGCAGACCCTGCGGATCGTCACCGGGCTGGAGCGGCGCTACGCGGCCTTCGACGGGCTGAACCTGTGCTGGGAAACGCTCGAAGGCATCGCCAAGCACAATGGTCCTGTGCACGGAGATCTGGCCGTGGAGATGGAGGCGCTGCTGGGCGACTTCGACCTCGAACTGCACACCCATGCCTCGGCCGAAGCGCAGGTCGCCGCGCTCTCGGACGATATCGCCTACAACACCCACGACGTGGATGACGGCCTGCGCGCCGGTCTGCTGGACTTTGACGCGCTGCGGGACGTGGCCTTGCCCGCGCGGGCGCTCGAAGCGATCGATCGTGATTTCCCCGGCTTGCCCGCTGACCGCCGCGCCTTTGAGGTCGCGCGCCGGATGATCTCCGAACTCGTGGGCGACGTACTGACCCAGAGCCGCCTGTTGCTGGCGCAGTCGGAGGCGCAGTCTGCGGCCGACGTCCGGTCGCTGGAGACCCCGGTGATCGCCTTTTCGGCGGCTGTTTTTGCGGATCTGCAGGAGCTGCGGGCCTTCCTGTTCCACCAGCTCTACCGCCACCCGCAGGTCAACCGCCGCCGCAACAAGACCACGCAGATCATCCGCGACCTGTTCGAGCTGTACGACGCGCGGCCCAACCTGCTGCTCGGCGAGGCAGGCATGGCAGAGGCGATGGATAACCCGGTTGCCCGCGCGGGTGTCGTCACGGACACTATTGCCAGCATGACCGACAAAGCCGCCATAGAAGAGCACCGACGACAGTTCGATCTCTACAGCGCCGACTGAGGCGCGCGCCCGGGTTCATCGGAGCCCGCCTTCCGTCCGTTATGCCCGGTGTTCTGACACCCTTGCCGATCTTCCCGCTGACCCGCTACACCGCCACCCACAAGCACTTGCCAAGGCCGCCCCATGAACCTGTTCGCCACCTTTGAAAGCCGGTTGAGAGCCCACCTGAACGCCATGGTCGCCAAGGGCGAATTGCCCGAGGGCCTGCCGCTCAACCGCGTAACGGTGGAGCCGCCGCGCGACGCCAGCCACGGCGACTTCGCCACCAATGCGGCCATGGTGCTGGCCAAGCCCGCGCAGACCAACCCGCGTGCGCTTGCCGAAGCCTTGGTTGCGGAAATCAGCGGCTGGGACGAGGTCGCCAGCGCGGAGATCGCCGGGCCGGGGTTTATCAACCTGCGCGCCACCGAAGCCGCATGGCACGAGCTGTTGCGCGCCATCCTGCAAGACAGGGCGGACTTCGGCAGTTCCGATCTGGGGCAGGGTAAGCCGGTCAACGTCGAGTATGTCTCGGCCAACCCCACCGGCCCCCTGCATCTGGGCCACGCGCGCGGCGCGGTCGTGGGCGACGTGCTGGCGGCCTTGCTGGAAAAGGTCGGTTTCGACGTGCTGCGCGAGTACTACATCAACGACGCCGGCGCGCAGGTCGACGTGCTCGGTCGGACGGCCTATGCCCGTTATCGGGAGGCGCTGGGCGAGAGCATCACCCTCGAGCCGGGGCAGTACCCCGGCGCTTACATGATCGACTGTGCCAAGGCGATGGTCGAGCGCGACGGCGATCAGTGGCTGGGTCGCCCGGAAGCCGAATGGCTGCCGGTGTTCCGCGATTTTGCCATCGCCTACAACATGACCGAAGTCCGGGCGACGCTGGCGTCCATGGATATCGAGCAGGTTTACACCAGTGAGCGCAGCGTTGTTGACGCCGGCGGGGTCGAGGCAGCGGTCGCGCGCCTGACCGAGCTCGGGATGATGTACCGCGGCATTCTGGAGCCGCCCAAGGGCAAGAAGCCCGACGACTGGGAAGAGCGCGAGCAGCTGCTGTTCCGCTCCACCGACTTCGGCGACGACGTTGACCGGCCGCTGCAGAAGTCGGACGGCTCCTACACCTACTTTGCCAACGACATTGCCTACCACTTCGACAAGTTCCAGCGCGGCTACGCCGAGCAGATCGATGTCTGGGTGGAGGACCATAAGGGCTACATCAAGCGCTCGCAGGCCGCCCTACAGGCGATTTCCGACCAGCAGGCGGCGCTGGAAATCGTCATCTGCAACATCGTCAAGGTGTTCAAGAACGGCGAGCCGGTGAAGCTGTCCAAGCGGGCAGGGAACATCGTCACGCTCGAAGATATGGTGCAGGAGATCGGCGCGTCGGCGCTGCGATTCATCATGCTCACGCGCCGAAATCACGAGGTTCTGGAGTTCGATATTGCCGAAGTTACGGCGGCGACGAAGGAAAATCCGGTATTTTATGTACAGTACGCACATGCCCGTATTTCCAGTGCGTTACGGAAAGCAGCTGAGGTCTTTACGGATTCGCGAATCGATGATAGATCATTATGCGATGCTGAGTTTGCTCACCTGCAGACACACGAAGAACAGCGGCTCATTTCTGCCGTTGCTCAGTTCCCTCGATTGGTCGAGAGCGCCGCTCTCGCGCGGGAGCCGCACCGTGTGGCGTTTTATTTGAGTGACCTGGCCGGGGCTATTCACGGGCTCTGGGCTGCGGGAAATGTAAATCCAGCGCAAAGAATTGTTGTTGATGACGATCTGCCGCTCACGCAAGCACGCCTTGCGCTGATTAGAGCGGCTCAGATTACATTAGCGACCGGGTTGCGCCTGCTCGGTGTGGTTCCGGTCGAGGAGCTGCGCCGTAATGAGCAAGAGCTATTTTGAACAGCGGATTTTTGGACAGAACGCGCCCGACGCCGCATCAGAAAAGACCCCTTACAACGCTGGCGAGGGCCAGCCATCGCAGCCGCAACAGCCGCCGAAATCCGGTACTGTACCATCACAGCCCTATCGCTTTGGCGCTGCCTCGCGCGGTGAGCACCCGCCGATAGCCTCGCAGGCCTACGAGGAGCGTGTGCAGCAGCAGGAGTGGTCGGCCGCCGAAGAACTGCGCAGCCGCATCGGCATGTCCCACCGCGAGCGCGCGCGGCTCGAACGCTCCCTGCAGTGGGAGCCGGCGTCCGATTCCGATATTCCGCCCGAAGAAACGCCCTACCTCGGGCAGGTAAATGCCAGCGGCGCGGCGCCGGTGACGCGCCCTATCCCCACAGCGCTCCCCAACCCTACGTCACACCGCCGCAGACAACCGAACCTCAGCCCATGCAGCCGCAATCTACAGAGCCGACCATCGGTCTCCACGCCGCTGACATCCCGGATCAAGCAAACCGCTGACCCTTACCATAGCGCGCCGACCACCACCGGCGCGGCGGCCAGCGGGATGTCTTATGATGATGACGAGGATGCCTACGCTGAACAGCCGTTGAGCGAGACTGTCCCAGCGCAGGACCACGTTTACACCGACGCGCCTGCGACCACGGGCACCTACGGCGTTAGCCCCGAGCATGTGCCGGAAGCTGCCGTCACTGAGACACGCATCGCCTCGGCGACCGGCGTGCGACCCGGGCGCACGCGTCGATCTCGCCGACCAGCGGGCAGGGACCAGCACCGTGCCATACCTGCACGTGCGCGCCGAAGACCGCATGGGGGTCACGTCCGCAGACGCCGCTTCACCCGCGCAGCCTGACACGCGCGATAAGTCGGGCCGAAACCCGCTGGCGCTGGCCTTCCTGCGGCGCAAGCAAAGCGGTGATCAGCACCAGCGCCGCCCCGCACCGGTGACAGCGGCTGCCGCGCTCGCCACCCAGCAGGCACAGCAGCGGCAGGCACAGCGCACCACGCCCTTCGGTTGGTTGCGCAACGGCGCCTTTGCGCTGCTCGCCCTGTTTGCGCTGGGAATCGTCATGTCCGTGAGTTACGCGGGCTTCCAGCGGCTGGGAAATCCGGACGCCGGCGGCGATATTCCGGTCATCAGTGCGCCCACCTCGCCTATCCGGGTTACGCCGGAGGAGGCTGGGCTCGACCCTGACTTTGCCCGGGGACGCGTGTTCGAGAGCGATCTCAGCATCATGAACCAACCCAGCGGCGATATGGCCCTGTCCGACGACCGCTACGCGGCGGCTGATCAGGAAAGCCCGACGCTGCAAATGGGCTTCGGCAGCAACGCGGATGACCCGAATGGTGTGTCGGACCGTCTCGACCCGGTCAGTGACATTATCGAAAGCGCGGCGCTATCCGCACCAGGAGATCGCTACACCAGCCGTACCGCCAGTGCCGGAGAGCACCGGCGGCGCGCAGGCGATGACGGTCGCGGCAACCGGTGCCGACACGGCCGTCGGGGCGCGCAGAACAGCGGCAGCAGTAGCAGCAGCCTGCAATTCCTGCTCGATGACACCTCAGCTGCGTCCGGTTGCTGACCCGACCACCAACACCGCAGCGGCAACCAGCATGACCGCGCCGGATGCTTCAGCCCCCGCCAGCGACGCCGGCAGCGCGCTCGACGACCTGACCCCGCTGGCCAATGCCATGAACGACCTGCCGCTGCCCGCGACGCCCAAGCTGCGCGGTGCGGTCACGGTTCCGCGACAGGCCATGGTGGTGCCGGTGCAGGCCGCGCCGGCGAACCAGCCGACGCCCTCGTCCACCGTCAATATTCTGGGGACGGAAACCGCCGCACTGACGCCAGGGTCGGTGCGCGGCTCGGCGACCACGGTGGTTGCCATCGATCCCGCCTCGGGGCAGCCGACCACGCCGCAGGCACCAAGCCTGACCGGAGCCGCCGTCGTGGCGCCCTTTGGCATCCAGCTTGGCGCCCTGCGCTCGGAGCAGCAGGCCGACGCGCTGTGGCTGCGTCTGACGCAGAAATTCCCGGGCTTGCTCGGCAGCCTCTCGCACCGTGTGGTGTCCTACGATTCCGGCGCGCGCGGGGTGTTCTATCGCCTGCAGGCTGGTCCCATGCCGACCAAGTCAACGGCGCAGGATTTCTGTGTTCAGCTGAAGCGTCAGGGGCAAGACTGTATCTTTGTGCGGGGGCAGTCCTAGTCTCTGAGGTCGCCCCGGTGCCACAGATCATCTAAATCGGACTTATCCCCAGCGGTCTGAATTCCCATCCGTGAGGCTTTGGCCTATGACCACGGCATGGATAATCCGTCGCATAATGCTGAAACGAATCCGGACTTCGAAGATGACGGCGGCGCCCCGGAAGCCCGGGATGCGCTGATTCTCCGGCTCGAAGGCTACGAAGGCCCCATCGACCTCCTGCTGGACCTCGCTCGTGATCAGCGGGTCGACCTCGCCCAGATTTCGATCCTCGCTTTGGTGGACCAATACCTGCAGTTCATGCGGCTGGTGAAGCGCAAGCGCCTCGATCTCGCTGCCGAATACCTGGTGATGGCGGCGTGGCTGGCGTACCTGAAATCCAAGATCCTGCTGCCGTCCACGGCCGAAGAGTCGATCGCAGCGGCCGAGTCAGCCGAGGCCATAGCCTTCCGCCTGCAGCGTCTTGCAGCGATGCAGAAGGCGGCGGCTGATGTCTTCGACCTGCCGGCGCTGGGCGAACGCCGCTTCGTGCGCGGCCCGGCGCTGGAAATCAGCCGCAAGACAGAACGCCGGCTCGACGTCGAGCTCTACCACCTGCTGCGGGCCTACGCGCTGGTGCAGAACCGGCACGCCGGGGTCGAGCGCGCGGTGCGGAAAATCCCGGTCTACAGCCTCGAAGACGCGGTCAAAAACCTTGCGCGACTGGTGAACCGGCCGATCCCGGCCTGGCGCACGCTGTCGTCCTTCCTGCCGATCGAGCTGAGCTCGCCTGCCAAGCGGCGCTCGGCGCAGGCGTCGTTCTTCGCCGCCAGTCTGGAGTTGGCGCGCCGCGGGGAAATCAGCCTGCGTCAGGACGGCGCCTTCGACGAAATCTACCTGCGCACGCCCGAGGGGCGCACGTTTGACCAAGAGGAGAGCGGCGGTTGAGTGACTTCAATTCCCTGCGCCTGATCGAGGCCCTGTTGTTCGCGTCGAAAGAACCGGTGCCTGTCTCTTTGCTTGCTGCACAGCTGTCCGAAGGGGAGGACGTCGAGGCGATCCTGACCACGCTGCAGTCGCACTACGCCAACCGCGGCATCGTGTTGGAGCAGGCCGGTAAGACCTGGGCCTTTCGCACCGCCTCTGACCTCGCTGGTGACCTGGCGCTCGAACGCGTTGCCAGCCGACGGCTGAGCCGGGCGGCGATGGAGACTATGGCGATCATTGCCTACCACCAGCCCGTGACCCGCGCCGAAATCGAAGACATTCGCGGGGTCGCCGTTGCCAAGGGCACGGTGGATACGCTGCTCGAAGCCGGGTGGATCAAGCCACGCGGCCGAAAACAAACGCCGGGACGACCGCTGATGTGGGGCACGACGGACGAGTTTCTCGACCACTTCGGCCTCTCCAGCGTCAAGGACCTGCCCGGCATGGAAGAACTCAAGTCTGCAGGCCTGCTCGACCGGCGCGAAGGGCTTGCATCATTGCCAACGGGGGACGACAGCGATGAAGACGAAGGCGAGACGGAGCTGGAGCTCGAACTCGGGTTCGAAGAAAGCGGGGAAGGCACCGAACCAGGCGGCTCGGCGGAGGTCATTCAACTCGATCAGGCGCGCAGCTGAACGCGTTGCCACGGGCAAGGTTGGGCGCAGCTGATCCGTCTTCTGGCAATGCCGGCCTTCGCGCCGGTAGCTGCCGCTGCCTATAAAGAGTTGCACCACTGCGGTTAAGCCCCATATCATGGGGTGTATTGGACCTCGCCGCGCGCGGTGTCCCGCTTTGACGAATTCGGAGGAAAAACCATGGGTCTCGGTGGTCTCGGAAACCCCCTTGTATTGCTGATCCTGCTGCTGATCATTCTGCTGGTCTTTGGTCGGGGACGCATTCCCGGCCTGATGGGTGATATGGCCAAGGGCATCAACGCATTCCGCTCCGGCCTGCGCGAAGGCAAGGAAGACGAAGCAGAAGCAGCCTCGACGGCTGCTGCGGCGTCTGAGCCTGAACCGGCGAAGACCATCGAGCATGATGAGACCGCCGAACCGGTCGCGCCTGCCGCCAAGAAGAAGCCGGCAGCAAAAAAGACAGCGGCCAAGAAGCCTGCTGCGAAAAAGCCTCCTGCGAAAAAGCCTGCTGCGAAGAAGGCAGCCCCAAAGAAGACGACGGCGAGCAAAGCAAAGTAGAGCGACGTTCATCGCTCTACCCCCTTTTTCCACCCGTAATCCTGTCCTTCCGTCATCGCTCACTGAAGCCGTTCGAGGGTAAGCCGTGTTTGGTCTAGGCATGACCGAAATGATCGTGATCGGCGTGATCGCTTTGCTGGTCGTCGGTCCCAAGGATTTGCCCCGGCTGTTCAAGGGTATCGCCGGTTTCATGCGCCAAATCCGCAAGCTGACCCGCGAATTTCAGGGCGTGGTCAACGACATGATCCGTGAGAGCGACCTCGATGACCTGCGCAAGGAAGCGCAGGACCTGCGCAGCAGCATCGATCCGACGCAGGATCTGCGCGACGCCATGCGCGAGACCGAGGACGAAATCAACCAAGCCTCGAACGCGGTATCCAACCCCTTCTCACAGGTCACGACCAGCAGTGAGGCTGTCGCGTCGGCGACTACCCCTGAACCCGCGCCGACTCCGGCCGCGGCGGCAAAGAAGACCCCGGCGGTCAGGAAAGCGGCACCCGCGAAAAAGGCACCCGCGCAAAAGGCACCGGCGAACAAGGCTGCACCGACGAAGAAGGCCTCGGCAGCGAAGAAAACCAAGACCGCCGCCAGTCGGTCCAAGGCGTCGGGCTGATCCATGAGCGCTGAGGGAAACCAGCCGCCCAAGGGACTGGGTGCCGTCGCCGGACGGATGCGTTCGATGTTTCAGCGTCGGGGAAGGGCGGATGCGACTGCGGCTGCTGCCGATCCCACCGATGAAGCGCAGATTGATACCGTTATCGGTACCACCGAGGACCCCAGTCAGGCACCATTGATGGAGCACCTGCGCGAGCTGCGCCAGCGTGTGTTCATCTACATCCTCGTGTTCTTCGTGCTGACGGTCGGCGCATTCTTCCTCGCCCGGCCGATCTACCTGTTCCTCGCCGAACCGATCATCGCCGTGTTCGAGCGCAATGGCCTGCCCACGGTGTTTATCGTGACCAGCCCGTTCGAGAAGTTCTTCGCCGACTTCTCACTGGCGCTGTTCGTTGGCTTTGCCATCACGCTGCCCGTGCTGCTGTTCCAGATCTGGCGCTTCGTCGCGCCGGGCTTGTATAGCAATGAAAAGGGGGCGATGCGACCCTTCCTGATCGCCTCGCCGATCCTGTTCGCGACGGGGATCGCCTTCGTCTACTTCGTGGTCATGCCGATGGCCTTCACCTTCCTGATCGGCTACGCGCTCAACGGCGGCGAATTCAATATGTCGCGTTCGGAGGCCGAATTTCAGGCGGTGCTGGAGACCTACCGCGCCGCAAGCGCGACCTTTCTGGGCATGGACCCCGCCGAGGCGGGACGTGATGCGTTCGTGGCCGCCGGTGAAGCCTACCGCGCCGCCCTGCGCGATATGGCCCAGCTGCGTCCGCTGGATAAGGTCAGCATCGACCCGCAGACCAAGATTGCCGACTACCTGCGCGATTCCATGCGCATGCTGATCGGCGGCGGGTTGGGCTTCCAGCTGCCGGTCGCATTGACGCTGATGGTGCGCTCGGGGCTGGTGTCGACCAAGTTCCTCAAGCGGAACCGCAAGTTTGCCGTCCTGATCCTTTTCATCCTCTCCGGGGTTCTGACCCCGCCGGATATCATCTCGCAGGCTATGCTTGGCGGTCCCATGTACCTGCTCTATGAGGCCGCGATTTTCATCGGTGGGCGGATTGAGACCTATCAGCGGGCGAACAACCCCTACTGGGCTGACGACAGCGAGTATGACGACGAAAACCAGATTTTTGACGCCGCGTCCGACGAGGCCGAGGACGACGAAGGGGCGGTGGCATCGGAACCTGCAGCCGAGGTTGCAAAGCCCAAAATCCTGAAGACAACCCCGAAGCCTTCGGGGGACGAAGGTCTGCTCAAACCAGACCCGGATGACGACTAAGGTGCGCCCCGCTGCTGCGCGTCGCGATTTGTCCGGCTTGCGGGTTTTGATGCGCGGACTGTTGCGCCTGATCACAGCGTTCATTTTTTCCGCCCCGTTTCTCGTGGTCAGCCTGCGGGCGCCCGCGCAGACCACGGCAACCACCGACATTCCGCTCGACGACCAGTTCGAAGTGATGCTCGACGCGCTGCTGGCCGGGAAGACCCCTTTGATCAGCTGCCGCAGTCGGCCGCCGATATCCTGCGCTATGCCGAGGGCTATCCCAGTCGCGCTTACTTTCCGGAAGCTTATAGCGCGCACCTCTACAGCCTCAGCCAGCAGGTGCTGCGCAGCGCCGACGCTGCCGAGCCGGCGGCGGCCCGTGGCTATGATTTCCTGAAGCTGTCTGCCCTCACCGGCTACGCGCCCGCTCAGCTCGATCTGGGGGCGCGTCTGGCGCTGGGGGATGGCCTCGAGCAGGATCTGGCACAGGCGCGCCTCTGGTTCGAGCAGGCGGGGCAGTCTGGACTGCGCGATGCCCAGTTCAACCTCGCGCTGATGCTGGATCTGGGGCAGGGCGGAGCAGTGGACATGGCGGCTGCAGCAGAATGGTACCAGCGTGCCGCCGAAGCTGGTGATACCGCCGCACAGTTCCGTCTGGCGACCCTCTACGATCGGGGCGAGGGCGTTGCGCAGGACTGGACCGAGGCGGCGGCGTGGTACGCCCGCGCGGCGGAGGGTGGCTCTGCGGAGGCCGCCTACAACCTCGCCATTCTCCACCGCCATGGGAAGGGCGTGGCGAAAGACCCCGAGCGAGAACAGGCCCTGTTGGCGCAGGCTGCGCTCAGCGGCGATGCGCCAGCGCAGACCGCGCTGATGGAGACGTTCTGGGCGGGGCTCACGGCGCGGCTCACGCGACTGTTCGGCAGCTGGTCGGCGGACGAGGCGCCGCAGAGCACCGGCGATCAGTAGAGCCGCTGGTTTTCCTGTAGGTAATCCCGGGCTTCCATGAGGATGCCGCGCCGGATCAGGGTCGGGTCGACGGCATAGTCCGCCCCCAGTTCAAAGCGGGTCATGGCTTGGAACAGCGTTTGTGCACGGGTGAAGTCCAGCCGCCCTTTGTCGTCGAACAGCGCGATGTCGTCGTCGATCGATCCAAGCCCGAGCGCGGCGGCCAGTGTCGCGGCATAGGCCTCCGAGCGATTAATCCCGCGCGGGCAGTACAGCAGCGGCCGGGTACAGGCCTCCAGAGGCTTGCGCTCGAAATCGTCGCCGGGCCGTGTCAGGGAATAGGTAATCACTTGATCACCGACCTGCCGCTGGGGCCGGTCCGGCCCAAGTTCCACGTCGTCTGACACCGGGCAAAAGCTCAGGCTGCCGATGCAGTCGCCCGGCGGTGCGTAGCGACGCGCTATCTCCCGCACGGTCACGAGGTCGTGGCGAAAGCGATAAATCCGCATCAGCCGGGCGAAGGCCCGGGCCGAGTAAACCGGGTCGACGAATGCAGCGTGGCCAGAGGCGTCGGCCCCGATCTGCCCCTTCCACTGCGCCCCGCCCGGGGTCTTGAGGCACCAGAAATTGTTGATGCTGGCGCAGCGACCGAGTTCAGGCAGGGCGTCGGGACCCGGCGGCAGTGGCAGCGGTGACCGCTTCGAAGGTTCCGGCTTCGGTCTGGCGATAGAGGCCGTAGGGATCCAGCGCTTCCGGGCGACCATCGCGCAGGGTACCGGCGAAGTCTCGGGATCGTTCACGGGTTTCCGCCTGCTCGTCGCGGCAGCCAATAAGCACGACCAGCAGGGTTCACCAAAGCCAGCAGTATGGCAGCGGCGCGGGCTGAGGCTGGCCCGGTTCTTGTCTGATGTCGCTCAAAGGGTTCTGTACCTGCGTTCATGAAACCGAAAATAGTCCCTGTCTGTGTCGACAACGTGTCTGATCCGGCATTCTCCGCGCAAACCGGCTTTGCCCAAAAGCAAGCAACAGCAGTCTAGCACGCCAAGCCATGCCTTTCGCAGAATGCAAGGGTCGGTTGAGGGTCCTGCGGCAACCTTCAGTTTGAGTTTGTCGGGAAAACCGTCCATATCCCAGTCCATGCATAAGTTTGCTAATCCTACGCGGTTCATGCGCTGGGCTGAGGCCAGCCAGCCCGTCCTGCTCGTGCTGGGTGTTCTACTGGCGCTGGGCGGCATGGTCTGGGGCCTGCAAGTGCCGCCCGACGATGAAATGCTCGAGCTGATCAAGCCGCTGTTCGTGCACGTCCCCTCGGCGGGGCTGTCGCTGATCATCTACGGCAGTATGTCGCTGGCGGCGTTTGTCGCGCTGGTCTGGCGCCACCCGCTGCCTGAGATTTACTGTTTGGCCGCAGCGCCGGTGGGGGCGATTGTCACCATCGTGGCGCTGGTTACCGGCGCGCTCTGGGGCAAGCCGACGCTCAACACCTACTGGGATTGGCGCGATCCGCGCATGGTGCTCGAGCTGCTGCTGCTGTTCCAGTATCTGACTTACATCGTGCTGGTGCGGGTGCTCTCGCAGCGTGACCCTGCGCTCGCGCGCCGGGTGGGGTCGATCTTCCTCGTCGCCAGCGTCGTGACGGTGCTGCTCTCAAGTTCGTGACCGAGTGGTTTCTGGTCCTGCACCAGGCCTCCAGCGGTGCCAACGTGGTTCAGCTGACCGGCCGGGTCATCCTCAATCTGCTCGGACGGGGCGAGGGCAGCGAAGGCGGGGAGCTGCCGCTACCGCCGCGACGGCCGAGGACGACGGCATCGCCGGGGTCTATGTCCCGCCGCTGCTGATTACCATGCTTGGCACGTACCTGTTCTACATGGCCGTAGGCATCTGGCTGATGCGCTTTGAGCTGATCCGCATGCGGCTGCGCTCTCTGCGCCGGAAGCAGGCCGCCGCGCACACCTTCATCGCAGAAGCGACGGGGACCTGAGCCATGTGGGATGACCGCAGCGTTGCCATCTGGGGCAGTTACGGCGCCGCCGTGCTGGCCATGATCCTCGCCCTCGTCGTTGCGCGCGTGCTGCTGTCCCGCGCCCGTCGCGAGCTGCGCAACCTGCAAGAGGAACAGGGCCAGTGAGACGCTCCCGCGTCGGCAGTCGGCTGCTCTGGGTCAGCCTTGGCGCCATCCTCGCCGCCGGGGCTGTGCTGCTGATCGTGCTGTCTCTGCCCGGGCAGCTCAACGCCTTCCGCACACCATCGCAGATCGTGGCCGCCGAGCTGCCGCCTGGCAAGGTGTTCCGCCTTGGCGGGCAGATCGTACCCGGCTCCTACAGCACCTCAGACGGCATCGAGCACCGCTTCACCCTTGCAGACAGCGACGGCGGCAGCATGGCGCTGCGCTACAGCGGCGCCTTGCCGGACCTTTTCCGCGAAGGGCAGGGCATCATCGCCACCGGCACGTTGACCGCTGCGGGTGACTTCGAGGCCAGCACGCTGCTGACCAAGCACGATGAGGCCTACGTCCCGCGTGAGCTGCGCGAGCACGGCGAAGCCGCCGCGGACAGCGCCGCGCAATGATCGCCGAGTGGTCGCATCTGGCGCTGGCTCTGGCCCTGCCGCTGGTCGGGCTGCAGCTGTTGCTCGCCTTCCTGCCCGCCGCACCGCTGGGCCTGAACGAAGCCTTGCTTGCACGCGCGGTGCGGGGACGGCGGTGCTGGGTGCCGGGCTGATCAGCCTGTCGTTTATCGGGCCTGATCGCCAGCTTCGTTGCCGGTGACTTCAGTGTCAAAACCACCTTCAAACACAGCCATAGCGCGAAGCCGCTGCTCTATAAAATCTCTGGTGTCTGGGGTAACCACGAGGGCTCGATCCTGCTGTGGGTGCTGATCCTGAGCCTGTTTGGCGGCCTGCTGGCGCTGACAGGCCGGGAGCCGCGCGTCTGAGCGCGCTGAGCAAGCGTCGAGACGACCAGCGGTTCTGCGCTGATAACCCACGCGCTGGGGTGCAGGCGCTGGTGACGCTGGCTTTCCTCGCCTTCACCATTTTCACCTCCAACCCTTTCGAGCGGATTCTGCCTGCGCCGACGGAGGGCCGGGGGCTGAACCCACTGCTGCAGGATATCGGACTGGCGCTGCACCCGCCGCTGCTTTACCTCGGCTATGTCGGGTTTTCCCTGACCTTCGCGCTGACCGTCGCTGCGCTGCTGCGCGGGGAGGCGGACCGGGACTGGGCACGACTGGTGCGGCCTTGGGCCCTGCTGGCCTGGACCGGGCTGACCGGTGGGATCGCGCTGGGCAGCTGGTGGGCTTACTACGAGCTGGGCTGGGGCGGGTTCTGGTTCTGGGACCCGGTCGAGAACCTCTCCTTCATGCCGTGGCTGACCGGTACCGCGTTCATCCACTCGCTGATGGTGGTGGAGAAAACTGGCACGCTGCGGGTCTGGACACTGTTCCTCGGCGTGGTCACCTTCGTGCTGGCGATCCTGGGCACCTTCGTGGTCCGCTCGGGGCTGCTGACCTCGGTCCACGCCTTTGCCGTCGACCCCAGCCGGGGGGTCTTCATTCTCGGCATTCTCGGGCTGACCGTGATCGGTGCCTTCGGACTGTTCGCCTGGCGCGCGCCGCAGTTCCGTCCCGGTGGTGGCTTCGCCCCGGTAAGCCGTGAGGGCGCACTGGTGCTCAACAACCTGTTCCTCTCCACGGGCGCAGCGGTGGTGCTGCTTGGAACTTTCTTCCCGCTCATCGCGGAGGCCTTTGGCCAGCCGCTGAGCGTGGGCAAGCCCTATTTCGACGCGACCTTCCTGCCGTTTATGGTGCCGCTGATCCTGCTGATGGCGCTGGGGCCTTTCATGCCGTGGCAACGCCTGCGTCGTGGCGGCGAGGCAGCCCACGCCCTCCGGCGGCGCCTTCTGACCCTCGCGATTGCCGCGATTGCGTTGGCGGCGGTGGTGGTCGGCTTGCTGCTATGGCTGAGCCAGCCGCGCCTGTCGCTTCCCGTTATCCTCGGACTGGGGCTGGCGGGATGGCTGGTTGCCGGCGGTGCCTCACGCCTGCTGCAGAGCCTGCGCGGCGGGCAGCGCCCGGCGTTGAGCGCCTGGGCCGTCAGCCTCGCCCACGCGGGTCTCGGCGTCGCCGTTTTCGGCATGATCGCCGGTTCGGCTATGGTGCAGGAACGCACCCTCAACCTGCAGGTTGGTGACAGCGCACAGGTCGGTCACCTGACCTTCCGCCTCGATGGCGTGCGGGAGCAGGGTGCAGACCCGGCCGCGGGCCGTAACTTCATCTCTGCCTTTGCCGATGTCAGCCTGCTGACCGCCGATGGTGGGGTGCAGGCGACGCTGGCGCCCGAACGGCGCTTCTATCCCGTGCGCGGGGACAGCACCACGGAAGCCGCGATCCGGACCACCTGGCTGGGGGATATCTTCCTCGCCTTTAACACCCAGGCACCGGACGGCGGCTCCGTGCTTACGCTCAGCTGGCGACCGCTGATCCCGTGGCTGTGGCTGGGGGCCGTGCTGATGGTGCTGGGCGGTCTGTGTGGCCTTGCTGCTTCGATCCGCCGACAGAGAAGGAGCCTCCGCCCGTGACCCGCATTCTGGTCCGCCTCGCCATCATTATTCTTGGGACGGCTTCGATCCTGCTCGTCGGTTCGCTGTTCTGGTTCGGCCTCAGCCCGCAGCGCGATCCTGCGCAGTTCCCGACCCAGACCACGGCGCTGGCCCCGGATTTCTCAGCGCTGGATCAGGCGACGCCGCTCCCCGGGTACGAAGCGCTCGCCGATCTGGTTGCAGCAACCCCGAGCGACGGGCCGTATGTGGTCAATTTCTTCGCCAGCTGGTGCCAGCCCTGCCGGCTGGAGCACCCCTATTTGCTGGCCTTTGCCGAAGCCAACCCCGGGCGCCTGCTCGGGCTGGCCTACCGCGATGATCCATTGGCGTCGGCCCAGTATCCTGACCACCGATGGTAACCCCTACGCTGCCGTGGCCACCGACAAGGACAGCCTCAACGCGCTCAACTTCGGCCTCACCGGCGTTCCGGAAACCTACGTGTTCAGCGCTGAAGGAACCCTGCTGTTCCGCTCGCCCGGGCCGCTGGTCGGCGCGCTGCGCAGTCAGTTCGAGGCAGCGTGGGAGGCGGCGATCCCAATGACCCTGATCGCACCGCAACGCACTTTACCTCCGGTTATCGCCCTGCTGGCCGTGCTGGTTCTGACGATGCTGCTCGCGCCCGTGCAGGCGCTGGGTCAGAGTCTCGAAGAAATCCGTGCCAAGGCACTCTACAATGAGCTTCGCTGCGTGGTCTGCGCGGGCCAGAGCATCGCCGAGTCCAACGCCGAATTGGCGCAGGATATGCGCGCGCAGGTCGATCGCCTGATCCTCGCCGGGCAGTCCGATGCAGAAATCCGTAACTGGTTTGTCGAGCGCTATGGTGATGCGGTGCTGATGACCCCGCCGCTGAATGCCCTGACGCTGGGGCTGTGGTTCGGGCCGGTGCTGATCTTCGTGCTCGGTCTGGGCATTACTCTGCTGGTGCTCAGGCGCGGGCAGGCGCGGCTGGGCGCGCGCGGCACGAAAGATGCAGCATCAAATGACGACGAACGGCGGGGAGGGGGCTAGGCCGTGCGCAGTCTCTCCCTGATGGCCTTTGCCGTGGTGCTGATCGGCGCGGGGCTGTACCTGAGCCTCGGCCAGCCCCGGCTGCTGGTCCAGTCTGCACCGACGATCGACACGGCGCCTGCGGGCAACGGCCCCGATCCGGACCGGGTTGCCGCCCTCAGCGAACAACTCAGCGGCGCCAGCGATGCCGACCGACAGGCGGCCATTCAGGGGATGGTCGCCGGGCTGCGCCAGCGGCTCGAGCAGGATGGCGGCAGCGTCGAGGAATGGGAACGGCTCGCCCGCTCTTACGCCAATCTCCAGGATCTGGAGGGGCTGCGTTTCGCGCTGAATGGCCTGCTCAACCTGCAGCCCGAAGACCCGCGCCTGCTCATGCTCGCCGCGCAGGCGGCTGCGGAAGCCGGAGACCGCGCGGCGGCGGGTGTGCTATTCCGCCGACTTCTGCCGTTGATCGACCCCGAACATCCCCGCTATGGTGAGATCCGGGACCTGATCGAGGGCTTTGATAGCGGAGAACCGGCACAAGGCCCGGAATAGAACATTAGAAGCCCCTAATAGAAACAACAGCATGCTTTGGTCGGACCACTCAGAGTCGCAAAGGCACGGCATGGTAGCCCAAAACGAGAACAGAGCATGAAGGTCGCCACGCCTGCATCTATGCGCATAGTTATATTTGTTTTCAATACCTTAGCGGCCTTCGAGTGTGCCCATGCGGGTTGATACCTCCGCCCAGCACCTCGCCACGGACCAGAATCCGCGTCCGCTTCAGGGGGTCATCTGGACCCTGCAGGGTTCGGCGTTTTACAGCCTGCTGTTTATCTTTCCCAACCTATGGGGCGAGGGCCTGAGCCCCTACCAGCTGGCGTGGTTTCGGTTCGTGGGCGGGTTCGTCACCCTGACCCCGCTGATGCTGTATTTCGTGCTCTCGGGGCAGTCCGCGCGACTGTTGCCGACCCCGGGCTGCTCGGCTGGCACGCCCTGCGTGCGGCCTTCGGGGCGCTGACCTTCCTGTGCTCGATCGTGGCGGTGCTCAACATCGACCAGGCGAACGCCTCGGCCATCACCATGACCTCCGGGGTGTTCACGGTGGCGCTGGCCATGCTGCTGCTGGGCGAACGGCCGAACCGGCTCGTGCTGCTCGCGGGGTCATCGCGCTGGTTGGCGGGGTGGTGACGGCAGAACCCAACTTCGGCGCGGTGGAGCAATTCGTCTCGCTCGGCGCTCTGGCAGCCTTTGGCGCGGCTTTCACGCTCGGGGCGCAGTTCACCATCCTCAAGTTCATCACCGACCGAGGACAGCACCTTTATTCTGGTGGTCGGCATGGCGGCTTTCGGGTCGATCTATCTGGCGCCCTTTGCGCTGCTGAACTGGGAGCCGGTGAGCTGGTTCCAGCTGATGGTGTTTCTGGGCATGGGGCTGCTGGCCAACCTGGGGCAGATGGGCAACGTCATGGCCTTCCGCCATGCCTCGGCCAGCTTTATCGCGCCGGTGAAGTACGGCGGCATCGTCATGACCATGCTGTGGGCCTTATTCCTGCTGGGGCAGGTGCCGTCGCTGATGTTCTGGATCGGGGCCGGACTTATTACGCTGGGCGGGTTGGTGCTGGCGCGCTCCCGCGGGAGCGCACGCTAGCACCGTTCAAGGTCGGTTCAGCTGTCGGCGAAGACGCTGACCGTATACGGCCGGACGACGGTGCCATCGCCGATGATCGCCTCCCCACGCAGGCCCATTTTCGCGGCATCGTAGTCGGTAGGACCGAAGTTCATCACGTACAGCCGCCCGTCTGAGCGCCGCATGCGGATGTCTTCGGGCAGCTCATCGGCGGCGATCATCGCAGCGTCGAAGATCGGCGCCATGATGGCCTTCATCCCTTCATAGTCGGGTTCGAATCCCAGATAGTGCAGGTTTTCCTGCCGCACGAAAGCCGCATCCAGCCCGGAGGGCAGGTGCGGTTCGCGGCGGAAGCTGCCCAGCACCTCGACCGGGGTTCGTTCGAGCCGGGTTCGGCCAGCCCCATGATCCGCAGGTGCTCGACCCAGGCCGAGGCCTGCAACGCCGTCCCGTCGGCGAGTTCCACCCCGATCTGCTGGCTCGGACGCAGGCTCTCGACACGGTCCAGGAACAGGTCGGCCATCAGTGGCTCGACCGGAACGCCGTCCTCGCAGACCATGGGCTGGGGCATCCAGTTCAGGGTGCCGTCGCGGGAGCCGGTGCGGCAGCCAAAGATGGTCGGCGCACCGGTTTCGCGCAGGAAGTCGACCACGTCGGCCACCAGCACAGGGGCGCAGGGAATGATGTAGGCGGGCAGGACCGCCATCCGGCTGGGGAGACGAACTCGACGTTCAGCCCCATCCGGCGCAGGAAGTGATACCAGTTCGCCGTCTGGGCATAGGCGTTCTGGTCCTTGCCCTGCACCAGCGCTTCGTAGGTGAAGGCTGCTTCCCAGTCGAAATACAGCCCCACGGTGTTGGACTTGTCGCCGCCCGCCGCGTCGTTGCGGTCGACGAAGGTCAGCTTGGGCAGGTCATCGCGCAGGCTCTCGACCTCGACCGAGGCCCGGTCGGGGGTGCCGTCGGGCCGATTCAGGCCGGTGTGGTAGGTCTCCTGCGCCCACTGGGCCTGCCGCCAGCGGAAGTAGGAGACGACTTCGGCACCGTGGGCGATGGCCTCCAGCGTCCAGAACCGCACCGCCCCGTCAACGGGCGCGGGGTTCCAGTCCGCCCAGTTCACCGGCCCGGGCTGTTGCTCCATGACCCACAGCCGACCCGTGCGCGACATATCGCGGTAGAGGTCGTGGTGCAGGGAAACGATGTCGGGGTGACCGATGCGCATATAGCGGTCAATCATGGCTTCACCGCGCATGCCCATGCGGCTGGCGAACTTCTCGACGAAGCCCATCGGGTAGGAATCCCAGCTGGCAAAGTCCAGATCGCTGCTCACCGTCCAATGGTCGAAGCCCATTTCGGCGACCATGAAGTTGTGGGTGATGAACATGTCCGATCGACTGCCAGCGCGCAGAATATCGCACTGCTCGCGGTTGAATTCGGCGGTCATGTCGCTGAAAAAGCGCCGGAAATCGAGCCAGTGTGCCGGAGCCGGTTCAGCGGTCAGACGGTTGGGCAGCTCAATTTCGTCAAAGCTGCGGTAGGTCATGGACCAGAACACCGTGCCCCACTGCGCATTGAGCGCATTGATGTCGCCGTAGGCCTCCAGCCAGCCACAGCTGGAAGGCCTCGCGGTCTTCGGGGCCGTAGGACAGGGTGCTGTCGTGGCAGCTGTATTCGTTGTCGGTCTGCCAGCCGATGATGTGCGGGTTGTGGCCGTATCGGTCAGCCAGCGCGCGGGTGATCCGGCGCGACTGCTCGCGATAGGTCTTGGAGGCAACGGAGACGTGGCGGCGGGAGCCGTGTTTTTCCGGCAGGCCGTCTTCGCTGTGCCGCAGCACGCCGGGGTAGGCGTCGGTCAGCCACTTGGGCGGGGTCGGGGTCGGGGTACAGAGCACGACCTTCAGCCCGGCATCCCCGAGGGTCTGGATCGCCCGATCCAACCAGTCCCAGGTGAAAATACCCGGCTCTGGCTCCATCCGCGCCCAGGCAAATTCGCCGATCCGTACCGTGGTCAGACCGAGTTCTTTCATCCGCCGTGCATCGGCCTCCCACGTGTCCTCGGGCCAGTGTTCGGGGTAGTAGCAAACGCCAAGGCGCGGTTGGTTATCGGGCTGGTACATGGACTGGACTTCTTTCAGCTTTGCGAGGGAATTCGGGTGTGCAGTCCGGATCAGGACGCCGCCGCAGGACGTCGCGCGAGCCTGATCAGGGCCTGCAGAACCGGTGCGAGGATAGGCGGGGACAGGCTGATTGCCAACACCAGCGCTCCGGTAGCCGGGCTGAACCCCGCGCGGACAGCAGCGTGGTCTGGATCAGCAGATACAGGATCAGGAACACCAGCAGGGCGGTAGCGGGCACGGTCTGGCGGCGACCATCGGGGCGGCGCGCGAACAGCAGCCCGCTGGCCAGCAGGCCGAAGGCGAGCACGGATAGTGCCGCCGCGCCGCGTCGGGTCAGCTCGGCTGCTAAAGCCGGTGCGGCGTCGCCTGCGCTGATCTGCCTGAGCAGTGCCGTCGAAGACAGCGTATCGGCCCGCGTCAGCCGGTCGGGGAGCATGGGCGCGACCAGCCCGCGCGGACCGGGCAGGGTGAGGGGAAGCAAGGTGCTGGCAAAACGAAGCGAGGTGGTCTGCCCGTCTGCCGTGGTTTGTTCCACTTGTGCCTCGGTCAGCCGCAGGGAAAGCGCCAGCTTGCCGGTACGGCTCAGCTCGGCGCGCCCGGCACGAATGATCAGCTGCTCGCCGGGGCGGGTGAGGTCGATCACGGTGACGCCTTCGAACACCCCGGCCTCGCGGTGCTGCTCGACCTGCAGGCTCAGGCCCGGCACCAGCGTCACCGGCTGCCCCGGCTGGATGCGCAGGCGCTCAATCCCCTGCTGCTGGGCGAGGGCAAAGGCCTGCCGGTACTGGCTCTGGTTCAGCGGTACCAGCACGCTGGCACAGACAAACAGCACCAGCGCGACGACGAGGCTACCGCCGGTGATAACACTGGCGTCGACCCGCGGTGCGCGACCCGCAGCGCGCAGCAGGAGCGTGGTTCCGGCCTCGTTTCGCTGGACGCAGGCGAGGATGACCGCGATGCCGAAGGCCAAGGGTGTCACCAGCTCGGCCATTTTCGGCACAATCAGCAAGATCAGGCCGCCAAACTCAGACAGCGACATGCCCGCGCGCAACACCTCATCGGTCAGCCGCGCCGCCTGCGATAGCACGGCGCTCAGCGTGACCACGGTCAGAATCAACGCGAAGATTGCCAGCAGACGCAGGTGCAGGATGCGGTCAAGGCGCTGCATGGCGGCTCGACTCCTCGGGGTGATGCTTTCCGGCGGCCTGCATGGCTCTCAACCCCGGCCTGATTTGCCGGGAGCGTGAACAGCCGTCGAGGTCGCCACCAGCCACGCCTGCGGGTGAGCATAGCGCAGCGAAGTGACCAGCCGGGCCTCGGCCCCACGTTCGACCAGCACGACGATACAGCCCCCGAAACCCGCTCCGGTGATGCGGGCACCGAGCACGCCGCGGGCGAGGCAGGACTCCACCAGCGCGTCGACCTCGCGGGTCGATGTCTGGAAATCAGTCCTTAAGGACTGGTGGGACTGGGTCATCAGTGCCCCGAAGCGCACCATATCGCCCGCGCGTAGCGCCTCGCGCGCCTCCAGCACCCGCCGGTTCTCGCTGACCACGTGCCGCGCCCGGGCCCGCATGCGCGGGTCGGGCAGGGCTTCGACCTGCTCCATCGTCGCCGTGCGCAGACTGGGCAGCCCCAGCGCGCTGGCGGCGGCTTCGCACTGAGCCCGCCGCTCGTTATAGGCCCCGTCGGTAAGCTGCCGCGACAGGCGGGAATGCAGCGTCAGAAAGCTGAAGTCGGCGGGCAGGGCTTCGAGGCTGGTCTCCATGGTCTTGGTGTCGAAGAACAGCGCGGAGCCGGGCTTTCCGGTCGAGGAGGCCATCTGGTCCATCAGCCCGCAGTTCACGCCGACGTAGTCGTTTTCAGCTCGCTGGGCCAGACGGGCGATATCGACCGCGCCGACCTCAACCCCGAAAGCCTGCTGCCCCGCACGGATGGTGGCGACCTGCAGCGCGGCCGAGGACGACACACTCGCCCCGGTGGGAACCGTCGAGCCGATGGTCAGGTCCAGCCCGGCGGGAAGGTCGCTGTTGCCATGCCCGGCCAGCGCCTGCAGCGCACCGATCACGTAGTCCAGCCAGTCGCCGAAGGCCGGCGCAGTCAGCGGGCGTTCGAGCTGTTCATCGAGGTTGAGCGACCGGGCGCGCACCAGCCCGCTGGCATTGCGGCTGTAGGCAATGTAGGTGCCGATCTCCAGCGCGACGGGGAAGACATAGCCCTCGTTGTAGTCGGTGTGATCGCCAATCAGGTTGACCCGCCCCGGCGCAAACACGACGCCCACCGGCTCGATGCCAAGGCCTGCGCGTGCGCCCTCGCCACGCTTTGGGCGTCGATCACCAGCGCGCTCATCCGGCGCTGTCCGGATCGATTGCGCGCAGCGTGGCTGCGGCGTCTTCGGGCAGAACATCGACGAGGAACACGCCGGTGATTTGCTCGACCGAGGCGAGGAACTTGAACTTGTTCTCACCCCGCTGCATGGGCCAGAGCTGGACGTGGAAGGGCCAGCTGCTTTCGAAGCCCTTGGGTGGCAGCGCGCACCACAGCACCAGCGGTGTGGTGCCGCCGAAGTGCCGGTCCAGCCGCTGCTGCGCGCGCTTGAGCGCCTGGGCGAAGTCGATCAGTGCCGCGTCGCTCATTTCATCGGGCGCGGCCACCCGCTCGCGCGGCAGGACCCACGTCTCGAAGGGGTAGCGCGCGTATTCGGGGCAGAGCGCAACCGCGTGCTCCCGGTCTTCGATCACCAGCGCCGGGTCGGGGGCATGGACCAGCCGGGTCAGCGCCTGATTCTCCATCTGCGCCCGCGCCTGCCGCTCGATCTGCGGGGGCAGGAAGGGAAAGGCATAAATCTGCCCGTGCGGGTGGGGCAGGGTCACGCCGACATGGGCGCCCCGGCTTTCAAACGGCATAACGTACTGCACTTCGGGCTGGGCCTGCAGCGCCCGGTAGCGGTCGGCCCAGGCCTGCAGCAGCAGCGCGATCCGGTCGACCGGGCAGGTCGTGCAGCGTGCCGCTGGGCTCGGTGGTGTAGACCACGACTTCGCACACGCCCTTGGCCGGTGGGCCATCATCCTCGCCAAGGCCGACCGCGAGCTGGGCAAAGCCCGGCCAGCGGTTCTCGAACACGGCAATTTCGAAGTCGGTCACCGGGATCTCGCCGGGATAGCCGTCGACAGCCACCGGCGCGAGCGGGTTGAAGTCCGGCGGCGGGTTCAGGGTGCGGGTGTTGCGCGAGGCGTTGTAGGCGACCCATTCCCGCCGCAGCGGGTGCCAGCGCAAGTGCGGGTTGGGCGCATAGGGGCCTTCGACGTCGTTGGTAACGCGGTAGTCCCGCGGTTCGCGACTGTAGAGGTAGAGCTGACGGCCGTCTGCTTTCCGGTGGTCGTGGCGGTGAAAATCCATCGCAGCAGGCCCGCTTTCAGTCGCGCGTGATCGTTCTTGGTTGCTGCCACAATTCAAGCGCGGCCGGGGCCTGTCAAGCCAGCTTTACCAGCCACGGCTCCGGGTTTCTTTGGCAACGGGCGGCGCGGCCGGGTTTTACCATTCGAGCTGGTAGCGGATGCGGTTCTCGTAGGTTTGCCGCGCGGGCAGCAGGATCGAGGGAAAGCCCTCGTGGTTGGGCGCGTCGGGGTGCGCCTGCGGTTCCAGACAGACAGCCTCGGGCAAGTGCTCGACCGCCCCGATATCGGGCGCAGCCTCCGGCGCGGGCAGGGTGCCGCCGGGGTGGGTGAAGACCTGGACCCCGGCCTGATTGCTGCTCACCAGCAGGCGCCGGCCCAGCTCGGGCACGGTCAGTTCGGCGTCAAGGTCGCGCGCCTCGGGCAGCACCAGAAACCCATCATAGCGCCCTTTGGCGACATCGAGGGACTTGGCGCGGCTGAAGTTCATCCCAGCCTTGGCGGGCGTGCTGACCTCACCGGTCGGGATCTGTTCAGCATCGAGCGTCAGCGCGCCGCTCGCCGGGACGCCGCAGCCGATGGGCAGACAGCGGCCCGCCACCGGCAAGGTTCCAGTAGGGGTGGTGGGTCATGTTGACCAGCGTGTCCCGGTTCGAGGTTAGGCTCAGGTCCAGCTCCAGCGTGTCGCCGGTCTCGTTGAAGCGATAGCGCGCCTCCAACTGCCGGCGACCGGGGAAACCATCGGTGCCGTGGGGCAGGTCGAGCGCCGCGACAATGCTGTCGCCCCTGACCTGTAGCCGCCAGAAGCGGTAGAGGGTCGACGCCGCGCCGGAGTGGAGCAGGTTGTCGCCTTCGTTGGCGAGCAGCGTCAGCGCCTTGTCGCCGACGCTTGCCTGCGCCCCGCCCAGTCGGTTGGCAACCGGGCCGACAACACCGCCGATGGACCCGGCTGAAAGAAGATAGTGCATCGGGTGGTCCAGCGACCAGACCAGCGCATCACCACTGCCAGCCTCGCCGTCCTCGCCGGGCATGCGCAGGGACACCAGCGCCGCGCCGACTTCACCGATCTCCGCGATCAGACCCATGCGTGAGACCAACCGTCCCTTGGCGACTGTAACCCGGTTAAAGGTAGTCCAGTCGTCAACGGTGGCGCTGGGTTCAAAGCGTGGGGTCAGCATGCACTGTGTCTCCGGGTGGTTCGTGAGGGGGCCTGTTACCAAGCATATAGGATTAAGCTCGGCCCGGGAAACAGGCTCCGCAGCAGCCAGACTCGACACCCACTTTCGAATCGGGCGATTCGATTTCATTTCTAGGCGAGTATTACTGAAAATAATGGGAAAAATTACTAAAGCAGGCACAGACGGCCGCATAATGCCGTGAAAACCCGGGCAATTGCGTCTGTTTTCGGGCATTTCCGGCAAAAGCCTTGACCCTTTGCGCCCGCCTCCGTCATGAGAGCCTCAAAGGTCCTGTAATTTTAGGGCCAGTGTTCGACCAATTGAAAAAGACCCCACGGCGTTAGCCTGTTTCAGGGTCGTCTCTCGTATCCCGGCGGTATTTCGGGGCTGAAAATTTGATGGTGTTTAAGGACATGAAGTCGGTAGCCGACCTGATTGCCAACAAAGAAGCACTGATCAAGCGCAACAAGCGCGGCAAGATTACCGCCGCTGCCGTTGCTGCGGCCGGTGCCAGTGTCATTGCCGCTGCGCAGGCGGAAGCCGGTAGCGTCGACGGCTTCGAGGACATCACCTCCTCCGTCGTCAGCTTCGAGCGCCTGGGCAATGGCCAGATCGAATTCGAACTGGAGAACGGCCAGCGCTTCATCGCGAGCGAAGGCCAGTACATCATCGACGGTAAGGAGATCATGGTCTCCAGCGAGCTGGTAACGGTGGTCAACGGCCCTGGGATGAACACCACCGTGGTTGTCGCAGTTGCGGTTGCCGGAGCTGCCGCTTTGCTTGGTCGGCCTGCTTATCCTGACCGCGAACGACGATGATAGCACCACCTCTACTGCTTCAAGTTCGACCCAGACGACAACCTCCAGTTCACCACAGTTCGACGGTGAAAACGGTTTCAATCAGCTCTACGCGATCTTCGAGACATTGTTGGCTCTGGTGGCTCGATACGGTTTTTCGCCGTGACCGACGTCACAGCACTGACGGATATTGACTCAATGGACGGCGGGACAGGCACCGATAGCCTGAGCATCGAATCGGCGCTGACAAATGGTGACAGCCTCGATTTGGCAGCCTCGGCACCACGCTGGATAACCTCGAAAACGTCGAGGTGATCGTGAATTCCGCGGGTGGTGTCACCATCGACATGAACAGCGAAGACACCACGCTGGTGATCGATGCCAACACCGACAATGAAACGATTACAGTGACTGATCTGGGCGCCAAGCACGGCAGCACCGATACCGCAGCGCTGACCGCCAAGGGACTTGCCGATACGCAGACCCTCGACGTCGTCCGTGACCGGCGCGCCGGTGGTGAAGTTCGAGCTGGGTCTGGAAAACGCCGGCGACGCGGGCACAGCGACGGTTGATCTGGACAGTGGTGTTGACCCGACGCAGGTCACCATCACCACGCTCCGGTTCGGCGGACAATGATATTGCGCTGACCGCCAATGCCATGACACGACCTGACCATCAAAGGGTCGGCCGATCTTGAGATTACCAACACGCTCGGCGGTGCTAATCTGGCGGCCGTAACGACATCAACGCCGCAACGGCGACCGGTGATCTGGAATTGTCCATCGATGCGACGGTAACGGACCGTCGATCTCGGCACCGGCAACGACACCCTCAATGTCACTGAGACGATGACAGCCAACCATGCCTACGACGGCGGCGATGGCGCAGACGTTCTGGTACTTGCTGCTGGCATCGATGCCGCCTTGGGTGACGTTGACAAGTTTGAAATCGATTTCGACCGGTGGCGCTTCGACCATCGACTTCGACGTCTTCGACAGCGCGGTTTCGACGGTGGACGTGAACGGTGCTAACACCGTCAACCTCAACGATCTGGACGTTGATAACCTGCTGGTAACGGCGGTGAACGGCTCGACGCTGGACTTCGACGGTACAGCCGGGGCAGGGGCCAACAATGTCCGCATCACCCAGGAAGGCGCGGGCGTGACGATCGACGGTGCCGCCAGCATTGGCGCTGCAACCGTGACCCAGACCAACGCTGGCACCAACACCATCACCGTTTTGGGCGGCATCACCGAGCTGGACATCGACGGCAGCCGGACAGCTGTTGTGGCTGGCACGGTGCAGTGCGTTGACAACGGTGGATGCATCTGGCGGCAGATGACTTGACGGCAACAGCCAACGCATTCACGGGTCTCAAAGACTTGACGGCAGCGGAGGCATCGACAGCATCGATGTGAACGGAATCGCAGCTGGTGCAAACATCAACGGTGGCGCTGGTGCGGACGTTCTTGACCTCGGTGGTGTGACCGCGGGTACAGCAGTCGTAATCGGTGGCGCCGGTGCAGACACGATCACGCTCGGAACCACCACGTCTGATATCACGGTTCAAATCAACGCAGGGGATCATGCTGTTGCACTTGCAGCTGTGACCGATGGTGCTTTGACGGGAACCGATGTTGAGACCATCACCCAGTTTTCCGCGGGTGCAGCCGAGGACCTTGCGTTTCATCGACCGACGTCCTTGGGCCTGTCCGGGCCGATTATTTACGAAAACACGGGTTTACACACGCTCACGCTGACGCATTTAACAATGCGTACAACGTCATTGACACGGATACGGCGGACGGACGTCATTCGTGGACGCGAATGCCGACGGAAACGTGCGGTATGTATTTTACGATAATGGCGCTGCGGGGTCGGTATCATTGACTTTGGCGGCGATATCACTGCGTTGAGCACCGTTGATGGTGTTGATTTCGACTTGTAGACCCTTTAGACAAGCTCAGGGTGACAGCAATGAACTTGTCATCCTGATTGTTAGCGCAGCGAGCCGTAGAAGAACGGCCTGCGCGCTTCCTGATGACCCCTTTGACAAGCTCATGGTGACAGCCGATACGGCTCAGGGTGACATACGGCCTGACAGCCTCCACGTGACAAACCGACCCCGCCCGCCTATGACAGCCCAAGAACCACTAGCTTAGGGAGTTCGGGCTGCCATGGACCTTGGAATACAGGGAAAACCGCCATCGTTTGTGCCTCCTCCGCGGGGCTGGGTCTGGGCTGCGCGCTGGCGCTCGCCGAGGAAGGTGTAAGCCTCGTTCTCAACGGCCGCGACGCCGATCGCCTCGCCCAAGCCGAAGCGAAGGTGAGAGCGGTTGCCGGCAACGGAGTGAGTGTGGTCGCCATCTCCGCAGACGTCACCACCGAAGCCGGGCGCGCCGCCATACTCGACGCTGCACCGGCCCCCGACATCCTCGTCAATAATGCTGGCGGCCCGCCGCCGGGTGACTTCCGCGACTGGTCGCAGGACACGTGGATGACCGCGCTCAACGCCAACCTCTATACCCCCGTTGCCATGATCCAGTTGGTCATCGACGGCATGATCGAGCGCGGCTTCGGCCGGGTGGTCAACATCACCTCCGCCTCGGTCAAGGCGCCGATCCCGCACCTGGGCCTGTCCAACGCCGCGCGCACGGGCCTGACCGGCTTCGTCGCCGGGCTTGCGCGGCAGGTGGCGCATCACGATATCACCATCAACAACCTGCTCCCTGGGCAGCACGAAACCGATCGCCTTGTGCAGAACTACCAGCACGTGGCCGATACCCAAGGGCTGGACTTTCAGGAGGCCTGGGACGCCGGCGCGGCGCGCAACCCCGCGAAGCGCTTTGGCACGGCTGAGGAATTTGGCCACGCCTGCGCCTTTTTCTGCTCCGCCCGGGCAGGCTATATCACCGGGCAGAATCTGGTCGTCGACGGCGGCGGCTACCCCGGCACGCTCTGAACCCGATCACCGACATACCCCAATCCAAAGGCTGAACCGACATGGCTGAAGAAAAGAAAACCCCGGTCGCGGGTGCGAAGAACCCCTTTGCCAAGGAAAAACTCCCCGACGCCCGCATTACCTGGATTCAGTCCTACCCGCGCTCGGGCAATGCCTGGGTTCGTGCCTTCCTTTACACCTACATGGCCGAGAAGGACGCCATCGACCTGCAGGCCATGGGCCGCGCTTTCAGCCACGACAGCAGCGCCTTTCTCTTCGAACGCCTGATGCGTGAAGAGGTCTCCAAGCTCAAGCCGGCCGACATCGGTGAAAAGCGTACGGAGTTCCTGATCCGCGCCTGCCGGTCGTCCAAGAACGATCTGGTGATGCGCTCGCACTTGCTGCAGACCGACTGGGGCGGGCAGCCGACCTTCCTGCCGCACTTCTCCCGAGCCGCCATTGTCATCGTGCGCGACCCGCGCGATATCGCGATCTCCACGGCTGCGGATATGGAAATCCCGATCGATGCCGCCATTGCCAATATGGCGCAGCCGCAGTTTGCCCTGCTCTCCAAAGGGACGACCCCGCAGCCGATCGGCTCCTGGACCCGCAACGTGCTGTCGTGGCTGTCGCGGCCGTCGATGCCGCGCCTGTTCGTGCGTTACGAGGACCTGATCGAGAACCCGCGCAAGGAGTTCATGCGGATCATCGCCTTCATGAACCTGCGGCTGGACTTTGGTCAGCTCGACAAGGCGCTGGAAGCAACGACCTTCGAAAAACTGGCTGAGGCCGAGAAGGAAGACGGCTTCGGCGGTGCGCACTCAGAAGAAAAGCCCTTCTTCCGTTCCGGTCAGGTCGGCCAGTGGCGCGACGGCGGCCTGAGCCTGGGCCAGATCCAGTCGGTCGAGCAGGCCTGTGCGCAGGCCATGGTGGTCTTCGGGTACGAGCCGGAAACTGTGCGGGTGCTCAGCGCCGACGAAGCCGAAGCCGCGCGTCTGGCGCAGGAGGCCGAGGCTGCCGAGGAAGAGGGTGTCATCGAAGGGGATGGCGAGACGGGCGAGGCCTGATCCAAAGGCCTCGCCGCCGACCCGACAATAAGAAAGCTATCAGGTGTTGGGGGCGAGAATCTCGACGCCGAATTCTGCCGCGGACGCGATCAGCCATTCGGCCGCCGAGCGCGCGAACGACCGCCCGATATAGAGGTCGAAGCCGGTTTCGCTGCGTCGGTACCACGTACAGCCGATGTGCAGGAAGTGGCTGGCCTGGCTCATACCCACGGGCCACTTGGCCAGATCCAGCGGGCAGCTCTTGGCCAGCAGGCCCGGCACGTCCGTCCCGTCGATCGACAGCCGCACCCGGCCCGAGGACTGGTCCACCGCCAGCCCCAGATCACCGACGGCCGCCGTCACCGCCGCCAGATCGAAGCCGGTGAGCAGGTAGCGGTCCGGACCACTGCACACCGCGTTGGGCAGGGACGCCGCAGGGCTGCCGTCGCCCAGATCGAGCTTCAGGCCTTTTTTCACTGCCGCGCGCATGGCCTTGCCCTTGCCAGGCAGGGCGGCGATTTCAACCACCAGCAGGCCGGGCGCGTGCAGGGCCCGGATTCCAGCCTCTGCGCTACCGTCATCGCCGGTCGCGACCGTGCCGTGGTGGCCGGGGTCCAGCGTGGCCCCAGCGGGCTGCTCATCACCGATTGGTCCATCATCATCCGGTCACCTTCTCGTTCTTCGGGTCATAGAAGTGCGGGCTTTCGGCCGTGACTTCGATTATCGCCCGGTTGTGGACGTGGGAGACGACGTAGAGCGTCTTGCCGTGATAGTCCGCCGCGTTCTTGATGAAGGCCAGCGCGATCGACCGGTCCTTGAGCGGGGAGAAGGCGGCAACCGAGGTCACGTAGCCGAGCATGGTGGTGTGGTCGAATGGGCCGTCCTTGCTGTCGAAAACAATACCGCCGCCGATGATGCGCTCGTCGGCCTGGGTGGCGACGAGGCCGATCATCTTCACCCGGTCGGGGTCGGTGAAGGCTGTCCGCCCGGACAAGGCCTTGCCCACGAAGTCCTTCTTGGTCGAGACCATCTTACCGAGGCCTACGTCGTCCATGGAAACCCGGCCATCGAGCTCGCCACCGGTGACGTGTCCCTTCTCGATCCGCAGGATGTTGAGGGCCTCCAGACCGTAGGGCGTGATATCCCATTGCGCCCCGACCGCCATGGCCTCGCGCCAGAAGGCGTCGAAGACATCCGCAGGCACCGCGACTTCATAGGCCAGCTCGCCGGAGAAGGAGATGCGGAACAGACGGGCGGCATGGCCCTTCCACGTGGTTTCGATCACGCCCATGAACGGCATGCCGTCGTTGCTGACATCGAGCTCGGGGAACAGCGCGGCCAGACAGTCGCGTGACTTCGGTCCTGCGAGCGCCAGCCCGCCCCATTGATCGGTGACGGAGGCAAAGGCGACCTGCAGGTCCGGCCAGGCCGACTGGTGGACGAACTCCATATGCGCCATGACCGCCGCCGCCTTGGCCGTGGTCGTGGTCATGTAGAAATGATCCTCGGCGAGGCGGGAGGTCGTACCATCGTCGAACACGAAGCCGTCTTCGCGCAGCATCAGGCCATAGCGCGCCTTGCCCACCGGCAGGCTCTTCCAGCCATTGGTGTAGAGCCGGTTGAGGAACTCGGCCGCATCGGGGCCCTGAATGTCGATCTTGCCCAGCGTGGACACATCGGTGATGCCCAGCTGGTCACGGGTCGCGCGGGTTTCACGGACGGCGCTTTCCAACCAGTCGGTTTCGCCTGCCTTGGCGTACCAGCTCGGGCGCATCCACAGCCCGGCTTCGACGAAGGTCGCGCCGTTGGCCTCGGCCCAGTCATAGACCGGGGAGTAGCGGAAGGGCTCGTAGTCGCGCTGGCGATGGTGCCCCGCGAAAGCGCCCATGGGCACGGGCGTGTAGGGTGGGCGGAAGGTGGTGGTGCCGACTGCGCTGATCTCGCGACCGGTGGCGGCGGCGAGCAGGGCGAGGCCGTTGACGTTGGAGGTCTTGCCCTGGTCCGTGGCCATGCCCAGCGTGGTGTAGCGCTTCATGTGCTCGACCGAGCGGAAGCCTTCCTGCGCGGCGAGGCCGACGTCTTTGACCGTGGCATCGTTCTGCAGATCGAGGAAGGCGGCTTTGCCAGCACCCGGTACGGCCCACAGCTCCATCGGTGCAGAGACCGCGACGGCTTGATCGACCGCAGGCATATCCAGCGCGGCGCCGCCGAATTTCAGCCGCTGCGGCAGCGGCCGAGGCAAGACAGTCGGCGGTGCTGAGCGCGCCGGTCACCGATCCGGCGGCGGCTTCACTGTCCACCAGCTCGGGCGGCAGGAAGGCGCGGAGGTCGGCGTCGTAGACCGGCTTGGACTGGCGACGGTCGTTGGTGTGCGAGGTCAGGTGCACGGCCGGGTTCCAGCCGCCGGAGACCAGCAGCGCATCGGTGGTCAGGCTGCCGCTCTGCGCACCGCCGTAGTCGACGCGGTGCAGCCCCATGCGGCCGTGGGCCTTGGTCGCGTGGACCCCGCGCAGCACGCGGACGCCTTCGGCCTCCAGCCGTGAATCCGCCCGTGCGTCGAGCAGGGTCACGTCGGCCCCTGTGGCCGCGAGCGCTGCAGCAACGGCGTAGCCGCCGTCGTTGGTGGTGAAAATCGTCGGCTGCTGGCCGACGCGCACGCCGTAGCGCCCGAGGTAGGCGTGGCCGGCACCGGCGAGCATCACCCCGGGGCGGTCATTGCCCATGAATCCCACGGAACGCTCGATCGCGCCGGTGGCGTAGACGACCCGGTCGGCCTGGATCCGGTGGTATTTCATGCGTGCGGTGTGGGCGGGTCGATCGGCCTTGGCGAGGTGGTCGTGGCAGCGCTCCAGCGCGCCGTAGGTGCCGCCGTCATAGACCCCGAACACGGTGGTGCGGGGCAGCACCCGGCCGCCGGCCGCCTCGATCTCGGCAACCAGATGGTCGACATAGGCCGCGCCCGACTGCCCGTCGAAGCGCTCGCCCTGCCACAGCGCAGCCCCGCCGACGCGGTCGCGCTCGTCGCAGACCAGCACCGACTGCCCGGCGCGTGCCAGCGACAGCGCGGTGGTCAGCCCGGCGATCCCGCCGCCGACCACCAGCGTATCAGCGAAGGTGTAGATCTTGTCGTAGTGGTGCGGATCAGCCTCCATCGGGGGCCGACCCAGACCGGCTGCGCGCCGGATGATCGGCTCGTAGAAGCGGTACCAGGCCTGCAACCCGCCGAAGAAAAAGGTCTTGTAGTAGAACCCGGCCGGCAGGAAGCGGCTGATGAGGTCGTTGGCCTCCATCAGGTCGAGCCCCAGCGGGCCGATGTGGTTCTGCGAGAAGGTTTCAAGGCCTTCGTACAGTTCAACCATGGGCGCGCGGTGGTTGGGGTCGCGCTCGGCCTTGCCCTGATCGATCTCGACCAGCGCGCTGGGCTCTTCCGGCCCGGCAGAGAACACGCCGCGCGGGCGATGGTATTTGAACGAACGGCCGAACAGCTTGACCCCGCTGGCGAGCAGGGCGGAAGCGAGGCTGTCGCCTTCGTAGCCCTGATACACGCGGCGGTCGAAGGTGAAGGTCAGCGGCCGGTTGCGGTTGATCAGGCCGCCTTCGCGCAGGCGCATCGGCTGGGGCAGGCTCGCGGTCATTGGCCGTCCTCCGCCGTCTCTGCGGCCGAGGATTTTGCGTCCTTGGCGGGCTGCTCGGCTTTCCAGAAGTCCGCGGCCATGGTCGCGCCCGTAACCTCGTGGGTCAGGGTGTGGCGGTGGACCACGATCCACGACCGGCACCCCAGCGCGTGGTGGAAGTACTCGTGGCTGTGGTCGGCGACGTTGTCGCGCAGGTGCAGATAGTTCTGCCAGGCCGGTCCGTCGGGCTTGGCGCGGCCACCCAGCGCAGGGCGCGGCGCTTCGGCCAGCCCCTTGGGCACGAACTCTTCGGATGGGCGGAGACCGCAGTGCGGGCAGGGGATCAGCATGTTCTGACCTCTCCTAACTTAATGCAGGTTGTGCTGGGCGCCGGCGCCCAGCTCGTCGATGACATAGCCGGTTTCGAACCGGTCCAGGCGCATCTGCTCGATATGATGGGTGGGGCTGTCGTTGGCGATCAGATGACTGAAGCACCAGCCCGAGCCCGGCGTGGCCTTGAAGCCGCCGTAACACCAGCCCGCGTTGAGGTAGAGGCCCTCGATCGGCGTTTTGTCGATGATCGGCGAGCCATCGGGGGCTCATGTCCATGATCCCGCCCCAGCTGCGCAGCATGCGGACCTTGGAGACCGCTGGCACGAAGGAGACCGCCGCCTCCATCACGTGCTCGACCCGGGGTAGGTTGCCGCGCTGGGCGTAGGAGTTGTAGCCGTCGAGCGAGGCGCCGAAGACCAGTCCGCCCTTGTCGGACTGCGAGATGTAGAAATGCCCCGCGCCGAATGTGATGACGTTGTGGAGCATGGGCTTGAGGCCCTCGGAGACAAAGGCCTGCAGCACGTGGCTTTCGATGGGCAGGCGCAGCCCGGCCAGCTTGCCCACGCGCGAGGTGTTGCCGGCGACGGCCATGCCGACCTTCTTCGCACGGATCGGGCCGCGGTTGGTCTGGACGCCGACCACGCGGCCGTTGCGCACGTCGATGCCGGTCACTTCGCAGTTCTGGATCAGGTCGACCCCGCGCCGGTCCGCGCCCCGCGCAAAGCCCCAGGCGACCGCATCGTGACGGGCCGAGCCGGCGCGCGTCTGCTTGAGGCCACCGTAAACCGGGAAGCGCGGGTTATCGACATCCACCAGCGGCGCTTCGCGGCGGATGCCTTCGCGATCGAGCAGAACGGCATCGGCCCCGTGCAGGATCATCTGATTGCCGCGCCGGGTGTCGGCGTCGCGCGCTGAGTCGCTGTGGAAGACGTTGATGATCGAGCGCGGCGAGAACATCACGTTGTAGCCCAGATCGTTGGACAGCCCTTCCCACAGCTGCAGCGATTTTTCGTAGAACAGCACGTTGCCGGTGTGCAGGTAGTTCGAGCGCACGATGGTTGTGTTGCGGCCGACGTTACCCCCGCCCAGATACCCTTTTTCGAGCACGGCGACGTTGGTGATGCCGTGGTTCTTGGCGAGGTAATAGGCCGTGGCCAGACCATGGCCGCCGCCGCCGATGATGATAACGTCGTATTCGGCCTTGGGTTCGGGGTCGCGCCAGGCAGGCTTCCAGCCGGTGTGTCCCCGCAAGCCCTCGGCCAGCAGTCGCCAGAACCCGTATCGATCAGCCATGGTCACGCCTTTCCCTGCGCCCGGTTTATGTGTTCGAAACTAAACAGCCCCAACCCGTCGCTTTCGTCAATCAGCGACGTGGTCGCGCCATTCCGATCCGCTTCCTCGGAACTGGGGGCAGAGACCCGGCTAGGACGCGGATTTACGGCGGGGTAGCCAGCCGTTGACGACCGCCAGCCCGAGGAAGATCAGCGCGATCCCGACCCATTGCGCCAGCGTGATGGTCTGCCAGAACGCGAGCGTGTTTTCGCGAATGGTGGCGTTGAACAAAATCGCCCACACGGGGATGAGCAGGGTTACCAGCGACACGTTGGTCGCGCCGGCCGTCCGCAGGATCTGGAAGAACAGGATGTAGGCCAGCCCGGTCGACAGCACCCCCAGAGCGATAAGCGCCAGCCAGCTGTCCAGCCCCACCGACGTGCTGTAGGTCCAGGGCTGGTCGATCAGGGCGACGGGCAGCACCACCCAGAAGGTCGCCGCGACCTGCTGCCCGGTGGCGACCTGCAACGGTTCGAGGCGTGCCAACCGCCGCGCCCAGACCCCTGCAACGCCGTAGGAGAAGGTCGCGCCCAGCACCAGCGATCCGCCAAGCAACAGCCCGGTCTCACCGGTCCAGGCATCGCGCGCCATCATCACCGCGACCCCGGCAATGCCGGTGAGAATGCCGATCAGCTTGGCCGGGGTCAGGCGCTCATCGACCAGAAAGAAGTGGGCGATGAACACGGTGAACAGCGGAACGGTGGCGTTAAAGATGGAGGCCATGCCGCCATGAAAGCCCGGCTGGAGCATCCCGGTGGCAATCAGCAGAAACGGCAGGGCGTTGTTGAGCACCCCCAGAACCGCCAGCTGCCCCCAGGCGGCAAGGCTGGTCGGCAGCCGCAGCCGCATCGCGCGCAGGATGATCAGCAAAGTCAGCGCCGAGATCGAGGTCCGGCCCAGCACCACCGCCAGCGGCCCGAAACCATCGAGCGCGATGTCGTAGAACAGGAACGACAGCCCCCACAGGAACGACAGGGAGATGAGCAGCAGCCAGGCTCGGGGTGTCAGGCTCAGAGGGGTGGCCATAGGTCGGGAAAGCCCTTGGAATGCAAATACTGTCCTGCACAGACACGACTTGAGCGTTCGCGTCTATCCGAATTCGGTCCTGTCCGGAACCACCTGCGCCCGAAAGCCTCAATACGAGAAATAATTTATGGTCACACTCTTATAAATTGATTATAGCCAAAGCCCGAGCAACGCAGCGCGAGGCTTGATCCATTCCTTTCTGTCGAATGCCCACTTCAGTCCCTGTTGGAGCCCCCATTCGAGCCTGCGGTTCCCGTCGTCTGGCTCTGTTGCCAGGCGGCTGTGATTGCGCTTTGCTTCGGGCTGTTTCAGGCATCGGCCGGCGCGCAGAGCTATGAGGCCGGGCTTGAAGCCGTGGATGCCGGAGACCTGCCCGCGGCCGTGGCGATCTGGCGTGAACTGATATCCAGCGACAGCGATGAGCGCCCGCAGGCGGAATACGCCATGGCGCTGCTCTACGAGACCGGGCAGGGGGTGGAGTGGAACGAGTTGCGCGCTGCGGAACTCTACGCCAGCTCCGGCCTGCCCGAGGCCCTGACCAATCTTGCGCTGATGTACGCCGAAGGGCGGGGTGTTGATTATGACCCCGCCCGCGCGGCGGCACTGTGGCAGGCAGCGGCTGAGCAGGGTCACGCCTTTCGCCAGCTTCAACCTCGGGCTGGCCTACTACAACGGGCAGGGCGTGGAGCAGAATGCGCAGCGGGCGCTGGAGCTGATTTACGATGCCGGGTTGGGTGGCTTGCCCGAAGCCCAGTGGGCTGTGTGTCAGTTCTTTGAGAAGGGCGTCGGGGTCGAGGTGGACGTCGCCGAAGCGGCGATATGGTGTCAGCGGGCCGCAGCGGCGGGTCATGGTCTTGCGGCCGAGGCCTTGCCGGATTTGCTGATTCAGGCGGCGACAACGCCGGGACCGCTGGTGGCACCCGATGAGGTGGTGGCGAGTGACGACGACGAGGCCTCAGCACTGCCGTCCGTGCCTGCGCTGACCCGCACGGCGGACGAGATTGCAACCCGGTTCGAGCCACCTCCATCGCCTGCGCCGGAACCTGCACCCGCACCCACGCCCGAGCTTGAGCCTGAAACTGAACCTGAACCCGATCCCGATCCCCGATCCGACCCCGAGCCTGCAAACCATGGTCGATGAGCTGGCCGGAGACCCCGTCGGTGCCGCCACTGAGACGGCTTCCGCTGCCGTAGATCCAGCGACGGCAGACCCTGAACCGGATTTCCCGATGCCGCCGGTTCCGGTGCTGCGACCAGCGCCGGTTTACACGCTGCCAAGCCTTGCACCGGGCGCGCCTGTCTATGCTCTCTGGCTGGGCAGTGGTGAGGATGCAGACGAGGTCGCGGCGCTGTACGAGCGCGTGGCAGCCACCGCCCCCGGGGTCTTCGAGCTGCTGCAAACGGCCTACCAGAGCGAAGTGCTAAGGGCCGAGGAAACCAGTCTGGGCCGCGATACCACGGTGATCCGGCTGCTGGTCGGACCGCTCCCCGGCCCGGACTACGCCTGGGCGATGTGCAATTTCCTGCGCACGCGGCGGGCGTCGCTGTTCTGCCAACCGCAGGAAGTCCGGCGCCGATAAAACAAAAGGCAAAAGGCCGGCCGGCCACGCCCCCCTTGATATTGGGGGCAAGGCCGGCCGTTCATGAGCCGTGGCTGAGGTGTCTCAGATTTCGGTAGGCTGGTCGATCAGTTCTTCGATCTTGTCCGGGTCGGTATCGACTTCGGTGACCTTGGCCAGCTCGAGGATGTAGTCGACAGCCTTGTCTTCCATCATCGGCGCGATCAGCGACTGACGTGCATTCGGGTCGGTGGTGTAGCGCTGATAGATTTCAGCCTCTTCGCCCGGATGCATCGCCATTTCACGCTGGATCGCAGCGTTGAACTCTTCGGGCGTGACGTCGAGCTGGTTCGAGGTCGCGACCTCTGAAAGCACCAGACCCAGGCGCACGCGACGCTCGGCAATCTGCCGGTATTCGCTCTTGAGCTCGTCTTCGGTCTTGCCCTTGTCCTCGGCATCGACGCGACCGGCTTTGGCTTCGTTCATGATCTGCTGCCAGATGGCGTTGAACTCGTTGTCCACCAGACCGGACGGCAAATCAAAGCTGTGGGTGTCCATCAGCTGATCCATGATTTCGCGTTTGAGCAGGAAGCGTGAGGAGCGGCGGTGGATGCTGTCCAGCTCCTGCTTGATCTGCAGGCGCAGTTCTTCGATCGATTCCTTGCCGAACTTCTTGGCAAACTCTTCGTCGATCTCCGGCTTGTCGAGCTGCTTCAGCTCTTTGATCTTGATTTTGAAGTTGGCCTCGACCCCTGCAGCTCCTCGGCGTTGTAGTCCTCGGGGAAGGTGATATCGAAGTCGAACTCATCGCCGAGCTTCTTGCCGGTCAGCTGCTCTTCAAAGCCGGGGATGAACATGCCCGAGCCGATTTGCAGCATGGCGTTTTCGCCCTTCATGCCGGGCCGCTCTTCGCCGTCAACCGAGCCAACGAAGTCAAGGATGACGATATCGTCTTTCTTGACCTTGTGCTTCTTGTTCTCGATGTCGACCGGCTGTGCGCCACGCTCTGCGAGCACGTTGAGGGCGTCGTCGATGTGACGGTCTTCGAGAACCGGGTTCATGCGGTCGAATGACAGCTTGCTGAAGTCGGTCAGCTCGATCGTCGGCATGATGTCGACCGAAAAGCTGAAGGCCACGTCCTCACCTGCCTCAAAGGGCTTGATCTCGGTGACGTTGGCGGGCGCAGCAGCGGTGATCTCGTGCTCGGTCAGCGCGTTCCGCACAGCTTCCTGCACGGTTTCGTTCATGACTTCTTCCATGATCGAAGCCCGGTAGCGGGAGCGCACAACGGTCATTGGCACCTTGCCGGGGCGGAAGCCAGGCAGCTTCAGGTCCTTGGCAAAGCCTGCGAGGTTCTGGTCCACTTTGGCTTCGAAATCCACGCCCGGTACCGTCACGTCGAATGCGCGGCTCAGACCCTCTTCGGAAACGAGGTTAATCTGCATGGTCAATCCTGTTCACTTTCTCATTCAGCGTTGTGGGCCTGGCAGTGTTTTCGGGGCAGGTCGGAGCCGGCTTGGTGCGGATGACGGGACTCTAACCCCCACGACCGAAGTCACTGGAACCTAAATCCAGCGCGTCTACCAATTTCGCCACATCCGCACGACCCGAAAAGTGACTGCAGATCGCCATCACCGTTGTCGTGACGGTCGCTATACGATTGCGACACCGTGTTCGCAAGAACCAACCCGAGCAGGCAGGGGCGCATCTGCTAGCGCGTTGATGCAAAGCGACATATGCGCCCATGCATTGAAGTCAGTCGGCCGGACCCCAAATGGAAGCCTGTACACTTGTCCCCACCCGCGACGTAGGGCCGGTATTGAGACCTGCAAGCGGAGCCTTTAAGGGGAAGGGGACAACTCCGCAACGGCCTGCCGTCGCGGGGACCGGAGCCGCTATCAGGGGGTTTCGGGGCATAATGATAAGGACACCACCAACGTGACTACCACACGGTCTTCGATCTATCCGGTTCTGCCGCTCAAGGACGTCGTCGTTTTCCCGCACATGGTTATTCCGCTGTTCGTCGGCCGGGATAAGTCGGTCGCGGCACTAGAAGCGGTGATGCAGGGCGAGAAGCAAATCCTGCTGGTCACCCAGAAGGACGCGCAGGAAGACAGCCCCTCCCCGCAGGATCTTTATGCGCTCGGCACCATTGCAACGGTGCTCCAGCTGCTGAAGCTACCTGACGGCACCGTCAAGGTGCTGGTCGAGGGTCAGTCGCGGGCGACATTGATGGATGTCGAAGACAACGGCACCTACTTCGAGGCCGCGGCCGGTCCGGTGCAGGAATGCGATATGGCAGGCGAAGACGTCGAAGCGCTGATGCGCACCGTCGTCTCGCAGTTCGAGCAGTACATCAAACTCAATCCAGCGCGTCCCGCCCGAGGCGCTGGTCACCGTGTCCCGGATCGAAGAGCCGGCCAAGCTTGCTGACAGCATCTCCAGCCATCTGAACCTGAAGATTTCGGAGAAGCAGGACCTGCTGGAAACCTTCAACGTCGCCGACCGCCTTGAGAAGGTCTACGGCTACATGGAAGGCGAAATCGGGGTCATGAAGGTCGAAAAGCGCATCCGCAGCCGCGTCAAGCGGCAGATGGAGAAGACCCAGCGCGAGTACTACCTCAATGAACAGATGAAGGCGATCCAGAAGGAGCTGGGCGAGACCGAAGACGGTCACAACGAGCTTTCGGAAATCGAAGAGCGCGCTGGCAAGGTCAAGATGACCAAGGAAGCGCGCGAAAAGTTCGACGCCGAGCTGAAAAAGCTCAAGATGATGAGCCCGATGTCGGCCGAAGCGACAGTCATCCGCAACTACCTCGACGTCATGCTCTCGCTGCCATGGCGTAAGTACTCCAAGGTCAAAAAGGACCTCAAGCGCGCGGAGATCATCCTCGACGAAGACCACTATGGCCTCGAAAAGGTCAAGGAGCGCATCCTCGAATACCTCGCGGTGCAGAACCGCGTGCGCGACCTCAAAGGCCCGATCCTGTGCCTCGTCGGCCCGCCGGGCGTGGGTAAGACCTCGCTGGGCAAGTCGATCGCGCGGGCTACGAACCGTAACTTCGTGCGCGTGTCGCTGGGCGGCGTGCGCGACGAGAGCGAGATCCGCGGCCACCGCCGGACCTACATCGGCTCCATGCCGGGCAAGGTGGTTCAGAGCCTGAAGAAGGCCAAGACCTCCAACCCGCTGTTCCTGCTCGACGAGATCGACAAGATCGGCATGGACTGGCGCGGTGACCCGGCCTCCGCCTTGCTCGAAGTGCTGGACCCGGCGCAGAACTCGACCTTCTCCGATCACTATCTTGAGCTGGACTACGACCTGTCGAAGGTGCTGTTTCTGTGCACCGCGAACTCGACCCGGATGCCCGGGCCGCTGCTCGACCGGATGGAGCTGATCCGCATCTCTGGCTACACCGAAGACGAGAAGGTCGAGATCGCCAAGCAGCACCTGATCCCGCGTCAGCTTAAGGACAACGGTCTTAAGGAAGGCGAGCTGGAGATTACCGAGTCAGCCCTGCGCGACCTTTGCCGCTACTACACCCGTGAAGCCGGTGTGCGTAACCTTGAGCGTGAGATCGCCAACCTCTGTCGGAAGTCGGTCAAGGCCATCGATATGAAGGAGCGCGACGGCGCCTTCGCCATCACCGATGAAAATCTTGGCGATTTCGCCGGGGTGCGGAAGTTCCGCTACGGCCTCGCTGAGGAAAACAACCAGGTCGGCGCGGTAACCGGTCTGGCCTGGACCGAAGTCGGCGGCGACCTGCTGCAGATCGAATCTGTCACCGTCAACGGCAAGGGCCGGGCGGTCTTCACCGGGCAGCTGGGCGACGTCATGAAAGAGTCGATCCAGACCGCAGAGAGCTTCGTGAAATCCCGTGCGGCAGACTTTGGCATCAAGCCCGATCTGTTCGCCAAGCGCGATATCCACGTCCACGTCCCCGAGGGCGCGACGCCCAAGGACGGCCCCTCGGCGGGTATCGCCATGGTGACCTCGATCGTCTCCGTTTTGACGGGTATCCCGGTCCGCAACACCGTTGCCATGACCGGCGAAGTCACCCTGCGCGGCAAGGTTCTGCCCATCGGCGGGCTGAAGGAAAAGCTGCTTGCGGCCCTGCGCGGCGGCATCAGCAAAGTCCTGATCCCGATCGAGAACGAGAAGGACCTCGCCGAGATCCCGGACAATGTCAAAGAGGGGCTGGAAATTGTGCCCGTCAGCGATGTCGACGAAGTGCTCGGACACGCGCTGGCCGAAGCACTGACCCCACTCACCGCTGAGCAGATCGCCGAGTTTGAAGCAGCGGCAGCGAAGGCGGAGAATCCGTCGAGCACGGTTGTGACCCACTGACCGATTCTCCCGCCAGCGCTCGGAACCGGGTTTCTGGCGGCCTCAGATAAGGCGGGGATGAGCGTTCGCTCCGACCAGCCATCCGGAAAAAGCCCCTGTTGTCAGGGGCTTTTTTTCGCTTGAACCAGCCCTGCGTGCAGCGCCGTTGCAGACGATTTTCAGACTGGCTAGTCAGGGCCTCGTGAGCGATACATTATGCGACGGCGCTTGGGAGTGTGGTGCAAGCCGGATCGTGTATCTGACCTGCTGAGTTCAAGGCAAAGGTGCCAATGACCCAAGACCCACGCGTCTCCAGTCGTCCGACCCCAAGCGCCGAAGGTGCGCGCGAGGCAGGAAGCTGAGTTACGCCGACGCCGGGGTCGATATCGATGCGGGTGAGGCTTTTGTCGACGCCATCAAGCCAGCGCTGTCCGGCACGCGACGCCCGGGCGTCATGGGTTCGGTCGGCGGTTTTGGCGCGCTCTTCGACCTCTGGCAAACCGGCCTTCGCGATCCGATCCTCGTCAGCGGAACCGATGGCGTTGGCTCCAAGCTGCTGCTGGCTCAGAGCCTCGATGACTACCGCGGGCTGGGGCAGGATCTGGTCGCCATGTGCACCAACGATATCCTGTGTCAGGGCGCGCGGGCGCTGTTCTTCCTCGACTATCTGGCCGCTGGCCGCCTGTCACCCGAGCGCGCCCGCGCGCTGGTCGAGGGCATCGCAGCAGCCTGCGCCGCAGAAGGCGCAGCGCTGGTCGGTGGTGAGACGGCTGAGCTGCCCGGGCTCTACGCCGACGGCCACTTCGATCTTGCCGGTTTTGCCGTTGGCGCGGTGGAGCGCGAGGCGCTGCTTCCCAACTACGATGCGCTCGAAGCAGGCGATGTTCTCATCGGCCTGGGATCGAGCGGGATCCACTCCAATGGCTTTTCCCTGATCCGCCGCCTGATCGATGATCTGGGGCTGAACCTCGATGCCCCCGCGCCCTTTGACGCGTCGCAGAGCCTGCGCGAGGCGCTGCTGGCCCCGACACGGCTTTACGGTGAGGCCGTGCATGCTGCCCTCGATGCCGTGCCCGGCGCGGTCCGGGCGCTGTGCCACGTCACCGGCGGCGGTCTGCCGGGAAACCTGAACCGGGTGCTGCGCGAGGATCTGCAGGCCGTGGTCGATCCGGCAAGCTGGACGCCGGTGCCTCTGTTTGACTGGCTGCAGAGCCTCGACCGGGTTGAATTGCCGGAGCTTTACCGGACCTTCAACATGGGCCTGGGCATGGTGCTCGTGATTCGCGCTGGCGATGCTGGTGAGGTCATGGCCGCGCTGGCCGGGCAGGCCCCGGTTTTCCGCGTTGGCGAGGTTCGATCCCGCCCCTCGACCGGGGTGCCGCAGGTCCACATCAGCGGGGTCAGTGGGTGATGCAAACCAGAGTGCGCAGCGCGATTCTCATCTCGGGGCGCGGCTCCAACATGCAGGCCCTGCTCGACGCCGCCCGCGACAAGGCCGATTTCCCCGCGAGCTTCGATCTGGTGATCAGCGACCGCGCCGACGCAGCCGGTCTGGACGCCGCGCGCAAGGCTGGATGTGAGGCGATTGCGCTGCAACAGACCGATGCCGGTAAAGCAGCGTGGGAGGCTGAGCTGACAACCCGGCTGCACCGCGCGGAAATCGAGCTGGTCTGTCTGGCCGGTTTCATGCGCCTGCTCAGCGGCGACTTTCTGGCAGGCCTCGGCTGCACAGTGCTGAACATTCACCCCTCGTTGCTGCCCGATTTCCCCGGCCTGAATGCGCAGGCGCAGGCCTTGCAAGCGGGCGCCCGGGTCGCCGGCTGTACCGTGCACGAAGTCACGGAAGTCATGGATGCCGGTCCGATTATCGGTCAGTCACAGGTCCCGGTGCAGGCCGACGACAGTGTCGAGACGCTGTCCGCCCGGATCCTACGCGAAGAACACCGCCTTTATCCCGCCTGTGTCGAACGCTTCATCAGCGAGCGCCTGCGGCCGTCCCCCACCACCCAGCCGGAGACACCAGTTCATGCCCATTGAGGGATTGAAGGAAGAATGCGGTCTGTTCGCCGTGTTCGGGCTTGAAGACGCTGCGCTTCACACTGCTTTGGCCCTGCACGCTCAGCAGCACCGGGGGCAGGAAGGCGCTGGCATCGTGACCCTGCACGAGGGCCAGTTCCAGACCCACAAGGCTGCCGGGCTGGTCTCCGACCATTTCTCCGCCGACGCGGGCGGCTTCAACCTCGACGGCGACCGCGCGGTCGGCCACGTCCGATATTCGACCGTGGGCGGGTCGGGGCTAGAGAACATCCAGCCGCTGACGCTGGATACCCGCTTTGGTCCCGTAGCGCTGGCTCACAATGGCACGCTGACCAATGCTGAAACCCTCCGCGCCGAGTTGCTTGAGCAGGGGCAGATTTTCACCACCCGGATCGATACCGAAGTCATCCTGCACCTGATTGCCCGGTCTTCGGCGGCGACCTTTGTCGACGCGCTGCACGAAGCCCTGAGCCGGGTCACGGGCGCGTTTTCGCTGCTGCTGATGACCGAGGAAGCGATTTACGCAGTCCGCGACCCCAACGGCATGCGCCCGCTGGTTATGGGCCGGATGGGGCAGGCGACCCTGTTCGCCTCTGAAACCTGTGCCTTTGACACCCTTGGCGCGCGCTGGACCCGCGATCTGGAGCCCGGGGAAATCGTCCGCGTCGATGCCGAAGGGCCGACCAGCCAGCGCCTGTCTGGCGCCGGTCCGGAGCGGTTCTGCGTGTTTGAATATCTCTACTTCATGCGGGCTTCGACCGTGTTCAACAGCCGGGCGGTCGCCGACGTGCGCGCGCGGGTGGGGCAGGAGCTGGCCAACGAAGCCTCATGCCCGGCCGACGTCGTTGTCGGCGTGCCGGAGTCCGGCATTGCCGCCGCCGAGGGCTATGCCATGACCCTGAATCGGCCGATCCGGGTCGGACTGATGCGGTCCCCCTATATCGGCCGGACCTTCATCGAGCCCAGCCAGAAGATCCGCAACCTCGGCGTCCGCCTCAAGCTGTCCATCAACCGCATGGTGGTCGACGGCCGCCGCGTGGTGCTGGTTGACGACAGCATCGTGCGCTCGACCACCATGACCAAACTGGTGTCGCTGGTCCGCGAGGCCGGGGCGACCGAGGTGCACGTGCGCATCGCCAGCCCGATGATCCGCTTCCCGTGCTTCTACGGCATCGACACCCCCAGCCGCGAAGAACTGGTCGCCGCCAACCACAATGTCGAGGAAATCAACGCCAAGATCGGCGCCGACAGCCTCGCCTTCATCTCGCTCGATGGCCTCGCCAAGGCGGTGAACCCGCCGCAGGGCGTGTCCCGCAACGGCGGCCGGGGCTACTGCGATGCCTGTTTCTCCGGGGACTACGACGTTGCCCTGCCTGACCCGAGCCTGCGCGAAGAGATCAGCGGGGCGGGTGCGAAACTGCTGGGGAAAGTGCTGCCATGAAGGTGTTGATCATCGGCAGTGGCGGCCGTGAACACGCACTGGCCCACGCCATCGCTGCCTCGCCGAAGCTCACTGAAATGTTCATCGCCCCGGGCAATGCCGGGACGCAGGCGCTGGCGCAAAACCTGCCGCTGGCGCTCGACGACCACGCTGGCATCGTTCAATGCTGCCGGGAACACGGGATCGATCTGGTGGTGGTTGGCCCGGAGGCACCGTTGGTCGCGGGTCTGGCCGACGATCTGCGCGGGCAGGGGATCGCCGTGGTTGGCCCTTCTGCCGCTGCTGCCCAACTCGAAGGCTCCAAGGCCTTCGTCAAACGCCTCGCCGAGGACAACGGCATCCCGACCGCTGCATCGGTCACCTGCGACAACGCCGAAGACGCCCTGAGCGCGCTGGCGGGCTTTGATCTGCCGGTGGTTATCAAGGCCGATGGTCTGGCGGCGGGCAAGGGTGTGATCATCGCCCAGACCCGACCCGAGGCTGAAGACGCCGTTCGTGCCTGCTTCGCGGGTAGCTTCGGTGCGGCCGGGTCTCGGGTGGTGGTCGAAGAATTCCTCACCGGCGAAGAAATCAGCTGCTTTGCGCTGTGCCACGGCCTCGATTACCGCTGGCTGGGCAGCGCGCAGGACCACAAGCGGGTCGGCGAGGGCGACACCGGCCCCAACACCGGCGGCATGGGGGCTTACACCCCGGCGCCGTGCCTGACCCCCGCGCTCGAAGCGCAGGTCCGCTCGGCGATCATCGAGCCGACGCTTGCGGCCATGGTGGCGGCAGGTACGCCGTTCACCGGCATCCTGTTCGCCGGGATCATGCTGACCGCGAGCGGACCCCAGCTGCTCGAATACAACGTGCGCTTTGGCGACCCGGAGGCGCAGGCGATCCTGCCCGTTCTCGGCCACGATGCGCTGGCGCTGTTCAACGCAGCGGCGCGGGGGCGGATCGCGGAACTGCCCGAAGCGCTAGCACCAACGCGCCAGCACGCCCTGACCGTGGTCATGGCTGCCAAGGGCTATCCCGGCGACTACGAGCGAGGCTCGGCCATCGGTCTGCCGGCGGCCCTGTCCGGCGGGTCTGAAGTGCAGGCGCAGGAGCAGGTGCAGACCATCATTTTCCACGCTGGAACCCGCCAAGACGGCGAGACCCTGTGCGCTGACGGCGGCCGCGTGCTGGCCGTCACCGGTCTGGGATCGAGCCTGCAGGCGGCACGAGAATGCGCCTACAAGGCCGTCGCAGCGATTGACTGGCCGGAAGGCTTCTACCGGCGTGACATCGGCTGGCGCGCGTTTGCACCCGGCGACGGCGCGGGCGCTGTCCCGTCCAACACCACCACCGAAACCACCACTGAGCAAGAGGGATAAGCACTGCCATGACGAGCTTAGCCGAAGGCAAGACCAAACGTATTCTCAAGGGACCGGAGCCGCACACTGTGGTGCTGCAGGCCGTAAACCGGCTGACCGGCGGCGACGCCGCGCGGGTCGCGGAAATCAACGAAATCGGTGCCTTCAAGACCGAGCAGGCCGCAAACTGTTTCCAGCTGCTCGCCGCAGCGGGCATCCCGACAGCCTTCGTCTCACGGCAGGCTGACCACGAGCTGCTCTGCCGGGACTGCGACATGCTGCCGATCGAATTCGTGGTCCGGCGCTACGCCTTTGGCTCCTACCTCAAGCGCGCGCCTGAGTTCCGTCGGGACGGCGCCCCGCACCGCTTTGACGACATCGTGCTCGAGCAGTTCCACAAGCTCTCGGTGGTCAGCGCGCCAGCGGCATCCGAGACGGTGACCATGCCCGAGAACGACGCCCGCGATGCTTACCTGCGCGATGGCGAATGGGCCGAGGGCGTTTACACCGACCCCTTCATCATCCCCGGCGACGACGTCTGGCAGCTTTACTCTGCCAAGGCACCGGTCGAAGGCGCACCGCTGCTGAGCATCGAGCCTGAACTGAGCGCGGACCAGCTGGAGACCATCCTTGAGACCATCGTACGCCCGACCTTCGACGTGCTCGAGCGCGCCTGGCCGGGGATCGAGACCGTCCACGGTCCGGTGACGCTGGTCGATGCAAAATTCGAGGTCGGGGTCGACCGTGAGACCGGCGCCTTCCTGCTCGCCGACGTGGTCGACAACGACAGCTGGCGCATCTGGCCCGGGGGTGATCCGGGCAAGCAACTGGACAAGCAGGCCTTCCGCGACGGGCAGGCCGAATCTCTTGTGACTGAAAACTACAAACTGGTCGCGGCGCTGACCCGACGCTTTCTGAAGGACTGAAACCCATGTCTGCAAACCCACCCAAAGTCGCCGTCCTGATGGGCTCGAAAAATGACTGGTCGATCATGCAAGCCGCCTGCGAGCAGCTTGACGCCCTGGGTATCGCCAACGAAGCGCGGGTGATCTCCGCCCACCGGACCCCGCAGCGCCACCACGATTTTGTCACCACCCAAGCGCCTGCTGAAGGGGTGAAGGTCTTCATCTGTGGTGCGGGTATGGCCGCGCACCTCGCCGGGGTGACGGCAGCGCTGAGTTCTTCGCCCGTGATTGGTGTCCCACTGGAAAGCGGCGGTCTGGGCGGTATGGATTCCCTGCTCTCCACGGTGCAGATGCCCGGCGGCATGCCGGTCGCAACCGTCGCCGTGGGCAAGGCCGGGGCCAAGAACGCTGCGATCCTCGCCGCACAGATGCTCGGTCTCGCTCACCCGGAGATCGCGCAAGCGGTCACTGATCTGCGTGCCAAGCAAACCGCTGGCGTGCCGGAATTCCCGGGCTGAATGACAGCCCGCACTGCGTTGTTTTGCCCATGACAGGATAAGCCGATGGCCGCGAGCTGGTCTGAAATCGTCATTTTGCCCCGGGGCGGTCAGCCCGGCCCGGGGCTGCGTCTGGTGGTGCCCGAGCTGGCGGATGAACCGGCGGCGCAGCGCGCGCTGGCGGCCTTCGTCGACCCCGTGACCGAGGTTGGCGGGGTGTTCTCGGCCTGGGGGACGACGACCAGCGCTGATGACACTCATCCGTTTGATCCATCTGACCCATCGGGGACGGCTCCTGCAGCAGCTCCCGCGACGGCTCAGGCTCAGCGGCTGTATTCGGTTGGTCCGCTGCCGGGGGTAACCGATGCCATCGCCAAGACCGCGCTCGACGTGCTCGCCGACCTTGGTCTGGTCAGCGCCGACGAGGCTGCCGGAGGGCAGGGCTATGCCGAACGTCTGCGGGTCGAGGCTGATAGCGCCGACCCTGAAGCGCGGCTCGCCAGCCTGTTCAACCCGCTGATTGAGCGGGGGCGGGTCAGCTCCGCCGCCGATGTCTGGCAGTACAGCGGTGAAGCGCCGCCGGCCGTACGGCTGGCCGGTGACGAAGTCGGGCTGGTGCTCGACGTCGACCTTCCCGAAGACGACGAAGCGCTGCTCCGGTTCTCGCGGGAGGGTGTTCCGGGGCCTGACGGCAGGGGGCGCGGGCCACTGGGCTTCCAGCTCAGCGACCTGCACGCCATCCGCGATCACTTCCAAGCTGTAGGGCGCAAACCCACCGATATCGAGATCGAGACCCTTGCCCAGACTTGGTCCGAGCACTGCAAGCACCGGCTGTTCAATGCCGATCTGGAGGGCGCCGAGGGCGGGTTGTTCAAGACCTTCATCGCTGGCGCCACCCGACGGGTGCGCGCGGTGCGGGGGGCGGATGATATCTGCCTGTCGGTGTTTTCTGACAACGCCGGCGGGATCGTATTCGACGACGATTATCTGGTCTGTGACAAGGTCGAAACCCACAATTCACCGAGCGCGCTTGACCCCTACGGCGGTGCCATGACCGGGGTTGTTGGGGTCAACCGCGATTGTCTGGGCTTCGGGCAGGGCGCGCGGCCGATCCTCAACCGCTATGGCTTCTGCCTGCCCCACGCCGATGATCCCTCGATGCTGTACCGCGACCGGGCGGCGACCTCGGCGTTGCCGACCGCACGCGGGCTGATCGACGGCGTGATCAAGGGCATCGAAGACGGCGGCAATCAGTCCGGCATTCCCACCCCGCAGGGCTTCCTGTTCTTCGACGACCGCTACCGGGGCAAGCCGCTGGTCTTCGCTGGCACCGTCGGCCTTATGCCGCGCCAGCTGCCCGACGGGCGCGATGCCACGGTCAAAGGCACCCAGCCCGGAGACGCCATCGTCATGGTCGGCGGCCGGGTCGGCAAGGACGGGATCCACGGCGCGACCTTCTCCTCCGTCGCTCTTGATGAGACCTCGCCTGCTACCGCGGTGCAGATCGGGGACCCCATCACCCAGAAGCGGCTGTCAGACGCGCTGATCGACGAGCTGCGGGATCAGGGCCTGATCCGCGCGCTGACCGACAACGGCGCAGGTGGGCTGTCCTCATCGATCGGTGAGATGGCCGAAGAAACCGGCGGCGCCGAAGTCTGGCTCGAGCGCGTGCCGCTCAAGTATCCAGGTCTCAGCCCGTGGGAAATCTGGATCTCCGAAGCGCAGGAGCGGATGAGCCTTGCCATCGCGCCGGAGCACGTTGCCGTCGTCATCGCTCACTTTGCCGACCGCGGGGTCGAAGCCACGGAAATCGGCCGCTTTACCGACACCGGTGCGCTGGTCGCCTCCTACGAAGGTCGTCCGGCGATGAACCTCGATATGGCGTTCCTGCACGAGGCGCCACGCCTGAGCTTGCCGGTCGCGGCCCTGCTGGAGACCGTCACCGCTCTGATCGCCGAGCCGGATCTGCCCGACCGCGGAGCCTGCCTGCTCGCGGTGATGGCGCAGCCTAACCTGCGCGGCCGGACCCGCTGATCCGCCGCTACGACCACGAGGTGCAGGCCGGGATCGGTGCTCAAGCCGCTGCAGGGGCAGGGCGCTGTCCATGGCGATGCCACCGTTGTCCGCCCGCTGCTCGACCGACCGGGCGCGGTTGCGGTCACGCAGGCGCTGTTCCCCCGGCTGACCGAGCGCGACCCCTATGCCGCAGCGGTCAACGCCGTCGACCTTGCGCTGCGCCAGCTGATTGCAGCGGGGGCACCGCTGGACCGGGCCGCGCTGCTGGATAACTTCTGCTGGTGCTCGGCCGACCAGCCCGAACGGCTGTACCAGCTGCGCGAGGCCGCGCGTGGCTGCTTTGATACGGCCGTGGCGCAGCTGGTGCCCTTCGTGTCAGGCAAGGATTCCATGTTCAACGATTTCAAGGGTTTCGACGCCGACGGCGCCCACCTGGCGGTTTCAGCGCTGCCGACGCTGCTGATCTCGGCGCTGAGCGTGCTGCCAGACTGGCGCTCGGTGGTGTCGATGGACTTCAAGGCGGCCGGAGACGCCCTGTTCTGGGTTGGTCCGGCGCCCGAAGCATCGCTGGGCTGCTCCGAACTTGCCCAAGCGCTGGGCCTTGACGATGCCCGGCTGGCCAGTCCCGCCGCACGTGCCGATCAGGACTATGCGGGTGTACAGGCGGCCATGGCCAAGGGCCTGATCGCTTCGGCGATCGCGCCGGGCTGGGGCGGCGCGGCGGCGGCGCTGGCGCGCTCGGCGCTGGCCGGGGGCTGGGTGCAGCCGTAGACACCGGGTGGACAACAGCCCAATGGTTCACGGAAGCCCCCGGCGGGCTGGTGCTCAGCCTCGCGCCGGAGGATGCAGAAGCCTTTATAGCGCTGGTTCCCGACGCCCGGCGGATCGGCACGGTGACCGAGGCTGCGGAAGGACTGCGCCTCGACGGTGAGGGGATCGCGCTGGCGGCGCTGGACGCCGCTTACCGGGGCAACGAAAGCGGGGAGATCCGGACATGAGTACGGCTGCAAGCCCCGCTTCGCGCAAGGAGCCGATCCGGCCACATCTGTCTGCGCCTGCAACCCAGCAGGGTGGCCCCGGCGTGCTGGTCCTCGCCGGGCACGGGCTCAACTGCGAGCACGAAACCGCCTTTGCCTTCGAGCAGGCTGGCGCACGCGCGGAAATCCGCCACATCGATGATCAGGATGCACTCACGCAGGCGCTGGGTCAGGCGCAGATCCTCGCCGTCCCCGGCGGTTTTTCGTTCGGCGACCATCTTGGCGCGGGCAAGGCGCTGGCAGCACGGCTCACGGCTCGGGTTGACGAGGCCCTGTTGGGGCTGGTCGAGCGCGGTGGGCTGGTGCTGGGGGTCTGCAACGGTGCTCCAGATCCTGCTGAAAACCGGCCTGTTCGAAGGGGCAGGGGTGACCCTCGCGCCCAACGCTGGCAGGGCCTACCTGTGCCAGTGGGAGCAGCTGCAGGTGAGCGGGAGCAGCGATACGCCGTGGCTGGCCGGGTTGGAGGCCTTCGACTGCCCGATTGCCCATGGCGAGGGTCGCTTTGCCTTTGCGCCCGGCGCGTTGGAGCGACTGCAGCAGGCGGGCGGCGACGCGCTGCGCTACGAAGGCGCAGCACCCAATGGATCGACCGACCGCCTCGCTGGAATTACCGCCCACGGGGGCAGGGTGCTGGCCATGATGCCCCACCCGGAGCGGGCGCTGCTCAGCCATCATCATCCCGACTTCCACCGACGCTCTGTGCTCGCCCGGCGGCGTGGAGGCCTTGACCACCTTCGGCCCGACCCTGAGAATGTTCCGCAATGCAGTGGAGGCGGCGAAGCAGTGACCGGCAACGACGACCAGCAGCTTGAGTTCTACCCGCGCGCGCGCTCTGTCCTGTTCGCGGCGGGGCTGATGCTCGCCCTGTTCGTCGCCTGGGGGGTGATGAGTTTCAGCGAGGGCATGGTCCGCGCCATGTTCATCATGACGCTGGGCGGGTTCACGGCGGCGGCCTTCGCCTCGCCTTACCTGCTGCGCAAGGAGCCGACGCTGACACTAGCGGCTGAGGGCGTGACCCTGCGCCCAACCTTTTCCCGGCGGGTGTTTATCCCGTGGCACTGCCTGATTTCCGCCCGTACGGCGATCCGGGTCAAGCACCACCTGCGTCTGGAGGTCGACTGGACCCGGCTGCGGGCGGGTGACGCCGATCCGACTGGCGCCAGCCTGCCCTCGGAGCGCTCAGCGCCGCTGGAACTTCACGGGCTGCGCCGTATCGATCTGGACGGCAACGTGCACGACGTGATCCTGCTGCTACAGACCTTCAAGGACCGCTATTTCGTCGAGGCTCCCACCGCTGAGGCTGACGACCAGAGCCGTTTCGACCAGCGTTAAACCGGCCTAGGCCAGTTCGCTCATTTCCACCCAGCGGCGCTCGGTCATGGAAATCTGCGCGGCCAGCCCCATCTGCACCGACATCCGGCCATCGTGGGCTGTAACCAGCGCCGGGGTGCCTTCGAGGATGGCCTTCTGGAAGTCCAGATGCTGGAAGTAACTGGAGCCGAAGTGGCTGCCGGCCTCGAGCACCTTCTCGTCAACCTCGACGGTCTCGTGGGTCGGGTTTTTGGGGCGGCGCGGCATGGATGTGATCACGCCCTCGGGGATTTTGACCTCGAGCTTAGCGGTGTCACCAACGAGGCTGATTTCCTCCTGGTTCTCCGAGCCTTCGGCAAACATGCAAAGGTCCAGCTGCGCCTTGGCGCCGCTGGCAAATTCGACCACGGCAAAGCCGTGGTCAAAAATGTCGGGCTTACGCCCGTCGTATTCCTCACTGAGGTGATTGACCGCCTGTCCACCCATGCCCATGACGGCAACCGGCTCGTCCTGCAGAATAAAGCGCATCAGGTCGAAGAAATGGCAGCACTTCTCGACGAAAGTACCGCCCGTGTTCTCGTTGAAACGGTTCCAGTTGCCGACCTTGGGCAGGAACGGAAAGCGGTGTTCGCGGATCGACAGCATCTTCATCGCGCCGACGTCGCCGGCGTGGGCGCGTTCGATCATCCGCGCCACCGGCGGCATGTAGCGGTATTCCAGTCCGACCCAGAACACAGGATCAAAGCCCTTGACCCGCTCTTCGATCTCCAGCGCGTCTTCCAGCGTGGTGCACAGCGGCTTTTCGACCAGATGCGGCAAGTCGGTTTGCAGTGTGTCACGGAGCACGTCGATGTGGGTGAAGTTGGGGGAAGCGATGATCAGCGCGTCAACCGCGCCAGAGGCGAGCATATCGCGGTGGTCGGTGAAGTACTGCACCTGCGAGAGATCGGCGCCATCGATGCCGCGCAGGGTCGATTCTGACCAGCTCAGCGAGGTCTGCACCGGGTCGCAAACGGCCGTGACCGATGCGCCTTCGAGCAGGTAGATATTGCGGATGTGTTCCTGGGCCATCATGCCGGCACCAATGATGCCGTAGCGGGTCGAATTGGACACCGTCTCTTTGCTCCCCCAAAAGCGCAGTCTGCTGTCGACGTCTCTGGCGTCAAGCGTTGCCCGAGTGGCCGCCCGGCTGCAAGTGCTCAGTCTGCGCGACTGCCCCGACCAACCCTCGCGCCCGCACCGCGCGGGATGCCGTCAGCGGCCTGAGCGTGCGTCCCGCGCGATCCGGCGGGTGACGAGGATCACCGGCACCACGCCGAGCAGGACGATGATCAGGCAGGCAACCCCGGTTTCCTCAACCCGGGCGCGGCTGGCGAAATCATAGATGAAGGTCGACAGCGTGTTCAGGCCGAAGGGGCGCAGGAATATTGTCGCCGATAGCTCTTTCAGCGCCTCGATAAACACCAGCAGCGCTGCCACCGACAGGCTTGGCCACAGCGCGGGCAGGTGCACCCGCAGCAGCGTCATCAGCGAGCCCTGACCCAGCGTCCGGCTGGCGTCGTCGCGGGCGAGCGGGATGTTGCGGAAGCCGCCGTCGACGTTGCCCTCGGCCAGCGCCAGAAACCGGATCAGATAAGCGAGCAGGATCAGCGCCCCTGACCCGGTGATCAGCAGCCCGACCGACAGCCCCAGCCCTTCACGCAGCCAGCCGGCGAGCAGGTTATCCAGCCCCGCCAGCGGCACGAACAGACCCAGCGCAAGGATGGTGCCGGGGATGGCATAGCCCAGGCTGGCCACGCGCACGATCAGGGTCAGCCCCCGGCGCGATCCCGCCTGCAGCCGCAAGGTGTAGACCATGATCACGCCCGCAAGCAAGGTCAGCGCAGCGGCGCCCAGTGCCAGCTGCAGCGATGTCATCAAGGCCCGGTGCAGGTCGGGGTCCGCGAGCAGGTCGAGACGGTCCAGCGCGTAGCCACGCAGCACCCACAGCGGCACACCGAAGCCCAGCAGCACGGGCAGACAGCACCAGACCACCGCCAGCACGGCCCAGACCCCGCACAGCTGCTGCCGTGGCGGCGCAGCGCGCTCGCTGCTGCTCTGTGCCTGCCGCCGTCGCCGGGCCCACCGCTCGGTCAGGACCAGCACGAACACGAAGATCAGCAGTACCATGGTCAGCTGTGCCGCTCCGGCGATATCCCGCCGCGACAGCCACGTGTCGAAAATGGTGAAGGTCAGGGTCTCGATACCCAGGTATTCCACCGCACCGATGTCGTTCAGCGTTTCCATCAGCGCCAGCACCACCCCGGCTGCGATGGCCGGACGCAGCGCGGGCAGCAGTACCCGGAACAGGGTGGCCACCGGTCCCCGGCCCAGTGCGCGCGAAGCCTCGACCAGGCGATTGCCCTGCAGCTTCAGCAGCGCGACCACGGCGAGGAATACGTAGGGGTAGAACACCACCGACAGCACCAGCACGGCCCCGCCGGTGTTGCGGATGCTGGGGAACCAGTAGTCGCGGGCGCTCTGCCAGCCTGTCAGCGCGCGCAGGCTTTCCTGCAGCGGGCCGGTGAAGGAGAAAAACTCCACGAACGCGTAGGCGCTGAGGTAGCTGGGCACGGCCAGCGGCAGCACCAGCGCCCACAAAAACAATCGGGCGCCGGGAAAGCGAAAGGTCATCACCAGCCAGGCGCTGAGGGTGCCGATAACCGCTGTACCCGCCACCACGCCGAGCATCAGCCAGACCGTGGTCGACAGGGTGTAGGGCAGCACGTAGCGCGCGATATGGCCAAGGCTGTCCGGCGTGCCAGTCACCGCCGTCCAGACCAGCGAGCCGATGGGGAAGAGCACGATCGCCGCAACCAGCAGCGTCAGCCCGACGAACACCGGGCCACGCAGGCGCTGCTGACCCACATTCTGCCCGGGGGCGGGCGTTGGGGTCTGCGGGTCTGATGATGGTGCAGTGGCCTTGGCCATGGACGTCCTGAAAGCTTCTCTTTGGCGCCGCAACATAGCGAATGCCGCGACGGGGCAAAGCTACGCGCTTTGCCGCGCCAAGGGTAGAGGCGGCTGGCGCAGATCAAACCGCCTACGCGCGCCCATCAATCCCGGCAATCCCGCGCTTCCTGATCGCGGGCCGCTAAATCCGGCCGTTGAACACCATTTCGATCGCCCGGGCCTGCGCCATGATATCCGAGCGCGGTATCGACCAGGCTTCCTCGCCGAGGATGGCGCGGTGCATGGCCTCGACCTGAAGCCGGTATTGGTCGAGGTTTTCGACCTCGATCCGCTCGCCGTGCGCATCGCCGAGTGCAGCGCCCGGATAGAGCACGATTTCCGGGTCTTGCAGGCCGGGGTAGGGGTTGAAAGGGACCTTCAACTCCAGCCGGCCTTCGGTGCCCTGAAACACCATGCGCTGGTGCAGCTGTCTGGGTCGAGCAGTTGAAGCTCAGGTGGCGGTCACCGGGGAAATCCATGATCGCCGAGCACAGGATATCTGTGCCGAAATCCGGCTGTTCGACGATCAGGCTCGCGGCCTTGGTCGGCTCAGCGTCGAGAACGAAGCGGGTGGTGAAAATCGGATAGCAGCCGATGTCGAGGATGCCGCCGCCGCCCATGTTGGGCTGGTTGCGGACGTTGCCGGGGTCGACGTTGTAGAAGCTGAACTGACCGTTGACCGCGCGCACCTCGCCGATGGCGCCGCTCTGCACCAGCTCTTTGGTCTTTACCCACTGCGGGTGGAAGCGGACCATGAAGGCCTCGGACAGGATCAGGTCGGGGCGCAGATCCATCAGCGGTTCGAGTTCTGCGGGGCTGAGGGTGATGGATTTTTCGCACAGCACGTGCTTGCCGGCTTCCAGCGCCTTGCGCGACCATTCGACATGCAGGTGGTTGGGCAGGGGATATAGACCGCGTCGATGTCGTCGCGTTCGAGCAGGGCGTCGTAGGTCACCGGCCCGGACCGGCTGGCGACGGTAACAAGGCGGCCGTTGTCGCTGGCCTCGATCGCGGGCTGCACCCGGTCACGGCCGATTTTTGCGTTGCCGATTACGCCCCAGCGTACTTCACCCATGGCCTTGGTCTCCTCCCAGAAAACGCGTGAATGGGCTGCCGGTATCCGCGTGGTCACAGGCCACAGGCCAAAGGGCGCAAGTCACAGGCAGCAGGAACGCAGGTTAGCGGTTCCGCCCGACCTGACCAGCGGGACTGCACACCGGATCGAGGCTGGACAAAAGCGCCCAAGTGCAGGACTTGTTGAGCCGAACAGTGAGGGACGAGAGGCCCATGTCTGACCAGCTCGAACTCAGCCACGACCAGATCAACGCGTTTCTCAAACGCTACGAGATTTTCGAGCCCGTGCTTGCGGTTGATGCGGGCGCGTTCGGCAACGTTAATGCCAATTACGGCATCGAGACCCAAACCCGGCGGCTGGTGCTGCAGCGGGTCGGTCGGAAGAAGAACCTCGATCAGCTCCGGCTTTCCAGCCACGTCGCTAACACCCTGTTTGCCCGGGATTTTCTCACACCGTATTTTCACCTGACGGTCGAAGGCGACCCCTTCATCGAGCTCGACGGGGAGCAGTTCCGGCTGATGTCCTTCGTCGCCGACCCCGTGCTCGAAGACCGGCCCAGCGTGGCCGACGCCCTGCGCATCGTGGCGCTGGCCGAGGATCTTCACGCCGCCCTCAACCGCTATTTTCGTTACGTCGACGAGGGCGACCGGCGCTACATGACCTCCTATCAGGATCAGCCCGACCTGATTGTGCAGGCCGCCTTTGACCGCAGCGATCTGTCGGCGAAAACCCGTGAACGAAACGACAGCGTCCGGCCGTTCCTCGACGCGCGCTTCGATGAGGTGCCGCGCGTGCGCCACTGCCACGGGGATATCAAGTTCGGCAACGTGATCGTGACGCCGGACCGGATCGGCCTGCTCGATTTCGAGAACTACAACGTTCAGGAATGGGGCTGGGAGATCGGCGATGCCCTGCGCTCGTGGTTCAGCGATCAGCTCGATAACGTCACCTGGTCGATCCGCGCGGCCGATTTCGAGGCCTTCCTCGACCAGCAGCCCTGGTTCACCAAGCGCGACGCGGTGCTGCACACGCTGCGCACCACGGCCAAGCTGTTGGTGCACCTCTACACGGACCGCGAAGATGGACGCTACTATTTCTCCAGCGAGCCGACCCCGGCGCGTTTGGAAAAGGTCGACGTGCTGATTTCACGGCACGAGACCTTCCTGCCCGCCCTGCTCGGGTTTGCCCGTGAGCGCGGCTATATCGACTGAGGCTTACCAGCTGGAGTCGGAGGCGGGGGCTGTCAGGGCAGGCCCACACCGCGCCACGCGGTGACGATGGCGTAGTATTCTTCCCGTGACATTACGACCTCGAGCGCGCGGTTCGCCTCGGCGATGCGCTCGACCCGCTGGGTGCCGATGATCGGCACGATCCCGGGGTGTGAGACCATGGTGAAGGCCAGTGCAGCAGCGCCCCGGTCGACCCCGTTGCGGGCCGCCACAGCATCCAGCGCGGCGGCAATCCGGCCGGCCTGCGAGTTTTCGCTGGCGTCCTGGGTCATCAGCGCACCCCCGCCTAGCGGTGACCAGGCGATCAAGGTGGCGCTGTATTCCTGACACTGGTCCAGCGTGCCGTCCCAGACCGGATCCTGCCGCACGGGTGAGAACTCGACCTGATTGGCGACCAGCGGCCGGGGCAGCATGGACTGCAGCGCCGAGAACATGCTCGGGGTGTAGTTGGAAACGGCGATTTCCCGAACTTTGCCCGCCTCGACCAGCCGCATCAGCCCTTCGGCAACATCGGCGTGGGGGGTCAGCATGTCGGGGCGGTGGATGTAGAACAGGTCGATGACATCGGTGTTGAGGCGGCGGAGCGAGTCTTCGCAGGTCTGCACGATGTTGTCAGGCCGACAGTCGTAGGGCGTGGGCGGGTAGATCCCGGCTTTAGTCGCCAGCACCATCTCGTTACGCATGCCGGGGTCGGCCGTGAAAACTTCGCCCAGCAGTTCTTCGGCCTTGCCGAAATCGGGGTAACCGTAGACGGCAGCTGTGTCGATCATGGTCATGCCGGCGTCGAGCGCGGCCCGCGTCTTGGCGGCAGCCTCGGTGACGGTGCCCTCCGACAAGCGCCAGTGGCCATAGGAAATCGGGCCGACGCTGAGTTCGCTGGTGCCCAGCTGTCGTTGGTTGGCGATAGGTTTCAGCACGGTCGTTCTCCCGGAGTGTATGGTCTTTGACGACAACCTACAGGCTCCGAAATCGAATAAAAGGGCAAACTAAGGGCGCGGGCGATGAAAACGTGCGCGCAGGCCGACGCTCAGTCTTCCGGCCGGCCCAGCGAGCGGTAGTCCCACCCGGCGGCTTTCATCGCAGTGGGGTCAAAGACGTTGCGCAGGTCGACCATACGCCGGCCGTGCCAGCCGTTCACGGACGGCGTCGAGGTCGGCATTGACGAACTCCGGCCAATGCGTCACCAGACACAGCACGTCCGCGCCATCGGCAGCTTCCAGCGCGGAATCGGCATAGCTCAGCCCTTCGAACAGTGCTTCGGCGCCGGCCATGCCCTGCGGGTCATAGGCCCGGACCTTGATCCCCGCCTGCTGCAGCACCGGGATGATGGCGATGCTGGGGCTGTCGCGAAGGTCATCGGTATCCGGCTTGAAAGTCAGCCCCCAGATCGCGGCGGTCTTGCCGGGTGCTTGCTCCAGTCCACCCAGTGCGTCAATGACTTTGGTTGCCATTTCACGCTTGCGTGCCTCGTTGACGTCAATCACGGCCTCGAGGATGCGCACGGGCGAGCCTTCGACCTGCGCTGTGTCGACCAGCGCGAGGGTGTCCTTGGGAAAACATGAACCGCCGTAGCCCGGGCCGGTCGCCAGAAACGCCGAGCCGATGCGCTGGTCGAGCCCGATGCCGTGCGCGACGTCTTCGACGTTGGCGCCCACCCGTTCGCACAGGCTGGCGACCTCGTTGATGAAGGTGATCTTGGTCGCGAGGAAGGCGTTGGCCGCGTACTTGATCATTTCGGCGCTGGCGGCTGAGACTTCGACGTAGGCGACGCCCTCGTCGATAAAGCGCTGGTTCAGTTTGCGCAGCGCCGCAGCTGCGGTGCCATCGCGGGGGCCGACGACAATGCGGTCGGGCTTCATGAAGTCGTCGATGGCTGCACCTTCGCGCAAAAATTCCGGGTTCGAGGCCAGATGAATGCTGGACGTACTGGTGTTCGCGCCGCTGGCATCCAGCCGCGCCTGCAGCCGGTCATTGGTCCCGATCGGCACGGTGGACTTCACCACCACACTCAGTGGACCCGAGCGCTGGGCGGCGAGGATGGCGTCAAAGGCGGCATCGACGAATTTGGTGTTGGCGCGATTGCTGTCGGCCTCGGTCGGTGTTCCCACGGCGATCAGCGCCAGCTCGGCCCCGTCCAGCGCGTCATCGTAGTCGGTAGTAAAGCGCAGACGCCCGGCGGCGACCGCTTCCCGCACCAACCCATCGAGCCCAGGCTCATAGATCGGCAGCTGGCCACCCTGCAGCCCGGCGATCTTGGCCGCGTCGATGTCCAGACAGACCACCGAGTGACCAAGGCTGGCGTAGCAGACGCCTGTGACCAGACCGACGTAACCGGTACCGATTGCAACGATATTCATGGCTTACCCTTGCCAAAGCTGCCCAATGCTTCTGTAAATGGCCGGGGCCCGGGGATCATTCAACCCGCCGAAACGGCGTCTGGCGCTGGCCAGTGTCCCGTTGCGGCCGGTGGCGCGCCGCAGACAGGCCGGTGAGACAGGCTGTTAAGACAGGCCGGGGACAGACAAGGCTTTGCACGACGATCACAGGCCCTATCATGCCGTTTACCGTCCGCCCTATCCGGGGCTGGACTACCGCGCCGCGCGGCCCTTTGCCCGTTGGGCCGGGCCGCATCTGCTCGCCTCCATGCGCGAATGGCTGGGGCAGAACCCGCCACGGCTGGAGCTGGCAACCCTCGCGCTGGAAGAGCTGCGCCAGCGCGGCAAAGGCGAGGGGGCAGAGGCCGCCAAGGGTAAAGAGGGCGCAGCCAAGGTCACCCCGCTGCAGGCTGATATGGCCTTTTCCGACAGCGGGCTGGAGCCCATTGTTTGGTTGCAGCCCGCCCGAATGGCGCTGGCGTGGGCCTTTCCTGCGGACTGGCCGGGTTGGTCGGCTGCGGGACGGCGCGGCGGCACGGTCTACGCCATCCTTCGCGACGGCTACGTGGCCCCATCCGGGCGCCTGACCAGCCCCTATGGCGTCTATGTGGCTCCACCACCAAGCCGCTTGAGCGGCGTTTCATGGAGCACCGGCAGTCCTCGCGCGCCGGGCGTGGGGATGCCGGCGCATGGGATCGAACCGCTGTTCAGCCTGTGCCTACCGCTGACCAAGGCGCCACGTCGGCGCAGTGATCTGCGCGGCTGGGAAACCCGGCTGCACCATGCGCTGGCCACGGTCGTTCCCCGGGTCAGTGGCGATACGGTCGACGAGGCGCCCAAGCCCTAGCCCCGGCGAGGGCAGCGAATGCGGCGGTCGGGCAGGCTGGCACGGCGGTGGTACGAAGCCGCCGCGCTATGCTACGACTTCGGCTTCCATTGACGGCCAAAGCCTGATCGGCGCGTCCCGGTAACGCTCCCGATCTGCGACCCAGAGACCTGAACCATGTCAGAAACCGCCCCATGGCCCCCTGCAGGAGCGACTTGCACGCGCTGAAGCCAGCGCCGAGGCTGACAGTGACGATTCGCTGCGGACCGGCATGCTTGGCCGAAAAGCAGGCGCGGCAGCGGCGCTACATCGCCGAAGATGGAGCGCAAGCCTCCGTGGATCAGCTGGGCCGTGACTGGTCGGCCTACGCCGACGCCAGCCTCGATTCCGCGCTGGCAGCGTCGTGGCGCAGTACACGGCAGGCCGCGTCCCACGTTCCCGCCGACCTTGAGCCCCAGCACCCGGTGCCGGGGCTGTTTATCCTCGGGCTGGGTAAGCTCGGTGGCGGGGATCTCAACTTTTCCAGCGACGTTGATCTGGTTGCTTTCTACGACGCTGACACCGTGCCCCTGCCGGCCTTCGTCGGGCGCACGGATATCACCGCGCGGGTGCTGCGGACCCTCAACCAGACCGTCGACGGGCACGGTTCGGGACGGTTTGTCTGGCGGACCGACTGGCGGCTGCGGCCCGACCCGTCCGTAACCGACCTGTCGATGTCGACCGAGGCTGCCGAGGACTACCACTTTACCGGGCAGCGCCGTGGCGGCGGTTGGCGATGATCAAGGCGCGGGTGGTCGCGGGCGACCGGGCGGCCGGTGAGAAGTTGCTCTCAGACCTGCATCCCTACCTCTGGCGCCGGCACCTTGATTTCTCGATGATCGAGGAGGTCGCCCACCTCAAGACCCGCATCCGCGCCGAGCACCCCGATCTGGCTGGTGAGCGTCGGCACGAGACCCCGCTGGAGCAGACCGCTGGTTTCAACCTCAAGCTCGGGCGCGGCGGCATCCGGGATATCGAATTCTTCGTCAACGCCCAGCAGCTGCTCTGGGGTGGGAGGCATTCGCGCCTGCAGACGCCCATGACCATGGACGCGTTGCAGGGGCTGGCCGACGAGGTCCATCATCGACGCTGATCTCGCCGGACGCCTGAAACGCAGTTACCTCCTGCTCCGGGGACTGGAAAACCGGGTGCAGTACTGGGCCGACGCCCACACCCACTTTGTCCCAACCGACCCCGCCGAGCAGACCTGGCTGGCCGAGCGCAGCGGGTTTGCCAGCTGGCAGGCGCTCGCCGATGCGCTGGTTGAGACCCGGCGTTTTATCGATGACAGCGTCTCTGGCTTGTTCTCCGAATTCGAGCGCCCGCAGGTGCAGGTGCCGGGGCAGGCCGCGACCGCTCCAGCCGAGCCCGCCAGTGCTGGCCAACCCACCGGTGAACCGGAGCCCGATGCGCTGCTACTCGACCAGCGCCTGCAGGCCTGGCGCACCGAAGCCGGGTCAGGAGCAGCCCCGGACAAGATCCTGAGACTGGCGCAGGAAAGCGATGATCCGGCCGCGTCCATCGCGCAGGTCGACGACCTGTTCCGCCGATTGGGAAACCGGGGTCAGTACCTCAAGCTGCTCAGTCAGGACCCCAAGCTGTTTGATGCCGTGCTGCCACCACTGTTCCACGCCCCGGCGATGGCGTCGCTGCTGCACCAGTCGGCACACGTGGTCGACGGCCTGCTCGGGCGGGCGGGGGCGCTGCCCAGCGCGCCTGAGCTTGATCAGGGGCGGGCCATGGCCGCCGCTGCCGGTACCTACGAGGGCAAACTCGAGGCCGCGCGCGCGTGGGTCAATGAACAGCTCTATCTCGCCTATCTGTCTGTGTTCAGCGGTGCTGCGACCACGCGGGATGCCGAACGCCACCTCACCGCGCTGGCCGAGGCCGCGCTGACGTTGGTCGCCGAGACGGTCACCGGAGAAATGGGGCTGGATCACTTCCCGCTGTGCGTGCTCGGGCTGGGCAAGCTGGGCATGAACGCCATGGCGCCGCACTCCGACCTCGATCTGATTTTCGTGGTTGAAGAAGGCTGGTCGCTGGAGGACGCCAACGCCGTCGCCGCCCGCTTCAATACTGCCTTTAACGCCCAGATGCGGGAAGGGCGTGTGTGGGAACTCGATACCCGGCTGCGGCCGTCGGGGCGTTCAGGGCCGCCAACGATTTCGCTGGCCTCGTTCGAGAGCCATCACCTGCAGGGCGCCAAGACTTGGGAACACCTCGCACAGGTGCCGATGCGGCCGCTGTCCGGCTCCCCGGCGCTGCAGGACCGGGTGCGCGGGGTGCGCAACGCCATCCTGCGCCGCCCCCGTGACCCGGATCAGCTGACGGCGGACGCCTACCGCATGCTGCTGCGGCTGCGTGATCAGCGGATTTACGACCGCCCGGACGAGCAGGGCGAGGTCAAGCTGCGCCCCGGCGGACTGATGGAACTGGAATACCTGCTGGCGGTGCTGACCCTGCGGCACGGCGCACGGCTCCCGCTCGACCAGAGCCTTGTGCACGATGACCTGATCGCGCTCTGGGCCGACGAGGACTCCAGCCTGCAGCCGCTGGTCGGCGACTTGCGCCGCTTGCGGGACTGGTTCTTCGCCGGTCGCCTGCTCGGGCCGCACTGGTTCGAGCAGCAGGGCGTGACGCCGGCCGAAATCAGTGCTCTGACCGAACGCGTGCGCACGCAGGTTCAGGCCCATATCGACGACCCGGCGCAGGCGCTGGGTTACGACTGGGTCGAGTATCAGGAGCAGCCGGTGAAGTGGCAGGACTAAGCCTGCCAGATCAGGCCAGCGCCTCACTCAGTGGTGTGAAGCCGAGGTTCTGGGCCTGTGCAACCGGTTCGTTGGTGATTTTGCCGTCCCAGACGTTCAACCCCATGGCGAGGTGGGTATCATCGCGCAGCGCCTGCTTCCAGCCCTTGTCGGCCAGCGCAAGCCCGAAGGGCAGGGTGGCATTGTTCAGCGCGTAGGCCGAAGTGCGGGCATAGGCCCCGGGCATGTTGGCGACGCAGTAGTGCACCACGCCATCGATTTCGTAGATTGGATCGTCGTGGGTGGTCGCCTTCGAGGTCTCGAAGCAACCGCCCTGATCGATGGCGACGTCGACAACGACGCTGCCCGGCTTCATGGATTTGATCATCTCTGCAGTCACCAACTTCGGCGCATTGGCGCCCGGGATCAGCACGGCGCCGATCACGAGATCAGCCTCTGCTACTGCCTGACTCAGGGCGGCAGAAGTGGAGAATGAGTGCACGCGCCTCTGCGCCGAAGTGGTGATTGATGCGTTCAAGGGTGAGCAGATTACGATCGAAGATGGAGACGTTGGCCTGCAGGCCTACGGCCATTTCAGCAGCGTTGAAGCCGACCACGCCGCCGCCGATGACAACGACGTTGGCTGGTGCGACGCCGGGTACACCGCTGACCAGCACGCCCGCGCCGTTGGTCGCCTTCTGCAGGTAGTGCGCCCCGGCGAGGACAGACATCCGCCCGGCAACCTCGGACATCGGCTTGAGCAGGGGCAGGCCGCCGCCCGCCGCCGTCACGGTCTCGTAGGCGATGCAGGTCGCGCCGGATTTGATCAGGTCTTCGGTCTGTTCAGGGTCAGGGGCGAGGTGAAGGTAGGTGTAGAGCACGTGGTGCGGGCGCAGCATGGCGCGCTCGACGGCCTGTGGCTCCTTGACCTTGACGATCATCTCGGCGGTATCAAAGACCTCGGCCGCGGTGGCGAGGATCTTCGCGCCAGCGTCTACGTAGTCCTGATCGGCGGCACCAACGCCGTGACCGGCAGCGGTTTCAACGACCACGTCGTGACCGTGGCTGACGAATTCGCGCACGCTGTCGGGGGTCAGACCGACCCGGTATTCACGGTTCTTGATTTCCTTTGGAACGCCGACGCGCATACCGCCTCCTCAATTCACTGGCTGGTTACTATTCAGTACGGTATCCGCCATAAGCCGAAAAAGGTCCGAAAAATCCTGTAAACGACGAAAATACGGGATTTCAGCCCAAATTTATGCCGCAACTCCGTCCCTGAGTCACATGGTTCCGAGTCTCTCCAGCCGGTGCTCCAACCCTGGTTCGCAGGGCCGCCATACCTCGACAGCCCCGGCAAAGGGTGATTGTCTTCGCGATCATGACTGAGTTTATGCCCCGTTCCGCCCTGTACATGCCGGCCAACAATCGCGCGCGCGCTGGCCAAAGTGCCGTCGCTGGCTTGCGATGCCGTCATCCTCGACCTCGAAGATTCCGTTGCGCCAACGGAAAAGGCGGCAGCCCGGCAGGCTGCGGCGGCGGCCTTGGACGACCCAAAGATGCGTGCGCGGCCCCTGATCCTACGCGCCAACGGCCTCGAAAGCGCGGAGTTTGATGCCGACATCGCCGTCGCGCGGCAGGCCGACGCTGTGCTGGTGCCGAAGATTTCCACCCTGTCCGAGCTTGCAGCCTGTTCCGCAGCACTTGAAGGCTGCCCGGCGCGGCTGTGGGTGATGATCGAGACACCGCTGGCCGTCCTCGATATCGCAGCGCTGGCGCGAGGCGCGGCTGAGGCAGCGCCGCAGCTGCAGGCTTTCGTGCTCGGCACCAACGACCTGGCCAAGGACACCGGCACCGCGCTGGTCGCTGATCGCTGGACCATGGTGCCATGGCTCTCTCAGGTGGTGCTGGCAGCCTCGGCCTTCGGCCTTTCGGTGCTCGATAGCGTTTCCAACAACTTCCGCGACCTCGATACCTTTGCCGCCGAGTGCGCGCAGGGTGCGGCGCTGGGGATGGACGGCAAAACCCTGATCCACCCTGCTCAGATCGACGCCTGCAACCATGCGCTTCAGCCCCTCTGCCGACGCGCTGGCCCACGCGCAGGCGGTGGTCGGGCTGTTCGCCCGACCTGAGAATGCCGACCGGGGCGCGGTACAGCTCGATGGGGTGATGGTCGAGCGCCTGCATCTTCCGGGTGCAGAACAAACGCTGGCGCGCGCCCGTGCTTTCGGGTTGATATGATCGGGCAACAGCGCCGGGACCGACGTAGGTCAAAGCGCTTGGTGGGAGCCTCGTAAATTATGTTCAGTGCTTATCGACGGCTGCCAGTCGGCGTGCTCGTGCTCTCGCTCTGCATGGGGCTGGGGTCATCAGCTGCGACCATCGTGGTTTCTGTCTCGTCGCTGGCGGGCAATGAGGTTGCGCCAGACCCTAAGCTGGCGACGCTGCCCTACGGCCTGCAATTTATCGCCATGCTGAGTTCAGCCGTCCCCCTGACAACGCTCATGGGGCGGATCGGCCGCAAGCCGGTGACGCTGATGACGACACTGTTCGGTGGTGTGGGATCGGGGCTGGTGTCGGCCTCGGCCATGTGGCTGGACAGCTTCGTGCTGCTTTGCCTTGGCCACATGCTGATGGGGATATTCCTCGGCGGCCTCGGGTTCCTGCGCTTCGAGGCCATCGACCGCTCCCCCGGCGATCTGCGGGATCAGGCGATTTCACTGGCGATGTTCGGTGGGGTGCTTGCGGGTCTGATCGGCCCCAGCCTGACGCGGTCGGCCGGTATCGTCTTCCCCTTCGAGGGCTTTACGCCGGCGTTCCTGATGTTCTCGGCGGTCACAGGCACGGTGGTGCTGATGCTGCTGGCGCTGCCCTTTCCCAAGGATGCCGACACCATCCACGCAGCGCAGGCCAAACGCGCCGAGCAGGCCGCGCCGAGGGCCAGCGGCCAGAGTGCCAAGTTTGAGGTCCTGTCGAACCCGAAGTTCTGGTTCGCCGTTCTGTGCGGGGCGCTGGCTTACGGGCTGATGAACCTGCTGATGATCGCAACATCGCTGGAGATGCGTAACGTCGGGCACAGCTTCGAGGCCAGCACCTACGTCATTCAGGGGCACGTGCTGGCCATGTTCGGGCCGTCACTGATCTCTGGGCTGCTGATCCGTTGGCTGCGCCGGGACCGGTTTGTGGCGCTGGGGATGATCCTGATGGCGCTGGCGGCGCTGACGGCGCTGATGGCGCCGGCGCTGTGGGCCTTTATCACCGCCCTGATTCTCGTCGGACTGGCGTGGAACTTCCTGTTTATCAGCAGCGGTAGCATGGTCGCCTCCCTCGCCTCCCCAGGGGAGAAGCTGCGGGCGCAGGGGATCAACGACATGCTGGGGTCGAGTTTCTCGGCGGCCGGGTCCCTGTCGGCGGCTGTGGTGCTGGTGATCTTCGGCTGGTCCGGGTTGCAGATCGTCGCGCTCATCCTGCTGGTGCCGCTAATCGTCTTCGGTGTGCTGGTCCGCTTCGGTGGCGCCGGGTTGAGCCCGCAGACTGGTCAGACCAGCCCTTGAGCCCCTATATAAGAGCTCTGAGTTGGGGGCACTTGAGTGAGCAAGGACAAGTTCAGGAAGGTTGAACACACGCGCATGGCCGAGGCCGTGGTCGAGCAGGTCGAGGAGATGATCCTCCACGGTACCCTGCGCGACGGCGAGCGCCTGCCCAGCGAGCGCGACCTCGCCGACCGGCTCGACGTTTCCCGCCAGACCCTGCGCGAGGCGCTGAAGGCTCTCGAAGAAAAGGGGCTGGTCGAATCCCGACAGGGCGGGGGCACCTTCATCGCCAATATCGTCGGTTCTGCCATTTCCGAGCCGCTGGTCGAGCTGTTCTCGCGCCACGAGGAAGCTTATATCGACTACATGGAATTCCGCCTGCTGCTCGAAGCCAAGGCTGCCGGACTGGCCGCCGAGCGCGCCACGCCCTTTGACCGGCAAATCATCCGCGCCCGCTTCGACGCCATGGCCGCGGCGCACGACCAGGACGATGCGGCCCGTGATGCCGAACTGGACGCTGACTTTCACTTCTCCATCGCCGAGGCGACCCACAACCCGATGATGATCTTTTCGCTGCGGTCGATCTTCGAGCTGATCCGCCGGGGCGTGTTCTACAACCGCTACGTCGTCTACCTCGAAGCCGGAGGGCGCGACCGCCTGCTCGACCAGCACCGTGAGATCTGCGAGGCGATCGAGGCCGGGGACGTGCCCCGCGCGGAAGCCGCCATGGCGGCGCACCTGACCTTCATCATCGATTTCTTCAGCGGCGCGCTGAAAATGCGGCAGCGGTTTGAGACGGCCCGGCTGCGTGCTGAAGCGCAGGGTTTCAAGCTTTGAGGGTAGTATTTTGAACATTGGTCTTGTTTGCAGACCAATTTAATGCTTCAAAATCAATATTCTTTCAAAAAACGGATATGAATTGGTCTGCTCATGCTGAATCTGCCCAGCCCCCGCGCCGAGGTGCTCGATCAACGGCAGCAGATCGCGCGCGACCTGCGCGCTCTGCTCGGGCGCGATGAGCTCCTCATCACATCAGCCAATGAGCTCAAAGGCTATGAGACCGATGGTCTCGCCTGTTACCGCACCGTGCCTATGCTGGTGGTGCTGGCCGAATACACGGCGCAGGTCGCTGCGGTACTCCGATACTGCCACGACAACGAGGTGCCGGTGATGGCGCGCGGGGCGGGAACGTCGCTGGCCGGGGGCGCCCTGCCGCAGCAGGATACAGTGGTGCTCGGGCTTTCGAAGATGAACGAAATCCTCGAAGTCAACGCCGAGAACCAGACCGCCCGGGTGCAGGCTGGGGTCACCAACCGCAACATCTCCACTGCCGTCGACGATCTGGGCCTGTTCTACGCGCCGGACCCATCGAGCCAGATCGACTGCACCATCGGCGGCAATGTCGCCATGAACTCGGGCGGGGCGCACTGCCTGAAGTACGGGGTGACCACCAACCACATCCTCGGCGTGACCTTTGTGACCATGGAAGGCGAGGTGGTCGAGATTGGGGGCGAGGCCTTCGATCTGCCCGGTTACGACCTGCTTGGCCTGATCGTCGGTGCCGAGGGTCAGCTCGGCGTGGTCACCGAAGTCACCGTCCGGCTGATGGACAAGCCTGAAGCGGCCCGGCCGCTGCTCGCCGGTTTTGCCTCGGCGCTGGATGCCGGTGCCTGTGTGGCCGCAATCATGGCCACGGGCCGGATCCCGGTCGCCATCGAGTTTATGGACCGCCCCGCCATCCTTGCCTGTGAGCGCTTTACCGGCGCCGGGTACCCGACCGATGCGCAGGCACTGCTGATCATCGAAGTCGAGGGCAGCGAGGCTGAAATCGAGACCGAATTGGCCTTTGTCGAGGCCATGGCGCGGGAGCACGGTGCAACCTCAATCAGCGTCGCCGACGACATCGTTTCAGCCGAGAATATCTGGAAGGGCCGCAAGAGCGCCTTCGGCGCCATCGGCCAGATTTCGCCAGATTATCTGTGCATGGACGGCACCATCCCGGTGACCAAGCTGCCCGACGTGCTGGAGCAGATTTACGCCATTGGTGACCGCTACGGCTTTGAAATCGCCAATATCTTTCACGCGGGCGACGGCAACATGCATCCGCTGATCATGTACGACAGCCATCAGCCCGGGGTGCTCGACGAGGTCGAAGAGTGCGGCGCTGAAATCCTGCGCGTTTGCGTCGAGGCCGGGGGCTGCATCACCGGTGAGCACGGGGTCGGGATCGAGAAGCGCGATCACATGCCGCTGATGTTCTCGCCCGAAGACCTTGAGCAGATGAAGGCGCTCAAGCGAGGCTTCGACCCCAGGTGGCTGCTCAACGGCGGCAAAGTGTTCCCGTTGACCGAGACCGGCATTCCCGCTGGGCAGGTTGACCCGTCACAGGGGCTGCACTGATGACCGCTTCACAGGCGACAGGCCGACGCCGGCAAGATCACAGCAGACGGCGCCACGGATGCGTTAAACGCCGCAGCAGAGACCTTCCGCACGCCAGAGGCGCTGGCCGGGTTCGTCCGCGATACGACGGAACCGCTGGCGCTCTCCGGGGGAGGGTCGAAGGCCGGGATCGGCTTTCCGGTCGAGGGCAGGGCGGTCACCACCAGCGGCCTGCAGGGCATCACCTACTTCGAGCCGCAGGAATTCGTGCTTGGCGCCCTCGCCGGAACCCGGTTGTCGGTGCTCGAAGCGGCGCTGGCTGAACACGATCTGATCCTGCCGTTCTCGCCGCCTCGCTTCGGGGGCGATCCGAGCCTGGGCGGGGTTATCGCCACCAACATCGGCGGGGCCGAGCGGGAGAGCCTTGGCGCCCCGCGCGACAACGTTCTGGGCGCGCAGTACATCAACGGCCGCGGCGAGTTGCTCAAGGCCGGGGGCCGGGTGGTCAAGAACGTCTCGGGCTACGATCTGCCGCGTGCGCTCTGCGGGTCATGGGGAACGCTGGCGGTCCTCACCGAAATCACGATCAAGGTTGTGCCGAAGGCGCGGGCGGTGGCGCAGGACGCGCCGGGGCTGGATGCGGTATGGGCGTCTTCCTTTGTCTGGCGGGTGAGCCTGCCGCGAGACCGTGCCGCAGCGCTGCTGGCCGGTTGGAATGGCCCAAGCGCGCAGCAGTGGTCCAGGGCGCTGGTCTGGCTGGGCGCAGAGACGGCAGGCGCCAACGATGTTCACGAGCGCGCCGCGGCGCTGGGCGGGCACGCGCTGCTGGTCCAGAGCCCCCGCGAACACCGCCGCGACCACGGCTGCTTCCAGCCGCTCAGCACAGGCGTTCAGGCCCTGCAGCGGCAGGTCAAGGCCGCCTTCGACCCCGATCATCGCTTTAACCCCGGCCGCATGTACAAGGACCTCTGAGCCATGCAGACTTTCTTCAAGGATGGCGTGGAACGGGATCCCGCAACCCAGCGCTCGGAGGCGATTTTCCGCAGCTGCGTGCACTGTGGGCTGTGCACCGGGACCTGCCCGACCTACCAGCTGCTCGGCGACGAGTTGGACAGCCCCCGGGGTCGGATATACCTGCTCAAGGACATGCTGGAGAACGCCCGCAAGCCGACCAAGGACGTGGTCGAACACCTCGACCGCTGCCTGAGCTGTCTGGCCTGCACCACCACCTGTCCCTCTGGCGTGGACTACATGCACCTGATCGACCATGGGCGGCAGGTGATCGAACGCGACTACCAGCGGCCCCTGCCAGAGCGGCTCTATCGTAGCTTTCTGGCGCGTGTGGTGCCGCGACCTGGTCTGTTCCGCTGGCTGCTGCGGCTGGCGCCGCTGGGGGCATGGATGCGCCCGGTGCTGCCCAAGGCGCTCAAAGCCGCGCTCGCGCTCAGTCCCGACCGGCTGCCGGCCCCGGCCCAGACCGACCGACCCGGCCTGCACGCGCCGGCGCAGGTGAGCGCCGGCAAGACACGCGGCCGCGTCGCCCTGTTTCCCGGCTGCGCGCAGCAGGTGCTGGAGCCCGAAATCAACGCCTCGACCATCCGACTGCTTACCCGGCTGGGCTACGAAGTCGAGGTGCTGGCGGCTTCATGCTGCGGCGCGCTGACCCACCATATGGGCAAGGCCGAGCAGGCCGAAGCAACCGCCACCCAGATGATCGACGCGGTACTGGCGGCCCATGACCGGGTACCTCTGGATGCGCTGGTGATCACCGCATCCGGCTGCGGCACGACCGTCAAGGACTACGGGGCCATGTTTCAGGATCACCTGGCGATGAAAGCCAGGGCCGAGCAGGTCGCCAGGCTGGCGCAGGACATCACTGAGCTGGTGACGCCCGCCGATCTCGACGCCGCCAAACACGCTGACGCCATAATCGACGGGGTGCAGGTCACGTACCACAGTGCCTGCTCCATGCAGCACGGTCAGAATATCACCACGGCGCCCAAGACCCTGCTGCGCGCGCTGGGTGCGCAGGTGCGCGAACCCGCCGAGGGTCATCTGTGCTGCGGTTCTGCGGGCACCTACAACCTGCTCCAGCCAGAGATTGCCGGACAGCTGCGCGACCGCAAGCTGCGCAACATCGCCCGGACTGAGCCGAGCCTGATCGCCACCGGCAACATTGGCTGCATGAAACAGCTGGAAAAGGGGGTGGAAGTGCCGCTGGTCCACACCGTGCAGCTGCTCGATTGGGCCACGGGTGGCCCCCGGCCGCATCAATTGGACCGTGACTGAGGGCTGCCGTCTCAACGGCACGTCAACAGTTTGCAACGGGAGCCACGCTATGCGCCGCTCTTTCGCGTGGAGACGCTGCGACAGTACCCGCACGCGGCGCTTGCGGGCGGGCTTTGACCCATCCCTGCGCATAAAGGTGATGAAGTCCGATCGTTTTCGCCTTTTTGGGTAAAACGAACAGGTTAGCCCCGGCCTTGGTGTGCCGCTTGCTGGTGAGGCTGGCGCCTTCAGGGCCGCTTGATTTTCACCGATGCGATGAGCCGTTCGACCTCCTGTGCTGTTACACGACACCCCCGATTGTGCCGAACTGAGCGTGCTGCACCCAGCGCGCGACTCTTGGCTGGTCGATGCCGCAGGATCACGGCTGCCGCTCTGGGGTTGAGCCTGCTGCTTTGGCCGCCGGTTGCGCGGTCCGAGGATGACTTCGAGCAATACATCACCTTCGATTTCAACTACGATGGTAAGGATTATCTGCTCGGCGTCTCGCACGGCATCAATGAGATCGTAACCGGGACGGTCACGGCCGACTTTGATCATGCCCTGTCCTCAGATCTCACCAGCAATAAGATTGCAGAGTACGAGGCAGCCATCTCGGCCAGCCATGAGAACGACATTGACGTCGATCTCGGACTCGATTGGGACGGCTCCTGGAACCTGTCATCAGGGATTTCCCAGTCGATCGAAGGTGCCAACTTTGACCTGGATCTGAACGCTGACGCTGACTTTGAATTCTATGAGTCGGACTATGAAGACGAGGAAGACGAGGAAGACGAGGAAGACGACGAAGACGACGATGACGACCTCTTCGACGATGATGATTTTTTCTTCGATGAGGACGACGACGACACGGACACAGATCCTGAATGGCTCGTCGACTACACCTTAGAGTTTTCCGGCGATCTGGATTTTGAACCACTGCCCGCTGGCGTCCTCGAACTCCGGCCCAGCGTCAACGCCGGTCTCGAGTACGACAGCGACTTTGGTTGGGACTACGAAGCTGCCGCCGGGATCGGCATTGCCCTCAGCCCTGAGGCGACGGGCCGGGAGGCCAAGTCATCTTTTGCATCCAGCAACGTGCGCTTCAGTCACGCCGGGGGCAGTTTTGCCGCCCGTCCGGGCGAAGTGGTGTTTGCGGGCGGGAGGAGCAGCCCCGGCCTCTATAAGGTCGCTGCCTTAATCTTTAACCAGTGGGAGCCGACTGACACTGTTAGCTTTGAACTGGGAGCCATAGCCGAGTTTGAGTACAAAGTTGGCGAAGGTATCGTTTATGATGAAGCCGAGCTCGCCGCTGATTTCACGCTAGAGCCGACAGAAGCCTGGGAGGTGGAGGTTTCCGCAGAAGTCGCATTCGACAAGGAGGATGACCCCGAATACACGTTCTCCATGGAAATCAGCAACGCGACCTTCGCGGCGTTCCAGCCCAGCGGAGAAGCCGAGCTTGAACTAAGCGAGGGTGAGGCTGAATTGGCGCTATCCTTCGACGTCACCAGCGTACTGGGGGACAATTCTTCCTATGGTTTTGGCATTGAGACGGACATCGACAATCACGGGAATATAAACGACGTTAATCTGACCTTTGGCGTTGATATCAATAGCATGCCACTGGTCGAAGACGGCGACGATACTGAACTAAGCTTCGGCGGTAGCTATGAGATATTTAGCAGAGATCTGACATTGGATGCCTCGATGTCTGTCTATTTCTGAGCCCATAACGACCTGCTTATTTGGGGCATGAATCTCACAGTTCCGGTTTTCCTCTGCAACCCTCCGATAGCCTTTGGAGCCGTGACGCGCTTTCAGGGCTTGGGCAGCAAAAATGCTCACTCGTGCCTGCTGCTTTCTTGCTAGAGTGGCTGAGTAAAGGAGCACCGCAGCAGCATGGTTGAGTTCATTCCCGCCCACAGAAAGCCGATTGATGAAGAGACGCGCGCGCGCCTGCTCGAGGGTGAGAGCCGTCATCCCATGACCTTTGTCGAGCGCCTCGCCATGCCGCTGCTGCCGGCACCGGAGAAGGGTGCACCCCCGCGCCATCTCGGGGCCTTCTTCTGGCACTTTGCTAGCCAGATCAAAGGCCCTCTGCTGCTGGCGTTGTTCTTCAAGTTTCTGGAAGTCGGCGCAGACCTGATGATCCCGGTCGCGCTGGGCTACTTCGTCGACATCTTCGCGACCCAGGGCGTCGAGACCATGGATGAGCGCATGCAGCTGCTGCAACAGCGCTTACCTATCCTCATGATGTTGCTGGGCTTTTTCATGATTTTCCGACCGCTGGCCATCATTGGAAAGACGGCCGTGGTCGAGCTGGGTCTGATGGGCGGCTTTGGCAATTTCATCCGCTGGCAGGCGCACCGACATATCATCGGGCAGGACGTGGGCTTCTTCGCCGATGACTTTGCGGGGCGGATTGCGAACCGGGTGATGCAGACCGGTATTTCGCTGCGCGAAGTGATCCTGACCTCACTGGACGGGATCCTGTACGGGGCAATCTATCTGGTTGGTTCTATCGTCATCCTGTCGTTGACTTCGCTGTGGCTGACCGTGCCGCTGCTGGTGTGGACCGTGCTCTATCTGGCCATGATCATCTACTTCATGCCGCGGATCCAACGTGCCTCCGAAGAGCATTCTGAAATCCGCTCGGAGGTCACGGGCCGGATTGTCGACAGCTATACCAACATTCAGACCGTCAAGCTGTTCGCCAACAAGGGCATGGAGGACCGCAACGTCGCGGAGTCCATCGATGACTTCAATTTCGGCTGGATCCGGGTGATGCGGCGGTCGGTGCTGATGTCATCCATGCTGATCGTTCTCAACGCGTTTCTGGTGGTCTTCACCGCTGGCTTGAGCCTGTGGCTGTGGTCGGTCGGCGGTGCGTCGGCGGGGACCATCGCCACGGCGCTGCCGCTGGTGTCCACGCTGACCTGGTTCTCGGGGATGATGCTGCGGCTGCTGGGCCATATTTTCGAGAGCGCCGGATCGGTGTCTGAGGGTCGGCAGTCGATCGCTGTCCCTCACAAAATCGTCGACAAGCCCGGCGCGCCGGATCTGGACATCACCGAGGGCGCCATCGCGTTCGAGGGCGTGACCTTCAACTACGGCAAGACCGAGACGGTGGTCCACGACCTGAACCTATCGGTCCGGCCGGGTGAGAAAATCGGGCTGATCGGGCACTCAGGCGCCGGGAAGTCGACGCTGGTGAACCTGCTGCTGCGCTTCTTCGACGTCGAGGGCGGTCGGATCACGGTCGATGGCCAGGATATCCGGGGGGTAACGCAGGACAGCCTGCGCAACGTCATCGCCATGGTGACGCAGGACACGAGCCTGCTGCACCGCTCGATCCGCGATAACATCCGCTATGGGCGGCCTGATGCCAGTGAGGATGAGTTGATCGCGGCGGCGAAGCAGGCACAGGCCTGGGATTTTATCGTCGGGCTCAAGGACAACAAGGGCCGCGAAGGCCTCGACGCCCACGTCGGCGAGCGCGGCGTGAAGCTCTCAGGCGGTCAGCGTCAGCGCATCGCGCTGGCTCGCGTGATCCTCAAAAACGCACCGATCCTGATCCTGGACGAGGCCACTTCCGCGCTGGATTCCGAGGTCGAAAATGCCATCCAGCAGCAGTTGCTTGGGCTGATGACCGGCAAGACCGTTATCGCCTTTGCGCACCGGCTGTCGCCCATCGCCCGACTGGACCGTCGGGTGGTGCTCGAGGAGGGCCGGATTGCCGAAATGGGCAGCCACGACGAACTGCTGGCCAAGAAGGGCGTTTATGCCCGTCTCTGGGCGCTGCAGTCGGGTGGTTTCCTGCCCACCGCTGAGGTGGCTCCGACCGAGGACTGAGCGCCTCGGGTTCGATTCTCCCACTTTTCGTCCGGCAATGGCGATTTGCCCGGAAACGAATAGTGGGAACCCGGAATGCACCGATACCCCCGCTAGATATAGTGATTCCCAGAGGGAGGAGATTTCGCTGGGCTGCGCGTGCGCGTGTCTCAGGCCGGAATGGAAGCTCTCGACCCGGGTTCGCCTGATCCGCGCGCACGGGTGGTTTTACAGCCTTTTCGAGCCCGGTTTGAGACCGTGCTTTTTTTGGGAGGAAATCATGAAAAAGCTGATTCTGGCTAGCGTTGCTGCGCTGGCATTTGGCGCGACCGCGCATGCTGAAGGCGAGCTCGTTATCGCCTCTAACGCTTCTGACCCAACGCCAATGGCCGCACTGGCCGAAATCGTTGAGATGTTCGAAGCTGCTAACCCCGACATCAACGTCACCATCAACACCACCGAGCACGAAGCGTACAAGACCGCGATCCGTAACTTCCTGGTTGCTGACCAGGGCCCGGACATCGGCATGTGGTTCGCTGGTAACCGTATGGCTGGTTTCGTTGAAAATGGCCTGTTCATGGACATTTCCGATGTTTGGTCCGACGGTGGCCTGCTCGACGCCATGGCATCGACCGCTGCGTCCGTTACCTTTGACGGCAAGCAGTACGGCGCACCCTACGCGTTCTACCAGTGGGGCGTTTACGCCCGCGGTGACGTCATGGAAGCCAACGGCATCAGTGTTCCAGACACCTACGACGAGCTGCTGGCCGCTTGTGAAACCCTGAGCGCCAACGGCATCACCCCGTTCACCATCGGTACCAAGTACCTGTGGACCGCTGCGGGCTGGTTCGACTACGTGAACATGCGGACCAACGGCCTCGAGTACCACATCGACCTGATGCTCGGTAAGATCCCGTACACCGACGATGGTGTCCGTGCGACCTTCGCCAACTGGGCTCGCGCTGTCGACGCTGGTTGTTTCCTCGAAGGCCACCAGAACCTGTCCTGGCAGGAAGCTCAGGCTCCGCTGATCGCTGGTGAAGCGGCCATGTACCTCATGGGTAACTTCCTGATCGGCAACCTGCCGGAGGAAACCCAGGAGCAGATGACCTTCTTCCAGTTCCCGGACATCGACGCTTCCATCCCACGCGGGGAAGATGCGCCAACCGACCTGTACTTCGTTCCGTCCAACGCTCAGAACGTCGAAAACGCCAAGAAGTTCCTGGCTTTCGCGACCTCTGCTGAAGCGCTGAACATGACGCAGGCTGCTACCGGCATGCTGTCGCCACACTCCGGCTCTGAAGCACCAGCCGACCGCTTCATGCAGGCTGGCGCAGAAATGCTGTCACGCTCGGTTACGGCTCAGTTCTACGACCGTGACACCACCCCTGAAATGGCCTCTGCAGGCATGAAGGGTATGGTTGAATTCATGCTCGATCCGTCCGCGATCGATGACATCCTCGAAGACCTCGAAGATGCGCGTGAAGAAATCTTCGGTGCCCTCTAAGGCCTGAAGCCATCAAGACCCGGGGCGGCTGGTCTCCAGCCGCCTCCGTATTGACCCTGACGGACCTCCGGTTTGTCAGGGTCTTTTTCTTTCATTGTGCCTTCCCGTCTTTCTTGTTTTCGCTTTCGTTTTCGCTTTCGTTTTCGTTCTCTCCTTAAGGAGCCCGCCGTGAGCCCGACGTCTCAGACCATCCCCCGCCTGCCGCTGGACGGTATGGAGGGGGCGATCAGCAGCCTTATTGTCGGCTGTGATAATCAGCCCGATCTCGACCTTGCTTCCGCCCTGTGGGACGCGTGGTGGGAGGCTGGCGGCAATGGCTTCGATACCGCCCATATCTACGGGCAGGGGCTGCATGAGCAGAACCTCGGCGCGTGGATGCGCAGCCGCGGTGTAGCGGCGCAGGCGCGGGTGATCGTTAAGGGCGCCCACACCCCGAATTGTCTGCCCGAGGCGATCGAACAGCAGCTGACCGTGTCCCTGGACCGGCTCGGGCTTGACCATGCCCCCGTCTACATCATGCACCGCGATAATGCGGAGGTGCCGGTCGCCGAGTTCGTCGACGTGCTCGACGATCTGCACAGCCGCGGGCTGATTGGGGCCATCGGTGGGTCAAATTGGTCGGTGACGCGCTTTGCCGAAGCCCGCGCCTACGCGCAGGCGAACGGGCGGCGGGGACTGATCCTGATCAACAACAATCTGTCGCTGGCGGTGATGGAGCGGCCGGTCTGGGCGGGCTGTATCACCTCGAACCAGCCCGAGGCGCTGGCTTTCCTGCGCGCTGGCGGCGTCACGCACCTGTCGTGGTCCTCGCAGGCACGGGGCTATTTCATGGGGGTGGGTGAGCGCACGGCGCTGCCCGATGACACGGCCCCCGACAAGTGCTTTGCGTCTGCAGATAACGAAGAGCGGCGGCGGCGGGCAGAGACGCTGGCGGCTGAATACGGCGTCCATCCGCACAACATTGCGACGGCATGGGTGCTGGGGCAGGGCTTCCCCTCGCTGGCGCTGATCGGGCCGCGCACCATCGACGAAATCCGGACCACGCTGCCCGCGCTCGGGCTGCAGCTTTCCGCCGGCGAGATCGCGTGGCTCAACCTCGAGCAGGACGCGCGCCAGCCGGAGTGAGGCTGGCCGCGACTGACTGAAGCCGGGGCTTCCTCAGCCCTTGCGCGCGCCGAGGGTCAGTCCGGCGACGAACTGACGCTGGAGGAAGAAGAAGAAGACCAGCGGGGGCAGGGCGACGATGATCGACCCGCCCGCCATGACGTTCCACCGGTTCTGCCACTGCCCGGAGGCGAGGTTTACCAGCTGCGTCGGGACCAGCATCAGATCACCCTGGGTCAGCACCAGCGACCAATAGAAGTCGTTCCAGACGAAGGTGAAGATCAGTAGCCCCAAGGCGGCTAGCGCCGGGCGCAGCAGCGGCAGGATCACGTTCCAGAACACCTGAAATTCGTTGGCGCCCTCCATCCGTGCCGCCTCGATCAGTTCGGTCGGCAGCGCGGCGATGAAGTTGCGCATGAAGAACACGCAGAACCCGGTCTGGAAAGCTCCATGGAACAGGATCAGTGCCCATAGAGAGTTGTAGGGTGACCAGTCGCCGAAGCCCAGATCCTGCATCATCCGCAGCACAGGGAAGGTCAGCACCTGGAAGGGGACGAAGTTGCCGGCGACGAAGATGGCGAACAGCCACGTGCGGCCGAGGAACTTGTGCTTGGCGAGGACGTAGCCGGCCAGTGTCGCGAAGCTGACCGCGATGCAGACCACGGGCAGGACCACCAGAAAGCTGTAGACCATCGACGACCAGAACGCCGGGTTGCCGAGTAGCACCCAGAAGCCCTCAGGCATCAGGGGTGCGGGGATGGTGAACTTTGCGCCCTGTTCAGCGTTGATCTGTTCGTTCGACTTCAGCGCCGTGTTCAGCAGCAGGAAAATCGGGGTCAGCCAGATCAGCATCACGGCAATGGCGCTGGACCAGTAGAAGGTGCGGGCGCCGGGCCGCCAGGTATGCTCGGGACTGGGGTACATGTGCGGCTTCTCCCTAGTCGTCCGCCTGCCGGACCATGTTGGTCACGAAGAAGATGATGAACACGAGCATGATCAGGAACAGGATCACCGAGATCGTTGCGCCGTAGCCGTAGTTGCCGCCGTTCTCGCCAAAGCCGACCTCGTACATCAGCCGTGCCAGTACCTCGGATTTCTGTCCCCCGACGGTCATGACGTGCACCAGATCAAAGGATCGCAGCGCGCCGATGGTCGTCACCACCACGCAGATGAAGGTCGCGGGCCACAGCTGGGGCAGCACGATCTTGCGAAACAGGGTGAAGCCCGCAGCGCCATCGAGCTTCCCCGCCTCGATCAGTTCGGCGTTGATCGCCGTCAACCCGGCCAGATAGATGATCACGCAGTAGGCAATCTGCGGGTACCAGGCGGCGATGATAATGCCGATGTTGGACCAGCCGTCGGTGCCCAGAATGCCATCCTTGCCCCATCCAATCGAGTTGAACAGCCACATCAGCGGCGCGCCGTCGGCGGTGTTGTAGAAGAACTGGAACAGGAAGGCGATCACCGTCGGCGACAGCACGAACGGGAAGAAAAACGTCGGCTTCATCAGCCGCACGACGAAGTGGTTCTGGTTGAGCAGCACCGCCAGCGCGAGGCCGATGGGGATGGCCACCTGGAACATGATCAGCCAGATCAGGTTGTTGAACAGCGCTTCACCGGCGTCAGTCAGGCGCGGATACCGCCCTTTGGACATGGTCGAGGGATCCCAGCCCACGCCGTCTTCGGTGAACTTCACCGGGCTGAGTTTGGCCAGCTCCTTGCCCGCACGCTCGATGTTTCGATCGGTCTTGGCAAAGAAGCGGCGATAGTTGTTGAGGCCGACCCACTCCATCTTCTGCACGCGGCGACAGTATTCGCCTTCTTCGAGATCCTTGATCTCGCGCCCGTCCGAGCAGACCAGACGGTCGGCGCGCACGTCGTGCAGGCTCATCCAGGTCGAGCCAACGATCGGGTAGAGCACGAATATGCTGAACAGCAGGAAGGCAGGCGCGAGGAACAGGGTCCGCGCCGGTCCGTAGCGGAACAGGCGACCCAGAGTCAGCGCGCCGATCACGGTGGCGGCCACGAGCGCAAACAGCCAGAGCGTCAGCCCGGACGGCGCAATCGATTGCCATGCATCAACAAAAAACGACATGGATTGCAGGAGCCTCCCTCTCTCCGGCAGCAGCGCGTTTCAGCAGGCACGCGCCTCTCCAAGCTGTCTAGCGGGGCAGGGCTGGCATTCTTCCGGTATCCTTCGGTGAAGGCTGCTGAATCGTTCTATGGGTGTGGAGGAAGGCCGTCGGCGGGCGTGGCGTGATCAGGCGCGCTGCCGTCGGTCGAGGTGGGCGATCAAACCGGCGATTGCCACGATGTGCAGGAGTAGCGCCGCCGCCGCACTCAGCCACAACGACAGGCTCGACGCGCCCGCATCGCCGCCGATCCCGCTGCCCATCCCGGTACTGAGCGACAGCCAGTAGGCCTTGGCCACCAGATAGGGGGAAAAGCGCAGGCAGCCAGTCCAGTGGAGATGGCAGGAACCAGCCGACGAGGATCAACAGCCCCCGATGCCGATGAACTTGGCCATGGCGAAGCCCTGCACCTTGTCGCTGGCCGTGGCGGCGAGAAACAGCATGAACAGTGGCGCCCCCAGACCGGCCAGCGCGCACAGGCCGATCAGCGGTATCATGCCCGGCAATGCGGCGGTGTCCATGCCGGGCTGCTCCAGCGCCGGACCGACGAACAGCACCTGTGCCAGCGTTACACCGAAGCCCAGCGCCCAGCTCAGCAGTGACCGCCACAGCATATAGTCGACCAGCGCCACAGGGGTCACGGCCATGGCGTCCAGCGTGCGGTCTTCTTTTTCATCGAGGACCACGAAGCCGAAGATGAACCCGACCAGCAGCGGCCCGTCGAACAGGCTGAAATAGGCCAGCACCAGCGGGAAATAGTGGCTTGCAGGCTCGGTCCCCAGCGCACCGGGCAGCAGGCCCAGCCCGTCCAGATAGCCGGTCAGCGGCGGCAGGCCGAAGCGAAGCCCGAGCGCGATCAGCACGATCATCACTGCCATCATGCGCAGGAAGCGGTCGCGCAGGATCAGCCGGCTGTCGTTGAGGCCGAAGGCGAGGATACTGCGCGCCGTCATCCGGCCTTCTCCACGACGTGGCGCTCGAAGGCGCGGCGCGACCAGACGAACAGCAACACCAGCCAGAATGCCGTACCCAGATAGCCCAAGGCAGCGAGCAGGGGGTCGATGGCCCCGAAGGCTCCCATCATGATCAGCGTTGGCGCGGCGCTGGGGATGAGCAGCAGCCCCCAGTGCTCGAACAGGCCAAGGAAATGCAGCGCCGGCGCCTGAATCATGCCGGAGAGCAGCAGCACCGGCACCAGAAAGTCAGTCAGGCTGCGGAAGCGGACCACCAGACCCAGCCCGAGCAGCAGGTACAGCGTCGCCAGCCCGATCAGCCCGAAGCCGAAGTCGAGCAGGCTGACCGGCGGCCCGGTCTGGCTCTGCAGCGCGATCCATGCCTGCAGCAGCGACAGGGTGATGACGGTCTCGAACAGGACCAGCAGGTTGAGGCTGATCAGCTTGGCGGCGATAAAGTTGCTGATCGACAGCGGGCTGACCAGCGCGGCGTTGAGGGTGCCGTCGGCCCGCTCGCTCAGGATCAGGGCGGCCATGTAGAGCATGGTGGTCGACCCGATCCCGAGCAGGATGAACACCGGGATCGCGCGGTCGAGGAAGGAGACGGGCACCAGCAGCGCCAGCGGCAGCGCCAGCAGCACCGAGATCACCAGCCCGATCACGTACAGCCCCCCGCGCAGGTGCAGGGTGACGTCGGTTCTGATGGCCTGGAACAGGCCTGACCGGCCGCCCGGATCGTTGCCGGGAAATCCGCGATTGGTCATGGGATCACCTGCCCTTGCTTCCGGCGCTGCTGGCCGTGGAGGGAGGGGCTTCCTCGGCGTGCAGGGTCTTTCCGGTGACCTCGATGAAGATATCGTCGAGCGTGGTTTGCTCGGATTGCAGGCTCTCGATCGTGCCGCCGGTTCGCAGGGCATCGAGGAAGGCCTGATTTTCGCCAAGGCCATCGAGGGGGAACTGTCGGGCGGGGCTTCCCGCCTGCTTCAGGCGCACCTGACCTTCGCCGTGCTGGCGCTTGAGGCGGTCGGGCGCATCGATCAGCGCGATCTGGCCGTCGACGATGAAGGCGACCCGGTCGCACAGCTGGTCGGCGAGGCTCATGTTGTGGGTGGTGACGAGGACGGTGGTGCCTTCCTCGCGCAGCCGCCGGACCAGCTCCATGACCAGCCGGGTGTTCACCGGGTCGAGCCCGCTGGTGGGCTCGTCGAGAAACAGCAGGCGCGGGCGGTGGATGCAGGCGCGGGCGAGATTGAGCCGGACTTTCATTCCCTTGGACAGCGCGCCTGCGCGCTCGTCGGCAGCATCGCTCAGACCGACCCAGTCGAGGACGCGGTGGGGGTCGATGGTCGGTTCTTGGTAGAAGGCAGCGAAATGGCGCAGGTTTTCCAGCGCGGTCAGCCGCGCATAGTGGTTGGGCAGCTCGAAGGAGACCCCGACCTGTTCGTAAAGCTCTTGTCCCAACGCCGGACTTCGCGACCCAGCACCTCGGCCCGCCCCTCGTAGCCCTGCAGCAGCCGGATCAGGATCTTCTGCGTGGTCGACTTGCCCGCGCCGGAGGGGCCGAGGAAGCCGAAGATTTCGCCGTCTTCGAGGCTGAAATTCAGGTCTCGCAGCGCCGGGCTTGCGGCGCCGGGATAGGTGAAGCTGAGGTTTTCGACGGTGATCATGGCGCTGAACTTACGCGCTGGAAGACGTTTTCGCCAAGAGGAAGGACACAGGCGGGGGACAGGGCGGCAAGCCTGTTTTAAACTGCATAGCGAATCAACGGACCAGACAAGATTGACGAGGCCATTTTGACCACCACAAACCCCGCGCCAGCAGCGACATCTTCCGAATTTGACTACGTGATTGTGGGCAGCGGCTCGGCCGGTGCCATCATCGCAGCCCGGCTGACCGAGGACCCGGACATCCGGGTCGCCGTGCTGGAGTTCGGCGGCAGCGACCGGTCGATTTTCGTGCAGATGCCCACGGCGCTGTCCATCCCCATGACCCAGGACAAGTTCAACTGGGGCTACTGGTCCGACCCCGAGCCGGGGCTGGGAGGCCGGGTGATGGACTGCCCGCGCGGCAAGGTGCTCGGTGGTTCGTCGAGCATCAATGGCATGGCTTTCGTTCGCGGCTGTGCGGGCGATCTGGACCAGTGGGAAGAGGCTGGCGCAGAGGGCTGGAACTACGCCAGCTTGCTGCCCTACTACCAGCGGCTCGAACGCACGGGTTTTGGCGAGGACAGCTACCGCGGCCGGGGTGGGGAGGTCGGTGTCGGCAACGGTAACAACCGGCTGCTGAACCCGCTCTATGATGCCTTTATCGCCGCCGGTGAGCAGGCCGGCTACCCGGTTACTGAGGACTATAACGGTTATCAGCAGGAGGGCTTTGGCCCCATGCAGATGAACGTCGCCGGTGGGCGGCGCCAGTCGACGGCAAACGCCTTCCTCTCGCCAGCGCGCAAGCGGCCCAACCTGCAGATCATCACCGGGGTGCTGGCGCAGCGAGTTCTGCTCGACGGCACCCGCGCGGTCGGGGTCGAGGTTACCCGTGGGGGCAAGACCGCGCAGGTCATGGCCCGCCGTGAGGTTATTCTGGCGGCCGGCTCCATCGGCTCGCCGACGCTGCTGCAGCGCTCGGGCATCGGCCCGGCGACGGTGCTCAAGGAAGCGGGCGTTATGCCGGTGGTGGACCTGCCCGGGGTGGGCGCCAATCTGCAGGACCATCTGGAAGTATACTTCCAGTACCGCTGCACCCAGTCGATCACACTCAACGGGCGGCTGAACCCGCTCAGCAAGGCGTGGATCGGGGCGCGGTGGATGCTGACCAAGACCGGCCTCGGCGCGACCAATCACTTCGAGGCCTGCGCCTTTATCCGCTCGGACAAGGGCGTGCAGTGGCCGGACATCCAGTACCACTTTCTGCCCGCGGCCATGCGCTATGACGGGCGCGCGGCCTTTGACGGACACGGCTTTCAGGTCCACGTCGGCCCGAACAAGCCGCGCAGCCGGGGGCGGGTCGCCATCCGCACGCCGATGGCTGAGGACGCGCCGTCGATCCTGTTCAACTACCTCACCGATCCACGCGACGTCAGCGACTGGCGTAAGGCGATCCGCCTGACCCGGAAATCCTGCAGCAGGATGCTTTGGCACCCTTCCGGGGCGATGAAATCCAGCCCGGGTTCGGGGTGCAGAGCGACGATGAGATCGACGCCTGGGTGCGCGAGAATGTCGAGAGCGCCTATCACCCGTCCTGTACCTGCAAGATCGGCCGTGACGATGATCCCATGGCGGTGCTCGACCGCGACTGCCGGGTGCGCGGGGTGGGGAACCTGCGGGTTGCCGACAGCTCGATTTTTCCGGTGATCACTAACGGCAACCTCAATGCGCCATCAATGATGGTGGGCGAGCGGGCGTCCGACCTGATCCTCGGGCGCGATCCACTGCCACCGAGCAATGCTCCGGCATGGTTCGATCCGGCGTGGGAAACCCGCCAGCGGGCCGGTGAGCCGCAGCGGGCCGTCTAGAGCCAATGGCCGCCCGGTCGACCCGGCAGGGTCGATCCTGCCGAGGCCCTGCACCGGCGACGACGCAGCCTGATCCGGCGACAGACGAGACCGTTTGTTTTGCGCCCCGGCGTTCCGACCGGCGCCTCTGTGGCTGAGGCTCGGCGGCTCAATCGCTCCCGGAGAGGCTGTCGCGGGCGGCGGCAACCCCCGCGCTGAGCTCGTCGAGCAGCAGGGCCGGGTCTTCGATCCCCACCGACAGCCGGAAGAAGGCCTCGGTAATGCCCAGTGCGGCACGCTGTGCTTCGGTCAGCCCACGGTGGGAGCTCGAGGCCGGGTGCGAGATCGTGGTGCTGACATCGCCCAGCGTTGGCGCAAAGGCGATCCCGCCGAGCGCCCGCATCAGGGCGTTGGCCTGCGCCCGCCCGCCGGGGACGGTAAAGCTGACCATGTTGCCCGGATTGGTGCCCAGCAGGGCCCGGGCCAGCGTGCGGTCGGGATGATCCTTGCGGCCGGGGTAGAAGACCCGCTCAACGCCTGCGAGGCCCGCTAAATGATCGGCGATCCGCCCGGCGTTGGCCTGAGCGCGTTCAAACCGCAGCTCGAAGGTGTGGAGCCCGCGTTCTGCCATCCAGCAGTCCCACGGCGAGGGCGTCAGCCCCCAGGTGGCTACGGCGTCCTCCAGCGCCTGACGCAGCGCCGGGTCCCTCGCCGCGACATAGCCCAGCGTCACGTCCGAGTGGCCGGCGAGCAGCTTGGTCACCGAATTGACCACCAGATCGGCACCGAGCTCGAAGCCCGAGACCACCGCCGGGGTGGTGAAGGTGTTGTCGATCAGCAGCAGCACGCCGCGCTGGCGGCACAGCGCGGCGATGCCGTCGATATCGGCGATTCGCAGGGTGGGGTTGGAGACGACCTCGACCAGCACCATCCGCGTTTCCGGGCGTAGCGCCGCAGCGACGTTGGCCGCATCGGCCACGTCAACCAGCGAGGCCGACAGCCCGAGCCGGGGCAGGTCCTGATTGAGCAGCCTCAGGCTCTTGCCGTAGAGCTGGTCGCCGGCGATGACGTGGTCGCCGGCCTTGAGCACGCCGAGCACGCCCGCGGCAATCGCCGACATACCCGAGCTGGTGATCAGTCCCGGCGCGGCGCGCGGCTTCGAGCGCGTCGATCTTGGCCGCCAGCAGGTCGGCGTTGGGGTGTCCTTCTCGGGCGTAGGTGTAGCCCGCTGCTCGGCCTTCGTACTGGTCTTCCAGCGCGTCGACGTCGGGGGTGGCGTAGACCACGGCGGGCTGCAGGGGCGAGCCCAGTGCGCGCGATTCAGAGGGGGAAAGGGCTGCGCCGGACGACATTGGGCAGGCGGCGGTTGCCCCGGTCTCCCGGGCCTTTCCGGTGATCTTCAGACTGTGTCACCCGGCTGTCCTTTCAGTGCTCGGTCAGTGCTCAGGCCGATGCACAACCCGCGCAAAGCAACCCGAGGGTTCTGCGCGGATTCTGCGCGTGGTCAGGCGTGGCGCGCAGCAGAGCACTTCGGGACCAGGGTGGCAATACAGCTGAGCGACAGCCGTGGGCCATCGGGCTTTGGGCGTTTGTCACTCAGGGCCTCTCGGGGGCCTGCCGGGGGTCTTTCGAGGGCTTTCGGGGTCTTTTGGGGGCTCTCAGGTGTCTCGCGGGGGGCTCTCTCACGGTCTCAAGCGATCTGCGACAGTCTGCGACCTAAATCGACCGGGGTGCCGCGAAATCACAAGACGCACATCGGTCCTGGGTTCAAGCACAAGGCTTGTTCCGCACGGAAAATGGATCTCGCGCGGCCCCCGAAACCGGGTCTTCGACCCCCGGGGTTTGTCCGTTGAGACTGGAGCCTTGATGACCAACCCGACGTTTTCAGCGCTGGACCTGAGCCTTATGATCCGCGTCCGGGTCGTGGTCAGCGCGGTGCTGTCCATGGTTTTTGGAGGGTTCGCGAGCGGGCTGATCTACGCCAGGGTCCCGATCCGGCTTTCGGCGCTGGGCTATGATCCTTCGGTCGCGGGCATGCTGATTTCGGTGACGGCCGTGGGCGGAGTGCTGGGCTGCTTTATCACCGGTGCACTGGTGCGCCGGTTGGGGCAGGCACGGACGTGGCTGCTGGCGCTCGGGATGCTGCTGATCTCCTACGCCACGCTGGCCTTTACCGAGCAGCCGCTGTTTTGGGGGCTTGGGCGGCTGGCGTATGGCGTTGCCATGACCCAGCTGTTCGTGGTCGGGCAGAGCTGGTTCAACGCGCTGGTGACCAACCGTTTCCGCGGCCGGGTGCAGGCGAGCCTGAACACCCTGTTCGTCGTCGGGATCGGGGTCGGGGCTTTGGCATCGGCTTTATCAGCGTCGATGGCAACATGGCGCCGCTGGTGGCGCTGGGGCTGACGCTTGCGGCCCTGACACCCATGCTGCTGCCCGGCCTGCCGCGGGTGCCGACACCCCGCGCCGCCCAGGTTCGCGTGCTGCGGGCGTGGCGAGATCTCACCGCTGGCGGTCTCCGGGATGCTGTTCGCGGGCGGCGTGACCATGCTGGTGCAGGGCTACGCGCCAATTTTCGCGCAGGCCAAGGGCTTCGAGCCCGCGCAGATCGGGCTGATGCTGTTGCTGATGCAACTGGGGATCTTTGCCGTGCCGCTGTCGGCGGGTTTTGTCTCTGACCGGGTCGACCGGCGCTGGGTGATCGTTGCCTGTACGGTGCTGATCGTCGGCTGTGCCGCCTTTGCCAGCGAGGTGGCGGGGCTGAATTTCTTCTTCCTGGTGGCGGCCTTTGGCCTGTGGGCGGGTTCGACGGAGGCGATTTTCTCGGTCACATCGGCGCAGGCGAGCGACCATGCGCGGCCTGAAGAATATCTCAGCCTGTCTGCGACGCTGATTATGGTGTGGTCCAGTGGCGCGGTGCTGGTGCCCGGTGTGACCAGTGTGCTCACCCGGTTGTTCGGGGTCTCGGCCTTTATGATCGTGGCCGGGGTGCTGGCGGTGGTGTTTTTGGTTTTCACGCTGGTGCGGTTGCGGCTGCGCGAACAGCCGGTGCTGGACCCGGCGACCGCCTCTGAGGCGGATCCGGGGCTTGACCTCAGCGACCCGCCTCTGCGCTAAGGCGCCAGGACGGTTGCGCGTGGGAGATTTGTAAGCCGCGAAGCGGCGTCAAATCGAGCGCGCCATGTTTGATGTATGCTCAACGCGGCGGAGTTTATCCTGAGCCTGTCGAAGGGCCTTTGAGCGTATTGGAGATATTCGGTGGAACGACACTCAAAGCGGAGCGTGTTGAGTGTCCACTGAAAGAGGTTGCGCCGACCTTGTCTCGACCGCTCCGCGGTCTTCGCCAAGGCGTCGCGCAATTTACCTTTGCGCTTAAAACGCCTTTGGCTTTGAGCGGGTTGGAGTCCTTCGATACAGCAACACTCAAAGCATCGCGTTTTGAGTGTGAGGGGATAGGTATTGCGCCGACTTGTCCCCGACCGCGCTTCGCGCGGCGGGTCCAAGCGTCGCGCATTCCAATACCAAAGAAAAAGAGCCACGCCGGGGGAAGCCCGGCGTGACCGCTTAACTGCGCGTGGGAGGGCCGAAGGCCGCGAAGCGGCCAAGGGCCGAGCGCGCCACCCACAGCGGGTCAGTCGATGAAAAATCTCGATAACAAGCGTGGCCTCTACTGCGCCAACCTGAACGATTGCCGCGCCTGCCCGGCTTGCGCTAGCCTTCCCGTCATGAACACGCCGAAACGCCCCATGCAGCCTCCCATGGAAGAGCCCCTCGATCACCGCCAGTTCGTTGCCGCGCTCAGCCCTGAGCAGCGCCGCGCGCTGACCGCCAAGTCCGACAGCGCCGGGCTGCTCCACCTCGCAGGCCATCTCACCCTGATTGCTGTCCTCGCGACTGCCGTCATCGCAAAAGTGCCGTTCTGGTGGGCGCTGATGCTGCCGCTTGGGGTCGCGCTGATCTTCCTCTTCACCCTCAATCACGAAGCCATTCACCGCACCGCCTTCGCTGCAGACTGGCTCAACGAGACCGTCAGCCGGGTGTGCGCGCTGTTGCTGATCCTGCCCGCAACCTGGTTCCGCTTCTTCCACTTCGAACACCATCGCCATACCCAGGATCCCGACCGCGACCCAGAACTCGCCGGCACGCCGCCACAGACCCGCTTGGCCTGGCTGTGGCACGTCAGCGGTATTCCGCTGTGGATCAGTGCCATCCGTGGCCTGTTCACCAACGCCGCCGGGTTGAACCGCGACCCCTTCGTGCCCCCATCCGCAAGGGGTCGGGTGCAGCGCGAAGCGCTGACCATGGTTGCCGTCTATCTGGGGCTGCTTGCAGTGTCGCTGTGGCTGCAGACGGCCGTGCTGCTGTGGGTCTGGATCATCCCGGCGCTGTTGGGACAGCCCTTCCTGCGGCTCTATCTGCTCGCCGAGCACGGCCGCTGCGCCTTCGTCGCCAATATGTTCGAGAACAGCCGCTCGACCTTCACCGGGCCGCTGGTGCGCTTTCTGGCCTGGAACATGCCATACCACGCCGAGCACCACGCCTTTCCGACGGTACCCTTTTACCGATTGCCGCAGTTACACCGGCTGACCGCCCCGCACTTGCGCGTGACCAGCCCCGGATACCGCGACTTCACCGCGCGCAGCCTTGCCGCCCTTGGCGACAACAGCCCAAAGACCTGAGGTCAAAGACCTGCAGCCAAACACTTGCATCCAAAGACCAGAGTCCAGATGCCCGACGGCGAAACTCACTTCGGTGCCTAAGCCGCATTGATCGGGATCAGGCTGCGCCCGGATCAGGCTGCGCCCGGATCAGGCGGTCTCCGGATCCGGCGGTCTCCGGATCAGGCGGTCTCCGGTTCAGGACCGGCTCAGACGCTCAGGCAGAGGTACTTCAGCTCGAGATAGTCATCGATGCCGTGGCTCGAGCCTTCGCGGCCCAGACCGGACTCCTTGATCCCGCCAAAGGGCGCCAGCTCGGTCGAAATGATCCCGGTGTTGATCCCGACGATGCCGTACTCCAGCGCTTCGGCCACCTTGTAAACGCGGCTGAGGTTCTGGGCGTAGAAGTACGACGCCAGACCGAAGCGGGTGTCGTTGGCCTGCTCGATCACTTCGTCTTCGCTTTCAAAGCGGTACAGCGGGGCAAGGGGGCCAAAGGTCTCCTCCTGCGTGACCGCCATCGAGCGGTCGACGTTGGTCATGATCGTCGGCTCGAAGAACAGCCCGCCGAGCGCATGCGGCTTGCCGCCGAGGATCACTTCCGCGCCCTTGGACAGCGCATCATCAACGTGCTCCTGCACCTTATCCATCGCCTGCGGCTCGATCAGCGGGCCGAAGGCCACGCCCTCTTCCATGCCGTTGCCGACCTTCATGGTCGCGATCCGGGCTGCAAACTTCTCGGCAAAGGCATCATAGACCCCGGCCTGCACGTAAATGCGGTTGGCACAGACACAGGTCTGACCGTTGTTGCGGAACTTACAGATGATCGCGCCCTCGACCGCCGCATCAATATCAGCGTCGTCGAACACGATGAAGGGCGCGTTGCCGCCCAGTTCCATCGAGGTCTTCTTGATCTGCGGGGCGCACTGCGCCATCAGCTTGGCGCCGACCTCGGTCGAACCGGTGAACGACAGCTTGCGCACGGTCGGGTTGGAGGTGATCTCACCGCCAATCGCCGTCGATGAACCGGTCAGCACCGACAGCACGCCAGCCGGGATCCCGGCCTGCTCAGCCAGCACACAGAGCGCCAGCGCGGAGTAGGGCGTCGCCGTCGCCGGCTTGACCACCATCGAACAGCCCGCAGCCAGCGCAGCGCCCGCCTTGCGGGTGATCATGGCGTTGGGGAAGTTCCACGGCGTGATCGCCGCCGTCACCCCGATGGGCTGCTTGAGCACCTGGATCCGCTTGTCGCGCTGGTGGCCGGGGATAATCTCGCCGTAGGTGCGCTTGCCCTCTTCGGCGAACCATTCGATGAAGCTCGCCCCATAGGCAATCTCACCAGTGGCCTCGGCCAGCGGCTTGCCCTGTTCGAGGGTCAGCAGCTCGCCCAGTGCTGCCTGGTTTTCCATCATCAGGTTGAACCACTTGATCATGATCGCGTGGCGTTCCTTGGCGGTGCGCTGACCCCAGTCCTTCTGCGCGACACGCGCGCCTTCGATGGCCTCAGCGGTCTCTGCTGCACCCATTTTCGGCACGGTGCCCAGCACTGCCCCGGTCGCCGGGTTGGTGACGTCGATGGTTTCGCCGGAGTTGGCGTCTTTCCACTGACCGTTGATGTAACACTGCTGCTTGAACAGCGGGCTTGAGAGAACCGACATGCTGTGACCCGTCCTTAATGAAGATTGACCACCGTTCTAGACCGCTTGCGCCGTGGCGGCAAACGCCGCTGCGACATCCTTTAGGCCAGAAAAGCCGACAGACCCCGGGTCGAACCCGACATGGAGGACAGCGCTTCGGGGTCGTTCTGCACGTCCTTGGCCATTTTCTTGCCCAGCTCGACCCCGAACTGATCGAAGCTGTTGATGCCCCAGACCACGCCCTCGACGAACACCCGATGCTCGTAGAGTGCGATCAAGCTGGCCCAGCACGAAAGGCGTCAACCGGCGGTAGGCCAGCGTGACGCTCGGCCGATTGCCGGGAAAGCGCCGCGCAGGATCGGGCTGCGGCGTCTGACCCTGGGTGCCGACCATCAGCGCCTCGGACTGTGCCAGACAGTTGGCCTTGAGGATCGCGTGCTGGTGCGCGAGGCCCGGCTCGTGGCCCTCGGCCGCAATCAAGAACTCGGCCGGGACGATCCGTGTGCCCTGGTGCAGCAGCTGATAGAAAGCGTGCTGGCCGTTGGTCCCTGGCTCCCCCCAGACGATGGGGCCGGTCATGCCGATGACGGCAGTGCCGTCACGCCGGGGACGCTTGCCGTTGGATTCCATATCCAGCTGCTGGAGGTAGGCGGGCAGCAACCCCAACCGCTGGTCATAGGGCAGAACGGCCCGGGTTTCCGTAGCCGCAGAAATTGTTGTGCCACAGCCCCACCAGCGCCAGCGTCAGCGGCAGGTTGTCCGCCGCATCGGCGTTCAGGAAATTGTCATCCATGGCGCTCGCGCCGGCGAGAAAGTCGGAAAAGTGCTCCGGCCCGATCGCGATCATCAGGCTCAGCCCCACCGGTCCCCACAGGGAATAGCGCCCCCCGACCCAGTCTTCGAAGCCGAACACGCGGTCCGCTGCGATGCCGTAAGCCGCGGTCAGCGCCTCGGCCGAGGACAGGGCCGCGAGATGCTGGCCGAAATCCGCCCCCAGCGCCTGCTTGAGCCAATCGGTTGCGGTGTCCGCGTTGGTCAGGGTCTCGATGGTGGTGAAGGTCTTGGAGGCGATGATCACCAGCGTCCGCGCCGGGTCCAGCCCGGCCAGCGTGTCGGCGATATCGGCGCCGTCGATGTTGGAAACAAAGTGTGGCCGGATCGCGCCAAGATAGGGTGAGAGTGCGCGGCTGGCCATGGCCGGGCCGAGGTCGGACCCGCCGATGCCGATGTTGACCACGTCGGTAAAGGGCTCGCCGTCGGCGGCCGTAATGCGGCCCTCGCGCAGGCCGGTGGCAAAGGCCGCCATGCGGTCGAGGCTGTCGCGCACCCCGGCGGTTACGGCCTGCCCGTCGACTTTCGGCGCGCGATGCGGAGAAGGACGCAGTGCCGTGTGCAGCACCGCTCGGTCTTCGGTGTTGTTGATCTTCTCACCCTCGAACATGGCGGCGCGGTGGGCTGGCAGACCGGCAGCCTCGGCAAGTTCCCGCAGCAGGTTGAGGCTTTCAGCATCGATGTTGGTCTTGGAATAATCCAGCAGCAGGCCGTCAGCCTCCGCCGAAAAGCTGTCAAACCGTCCCGTGTCGCCTTCGAACAGGCTCAAAATCGGCCGTTCCCGCACGGCGTCGGCTTTGGTCGGTGAGCTTGGTCCAGATGGCGTCCATGGTGATGCTGGTCCTCGGGTCGGTAAGCGGTTTGATCGGTCCCATGAAGAAACATCCGTTTCATCGGGACAAGATTTTGTTTCAAAGGGCACCTGCAACCTTGCCGCAAGCCTGCGCGCTTCCCAACTCAACCGCAAGGCCGCCGCGCTGGCCCCTTGGGCTGCGTGACCGGGGCTTTGGTGGGCAAGGTGCGGGGGCTGGCGCCTGTGCTATAGTCGCGCCTGTAACGATGGGGAATCCTGATGAGACGAGTTCGCAAAGCGGTCCTGCCGGTCGCCGGCCTGGGGACGCGCTTTCTGCCTGCGACCAAGGCCATGCCCAAGGAGATGCTGACGGTCGTCGACCGCCCGGTGATCCAGCATGCGGTGCAGGAGGCTCTCGACAGTGGCATCGAGCAGCTGATTTTCGTCACCGGGCGCGGCAAGACCGCGATCGAAGATCACTTCGATCACGCCTTCGAGCTCGAAGCGACCCTGCAGTCGCGCGGCAAACTCGACGCCCTGCAAACCGTCGAGGCGACCAATTTCCCCCCCGGTACCATCGCTTATGTGCGCCAGCAGGAGCCGCTGGGGCTGGGCCACGCGGTTTGGTGCGCGCGCCACGTCATCGGCGATGAACCCTTCGCCGTCATGCTGCCCGACGACGTCATCCTCGGCGGCCCGCCGTGCCTGTCGCAGTTGCTCGACGTCTACGAGGGCCTCGATCAGTCCGCTGGGGCGAGCGCAAACCTGATCGGCGTGGAAGCCATTGAACCGGCGCTGAGCCGGAAATTCGGTGTTCTCGATGTCGACCAGTGGGACAGCGAGCAGCGCTCGTTCAGCGCCAAGGGTATCGTTGAGAAACCAGAGCCCGAAGACGCGCCCTCGAACATGGTCGTTTTCGGTCGCTATATCCTCGATCCTTCCGTCCTGACGTATCTGGACCGGCAGGAGCGTGGCGCGGGCGGTGAAATCCAGCTGACGGACGCCATCGATGCCAGCATCAAGGCAGGGGTACCGACCTACGGCCGCCTGTGTGAAGGCCGCCGCTTCGACTGCGGTTCCAAGCAGGATTCGTGCTCGCCAACGTCGCCTACGCGCTGCAGGACGCAGAGATCGGCGGCCGCCTCAAGCCTGCGATCCGCGCCCTGCTGGATGACGACTAAGGCTCAGTTCCAGCCGCTGACCGTCTTGACCTCGATGAAGTCCTCGATGCCCCAGACGCCGCCTTCGCGTCCGTTGCCGGACTGACGCATGCCGCCGAAGGGTGTGCGCGGCCCCAAGCCCGTGCCGTTCATCTGCACCATGCCTGAGCGCAGCCGCCGCGCCAGCCGCTGGCCCTTGGCCTGATCCTGAGTCTGGACGTAGTTGGTCAGGCCGTAGGTGGTGTCGTTGGCGATCCGCAGGGCATCGGTTTCATCGTCAAACGGAATCATCGACAACACGGGGCCAAAAATCTCCTCACGGGCGATGGTCATGCTGTTGTCGACGTCGGCAAAGACGGTCGGCTGCACGAAGTAGCCCTTCTCCAGTCCTTCGGGGCGGCCCGGGCCGCCTGCTGCCAGACGTGCGCCTTCGGCGATCCCTTTTCGATCAGGGTCTGGATCTTGTTGTACTGCAGTTCCGAGACCACGGGGCCCATGTGGTCGCCGGACTTACTGGCGCGGTCCACGGCGGTCGCCTCTGCCGTCGCGACAGCGGTGGCCACGGCCTGATCGTAGATCGAGCGTTCGACCAGCATACGCGTGGGCGCATCGCACGATTGCCCCGAGTTGGCAAAGCACTCGGCGGCCCCGCGCGCAACGGCCTCAGCATCGGCATCAGCGAAGACGATGTTCGCGCCCTTGCCGCCCAGTTCGAGGCTGACCCGCTTGATGGTATCGGCAGCGTTCTTCGAAATCAGGATCCCCGCCCGGGCAGAACCGGTGAATGAGATCATATCGAGATTGGGATGGCCGGAAAGCTGCGTGCCGACCCCGGGACCGTCCCCGTTCACCATGTTGTAAACACCCGCCGGGGTGCCGGCGGCGTGCATGACTTCGGTGAACACGATCGAGGACAGCGGCGCGATTTCCGAGGGCTTGAGCACCATGGTACAGCCAGCAGCAATCGCGGGCAGGACCTTCAGCGTTACCTGGTTCATCGGCCAGTTCCAGGGTGTGATCAGCCCGACCACGCCGACAGGATCATGCAGGATGCGGTCGCCGGGGCTGTCGGGGTTCGGGGCAAACTCGAGCTCGAAGTCGCGGAAGGCGTCAATGAAGTCACCGATGTGCCCGGTGCCGGCTGCCACCTGTACGGCGTTGGAGAAATCGATCGGCGCGCCCATTTCGTCGCTCATGGCCTGCGCAATGTCTGCGCTGCGGCGCTCGTATTCGGCGGCGATGGCCTCCATCAGCTCCAGCCGTTCGGCTTTACTGGTCTGTGACCAGCTGTCGTAGGCGCGGTTGGCGGCGGCGACCGCAGCGTCAGTGTCGGCTTGTCCGCCAAGGGAAATCACGGCAATGGCTTCCTCGGTCGAGGGGTTGATCACGTCGAAATCGTTGGCGTTGACCGGATCGACCCACTGGCCGTCGATGTAGAACTTCCGTGAATGTTCCATGGTCTTGCACTCCTGCTGACCGCCACTGTCGGCGGGTGTTTTCTCTCTCACTCTCGGACGTATGCCTTAGCACTGTTTAACGCCGGGCCAAATGCCGCCGATGACGCGACTTCGGTACGAGAATCAAAAAAAGACCCGCACTGTGGTAGTGCGGGTCTTTCTGAAACAACGCCCTGCTAAGGCAGGGCGTAGAGCTGGAGGAGGGGCCTAGAACAGCCCTTCGATGTCGCCCTCGGCGTTGAGCATGATCGACTCAGCCGCCGGAACCCGGGGCAGGCCCGGCATGGTCATGATCTCACCGCAGATCGCCACGATGAAGCCGGCCCCGCCGAGAGCCGCACTTCCCGCACGGGCAGAGAGTGCCCGGTCGGCGCGCCGCGCAGGTTGGGGTCGGTCGAGAACGAGTATTGGGTCTTGGCCATACACACCGGAAGGTTGCCGTAGCCGTCATCTTCCCAGGCCTTGAGCTGATCGCGGATTTTCTTGTCAGCCAGCACCTCGTCCGCGCGGTAGATACGCTTGGCGACGGTTTCGATCTTCTGGAACAGGCTCATGTCATCGGGGTAGAGGGTGGCGAACTGCGAGGCGCCGCTGTCGGCGATTTCCGCAACCCGGTGCGCGAGGTCGAGTACGCCCGCCGAACCATCGGCCCAGTGCTTGCACACAATCGCTTCCGAACCCATGCCTTCGACGTAGGCCTTTACGGCCTCGATCTCGGCATCGGTGTCCGTGACGAAGTGGTTGATGGCGACGATCACCGGCACGCCGAAGGACTTCACGTTCTCGATGTGGCGGCCGAGGTTGGAAGCACCGGCTTCGACCGCTGCCACGTTTTCTGCGCCGAGGTCGTTCTTGGCGACCCCACCGTTCATCTTCATCGCCCGCACGGTGGCGACCAGCACCACAGCATCCGGGGCGAGCCCGGCCTTGCGGCACTTGATGTTCATGAACTTTTCAGCGCCCAGATCGGCGCCGAAACCGGCTTCGGTGACCACGTAGTCAGCGAGCTTGAGCGCCGTGGTCGTGGCAACCACCGAGTTACAGCCGTGGGCGATGTTGGCAAACGGGCCGCCGTGGACGAAGGCCGGGTTGTTTTCCAGCGTTTGCACCAGATTGGGCTGCATCGCCTGCTGTAGCAGCACAGTCATCGCGCCGTCAGCCTTGATATCGCGGCAGTAGACCGGGGTGCGGTCGCGGCGGTAGGCGACGATGATATCGCCCAGCCGCTTCTTGAGGTCATCCAGATCGGTGGCCAGGCACAGGATCGCCATGACTTCCGACGCGACGGTGATGTCGAAACCTGCCTGACGCGGGAAACCGTTGGACACGCCGCCCAGCGACGTCACCACGTCGCGCAGGGCGCGGTCGTTCATATCCAGCACGCGGCGCCAGACCACCCGGCGGGTATCGATCCCCTGCTCATTGCCCCAGTAGATGTGGTTCTCGATCATCGCCGAGAGCAGGTTGTGGGCCGAGGTGATGGCGTGGAAGTCGCCGGTAAAGTGCAGGTTCATGTCCTCCATGGGCACAACCTGCGCGTAGCCGCCGCCTGCAGCTCCGCCCTTCATGCCGAAGCAGGGGCCCAGAGAGGCTTCGCGGATACAGATCATCGCGTTCTTGCCGATGGCGTTCAGGCCGTCACCCAGGCCGACGGTGGTGGTGGTCTTGCCTTCGCCCGCCGGGGTCGGGTTGATCGCCGTGACGAGGATCAGCTTGCCGTCCTTCTTGCCCTGCTGCGCCTTGATGAACTCAGCGGAAATCTTCGCCTTGTCGTGGCCGAAGGGAACGAGGTCGTCGTAGCCGATACCAAGCTTCTCGCCGATCTGCTGGATCGGTTGTTTCTTGGCTTCGCGGGCAATTTCAATGTCGGACTTGTAGGACATGGTCGGGCCTTGTGGTGAGTGCTGCCTGGACCGGCAGCCGGGTTACAGATACAGGGTGGTCAGGCGGTGGCAGCCGCGGTTGCGGCCGCCGGTTCAACGTGCACGGCGGAGAACTTGAATTCGGGGATCTTGCCGTAGGGGTCGAGCGCCGAATTGGTCAGAATATTCGCAGCCGCTTCGACGTAGGCAAAGGGCAGGAACACCTGATCCGGAGAGACGGCGCGGTCTTCTCGCACCATGACCTCGATGGTGCCGCGGCGGGTGCTGAGCGCTGCCATATCGCCCGGTGCCAGCCCCAGCTTGCGCAGGGTGCTCGGGTGCATGGAGCAGTTCGCCTCCGGCTCGATCGCGTCGAGCACCGTCGCCCGCCGGGTCATGGAGCCGGTGTGCCAGTGTTCGAGCTGCCGGCCGGTGATCAGGATCATCGGGAAGTCCGCGTCCGGCACTTCATCCGGTGCGACCAGATTGGCAGGCGTAAAGCGCGCACGGCCTTCGGCGCGGGGGAAACCATCGCCGAACACGATCGGCTGGCCGGGGTCTTCCTCGCTCAAGGAGGGGTAGGTCACCGCGTTCTGGTCTTCCAGCCGCTCCCAGGTGATGTTGTCCAGCGACTTCATCCCGCGCTTCATCTCGGCAAAGACTTCGCTGGGGTGACCGTAGGACCAGTCCAGCCCGAGGCGCTTGGCCAGTTCGACCGTGATCGCCCAGTCTTCGCGGGCCTCGCCGGGGGCAGGGACGGCCGGGCGGCCCATCTGCACCTGACGGTTGGTGTTGGTGACCGTCCCGGATTTCTCGGGCCAGGCCGCTGCGGGGAGGATTACATCAGCGTAGTTCGCCGTCTCCGTGACGAAGATATCCTGCACCACCAGATGCTTAAGCTTGGCCAGCGCATCGCGGGCGTGGTCGACGTCAGGGTCGGACATGGCCGGGTTTTCGCCCAGGATATACATGCCCTTGATCCGGTCCTCGTGGACCGCGTCCATGATCTCGACCACGGTCAGGCCGCGCTTGTCGGCAAAGTCGTTCTCGTCGTCCCAGATTTCGCGGAAGGCCGAGCGCACGCCGTCGTCTTCCACCGACTGATAATCGGGCAGGAACATCGGGATCAGACCAGCGTCTGAGGCGCCCTGAACGTTGTTCTGGCCGCGCAGCGGGTGCAGGCCCGAGCCCGGTCGCCCGACGTGGCCGCACATGAGCGCGAGCGAGATCAGGCAGCGCGAATTGTCGGTGCCGTGGATGTGCTGGGAAATCCCCATACCCCAGAAGATCATGCCCGCCTTGGCGGTGGCGAAGTCCCGGGCGACCGCGCGCAGCACGTCGGCTTCGATGCCGCAGATCGGCGCCATCTTCTCGGGCGTGAAATCCGCCAGATGGGCCTTCATCGCTGGCCAGTTTTCGGTGAAGCCGTCGATATACTGCTGGTCGTAGAGCTCTTCTTCGACGATCACGTTCATGATCGCATTCAGCATGGCAACATCGGTGCCGGGCTTGAACTGCAGCGAATGGGTTGCGTGTCGCTTCAGCCCCATGCCGCGTGGATCCATGAGGATCAGCTTGCCGCCGCGCTTGGCGAACTGCTTGAAGTAGGTTGCGGCGACCGGGTGGTTTTCGATCGGGTTGGCGCCGATGACGATGGCGACGTCGGCGTTTTCGATCTCGTTGAAGGTCGCAGTCACAGCGCCGGAGCCGACGTTTTCCATCAGCGCCGCGACCGAAGACGCGTGGCACAGACGGGTACAGTGGTCGACGTTGTTGTGGCCGAAGCCCTGCCGGATCAGCTTCTGGAACAGGTAGGCTTCTTCGTTTGAGCACTTGGCCGAACCGAAACCGGCAACCGTCTGCCCGCCCTCGGCATCGCGCAGGGCGGCGAGACCGCCAGCGGCGAAGTCCAGCGCCTCTTCCCAGCTCGCCGGCCGGAAGTGGGCATAGAGGTTGGCCGGGTCGACATTGAGCCCTTTGGCCGGCGCGTCTTCACGCCGGATCAGTGGTGTGGTCAGCCGATGCTCGTGGTCGATGTAGTCGAAGCCGAAGCGTCCCTTGACGCACAGACGCTGCTCGTTGGCCGGGCCGTCGATACCGTCGACCCATGCGATTTTGTCGTCCTTGATCTTGAAGGAAAGCTGGCAACCAACCCCGCAGTAGGGGCAGACCGACTTGACCTCGCGGTCAAAATCCTTGCTGTCGCCGATTTCATCCTCGCCGACCGCCTTGGCAGGCATGAGTGCGCCGGTGGGACAGGCCTGAACGCACTCGCCGCAGGCGACACAGGTCGAGGCGCCCATGGGGTCGTCAAAGTCGAAGGTGATCTTGCTGTCGTGACCCCGGCCGGACAGGCCGATGACGTCGTTGACCTGCACTTCACGGCAGGCGCGGACGCAGAGGTTGCACTGGATACAGGCGTCAAGATTGACGCGCATGGCGACGTGGCTGTCGTCGAGCAGCGGAACCCGCGTGTCTTCCAGCGCCGGAAAGCGGCTTTCTTCGATCCCCTGAGCTTCGGCCATGTCCCACAGGTGCGAGGACTTGTCGTGGGCGACGTCGCGCTCGGGCTGATCGGCGACCAGCAGCTCCATGACCATCTTGCGGGCCTTGTCGGCGCGCTCGGACGCAGCGCGGACCACCATGCCTTCGCTGGGCTCACGGATGCAGGAGGCGGCCAGCGTGCGCTCGCCGTCGATCTCCACCATGCAAGCGCGGCAGTTGCCGTCGGCGCGGTAGCCCGGCTCGTCGGCGTAGCACAGGTGCGGGATCGTCGTGCCTTCGCGCTTGGCCACCTGCCAGATGGTTTCGCCGGGCAGGGCGGTCACGTCCTTGCCGTCGAGGGAGAAGGTGATGGTTTCGACCGGGTTTCCGTCGGGCATGGCCTCAGACCTCGTCAGCGAAGTGTTTGATGGTCAGGCGGATGGGGTTTGGCGCAGCCTGACCCAGCCCACAGATCGACGCGTCGACCATGGCCTGTGACAGGTCTTCGAGCAGGTCCTGATCCCAGCTGTCCTGCTCCATCAGCTTAACGGCCTTCTCACAGCCCACGCGGCAGGGCGTGCATTGCCCGCAGCTTTCGTCTTCGAAGAACCGCAGCATGTTCAGCGCGGCTTCCTTGGCGCTGTCCTGATCCGACAGGACCACGATCGCGGCCGAGCCGATAAAGCTGCCGTGGGGCTGCAGGGTGTCAAAATCCATCGGTACGTCGCAGATGCTCGCTGGCAGCAGGCCCGCGGACGGGCCGCCGGGCTGGTAGGCCTTGAAGCTGTGGCTATCGAGCATGCCACCCGCCGCTTCGATCAGGTCGAGAATTGTTGACCCGGCTGGCAGCAGCTTGACGCCCGGTTCCTTGACCCGGCCGGAAACCGAGTACGAGCGCAGGCCCTTGCGGCCATTCTTCTCAACGCTGTTGAGCACTTCCGGGCCTTCGCGCATCACCCGCGCGACCCAGTGCAGGGTCTCGACGTTGTGGACTAGCGTCGGGCGGCCAAACACGCCGACCTGCGCCACGAAAGGTGGGCGATGGCGGGGCAGGCCGCGCTTGCCTTCGATCGACTCAATCATCGCGGACTCTTCACCGCAGATGTAGGCACCGGCACCCCGGCGCAGATCGATGTAGCCGGGCTCGACCAGCCCGGCGTCTTCGAGCGCCTTGATTTCGTTGGCGAGTATTTCCAGCACCGCGGGGTATTCGTCGCGCATGTAGATGAAGGCGGTTTCCGCTTCCACCGCCCAAGCGGCGATCAGCATGCCCTCGAGGAACAGGTGCGGGGTGCGTTCGAGGTAGTAGCGATCCTTGAAGGTTCCCGGTTCGCCCTCGTCGCCGTTGACCGCGAGGTAGCGCGGTCCGGCCTCGGCCCGCACGAATGACCACTTGCGGCCCGAGGGGAAACCGGCGCCGCCCAGCCCGCGCAGGCCGGATTCGAGCACACGGTCCTGCACTGCCTCTGGGTCCATGAATCCGCCACGCAGAGCGATTAGCTGCTCGTAGCCACCCTCGGCCCGGTAGGCATCGAGGCGCTGGTAGTCGGGCATGCGGTGATGGGTATCACCAGCGGCGACGGCGGCCTTCACGCTGTCCGGCGTGGCGTGGTCGATGTGATTGTGACCGAGCTCGCAGGTCGGTGCCGTATCGCAGCGACCCATGCACGGCGCACGGACAACCCGAACCTCATCCGGTGAGAGATCGCCTTCCAGCGCGGTTTTGAGTGCCTGCGCACCGGCGAGTTCACAGGCGAGGCTGTCACAGACGCGGATGGTCAGCGCGGGCGGCGGGGTTTCATCTTCGCGCACCACGTCGAAGTGCGCGTAGAAGGTTGCAACCTCGTAAACCTCAGCCTGGGACAGGCGCATTTCCTCGGCCAGCGCGCGCAGATGGCGGGCTGAGAGGTGGCCGAAATGGTCCTGCAGCAGATGCATGTGCTCAATCAGCAGATCGGCGCGACGGGGACGCTCCCCGAGCAGCCCGCGGACGTCTTCGAGGGCGGCGTCATCGACCTGACGGCCCTTTGGCGTCCGGCGGCCTTTGCCTTTGCCGGATTTCCAAACGCCGTCGGGCTGATCAAAAGGAGCCATGATGTCTTTCCTCGGGGGATTTTCGGCCGGAGGCTACTCCCTGCGCCCGGGTTTGAGCAGTCAGAAAGCAGACACTAAATTGCACAATTGAGACCTTTTAGGGAGCCTGTCGTCCGGCTCCATTGTGCAAGGGTGATTTGAGCCTGACGGTGGTTTGGTCTGTGGTCGCTGTCGCGACAAGGAAAAAGGAGCCGTTCGCTGTCCCGGTAGGACCCTTCGGTCGACTTCAATCGCACCAGTCGTCGGCCATGTCGTTCTGTGGGGATGAGTATTCAAAAGTCATTATATACTCGATTCATCAAAACGAGACAAAAGCGTTAAATTCCCCGTTTTTTCAGGTGATTTCAGTCGGGTTCGAGCCACGTTGAACGAGGCAAAGCGCTTTCAAAACAGAAGAAAGTCACACTATAGTCCCCGGACGGGCGTCGGTCTTTGATCGCTGTTTTTCGGGGACTACTGATGCCCACCCACCCAGTCGAGGCTGCGCCGTGACCTTCATCATTATTCTGAAATTCATCCATTTCTTCTCTCTGTTGCTCGCGGGCGGGATCGCCGTTGGCAGCGTGGTGATCCAGCGCGCGCACATGGCCGCCAGTGCACCGCCATCGCCGCCAACGGCGCGGGCCATGCGCAACCTCGGTCTGCTCGGCCTGCTGGGGATCATCCTGCTCTGGGTAACCGGCGGATTGATGCTCAATCAGATCTACGGCGGCTTTATTGTCCATGCGGCCTGGTGGGGTAACTTTGCCTTCTACGGCAAGCTGCTCGGCGCCAGCGTGATCGCGGTTCTGTCCGTGGTCGTGAACCTGCATATGGCCCGGGCCAGCGCCGCCAAGCGCCCGCCCAATGCCCAGCTGATGAGCACAGCGGCCATTCTGGGCCGGATCGGTCTGTTTCTCGCGCTCGCTGGGACGGCGATCGCCTTCACCGGGTCCTGATGGAGAGTATCATGAGCGACCAGCACATCCGTGAAGCACAGGAGCAGATGATTTCGGCGCTGAAGGCCAATCCGGCTGAGGCCCTCGGCACCACGACTGCCAAGGCTGTAATCGGCGACGGACTGGTCTGCGAGGTTTCCGACGGTCAGCGCAGTACCATTGTCGATATGCCACCAAGCATGGGCGGAGAGGCCAGCGGCCCCACCCCCGGCTTTCACGCCCGTGCTGCTGTCGCTTCCTGCGTTGCCATCGGGATCAAGCTGACAGCAACCCGTGCCGGGATAGCGCTGGAGCATGTTGAGGTCGATATCGAGATGGACTTCGACGACGGCGCCTCGCTCGGTCTGGGCAGCAACACCGCAGCGCCGATGCAGACCCGGCTCAATATCGCGCTGAAGAGCGACGCACCCGCTGACGAACTCAACGCCATGGTCGACCGTGCCCTCGAGGCTGATCCGTTCTTCCTCGCCCTACGCGACCCGCAGGCCGTGGTGACGAAGATCGAGAAAGCCTGAAGCCCCGATCTTCATGCCGAGCTTGAACGTTAAATCAAGGCGCTCTTGATGCTGGATTGATTTGTACACACAAACGTCTTACCTTAGGCGCTATAAAAATTGTGGGCGTGGAGTGGGACGCAGGCAACTGGCCCAAATGCGGCAAGCATGGCTTCAGCCAGGCTGAGATCGAATACGTGCTTGCGACCGCGCGCTTCCGTGTACCCGATCCTGATCCCGCCGAAACCCGGTTTAGAACCGCTGGGAAAACCGAAGCCGGGCGTTGCGTGTTTGTCGTCTAAACCTATCGGGAAGACGGAGCCAGGTCAGGGGTGGCGGCGGAACCTTCATCCGCCCGATCAGTGCACGCTATATGCACGGGAAAGAAGTGAAGAGTTATGAGCAGTACCAAGAAAGCCTGGCCTAGTTTGCCGACCGACGAAGCCGCAGAGACATTCGTCGCTGAGGCCGACCTCAGCCAGTTTGACTGGAGCAGGGCCGAACCCGTGACGCATGAGTTTGAGAGCAAAGATGCGCGAGTGAACATGCGCATGCCTCAAAGCCAGCTGGCGGCAATCAAGGCAGAGGCCGATAAGCGCGGTATCCGCTACCAACGTTTCATGCGCGAGTTGCTGGAGAGGGGCATGCAGACGCTCTAGCTGAATTTTCAGTTCAGCGGGATGGCTTGCGACAACGCAGCGGGTCGGAAAATCTCGCAAATCGCCTAAATCTGCTGCCATGAAACGTGATCAAACCCTCGAGGTCGTCTGGTTCAAGCGTGATCTGCGGGTCGAAGACCACCGGCCGCTGGCACAAGCGGCTGCGCAGGCGGCTGCGCAGGGTGCCGGGCAGGGGCTGGTTCTGCCGCTCTATATCGCCGAGCCTGAGTTCTGGCAGCTGCCCGATGCCTCCGCGCGGCAATGGGCCTTTGTCGCCGAAGGACTTGAAAGCCTTAACATGGCGCTGTCCCAGCGCGGGCAAGGGCTGTGCGTCCGCACCGGTGACGCGGTGACGGTGCTCGACGCCTTGAGGCAGGCTTTCCCGAGAATGCGGCTGTGGAGCCACGAAGAAACCGGCAACGCCTGGACCTTCGCCCGCGACCGCCGGGTTGCCGCCTGGGCGCGCTCGCAGGGTGTTGAGTGGCGTGAGATTCAGCCCGCGGGCGTTATCCGGGTACTGGAGCGGCGTGAAGGCTGGGCGCGGCGCTGGGACCGCCTGATGGCTGAGCCGGTCACGCCCCCGCCTGAAGTGCTCCGGCCGGTGCCAGAGGTCCCATTGGGCTCGGTGCCAAATGCTGCAGCGCTGGGGCTACCACCGGATCCATGCCCGGAACGCCAACCCGGCGGCCGTGATGTCGCCCTCGAGCGCCTGAATTCTTTCCTGCACCAGCGCGGGCAGAACTACCGGCGCGCCATGTCCGGCCCGGCGGCCGGTGCCGCGCACTGTTCCCGCCTGTCGCCGCACCTCGCCTGGGGCACGATTTCCATGCGCGAGGTCGCTCAGGCCGGTTTGCGCCGCGGTGCCGAGGTCAAAATGGCCGGGCGTCGGGACGGTTGGACCGGGTCTCTGTCGTCGTTTCAGGCCCGGCTGCACTGGCGTGATCATTTCACCCAGAAGCTCGAAGACCAGCCGGCAATCGAATTCCGCAACTTCCACCCCGCTTACGACAGCCTGCGCCCGACTGAGCCGGATGCAGCGCGGTTGGCCGCGTGGTCCAAGGGGGAGACCGGGCTTCCTTTCGTTGATGCCTGCATGCGCTCGCTCAATGCCACCGGCTGGATGAACTTCCGCATGCGGGCGATGCTGATGGCGGTGGCGAGCTATCACCTATGGCTCGACTGGCGGGCGCCGGGTGAACACCTCGCGCGGCAATTCACCGACTATGAGCCGGGCATTCACTGGCCGCAGGTGCAGATGCAGTCCGGTACCACCGGGATCAACACCGTCCGCATTTATAACCCGGTCAAGCAGGGGCACGATCAGGACCCCGACGGCGACTTTGTCCGCCGCTGGGTGCCAGAGCTACGTGACGTGCCCGATGCCTTCATCCACGAGCCGTGGCAATGGGAGCAGGCGGGCAGCGTGCTCGACCGGGCCTATCCGGCCCCGATTGTGGATCATCTCGCCGCCGCCAAGGCCGCCCGGCAGCAGGTCTGGTCGGTGCGGGGGCAGGCCGGTTTCCGCAGCGAAGCACAAGCCATTCAGGACCGCCATGGCAGCCGCAAATCCGGCGTCCCCGGACCACGGCGACGCACCCGGAAAACCGACGCCAAGCCATCCCCTCAGCTCGACCTGCCACTGAGCTGAGCGACTGGCTTTATAGAGACAGCCAATGGCAGCATAGGAAAATCGGATTTTACATCCGCTGCGCTGCGGGACAGTCTGAGACCTCCTGCATCCGTTTTTCAGGTTGTTTGTGGCCATGTCCGATACCCTCAAAATCACCCTCCTTGGCACCGGGATTCCGAACCCGGACATGAATGCCTTTGGCACGTCGACACTGATCGAAGCCGGCGGCGAGGTTGTCATGATCGACTGCGGCCGGGGCGCTGTGATCCGGTTGGCGCAGGCGGGCTACCCGCTGGGCTACGTCGATACCATCATCATCTCGCACTATCATTCGGACGACTTTTCCGGGCTGTTCGACCTCGCCATGACCGGCACCATCCAGCAGCCGTTTTCCAACCGGGGCGGGCCGCTGCACGTCTATGGCCCTCCGGGGATCGACGACATCGCCGAGGGCGCGTGGCAGGCGACCAAGCCCGACCGCGATATCCGGGTCGCCGACCATGAAATCGACCCCGAGCACATGCGGATTATCCCCTACACTTACGAACAGGAAGGGGTGGTCTACGACCGCGGCGGGCTGCGCATCATCGCCATCGAGGTCGACCACGGGGAGTTCATCCGCCCCGCTTACGCCTTCCGGGTCGAATACGGGGGGCACGTGTTCGTGCACAGCCACGACACCCGCTACAACGAAAACCTGATCGCGCAGGCGCAGGGCGCGGATGTGTTCATCCACGAAATTGCCGCCGCCCGCCCGCAGACGCTGATCGACTACCCCCGCATTCAGGTCGCCATCGACCATCATGCCACGCCCGAGGACGTCGGCCGCGTCTTTACCCAGACCCGGCCAAAGCTGGCCATGCTCACCCACCTGGTGATGCTGCCGCCCGACCCACCGACGATCGAAGAGCTCTGCGCCGGCGTGGCCACCGAATACGACGGCGTCGTGCTGGTCGCCGAGGACCTGATGACCATCGAAATCGGCAACAGCATCTCCGTCATACCCTCCCACCACGGCAGAAACGGTGCCGGTCACAAGCCCCTGAAATTCCGGGGCTGAGCCCGACCCGCCGACGGCGGTGGTCGCTGATGATTGACAAGAAAGGAACCTCGCCCGTGTCTAAAGGCCATTTTGAACAGGATCGGTACTGGGTCAGCCCTTACAACTTTGTGCCAGAAGTCCGCGAGGGGCTGAACCTGCCGCCCTCTGTGCAGATCCACGACGCCACCTTGCGCGATGGAGAGCAGACCCGGGGGGTGGTGATGACCAAGGACGACAAGATCGCCATCGCTACCAAACTGAGCGAAGTAGGGATCGAGCGGATCGAAGCGGGCATGCCCGCCGTTTCCCCGCAGGATGCCGAGGCGATCCGTGAGATTTCAGCGCTCAAGCTGCCTTCGAAAATCTTCACCTTTGCCCGCGCCATGCGGCAGGACATCGACATGGCGCTGGAATGCGGCGCCGACGGCGTGGTGATCGAGGTGCCCATCGGCTATCCCAAGCTGACCACGCAGTTCGGCTGGACCTGGGAAGACGTGTTCAAGAAGTCGCGCGACGTGATCAACTACGCCCGTGAAAACGGCCTCTACGCGCTGTTCTTTCCCTACGACACCACCCGTGCCCGTGCCGAGGACCTCGAAAACCTGTGCCGCGCGGTGATGAACGAGTCCCCACCGGATGCCATCGGCATCGTCGATACCATGGGCTGCGCCACGCCTGAGGCGATCAAATACATGGTCCGCTGGGTCAAGGAGATGACCGGGCTGCCGATCGAGATCCACACCCACAACGATTTTGGCATGGGCGTGGCCACTGAGCTGGCCGCTGTCACCGCCGGGGCAGAAGTCGTTCATTCCTGCGCCAACGGCCTGGGCGAACGGACCGGCAACGCCGCGATGGAAGAGCTGATGTTGGGGCTGGACCTGCTCTACGGCTACGACACCGGTTACCGGCTCGATAAGCTGCCCGAGCTGGCCGATCTGGTCTCCGGCATTTCCAACATTCCGATCGCCCGCAACAAGCCGGTTCTCGGCCACGGCAACTTCATCCGCGAGAGCGGCATCGGCATTCAGTACGTAATGCACGACCCGCTGGTCATGTTCGGCACCCATCCGGCGCTGACCGGACGGACCGGGCAGGTTGTGCTGGGCAAGAAGAGCGGCAAGGCCTCGATCCAGTACAAGCTCGAGGAGCTCAGCATCGACGGTGTTTCAGAGGAGCAAATTGGCGAGATCCTCGCAGCGGTGAAGGATCAGGGCATCGCCAAGAAAGACATCCTCACCGATGCGGAGTTTGTGGATCTGGTTCGGGAAGTGACGGCGCGCTGAGGTGATCGCCGATAAAGCCTTGCAGCCGTGAGAGGAAATCGAGGACTTCCGGGCGATCGCGTGAGGTCTGGGTGGTCCAAAACGCCACGTTGCGTGTCTGTAGCTTCATGCTGAGGTCGACCGGCGCGATCCTGTAGCGCTTGGTGTAGGGCAGCAACTGCATCAGCGGCAGCAGGGAGCAGGTCTTGGCGCTCTCCAGCATGCGGAAGGTCATGGTGACATCGCCTGAGTTCTCGATCGTCGGAGCCACCCCGGGCAGGCCGATCCGGTCGAGGGTCTCGCGGGTCAGGTCGAACAGGCCGGAGGTCTCACCCACGGCGATCCACTGGTAGGGCGCCAGCGCTTGCGGGTTAACCTGCTTGGTGCGCGCCAGCGGGTCATTCTCACCCACAAACACGGCCAGCCGGTCCTGAAACAACAGCTCCCGCACCAGCCCTCTTCGGCGACGTTGAGCTCGAAGGGGATGATGGCAACGTCAAGTTCTTCATCTTTCAGACGCTTGGTCACGCGCGCGGCGGTTTCGGAGTGCAGTTTGAGGCTGTAGCCCGGGGGTTCATTCATCAACCCGGCGAAGAATTCGCCCATGAGCGTCGCGGCCAGCATCGGCCCGACCCCGACCCGCAACTCGCCGGCCAGACCGTGCTTCCACTCGTTGATCATGGTCTGAGCGGTCTCGGTGCGTTGGAGGATGCGCCGCCCTTCTTCGGCCAATCGCCGACCGATCTCCGTCGGGCTGACCCCGAAGCGCTCACGCCGGAGCAGGGGGCCGCCGACCCGGTCTTCCATGATCTTGATCGAGCGCGACAGGGTCGGTTGGGTCACGTTGAGCTTCCGGGCTGCCTTGGTGACCGAGCCCAGTTCCACGATAATTGCCAGCTGTGTCAGGAGTCGCGGGTCCACGTCACTCGCTCCCCAGCCTCGGGTTTCAGTTATAGATAATATCTATAATAAACGCGATTTTACGGACTTTACAACATGATTGGACAGCGGCACGGTTTTACCAGAAGGGAGCCGCGTCGGGCAGTTTCCATCGTGGTGTCACCGGCCTGCACCGGTTCAAGGATGAGGAGTTCCAGCCGATGAATCTCGAACAGAAAATTCAGTCATACGGCGGCGCGCTGAACATGCTGCGCGCGTCAAACGACCGGACCGTCATTTTTCCAGGTATTCCGCCGGAGTTCACCAACTGGCGCGACGAGCAGCGCGCCTGGCACCATGGCGTTGTGCTGTTCGAGCAGTCGTTCCATATGACCGAGCTGCACATTCGCGGGGCCGACGGGCTGGCCTTTGTCAGCCAGTTTGCCACCAACGATCTGAGCAACCTCGAACCCATGCGCGCGAAGCAGCTGGTGATGGTTGACCCCAGCGGGCACCTGATTTCCGATGCCATAATCTTCTGTGAGCGCGCGGATTTCCTGCGCGTGGTCGGCCCGCCAACGGCGAGCAACTGGTTGCAGTTCAACGCCGAGCAATCCGACCTGTCGATCGAAATCACCCGCAACGAAAACATGATCGTGCCGCGCGAAAGCCGCGACGTCTTCCGCTTCCAGCTGCAGGGGCCGCACGCGCTCGACCTGATGCGGGCGGTGGTCGACGACGGGCTTCCGGAGATCAAGTTCTTCCGCATCGGCGAGTTCAAGGTCGCAGGCCACACCATCCGCGCCCTGCGCCACGGCATGGCCGGACGGCCCGGCTTCGAGCTCTATGGTCCCTGGGACTCGCAGTGGGACGTGCGCGCCAAAATCGAAGAAGTCGGCCAGCAGTTCGACCTGCGCAAGGCCGGTTCGGTGACCTATCCGACGGCTGCGCAGGAATCGGGCTGGATGCCGCGCCCGTTCCCGTCGATCTTCTACGGTGAGGACATGCGACCCTTCCGCGAGCGGCTGCCCGCGCAGTCGTTCGAGGGCACCTGTTCGCTCGGCGGCAGCCACGTCTCCGACGACATGCTCGACTACATGGTCAAGCCGCCGGAGCTGGGATACGGCCCCATGGTTCACTTCGACCACGACTTCGTCGGCCGTGATGCCCTGCTCGCACGCAAAGATGAGCCGTCGAAGGTCAAAGTTACCCTCGCCTGGAACAACGAGGACGTGTTCGACGTCATGCGCCGGTCGGTCGGCCCGGACTATCCGCGCACCAAGTTTATCCAGCTGCCGATCCCCATGTACGCGACCTTCGAGTACGATCGGGTACTCGACGGAGACCGGCTGATCGGGCTGTCACAGTGGTGTACATTCTCATCCAACGCTGGCAGCGTGCTTTCAACGGCCCTGATCGATGCGGATGCGGTCGAGATGGGTAAGGAAGTGACCCTGCTGTGGGGTGAGCCGAATTCCAACCGCCGCACGGTCGAGGACCACGAGGTTGTCGGCATTCGGGCGACGATCGCGCCGGTGCCGTACTTTGACAAGTCGATCAAGCGGGACTAGCGCCAGCTTCCGCGCCAGCGCCGGCAACCGCGAGGACGAGGACAGGGACGAGGATGAGCAAGGCGGACAACCGACTGATCCTGCTCGGCACCAAAGGCGGCCCGAAGATCGGGCCTAACACCGCCTGGCCGACCTCGAACATTCTGGTGGTCGAGGGCCATCCCTACCTGATCGATGCGGGGCTGGGAGTCACCCGGCAGGTGTGGAAGGCCGGGTTCAACCCCGCTGATATCGAACGAATTTTCATCACCCACCACCACGCCGACCATAATATGGAGCTGGGCAGCTTCGTCCATAACGCGTGGATCTCCGGCGTGGTGGAAAACGTCGAGATCTTCGGCCCGCCGGGGCTGGACAATCTGATGGAACACTATTTCGCCGGGCAGGCCTTTGACATCGCCAGCCGGGTGGGTGAGGTCGGCGTGCCGCCGCTGGCCGACCTGGTGCGTTGGCAGGAGTTCGGCGACGGCCCGGTCTATGAGGACGCACGCGTCCGGGTCACCGCTCTGCGGGTCGAGCATCCGCCAGTCCATCACTGCTACGCGCTGCGGTTTGAGAGCGCGGCGGGTGTGGTCGTCTTTGGTGCCGATACCACCTATTTCCCGCCGCTGGGGGACTTTGCCGCGGGGGCAGACATCCTGCTGCACGAGTGCATGTACGTCCCGGCAGCAAAGATACTGTGCGAAGTGCTGGCCGAGTCAAAGCCGACCCTGTGGGACCACCTGAGCGCTTCGCACACCCCCTGCGAGGATGTCGGCCGGATCGCCGCGCAAGCCGGGTGCAAGCACCTTGTGCTTAATCACTACGTCCCGGACGTGGGCCAGTGGTCGACGCTCGATGACTTCACGCAGGCTGCTGCGACTACCTTTGACGGCAAGATCACAGCCGGGCGCGATCTGATGGAGATCCCGTTCTGAACCAAGCATTCTTGGCGGCGTTTCTGCGATAGCCTTTAAGGCGGGGAGGCGGTAGGGCTGGACGACCGATGCGACCCGAAAGGCCATGCCGCCATGAACCTTCCTATCACCCCACAGCAACGCCTCGACCGGATTTCAGAAGACGGGATGTGCATCGGCTGCGGCCTTTGCGAGTCCATCGCAGGACGTGACGTCGTGCGGATGGAGGTGGTCGAAAACGGCTACGAGCGTCCGGTTGTTTGCGGGGGCCTGAGCCACGAGACCGTTGACCGGATCATGGACCTTTGCCCCGGGACGCGGGTTGAAGGTTTGCCGGTCGCATTGGTCGATGAGACCACCCAGCACGATCTGGTCTGGGGCGCCTATCAGTCGATGGTGCTGGGCCACGCCAGCGATCCACAGGTCCGGCATCAGGGCTCGACCGGCGGTGTGCTGACCGCGCTGGGGCAGTTTCTGGTCGAGACCGGTGAGGTCGAGTTCATCCTCCACGCCAAGGCTTCCGAGCGTGACCCGACCTTCGGCGACCGGGCCCTGTCACGAACTTCGGAGGAGGTGTTGGCGGCCGCAGGGTCGCGCTACGGCCCCACCGCGCCGCTGATCGATATTCTCCAGCAACTCGATACCGGTAAGCGCTTTGCCTTCATCGGCAAGCCCTGCGATGTCGCCGCCCTGCGCAACCTCGCGCTCTATGATCAGCGCGTGGATGCGCAGGTCGACACCATGCTCGCCATGGTCTGCGGTGGTTTCATGCCGCCTGAGGGCATGACGAACTTTCTCGACCGCGAACTGGGCATCACGAAATCCGAGGTGACGTCGCTGCGTTACCGGGGTTTGGCTGCCCGGTCCGACCCGGGTCGAGACCCGTGACGGCCGAGTGGCAGAGCCAGGCTATACCGAATTCTGGGGCACGCACGAGAGCGTGTGGGTGCTGCCGTTCCGCTGCAAGGTCTGCCCGGATGGTATTGGCGAGGCGGCGGATATCGCAGCCTCCGAAACTTGGCCCGGCGGTTCACCCTACCCGGCTCAGGAAGCCGACGACCAGGGCACCAATGCCCTCGTCGTCCGTACCGCCCGGGGGCAGGATCTGGTCGAGCGTGCCGTTGAGGCTGGCTTCCTCACCCTGACCGGTGATGTCGGCCCGCGATACATGGACAGCGTTCAGCCCCACCAGCGTAACAAGAAATACGCCGTATCCGCTCGGCACGATGGCTTGCGCGCCGAGGGCAAGACCGTGCCCCGGACCGCGCGTCTGCGTCTCGATGCGCTCGCCGCCGACCTCGACCCCGATATTGCCCGTAGCCAGTATGAAGGCACCCGCGCGCGGGTCGCCGCCGGCAAAGCCAGCGAAGCGGCACCCCGCAGCCTCGCTCCCGAGATCCAACCAGCGGCGATGCTGGAGCCTGTTTGTGTCCCGGGATTAGCGACGACCAGAACTCGCATGTTTGGAAGCGGCAATCATACGCTCTTTTGCGTCCGGTGCAGAGCGTCGCGCGCGGTGCCAGGCAATAGCCTGACAGCCGCCCGATAAACCTTTATCCAGCGTCCTTATCTTTGCTCCGGTTCTTGCCAGTACCTTGATCAAAGGTTTCACTGATCTCATCCCCGAGTTTCCTCAGCGTTGGAAAGCCGACAGCCATATCCATCACCGACCGGAGTACCGACGCCATCGGTGAAGACGTATCGCCTTCACCGTTGGACCCGCCACCCGATGAACTCTGGGGCGTGAGACCGGAGACGTGGTTGACGCGGATTGAGTCAATTTTCTCCGCCGGCTTGACCATTTCCCGCAGGACTTCCGGCATCGCCTTCAACCGTGTGCGTTCCAGTTCAAGGTCGTGCAACGCCTGACCACGGGTATTCTCAGCCGCGATTGTCGCAGCCATGCCGTCGGCTTCTGCCTCCATGGTGACACGCAGGGTTTCTGCGGCTTCCCGCTTGATCAGGCTCTGCGTCTGGGCGGCCTGCTTTTCCGTTTCACTGCTGTACTTGACGCGCAGGCTATCGGTCTCACCCTGCTGCTCGATGGCTGCCAGTGAGAGTTGCTTTTTACGGTCTGCTTCAGAAAGCCGACGCTGGGTTTCCAGCGCTTCTTCGACTTCAATCACGTGAGACTGAGCCCGCTTGGTTTCAGCATCGGCCTTGGTGCCCTCGATCTGCTTCTCGGACAGGGCGATCTTGTGGTCTTGTTCCGCGATCTCAATCCCATAGGCTTGCTTGATCTGCTGCTCTCGGACCGCCTGTTGACGGCGCAGGCCGGCCTCCTCGATCGACTGTTCCATTGCAATCCTCGCATGGGCGGCTGATTCTTCGGCTTCCGACTTACGCTGAGCAACTTCAACAAGCTGGCGGGCGAGGAGGGTCTCAATCTCCTGGGTCTGGGCGATTTCAGAGCGCCGCTCTTCTCTAATTCGATTTCCAGCTTGCGTCGGTAAGACTCCATCTCAGAGGCGCGCACAGCGACCGCCGTGTCACTCTCGATCTGCGCGCGCTCCTTTTTCGAAGAGGCAACCAGCTCGGCCAGCTTCCGCATTCCTTCGGCGTTGAAGGCGTTGTTCTCATCCAGCGCACTGAAAGGGGTCTGATCAAAGGAAATCAGGCTGACGCTGTCGACCTGCAATCCATAGCGCGCCAGCGGGGCCGACAGGGTCGATGCAATCTCAGCGACAAACTTGCCGCGATGACGGTGGAGTTCGTCCATATCCATCTGCGCGGCGATGGTCCGCAGGGCATCGACCAGCATCCCTTCGATCAGGCTGCCGAGCTGATCGGGATTGAAGGTCCGATCCCCAAGCGTCTGCACCGCCCGGGCAATGGCATCGCGTTCCGGTACAACGGATATGTAGAATTCTGCGCCAACATCGATACGCAGTTTGTCGAGGGTGATCAGGCTTTGTCCCCCGAGCGCACGACGGGAATACGCAGGGTCTGCATGTTCACGCGACTGACCGTATTGAAGAAGGGGATGGCGATGGTGCCACCGTCGAGGACCACGTGGCGGCCGCCCAAACCCTGTCTTCACCAGACTGACTTCGTTGGTGGCGCGCTCGTACCACCAGCCAATCAAAATGACCACGACCGCGATTAGGGCCAAGGCCAGAATTATCCAACTCAAGTAACTCATAAGTCCCTCACTCTGATCTTCGCGTCATTAAAATACCGGTGGGAAGTGGCGACCACCCCGGTCCAGTGTGATCCATCTTAGCTCAGTAAAGGCATCAAGTGACCACCGGCCACCGTAGCGCCCGACACCACTTGCTTTCACGCCACCAAAGGGAACATGTGGCTCATCGTTGACGTTCTGACAGTTGATATGGACCATTCCGGTCTCAAGCTTCCCGGCCATTTCCAGAGCCCGGGCCTCATCTTCGGTCCAGACCGCAGCCGTCAGGCCGTAGTCCGTGTCGTTATTCAGCGCAATCGCCTCTTCCTCACTGCTGAACGGGACGGCGATAACGACCGGGCCGAAGGTTTCTTCGTGCCAGATGTTCATGCTCGCGTTGACATTGGTCAGCACCGTCGGTTCAACGAAATTGTCCCACGACTTTCCGCCGACTTCCACACGAGCACCTTTTGCAATGGCATCGTCAAGCAGACCGCGGACACGAATGGCCTGACGCTCGTTAATCAGCGGGCCAATGGTGTTTTCGGGATCGGTGGTCACGCCGGTTTTCAGGCGCGACACACGGGGAGAAATTTACCCATGAAGCTGTCAAAGACGCGGTCTTGAACGAGCAGTTTCTCGGTCGACATGCAAATCTGACCCTGGTGCATGAAGCTGCCGAAGTTCGCCGCCCGTGCGGCTTTATCAAGGTCAGCATCGTCGAACACGATCATTGAGTCTTTGCCGCCCAGTTCGACGCAACACTTTTTCAGGTGCGCGCCGGCTTTGGCGGCAATGTGGCGACCCACGGCTGTTGAGCCAGTAAACGATATGGCCTTTACGAGCGGGTGTTCGATCATTTCGTCCCCGACCGCCATCACTGACTCACGCGAGCAGGTGATGACGTTGAACACCCCTATGGGCACGCCGGCCTCTTCCAGAATTTCGGCGAAATACAGACCACCGGCGTAGGGGGTGTCTTCGGACGGCTTCAGAATGATGGTGTTGCCCACGGCCAGCGCCGCGGCGAAGCCGCGGGAGGTCAGAATCCCGGCATATTCCAGGGAGAAATCACCCCCACCACGCCCAGCGGCCATCGCGTCGCGGTCGAGACCTTGCCGTGTTCACTGGGCAGGACCTCGCCCACGTTCTGGTAGCAAAGTGCGGCAGCAGAGCGGAATACTTCTGCCACGTAGCCGGCTTCGAAAGCGCCCTTGCCCAGCCAGCCACCGCCTTCTTTTACGGTTGCTTTGACGAAATCTTCCTTCCGCCGCTCCCAGACATCGGCAATCTTGAGCAGCAGGTGCGCGCGTTCATGAAAGGGACGTCCAGACCACGCCGGAAACGCGCTGTGCGCGGCTTCTGCCGCGGCGGCTACGTCGCGCGCACTACCGTCGGGGATGCGGGCGTAAAGGCTCCGGCTGGAGGGATCAAAGCTGTCAAAGCTCCCACTTGCGGGAACCCATTCACCATTGATGTAGAGCCCCCTGATGTCGGGCGCTTCCTGGTTCATCGTGAGCATGATTCAGACATCCTCCTGTTGAGACGAAGAGATACCGCGCGCTCTGGGCAGCAGCCTGCTCGATTTCTTCGAGCATCAAACGCAGGCGGTCGGATGATTGCGTGGCACCTTGCGCTGCGGCAGGACTGCCGCGGCTTGAGGTTTTCAGGTGAAATTCCGGCACCGCGTAAGTCGGGGTAGGTGCGGTGGGCAACGTTGTCGACCCGGCAACAGGCCGCCCGCTTCCAGATCCGGACCGGCTCCCCGTGACGGCAGTCCCGGAAGTCGGCTTGGGCGTCGCTCCTGCCGCATCCGGGCTTCGGCCCTCTTGACCAAATCAGAGATTGAGCGGACCCCCGTGCCCGTTGCCTGCTGTGTTGCGGTTGCTCCTACGTTTCACCGCTCCGCAGGGGGCCCTTGGTGTCGGGACAGGTGACGCGGAGCAGGTGTTGCGGCGGCGCGCGGCGTTGGTTGGCCGGATGCTGCCACAGCAGCGGCAGCAGTCGGGATACCTTGGTCCTGCGGCGTGGTCTGCGGTGGGGAAACGGCAGGCGCATCCCGCGAAAAACGCTCCATCGCGGCGGCTGCAATGTCGGTCGGGTTCGGGCCTGTATCGACCGGCCGGGGCAGGTCGGTTGCCTTGGCTGCCGGGTCGCCGACAGACGTTTTCACGGCCTTCCGGCTCTTCGATGCGCCAAGGTAGGCTTGCTGAACCGCCGAGTTCTGTTGCAAGGCCTCAGCCACGTCCTCAAGGGTGATCCGACCATTTTCCAGAACGTAACCTCGGTCCGCGATGGCGAGGCTTCCTTTGGCATTCTGCTCCACCAGAAGAATGCCCAGTCCAGCCTGCTTGATAACCTTCAGCCGACCAAACAGCTCCTTTGACAGCAGCGGGGACAGACCAAGCGATGGCTCGTCGAGCAGCAGGATGCTCGGCGCGCTCATGATGGCGCGGCCAATGGCCACCATCTGCCGCTCGCCGCCCGACATCGTGCGCACCATCTGATTTTCCCGCTCAACCAGCTTTGGAAACAACGCGTGCACCAGCGCAAGATTCGCAGTTTCACGCTTCCGGGCTCTGTCGGTGTAGGCACCCAGTCGTAAGTTTTCGATCACACTGAGGTTGGCGAAGATACCCCGGTTTTCAGGCACCAGTGCCAGCCCAAGGTCGACGATATCGTTAGCATCCGCGCCCAGAATATTGCGTCCAGACAGGGTGATCGAGCCTTCGACATGTCCTTCGCTGATCCCGGCCATGGCCTTGAGCAGCGTGGATTTCCCGGCGCCGTTTGCCCCAAGGATCACCACGATTTCACCCGGTTTCACCTGCAACGAAATGTCAGAGCAGGCAACATGCTGTCCGTAGCGAACGGAGAGGTTGCTGACCTTAATCATCGTCACCCCCGAGGTAAGCTTCAATGACGGCAGGTTGATTGAGCACCGTTTCGACATCACCCTCGGCGATTTTGGTCCCGGAGGCCATGACCACGCACCGGTCACAGAGTGAACGGATTGCCTCCATCACGTGTTCGACCACGATGATAGCTTCACACTCCTCGCGCAGAGACGCGATCAGGGCGATGCCGGCTTCGAGTTCCGTCGGGTTGAGCCCTGCCAACCATTCATCCAGCAGCAGCACCCGGGGCTGAGAAATCAGCGCCCGCGCCAGTTCCACGCGCTTGGTATCAATGTAGGTGAGCTGTCCGGGCATCAAACCGCCTTTGCCCCCAGACCCACCCGGTCGAGCACGGCGTTGACGGCGCGATCGGCGTCGCGAAAGCCGTGAGGGCGGTGCCCGAACAGGCCGCCAACCATGACATTTTCTGCAACCGTCAGCGAAGGTAGCAGCCGGACGAGTTGAAATGTGCGGGAGACCCCCAGCTTGCTGATCTGATGAGCGGGAAGATTCGTCAGGCGGCTGTGATCGAGGGTTATTTCACCACTTGATAACGCCAGCGCACCGGAAAGCAGGTTCAGGGTCGTGGATTTGCCGGAGCCGTTTGGTCCGATCAAGCCGTGCACAGAATTGCTTTCAACCCCAAAACTCAGTGCATTGACAGCGACCAGACCGCCAAAGCGCTTGGTGATGCTGTCGAGGGTCAGCAGGTTATGCGTGGCGCTCATCCTTCCCGCCCTCCCGACATCATGCGGTGGCGCAGGCCGAGCAGGATTCCACAAATCCCTTCGGGATAAAGTAGACGATGACGAGGAACGCGACGCCCAGCAATAAGGTCGTCTGGTTGGGCAGACTTATCGCGATGGCTTCCCACACGAGCACGAACGGGATCACGCCGATGAGGCCGCCCCAGAGGCGCCCGGTCCCGCCCAGCAAAGCCATGATAACCACCTGAAAACTCAAAAGCGGGGTGAAGGCCAGCATCGGCTCGATGTAGATATAGCGGGGCGCGAGGATTGCTCCGGCGACCGCTGCGACCGAGCCCGGGATCATGAACAGCAGGACTTTCAGCCGCGCGCTGTGGATGCCGGCATGTTTTGCCACTTCTTCATCGTCGCCGATTACCCGGAGCGCCAAGCCGACTTTCGAGCGCTGGATCAGCCAGCCCACAATATAGACAAGCACACACAGCCCCAGGAACTGCCAGTATATCTCCCGGTCGCCCAGATCGGTCAGGACATAGAGACCTTTCTGCCCGGACCAGTTCTGCAGCCACGTGACCACCTGACGGATTAATTCGGCCAGGCCGAGCGTGAAAATCACAAAGTAAACACCGCTCAGCCGCAGGGTGGTCAGCCCGACCAGCAGGGCCATCACAGCCCCGAGGCCGCCAGCGATAACCAGCAGGGTCCAGTACGGCAGCTCTGGAAAGTACTCGATCCCAAGCGCCGTGGTATAGGTGCCCACGCCGAAGAAGGCAGCCGTAGACAGCGAGATATAGTGCGTTGGTCCGGAGAAGATGGACCAGCTGGTGACCATCGCCGCGAAGCTCGCGATGGTCACGCCGATTGTCAGCCAGTAGTCCTGACCCCAGAACGGCAGCGTCGCCACCATTGCCAGCAACACGCCGTAGATCAGGAAGTTTCGAATTTCACCCGATGAAATCATGACGTTGGCTTTCCGAAAAATCCCTGGGGACGGAACAGGAGCACCAGCACGAACAGCAGATAAGCCGCCGCCAGCGTCAGCCCCGGATCGAAGACTGTCGCAACAAATGTTTCGAGGATGCCGAGCAGCAGAGCCGCAATGATGGTCCCCCGGGTGTCGCCGACACCGCCCATGATCACGATCACCAGTGCCTTCAGCGTGAACAGCACGCCTGAAGACGGATCCAGCGTCAGAAAGGTTGAGATCAGCGCCCCGCCCACAGCGGTGATGGCGCCGCCAATGGCAAAGGCCAGAGCAGAGAGCCGCTCGACGTTGACGCCAACCAGCACCGCACTGTCGGGTGCAACGGCCAGTGCCCGGATCGACATCCCCATCCGTGATTTGTGGAGCCAAAGGTACACCAGCGCGCACAGCACCGCCGCTGCGAGGAACGCAATGATGCGGTTCAGGCCGTAGTTCGAGCCGAGAATTTCGATCGGGCGCGAGAGGTAGGAGTAGCTGAAATACTGCCCACCCACGAGGGCCAGCATGATGCCCACACCGACGAACGCCAGCCCGAAGGTGGCGAGGATCGAACTGACCTCGAGTTCACCTTGGCTCTTTTCCCGGCGCACGAGCGGCCGGAGCATGATCACGTAGATCAGATAGTTGAGAATAAAGGCGCTCGGCGCCACGATGATCAGCGTCAGCATTGGGCTGATCTTTCCGGCGGTCCAGAACCAAAAGGCGGCCAAGCCACCCGCGACTAGCAACTCGCCGTTTGCGAGGTTCATGATCCGACTGATGCCGTATTGGATATTCAGCCCGAGCGCAACAAGCGCGTAGGTTCCGCCGAGCACCAAACCAGTTATTATAACTTCCATCGCAATCCGCAGTCAGGATGATAAGGGTCTGAACAAGAGTGCAGCGCCCCGTTGAAAGGAGCGCTGCACCAATTCACGTGTCCGGGACGACTTACCAGCCTTGCTTAGGAACCGCTGGTACAGCCCCTTCACGACCCGTGGACGCAACGCCCTTGAAGACGCCGCCCTGCCACTGGCCCACAGTCCAGTAAGCGGAGTTGTTGTTGAACTCATCCCAGGAGATTTCCCCCATGATGGTGTCAAAGTCATTCGCGTCAATGTACGCAGAAACTGCGTCGCGGTCGAGCGTGCCCGCACCTTCGATCGCCTGCTCCAGGATCTGGAACGACGCGTACACCATGCCTGAAGCCCAGAAGTCCGGCTTAGCACCCGTTACTTCTTCGTGGCGTGCAGCGTAGCTGCTCCACGCTTCACCGTCGGCGTAAACGCCACCAGCGCCGAGGACACCCTCGGCCGAATCCCCATTGGCGCCAATGTAAGCTGGGAAGGCCGTTGCAACGGCTGCGTAGAAGGCCTTGACGTCGAGGTTTTCAATCTTCGCCTGCGCCGTCAGACCAAAGGTGTCTGGTGGGTAAGACCAGGCAACAAAGGCGTCCGGGTTCGCAGCCTTAGCAGCTTTGACCACCGGTGACAGGTCACTGGTGCCCAGTGGGTAGGACGTGCTGTACACGATGTCGAAACCAGCGGCTTCAAACTGCGGGGCTGCCACTTCGGCCAGTTCGATCCCGAAGGCATCGGCAACGTTGACCATGGCAACACTGTTTCCGATCTCGCCCTGCTCACGCATTTGGCTGAGGACTTCGACCACACCGCCGGCGAGGCCCGTCGCGCCGCCAAGGGTGAAGAACATGTTAGGGAACTTTTCAGAAAGCTCCTCGATCTGATCAGAGATGGCTGTGTGGGTCACCATCGGGTAACCATAGCGGTCAAAGATCGGAGCAGCAGCAAGGTTCAGGCCCGTACCGTATGGGGCAAGGATGAAATCTGCGTTGTCTTGCGTCGCCAGCCGCTGAACGGCTTTGATGGTTTCACCGGGGTTTGTCTGATCGTCGTATTCAACAATCTCGACCATGTAGGACTTATCCCCGACCCGCAGGCCACCACGTGCATTAACATCGTGGGCCCATAGCTGAACATTCGGCCAGAATGTGACTGCAGCCCCGCCGGCAAGGCCCCCGGTCTTTGGCGCGACAGCGCCGAATTTGAGCGTGTCCTGAGCAACAGCTGACCCAGCCAGTACGACCGATACCGCAGCGGCTGTCAGCGCAGAAAATAGTTTGAGCATAGCTTCCTCCCTAGGTGATGAGCTCCTTTCTGAAGCCCGCGGCAGGGCGTGCGGCCTGAACTGTTGCGCGGCCTGACTAACCCACCTCTGCCAATGACAACCGTAGTCTGAAATTGAACTTGTCGTATACAGAAAAGATACCAGAACAAGAATTTATCCCATGAAATTGGCCGGAATCTCAAAAATTCTAAATTCCTGTATGCAAAATAGCGTCACGCGGAGGGAGGTTGACCCCTTTCCAGGGCCGCATACAGCGCAGGTGTCGGACTTGAAGGGGCGGTGGAGCGCGGGCCTTGGCGAGTCGGTTGAGGCAGGGCGACGCGGCGGTCCGGCTGTCGCCAGATCAGCCCGTTCAGCCAAACATCGTATTGGGTAGAATCAGGGAAATCTGCGGGAACGCGACGAGGATGATCAGGCAGACAATCATGGCCAGCCAAAATGGCAGCACACCACTGAAAATCTGCCCGATTGGCACCTGTGGTGCGACAGATTTCACGATGAACACGTTCAGGCCGACCGGCGGGGAAATCAGCCCCATTTCGAGGGTCAGAACCACCAGCACGCCGAACCAAATCGGATCAATGCCCAACTCGAGAACAATCGGAAAGAAGATCGGCAGGGTCAGCACCATCATCGCAAACCCTTCGAGAAAACATCCCAGCACCAGATAAACCAGCAGCATCAGCAGCAGAACACCGATCAGTGGCAGACCGAAGCCGAGCACGAAGCTGCCGATCACGTCCGGAATATGACTGAGCGCCATGAAAGGGCTGATCATATGCGCCGCGATCAGGATTAACAGCACCGTCGCCGTGGTCGCTGCGGCATCGACTGCGGCGTTCCAGAGCACCACGAGCGAAAGGGAGCGGGTGATGGCACCGTAGAGGATCACAGCACCTGCGCCAACGGCAGATGCCTCCACCGGTGAAAACAGGCCGGTGTAGATGCCGCCGATTGTCAGCAGGACGATGCCAACGACCGGCACGGCACCGAGCACAGCGCGCGCGCGCTGGCTCATGCCTGCCCTGGGTCCGGCCGGGCCCAGCGCCGGGTTACGCCAGCACACCAGTGAAATCGCACCGATGAACAGGCCGAGCAGCAGCAGGCCCGGCAGAATCCCGGCAAGGAACAGGCGGCCGATCGATTGTTCGGTGAGAATGGCGTAGACCACGAACCCGGTTGACGGTGGGATCAGAATACCCAGCGTGCCACCCGCTGCGACGGCGCCGGTCGACAGGCGCGCATCGTAGTTGAAGGCATCCATTTCCTTCAGCGCCACCTTGCCCATGGTCAGGGCTGAGGCCACGGAAGCCCCGCTGAGCGCAGCAAAGCCGCCACAGCCGACAATCGTTGCTGAGGCCAATCCGCCCCGCAAGCTTCCCACCAGCGCGTAGGCGGCATTGTAAAGCTGACGGCTCAGCCCCGTTGCACTGGCGATGTTTCCCATCAGGATGAACAAGGGGATGACAACAAGCTCGGGCGAGGAGGCCAGTGTAAACGCCTCTGACGCGAGCAGACTGGTGGCCGCATTCATACCGCTGAGGATGGCGATCCCGAAAAAGCCGACGATAAACATCGCAAACGCAACGGGGATGCGGAGCAGCAGCAGCGCCAGCAGCGCGACGATACCCAGCAAGCCGATCTGATACTCGTTCATTTGGACTTTGCTCCAGTGTATGAGTCGCGGGTGTCGATATCGAAAATCGCCAGCTCTATGCTTCGGAGAAGCATGCTCAGCGCCGTGACCAAGGCAAACAGGACAATGGAGTTCTGGAACCAGACTTTGGGCAGATCGAGCAGGTTGGTGGAGAGATTCAGCATCACTGAGATTTGGGCGCTGTCATAAACGGCCTTAGCCAAGGCCAGGAAAATCAGGGCGCCGAGCAGCGCCGAGAGGGCATCAATTGCGCGGTTCAACGCCTTGGGAAAAAAGGGTTGGAGCAGGTCGACACCGACATGGCCGCCGCGGCGGTCACACAGCGCCATTGCCCCGAATACGAGGATGACCATCGCCATGGTCACGAGGTCCAGAGAACCAAAAAGGGGGCGCCCGAAGGCGCGCCCCGTTACGTCGATCAAAATGACGACGACTTCAAACAAGAGCCCCAGTCCTGCTATTCCGGCAGTAACCCATAGCAGGATGTCGACGACCCTTCGCAGAAGTTTCATGCTGGCTTAATTCCCCCGCATCGCAGCCAGGGCAGCTTCACCGCCGACACTGCTTACGTAGGCATCAGTAACAGCCGAGACCGCATCGGCAAAAGCCTGGATTTCAGCGTCGCTCAGCATCACAACCGTCTTAGTGCTGTCCTCACCGTAGGCGGCCATCGCGGCGTCTGCAGTCGCTTGCCACGCGTTTTCAGCACTTGCCGACAGGGCGAGACCCGCCGTCGCATCGATTGCAGCCTTCTTATCTGCGGAAAGGCCGTTGTAGACGCTCTCGTTCATCACCGCGTAGAAGCTCAGGCGGCCAAGCGGTGCACCGACCGTCACGCTCGAAGCAACTTCTGACAGCTTAAAGTCGGACAGGGTCGAGGAACCGGTGAAAACACCGTCAATCAGGCCGGTTTGCAGGGAGTTGTAAACCTGGCTGATCGGCATTTGAACGGGCGTGGCGCCCAGCGCGGATGCGACTTCACCCGCCGTTGCGCCGGCAACGCGGATCTTCAGACCCCTTCAGGTCGTCAGGGGTGCGGATAATTTTGTCGCGCATGATCATGACCTGCGCTTCAGAGGTCCAGAGTGCGATAGGCTTGGTAGCAGGGAACTCGCCTGCGAGATGCTCATCGTAAGCCGCCCAAAGGGCTTCGTGCCCCCCTGCGTCGGGATCGATCGCGCCAGGAAGTTCAACGATCATCGTCTTCTGGAACTGGGAGGAGGTGTAGCCGGGTAGGCCCCAGGCGAAGTCTGCCGCGCCCTGAACAACGCGAACGTACTGTTCAACAGGGCCGGCGCCGAGTTCACCACCGGGGTAGTTGCGAACGGTCAGGTCCCCGCCGGTGGCATCCGATACACCCGCAGACAGCTTATCGATCAGCGATGCCGTCACGGTGTGAAAGGGTGGGACGAATGGAAGCGAACTTAAGCTCCTGCGCCGCCGCTGCGGTGGCGAGGCTTAAGGAGGCAACTGAAGCTGCCAGAACAGTTAAGTACTTCATGGTAATTCTCCTTTTTGCCCAACGGGAAGTCCGCGGGTCTGTTTTTTTGGGGCAGGCGCCTCGATCCTCCGAGCGTGGTCAGGACTGTTTTTGACGCCAACTGTCCGAGTAGTTTTCACGGGCTTCCCTGGCATAGGGCGTGGGTGAGACCCGTACGCGGATGTCCGCCATTTCGTGCCGCTCGGTAGACGTTTTGCCGGTATCGTCCGGCTCACCCCATTTCAGCACCAGTTCGTCTCCGACCTGGACATCCGCCGCAACCACGCCCAGCGAGAGCAGACAGCGCTCGTTGTAGCTGTAGCCGTTGAACATGCTCATACCGACCATCTGGTCGCCGCGCATGATCATGTCTGCACTGCTAGAGGCGTAGTTGGGCTGGGGGAAATCAATCCATTTCTTAGGGGCTGCGCCGGGCTCGAAAGCCGAGGCAATCACAGACAGGACGTCGTCTGCGTTCCATTCAAATGTTACTTTCTTGCGCTGGGGCTTATCGCGCATGGCGGCAAGGGCGGCTTTGCCGATGAAGTCAGCCTTCTTCCAGCCAATGTAAAAGTCGTAGCCCAGCTCGAAAGGCGTTGTGTAGTAGTCCTCGATATTGTCGCTTACGAAGGAGCCACCGATGGTACCGATCGCCTCGTAGGCGCTTTCGTTCAACCAGTCCCGGTAGTCTTTCATCATCCCGTCACCGGTGTAGATCCCAGGCAGCGGGGAGGGAATCCACCCGGATTCCAGCGTGTTCGTGCTGTAGGCCCGGCTCCCGACTTGCACCAGATCGACGCCCGCGTCCCGTGCGGCTTCGAGGATGGTCGAGCGGATGTAAGATTTGTCCTCGTAAGGCCCCCAGATTTCCAGCCCGGGCGCCCCGGCCATACCGTGGCGCAGCGCCTGAACGCGCTTGCTGCCGACATTTATCCAGTCGACATGGAAGAATTTTATGTCCGGCACCGGGCCGCCGTTAATGCGTTCGAAGATTTTGGATGCATCGGGGCCCTGAATCTGGAACCGGTAGTGGGTGCGGAAAATCGCCCGGCCATCCGGGCGGCTGTCAGAGCGTGGATCGTGTTTGACCTGAATAGACCACTTGCCCACCGCTGCCTGAAACTTCAGCCAGTTGGCCGTCGGCGCCCGCCCGACCAGAACAAACTTGTCCTCCCGCTCGCGGAAGATGATCATGTCACCAATGACATGCCCGGCCGGGGTCACTGGGACGAAATGCTTGGCCCGGTTGAGGTCGAAGTTAGCAAAACCATTGATCCCGGTGTGGGCCAGAAACGCTTCCGCATCGCTGCCTTCGACAATCAGCTCGTCCATGTGATGGGTCTGATCAAAGAGCACCGCCGACTGGCGCCAGGCCTGCTGCTCATCGCGCCAGTTTGTGAACTCGGGAGCAACGACCGGATACACGTACATCCCGGTTGCTGAGTTTCGCAGCATGTCCACGGGGTTCTTATGCTGAGCGATGATTTGGCTGAGGTTAGGCATGGTTCTGTTGTTTTCCCTTGTTAAGCGGCTTCGATCAGAGCCAGCCCGGGGACGTGCTCTGCCAGTTTCGGATTTTCTTTGGTGATGTACTCGAGGTTTTCACGTGCCAGACGGGCGTGCTCAATGGTTAGGGCCTGAGCGCGGGTGCCTTCTCGCAGGACAATCGCATCAAAAATGGCCCGGTGCTGGCGCTGTGCGCGTCGCAGCGAGGCCTGAAAGTCGGGGATCAATTCCTGCCCGCCGAGGAAGGCTATGGGCGAGGCCACAGGCAGGCGATAGGCCCGATCAACCTCCCGCTCCATGATGCTGCTGCCGGAAATCTTCGAGAGAAAAATGTGAAAGTCGAGGTTCAGGGGGACGTAGCGGCTGAAGTCCGGCGATGATCCGCTGAATACGGCCTCGTCCAGTTCCCCGAGGATTTCATTTCCTTCGGCGATTTTCGCCGTGGAGATGCCACGTTCGGCTGCAAAGCGTGCAGCCGTGCCTTCGAGTACACCGCGCAATTCAATGGCGTCGACAATATCCTGCATCGTGATGCGAGCCACCATCGTGCCACCCGATGGCCTGCGTTCGAGCAGACCCTCTTCGAGCAGCCGGTCGATCGCCTGCCGCAGCGGCGTCCTGGAAATCTCAAGGAGTTCCGCGAGCATGGTCTCGGACAGCCGCTCTTGCGGCGCAAAGTCTCCGTTCAGAATCATGCTGCGGAGCTCACTGATCCCCTTCTCGTATTGAGAGCGTCTTGGCTTGACCGCCATTTTTCGAACCTCATTCCAGATTTGTATACAAAAATATCGATTATGGCTGTTTTGCAAGCAAATTCTTGCCAAATAGCAAAAAATTGTACACAAAACTTCCCTCGCTTGAGCGCGCTGAGCGCGTCGCTGAAGTGGGAGAAGGCTGAGCTGTCCGGCCACCTCCCAGACCGGATTAGCATAAGAGAGGGTTGTGTTTTGACTGCATTTGTTTTGGTACCCGGCCTTGTATCCGACGACCGAATCTGGCGGTGCCTTAAGCCGGTGTTGCGTGAATTTGGCGACATCGTCGATGCCGACATCACCGGGTACGACTCGATCACAGACATGGCGAATGCCATCCTCGAAACGGTGATAGGGGATCTGATCGTTTTCGGGCACTCGCTGGGCGGTCGCGTGGCGATGGAGATGGCACGGATCGAACCCGAGCGCGTGCGAGGTCTTGTTCTGGCGAACACGGGGCACCATCCGGCTCGCCCCGGTGAAGAGGTCCGGCGTCAGGAAATGGTCGATCTCGGCAATCAAAGCATGCGAGACTTGGCGGCGGTTTGGCTGCCGCCGATGCTCGATCCAGCCCGTATCGACGATCAGACGCTGCTGCAGGACCTGACCCAGATGGTGACCAGCACGACCGCCAAAGTCCATGAGCGTCAGATCAAAGCCTTGTTGGAACGCCCCGATGCTGCCCGGTCTATCGGGAACTACCAGGGGCCGGTGCTGCTGATGACGGGCGCGCAGGACCAATGGTCACCCGTCGAGCAGCACCGGGAAATCGAGGCGCTCGTCACCTTCGTCGAGCTGGCAATTATTGAGGATGCTGGGCACTTTATGCCGGTGGAGCAGCCCGCTGCGGTGGCGGAAAGGGTGTCACTGTGGTTGGATCAGCGCGAGTTTTTGTGGCGCTGAGCTGAGGCTGGAGGCGGGGTTAGTCTGCCCCTGCAACGCTGCTGCAACACGGAAGGATCATTTGTGGAAGCCGTAATGCTTGTCGCGCTGGCATTTTTGCTCGGTGGTGTGCTCAAGGGCGCCATCGGCGCGGGAGCGCCGCTGGCTGCCGTTCCGGCGCTGTCGCTGATCTACAGCGTGCCCTTTGCGGTGGTGGTGTTCGTGGCCCCGAATATCATCTCCAACCTGATCCAGATCTGGCAGTACCGGGGCCACCGACCGCGCGGCGCATTGGTCTGGCTGTTCGCCGGGGCCGGAGCAGCGGGGGCGCTGGCCGGAACCTTCGCGCTGGTTAGCCTCGATGGTGATGTCCTGAAGACCGGGGTCGCGATCGTCATCGCGTTGTATCTGATCTTCCGCCTGTTCAGGCCCACGGCGAAGCTGTCGCTTGGTCCGGCGACCTGGCTCTCGGCGCCGATCGGTTTCGTCGCCGGGATCCTGCAGGGCGCCTCCGGGGTTTCGGCGCCGGTGAGCGTGACCTTCCTTAGCATCGTCCGGCTCGACCGCGAAAACTTCATCGTCACCATCGCCGTGTTCTTCGTCGCCATGGGCGTGGTGCAGGCACCAACCCTGATCGCCATGGGGCTGCTGGACTGGCGCACTGGGGGCTTTCTCTGCTCGCCGTCCTGCCCTTGCTCGCGGGCATGCCGCTGGGCGAAGCCATCATCCGCCGTGTCTCGCGCCAGTGGTTCGACCGGCTGATTATGCTGGTGCTGGCGGTCATGGCGGTGATGCTGATCCTGAGCACCCGGTTTCCGGCCGGCCCGGCCGCAGGCTGAGGCTCTCCGATGCGGCACAGTGCGGGCAGGGCGCGGGCAGGGCGCTGAATTCGGCTTCGTCCGCGCGACCCGTGGTGCTAGCCTTAGTGCAATGACAATAATTGCACGGGAATGCGGGGATCGATCATGCCTAAGCTCGAACTGGTTTACTTCAAGATGCGCGCGCTGGCCGAAGCGGCACAGCTGATGCTCTGGGCGACAGACACGCCCTACACCTATGCCATGGCCTGGGACCATTTCGGGGAGCCGTGGGCAGGCAACAAGACCCGCGCGCCTTTCCGCCAATTGCCTATGCTGGTCATCGACGGCGGACAGCAGCAGGTGGCACAGAGCGGCACAATCTGCCGCTACATCGCTGGTCTGACCGGGCTGGCGCCGGAAAATGCCGGTCTGCGCGCGGAGGTCGACAGCGTGTTTGAGGCCAGTCAGGAATGGTTTTTCCCGCTCAACCCGACGGTGAACTTCGCCGTCGGAGATGACTTCGCCGCCAAGCGAGAAGCACAGCTGCCGGGGCTGCACCTGCGCTTGGGCGATTTTGAGCGCTATCTGGGCCGCCATGAAGGCCCGTTCTTCTTCGGTGACAAGCCGTACTACTGTGATTTTGGCGTGTTCCATCACGTCGATCTGGCGCATTTCTTCGATGCCGACCTGCTCGCCGAATACCCGCGTGTCGCCGCTATGATGGACGCCATCCGGGGCATCGAAGGGGTGGCTGCTTACCTCGAGCAGCGCCCAGAACTGATCGGGGTCGGGACCAAGCCCCAGCTGGTGATCGACGGCACGCCGGAGGCGACCGGCGTCGCCAAAGGCTGACGCGTTTCAGAAAATCCCCATGAAACGCTGGCGTGTGGGCACGCTGTGGCTTGCACGCCCTGAGCACTTGAGTTAGCGTGCATTGGTCGAGCACGGGAGAACCGACTTCGCGTCGGTGCCGAAGGAGCAACCGCCCCGGAAACTCTCAGGCCACCGGACCGGCTCGATAAATGACTCTGGAGAGAGGCGCGCCAGCTAGCGCGTCCGCCGAAGGGATAATGATCTCAGGTGCAAGGGACAGAGGGGGCATCACTGCGGTCGCGTGCTGACGCACGCTGCCGTGCTTTTGATGCCCATCAGATGAAGCCTCATTCATTGGTGGTGCATGGAACAGGAGACTGGGTCCATGGACGACGGAACGGAAAACCTCGCAACGCTGCCGCTGGCGCAGGCGCACGTCGATGCCGGCGCGCGGATGGTGCCCTTCGCGGGCTATTCCATGCCCGTGCAGTACCCCACCGGGGTCATGGCCGAGCATCAGCACACACGCGCGCACTGCGGTCTGTTCGACGTTTCTCACATGGGGCAGGTGATCCTGCGCGCAGAGACGGTTGAGGCTGCCGCCCGGGCGCTTGAAACGCTGGTTCCCATCGACGTGCTGGGCTTGGGCGAAGGCCGCCAGCGCTATGGATTTTTCACCAATGACAGTGGCGGTATCCTCGATGATCTGATGATCGCAAACCGGGGTGACCATCTGTTCCTCGTGGTCAACGCCGCCTGCAAGGCCGACGACATCGCCCTGATGCGCGCCGCGCTGCCGCCGCTGGGGGTTGAAGTCGAAGTCATCGAGGACCGCGTGCTGCTCGCGGTGCAGGGCCCTGAAGCTGGCGCCGTCGTGGCAGCACTGGACCCCCGCGCTGATGATATGCGGTTTATGGATGTTGGCGGGCTGACGCTGGCCGGGGCTGAGGCCTGGGTCTCGCGCTCGGGTTACACCGGTGAGGACGGCTTTGAGATTTCGGTTCAGGTATCGCAGGCGCGCGCTGTCTTCAATGCGCTGTGCGCCGATGAGCGTGTGGCGCTGATCGGGTTGGGTGCACGGGATTCGCTGCGGCTGGAGGCCGGTCTCTGCCTCTACGGTCACGATATCGACACCACGACTTCACCGGTCGAGGCCCGCCTGACCTGGGCCATGCAGAAGGTCCGGCGCCCCGGCGGTGACCGGGCTGGCGGCTTCCCGGGCGAGGCTCGGATTTTCAAGGAACTCGAAGACGGCGCCGGGCGCGCCCGTGTCGGCCTGCGCCCCGAGGCGCGCGCGCCGATGCGCGAAGGTGTGGCGCTGTTCGACGCCGAGCAGGGCGGCACGCAAGTGGGGCAGGTGACCAGCGGCGGCTTCGGCCCCAGCGTCGGTCACCCCGTCGCCATGGGCTACGTCGATGCGGCCTGCGCCGACACTGATACCGCGCTGTGGGGCGAGGTCCGGGGCAAGCGCCTGCCGGTCCGGGTCACGGCGCTGCCCTTCACACCCCTGCGCTTCAAGCGCTGAACCGTCACCCCAATCAGAGGAGAAACCGACCATGAAATACACAGAAGAGCACGAATGGCTGCGCGTTGAAGGCGATATCGTCGTCGTTGGCGTGACCGAATACGCCGTGACCCAGCTAGGCGATCTGGTCTTCGTCGAACTCCCCGACGTCGGACGTCAGGTCAGCCGCGACGAGGACATCGTTGTGATCGAGAGCGTCAAGGCGGCCTCGGACATCCTCGCCCGCTGGACGGCGAAATCGTCGAGGTTAACGAGGCCATCGTCGAAGACCCGGCGCTGGTGAACAGCGATCCGACCGGTGCGGCGTGGTTCTTCAAGATGAAGGTGCCGGACACGAGCGCTGTCGATCAGTTCATGGACGAAGACGCCTACAAAGCGCTGATCGACTGACCCACCACACTGGCGGGGCCAACACGATCCCGCTGGCTATTCCAACATTACCCTCCTGGCTTACGAGGTTCCCATGGCTTTCAAAGCGACGACGTACCAGCCCTACGATTTTGCCAACCGCCGTCACATCGGCCCGTCCCCGCGCGAGATGGACGCGATGCTGCATCAACTTGGGGCGCCCGATCTGGAGACCCTGCTGGGGCAGACGGTCCCGGCAAGCATCCGGCAGGCCGAGCCGCTGGACTTCGGCGAGCCCATGTCCGAGCAGGCTTTCCTCGCCCATATGCGCGAGATCGCCGCGGAGAACAGCGTCATGACTTCGTTGATCGGCCAAGGTTATCACGGGACCGTCACCCCGCCGGTGATCCAGCGGAACGTGCTGGAAAACCCGGCCTGGTACACGGCCTACACGCCCTACCAGCCGGAGATCAGTCAGGGCCGACTGGAGGCATTGCTCAACTTCCAGACCATGGTCTCCGACCTTACCGGTCTGGAAATCGCTAACGCCTCGTTGCTCGATGAGTCCACCGCAGCGGCCGAAGCCATGACCATGGCGCAGCGGGTCGCCAAGTCCAAGGCCATGGCCTTCTTCGTCGACGAAAACTGCCACCCGCAGAACATTGCGGTGCTTCGTACCCGCGCCGAGCCGCTGGGGATCGAGGTGATCGTTGGCGCGCCCGAGGCGCTGCAGCCGGAGCGTGTCTTCGGTGCGATCTTCCAGTACCCCGGCACCCGGGGCGGTCTGCGCGACTTCAGCGCCGAGATGGATGCGCTGCACGAGCACCGCGCGGTCGGCATCGTCATCGCCGACCCGCTCGCGCTGTGCCTGCTCAAGGCTCCCGGTGAGATGGGCGCCGACATCGCCGTGGGCAGCACCCAGCGCTTCGGTGTTCCCATCGGCTACGGCGGTCCGCACGCGGCCTACATGTCCTGCCGCGACGCCTTCAAGCGCGCCATGCCCGGCCGGCTGGTCGGCGTGTCGATCGACAGCCACGGTAACCGCGCCTACCGCCTGTCGCTGCAGACCCGGGAGCAGCACATCCGCCGGGAGAAGGCGACCTCGAACGTCTGCACCGCGCAGGCTCTGCTCGCGGTCATGGCCTCCTTCTACGCCGTCTTCCACGGTCCTGAGGGCCTGCGGGCGATTGCCCAGCGCGTGCATCAGAACACGCTTCGGCTCGCGCGGGGTCTGGAGGCTGCAGGCTTCACCACCGGTGACAGCGAAGGCTTCTTCGATACCCTGTGCGTGGCGGTCGGGGACCGTCAGGCAGCGTTGCTCGAAGCAGCACTGGACGAGGGCATCAACCTGCGCGCCATCGGCACCGATCACCTCGGCATTACCCTCGACGAGACCACCGGTGATGACACCATCGATGCAGTGCTGCGGGCCTTTGGTGCGGCAGAGGGCGCTGGCGGTGGTGCGGTTCAGGCCGACGAAGTCCGCTTCCCCGAGGCTTTGGTGCGCCGGTCGAGCTTCCTCGATCACGAAATTTTCCACATGAACCGGTCGGAGACCGAGATGATGCGCTACATGCGCCGCCTCTCCGACCGTGATCTGGCGCTGGACCGGGCGATGATCCCGCTGGGCTCCTGCACCATGAAGCTCAATGCTGCCGCCGAGATGATGCCGATCAGTTGGCCGGAGTTCGCCAGCCTGCACCCCTACGCCCCTGTGGAGCAGGCCGCAGGCTACCAGCGCTTCGTGCAGACGCTGTCCGAGCGGCTCTGCGTGATTACCGGTTACGACGCCTTTTCCATGCAGCCCAACTCGGGCGCGCAGGGCGAATACGCCGGGCTGCTGACCATTGCCGGCTACCACCGCGCGCGCGGTGATGACCAGCGACGGGTGTGCCTGATCCCCATGAGCGCGCACGGCACCAACCCCGCCTCGGCTCAGATGGTCGGCTGGCGCGTGGTACCGGTCGCGTCGGCTGAAAACGGCGATATCGACCTCGATGATTTCCGCGCCAAGGCCGAAGCCCACGCCGACGAGCTCGCCGGGTGCATGATCACCTATCCTTCGACCCACGGCGTGTTCGAAGAAACAGTGCGCAAGGTCTGCTCGATCACCCACGAGTTCGGCGGTCAGGTCTATATCGACGGCGCCAATATGAACGCCATGGTCGGTCTGTCCCGGCCGGGTGATCTGGGCGGCGATGTCAGCCACCTGAACCTGCACAAGACCTTCGCCATCCCCCACGGCGGCGGCGGTCCGGGCATGGGGCCGATCGGGGTCAAGGCGCACCTCGCCGAGCACCTGCCCGGTCACCCGGAGGCTGAAGGCGCGGTCGGACCCGTAAGCGCAGCACCGCTGGGCTCGGCGTCGATCCTCGCGATTTCCTATGCCTACGTGATGATGATGGGCGGGGAGGGCCTGACACAGGCTTCGCGCGTCGCCATCCTCAACGCCAACTACATCGCCGCCCGGCTGGAAGGCGCGTTCGAGATCCTGTTCAAAGGGCCGACGGGTCGCGTGGCGCACGAGTGCATCATCGACACCCGGCCCTTCGAGGCCAGTGCCGGGGTCACGGTCGAAGACATCGCCAAGCGGTTGATGGACAGTGGTTTCCACGCCCCGACCATGAGCTGGCCGGTGGCGGGAACGCTGATGGTCGAACCCACGGAGAGCGAGCCTCGCCGAGCTGGACCGTTTCTGCGACGCCATGCTGTCGATCCGCGAAGAAATCCGCGCCATCGAAGACGGCCGCAGTGACCCGGCGAACAACCCGCTCAAGCACGCCCCGCACACCATGGCCGACCTCGTCGGTGAGTGGGACCGCCCTTACAGCCGGGAGCAGGGGGTTTCCCCGCCGGTGCGCCGCGCACCGACAAGTACTGGCCGCCGGTCAACCGCGTGGACAACGCCTTCGGCGACCGGCATCTGGTTTGTGTCTGTCCCCCCATGGAGGACTACGCGCTGGCGGCTGAATAGGCTGCCAGACAGTCTGCCAGACAGGTAACAGGGCAGGCGGAGCCAACGCGGTATCGCAACAGCTCATCGAAGGTGGGAAAGCCGCTTGACGTGGCTCCTCGCCGGGTCTGTCATGGGCGTCCCTGATACCGGAGGAAGCCGCCCGTGAAGCTGAAGCAACCCGTCTTTCCCGCCCCCGCTGACGCCGCCGCGCGCTGGGGTCGAGCCCGTGATCTGCTACCCCGTGGACACGCTGCCGCCCGCGCCCATGGACCTGTACGCCAGTGCGGCTGAGGGCATGGAGCTGGTGGGGGAGGCGCTGGCGCCGCCCCGCGATGCGGTGACCTTCGAGGTGCCCGCGGGGCACTTCTTCCGCATCGTCTCGGTCGACGGTCCGCAGGTCGGCGACCTCAACCTGTGGCACGCGGGCGATCTGTCCGAGCGCTTCTACACCGGCAAGACCCGGGCGCTGCACGGCACGCATCTTTCGACTGGCGACCGGCTGTGGTCGGGCTTTCCCTTCCTGCGCCCCATGGCGACCATCACCGCCGACACGCTGGACTGGTACGGCTTCGACGAATTCGGCGGGTCTGTGCACGATGTCATCGGCACCCGCTGCGACCCCTATACCGCGTACCTGCTCAGTGGCGGGCAGTACCACAACTGTTGCCACTCCAACCTGAGCCGCAGCCTCGCCGCGAAGACCGGCCGTGCGCCGCAGGCGGTCGAGGCCGACGTGCATGACGTGCTCAACGTTTTCATGTGTACGGGCTTCACCCACGACACGCACCAGTACTTCATGAAGGCGAGCCCGGTGCGCCCGGGCGACTTTCTGGAGTTCTTCGCCGAGATCGACCTGCTCGGCGCGCTGTCGGCCTGCCCGGGCGGGGACTGCTCGACCGAGCACTCGTCGGACCTCGCCGCCTGCCACCCGCTCAAGGTTGAGATTTACCGCCCGGTCAATGATGCACTGGCGTCGGGGGGTTGGTCTTCGCCCGCGGCGAGCGGCTATGACCGCAGCCACGGTCTCTGAAGCTCAGCGAGGGCAGGCACAGCGCCTTGCATTTTACACCTGTTAATATTTTGGATGGAGCATAGGTTTCATCGGGCATAATCGCCAATTAGGGAGGGGGAACACATGGTTGAGGAAAGGGGACGGCACTACATTGGTGGTGCATGGCTGGGCGATGCGCCTCATGGATTGATGCCGGTGGAAAATCCATCCGACGGGGTCGTTTTTGCCCAGGCGCCCTATGGTTCGGCTGAGCTGGCGTCACAGGCAGTGCTGGCAGCGCGGCACGCATTCGAAAGCACGCAGTGGGCATCAACCCCCCGCCTCCGGGCGACAGCCCTGCTGACTTTCGCTGACGAGCTGGAGCACCGCGCCGATGAAATCGCTGAGCTCCTCGCCCGCGAAAACGGCAAGGTTTATGCTCAGGCTCGGCACGAAATCACCGCGGGCTACAGCGAGGCACGCTACTACGCAGGTATTGCCAGAAATGTCTTCGGACGAACCTTCGAAAGCGGGCCGGGTAAGATGAGTCTGATGACCCGCGAACCTGCGGGGTGGTCTCGGTCATCGTGCCATGGAACGCACCCGTGACGCTGCTGGTGCGGTCCGTCGCCCCGGCGCTGGCCGCGGGGTGTTCCGTCGTCGTCAAGCCTGCGCCGCAAACCCCCTGACCAACGCCGCGGTGATGTCCTGCTTCGATGCGGTCGACAGCATGCCTGCGGGGATCATCAATTCGGTCAACGAATACGGAACCGAAGTCGGCACCGTCCTCTCCACCCACCCTGAAATCGACGTTATTTCTTTCACGGGTTCGAGCAAAACCGGCAAAATCATCATGGCCAACGCGGCTGAAACGATCAAGCACGTGTCGCTCGAACTCGGTGGTAAGTCCCCGGCCATCGTGTTCGACAGCGCTGATCTCGACACCGCCGTTGCGGAGATAAAGCGCGGCGCACTGGCGCTCAACGGCCAGATGTGCACCTGCATCAGCCGGGTTCTGGTCCATGACAGCGTCTACGACGAGGTTCGTCTGCGGCTGCGCAATGCCTTTGAACAGACCACGGTCGGGGATGCTCTGAGCCCTGGTGTCGAACTGGGGCCGATTATCGACAAGCCAAATCAAGAGCGCCTTCTGGGCATTATTGATCGCGCGGATCAGGAAGCCCGAATGGTGGTGCGTGGAACCGCTGGCGGGAACGATCAGTCGACGGGGTATTTCATCACGCCATCCATGTTCGAGATCGATGACGTGACTCACGATCTGGTTCAGGACGAGCTCTTCGGACCGATTGTGTCACTCGAGCGCTTCGCGAATGAGGCTGAAGCGGTCGAAAAATCCAACGCAACGCGCTATGGCCTCGCTGCGTCGGTGTATACGCGAGATTTGAATCTTTCCATGCGCATGGGACGAAAGCTTAAGTTCGGCACGGTCTGGATGAACTGTCACAACCGCTTGCTGGCCGATGTCGAGACCGGCGGCTACCGCGAAAGCGGCATCGGACGCCTGCACGGCGCCGAGGCGATGAACGATTTTCTGGAAACCAAGCACATCTACTACGAGAGCGGCGAATAATGCCGCTGATCCAGTACCTTTCGCGGATCTCATTTGATTTCGGCGCGGTCTCTGGCCTCGGTGAAGAGATCGAGCGGCTCGGGCTGAAGCGGCCCTTACTGGTCACCGACCCGGGCGTTGCCGGCGCGGGCATCCTCGAACGCGCGCTCCATGCTGCGCCGCAGTCCGACATTGTGGTCTATGACCGAACGACGGAAAACCCGACTGAACAATCGCTGCTCGAGTGCCTCGAACTCTGGCACGACCGGGGCTGCGATGGGGTCATCGCGCTGGGGGGTGGTTCGCCGATCGACCTGTCTAAAGCGGTCGCACTCCTCTCAAGCCACGGCGGACGGCTGGCTGACTACGCTGTCAAAACCGGTGGTTCCGATACGATTGGCAAGGTCTCCCCACAGATCGCTATTCCAACAGCCGCCGGAACGGGCGCCGAGGTTGGCCGGGCTTGCGTGATGTCACAGCTCGATGGGAGCAAAGTTGTCGCCGTTAATCTGAACATGGTCGCCGACACCGTGATCTGTGATCCGGAACTGACCCTGAGCCTCCCCCCCATCTGACGGCTGCAACAGGGATCGATGCCCTGAGCCACGGGGTCGAAACCTACTGCAGCACCTGGGACAACCCCCCGGCCGCCGCTATCGGGCTTGATGCGGTCAGGCGGGCAAGACGTTGGCTGCCGGTCGCGGTGCAGGACGGTGGCAACCGACAAGCCCGCTGGGAAATGATGATGGCTGCGTTGGAAGGGGGCCTGTGCCTGCAGAAGGCCCTGGGTGGGGCGCACGCTATGGCCACGCCTCTGGGCGAGTTGCACCTTCATCACGGCACGCTGATCGGCATTCTTTTGCCCCACATCCTCCGCTTCAACGAAGGCTTTGCTGACGCGGCCTATGCCGACCTGCGGGTCGCAATGAACGCGCCTGAGCGGCACCCCTTGCATGAAGTGATGTTGGATTTTGTCGACGGCCTTGGCCTGCCCACGACCCTGTCGGCCTTGGGTGTGGACCCGAAGCTTCTGCCCGGCATTGCCGAAAAGGCGAGCAGAGATCACCTCTCCGCGACGAACCCGCGTCCGGCGTCGGCTCAGGACTACCTGAACTTGCTGGAGGCCGCGCTGTGAACAGAGAGGCAAGAGCCTTCAACCCGCGATTGGCAGTTTGGGATGGAGCGTGGGACGGGAACAGTGCCATGCGATCAATCAGTGCCGGCAAAGACCAGGTGGGGCGTGGCCGCGATGATCGACTTTGAACAAACCTACGATGTACTGGTGGTCGGCGGAGGGCCGGTCGGTTTTGGCCTTGCCCTCGAACTGGGACAGCGCGGGCACAGCGTCGCCATTGTTGAGCGAACCGCCACGCTGCACAACATCCCCCGCGGCCAGAATCTCACCCAACGGACCATGGAACATTTTCATGCCTGGGGATGCGAAGACGAAGTGCGCGCGGCCCGCATCGTCCCCGGGACTATGCGATCGGCGGCATGACATCGTACCGAACGCTGCTGTCTGGATATCATTACGACTGGATGCAGCGGGAGATGGTCCGGCCCTACTACTTTTGCGACAACGAGCGGCTGCCCCAGTATCTGATGGAGGGGGCGTTGAGAGCACGCGCTGCGACCCTGCCGAACATCGCTGTCAACTATGGGACCACCTTCCACGCACTGGAACAGGACGCCGCCGGCGTCACCGCCCAGTTGACCGATGCCACCGGCACGGAGCGGCGGCTACGCGCTCGCTACGTGGTGGGCACAGACGGCAGCAATTCGCCGGTGCGGCGGTCGGCGGGCATCACGCAGACCACCAACGATCATGACAAGCGCATGGTGCTGCTGGTGTTCAGATCAAAGCAGCTGCACGAGGAGCTCAACCGGTTCCCGGATAAGCAGTTTTACTGCGTGCTCCATGAAGAATTGCAGGGATACTGGCGATTCTTCGGTCGGGTCGACTTTGGCACAACGTGGTTTTTTCATGCGCCGGTTCCCGCTGACACAACCAAAGACAATTTCGATTTCCGCGGTTTTATCGAAAGTTCAATCGGGACAAGCGTCGATATCGAATTCGAGCACATTGGCTTCTGGGATCTGCGAATTGCCCAGGCAGACAAATACCGTCAGGACCGCGTCTTCATCGCCGGAGATGCCTGCCACTCCCATCCGCCATACGGGGGCTATGGCGTGAACACCGGGCTGGAGGATGCACGAAATCTCGGCTGGAAGTTGTCGGCGCAGCTCTCGGGCTGGGGCAGCGAAGCCCTGCTGAGCAGCTACGAGGAAGAGCGCCACCCTGTCTTTCAGACCACGGCCGAGCAGTTCATCGCGCGGTTTATCGAGGAAGACCGGGATTTTCTGAACGCGCACTCGCCCGAGGCAATTGGAGAGGCCGAATTTCGCAAGGTTTGGGACCGGCGGAATGAGGCCGCCGCAGAAGTCATGTCGTTCGCACCGAATTATGATGGCTCTTCGGTCGTCTGGGGGGGCAGCGCGGCGACACCCAGCGCGGTCGGCACCCACGAAGACCGCGCCAGAGCCGGCCACCACCTGACCCCTGCGCACTGGCGGATGGTTCAAACGCTTATGAACATCTGAGCCCGGGCTTACACCCTGTTCCTTGCTGAGCACGATGAGGATCGGGACCGTCGCGCGCAGGACTTCAGTGAGGCTGCCGACGCGCTTGGCGTCCCGCTGCGCATCGTCGCCACAGGCACCACTGAGGCGATGCGGTTCTGGGGGGCCGAGCGGTGCTGATCCGGCCAGACAGCTATGTCGCCTGGGCTTCTGACCACCATGACGCGGATGCCGGGGACGTTCTGTCACGGGCGGCTGGGCGCTAGCCTGCCCGGGCCGGGCGTCGCATTTCAGCCGACCGGTCTGAGCGCAGTTTTGGATTGCCTGATCCAGCCTCTGGTACAGACTTTGTGCGCTGGGATAAGCGCGAGCGTGCTGGAGGTTTCTATGTCGGCAATCAACCCCGGAGACGACGCTGCGCTGGCGCTGGTCGATACCGACCGCTATCCCATCGGCGCGCTGGAGACACCCGAGGGCGCGGCCTTTCTCAAAGACTGTCAGGACAGCATGGCCGAGCACGGTTGGTGCAATCTCGACGGCTTCATCCGGCCCGAGGCCATTACGGCGCTGCGCGAGGAGGCCAAGGCCCTGCTCCCCACCGCACAGACCCTGCGGGTGCGCCGGACCATCTATCAGGGGCAGGTCGAAGACGGCCTTGATCAGGATGACCTGCTCAACCGCGAATACACCCACGTGGCCCAGCAGCTCGCCGACGATCAGATCCCGGCGACTACCCACATCAAGCAGCTCTATCACTCCCCGCTGCTCACCGACTTCGTGCGTCGGGTGCAGCGTAAGGAGCAGCTCTACATCTGCGCCGATGACTTTCAGGCGCTGAACGTGGTTGCGCTCAACCCCGGCGGTCGCCACGCCTGGCACTACGACACCACCGAATGCACCGTTACTCTGCTGATCCAGTCCGCCGAGCAGGGGGGTGATTTTGCCTTCCTGCCCAACTCCCGCACCGGCAGCAGCGAGGACAAAGCGGCCGTACGCCGCCTGCTCGGCGGGGATATGTCCCACGCCCAGACCTTCGCGCGCGGGGAAGGGGCCTTTACTCTGTTCCGCGGCGGGTACTCGCTGCACGGGGTCACGGAGGTCGAAGGCAACCGGCCGCGGATCTCGGCTGTACTGACCTACGACGAGCAGCCCGACCGGGTCATCAGCGACGACATCAACATCCGCATCTACGGCCCCCGGGTCGAACAGATCATCGCCCAGCGTAACCAGGGAATTCAACCGTGAGTGAACCGCAAAACACCGCCCTCGTCGTCATCGACGTTCAGATGGCCATGGCCCACGATGACGCTGCCGGGGCCGACCGGTCCTGCCGTCAGGCCGAAGACAATATCGCCGCCCTGCTGGCCCGCGCGCGGGGGTGGCACCCCGGTGTTCCACGTCCACCACCACGGCACCGACCCCGCCGACCCGTTCCACCCGGACGCGCCCGGTTCAGCCGTCCAGCCCGTGGCAGCCCCGGCGTCGGACGAGCCTGTGGTGATCAAGACCACCAGCAGTGGCTTTGCCAGCACGGATCTGGAGCAGCGTCTGCGCGAGGCGGGGGTCGAGCGACTGATCCTGTGCGGGGCGACGGCGAACCACTGCGTTGAGTCCACCACGCGCAGCGCCTGTGACCTCGGGTTTGAGGCCATTTATGTCAGCGATGCGGTCTGGGCTTACGGCGTAACCGGGCCGGACGGGGTGCTGCACAAGGGGGATTCGATCCACTCGGTCGTGCTTGAGACGCTGGAAGGGGAGATCGCCAGCGTACGCCCAACGGCGACGGTGCTGACTGAGATGATGGCGGGCTAAAGGCACCGCGATTTCGGCTCAGGGCGGCAAAGCCCCAGAAACTTACCTGCGTGGCATGTGTTCAACACGCTTCTTTTGCCACTGTTTTTTCACTAGATGACAACAGTAGTTCCACAGCGTGAAACTCGGAGCATCAGACGTGCAAGGCCTTATCGCAGCAACAATCGTCACCCTTTTCACCGCCGCGTCCATCGGTCGCAGCACAGGCCCAGCGCACCGATGCGATCATCGGCCTGCAGCTTGAGCCCCCGCACCTCGACCCGACTTCGGCCGCCGCAGGCGCGATCGATCAGGTGCTCTACGCCAACGTGTTCGAAGGGCTGACCCGGTTCGGCCCGGACGGCTCCGTGCAGCCCGGACTGGCCGCGAGCTGGACCATTTCCGATGATGGCCTGAGCTACACCTTCCAGCTGCGTGAGGGGGTGACCTTCCACGACGGAACCGACTTTGAAGCCAGCGACGTGGTGTTCTCGCTCGATCGCGCCCGGGCCGAGGATTCGACCAACGCGCAAAAGGCGCTGTTCGCCGGGATCGAAGGCGTGGAAGCGCTGGGTGATACCAGCGTGCGCATCGACCTCGCCGCGCCGCAGGGGAACTTCCTCTTTAACCTCGCCTGGGGCGACGCGGTCATGGTCGCGCCGGAGAGCATCGAGGACATCAAGAACCAGCCCATCGGCACCGGCGCTTTCCGCTTTGAGCAATGGCGGCGGGGCGACCAGATCAGCCTGAGCCGCAATGCCGACTACTGGGGTGAAGCCGCGTCGCTGGAAGCGGCGACCTTCAAGTTCATCTCCGAGCCGACGGCGGCCTACGCGGCCATGCTGGCGGGCGACATCGACGCCTTCTACAGCTATCCGGCCCCGGAAAATCCTCGCCCAGTTCGAGCGCGACCCGCGCTTCACCGTGCTCTCCGGCAATACCGAGGGTGAGACCATCCTCGCCATGAACAACCAGCAGGCGCCCTTCGACGACATTCGGGTGCGCAAGGCCGTGAGCCACGCCATCGACCGGCAGGCGATCATTGACGGCGCCATGTTCGGCTACGGCACGCCCATCGGCAGCCACTTTGCGCCCCACAATCCCGACTATGTCGACCTGACCGCCAATGCAGCCTTTGACCCGGCGCTGGCCCGCGACCTGCTGGCTCAGGCGGGCTATGCCGAGGGCTTCAGCACTACCCTCAAGCTGCCGCCGCCATCCTACGCGCGCCGGGGCGGGGAGATCATCGCCGCACAGCTGCGCGAAGTCGGTATCGAAGCCGAGATCAGCTTCCTCGAATGGGCGCAGTGGTTGGAGCAGGTGTTCCGTGGTTACGATTACGGCCTGACCATCGTCAGCCACACCGAGCCGATGGACATCAACATTTACGCCCGGCCAGACTACTACTTCCAGTACGACAACCCGGACTTTCAGGCGCTGATCGAGACGCTTGCGGTGGAAAGCGACCCGGCTGCGCGCTCCGACCTGTTGGCGCAGGCGCAGACGATGATCGCCGAGGATTTCGTCAACGGCTACCTGTTCCAGCTGGCGCTGACCTCGGTCGTCGACGCGAAGCTGCAGGGGATCTGGAAAGATGCCCCGACCCAGGCTGTCGACCTGACCGGCGTGCGCTGGGCCGACTGACCAGCCCATGGCGCGGTGGCACCATCGATGATCGGGTTTGCGCTTAATCGTCTGGTGTCGCTGCTGGCGTCCCTGCTTGTCGCCAGTCTGGTGGTCTTTGCCGCTGTCGAAATCGTCCCCGGTGACCCCGCGCGCTTCATGCTCGGGATCAATGCCCAGCCCGATACGGTGGCCGCGCTGCGGGCCGAGTTGGGCCTCGACCGATCACTGGTCGAGCGCTACCTCAGCTGGGTTGGTGGGCTGTTCACCGGTGATCTCGGGGTTTCCTACACCTATCGCTCGCCGGTGTCTGAAATCGTTGTCGAACGACTGCAGGTCTCGCTGCCGCTGGCGGTCTACGCGCTGGCGCTGACCGTCGTCATTGCTTTCCCCGTGGGCATGCTGGCGGCGGGCAGCCGGGGTGGGGTGGTGGATACGCTATTCACCGGCGCCACGCAGCTGGGGATCGCGGTGCCGAACTTCTGGTTCGCCCTGCTGCTGATCCTGCTGTTTTCGGTCAATCTGGGTTGGTTTTCTGCCGGTGGTTTTCCGGGCTGGCAGTCCGGACTGCTGCCGGGGCTGCAGGCGCTGACCCTGCCTGCGATTGCGCTGGCGCTGCCACAGGCCTCGATCCTCGCGCGGGTGCTGCGTTCATCCCTGATCGATACCCTGTCGGATGACTACGTCCGGACCGCGCGGGCCAAGGGCCTGAGCGCCGGGCAGGCCCTTCGCCGCCACGCCCTGCGCAACGCCATGATCCCGGTCTTCACCATTATCGGGCTGCAATTCTCCTTCCTGATCGCTGGTGCGGTCATCATCGAGAACGTGTTTTTCCTGCCCGGTCTGGGGCGGCTGGTGCTGCAGGCCATCACCCAGCGCGACCTGATCGTGGTCGAGAGTGTGGTCATGCTGCTGGTGCTGGCCGTGATCCTCGTCAATTTCGTGGTCGAGCTGGCCTATGCGTGGATTGACCCGCGCCTGAGGAAGCCCGCGTGAATGCCCGGCTGCTGATCGGGCTCGCGCTGAGTGGGCTGTTTGTCGCTGCCGGGCTGGTTTCGCTGCTGTGGACCCCGCACGACGTGGCGAGCCTGAATATCGCCGCCAAGTTTGCACCCGCATCGGCAGACCATCTGCTGGGGACCGATCACTTCGGCCGGGATATCCTGTCGATGATCATGGTCGGCTCACGCACCTCGATCGCGGTTGCCCTGCTGGCCGTCGGGATTGGCATGCTGGGCGGGGTGCCGCTGGGGCTGCTCGCCGCTGCAACGCGGGGCAGCCTGCTCGACGAGGTGGTGATGCGCTTTAACGATCTGGTCTTCGCCTTTCCTGCGCTGCTGATCGCGATCATGATCACGGCCATTGTCGGCCCGTCGGCGGTCAACGCCATCGTCGCTATCGGTATTTTCAACATCCCGGTTTTTGCCCGTTTGGTGCGGGGCGGGGCGCTGCCGCTGTGGACGCTCGACTTCGTGCTCTCCGCGCGTGTCAGCGGCAAGGGCGCTGCCCGGATCTCGGTGCAGCATATTCTGCCCAACCTGACCAACCTGCTGATCGTGCAGGGGACGATCCAGTTCTCGCTCGGGATTCTGGCCGAAGCCGGGCTCAGCTTCGTCGGACTGGCGCGCAGCCACCGACCGCAAGCTGGGGGCGGATGCTGGCCGAGAGCCAGACCATGATCGCCTTTGCCCCGCATCTGGCGCTGATCCCCGGGCTGGCGATCCTGCTGACCGTGCTGGGTTTGAATTTGGCCGGTGACGGTCTGCGAGACGCGCTCGACCCGAAGTCGCAGCCGGGCACGCAACAGGACGCGCAACAGGACGCGCAACAGGGGTCGGGGAGGTCGGCGCCATGACCCTGCTCGCCGTTGACGGCCTCAGCCTGTCGATCCACGGCACCCCGATCCTGCGCGATCTGTCGTTCGGGATTGAAGCCGGTGAAATCCTCGGCGTGATTGGTGAAAGCGGTTCGGGTAAGTCGCTGACCGCTTTGTCGATCATGCAACTGCTTCCCGGCGGCAGCCAATCGCGGGGCCGGGTTCTGTTCGCAGGTCAGGACCTCGCCGCCGCCGCCGAGCGCGACCTCTGTACCGTTCGAGGACGCGACATCGGCATGGTGTTTCAGGAGCCGATGACCGCGCTCAACCCGCTGCAGACCATCGGGCAGCAGGTCGCCGAAACCATCCGCATCCACGATGGCGCTTCCCCGCAGCAGGCACTGGAGCGCGCCGAAGCGGTGCTGGCGCAGTGCGAGCTGCCCGCCGCGCAGGTGCCGCTGTCGCGCTATCCGCACCAGCTCTCCGGGGGCAGCGCCAGCGGGTGGTGATCGCCATGGCCATCGCCATGCGCCCGCGCCTGCTGATCGCCGATGAACCGACCACAGCGCTGGACGTGACCACGCAGGCAGAAATCCTCTCGCTGCTGCAGAGGCTGGTCGCCGAAGAGGGCATGGCGCTGATGCTGATCACCCACGACCTTGCCGTCGCCGCCAGCCTCGCCGACCGGATCATGGTCATGCACGAAGGCAAGGTGGTTGAGCAGGCACCGACCGCGACACTGCTCAAAGAACGCGCCCACCCCCACACCCAACTGCTGTTCGAGGCCACCGATCACCGCATCAACCGGCCCGCCCGACCAACCGCGAGTGAAGCTCGAGCCCGGCTGAGGGGCCGCTGTTGCGCGTGCAGAACGTGGTGCAGGAATACCGCCTGCCACGGCCCCACCCGCTGACCGGCAGCCCGGTTCGCCGGGCGGTGGACGGGGTCAGCCTCGAGATCGAGCGGGGCAGCTGCCTCGCGCTGGTCGGCGAAAGCGGTTCCGGCAAGTCCACGCTCGCGCGGGCCATACTGGGGCTGGAGCCGATCCGGGAGGGTCAGATCGCGCTGGGTGGCCGGGACGTTTTTGCCGATGACGGCGCCCGCGCAGGCATGCAGGCGGTGTTTCAGGATCCCTACGGGTCTTTCAATCCGCGCTGGCGCGTTTCACGCCTGATCACCGAGCCGTTCTTCCGGCTGGGCCGTGCGGCGCGCGATGAGGAAGTCGATGAAGCGCTGGTTTCGGTAGGGCTGGCCCCGGCGGACAAGCACAAGCACATCCACGCCTTTTCCGGCGGTCAGCGTCAGCGGTTGGCGCTGGCGCGTGCGCTGATCACGCGGCCCGAGCTGATCATCCTTGATGAGGCGGTATCGGCGCTGGATGTCTCGGTGCGGGCGCAGATCCTCGACCTGCTGGCGCAGCTGGCCGCAGATTTCGGACTGACGTACCTGTTCATCACCCACGACCTGAGCGTCGTGCGGGCCATCGCCGATGACGTGGCGGTGATGCAGGCGGGGAAGATTGTCGAGAGGGGGCGGACCGACGCTGTGTTCGCGAGGCCGGAAAGCGCCTATACGGCGCGGCTGCTCGCCGCCGCGCCCCGCCTCACCGACTTGGGGTGAGGATCGAGGCGCGGACGGCGGGTTCAGCGCGTTAGACTAGCGGGTAAGATTACTGCTTGCCGCGGGAAAGCAGCGCCCAGATACCGGGCATGAGAGCGGCAGCGAGGATGAGCTTCAGCAGATCGCCGGCGAGGAAAGGGGTCATGCCCCACGCCAGGATCGGATTGTCCCAACCCAGTACCGTGCCCAGCCAGATCAGGCCGGGGATGTAGATCACGATGTTACCGATCAGCATGGCACCCGCCGTACCCAGTGGGCTACGGTCCCAGCCACGCTCGGCGAGGAAACCGACAACGCCAGCCGCGAGGACGAAGCCGAGCAGGTAACCACCGGTCGTGCTCGTCATGTAGGCCAGGCCAATGCCCTTTTCCGGGGTGCCGGCGAACACCGGCAGACCGGCTGCACCCTCAGCGAGGTAGAGCAGCACCGTCGCCATACCGAGGCGCCAGCCGAAGGCCATGCCGATGACCAGCACCACCAGGGTCTGCAGGGTCAGTGGAACAGGCCAGAACGGAATGCTGATCTTCGCGGAAACCCACAGCGCCAGGCTGCCGAGGATGGCGAGGCCGACATTGCGGATCAGGCTGTTTTCAATGGGGACGAGCGCCTGCGCCATGGTCTGTGCGGGCATCGCGTTGATGGTCATTGCTGTTCTCCAGAACTGTATTTCGCGGCGGTATTTATGCACTTTGCCCTCCGAGGGTCCAGATCGAAGGTGCTGGGGGCAGCCCCGACCTGAGCAAATGCTTGGGGGTAAGTCAGCGCAAATGCAGGGCTGGCGCCGTCGGTGAAAAGTCAGGGATGGCGTCGGCTTTATCTTTGCGTAAACTCCGCCCGTACCGTCACTGACCGTTGTGGAACCCGTCCATGCCCAAGCGCCTGACCACTGAACAGCAAGCCGCCTACGCGCGCGATGGATACGTCGCGCCCATCGATATCTTTTCCGCCGACGAGATCGCCGAAATCCGCGCCGAAATCGAGGCTGCCGAGGCCACATGGCCCAACGCCCTTGATGGCGCAGGGCGCAACAACGGGCATCTGGCGCTGCCGGTGCTCGACCGGATCGTGCACGACAGCCGGGTGCTCGACGCCATCGAAGACGTGCTCGGCGGGGATATCCTCGCCGCCGGTTCGACCCTGTTCATCAAGGAACCGCAGAGCGAGGGGTTCATCAGCTGGCACCAGGATGCCCGCTACGCGGGATGGAGCCCCACGACTGGGTGACCGGTTGGGTCGCGATCAGCAACGTGACCGAAGAAAACGGCTGCATGTACATGATCCCCGGCTCGCACCACGCGCCGCTGCGGGATCACGTCGATACATACGGCGAAGATAACCTGCTCACCCGGGGGCAGGAGGTGCAGGACGTGGACGAGGCCGCCGCTGTGCCGCTGCCGCTCAAGCCCGGGCAGATGTCGCTGCATCATCCGCGCACGGTCCACGGCTCAGGCGCGAACCGCTCTGGCGAACGGCGGATCGGCTTTGCGCTGCAGAGCTATATCACTCCGCGCGTGCATCAGGTGCTGGGCGAGATGTACGTGCAGAGCGCAAGGGGCAGCGAAGGCGGCCACAGCCATATCGAAGCCCCGCGCGTGGCCGAGGCCATGAGCGATGATGCTGTCGCCCTGCGGGTCGATGCCAACCAGAAGCTGTCGGATATTCTCTACGCCGGGGCGGAGCGCAAGCGCGACTACTAGCCGGGCAGGATGCTCTTGTCGTTGAAGGCGGCGAGGGTGTGGTTCAAGCCCTTGATGATGTGCTGCTCGAGGATCTCTGCACACAGGTCGACCTTGCGCTCGAGCGCGGCCTGGAACATGGCCTGGTGCTCGTCGACGGCTTCTTCACCGCGGTAGGTGAGGACCAGCATCTGATAGCGCAGATACTTGTCGTAAAGCACGGCGTGCAGCGACAGCAGGTTCTGCGAGCCGCAGGCTTCGATCAGCGCGAGGTGAAAACCCCAGTCGTAGCGCTTCCAGTCTTCCTTCTGGCTCTGGTCACCGACCAGCATCTTCTGTTCCATCAGGTGCAGCTTGTGATGGGCCGCCACCAGATTGCCTTCCCAGTCCGTATCCCCGTTCGCCACCGAAAGACGCAGGGCGTGACATTCGAGCAAAACCCGCAGATTGGCGACTTCGATCAGGTCGTCCCTGGACACCGGGCGAACGAAGAAACCGCGCTGGTCCTGCGCGTCGACAAAGCCTTCGCTGGCCAGCCGGTTGAGCGTCTCCCGCAGCGTCGACATGCTGGCCGCGTACCGGTTGCGCAGGCCGTCCAGCTTTAGCTTTGCGCCCGGCGCGAGGTGCCCGAAAATGATATCGCGCTTGATGTTCTGGTAGGTGGATGCACCAACCGCGTTCAGGGATTTGCTCATGAGATTTAATCAGATGTGAATATAGAACGCCGTTCATTCTATTGTTTTGGGAGTTCAACCTCAAACGCTTATTTCGTCTGGCAAAATGAGAAATATCATTTGTTATTGCAGCTGTTGCCAAAATTCAGATAGACTGCGCTCAGAAGCTAAAAAGCCATCGCTCCGAGGAACGCCTGAATGCCCGAGACAATTGCGATTGCCGTCGTGGGTTACGGTCTGATTGGCCGACGACACGCCGCAATTATTCAGCAGCGGCCTGAGCTGGAGCTGTGCGCCGTGGTCGAGGCCTCGCCCGAAGCGCGGCAGGATGCGGCGGCTTTGGGTGTGCCGGTCTACGCGGATCTGGAGGCGATGCTCGCCGAAGTCACCCCTCAGGGCGCTTTGGTCGCAACGCCCACGCCGGGCCATCCCGCCCAGTGCCTGACGCTGATTGGTGCCGGCGTCCCGACCCTGGTTGAAAAGCCGATTGCCGTCACCTCGACCGAGGCGGCCACCATCACAGCCGCGGCGCGTCAGGCCGACGTGCCACTGCTGGTCGGGCACCATCGCCGCTATAACGGCATGGTTCGCGCCGCCAAGCAGGTCATCGATTCAGGCGCCATCGGCGAGCTGCGCGCGGTTCAGTCCACCTGCTGGTTCTATAAGCCGGACTACTACTTCGACGTTGCGCCGTGGCGCACCAAGCACGGGGCAGGGCCGATTTCGGTCAACCTCGTCCACGATGTCGATCTGTTGCGGTACTTCTGCGGCGAAGTTGAAAGCGTGCAGGCCGTATCTGCGCCCTCTCGCCGCGGTTTTGAGAACGAAGACCTTGCTATGGCGATCCTGCGGTTCGCCAGCGGTGCCATCGCGACCATCAGTGTCTCAGACAGCATCGTTGCGCCCTGGAGCTGGGAGATGACCTCCCGCGAGAACCCGGCGTACCCGGCCACGCAGGAAAGCTGCTACCTCATCGGCGGCTCCCAAGGCGGGCTCTCTTTGCCCGATTTGCGGCTGTGGCGGCATGAAGGCGGACCCGATTGGTGGTCCCCCATCAATGCCCAGTCGCTCACCGCCGACACCCAGGACCCGCTCGTCACCCAGCTCCAGCACTTCGCTAAGGTGATCCGGGGCGAAGAAGAACCGCTGGTGACGGGCCTCGAAGGACTGCGCTCGCTGGAGGTGGTTGAAGCCGTGGCGCAGTCGGCCGCGCGCGGGGATGAAGTATCTGTCGGAAACCAGAACAGCGCACCTGTTCGCCAAGTTTCTGCGTGAAGAAAAAATATCCGATAGTTTTAAAAATATCTTGCAAAATTGGCTAAATCATAGATACCCTAACCTCGCGCCCCCTATAGGCGTAGATTTTCTACGGGAGGAAACTCATGATTAAGATGACGCGTCGCGCTGCGATCGTTTCTGTAGCCGCTCTCAGCCTTGTGGCTGGCGCTGCTACCCCAGCTTTCGCTGACAAGCTGACCTTTACCCTTGCAACCTCTGGCTCCGAGACCGACCCGCGGTCCGTTGCTATGGCCGAAGTCTTCGCGCCTATGGTTGCTGATTTCGCCGACTACCAGCCTGGCTACAACGGCACTCTGTTTGCTCAGGGCACCGAACTGGAAGCCATCAGCCGCGGCAACCTCACCATGTCGATCGCTTCGGCTCAGGAAATGGCTCAGTTCTTTCCAGAGTTCTCGATCTTCGCTACCGGCTACGTTCACCAGGACGCTGCTCACCAGGTTCGGGTCTTCAACGATCCGCTGATGGATGCCTTCAAGGCGACCGCTGAAGAAGAGCTTGGCGTCAAGCTGCTCTCCGTCATGTACCTTGGCCGCCGTCACGTGAACCTGCGCCAGACCCGCGAAGAGCTGGACGTACAGACCCCGGCTGACCTCGCCGGTGTGAACCTGCGTATGCCTGGCACCGACGCCTGGCAGTTCCTGGGCAACGCCCTGGGTGCTTCCGCAACCCCACTGGCCTTCAGCGAAGTTTACACCGCGCTGTCCACCGGTGCTGTTGACGGGCAGGACAACCCACTGCCGACCGTTGTCGACAAGAAGTTCTACGAAGTCACCAAGCAGATCGCTCTGACCTCGCACCTGGTTGACCTCAACTACATTGCCTTCTCGAAAGAAGTTTGGGATGGTCTGTCCGCTGAACAGCAGATGACCGTGCAGCGTGCGGCTGATGCAGCAGCAGCTTACGGCCGTCTGAAGCAGCTGGACAAAGAGAACAACCTCGCTGACTTCATCCGTAGTCAGGGCGTTGAAATCTACACCCCAGACCTCGAAGCTTTCCGGACCCACGTACAGGCTCAGTACGTTGGTAGCGAAGTTGCTGCCAGCTGGCCTGATGGCGTTCTCGACCGGATTAACGCACTGGGCAACTAATCCTCGGCCCGGTTTTACCGCGGGAGATATTTTAAGTGCAGCCAAGTCTTAAAGAACTCTTCCGCGGTGCCTTGATTGTCGCCGCCAGCTTGCTGGCGGCGCTTTTCATTTACTTTGCGCTTCAGCAGTACGCGATCCGCGTTGTCGGGACCAAGCGTCTGGCTGATTCCCACGTGATCTGGCTGATCATCTGGGTAAGTATTCTGTTCTTTGTCGGCCCGATGCTGCTGCGAAAATGGTTGCAGCGCGCGGCTGAATTCATCTCCGCCGGCTTGCTCGCCGGTGTCTTCATCGTCTTTCTGCTGCAGATTTTCTCGCGCTACGTGCTGCGTGATGCCTTTGGCTGGACGGTCGAGCTGTGCCTGATCCTGTGGCTCTGGATCGTGTTCTTCGGCTGCGCCTTCATTGTCCGTCAAAGAGATCACGTCACCTTCGATATTCTTTATCTTGCGGTGCCGCGCCCAATCCGTCTCGTGTTTGCGTTGCTCGCCTGCGCGGCGATCGTGCTAGCCTTTACCTGGGCCTTTGTGCCGACCTGGGACTACATCGACTGGATGGGCATGCGGAAGACCTCGACCGTGCGCATCCCGTTTGAGGGCAGCAAGATCCCGCTGCGCACCATCTTCATGGTCTACGGCATCTTCATGATTGCCGTGGTAATCCAGTTTGCCGTGCGGCGCGTCAACCTGATCCTGAAGCGCGAAGACCCCGACGAGGGGGAGGACTATGGCGCGGATGACGGGACAGATGAAACCTTGGCAGAGGAGCCGTCGTCATGAGTTTTGAGCTGCTCCTGTTCCTGATCGCCCTGTTCGGGCTTGCCGGGATCGGCACCCCGATCGGCTACTCGATCCTGTTGGCTTCGCTGGTCTACCTCGGCGTTGCGGGCATGGACCTCGCGCTGGCGGGTGAGAAGATCATCCAGGGCATTTTCAAGAGCTTCGTCCTGCTCAGTGTGCCGCTGTTTATCGTCGCGGCCAATATCATGAACGCCGGCACGATCTCAGACCGATTGCTGAACTTCTGTATCGCCATGGTCGGCCGCTTCCGCGGCGGGCTGGGCCACGTCAACGTCATCGCCTCGCTGATCTTCTCGGGTATGTCTGGCTCGGCGGTCGCCGATGCTGCCGGTATCGGCAAGATTATCATCGGCATGATGACCAAGAACGGGCGGTATTCGAAGGGCTATGCTGCCGCGATCACGGCGGCCTCGGCCACCATCGGCCCGATCATCCCGCCGTCGATCCCGATGGTGCTCTATGCGCTGGTGTCGGACTCGTCGATCGGGGCGCTGTTCCTCGCCGGGATTATCCCGGGCGTGCTCATGGGCGTGGTGCTGATGGTTATGAACTTCATCATTGCCACCCGCCGCGATTTCCCGAAGGAAGAGCCGGTCGCCCTGCGGGCGCTGCCGCGGACCACTTTCCGCGCGTTTCCAGCGCTGCTGATGCCGGTGATCCTGCTCTACGGGATCTATGGCGGTATCACCACGCCGACCGAAGCGGCGGCAATCGCAGCCTTCTACGCCCTGCTTCTGGCCGGGATTTTCTACCGCTCAATCAGCATCGGCAATCTCTACCGCGTGCTGGTAGACAGCGCGCGGTCCTCGGCGGCCGTGGGTGTGGTCATCGGCGGGGCGCTGATCCTCAACTACATCGTCCTGACCGAGAACATTCCGGCGACCATGTCGGGCTTCCTGACCGGGCTCGATGTGCACCCGCTGGTGTTCCTGATCGGGGTCAACATTCTGATCCTGCTGCTCGGCTGTATCCTCGACGCGACCACGATCATCCTCGTGATCGTGCCGCTGCTGATCCCGACCTGCCGAGCGCTGGGTATCGATCTGGTGCACTTTGGCGTTCTGGTGGTGGTCAACTCGATGATCGGCCTGATCACGCCGCCCTATGGCGTCCTGCTGTTTGTGATCAACGCCGTCACCGGGATTCCGATGAAGGAAATCATCGCGGAAATCTGGGGCTTCCTGCTGGTCCTGATCCTCGCGCTCATCGTCATGATCCTCAATCCGGACCTGATCCTGTGGATGCCGAGGATGTTCGGTTATCCGGGATGACGAGCGACGGCTCTGCAGTCCTGGGGCTGTCGACACGTCTGCTTCCGGGCACGCTCGCGTCTAAATTCCATCAGGCGGGCGAGGTGGGCTTCGATGCCCTGTGTCTCGACCAGACCGAGTTGGAAGGCGCGCAGCCCGAAGACCTCGCCACCCTGATCGAGCGCTCTGGCGTGCCGGTGCAGGCGCTCGAAGCCGGTTTCAGCCTCGAAGACCTCGGCGCCGGGAAGGACGCTGCCGGTCTGAACACCCAGCCGCTGCGCGCGGCGTTTGCCACCTGTGCCGTCCTCGACATTCCGGTTCTGGTGCTGCCCACCGGCCGTGCGGGCGCCGAACCAGACTGGGCCGCGCTGGCGGCGCTGGCGGACCGCTACCGCACCAAGCTGGCGATTTTACCGAGCCCCGGCAGCACCATCCTCGCTGACGAGACCGCGATGGTGGCGATGCTCGCTGCCGTGCCGGAACCGCGTCTGGGTCTCGCGCTCAACGCCGCTTTCGTGCTGCGCGATGGTGCTCAGCCCGCCCGGCTGCGGGGGCTGCCCGGCGAGCGGATCCATCTCGTACAGCTGGTCGACGCTGCCGGTGACAGCATGGAGCGACCTGAAGACCTGCTGCCGGGGCAGGGGGATCTGAACCTCGCCGCCTTCGTCCGGCTGTTGGCTCGCTCGGGGTACAGCGGTCCCTGGTATCTGACCCGCAACACCGGTCCGGATGCCGTCCTTTCCCCCGCCGCTTCCCGACCACGGCCGCAGTCGGCGGCGCGCGACGGGTACCGCGCGCTGGTCGCTCTGCTCGACGATGTGGCGCGCACGGCGCCGGACTTTGTCCGCCCTCAGCCGATGCTGCCCGACCGGGTCTACCCCAAGGGGCTGGAGTTCATCGAATTTGCCACCGACGAGGCCGGTCGTGATCCACTGGTCCAGCAGCTCGAAGCCCTGTGCTTCCGCCTCGAACGCCGCCACGTCTCCAAGGCCGTGGAGCTGTGGCGGCAGGGCGGGGTCAATATCGTCGTCAACACCGAGCCGGCGCAGCGACCCTCGGCAGGCGCGCAGGCGGGCCGTCCCCGGGTTTCCGAAATCGGCCTGCGGGTGAGCGATTCTCTGCAGACGGTCAGGCGCGCGGCCATGCTGGGCGCGCCCGTTCACGAAAGCATCGTTGCCGAGGGCGAACTGGAGCTGCCCGCCGTCAAGGGCGTAGGCGGCTCCATCGTCCATTTCATCGACGAGCAGTCCGACCTGCACCGGGTCTGGGATATCGAGTTCAACCCGGTGACCAAGACCCGGGCGACCCAACCCTGCGGTCTGCGGCGGATCGATCACGTGTCCCAGACCATGCCGCTGGATGAGATGCAGAGCTGGCTGACCTACTACACCTCCACCTTCGAGATGGAAAAGACCGCGCTCACCGGGGTCGCAGACCCCTCCGGCCCGATCCTCAGCCAGGCGCTGTCCAGCCCGGCCGGTGAAGTCCGGCTCAACCTGAATGGTGCAGCGGCGCAGCGTACTTTCGCTGACAGCTTTCTTGAGCAAGGCATGACCGCTGGGGTTCAGCACATCGCCTTCGCCACCGACGATATTTTTGAGACCGCCGAATGCCTGCAGCAGACCGGTCTGGAGCGCCTGCGCATCGATGCCGGGTACTACCGCTCGCTGCAGCAGCACTATGGCCTGGACAGCGCCACGCTCGCGCGCCTGCAGCAGCACAGCATTCTCTATGACCGGGACGGGGAGGGCGAATACTTCCAGCTCTATTGCCGCCCGATCTTCAACGGTTTCTTCTTCGAAATTGTGGAGCGCCGGGGGGGATACGCCGGATACGGCGCCCGCAACGCTTCAGTCCGGCTCGCCGCTCAGGTAGAACAGAGTCAGACCACAGGCCACAGGGGGCAAGCCACGCCATGACCGAACAGGAACGCGCCGTAAGCCAATGGTGGACCACGTCCATCATCGACATGGAACCGGGAAAGATCGCCTTTCGCGGTCACCCGATTGAGAGCCTGATCGGCACCCTGAGTTTCGCGGAAATGATCTGGCTGATGGTCCGCGGCGGCAGGCCGAGCGCCGTGCAGGCGAGCCTGCTGGAGGCGGCGCTGGTCGCCGGGGTCGATCACGGTCCGCAGGCGCCGTCGATCGCGGCTGCACGGATGGCCGCAACCTGCGGGGTGGGGCTGAACAACGTCATGGCGACGGGCGTGAACATGCTCGGCGACGTTCACGGCGGTGCCGGTGAGCAGTGCGCGGAATTGCTGCTGTCGGTCGAGGCCCGCCTTTTGGACCCCGCCGGCGGGCAATCGCTGGAGGCAGCAGTCAGCGCAGCCATGGACGCCTGGCGGGCAGAGCGGGGCAAGATCATTCCCGGCTTTGGCCACCGCTTTCACCGCCCCGTCGACCCGCGCGCGCCGCGACTGATGGAACTGGTGCGGGAAGCGGCCACGACCGGCGAGGTCTCCGGACGTTTTGCCGACATCGGCGAGGCGGTGCAGGCCGAAATCGGCGCCAAGCGTGGCACGCCCATCGCCATGAATATCGATGGCGCGACGGCCGTGATTTTCTGCGAGCTGGGTTTTCCGCCACCGCTGTCCCGCGGCCTGTTCTGCCTGTCCCGGTCCGTGGGCATCCTCGCCCACGGCTGGGAGCAAATGCAGCAGGGTGGCCGCAACAAGGGGCCGATGCCGCCTTCGATCCTGCCGACATTCAAGCCAGAAAACACAGAAGACTAGACGACCGTGACACAGCTCAGAGTGGGTCTGATCGGCACTGGCCGGATCAGCGACATCTATCTTCGGAATGCCGCGCTGTTCGACGAACTGGACATTGTCGCCTGCGGCAGCCTCAACCGGGCTGAGAGCGAGGCCAAGGCCGCAGCCTTTGGTGTGCCGCTGGTGGCCGATCCTGACGAAATCCTGCGCATGCCGGATATTGATGCGATCCTGAACCTGACCATCCCGGCGGCCCACGCCGATGTTTCTCTGGGGGCGCTGGAGCACGGCAAGCACGTCTATTCGGAGAAGCCCTTCGTCACCGATCTCGAAGACGGACGGCACATCCTGTCGCTGGCTGCGCAAAAGGGCCTGCTGGTCGGAAACGCGCCCGATACCTTCTTCGGGGGCGGTGGCAGACCCTGCGCCGCGCGCTCGATGAAGGCATGATCGGGGAGCCTACGGGCGTGGCGGCTTTCGTCCCCACCCACGGGGTCGAGCGCCACCACCCCAACCCGGATTTCTATTACGCTCACGGCGGCGGGCCACTGCTCGATCTTGGCCCTTACTACCTGACGGCGCTGGTGTTTCTGCTGGGGCCGATCGCGCGGGCGGCGGGCCTGTCCCGGCGGACCTTTGCCGAGCGGATGATCGAGAACGGACCGCGCAACGGCGAGATGATGCCGGTCGAGGTCGACACCCACTGCCTGAGCCTGTTCGAATTCGAAAACGGGGTCATCGGCCAGATGATGGTCAGCTTCGATGTCTGGGACAGCGAGACCCCGCGGCTGGAAATCTACGGCACCGAGGGCACGCTGTGCATCCCCGATCCGGACCCCGGTGATGGCGCCAATATCTTCACCGGCCCGGTTTGGATTCGAACCCGTGAAACCTCGCGCTGGACCATGCGGCCGCGTCCGGTCGCCCCGGCGCACTGGGCGGAGGTCGAGAACCGTCACGGGCTGAATTTTGACGCCCGCGGCGCTGGCCTTGCGGACCTGGCCCGCGCGGTGGCCGAAGACCGCGAACCCCGGGCCAGTGGCGCGTTGGCTCAGCACGTGGCCGAAGTGATGCAGGCCATGCTCGCCAGCCCGGATGCGGGCGGTTTCATCTCCATCAACAGCACCTGCTCCCGTCCTTCGCTGCTGCCACAGGACGGCGAGGCTTATCTGAAAGTCGGAAAACAGGCATGAAGCACCACCGCCTCACCCTCGGTGACCCCTTCTTCGGGGTCAGCCTGATCGAAAACGCCGAAAACTGGCAGATCGGTGAGCCCACCATCGTCCTCAACATCGGCACCGAGCCGATCCGCGTTGAAGCCCAGCAGCTGGCGCCGCTGCAGTCGGCTGTGCTGGTCAATACCGAGATCCACGACCTCGAGCGCGTGGTGCTGGTCGAGGGTTTTGCCGATCACAGCGACGAAGCGCCCTGATGGAGCAGGTGCGGGCCACCTGGCCCTCGGCCTACGAGGTGCGCGGTGAGGACAGGCTCAAAGGCGTTGAACACTACATGTCGCCCAAGGTCTGGATCGGTCAGACCGGCCTGACGCTCTATCACTCCGGCTCGGTCCCGCTGAACGTCGGCATGCATCGCGATCACCCGTTCTGCCCCGTCCCGGGCTTTCGCGAGGTCCATACGCAGGTGGTCGGCTACGGCAAGATGCAGCAGTTCCGCGAGCGCGACTTGAAGACGCTTTATCTTGAAGAGCTGATGGCCCCCGGGGTGACCCACCGGCCCATGTACGACGCCGAAGGCAACTTCCCTGGCACCAGTTCGAGACTGTGACGCCGTCGGTGTTTATGGCCGTCGAGATGCTGCCCGACGGCGCAACCCCGCCCCAATAACATCCGGACAGGAGCAAAGCCCATGCTGATCAGAGGTGAAATCGACAGTCATCCTGACGCCCTTTCCGCCCTGAACCGTCGCTTGCGGCTGGGGGTTGTGGGTGGCGGCCGGATTGCGGCGACGCAGGCCATAGCCGCCCGGCTTTCCGACCGCTGGGAGGTTGTTGCCGGCGCCTTTTCATCCGACCCGGTGCGGGCCAAAGCGGCTGCTGTCGACTGGTTCCTGCCCGAAGAGCGTTGCTATGAAACCTTCGAGGCGATGGCGCGCGCGGAAGCAGCCCGCCCGGACGGCGTCGAAGCGGTGATGGTGACCACGCCCAATCACATGCATTTTCCAGCGGCTCAGGCCTTTCTGGACGCCGGGATCGATGTCCTCTGCGACAAGCCACTGACCAACGAAGTCAGCGAGGCCGAGGCGCTGGTCAACCTTCAGCAGGAAACGGGGCTGGTGTTCGGTGTTTCTTACGTCATGAGCTGCTTTCCCATGATCCGGCAAGCGCGGGAGCTGGTCGCCGCAGGCGCACTGGGCACGCTCAATCAGATCCATGTCGAGTTCATGCAGGACTGGATGACGCCTGAGAGCGTCGCCGACGCTGCCCACGTCAAATGGCGGCTGGACCCGGCCAAGTCGGGCAAGACCTCCTGCGTTGGCGATATCGGCACCCACGCCGTGCATCTGGCCAGCTTCGTCAGCCACCAGCCACTGACCCACCTGCGTGCGGATTTCCACGTTTGCGGTGCGCCCAAACCACTCGAAGACACCTTCTTCGCCTGGACCCGCTATGGCGAGAGCGGCATTCCGGGAACGGTGATGGCGACCCGGCTGGCGCCGGGCAACCGCGGCGGGCTGCGCCTGCGAATTTTCGGCAGCGAAGGCGGGCTTGAGTGGGATCTCGAGGATGCGGAACGCCTCAAGCTGAATATCTTCGGCCAGCCCGATCAGGTGCTGAGCCGGGGGCAGGGCCACGGCCTGTCGCAGCGGACCGAGCGGCTGGTTCGCGCGGGTCGGGGCTTCCCCGAAGGCATCATCGAAGCCTGGGCCAACCTCTACACCGAGTTTGCCTACGCGGTCGCGGCGCGCCGGGATCAGCGGGTCACGCCGACCGGCTGGCTGGGCATGCCCGACGTTCGCGATGGCCTCGCCGGGGTCCGCTTCATCGAAGCAACCGTGCGGTCGAACGCGGAGGACGGGGCGCTGGTGGAAGTGGCGGTCGTGCGATCGTTAGGACGGTTGGTCCGGGGACCAGCCTTTTCGATCGTCCACAGGGGTTTCAGAATCGACGATTTACAAAATATCAGATGTTTTGTAGTGTATGGGTGATTAGGGATATCTCATACAGCAGGAGGCTGTCCGATGGCGCAGCCCATCGACGACGCGACACCCGACCCGATCTACTCGCTGGCGCACCTGACACTGATCAACTGCACGCCCGCCGAGTTGATCTATATTGCTGCCCGCGCGGGCTATGACGCTGTCAGTCCCCGCTTCATCCCCATGAACCTCGAAACCGAGTCCCACGAACCGCCGCTGAGCAACGCTCAGCTGCAGGCGACCCGGACAGCGCTGAGCACCACGGGTCTGGAGGTTCTGGATATCGAGCTGGCGCGGATTACCGACGACTGCGACCCCAAGAGCTTCGAGCCTGCCATCGCCTTTGGCGGGGAGGTCGGTGCCAAGCACATGATCATGTCCGCTTGGACCACCCGCCGGGATGACCGCAATTTCATCCTCGATGTCTATGCCGAGACCTGCGACCTCGCTGCGCCCTACGGCCTGACGGTCGATCTAGAGTTCCCGAGCTTCTCGCGCCTGCGCACCCTCGACGAGGTGCTCGATATTGTGCGCGGGGCCGACCGCCCCAACGGCGGCATTCTGGTCGATACGCTGTATCTGCACCTGAGCCGGGTCGATCTGGGCGAGTTGCTGCACGTGCCCGAGGACTGGCTGCACTTCCTGCACATCTCCGACTGCCTGCCCGGGATTGCCGATACCCGTGAGGGCATGATCCAGCTCGCCCGCGATGCCCGGCTCTATCCTGGCGAGGGCTGGATCGACTTTCGCGGCATCGTCGAGCGCTGCCCGCCGATGAACTACTCGATCGAACTGCCCAACCAGAGCCGGATCGCCGAGCTGGGCTACGAGGAACATGCGCGGCGGTGCCTGACCCACGCAAAGCAAGCCTTTGGAGAGGCGCGGTCCAAGCGCCGGCAGGCCGAATTCAGGCAGGCGGCCTGAACCAGCCTGCGCCGACACTGAACCAACAATAGACGAAGACCACATGAACGAGAGAGGCACAGCATGGCCCGTGAACTGACCACCGAGGAACGCGACCTCGCCAACGAGATGATCGAGCGTGGCCGGGTGGCCATGGCCGAGATCGAAGACTGGTCGCAGCAGGACCTCGACCGGCTCGCGCAGGCCATTGGCTGGTTTTCCGGGAACGAGACCACCTTTACCCGCCTCGCTCAACAGGGGGTGGACGAGAGCGGCATCGGTGACCGCGAAGGGCGCCCGAACAAGCGGTTCAAGATTCATATGGTGCTGCGCGATGCGCTGCGGCAGAAGTCGACCGGCATCGTCGAGGTCGACAACGCCCGGGGACTGGTCAAGTACGCCAAGCCCGCCGGTGTCATCGCCTCGCTGATCCCGATGACCAACCCGGCCCTGACCCCGCCAGTCACGGGCATTTATGCCGCCAAGGCGCGCAACGCGGTGATTTTCTCGCCCCATCCACGCACGGCCAACACCACCGGTCAGATGACCGAGGTCATGCGCCGCGCCTGCGCCGAGGTCGGCGCCCCCGAAGACCTGTTCCAATGCGTGCAGAAGCCATCGATCCCGCTGACCCAGTATCTGATGGCGCAGGCCGACCTGACGCTGGCCACGGGCGGCAAGCCGATGGTTCAGGCGGCCTATTCCAGTGGAAAGCCCGCCTACGGCGTCGGCGCGGGTAACTCCTCGATTGTTATTGATGAGACCGCCGACATTAAAATTGCCGCCGCCAATACCCGGATGTCCAAGACCTCCGACTTCGGCTCAGGCTGCTCCGCCGACGGCAACATCATCATCCAGCGCTCGATCTATCAGGCCATGGTCTCAGCGCTGATCGACGAGGGTGGCTACCTGTGCAGCGAGACCGAAAAGACCGCTCTGCGCGCGGCCATGTGGGATGAGAACGGCAACCGCACCTTCCCGACCATTGCCTGTCCCCGCAGCAGACGGCCTCGGTCGCCGGGTTCTCCGTTCCTGATCACGTCAAGTTTCTGATGGTGGAGAACAGCGGTCAGATCGGCCCTGAGCACAAATTCTCGACCGAGAAGCTGACGACACTGATGGCTCTGTATCACTTCGATGACTTCCCGGATGCACTCGACATCGTGCGCCAGATCTACAGCACCGGTGGCAAGGGCCATTCCTGCGGCATCTATAGCCACGATAACGCCAACATTGACGCGCTGGCCCGGGTTGCCCCCGTTAGCCGGATGATGGTGCGGCAGGCTCAATCCAAGGCCAACGCCGGTTCCTGGACCAATGGCATGCCGATGACCTCGTCGCTGGGCTGCGGGATCTGGGGCGGCAACATCACCAATGAAAACGTCACGCTGAAGCACATGATGAACTACACCTGGGTCAGTCACCCGATCCCCGAAGACCGCCCCCCGGAGACCGAACTGTTCGGTGAGTTCTTTGGCCGGGAGGTTGCCTGATGTCTGACAAAACCGTCGCCGAGCACCTGGTTGGTTATCTCGAACAGCGTGGGGTCGAGCACGTTTTCGGCCTGTGTGGTCATACCAACATCGCGGTTCTCGCTGCCATGGCTGAGAGCAATATCGACTTCATCACCGTGCGCCATGAGCAGATCGCCTCCCACGCCGCCGACGGCTACGCGCGGGTGCAGGGCAGGGCGTCGGTGGTGCTCAGCCACCTGTCGCCGGGGCTGACCAACTGCGCCACCGGGGTCGCCAACGCCGCGCTGGACTGCATCCCCATGGTGGTGATCGCGGGCGACGTGCCCAGCCACTACTACGGCAAGCACCCGCATCAGGAGGTCAACCTGCACGCCGACGCGGCGCAGTGGGAAATCTACCGCCCCTTCGTCAAGCGCGCCTGGCGCGTCGACCGCGCGGAGTTGATGCCCGAGGTGCTCGACAAGGCCTTTCACCTCGCCGAGAGCGGCCAGCCCGGCCCGGTGCTGATCAACGTGCCGATGGACGTATTCAGCGCGGTCATCCCGTCCGATGGCTTCGACCGCGTCAGCCAGAATGCGCGCGGGTTCGCGGCGCCGTCGCTGGATGAAGATACGGCGCGTGAGATTGTGACCGCGCTGGCCGAGGCCGATGCGCCGGTCGCCTATGTCGGTGGCGGTATCCTGCTTGCCGGGGCCAGTGAGGAACTGCGGGACTTCGTTGATCATATGGCACTGCCGGTGGCGCACTCGCTGATGGGCAAGGGCGCCCTGCGCGATGATCACCCGCTGGTGCTGGGCATGACGGGGTTCTGGGGCACGAGCCTGACCAACCAGACCTGCTTGGATGCGGACGTGGTGTTCGCGCTCGGGACACGCTTCAAGGAGGCTGATTGCTCGAGCTGGTACCCCGGCTACACCTTCAACATCGGGCGACCCGAAGACCGATCCAAGGTCATTCACATCGACATCGAAGCGCAGGAAATCGGGCGTAACTACCCGGTGGAAATCGGCGCTGTCGCCGACGCCCGTGCGGCGCTGGCTGTCCTCAACCGCGTGGCGCGGGACATGTTCCCCGAGGGCTTCCAGCGCCCGGCCAAGACCGACGAAATCGCGGCCTTCCGGGCTGCTTTCGTGGAGAGCAACCGGGAGATGGCAGAGAGCACAGCCTTCCCGATGATGCCCGAGCGGATCCTCGCTGATACCCGCCGCGCGCTGCCCGATGATGCCATCATCACCACCGATGTCGGCTGGAACAAGAACGGGGTGGGGCAGCAGTTCGACATTCTCACCCCCGGTTCGATCCTTACGCCGGGCGGTTTTGCGACCATGGGCTTTGGCCCGCCTGCCGCGATCGGGGCCAAACTGGCTGCGCCCGACCGGGTGGTGATCAGCCTCGTTGGTGATGGCGGGTTCGGCCAGAACCCGTCGATGCTCGCGACCGCGGTGGAGCTCGATCTCGGGATTGTCTGGCTGGTGATGAACAACAACGCCTTTGGCACCATCGCCGGGCTGCAGAAGGCCCACTACGGCCTGACCTACGGCACCACCTTCCCGGGTCGGCAGGTAACCCGCTGCACGGTCCGGACTACGCCAGCATCGCGCAGGGCTATGGGGCGCAGGGGGTGCGGATCAACGCGGCCGAAGAGCTGCTGCCGGCGCTGGAAGCCGCCATTGCCAGCGGCAAGCCCACGGTGCTTGACGTGCCGATGATCAACAACCCGACGCCGACCACGGGGCACTGGAATATTCTGGATATCTATTCACCAGACCGGGACGTCAGCCACGTCGCGACCTAGCCTTGTGGCGGGCATTCGCCTTTCTGGGGCGATGGGGTAGGGGATTGCACCAGCCCAGCCCAGCCCACCCCCGACGGGCTGGAACCGCGCCAAGCGCCAGTTCGGGTGCAGGCCGGACCGCGGGCAATATTTCAGCGTGTCGTGGCCGGAGAACAGGCCGTCCTGGGTCACCAGCATACTCATCCCCTAAACTATCTAAGACATTGCAATATAATAAAAAACAGTGAAGTGGTACTAGCTGTAGGGGTCGAACCCGCGACCTGATGATTACAAATCGTGTTTGTCGGTGAAGGGCGCGAGGCTTTTGGCAAAATGGTCGATGAATTCTAGCGTCACCATAGAGGGACGCTTGATTAGTGGTCGCACGAGTGAAATGCGATGCGGCAAATGCGGCGTAAATGGCCGAAACTTCAGCCCTTTGCCGACATAGCGGGAAGCATCCAGCTCGCTCACTACGGAGACCCCTGCACCCAAACACACCAGCTCGCAGGCGGCGGTGAACTGACGGACCTCGATATGCGAATTCAGCGGAACTTCGGCTCTGAGAAAGGCTTCAGACAGGCGATGGAAGAATTCGCTGTCCTGGCGGGTATGAATGATTTTCTCGGCGCCAATGTCGGCCGGCGAAATGGTTTCCAGTTCGGCGAGTTCGTGCTTATCGGGAAAAATACAGACGGTGCGGATGTCGATGTTCTGACTGTCCAACGCTGGGTGGTTGCCAAAACCATCGGTAATGCCGAAGTCGTACTGTTCTTCAATCATCCATTCGAGTATGCGTTCCGGGCGGTCAGGTTCGATCGTCATGGTCAGGCCGGGGCGGGCGTCGAGAAACTGGGCCACGACTTCAGGTAGGTGACTAGTGGCAAAGCCTGGCAGGCATGCCACCTTGATGTGCCCGGCTAGGTGCTTGTTTACTTCCTGGCTGACTATCTTGATCTGCCCCATAAGTTCGAGCACGCGACGGATATCAGGCTGGATAAAGCGTACTTCCTGCGTGGGAAAAAGTCGGCCTTCCTTTCGGTCAAACAGGGCGAAGCCGAGTTCTTTGCTGAGGTCTGAAAGCAATCGACTGACCGCTGGTTGACTGACGCCCAGCTCTACGGCCGCGGCGGTGATGGAGCCGTTGTTGGCAACAGCGATTAAGGCTTCCAACTGCCGTATGCGTAGACTCATGCTGCTCTTCCCACTTGCTTGAGATTAAAGATTTCATCCGTTCGAGAGGGGGCAAATATCTCCACTTCCAGCTTGTCCAATATATCTGATCCTTGGGACGACAAATCGAGCAAACTGTCTGCCCAGCATATAATATAATGTTATTGTTTTTTTCAATTCATCGCACTTGAATTATATTCAGGGTTGTTTACCCTCCTCTGTCTCTTTGTCGTCAACCAGCGCTAAGGGACACTCTATTGAGCTAACTCAACCTGAGTTTGCAGGGACAATGTGCACCTTAAGGGGTGCTTTGGGAGGAAAAATGACGAAAAACTTACTCGGCGCTATTGCCGTAACAGGCGCCATATTGGTGCCTTTGGCTGCAAAAGCTCAAACCGAGGTACAGTTCTGGCACGCCTTTACCGGGCGCCTCGGCGAGCTGGTTACAGCGCAGGTCGCTGACTTCAACGCAAGCCAGAGTGACTTCACCGTAGTTGAAACCCACAAGGGCAATTACTCCGAAACGCTGAACGCCGGTATTGCTGCATTCCGTGCGGGCGAGCAGCCTCACGTTCTGATGGTTTACGAAGTGGGTACCGCGACCATGATGGCCGCCGGTGGTGCCATCAAGCCGGTTTATGAAGTGATGGCCGAAAGTGGTGCAGACTTTGACCCAGAAGCCTACATCGGCGCCGTAAAGGGCTACTACACCACCACGGAAGGCGACATGCTGTCCCTGCCGTTCAACTCTTCCACGCCTGTCCTGTGGGTGAACCGAGATGCAATGGCTGCGGCCGGCGTTGACCCGGATACCGACCTGACCACCTGGGAGCAGGTTGAAGACGTTCTCGGCCAGCTTCAGGCTGGCGGCGAAGACTGCCCGCTGGTGACCGCGTGGCAAAGCTGGATCCACCTGGAGAACTTCAGCGCTTACCACAACGTTGAATTCGCTACTAAGGACAACGGCTTTGCCGGGCTCGACACCGAGCTGAAGCTGAACGGTCCGGCTCAGGTTGCACACCTTTCCAAGATGGGTGAGTGGGCTGCTGACGGTAAGTTCATCTACACCGGTCGTCGTAACGAAGGCGGCGCAAACTTCCGCGCAGGTGAGTGTGCTCTGTTCACCGAAAGCTCCGCGGGTTACGCTGGCATCAGCTCCGAAGCCGAGTTCGACTTCGAAGTGCGTCCGCTGCCGTACTGGTCCGCTGTGGCAAGCCAGCCGCAGAACACCATCATCGGCGGTGCGTCTCTGTGGGTGCTCTCCGGTCATGAATCCGACGAGTACAAGGGTGTTGGAGAGTTCCTGAGCTTCCTGTCCTCTACGGATGTACAGGCGGCCTGGCACCAGAATACCGGTTACCTGCCGATCACGTCTGCTGCTGGTGATGCAACCCGCGCTTCCGGCTTCTATGATGAAAACCCTGGCACCGACATCGCGGTTATTCAGATGACGGCCAACCAGCCAACAGCGAACTCCAAGGGCTTGCGTCTGGGTTCTTTCGATCAGATCCGCGGGATCATCGACGAAGAACTCGAAGCAATCTGGTCTGGCGACAAGACCGCTCAGGCTGCTATGGACAGCGCAAAAGAGCGTGGCGACGCGCTGCTGCGTCGCTTTGAGGCGGCTAACCGCTAATCGTTGATCGCCTTTAACTTAAAGAGCGGACCCTCTAGGTCCGCTCTTTTTCAACGACTGGATTCATCTCGTGGAAAAACGCGTCACCTTTCGCGGATGGCTGCTGCCGCTCTTGCTGATCGCACCACAGGTCATCATCTCAGCGGTCTTTTTCTTCTACCCCGCCGCGCAGGCGGTCTGGCAGTCGCTGTTCATTCCCGATCCTTTTGGCCTTTCAGCCCGCTTTGTAGGCCTGGGCAATTTCGAATTTATGCTTTCTGACAAATTCTACCGTGCATCATTTGTGACGACGGCGATCTTTTCCGTACTTGTTACCCTCTGCTCCATGATCCCTGCGCTGTTCCTTGCTGTGAACGCGGATCGGTTGATTAAGAGCTCGGGGGCTTACCGCACGCTGCTGATCTGGCCCTATGCGGTCGCGCCGGCCGTCGCGGGCGTGCTTTGGCTGTTCATGTTCAACACCCGCGTGGGCGTGGTCTCCTGGTATCTCGGCCAACTGGGCTATGACTGGAACCACGTGCTTAACGGCGGCGAGGCGATGGGTCTGGTGGTCTTTGCCTCGGCCTGGGGACGGATCAGCTACAACTTCCTGTTTTTCTTTGCTGCACTGCAAGCGATACCCAAGTCGGTTATCGAAGCAGCCGCGATTGATGGTGCGCGCTTCTGGCGCCGGTTCTTCACCGTTGTGCTGCCGCTGCTCTCGCCTATCACTTTCTTCCTGCTGGTGGTCAACATCGTCTACGCCTTCTTCGAGACCTTTGGCGTCATCCATACGATTACGGCCGGCGGGCCGCAGCAGGCCACAACCATCCTGGTCTACAAGATCTTTGCCGACGGTTTTGTGGGGCAGGATCTGGGTTCCTCGGCGGCACAGTCCGTTATCCTGCTGGTTCTCGTGGGCCTGCTCACGGTCGTGCAGTTCAAGTACATCGAAAAGCGGGTGCACTACTGATGGCCAAGCAAAACCAAAGCGGCATGGTCGAAAAAGCGGGGATCGGCATCTGGATCGCCCACGGCGTGATGATCCTGGGCGTGCTGGTGATCTTCTTCCCGATCTGGCTTGCCTTCGTCGCCTCGACCGTCACACAGCCGGAAATCGTCTCACCGCCCATGCCCCTGTTGCCCGGGGATCAGTTCCTGGCCAATTACAAGGCGGCGCTGTTCTCCGGCGTCAACGTGCCCGTGGCGAAGATGCTGATGAACAGCCTGATCATGGCGCTGGGCATTGCCGTGGGGAAGATCATCATTTCGCTGCTCTCGGCCTTTGCCATCGTCTATTTCCGCTTTCCCGGCCGCTGGATCTTCTTCTGGATGATTTTCTTGACGCTGATGCTGCCGGTCGAAGTACGGATCGTACCGACCTTTGAGGTCATAGCCGATCCGGGTATGCTCAACAGCTATCAGGGGCTGATCTTGCCGCTGATCGCCTCGGCGACGGCGACTTTCCTGTTCCGTCAGTTCTTTATGACCATTCCCGATGAACTGGCCGAAGCCGCGCGGGTGGACGGGGCTTCACCGTTGAAGTTTTTCATCGACATCGTGGTGCCCATGAGCCGGACCATTGTGGCCGCGCTGTTCGTGATTTTGTTCATCTACGGCTGGAACCAGTACCTCTGGCCGCTGATGATCACCACGGATCCTGAAATGAATACCATCGTCATGGGTATCAAGCAGATGTTCCCCTCGGGTGATGATGTCGCTGAGTGGCCTGTGATCATGGCGACGTCCATCCTCGCCATGATACCGCCGGTCATTGTGGTTGTGTCCATGCAGCGGCTGTTCGTCCGCGGTCTTGTTGATAGCGAGAAATAAGAAATGGCAACCATCGAACTGAAAAACGTAAAGAAGAGCTTTGGCGCCACCGAAGTGATCCACGGCATCAGCATGGACATCAGCGATGGCGAATTCATCGTCATCGTCGGGCCCTCGGGTTGTGGGAAATCGACCCTGCTGCGAATGGTGGCAGGGCTCGAGACGATCACGTCCGGGGACGTCATGATCGGCGGCGAACTCGCCAATGACAAGGAGCCTATGGACCGCGACATCGCGATGGTGTTCCAGAACTACGCGCTCTACCCCCACATGTCCGTCCGGCAGAACATGGGCTATGGTCTGAAAAACGCCGGCATGCCACGCGATCAGATCGATGCCAAAGTGACCGAGGCCGCGAAGCTGCTGCAGCTGGAGGACTTTCTGGATCGCAAGCCTAGCCAGCTTTCCGGCGGGCAGCGCCAGCGGTTGCTATGGGCCGCGCCATCGTCCGCGAGCCGGCCGTGTTCCTGTTCGACGAACCCCTGTCCAACCTTGATGCCAAGCTACGGGTCCAGATGCGGCTGGAGATCAAAGAGCTGCAGTCCAAGCTGGGCGTCACCTCGCTCTACGTCACCCACGATCAGGTTGAAGCCATGACGATGGGCCGACCGGATGATTGTCCTCAATGGTGGCGTAGCGGAGCAGATTGGCACGCCGCTTGACGTGTATACCCGGCCCAGCAGCCTCTTCGCCGCGCAGTTTATCGGCAGCCCGGCGATGAACGTGGTTGATGCCGAAGTTGCAGGCGGAAAGATCATGTTCGGCGGCCAGGCCGTCGGCAGCAGTGACCTTGCTGACCAGCCGGTCAAGCTCGGCTTCCGCCCCGAACATATGGAACTCGATGAGGCCAAGGGTCCGATCCGGCTGCAGGTGCTCATAACCGAACCACTGGGGGCCAATACGCTGTTCCACGGCAAGTTGCAGCCCTTGGGGACCGACATCACGGCCAGCCTGCCGGGGGTTCACCCGGTTGAAGGGACGCAGGCGAGATTCCGGCGCTTTAGCGTTGCAGAGGAGAACTTGCACCTCTTTGACCCCACCACCAGCCGGAGGCTGAACTAATCACTGAGTTGCGCCAACTTGATGCTTTTCGCGGTGCGGTCGATACCATCCGGGTCGTTGGCCACCGGGGTGCGCGTGGAGTGTTGCCAGAGAACAGCCTCGAAGGCTTCGATTTTGTTTTGTCGACCGGCGTGGAACTGCTGGAATTCGATGTCGTGCTGACCAGCGACGGCGTGCCTGTTATCACCCACAACCATCGCCTGCATGCTGCCAGCTTTCGGGATATGGACGGGCATTTTCTGCGCGGGGAAGAGCCGAAGGTTTCTTCGCTCAGCCTCCAAGACCTGAGGCGCTTCGACATTGGACGCCTTGACGGTCAGTCTATCTATGGCAAGCGCTTCCCCGATCAGGCGCAAATGGACGGGGTTCGCGTGCCAAGTCTGGACGATCTGCTGCAGCTCGTCTCGCAACCCAAGAACCAGCGCGCGCATCTGATGCTTGAACTCAAGTCCGACCCTGATCTGGCTCAGGATCCAGACTATCGCCGCGGGTTGGTGGCCGAAGTCGTTGGGCGAGTTCGTGCCGCCGGCGTTGAAAACCGGACCCTCCTGCACAGCTTTGACTGGGACTTGCTGGCCGAGTGCCAGCGCCAAGCAGCGGATATGCCGACTTCCTACTTGAGCCAGATGCCGGACAACGAAGCAGATTTGGGTGAAGATTCCGCTCTGGATATCACGCCTTTGTTCGAGCATGACGTGCTTAGCATTCCAGGAAAAGTCAAAGAGCAAGGGGGCAGCTGTGGTGCCCGTACTACGAGGATATCACACCTGAGAGCCTTGCCACGGCCCGTGCCAGTGGTGTGATCGTGGTGGTCTGGACTGTCAACGAGGTGGCCGACATCGACCGAATGATCGATCTGCGCGTCGATGCTATTTGTACGGACTATCCGGGGCGGGTGCAGCGTCGTTTGGCTGATCGGGGCTACCGGTGGCTAGATGACGAAGCCTAAGCCTCGCGGGCGCCGGTGGGCATGTGCAAACTGACAATGGCCAGAGAGCCTTTTTTCGTTCGCTTGCTTGGCCGCCCCCGAAAGACGTCCCAAAACAACTCTGAAAGGCGCGCTGAGGCGAATGCCGTTCTCAAATCCGCGCCAGACGCCAGTCCGGATGCAGGCCGGACCGCCGGCAATATTCCAGCGTGTCGTGGCCGGAGAACAGGCCGTCCTGGGTCACCAGTACGGTCCGCCACTGGCGCGCAGCAGCGCCCATGATGTCAGTATGCAAGGTGTCGCCGCACATGGCGATGCGATCCGGCCCAACGTGGGGCAATGACTGCTCGACCAGATCATAGACCTCCGCGAAAGGCTTGCCGAAAAAGCGGACAGTATCAATGCCCTCGTCCATCAGCAGATGACCAAAGTGCCCCGGCTCAAGCGAAAATCCTTGGTCTCGCGGCGCGGCAAGGTCAGCGTTCGCGATGATGACCGGTCGGCTCCTGCGCTTGAGGGAAGACAGCAGGCTTTCCTGCTTTTCCATTGTCCATCCCGAAGATGACAGGAAAACAAAGCCTTCAACGGCATCAAAATTTTCGGCGCTCTGCCCGATCCGCAGCAGGTCGACGCCGATATCCTCCAGGGTATCTTCGGGCGCAGCAATGCCGCCCCATAGCCCCGGCGTCAGGGCTGCCAAAGCTGCGTCTCGGCTGGTTATGATTTCTTCCGCTTCGATACTCAGTCCAAGTCGCCTGAACTTTTCCACCGTACCCCTGCGGTCATAACTCGCCGCATTGGTCAGGATTCGAAGGTGACATCCCAGAGACCGGAGATCATCAAGGCGCCGATCCGCGCCCTCGATCAGAGTTTCGCCGACATTCAGGACACCGAAAGCATCGAACACAAAGGCTGAGACTTCGTCAGTGATGTCCGTCAAGGCCGAGATTTCGCGGGTTGATGCGGCTGTTGTCGCTGTCGGCAGGCGGCTCCTTACCTCCTCATACCGGTCAAAAATCGAGGGGGTCGTAAGCATAGTAAATTCGCACCAGTTCAGATTAACCGCAAAGCGCGGGGGCGGACTTGAGTCAGAAGATTGTCAGTCCCTCAGGTGCTTCAGCGCCTGACGCAAACATACAAAACTTCATTTTCTAGTCCGTTTTTAACAGATAAAACCCACAAACCCATAAAAAATGTGTTTTGGCTTATAAAAAAATGTTGTTTTGAAGTATTTTTGTTGTCATTAGTTTGCATTGGGACACATGAAGGACAGTGGTCCGTGTCTCGCACCGTTTGGATGTCAGTGGGAGTCTTGATGTCTGCGAAGAAACGAAACAGGCGGAGTCAGATCGTTGAACTCGTGCACGAGCAGGGCGCCGTTTCAGTGGGCTCGCTCGCCGAGATCTTTGACGTGTCGATGCAGACCATTCGCCGGGACGCTGACATCATCTGTGACTCCGAAACCTTTCGGCGGCGGCACGGCCGCATTGAGCTGGCAGAGCAGTATCTGAACACGCCTTTCGACCAGCGGGCCGGCACGAACATTTCTGAAAAGCGGGACATCGGCACCGCCGCGGCTGCGCTCATCAAGAATGGTTCCACGATCTTCATTTCGATCGGCTCGACACCGCTGAGCGTCGCCCGCGCTTTGCGCGACCATAAGGAATTGACGGTAATCACCAACAACCTCAGCGCTGCCATGGCCCTGAGTGAAGAGCAGTCGAACCGGATCATCCTGCCGGGCGGAGAGGTCAGGCTACCCGACCGCGATATTCTTGGCGACGGGGTGCTCAAGCTCTTTGGCCAGTACCGCGCGGACTTTGGCATTTTCGGTGTCGCCGGGGTCACCGAGGGCGGCAGCCTGCTCGAATTCCACGCCGCCGAGGTGCAGGCGCGGGAGCGCATTCGTGAGAATGCGGAAGTTTCCCTGCTGGTGCTCGACCGAACCAAGTTCGGTCGCATGGCGCCGGCGGTGGGCGAAAACATTGCCGACATGGATTACGTCATCCTCGACCGGCGACCAGAGCCCAGCTTTGGCCCGCTGCTCGATGGTCTGGGCGATCGACTGATCCTGGCAGAGAGGGAATAGAGATGGACACCAAGCCCTTCGTTGTTCTGCAGGACGTCGCCAAGCGCTGGAACGGTCAGCTCGGTGTGGAGGAAATCTCGCTCGACATCGATGAGGGCTCCTTCGTGGCTCTGCTCGGACCTTCTGGCTGCGGCAAATCGACAACGCTTCGCCTGCTGGCGGGACTTGAGATTCCCGATGAGGGTCAGATCCTGATCGAAGGCAGAGACGTTACGACCAGCGCGGCGTCGGCGCGCAATCTTTCGATGGTGTTCCAGTCCTACGCGCTGTTTCCGCATTTGTCGGTGGCAGAAAACGTCATTTTTGGCCTGAAGGTTCGTGGGGTCCCGCGGGGTGAGCGCCGGGAGAAGATGGCCCGTGCGCTGGAAATCACTGGTTTGGGCGGGCTGGAGCACAGGAAGCCGAGTGAGCTGTCCGGCGGGCAGCGGCAGCGGGTGGCGTTGGCCCGCGCCATCGTCGCCGGTCAACGCCTGTGCCTGATGGACGAGCCGCTTTCCAACCTCGATGCCAAGCTGCGCAATTCCGTGCGCAAGGACATTAAAAAGCTACAGCGGGATCTCGGGATCACCGTTGTTTACGTGACCCATGACCAGACCGAAGCCATGAGTCTGGCGGACAAAATCGTGCTGATGCGCGAAGGGCGGATTCAGCAAATCGGCTCTCCCGACGATCTCTACAACCGACCGGCCAATACCTTTGTGGCCGAGTTTGTCGGTGCGCCGCCGATGGCGCTGATCGAGCCGGGCATTGTCGAAGATTTTTCTCCGGGTCGGACCCTCGGGATCCGGGCGGAGAACGTAGAAATTGCCAAAAAGGGGAAGGGACGCCTGTCCTGCATTGTCAGTGAGGCTGAATTCCTCGGCAACGAAACCCTAATCGGGCTGGAACACAAAGGCGTTCGGGGACTGACAGTCATGAAACCCGGGCTTTCCCTTGTTCCAGTGGGTGAACGCGTGGAGGTGACCTTCAACAACCAAGACCTGCACGTCTTCGATGAAGTCGGCAGACGCGTTTCCGAGCAACTAACTGAAAAGTAGTGTGAGATCCAAAGGGAGGATGAGACTATGAAACACTTAAAAGGTATCGGCTTATCAGTTGTTATGTCAGCCGGCATGGCGTTGCCAGCGGCGGCTGAAACAGAGCTGACCATGTACTACCCGATCGCGGTAGGTGGTGCTCTCACTCAGGTGGTCGACAGCATCGTTGCGGACTTTGAGGCAGAGAACCCTGACATCAAAGTCAATGCGGTTTACTCCGGTAACTACGACGACACGCGCGTTCGCGCGCTGTCGGCCCTGAACTCAGGTGATCCGGCGCAACTGGCGGTTATGTTCTCGATCGATGCTTATGACCTGATCGAGCAGGACCTGATCCTGCCATTCGAAGCGCTGACCGACGATGCCGACTGGCTGAACAGCTTCTACCCTGCACTGATGGCCAACGGCCGCATCGAAGGCCAGACCTGGGGTATTCCGTTCCAGCGTTCGACCATCGTCGCCTACTACAACAAGGAGCAGTTCGCTGCAGCCGGTCTGGACCCGGAAGCACCACCGACGACCTGGGATGAAATCATTTCCATGGGCAAGGCGCTGACCAACGATGACACCTACGGCCTGATGATCCCGTCGACGGGTTACCCCTACTGGATGTTCCAGGCACTGGCGATCCAGAACGGTAAGGAAGTCATGTCCAACGATGGCCTGACCACTTACTTCGACGACGAAACCGTTGTTGAAACGCTGGAGTTCTGGAAGTCGCTGTCCGCTGAGCATGGCATCATGCCGACGGGTACCGTCGAATGGGGCACCCTGCGTCAGGCTTTCCTCGAAGGTCAGACGGCGATGATGTGGCACTCCACGGGTAACCTGCGCGCGGTCAAGGACAACGCCAGCTTCGACTTTGGCGTGGCTGAACTGCCGGCCAACGTGCGCAAGGGTTCGCCAACGGGCGGCGGTAACTTCTACGTCTTCAAGGATACCACCGACGAAGAGCGTGCAGCAGCCCTGAAGCTGATCGAGTTCATGACCTCGCCAGAGCAGGCTGCGGCCTGGTCCATCGCAACCGGCTACATGGGTGTATCCCCGGCCGCTTACGAAAGCGACGCTCTGAAGGAATACACAGCAGCCTTCCCACCGGCTCTGGTAGCTCGCAACCAGCTCGAAAACGCTGTCGCCGAGTTCTCGACCTTTGAGACCGCTCGGGTGCGGGATGGCTTGAACAATGCCATTCAGGCGGCGCTCACGGACTCCAAGAGTGCAGAAGACGCCCTTGGCGAAGCACAAGCCGCAGCAGAGCGTCTGCTGAAGGCTTACCGCTAAGCTCTAAGACGACACCGGCTCGGTAGCGAGCCGGTGTCAATTTTCTCTATGCCGTTCAGGGTCCGAATACATGAACAAGCGGGTAAATCTGGAACGTCGAAGACAGGCGATTTACGGCTGGCTGTTGCTATCGCCAGCGGCCGTGATGCTGTCCATCTTTGCCTTCTATCCCTCCGCCGCAACGTTTTGGTCCAGCCTGTTTTCCCGTGGAACGCGGCGCAGACCCTCTGAATTCATTGCCCTTGAAAATTACTCGGACCTGTTTGCCGACCCAACGTTCTGGGTCGTGGTCAAAAACAATCTGCTCTATGCAGCCGTCACCATTCCCGTTTCCATCGTGATCGCGCTGGCGATGGCGCTGTGGGCGAATTCGAAGATCCCGGCGCGGGGCTTCGTCCGCACGGCCTACTTCACCCCGACAGTTCTGCCCATGATCGCGGCTGCGAACCTGTGGCTGTTCTTCTATACCCCCGGACTGGGCGTCCTCGACCAGATCGGTGGGCTCTTCGGCCTGCCGTCGATCAACTGGCTGGGTCAACCCCAAACCGCGCTCTGGGCCGTGATCATCGTAACGATCTGGAAGGAGGCCGGGTTCTTCATGATCTTCTATCTGGCCGCGCTCCAGACCATCCCCGAAGACCTCAAAGAAGCCTCGGACATCGAAGGCGCAAGCCGCTGGACCTACACCAGACGGATCGTGCTGCCGCTGCTGATGCCGACCACGCTGTTCATCATGGTTAACGCCACCATCAATTCGGTAAAGCTGATCGACCACCTGTTCATTCTGACCAAGGGCGGACCGTCGGACGCCTCCAAGTTGATCCTCTATTACATCTGGGAGATGGCCTTCGCCTTTTTCGATGCGCCGCACGCGGCCGCGATGACCATTCTGGTGCTGGGCGTGCTGTGTATCGTTGCAGCGGTTCAGCTGTTCTTCATTGACCGCAGGACGCACTATCAATGAGCAGGCTCGGTACCATGCTCGAACAGGCGGGCGCAATTCTGCTGGCGGTAATCTGGATTTCTCCACTGCTGTTTGCATTCTGGGCTGCGTTCCACACCAGCTCTGACGCGGTGAGCTTCAACCTGCTGTCTCCCTGGACGCTGGATAACTTCCGGACAGCCTGGGAAGGCGCGCCGTGGCTGCGCTACTTTCTGAACACCTTCCTGCTGGTCACCATCGTTCTGATTGGTCAGTTCTTTTTCACCACGCTGGCGGGCTTTGCCTTTGCCAAGATGGATTTCCCGGCCAAGGACTTCGTGTTCATCCTGGTACTGATGCAGCTGTTCATCCTGCCCGAGGTGCTGATTGTCGAAAACTACGCCATGGTCTCGCGACTGGGGCTGTTTGATAGCCTGTTTGGCGTCGGCATGCCCTACATGGCCAGCGCCTTCGGCATCTTCCTGATGCGGCAGTCGTTCAAGTCGGTACCGATCGAACTGCACGAGGCCGCCCGGATCGAAGGCTGCAGCCTGCTCGGGATCCTATGGCGGGTTTACGTGCCTCTGGCCAAACCGACTTACCTCGCCTATGCGCTGGTTTCGGTCTCGACCCACTGGAACAATTTCCTCTGGCCCCTGATCGTGACCAACTCGCCCGATACACGACCGCTGACCGTGGGGTTGTCGATCTTCGGCGCACCCGAGAACGGCGTGGATATCAGCGTTATCTCGGCGGCCACCATGATGTCGGTCGCTCCCCTGCTGGTGGCCTTCCTGCTGTTCCAGCGCCAGTTCGTTCAGGCCTTCCTGCGGGCGGGGATCAAATGACCACCCTGCTGCAGCTCTCTGACACGCACATAGTGGCCGAAGGCGAGCTGGTCTCCGGCCGGCTCGACACCAACGCACCGCTGGAGCGGCTGATCCAGCGCTTACAGGAGGTAAGGGAGCAGGTCGGAACGGTCGATGCTGTGCTGGTCACCGGTGATCTGAGCGAAGATGGAAGCCCGGAGAGCTATGATCAATTCAAGCGTCTGCTCGCGCCGCTGGACCTTCCCTTGTACGTCATTCCAGGCAACCACGATGCCCGCGCACCGCTTCGCGCTGCCTTCGCGGCGGATGGCTATTTGAGTGAAGACGGCAAGCTGAACTGGCACCGCCAAATCGGCGACCTGCACGTGATTGGACTTGATACGCTCGTTGAGGGGCAGGGCGTGGGGGTTCTCGATGACGCTACACTCGGATTTCTTGACAGGACTTTGAAGACAATCGGCGGCGCGCCAACAATGGTCGCCCTGCATCACCCCCCCTTCAAGACAGGGATCGTGTTTATGGACGCGATTGGCCTGCAGTCGACAGCAGCCTTCGGTGATGTACTCCGACAGCATCAGGGAGAAATCCTCGTGGTCTGCGGACACCTCCACTGCATGATTGTTTCTAACATTGGTGGGTTTCCAGCGATTTCGGCGCCATCCCCCTGCAGCTCCTTCGCCTTTGATACCCGCAAGAGCGCGAGGATCGGGTTTCATGAGCAGGGCGATGGGTGCCTGATCCATCGCTGGGCCGGGACTTTTCAAACCGTTCGCATTGGTCCGGTTGGCGGCGCTGGGCCGTTCCCGTTTTAGGGCGCTCCCTGATCATTTTTAGCACGAGATTGAGTCTGACGCATGCATGAACCCAGCCTTCTCTATTTTCTGTTCACAATCGCCGGGGCCGCCGCCCTGCTGATCTGGTCGGCCCGGCTGGTGCGAACGGGTGTCGAGGATGCATTCGCCATTGCCCTGCGACGCTTCCTCCAACGATCGGACAAGCGCAGGGTGCAGGCGATGGTGACCGGAGGCTTCGCCGCCATTTGTCTGCAGAGTGCAACGGCAGTCGCGGTTCTGATCGCCAACTTTGCCAATCGCGGCAGCTTAAGGCTCGTCACTGGGCTGGCCATCATCTTCGGCGCTGATTTTGGCTCTGCCATCGTGTCACAAATACTGCTGGTCGAGCGCGATTTCATCATCCCGCTGCTGCTGCTGGCCGGGGTCGCTCTCTACCTCCGGGGTGAAAGGGGCGGTGGGCAGGCTCATGGCCGCATACTGATCGGCGTGGGTCTGATTTTTGTTTCTCTGGACATGATCCGCATGGCGACCGCGCCGTTGCTGGGCAATCCGGCCGTGTTGACGCTGATGAGCTATCTGGATCAGGACGTCATCCTCGCCTTTGTGATTGGCGCAGCCTTTACCTGGCTGGTCCATTCGTCGGTGGCCAGCGTTCTGTTCTTTGTCACGCTGGTGGGGCAGGGGCTATTGCCGATGAATGCGGCCGTGGCTCTGGTGCTGGGTGCAAATCTCGGTGGAGCGCTGGTGGCCTTCACCATGACCATGTCTTCAGGCCTCGAAGCGCGCCGCATCATGGTGGCCAATCTGATGGTCCGGGGGGCGCTTGCAACGGGCCTGCTCCTGGTGCTGATGCAACAGGCGACCCTGCTCGACTGGCTGAGGGGGAGCGCCGCACAGAAGGTCATTTCCCTGCACATTGCGTTCAACTTTATGCTGGCGCTGTTGCGCCTGCCTGTGCTGGGGCCGATGGCCCACCTTGTCCGCCGGTTGATCCCGGATCGACTTGACCTGTCCCAACAATCCATTCTGTCGTCAAACCTCGACACCTCGACGCTCGGGACGCCGTCGCGGGCTCTGGCCTGTGCTCTGCGGGAAGTCATCCGGTTGGGTGAAACTGTTGAAGGCATGCTCAGGAACGTGATCGTTCTGTTTCAGACAAGGGACGATCATGTCGAACAGGCTGTCTCGGAAAAGGTCGACGACGTGCGTGAAATGCATGAGCAAATCAAGCAGTTCCTCGCCCAGCTGCCTCCGGACAAAATGAACCAGGACGAACGTCGCCAGTCTGACCAACTGGCATCAATTGCACTGAACCTCGAATTCGCCGCCGAGGCCACAGGCGTTCGGCTGATCGAACAGGCGCAGCAACTCAAGGACGAAGGCTTGGCCTTTTCCGAACAGGGCATGAGTGAAATCACCGAGTTCCATGACCGCGTGCTGGTCAATGCGCAAAGGGCGCTGAACACCTTGGTGACCCAGGCCCCCGAAGACGCGCACAGACTGATCAAGGCGAAGGAGAAAGTGCGCAAGATAGAGCGGGATCTGCAGACCCGCCACTTGTCCCGCCTCCGTGACAAAGTGCCGGAGAGCTACGAAACCAGCCGCATACATCAGGAAACGCTGCGCATGCTCAAGAGCATCAACACCGCCTTTGCGATGATTGGTTATGATCTGGCCAAGCGATCGCAAAAGGCGAGGATAGCGGCCTCTTCGAAGAAAAAGAAGGACGCCGCCCAGGGCTCTCAGGGCAAGAAATCCAATGTCTGAGGCCGGTTCCGGAAACACAGCAAAGAACTCTTGAGCATGGAACTCTACGATCTCGCCGTTATCGGCGGCGGTGTGAACGGCACCGGCATCGCCCGCGATGCGCAGGGTCGCGGGCTGAAGACCCTGCTGGTCGAAGCCAAGGACTTCGCCAGCGGCACCTCCTCGGCCTCGACCAAGCTGATCCACGGCGGCCTGCGCTACCTTGAGACCTACGAATTCAAGATGGTCGGCGAAGCCCTCGCCGAGCGCGAGGTGATCATGCGCGCCGCGCCGCACATCGTCTGGCCGCTGCGCTTCTGCCTGCCGCACTCGCCCGAGCAGCGCCCGTTCCTGATGATCCGTGCCGGCCTGTTCCTCTACGACAGCCTCGGCAAGCGCGAACTGCTGCCCGGCTCGCGCGGGCTGTCGCTGCGGTCCGGCCCCGAAGGCGCCCCGCTGCAGGACTGGGTCCGGCGCGGTTTCCTCTATTCCGACTGCTGGGTGCAGGACGCGCGGCTGGTGGTGCTCAACGCCATGGACGCCGAGGCCCGGGCGCCACCGTGCGTACCCGCACCGCCGTCACCAAGGCCCGCCGCAGCGACGACGGCAGCCACTGGGCCCTGACCCTGCAGGCCGAAGACGGCGCTGAAACCGAGGTTCGGTCGCGGGCGCTGGTCAACGCCGCCGGTCCATGGGCCGCGCAGGTGGATGCGCAGGTCATGGGCGCCAACAAGCCCGCCCAACTGCGACTGGTGCGCGGCTCGCACATCGTTGTGCGCAAGGCCTTCGAGGGCGACCACGCCTACATCTTCCAGAACACCGACGGCCGCATCCTGTTCGCCATTCCCTACGAGTAGGACTTCACCCTGATCGGCACCACCGACGTCGAGCACAGCGACGACCCCCGCGCCGTGCACTGCACGCCCGAGGAACAGGGCTACATGCTCGATGCCGTCAACCGCTACTTCGACCAGCAGCTCAGCGACGACGACGTGGTCTGGACCTACGCCGGGGTGCGGCCGCTGCTGTACGAGGAGGGCAAGGCCGCCTCCAAGGTCAGCCGCGACTACTCCTTCCGCCTCGAAAGTGCGCCGGACGGCGAAGCCCCGCTGCTGACCATCTTTGGCGGCAAGCTCACCGCCTACCGCGAACTCTCCGAAGAAGCCGTTGACCACTTCAAGCCGTTCTTCGACCTCTCGCCGGCCTGGACCCGGGGGCGCTGCTCCCCGGCGGAGATATCGGGCTGGATTTTGAGGCTGCGCTGGCGTCGTTCCGCCGCGCCCACCCGGATCTGGAACCGCGCGTCAGCTGGCGGCTACTGCGCAACTACGGCTCCTTCGCCTACGACATCGCCGATAACCGCGGCGCGCACCTCGGCGATGGGGTCTGGCAGGGGAGATCGAGCACCTGCGCCAGCGCGAATACGCCCGCCCCCTCGAAGACGTGCTCTGGCGCCGGTCCAAGCTGGGGCTGAGCGTCCGCGATGCCCCCGCCGACCGGATCCAGACCATTCTTTCGGCCTCAGGCTGACCCTGCACCGAAACGGCACCAGAACGCCGCGCCTTGGCTGCCATAGTCAGCGATCACGCTTTGGCCCGGTCACGGCAAGCCTGATCCCCGTGACGGGCCGCTCGACATCGGCCGGGCTTGCCCCGCCCGGATAAGGGGTGCAGGTTGCCCCCCAGTCAGTCGCGGCTGTACGCGCCCTTACAGGTGCCGTCCCAGCCGCTGACGCCAGCCCGACGCATCAAGGGGAGCAACAGTCCGTGTCCACCGCCCCGATCTTCGACATTGACCCGAAGGCGTTTTGGGCTGACCCCTATCCAACGCTTGCCGAAATGCGGCGCAGCGCGCCCATTGCCTATGTCCCGCAGCTCGACGCCACGCTGATGGTGCGCCGCGACGACATCGCCGAGAACGAGAAGAAGATCGAGGTCTTTTCCTCGGTCCAGCCCGACGGGCTGATGACCCGCCTGATGGGGCAGAACATGATGCGCAAGGACGGCCGTGAGCACCGTGCCGAGCGCAAGGCGATCTTTCCGTCCATTTCACCCCGCACGGTCAGGGAGGTCTGGCGTCAGTCCTTCGAGGACTTGGCCGACCGGGTGCTGGCCGAACTCCAGCCCGCCGGCCATGCTGACATGGCCTCAGATATCTCCCGCCGTCTGGCCGGGGAGGCGCTGTGTCTAGTGACAGGGCTGACCAACATGGACTGGCAGACCATGGACCGTGTGAGCCAGGGGATGATCGACGGCTGTGCCAACTACGCCGGTGATCCGGCGCTCGAAGCCCACTGCGTGGATTGTGTCCGAGCGATCGACGAGCACGTTCTCGAGAGGCTGCCGGAAGTCCGCGAGCAGCCCGATCACTCGCTGCTTTCGGTCCAGCACGCTGCTGGGATGAGCGACGAGCAGAATGGCATCAACATCCGCCTCGCCATCTCCGGGGGGCAGAACGAGACCCGTGATGCCATCGCCGGAACGGTCTGGGCGCTGCTGTCCCACCCTGAGCAGCTGGCCCTGATCAGGGCGGGAGAGGCGAGCTTTGCTGACGCCTTCGAGGAATATGCCCGCTGGCTCTCGCCCATAGGCATGTCGCCGCGCCGGGTCGCCCAGCCTTACAGCTTTGGCGGGGTCGATTTCGCCCCTGAAGACCGCGTGTTTTTCATGTTCAGTTCCGGCAACCGGGATGAAGACTGCTTTCCCAACCCCACCGCCTTCGACTTGCGGCAGGACTGCACCCCTGCGATTTCGTTTGGCGCAGGCCCGCATTTTTGCGCCGGGGCGTGGATCTCCCGCTGTCTGATCGGGGAGGTCGTGCTGCCAAGGCTGTTCGATCGCTTCGAGGGCCTGCGTCTGGCTGGCCCTGTACCCTTTGGCGGCTGGGCCTTTCGCGGTCCGCTGTCCATGCCCGTGGTCTGGGACTGAACCCGCTTGAGTTTCAGTCCACGTCCGAGTCCGCTAAACCCTATCGTTCCAAAGGAACCAGGAACCAGGAACCAGGAACCGCAAAATGCCCGACACCCTGCGCGCCATTATCCTGATGGTGGCCGGTAGCTTCTTCTTCACACTCGCCGATCTGTGCATGAAGTTGGCGTCCCGGACCATCCCTATAGGGCAGGTGACCATTATCCTCGGTCTGGGGCTGGCGGTGTTTTTTGCTGCGCTCGCCCTGCGTGAACGACAGCGGTTCTTTGAGCGCCGTCTCCTCCATCATGCCATGCTGATGCGTTGTGTGGGGGAGGCGGTGGCCATTGTCGGGGTGATCATCGCCTTGCGGTTCTCCCCGCTTGCGACAGTGACGGCGCTGATGCAGTCGCTGCCCTTGGTGCTGACGCTGATGGCGGTGGTGTTTCTGCGCGAGCCGCTGCGCTGGCGGCGTTCCATCGCCCTGATCGTGGGTTTCCTTGGGGTGCTGGTGATCATCCGGCCGGGGTTGGACACTTTCGACTTTTTCGCGGCCTTCACCCTGATCGGGGTGATTGGCATGGCAATCCGAGACATTGGCACACGGATCATGCCGGCCGGCATCTCCACCCCGATCCTCGGCTTCTGGGGGAGCGGTGGCAATCGTACTGACCGGGATCGGCATGACGCTGATTTCTGGTGAGGTGGTCATCCCCGACCGCGAGGGTTGGCTGTTTCTCGGTGGTCTGATCGTTGTGGGGTGTCTGGGCACGCTGGCGGTTGCGCTGGCCATGCGGCTGGGTGAGGTGTCGGTGATCAGTCCGTTCCGGTTCATCCGGGTGGTTTTCGGGGTCGGGGCCGGGGTTTTGATCCTCGGCGAATCTGTTGATCTGCCGACGGTCATCGGCGCGACCATGGTGGTCGGGGCGGGGCTCTACAGCCTGCTGCGCGAACGGCAACTGGCGCTGCGCGCGAACCCGAGCACCACTGGGCCGTCAGGTTAGTCCTTGCCCCGCGCCCGCAGACGGGCCCTCAGTCGCCGCTCCGCGTCTTCACTGCCGTCGTGGAAGGTCCCGAACCACCGGTCCAGCGGCAGGATCCCGTCCGCGTAGTTACACTCGAAGTGCTTGTGGTGAAGATAGTGGGCGTAGGCGTCCGCATCGAAGCTGCGTGAGCCGCCCGCCCGTATCCGCTCGAAGCCCAGATGCCCCGGTGCCGGGCTCAGGCCCGCGTGCACCAGCACCACGATCACAAACGCCGAGTGGAAGGGAAGCATCAGGTAGAGCAGGGCGCAGGAGAAGTAGAACAGGTGCTCCAGCGGGTGCATGGCCAGCCCCGACCACGGACCGGGGTTGATGTTGCGGTGGTGGACGCGATGCACGATGGGGTAGAGCGCTCGGACGTGGATCAGGCGGTGGATCACGTAGAAATGCAGGTCGCGCCACAGGTGCACCAGCAGCACCATGGCGATGAAATAGACCCAGTTGCCCTCGACCGTGATCACGCCGAGGTAACCCTGTGCCGCCAGCCACAGCAACCCGATCTCGAAGGCGGTCCAGATGGTGACACCGCTGGCAAAGGTCAGAAAGACATTGTCCAGGTTCTGGTTCCCGAACAGGAACTTGGCTGATTTCTCAGCAGGCCAGCGCGGGTTGAACTTAAAGGCTGTGCCCTGCGATCGCGTGGTGTAGAGCCGCAGGTGAAAGGCGCCGTAGTACAGCGCCACCAGCGCCGCATTGCGCAGGTACACCAGTGCCACCATCAGCGGATCCGGGCTGGCATAGGCCTCAAGCGGCGGCGACAGCACGAACCAGGCGAGTAGCCCGACCGCGACGTAGAACAGGTTCCAGGGCAGGAAATAACCGGGCAGGGCGACGACCCACCGCAGCGCCCGCAACGGCTGGGCGGGCCAGACAAACACGGGCGGGTAGCCTACCCGCTTCGCTGGCCGGTAGTGCCCCCTGTCATCGCGTTTGCCGAAGTCGGTCTCTGACATGCCGCCAACCCCAAGGCTGTTGAACGTAGTGCGGGGTTATTGTGCCGTGCTGACCGTGACTTGCAAGCGCTTCTGGCTTGCCGCCATACTGCCCCCGCCAACCATGGCCCGGGCCGGGCTGAGTGAATAGGGAAGAGGGAGCAGCACCATGACCGAAGCATTCGGACCGGAAGACGCCCTGATCGTCGTTGATGTCCAGAACGATTTCTGCGAAGGCGGGGCCTTTGACCTGCAGGGCAGTTCGGCGATTGTCCCGCCGATCAACGTTATTGCCCGGCAGTTCCAGACCGTGGTTTTCACGCAAGACTTTCACCCCGCGGGGCACTCGTCATTCGCCTCCAGCCATGCCGGTGCAGCGCCGCTGAGCACGATCGACATGCCCTATGGCCAGCAGACGCTGTGGCCCGATCACTGTGTGCAGGGGACATGGGGGGCTGAGTTTCATCCGGATCTGGACCAGAGCCTCGCGCATCTGATCATCCGCAAGGGCTTTCGGCCCGAGCTGGATTCCTACTCTGCCTTTGTCGAAAACGACCGCAAGACTGGCACCGGGCTGGATGGCTACCTGCGCGCACGCGGGGTGCGGCGCTGCTTTCTCTGCGGGATCGCGACCGATTTCTGCGTGGGGTGGTCGGCGCTGGACGCGGTCGATCATGGCTTCGAGACCGTGCTGCTGCGCAACCTGTCCAAGGAAATCGACCTCGAGGGCTCATTGGCCGCGCAGATGGCCGCCATGGATGCGGCCGGGGTGGTCATCGACGAGCGGGCGGCGGCGGCCTGACCCCCTGCTTCAGCATTTGCGCGCGACCAACCGCATGCCGCCGATCGCATCGGCAGTGAAGTACTCGACAATCTTCGCATAGAAGTGCCGCCGTGCCTCGAACAGCGCCTCGCTGTGCCGGGTGATGAAGCCCGCGCGGTTGGCGTCGAAGGCCGCGAGCCGCTCGGTGGTGAAGGCCCGCCAGTCTTGGGTCATGGTATCGGCCGCAACGACCTCGAAGCCGGCCCGCTCGACACTTTCGACGTAATCCGCGGCGCTGACCATGGAGTTGGAAAACAACTCCCGGTTCAGGGTTTCGGCATCAGCGGGTGCGTAGGCCGTCCCTTGCATCAGGTCTTCGATAAACAGCATCCCGCCGGGCCGGAGCAAGCGGTGGATCTTCGCCGTGTAGGCAGTGCGGTCGGGGATATGGTAGAGAGCCAGCCAGCTGACCGCGTGATCAAAGCTGCCCGCCGGATACTCGACGGTCAGGAAATCGGCGCGCTGGTGGCTGACCAAATCCGCAAGGCCGCAGCGCGCGGTCAGGCTCTCGCCCACACTGTGAAAGTCCGGCTGCAGTTCCAGCGCGACCACTCGGGCGCCGGTCGCCGCCGCGATAACCCGGGATGGACCGCCCCAGCCTGCGCCGATTTCCAACACGCGTGCAGTGGCGTCGATGCCCAGCTGTCCAACGCCGTAACGCACGCTGTCTGCACCGTGGTAGTGGAGCTGGTCAAAGGCGCTGACCGCGTCGACGGTAAGCGGTGAGCCGTTGGCATATCCCATGGCTTCGAGGTCGGCGAGAATGCTGCCCGCCTCGGCGTAGAGCTTCATATCCTTGACGTCGAGAGCTTCTGACATGATCGGTACGCCTTATGTCTTCGGTTTTTGGCGGGACGCCTCCGCTGAGCGTGAATACAGCTTAAGCGCAGTTCGGCGATGGGCAAAACCCCGGTTTCAGCGGCCAGCGAGCAGGCCCTCGCACCTGCGTTGTTCGATCAGATCGTGCAGGTGCGCGTGGAAGGTCTCCCGGTCGAAGAACGCCGTCGGTGCCATGGTGCACTGGAACTTCTGCACGCCGTCGATCCGCGCGCTGCAGAATTCCCATCGGGTCCGATCCGCGATCGCCGCGATCTTTCTGCCAAACTCGCTGCCAACGTAGAATTCGAGGGTCGGCCAGGGTGCCGCCATGTCCCGGTACCACTGATCATCCGGGCGGTCGCCAGCGTCGATTTCCGCAATCGTCTGCAGCGCTAGGTCACGCCCCGCCGTCGCCTGCGCCATGAACTCATCGGCGAAGGCGCCGTCATAATTGCTCAGAGTCTGGTAGTGCGCTGCGCAGTGCTCATGATCCGACAACCGATCGAGCCAGTCCGCCGCCCAGGCCCGTGTCCCCCAAAGCAAAGCCAGCAGCAGAATAAGCATGAGTCGCATGAGACCTCTCCCTTCTTCCCCGTGTTTCAACCGAATTAACCCGTTCCAATAGGGCCGAAGATGCGGTTATGGTTCAGGGTAATGCGACGCAAGACCCGCTGAACCATCCTTATCCTACGAGTAACAGGGGAAAGATCATGCGAAAAATTACGCCTCGATGGACGGCTGTGCTGCTTGCCGGTGCTCTTGCCTGGGGTAGTCCGGCTGCCGCTCAGATCGCCGACGTGTCGGTGGAAGCGGTCAGCGCCTTCGGTGACATTACGGTGGAAATCGTCGACGCTTTCGGTGATCAGGAATGGGAAGTTCTGGGTGAGTGCTCTGGCTTTCCCGATCAGGAAGTCGAGTTCGTGGACTATTTCGGCGATATCACCGTCGAGATTGTCGACGCCTTCGGCGACCAGAGCATCTGCATCACCAACGCGGATGAACTGGACTATGAGCTGCGCGTGAAACTGGGCCTGACCGACTGAGCCAGTCCGGCCCGGTCACCTGTCGGCTCAGTTGAACACACCGCTTCGCCAGTCAGCCAAGACGGCGGCAGGCACGGGCTCGCCGGAGAGATAGGGCAGCAGGAATTTCTCTGCGCCCGGCATGCCCACCACAATCGCGCCGAGCATACGGTTGCCCTTGAGCCGCAGGCGCCGGTAGTTCGGCTCATCCTCGGCATTGCTGATAATTTCCTCGATGCCCTCGTCCGTCCCTTCGTCGATCTGACCGAAGGAGAACACGGCGATACCGTCGTGCTTGAGCCGCACGTAGATGGGGCCACCGGCTGATGGTGGCTCGACACCCAGGAGATGAGCCGACGCAACCAATGCCTGATGCGCACTGATCGGCCAGAGCGCTGGTATGGCCGGGTCGGTCTGCGCGGCGTCGCCGATGGCGTAGATGCTGGGGTCAGAGGTTTGCATCGCCTCGTTCACAAGAACACCCCGATCCGTGTCGAGCCCCGCCTGCGCCGCAAGGGTAATCTCCGGCTTAACCCCGGCGCAGATGACCACCTGATCGGCGGCGATTACCTCAGAAGGGTCGATGCTCACGCCGGTGACCTGCCCGTCGTCACCTTCGATGGCGGTGGTCCGGGCTTGGGTGCGCACGGTAATGCCGATGAGATTGAGGAAGTGGGTTAGCCGAAGGGCGGCTGGCTCGTCCAGCTCGCGGGGCATCAGCCGGTCTGAGCGCTGCAGGATAGTGGTGCGGAACGACAGCTGGCGCAGTGCGTCTGCCGCTTCCACGCCCAGCACGCCACCCCCGACGACCACGGCCTTGCGTGAGGTCTGGGGCAGGGACTGGGCGAAGGCCCGGATCTGTTCGGCGTCTTCGGCTGTTCGGATCACGAACACGCCACGGAGAGCGGTGCCGGGGACGGGGGGCATAGCCGCCAGTGCACCGGTTGACAGGATAAGACGGTCGTAGCTCAGGGTCTCGCCCGTGCCGAGGGTGAGCGTCTGGCTGGCCGGGTCGAGCCGGGTAGCCTGTGTGTTGCGATGCAGGGTGATGCCAAGGTCGTCGTGGCGCTTGGGGTCGAGTAGAAACAGCTCGTCTGCGCCGATTGCTTTGTGAATCAGTCGCGCCACGCCCATGCGGTTGTAGAACGGGTAGCGTTCGGCCCCGATCAGATCGATGTCGAGACTTGGGCTCATGCGGCGCAGTTCGGTCGCGGCTGTCGTCCCCGCTGCGCCATTGCCGACGATAACCACGCGGCCAATCCCGGCGGCCTCAACCGGGTCTGTGGCGGCGGTGGCGGGTGCCGGCGGGGGCAGGGTGTTGGGATCGAGATCCAGATCAATGGCCACCCGACCCTGTTTGACCCGGCAGGCACAGGCCAGTCGTGCCCGGCCTTCCAGCCCGAGGCGTCGCAGGGTCACCAGTTCGTCCTCGCTTGGCTCTTCAAGGTTTTCCTCGCCCTCGACAACCGCAACCGGATCGGCCCCGCACAGACCCAGACGACAGCCGAAGTCAATCTTGATCCCAGCGTCTTCGAGCGTTTCGAGAATCGTTTGTGAGGGGGCGGCGGGCAGCCGGTTGCCCGAGGCCCGTTCCTCAAGCTGCGGCAGGCCGGCGCTATCATCACCAAGCCGGTCCAGCGCGACCTTGAGCTTCGGCGCGGCAGCTGGTTCGTCATCTCGGTGATAAGCGCGGTGGGCGATGAAATGCCGGGTGAGAACGGTCGCAGCGACAAGGGCCACAACGACCACCATGACTTCGTCGAGCCAAGCCATGGTTTGCAGGGGTGCGATATAGAGCCCAAGCGTGTCCATGAAGGGCTGGGACAGGACGCCGTAGAATATTACCAGCGCAATCTGGGCAAAGATCGCACTCAGATGAACCTGTGGGATCCGCAGGAAGGTCTCCAGCACCGTGAACAGTCCCAGAGAGCTGGTCATACCGCCCGCCAGCACCAGGTAGTAGACCGCCACCCTGTTGCCCAGCCCCAGTGCTTCACCAAGCACCTCTCCGAGAACGCTGTAGCCGAAGAAGCCGAGGATAAAGCCGGGCAGGGCGCCGATGAAAAAGCGCTTCTGCAGCACGTACCAAGGATCGCGATCGTCGAAATCTGCCAGCAAGGTCGCGCGCGGATTGAAGTCGTAACAGTTCTTCTGGCACCCTAGGCACGTCTCGCAATAGCCGTTTCGAACCCGTACAACCGGTGCGAGGCCATAGGCCCGCTGGATCGGCGCTAAAGGGCAGAACGTCCCGCACCATCCGCTGCGCCCGGCGAAGACAAAGCCGCCGAGCGCCGCCAGTCCCAGAGGCACGGCCAGCAGGGTCAGGGTCCAGCCCGCACTGGTATTGAACACTAGCGGTCGAAGGCTGATCAGCCCGAAAAAGGCGCAGACGGAAACCAGATAGGCAACCCGGCTCATGCCCGCCGGCAGCCGCAGACCGCGCGACAGGCCGAAGGTGCGGGGCAGTTGATTCAGGAACGCCATGGGGCAGACTTGCCGCCACAATCCCGGTGCAAAGGCAAACACCACCGGCAGACAAGGGACGAGGACGTTCCACACCAGCTTGAGCCCGTGTTCGCCCGAAAGCGGGATCATCACCAGCACAAACAGGGTGAAGGCAAAGGCCACCAGCCGGAGCGCCCACCAAAGCGCGGGCGGTCCCTGCCGCCCGACTTCCAGATAGTTTTGGAACGCCCTGCTGGTCATGGATTGCTGTGCCGTCTCAGCGCTGTTTGGACCGGGCGTCGACCAGTGCGCTGGTTGTCCAGCGCAGCCGCGCCGACAGCGATTGTCCGAGATCGAGGAGGAACTGCTGGGCGATCCTTGGTTCCCAGGCGCTGAGGTATTCGAATTTTTCGCGGGTCAGACGGAAGGAACGCCCATCGGTCAGCGCTCGGACAAAGGCGCTGCGGGGTTCCCTGTCGAGGAAGGCAATTTCGCCGAAAACGTCGCCGGGGCCGAACTCGGCCAGCGGTTGCGCGCCCTGTTCGTCGGCGGTGATGGCGACCCGACCCTCGGCCAGAATGTAGACGGAGGGATCCTGCTCTCCGGCTCGGACCAGCAGGTTGTGTGCGCTGAACTCGACCCGCTCGAGATAGTGGGCAAACTTCGCCCATTCCTCATCCGATAACCCAGCCAGCAGCGAGAGATCAGGTTCCGCTGTCGACGCTGCGGAGGATGGACTGGCGTAGTTGAAGGCTTGCTTGCTCAAGGTTGCTGCTCAGGCCGTTATTCTTTGAGTTAGGCTTATTGACCTAGAGCCTATCGGTTCACCGACCTAAAGACAAACCATCAAAATCCCAGCGTCCTTAACCGCCGTGCCTGGCGCTCGGCCAGTGCAGTGATCTCCTTGACGCTGTCGGCGCGCAGGCTCGGCCCCGGTCGCCGCAGGGTCGGATGGGCGATAACGCCCTGCTGCGCCAGCGAGTGCTTGCGGATCGCCAGCCCCATACCCGGCTGGGCCTCGTAGCGGACCATGGGCATGTAGGCGTCGAAAATGTCCCGGGCTCGGTCCAGCTCGCCGCCCTCGTAAGCGGCGATGACTTGCGCCATCATCTCCGGGTAACCAAAGCCGGTCATGGCGCCGTCGGCCCCGCGCAGCATCTCTTCGAGCAGATACAGCCCGCCGTTGCCGCACAGGATCGAGATTCGGCGCGCGCCGCTGTCTGAAGCGCGGCGCAAGGCGCTGATTTTCTCCAGACCGGGCCAGTCTTCGTGCTTGAGCATGACGCAGGACGGGCACGTCTTCGACGATCTGCAGGATCACCGACGTCGCGATCTGTACCCCGGTAGCCAGCGGGAAATCCTGCAGCACAAAGGGGGTCGGCCCCAGCGCTTCGGCGACACTGCGGAAGTAGTTCAGAATCTGGTCATCGGTGCGCAAGGACCCCGGCGGGGCGACCATGACCCCGGCGGCGCCTGCGTCCATAGCCTCGGTGCTCAGCGCAGCAATGGCCGCGAGCCCGGGGGCCGAAACCCCGACAACAACCGGCACGCTGGAGCGCGCCACCACGGCCCGGACGACAGCGACGGATTCTTCGGCCGTCAGCTTTCCCGCCTCTCCCATCATGCCGAGGATGGTCAGGCCTGTGGCCCCGCGTTCGATATAGGCATCGACCATGCGATCGATCGAAGCAAAGTCGATGGCCCCATCGGGCAGGAACGGGGTGACGGCGATGGTGAAGACGCCGCGGGCGGTTTCATCGAGCATGCTGAGGATCCTTTACGCGATGACTGAGGTTCAGGGCGATCTGGCCCAACGCCATGGCGGCTGCAGCCTGGCAGGGTTCGACCACGGGCAGGCCGGTGGCGTCTTCCAATGGTTCACGCAGGTAGGCCATCCCGGCACAGCCGGTGATCAGGACGTTGGCGCCGTCCTCGTGGCGCAGGCGCCGACCGGTCTCGATCATGGCAGCGAGTGTCCGGTCGCGGTCAGCCAGCTCCAGCACGCCAAGGCCAAGCGCACGGTCGCCAGCGAGCCGGTCGAGCACCCCATGGCCCCGAAGGCCCGCATATGACGGGGGATCGAGGTGGGGAGAATAGCGATAACGCCAAAACGCTGGCCCAGCGTCAGCGCGGTCATCACGGCGGCTTCCTGAATGCCGACGACGGGCAGGGAGGTCTGGTCGCGCAGGGCGTGCAGCCCCGGGTCGCCGAAACAGGCGATGACGTAGCCGGCGGCCTCGGCCTCGTGCGCATCGGCGAGCGCCAGCATGGGCGCGATGGTCAGATCGGCCTGGCGCTGGGTTTCGATACCCGGTGGGCCCTCGGGAGGGTCAGGCAGCGGATCGGTACGCCCCGGCCCTCGAACGGGCTCAGCGCGCTGGCAATTCCATCCGTCACTGACTGGCTGGAGTTTGGGTTGATAACGATGAGTGATTTGGTGCCGGAAACGCGCTGGGTCATGCCGCCGCCTCCCGGGCTGGCGTTGCTGCCTGCTCACCGGGCTTGCAGCCGATTGCGGGTCGATCCAGCCAGCGTCCGCTGCCCGGCTTGCCCTCGAAGGCACCGCCGGCCATCAGCGTCTCGCCGCGCAGCAGCACGTGTTCGGGCCAGCCGCGCAGGCGCTGACCTGCCCAGGGGTTGTAGCCGACATTGTCGTGCAGATCGTTGGTGCCATAGGTCCGCTCGGTCTCCGGGTTCCAGACAACGAGGTCGGCATCCATCCCGATGACGATCGCGCCCTTTCCGGACAGGCCATAGAGCCGCGCTGGAGTCTGGGCGGTAATCTCGGCAAAGGCCAGTGGTCCGCCACGCCCTTGGGTGACCATGGCGTTGAACAGCAGCGGCAGCCGGGTTTCCAGCCCCGGCAGACCGTTGGCGATCTGCGAGAAATCCGGATCTGGCCCGGCGGCCAGCTTGCCGGTTTCATCGAAACGATAAGGTGCGTGGTCGGACGAGACCAGGCTGACCGTCCCGTCGAGCAGACCGGCCCACAGTGCCTCCTGATCCTGCGCGGTGCGTTGCGGGGGTGAGCACATCCACTTCGCCCCTCCAGCCCGGGCTTGTCGAGCACGTCTTCGGTCATCAGCAGATAGTGCGGGCAGGTTTCACACCACACCGGCGCGCCCCGGGCCTTGGCCGCGCGGATGGCCTCGACGCCTTCAGCCGTGGAGACGTGGAACAGCATCACCGGCTGGTCGCGGTATTCGGCAAAGCGGCAGATGCGCTCGATCGCCTCGATTTCGGCCATGCGAGGGCGGGAATGGGCATGGTCGCGCGGATGGCGATGCCCGGCGGCGAGCAGCGACGCCCGGGCGCGGGCGATGATGGCATCGTTTTCGGCGTGGACGCAGACCAGCGACCCGCCAGCGCGGGCCAGCTCCATCACCCGCAGAATTTCCGCATCACCAAGCTGGATGTTGTAAGTGGTGAAGACCTTCAACGATCGGTGCCCCGCAGTCCATCAGCACAGCGAGGTCGGCCTCAAAGCCCGGGACCGACAAGTCGGTCAGGGTGAGGTGGAAGGCGTGGTCGATCATGGCGCCCCGTTCGGCGCGGGCGGCGTAGTCGGCCAGTGTGTCGGCGAGGGTCTGTCCAGCAGCTTGAGCGGCGAAGGAGATGACGCTGGTGGTCCCGCCCATGGCTGCCGATCGGGTCGCGGTCTCGAAGGTATCGGCGTTCCATTGGCCCATGCCCGACATCTGCTCGATATGGGCGTGGACATCGACCCCGCCGGGCATAACCATGCGATCAGCAGCCTCGATCACCCGGCGCGCAGCGGTCACCGGCGTGCCGATCGACGTGATGCGGCCGCCATCGACGCCAAGATCGCCCTCGACAACGCCCTCGGGCGTAACGATCTGCGCCTGTCTGATCACAAGATCGATTTGCTGGCTCACCCTGTTTGTTCCCTGCGGTGTCATGATCGGATGCCGCGCACTATGCCCGCAGAAACCGCCCGCGCAAAGCCGTCGCTGGCATCGCGGCGGTGCCAGCCCACGGGCAGCGCGTTTCGGTGCCTTTGCTCTCTGAAACGATTTGAAGCAGTCCCGACATCAGAATTTACAGGCTCTGGATTAGACCGGCTGTCATCACTCTCACGCTAAAGGCTCCTCCCATGGTCTTCGACACCGCTCTTGCCACACCCGCCCTGCAAACCCGCACCCAGCCACAACTGGGGGCAATCCTTGCCCCTGCTGTCGCAGGTTTTCGCCGTCTTTGCTTTCTTCATTGTTGTCGCGCTCTTTGCAGCGACCGCGGCCCGAGCCGACAATGAGCGGCCGTTGCAGATTAACCCCGATCTGCTGCTGCCACTGCCAGACCTGATCCCGCCCAAGTTCGGCTACGACGACAGCATCGTGCTGCCGGTGTTTCACGCCCTATCCGGTACTTGGTGGGCGCACACGCTGTTCGACGAGCAGGGAAATGCCATCTGGCACGGTGGGCAGAACTCCGACAGCGTGGTTCTGCGTATCGACATGAAGGGCCAGTTCAGCACCCGCGATGAGTGCAACTTCCTCAATGGATCATTCAACCCAGCGGGCGACGATGGCCAGGTCAGCGTCAACCCGATGATGGCATCGACCCTGATGCTGTGCTGGGACGAATACCCCCCAACGATCGGTCTCACCCGGATTGCCCGCTTTGAGAAAGAAGGCTTTGAGCTGCGCCTGTTCGACGAAAACGACCGGCCCGTGGCCACCATGTACAACATGCACGGGCTGGCCGCCCTGTTCGACGATCTGTTGAATTAGGCGCGCTTTTCCCGCTCACTGACTCACTCGTTGGAACTGAGCAGCAGGGAAGCGTTCCCGCCTGCGGCCGTCGTGTCTACGCACAGATGACGTTCGAGCATGACCTGCGCCGTGTCGGGTTTGCCGGTGATCAGCGGGATGATCGCCCCCGGCAGCGCTGCCAACGCCCGGGCGTAGTCGCGCCCTGTCGCAGCATCCCCCCACCACAGCAGACCCCCGATGGGGGGCAGGTCCGTCAGCGCATCCGCGCTCAGCTCACCGCCTGCAACGACCGCGCGCCCGCCGAGGGCCTCAACGCAAGCCCGCTGCGCCTGCGCCGCGCGCGCCCCCGGTCCGGCGCACAGCATCGGCGCGCGCGGGAACAACGACAGCTCGTTGGTCTCACCGGTGGGGCCGGGCAGGCTGTGCCGCACGGGCGGCTCGACCGGCTTTGCCGCCACGGTCGCAATCTCCGCCGACAGGTGCCGGGGCTGTGCCAGCCCGCGCCAGGCCGAGCCCTCTGCCTGCGCTGACTGCTGCCGGAAGCGGGGCAGGTAGTGCGGGCCGCCGGCCTTGGGGCCAGTCCCGGACAGGCCTTCACCGCCGAAGGGCTGGCTGCCGACGATCGCGCCAATCTGGTTGCGGTTGGCGTAGACGTTACCGGCACGAACCCGCCCGAAGATGGCGTCGATCCGCTTGTTGATCCGCGTATGGATGCCGAAGGTCAGGCCGTAGCCCGTCGCGTTGACGGCCTCAATCACGGCTTCCAGCTCACCGGCACGGTAGGTTGCAACGTGCAGCACGGGGCCAAAGACCTCGCGTTCCAGTGCGTCGATCCCATCAACGGCAATCAGCGCCGGGGTAACGAAACTGCCATTTTCCCGTAGCGGCTCAGACGGGTTATGGCGGTGGAGCAGGGAACCGCTGTCCTCGGCGGCGCGGCAGTAGGCCTCGATCTCGGCTGCCGCCTCTGGGGAGATAATCGGGCCGACATCGGTGCTCAGATCCCAAGGATCGCCCAGCCGCAGCTGGTCCATGGCGCCGATCAGCTGTGCGATAAAGCCCTCTGCCATATCCTCCTGCACATAAAGGCAGCGCAGCGCCGAGCACCGCTGGCCCGCCGACTGGAAGGCCGAGGTCAGGATATCCTTGATCGCCTGCTCAGGCAGGGCCGTTGAGTCCACCACCATGGCGTTGAGCCCGCCGGTCTCCGCGATCAGCGGCGTGCCGGGTGCACAGGCATCGGCCATGGTTGACTGAATGCGCCGCGCCGTTGCGGTCGATCCGGTAAAGGCCACACCGTTGATCCGGGGGTCGCCGGTCAGCTGCGCCCCGACCCGGCTGCCTTCGCCGGGCAGCAGTTGCAGCGCGGTCACCGGAACCCCGGCCTCGTGCATGAGCCCGGTTGCCCAGGCGGCAAGCGCGGCTGTCGCCTCGGCCGGTTTGGCCAGCACGGTATTGCCCGCAGCCAGCGCAGCGGCAATCTGCCCGGTGAAGATGGCCAGCGGGAAGTTCCACGGGCTAATGCAAACGTACGTCCCGCGCGGTGCCGTGTCCTCGGACAGCGCCTCAGCCCGGGCCGCGTAGTAGCGCAGGAAATCCACGGCTTCCCGAAGCTCGGCGACGGCATCGGGCAGGGTCTTGCCTGCCTCCACCGCCAGCAGGGAAAAGGCCTGATCGAAGTGCTGCTCATAGAGGTCTGCGACCCGGTTAAGCGCCGCTGCACGTTCGGCGGTAGTGGCGGCCCAGGGTTGGGCAGCGGCCAGCGCGCCGTCGATCTCGGCAGCCGTTGCGGCGCGAACCTCCCCGATGGCAGCGCCCGTCGCCGGGTTGTGGATCGGGGTGCACAGCGATGCTGGCGCGTCCTCTTCCCCTTCCGCCATGGCCTCTGATGCGAGCAGCGGTTCAACCGTCAGCCAGTCCGGCTGCCGTCGCCGGGCATCGATGTCGGCCAGCGTGGTCACATCCGACAGATCCCAGCCGTGGGCGTTGGGGCGTTCGGGCTGGAACAGGTCCGGGGCCAGCGGGATCGGAGGCGATTGCCGGCGCTGGAGCCTTGCGAGCCGGTCAAAGGGGCAGGCGACGATATCTTCTGGGGCGATGCGTTCGTCGACGATCTGGTTGACGAAGGACGAGTTTGCTCCGTTCTCCAGCAACCGGCGCACCAGATAGGCCAGCAGTTCGCGGTGCGCGCCAACCGGTGCGTAAACGCGGCATCGCACCCCTTCGCTGGCCACCAGATGGCGGTAGAGCGCCTCTCCCATGCCGTGGAGGCGCTGAAACTCGTAGTGGTCGGTTCCGGCCTCTGCGGCCATTTCGAGGATGGCGGCGACCGAGTGGGCGTTGTGGGTCGCAAACTGGGGGTAGAGGCGGTCGGTCATGCCGAGCAGCTTGCGCGACAGGGCGATGTAACTGACATCCGAGGCAGGCTTTTGGGTGAAGACGGGATAGCCGTCGAGGCCTTCGACCTGAGCGTGCTTGATTTCAGTGTCCCAGTAGGCGCCCTTGACCAGCCGCACCATCAGCCGCCGATCGAGCGAGCCAGCCATGGCGTAGAGCCCGTCGATCACCTCTCCTGCGCGGCGGCCGTAGCCCTGTACCACCACCCCGAAACCGTCCCAGCCGCTCAGTGAAGGGTCGGAGAGCGCAGCTTCGATAACCGCCAGCGACAGGCCCAGCCGGTCCGCTTCCTCCGCATCGATGTTCAGGCCCATGCCAGCCGTTGCGGCGCGCCGGGCAAGGTCTACGACCACCGGCACCAGCTCCGCCAGTACCCGTTCAGCCTGCGCGACCTCGTAGCGAGGGTGAAGCGCGGACAGCTTGATCGAAATGCCGGGATTGTCGGCGACTGCGGCGGCCGTGCACCGCGCGGCAATGGCAGCGATGGCGTCCTGATAGGCGAGGCGGAAGCGGTCGGCATCTGCGGCTGTCAGCGCGGCCTCACCCAGCATGTCATAGGAAAAGGTAAAGCCCTGTGCCTCCTCCCGCGCTGCCCGGGTCATCGCCGCCTGAATGGTCTCCCCGAGCACGAACTGGCGTCCCATCTGCTTGATCACCGTGCTCACCGCAGCCCGGATTGCCGGGGTGCCCATGCGCCGCGCCAACCCTTGCAGAGTGTCGGTGACGCCAGTGACTTGACTCCATCATCGGCTCTGGTGTTCAGCACCTGCCCGGCGAGCAGCAGCCCCAGCGTCGATGAATTGACCAGCAGCGAGCCGGACTGCCCGAGATGTTCAGACCAGTCAGACCCGGCAATCTTATCGTCGATCAGGGCGTCGATGGTCCGGGCGTCCGGAATCCGGAGCAGGGCCTCGGCAAGGCACATGAGGGCCACGCCCTCGTCGCTCGACAGTCCGTATTCGGCAAGAAACGCCTCCATCAGCCCCGGACGGGCACCGGATCGCACCGCCTGTACATAGCCCACGGCCCGCCGAACGATGCCAGACCGGGCGCTGGTGCTCAGGGCGGCCGTGCCGATCAGGCTTTCGAGGAGATCGTGGTCGGGTCGGCGCTTATTTTGATCCCATGTCGGGTCGAGCCGTGTGTCGAGCTGTTGCATGCGGGGCCATCCCTGTTCCGTTCCTGAAATCATAGGGCTTGGCGGGCAGGGCTTCTTCCTGCATGCTCGTGCGGAGTAGGTAAATCGACCGAAATTAAGGCTAGTAAAGGGCTTGAAAGACCATGAATGAAGAATTTCTGGACCAGATTGACCGCCGTATCCTGCGCGCACTACGGGCCAATGCCCGCCTGTCCATGGTTGCCTTGGGGGAGCAGGTGGGGCTGTCCAAGACGCCGGTCAACGGCACGGGTCCGGCGCCTCGAGGAAGCCGGTTATATCCGGGGCTATCGCGCCGAGCTGGACGCGGGAAAGCTGGGGCTGGAGCACGTTGCCTTCGTCGAAGTCAGGCTGTCGGATACCCGAGAGGCCGCACTACAGGCCTTCAATATCGCCATTCGCGAAATTCCCGAGGTCGAAGCCTGCCACATGATCGCGGGCGGCTTTGATTATCTGGTCAAGGTCCGCACCTCGAACGTGCGGGACTACCGCCGGGTGTTGGGGGAGAAAATCTCCCAGCTGCCCCATATCGCCTCGACCTCGACCTACGTGTCGATGGAGAGCGTGCTGGACCAGGGCGCCGTCAACCTCTGACCCTTTCAAACATTATCCGCGCCAGATCCCTGCCACAGGCAGCGATACCCGCGTTTTAACCTCAAAATTTTACTAATACTAAAAGCTTTCTGTGGTATTGGTAATAAAGAGTTGACGCATATAAGACGTCATGCCTAACTCCGGACTCTGGTATGAGGTTTGAGCAATGATCTTGGGTAGCAAGCTCCGCGCAGTCCGACGGTCCAGAGGCAAAACGATGCAAGAAATCGCCTCTGCAGCCGGGCTGTCTGTGGGCTTCGTTTCGCAGGTTGAAAGGGGCATCGCCGTTCCGTCGATTTCCACGCTGAGGAAACTGGCAGCAGCGCTCGAACAGCCAGTCGGAAACTTCCTCGAGGTTTCCTCGCAAAGCTCGCAACTCACGCGCTCCTCGGAACGGCTTCCCTTCACGCTGGGTCAGAACGCCCTGACTTACGAGCGCCTGTCGCACAGCTTTGGCGGCAGCAAGCTGACCGCGCTTTTGATCCACGAACCTCCCGGGCACCGCACGGAACCCGTCAGTCACGAGGGCGAGGAGCTGTTCTTCGTGATCAAGGGTGAACTCACCGTCGAAGTCGATGAAGAGCGCGTGATCTTGCGGACTGGCGACTCATACCACTTTGACTCGACCCGCACGCACTGCACCTGGAACCACCGCACCGAGGTGGCGACCCTGCTGTGGTGCGGCACCATGGATGTCTTCGGGTCGAGCGAAATCGAATCCCCCCACCAGATACCTGAGAAAATGGCCCGATCCAGCCGGGTATCGCCCCTGTCTCACGTCAGAATATCAACGAACCTTCAGGAGGAGAAAACATGAAGTTCTTAAAGTTGATGAAGGCTTCCGGCCTGGCCCTTGGCCTCGCCATCGGAGCCGCAGGACAGAGCGCCCTCGCACAAGACAAGCAGGTCGCTTACCTTTCCGCCAGCTCTGCCAACACGTGGCTGGGTGCTTCGGTTGTCGAGATGCAGAAAGTCGCGGATGCGAACGGCATCAAGATGGTCGAGTTTGACGCGCAGTTTGATCCTGCCCGTCAGCAGGCGCAGCTGCAGGATGCGATCGCATCCGGCAAGCACGACGGCATTGTTGTCTGTGCCATCTACGGCCGCGGCCTGATCCCCGACATCGAGGAAGCCATCGCGGCCGGTATCGAGATCGTGGTTCTGAACCAGATCGTTGGTGCTGACCTCACCACCTCTGAGCCGCAGGTTGACGGCATCGCGGCGTCGGTTCTGGCTTCGCCATACCGCTCCGGCGTTCGTCACGGCACGCTTACCGTTCAGGCCTGTGAAGGCGATGATAACTGCGAAGTTGTGTTCATCTACGGCATCAAGGGCATTCCGCTCGACGACGCCATCCGTCAGGGCTTTGACGACACCATCGCTTCGCATGCCAACATCAAAGTCGTTGCGGAAGGCGAGGGTCAGTACCTCGGTCCGGACGGCGGCATCAAGGCAACCCAGGACATCCTGCAGATCACCGACAGCTTCGACGTCATGGTGGGTGCGGATCAGTCCATTCAGGGTGCTGCGATCGTCCTCGCCGACGAAGGCATGGCCGGTAAGGTCAAGCTGATCGGTCTGGGTGGCTCTGAGCCTGCGATCGAAGGCGTGGCTGACGGCTCGTGGTTCGGTGGCGTCTACGGTGCGCCGGCGGACGAAGGCCGGATCGCCATGGAAGCCATGGTGCAGGCGCTGAACGACGGAACCCACGTTGGCGGTGTTGACCCGCTGACCGAGGTGCCGGACGACGGCCTGATCACCGCGTCGAACGTGGACAAGTTCACGGCTCAGTGGAAAGGCTAAGGTAGGCCCGACCCTTGACGACGACCATGGCCCCAACCGCGCTGACACTCTCCGGCGTCAGCAAGACCTACGGCAGTATCGCCGCCCTCTCGGACGTCTCCGTGACGTTCGAGGCGGGTGCGATCCACGCGCTCGTGGGTGAGAACGGGGCCGGCAAATCCACCCTGGGCAAGATCATGCTCGGGGTGGAAACGCCCGACGAAGGGGCACTGAGCTGGGACGGCAAAGACGTTCGGTTCAACAGCCCCGCACAGGCCAATCGGCTCGGGCTGGTGGGAATTTCACAGGAACTCTCCCTCATGCTCGACCGGTCGGTTCTGGACAACCTGTCCATCGGCCGGGAGACCTGCATCGGCCCGTTCGTGGACCAGGGCGCGACTCTGCGCCAGGCGCAGTAGGTCATCGATCAATCTGACATGCCGCTGGACATGCGCGCCATGGTCGGAGACCTGCCGGTCGCCGATCAGCAGCGCGTCGAAATCCTGCGCGCGCTCAATCAGGACGCCAACCTGATCGTCTTTGACGAGCCAACGGCGCGGCTGGAAAGCAGCGAGGCCCGCAAGCTGATGCTGATCCTCCGCCGCCTTGCTGATCAGGGCAAGGCCATCGTCTTTATCTCCCACTTCCTTGAAGAAGTGCTGTCGGTCGCCGACACCATCACCATCCTGCGCAATAGTGAGCACGTGCGCACCGCCGCTGCCACTGATGAAACCCGCTCCAGCCTGGTCGAAGGCATGACCGGCGCTGCGGATCAGGGCCAGTTTCCGGCCCTGCCAGCGGTCGACCCTGCCGCCAGCCCCCTGCTGGTGGTCCGCGGCGCCTCCCGCAAGGGCCAGTTCGAGAACATCGATCTGACCGTGCGCCCCGGTGAGATCGTCGGTCTCTCCGGCCTGGTCGGGGCAGGGCGCAGTGAGCTGGCACACGCCATCTACGGCGCTGCACCGCTGGATCAGGGCGATATCTCCATCGACGGCGCGCCGCTGAGCGCGCATTCGGTCAACGACGCCGTGCAGCTGGGGATGGCGCTGGTGCCGGAATCCCGGCGCTCTCAGGGTCTCTTCATGGGGCGCTCGATCCGCGAGAACATCTCGCTGCCCTATCTGGATCGTTTCATGGGCTGGCTGGGCCTGCGCTTCAATCAGGAGCGCGAGCGCGTCGCCCACTTCGGGGAAAGCACGGCGCTCAAGTACGGCGACCTCGCCGATCCGGTCAGCACGCTCTCGGGCGGTAACCAGCAAAAGGTGCTGTTCGCCCGCGCTGCGCTGGGTGAACCCCGACTGCTGATCGCCGATGAGCCGACGCGCGGGGTCGATGTCGGCGCCAAGCGCGGCATCTACGACCTCATCGTCGGGCTGGCTGAGCGCGGGCTCGGGGTGCTTCTGATCTCTTCAGAAATCGAGGAGATCCTCGGCCTGTCGCACCGGGTGCTGGTGCTCTCGCGCGGACAGGTCACCGCCGAGCTGACCGGCGAAGATATCAACGAGAACGCCGTGATGGCGGCGGCCTTCGGAGCAAACTAGCATGTTGAATTTCGCCCTGCTGTTTCGGAACTACGGCATTCTGCTGGTCACCATTGGCCTGTTTGTCGTGCTCGCAGTGACCGCCGACGGCTTTGCGACCGAACGCAACCTGCGCAACATTCTCGACCAGCAGTCCATGGTGATCATCGCTGCGGCCTTCATGACCATCGCGATCATATCCGGGAACTTCGATGTCTCGGTGTCGGCGATCTTCGTCACCGCCCCGTTGTTCGGGCTCAAGGTCGAAAACATGACCGGGAACGTGTTCCTCGCCGTGGTCGCGGCAATCGCCGTGGGCCTGATCATGGGGGCGATCAACGGCTTCATTGTCACCCGATTGAAGATCAATTCGTTCATCGGCACGCTGGCGACATCGTTCATGTTCTTCGGCGCAGGCTTTCTGATCTCCAGCCGCTCGCTGATGCGGCCGGAGACCGACGCCTACCGGCTGATCGCGCGCTCGCGCTTTCTGGGGCTGACCTCGGCGACGTGGATCGCCATCGCGGTGGTGATCATTGCCACCGTCCTGCTCAGCCGGACCCGCTTCGGGCGCAACGTGTTCGCCGTGGGCGGCAATATGGAAGCCGCGCGCCTGGCTGGTGTGGCCGTCAACCGGGTGCAGACCATGGCCTTCCTTCTGCTTGGTGCGGCAGCGGCACTGGCTGGGGTACTCAATTCATCGCGCTCGATCTCGGCCCAGCCCTCGGACGACTTCAGCTTCGTCTTTGCCGTGCTGACCGCCGTTATCGTTGGCGGGACATCGATCGCAGGCGGGCAGGGGGCGATCTGGCGGACCACGACGGCCGCGTTCTTCCTCGCCTTCCTCAACAACGGATTTAACCTGCTGCAGATCGACCCGATCTGGCAGCGGCTGATCGAGGGCGCGGTGATCATCATGGCGGTCGCCGTCGATACCTGGACCAAGAACAGACGAGCTTAGGAGGACACGATCATGATCCGAATTGGTGTTGATGTTGGTGGTACGAACACCGACGCCGTGATTATGGACGGCAGTGATTTTGTCGCCGGTTCCAAACGCCTGACGACCCCGGACATCATCTCCGGGGTGCGCAACGCCCTCGCCGCCACGATGGAAGAGGCCAGCGGCAAGGTCAGCGACATCGGCGCGCTCATGGTCGGAACCACGCACTTCGTCAACGCGCTGGTGCGTCGGCGCGACCTCGCACCCACCGGGGTGATCCGCATTTGTCTGCCCTCCGGCGCCAGCATTCCGCCGTTCTCCGACTGGCCTTCGGACCTGATCGACGGGCTGGACGGTCACTACCGCCTGATCCACGGCGGCTACGAGATGGACGGCCGCGAGATCGCCGCGCTGAACAAAGACGAGCTGCTGCAGGCTGTCACCGACCTGCGCGCCGAGGGCATTACCGAAATCGCACTCAGCAGCGTGTTTTCCACCGTTCGTTCGGACATGGAGCAGCAGGCCTTCGACCTGATCACCGAAGCCTTCCCCGACCAGTCGGTGACCAAGTCCACGGACATCGGCCGGCTGGGCTTGCTGGAGCGCGAGAACGCCGCGATCATCAACGGCGCCCTGCGCCCGCTGGCCGCCGAGGTGGTGGAGTCCTTCCTCGCGCTGGCCAAGGAGCTGGACCTGCAGTGCCCGCTCTATTTCACCAAGAACGACGGCACGCTGATTTCCGCTGAGCAGGTTAACCGCCTGCCTGTGCTGACCTTCGCCTGCGGCCCGACCAACTCGATGCGCGGGGCGGCTTTCCTCTCCGGCATCAAGAACGGGCTGGTCGCCGACGTCGGTGGCACCACCATGGACGTGGGCGAGGTGCAAAACGGCTTCCCCCGGCCCGCCGGGACAGCGGTTTCCGTGGCCGACGTTCAGACCAATTTCTCCATGCCGGACGTGATCAGTATCGGGCTGGGCGGCGGCTCGATCATCGACCGCGATGCGGTGACGGTCGGCCCGGATTCCGTCGGCCACCGACTGCTCGAAGAAGGCGTGGTGTTCGGTGGGTCGGTCTTGACTGCCTCGGACATTGCCGTTGCCGCCGGGCGAACGGAAATGGGTGATCATCCGCCCGGTGACCTGCCTGACCTCGCAAAACTGATCAGTGCGCTGGATCAGAAGGCCGGCGACGCGATTGCGCGTTCGCGCACCTCGGGTGAGGCCATGACGGTAATCGCCGTCGGCGGTGGGGCCGTCCTGCTCCCTGACGAACTCGACGGGCTGGAGGTGGTGCGCCCACCGCACTACGACCTTGCCAACGCCATCGGTGCGGCCATCGCACAGGTCTCGGGCGAAGACTCGCGCGTGATCGCGCTGGCGGATGGTATGACCCGCGAGGAAGCCATCCAATCGGTGGTCGAGGCGGCCGAGGCCGCCGCCGTCAGCAACGGCGCCGATCCGGACACGCTGCAACTGCTCAGTCAGAGCGACGTGCCGCTGGCCTACCTGCCGGGCAGCAACCTGGCGATCAGCGTCACGGTTGTCGGCGAACTGAACATGAAAGGGGCGTGATCATGGCCAATCGTATCAAGAAGGTCGACCGCGAAGCCCTGGCCCTGATTGCCAAGGGTTCTACCGTGCTTGGTGCCGGCGGCGGGGGTGCTCCCTACGTCGGCCGGGTGATGGTGCAGCAGATCCTCGGGGACGCCGGGTCGGTCGACGTCGTGCAGATCGAAGACCTCGACCACGACGCGCTGGTTTTGCCCATCGCGATGATGGGCGCGCCGCAGGTGATGCAGGAGAAGTTCCCCAGCGGCAAAGAGATCCCCAAGCTGATCGAGATGATGGAACGCCTGCTCGAGCGTAAGGTCGAGGCGATCCTGTGCATCGAGGCCGGGGGCCTGAATTCAACGATCCCGTTTATCGCCGCTGCGCAGATGGGCATTCCCATCGTCGACGCCGACGCCATGGGCCGCGCCTTCCCCGAACTGCAGATGGTGACCCTGACGCTGGGTGGCATGGGTGCAACCCCGATGGCCATGGTCGACGACAAGGGCAATGGGGCCACCTTCGACACCATTTCCAACCAGTGGACGGAAAAACTGGCCCGCGCTCTGACCATCGAAATGGGGGCTCGGCCATGGTCTCGCTCTACCCGATTCTCGCCGGTCCCAGCCGCCCCTACCTGATCGAAGGCTCGCTTTCGACGGCGCTGGATATGGGCCGAATCCTCGATGAGCACAAGAGCGGTGCGGCCCACGCGCTCGCCGACACGTACGGCGGCCGGGTGCTGTTCACGGGGCGGGTCCGGGATGTCGAGCGTCGCTCGGATGCCGGCTTTACCAAGGGCAAACTGGTGCTCGAGGGTCAGCTCGATTTCGATGGCAAGGGGATGGACCTTTCGTTCCAGAACGAATTCCTCGCCGGCTGGGTCGAGGGCGATCTGGTCGCGACCACCCCGGACCTGATCACGCTGCTCGACGCCAACACCGGCGGGCCGGTGACCACCGATATGGTCAAGTACGGCCTCTCCGTGCACGTCCTCGGTCTGCCCTGCGACCCGATCTGGCGCAGTGACGAGGCCATCGGGCTGGTCGGTCCCCGCTACTTCGGAATCGACGCTGACTATCAACCGCTTTGATCGTCATGGCCCAAAAAATAACATGAAGGATCTGCCGTTCGAATAAAACAAACGTATGGTTCAGTAATGCTGATCCACAAATAGAGACGCAAATAGTCAAAACGCGCAAAAACCCGTGTTTTGAAATATCGTTACTCGTGCGCTAAACAATAAATAGCAAACAAATATCTCATTATACGGTAAAAAGTTCGCCTCTATATCAGTTAACAAACTCATTTTGCTTAATAAATATGCCAGCAGGACCATTTTTTAGTCTTGCTAAAAAGTATAGACTCTTCCTACTGTAAGACTGTGCAACGATGCACATCCACGGGCTTACCGCTCAGGAAAGCTTCTAGGAGGAGATCGAGATGAAACTGAAATATTTACTGGGAAGCGTTGTTGCTGCGTCCGCGTCTATCGCGTCGGCAGCCTTCGCCGAGACGGTGCTGAGACTGGATGAGGTCGCGGTTGGCGAGCTGGATCCGGCAAAGGCGTCCGACTACGCCGACAGTATCCTGATGTTTAACGTGTACGACACGCTGGTTCTGCCGAACCAGGGTGGGCCGGGCCACTCGGGCCATCTGGCAGAAAGCTGGTCTTCGGACGGCGCCACCTTCACCTTCAATCTGCGTGATGGCGTGAGCTTCCAGTCTGGCAACACCATGTCCGCCAAGGACGTGGTCTACTCCTCGAGCGATCGCAGGCATTGGGCTCCGGCCTCAGCTACCTGTTCGCGGGTGTGAGTGCCGAAGCCGTCGATGAAAGCACGGTCCAGTTCACGCTGGGTGCGCCGAACGCGGCCTTTGTCGCGTCGATGGTGCGCTTGCCGATCGTGGACATGGCTTACGTCGAGGCGAACAAGAGCGACGATTGGGGCGAGTCCCTGCTCTCCGGGACCAGCGCAGGCACGGGGGCTTACTCCGTTGTCAGCCACAACCCGCAGGAAGAAACCGTGATGGCGAAGTGGGACGACTACTTCCTCGGTGTGGCTGACGCTGCGCCGGACACGGTGCGTCTGCGCTACGGCCTCGAAGCAGCGACCGTTCGTACCCTGATCGCTCAGGGTGAGCACGACATCGCCAGCCAGTGGCTGCCACCAGAGGTGATCAAGGCCCTGTCCGACAACGGCGCTCAGCTGCTGACCGAGACCGGCACCGGTGCGTTCTACTTCAAGATGAACACCACCAAGGCGCCGCTGGACGACGTCAACTGTCGCCGTGCGCTGGCCAGCGCCTTTGACTACGCGACCGCCATCCAGATGATCGCCATCACCGATGACGTGTCCGCTGGTTCGCCGTCCACCGGCGCTATTCCGGTCGGCATGTTCGGCGCGAACGGCACCGACATGGTGCAGGCTCAGGACATGGACGCTGCCAAGGCGCACATGGCGGCCTGTTCCTACGATTTCGCTGACTACGACATCGAAGTCAGCTGGATCGCGGAAGTGCCGCTCGAAGAACGTTTCGCACTGCTGATGCAGTCGAACTTCGCGCAGCTGGGCATCAACTCGTACATCAAGAAGCTGCCGTGGGCGCTGTTCGCCGAGCAGGTTTCCAGCCCGGAAAACACGCCACACATCAGCCAGCTGTTCGTGAACGCCGTCACCGGTGACCCGGACACGCTGCTCTACGGCATGTACCACTCGTCCAACCCGGGCACCTGGCAGTCGCCTGAGTACCTGAACGACGCAGAGGTTGATGCCTTCCTCGAAGCGGGCCGTGCGGCCGGCAGCGAGGCAGGGCGTCAGGACGCCTACGCCGGGCTGAATGCCCGTCTGATGGATCTGGCGGCAACGATTTACGGCTTCGACCGTCAGTCGGTGTTCGCTGCATCCAACCGGGTCCGGGTTCCGGCCATGACCGATCCTTCCAAGGCCTTTGGTCTGGATGGTCTGGGCTTCTCGTTCCGTCTGATGGAAATGACTGAATAATCCCCGGATTGTTCATCGGCGAGGTGGGCTGAAAGTCTCAGCCCACCTCACTCTTTTCAGGGTGTTTTATGTCCCAGCTTGCCGGCATTCTTGTCCGTAGAATTGGCATTTCGGTCGTCGTTCTGATCGGCGTGTCGATGCTGATTTTTGCCATTGCCCGGATCATACCGGGTGATCCGGCACGGATCGCGCTGGGCCCCAACGCCACCGCCGAGCAGATCGCCAAGCTCCGCGGTGAAATGCACCTCGATGAAAACATCGTCATCCAGTACGGGTTCTTCATCAAAGATCTGGTCAGCGGTGACCTCGGCACGTCGCTCTATACCAACCGACCCGTCACGCTTGATATCGCGCAATTCCTGCCCGCCACGCTGGAGCTGGTGTTCCTTGCTGGGGTGATCATGGTGGGTCTCGGGCTGCCGCTGGGCATCCTTGCTGCCCGCTTCCGCAACAAGTGGCCCGACCACCTCGTGCGGGCGCTGGCTTTGCTGACGGTGTCCGCCCCCAGCTTTGTCTGGGCGGTGATTCTGATGCTGCTGTTCGCCTACTACCTGCCGCTGTTCCCCATCGCGGGGCGGCTCTCTGACATCTATGAAATCGAGCGGGTCACGGGCTTTCTGACCATCGATACACTGATCGCCGGCAATTTTGCAGCCTTCCTCGACGTCTGGCACCACCTGATCCTGCCCGCGGTGGCGCTGGCGCTCTCGGGCATCGGGCAGGCGGCGCGACTGACCCGCGCCAACATGGTCGAGACCTACGAAAAGCCCTACATCGAAATGGCGCAGGCCTACGGCTTCTTCCCGCACCGGATCGCGCGCATCTACGCCTTCAAGCCGTCGCTGATCCCGTCACTGACCATCATTGGGCTCGACTTCGCCGCCATGCTCGGCAACGCCTTTCTGGTCGAGGCGGTCTTCGCCTGGCCGGGGCTGAGCCGTTATGGGGTCAATGTCATCCTGCGCAAGGATCTGAACGCGATCATGGGTACGGTGCTGATCATCGCGCTGACCTTCCTGATCGTGAACATCATTGTCGACCTGCTGATCGCGGTGCTGAACCCGCGCATCCGGCACTCCACGCGGGTACAGTCGTGATGCGCGCGCTCCGGATCATCGTCCGCAACCCGATGAGCCTGCTGGGGCTGATCCTTGTGGCGATCGTGGTGCTCTCGGCGCTGCTGGCGCCGTGGATCGCGCCCTATCCGGACCACAACGGTGCGGTGGTGGACTTTCTGAACAACAACCGCGCGCCCTCGCTCAATAACCTGATGGGCACGGACCTGGTTGGCCGGGATATCCTCAGCCGGATCATGTACGGCTACCAGATTTCACTGGTGCTGGGGGTGATCGTGCTCGCCATCGCCACGCCGATCGGCACCGTCTTCGGCCTGATCGCGGGCTACCGGGGCGGGTGGGTCGAGATCGTGCTGATGCGCATCGTCGATATCTTCCTGTCGATCCCGCCGCTGGTGCTGGCCATCGCGATGATGGGGGTGCTGGAGCCGACGCTGACCAACGCCATGCTGGCGGTGACGCTCATGTGGTGGCCCTGGTACGCGCGGCTGGTCTATTCCATCGCGCGCGGCGAGCGGGAAGAGGGCTACGTTGTCGCCGCCGAGGTGATCGGCGCCTCGACCTGGCACATCATCTTCCGCGAGATCCTGCCCAACTGCCTGCCTGCGATCATCACCAAGATGACGCTGGATATGGGCTTCGTCATCATCATCGCGTCGTCGCTGAGCTTCCTCGGGCTGGGCGTACAGCCGCCGACCCCGGATCTGGGCTCGATGGTCGCTGAAGGCGCGCGCTACCTACCGGACAGCTGGTGGCTGACGGTCTTCCCCGGCCTGTCGATCCTCGTGGCCGTGTTCGGCTTCAATCTGCTCGGTGACGGCCTGCGCGAAGCGCTGGAGGGTCAGGCATGAGCCTGCTCTCCTTCCGCGATGTGTCGCTGTCCTTCCGCGGCATCCACGGCGTGACCGAGGTGCTGCACGGTATTTCACTGGATATTGCGCCCGGGGAGAAGGTGGCGCTGGTCGGCGAAAGCGGTTCGGGCAAGTCGGTGACCGCGCGCATTGTGCTGGGGCTGCTGCAGGAGCTCTCGTCCGCCCGCATCGATGGCGAAGTCCGCTTCGAGGGCGAAGACATGCGCAGCTTCAGCCGCCAGCAGTTCGCAGCCAATCGCGGCACTGAGATTTCGATGATCTTTCAGGACCCGACCTCGTCGCTCAACCCGACCTTTATCATCGAACGCCAGTTCGCCGAGGTCATCCGACGCCGCAGCCCCGGCGCCAGCCGCGAAGACTGCGTGCGCATCGCGGGGGAGGCGCTGGCCGAAACCGCGATCCCTGACGTCGAGCGGGTCCTGGCGAGCTATCCCTTCCAGCTCTCCGGCGGCATGAACCAGCGGGTGATGATCGCCATGGCGCTGGTGAACAAGCCCAAGCTACTGATCGCTGACGAGCCGGGGACAGCGCTGGACGTGACGGTGCAGGCGCAGACCCTGCAGCTCATGCGCCAGCTGACCGACGAGCATCAGGCGGCGGTGTTCTTCATTTCCCACAACCTCGGCGTCGTGCGCGAGTTCGCCGACCGGGTCTACGTCATCTACCGCGGGCGTATCGTCGAAGACGGGCCAACCGAAGCGATCTTCGCCGACCCCCGCCACGCTTACACCCGCGCGCTGATGGCGGCGGTGCCGCGGATCACCGGAACGGGCCTGCCCGACATCCCCGAGCGCAGCGACAGCTTCGATGCGCCCCGCATCAGCCATGGGGGTGGATCATGACCCTGCTGGCGCTCAAGAACGTTACCAAGACCTTCCGGGTCAACCAGAGCGAGGTGCACGCGGTCCGCGATGTCTCCTTCGACGTGCGCGAAGGCGAATGCCTCGCCATCGTAGGTGAGAGCGGCTCGGGCAAGACCACGCTGGCCAATATGATCCTCGGCCTGCTTGGGACGACATCGGGCGAAATCCACTTCCGCGACAGCGCCCTGCCAGCCCGCCGCCCGCCGGAGCTGCGGCGTCAGATCCAGTTCGTGCAGCAAAACCCACTCTCGGCGCTGAACGCCAAGCGTACCGTCGGTGCGTCGGTGCGCCTGGGGCTGGACACCTACCGCATCGGGGAACGCGCAGCGCGCAAGGCTGCAGTCGAAGCTGCGCTCGAAGCCGTGGGGCTTGAGCCCGAGCTGGCGCGGCGGCCGCCCGGCGCGCTCTCCGGCGGGCAACGCCAGCGGGTCGGTATCGCCCGCGCGCTGGCGGTGGAGCCGAGCCTCGTGGTGCTGGACGAGCCGACATCCGCGCTGGACGTGCTGGTGCAGGCGCGGGTGCTGCGCCTGCTCAACGAACTCCGGGCCGCGAAGAAGTTGACTTACGTCTTCATCACCCACGACCTCGCCGTGGTTCGGAACATCGCCGACCGCTGCGTGGTGCTCAAGGAAGGGCAGATCGTGGAGATGGGAGAGACCACGGCAATCTTTGACGATCCACAGCACGACTACACCCGGAACCTGATCCGGGCTGTGCCGGTCGTCGACCAAACCGAAGTACAACTCCGAGATAAGCTGGGGAGGGCAAATGACTGATTTGACCAAAGCCATGGCGGACGCCGATCAACCGGTGGCCATCTTCGAAGCGATCCACCAGGCCGTGAACGATAGCGGTCGGGGTGACGCTGTTCACCATCATGCGGCTAAACCGCGAGAAGGGCGTGGCCGAACGTATCTTCTCCAACATGCCCGAGGCCTATCCCGCCGGGGGCGAGAAGCAGATGGAGCCGAACAAGTGGACGGAGATTGTTGAAGAGCGTGAGCAGACCTTTGTCGCCAACACGATCGAGGAAATCGCCGAAGTCTTCGGGGACCACGAGCTGATCCAGTCGCTGGGCTGCGAAAGCGTCATGAACGTCCCCATCAACATCCGGGGGCAGGTGGTTGGCACGCTCAACTGCCTGAACGTCGCCGGACATTACACACCTGAGCGGGTCGCCGCGTCCGAGGCCCCTGAAGCTGCCCGGCGCGCTAGCCTTCCTGATGGCACAACAAGCAGAGGAATGAGATCGATGAAAACGTTGCGCGTTGCGACCGATGTCGGGGGAACCTTCACCGATCTGGTCGCCTTCGAAAGCGGCCCGGACGGGGTCCGGATCAGCTCCGCCAAGTCGGACACCACCCCGCCGGACTACGAAACCGGCGTGATCAAGGTGCTGGAGAAGTGCGGGATCGACCCGTCGACCATCGACTTCATGGCCCACGGGACCACGGTTGTGATCAACGCCCTGACCGAGCGCAAGGGCGTCAAGGTCGGGCTGATCACCACCGAAGGCTTCCGCGATACGCTGGAAATCGCCCGCGGCAACCGCCCGGATTTCTTCAACCTGCACTATCTCAAGCCAGAGACCTTTGTCCCGCGCCACCTGCGCGCCGAGGTGCCGGGCCGGATGACCTACAAGGGCGCAGAGCGACAGCCGCTGGACCTCGCCGGCCTGCCTGCGATCATCGAGGGCTTCAAGGCTGAGGGCGTCGAGGCCGTGGCGATCTGCCTGCTCCATGCCTACGCAAATACGGCCCACGAGGAAGAGGTGCTGGCGCAGGTGCGCGCGCTCTGGCCGGGCGTCTCTGCGGTGGCCAGTCATCAGATCACCCGCGAATGGCGCGAGTATGAGCGGACCAACACGGCCGTGCTTTCCGCCTACGTGCAGCCGGTCGCGGCGCGCTACCTGGGTCGGCTGGACGCGGTGCTGCGTGAGAAGGGGGCGAAGAACAGCCCCTATATCATGCAGTCGAACTGTGGGGTCGACAGCCTGCAGGCGACTTCCGAAATTCCGATCACCATGGTCGAGAGTGGCCCGGCGTCGGGCTTCTGGGGCGCGGCAGAGCTGGGCAAGCTCATCGACGAGCCCAACATCCTTGCGCTCGATATCGGCGGGACCACGGCCAAGTGCTCCCTGATCGAAGGCGGTGAAGTGCGGATCATGACCGACTACTGGATCGAGCGCAGCCGCAAGTCGGCTGGTTACCCGATCATGGTGCCGGTGGTGGATCTCGTCGAAATCGGCAATGGCGGTGGTTCCATCGCCTGGGTCGATGATTTCGGCAAGCTGCACGTCGGCCCGCAGTCGGCTGGTGCTCTCCCCGGACCGGCAGCCTACGGCAAGGGTGGCGATGAACCGACCACGACCGACGCCAATCTGTGGCTGGGGCGGATCAACCGCGACTACTTCTGTGGCGGCGAGATCGATGCCGATATGACGGCAGCGGAGACGGCGCTGCAGGCGCTGGGCGACAAGCTCGGCGTCAGCACCACCGAAGCTGCGCAGGGCATTGTCCGCATCGCCAACAGCAACATGGTCAACGCGCTCAAACTGGTGAGCCTCAACCGCGGCTACGACACCCGTGATTTCACCCTGCTCGCCTTCGGCGGCGGCGGGGCCATGCACGCCGTTGCGCTGGGGCAGGAGCTGATGGTCAAGAAGGTCGTGGTACCGGCTGCGGCCAGCGTGTTCTCAGCCTGGGGCATGATGATGTCCGACCTGCGCCGCGACTACTTCGTCACCCAGCTGACCGAGCTGGACGAGGGCGCCGGTGCACGGATCGAGGCCATCTTCGCCGAGGCCGAGGGCAAGGCGCAGGCGACCTTCGAAGCCGAAGGCGTCAAGCCCGAGCAGTTGTCTTTCATCCGCTACGGCAAGTTCCGCTACCAGAACCAGGAGCACACCACCGAAGTGCCGCTGGACGGCAGCATCACCGACGCGTCGCTGCAGAAGATCGTCGAGGACTTCCACGGGCTCTATGAGAAGGAATACACCTACCGGCTGGACTCGCCGGTCGAGATGGTGGCTATCCACCTCGTCGTCCGTGCCGAGGTCGGTAAGCTGGAAATGGTGCCCCACGACATGGCGTCCGAAGACCCTTCAGCCGCGCTCAAGGGCCACCGTGACGTCAACTACGCGCTCGAGGGCGTGCACAGCGCCGCAATCTACGACGGCGATAAGTTGCTGCCGGGTAATGCCTTTACCGGCCCGGCGATCATCGAAGACAGCGGTTCGACCGTCGTGATCCATCCGGGCAACCGGGTCTCGGTCGACCAGTACCGCAATATCCACATCGAAATCGGAGGCTGACCCATGAAGAGTGATCCTATCACCCTGGAGATTATCCAGAACGCGCTTCAGGCCGCAGCGGACGAGATGTTCGCCGCCATGCGGAAGACCGCCATGTCATCGATCATCTACGAGGTGCTCGACATGGGCACGGGCATTACCGATGCCGACGGAAGGCTGGCATCCTCGGGCGCCGGTATCCCGGCCTTCGTCGGAGTGCTCGACAAGTCGGTGAAGTTCATCCTGTCCAAGCACGACAAAATCCATCCCGGCGATGTCTTTATTACCAACGACCCTTGGCACGGCGGGGTTACGCACCTCAACGATCTGGTGCTGGCCATGCCGGTGTTCTCCGGGGGTAAGCTGATCGCGTGGACCGCGAACATCGCCCACAACTCCGACGTGGGCGGCATGGCGCCGGGCTCGCTGTCCGGGGAAGCCACCGAGATCTTTCAGGAAGGCCTGCGCCTGCCGGCAATCAAGCTGATCAATCAGGGCGAGCTGGATCAGTCAGTGATGGACATCATCACCACCAACTCGCGGATGCCGGACTTCCTGCTCGGCGATGTCTGGGCGGCGATTGCCAGTGTCCGGATCGGGGCCAATCGATTGGAGGGGTTGGCCGAGAAGTACGGTCAGGAGACCTTCAGCGAGGCGATCTCCAGCTTCATGGACTTCGGCGAGAAAACCGCGCTGGCGGAGCTGGCCAAGCTGCCTCAGGGCACCTTCGAGCTGGCCGAAGAGCAGGACGACGGCCGCATCTACAACGTCAAGGTCACCATCAGCGATGATGAGTTTGTGGTCGATCTTCGGGACAATCCGGATCAGGATCCGGCCTGTACCAACGCCTCACGTGATGGGGTGATTGTCTGCGCGCAGATGGTATTCAAGTCGCTGACCGACCCGGACACACCGGCGAACGAAGGCTCATTTCGGCCGTTGAAGGTGCTGACCCGAGAGGGAACGATCTTTCACGCCAAGGAACCGGCTGCGATCGGCTTCTACTTCGAGACCGAAGTGCGGGTCTACGACCTGATCTGGCGCTGTCTGGCGCCGCACATCCCCGAGCGCCTGCCAGCGGGCAATTTCAGCTCGATCTGCGGTACGTTTATCGGCGGCATTCATCCGGATACCGGGCGTCAGTACACCATCATCGAGCCACAGATCGGTGGTTGGGGTGCCTGGGAGGGGCAGGACGGCAATCCGTGCATCTTCTCCGGCTTCCACGGGGAGACCTACAATACGCCTGCGGAAATCTCTGAGGCGCGCAACGGGCTTTATGTTGACCGCATGGCGCTCAACACCGCTTCGGGTGGGGCCGGGGAGTACACCGGCGGCCGTGGTCTGATCCTCGAGTACCGGATCCGTACCGAAAACGGCTTTGTTACGGCGGGCTACACCCGCTCACGGATCAAGCCCTGGTCGCTGGAAGGCGGCGAGGAAGGCTCGGGCAACTTCATCGAAGTGATCAAACCCGAAGGCAAGGAGACCTATTCCTTCGTCTCCGGCCTGAGCGTGACCACCGATGACGTCATCCGCGTGATCACCTCCAGCGGCGCAGGCTATGGCGACCCCAAGCAGCGCTCGCGCGATGCCGTCCGGGAAGACGTCAAGAACGGCCTCGTCTCCGAGGAGGATGCACGGGAGATCTATGCGTTAAACGACTGATATTGATGGCTAAACAGGAGAAGACTTGTGGTTAAGATCATGTACCTGAGCCCCGTCGCTCACTACGGGGGTCATGATGAGATTTTCGCTGAGATGGCAGCCGAGAACAAACTGCCGGGGACGGAAGTGCACGTGTGCTCCTTCCATGACAGCATCGGCAAGTTCTCGCACATCGAGTACCGCAGCTACGAGGGCATCGTAACCGCCGGGATCATCCGTGCGGCGCGGGCAGCAGCGCGCGAAGGCTTCGACGCGCTGGCCATCGGGTGCTTCTACGACACCGCCTTGCACGACGCCCGGGAAGTGTCGGGCGACATGGTGGTTACGGCGCCCTGTGTCGCCTCCTGTGAGATCGCAGCGAGCCTCTCGAACCGCTTCGGGATCATCGTCGGCCGGCGCAAGTGGGTGAACCAGATGCAGTCGACGGTGCACGAGCACGGGCACCGGGCCCGCCTCGCGGGCTTCTACCACGTCGAACTCGGTGTGACGGAGTTTCAGGAGGATCACAACCGCACCGCCACGCTGCTGATGAACGCAGCGCGGCAGGCGGTCGAGGAAGACTATGCAGAATCCATCATCCTCGGCTGCACCATGGAAGTCGGCTTCCACAAGAAGATCGAGGATCAAATGGGCGTGCCCTGCATCGATCCGTCGATCGCTGCACTGAAACGGGCGGAATACGGCGCGTTGCTCAAGCGCGACTGCGGTTGGAAGCCGTCTCGCAAGTGGTCCTGCGAGTCACCGCCGGAGGAGGAGATCGCCGCAAATCGGTGCCTTCGACTCTGGTGAGATCTTCGGCCCGCGCATCGTGGTCGAGGCCTCGGCCGCCTAGCGCAGCATAGACAGGAGACGGGCGATGGCACGCGAATGGGTGATCAACGGCTACGACGGCTACCCCGGTCTGGTGCTGCAGGATTGCGAGCCGGGCACGGCCGGGCCGGGGGAAGTCCGCCTGCGGATCGAGGCCTTCGCCCTCAACTGGGGCGACATGGACCTGATGCTCGACCGCTATTCCTTCAGCTTTCCCCAGGTTCCCGGCGCGGATCGGGATGGAGGCGACCGGGTCGTCGATCAGGTTGGTCCCGGTGTCGAAGGCATCACCGTGGGGCAGCGCTACTGCACGCTGCCGTATTTCTACGACAACGCGGGCACCAGCGCTGATTTCGCTGTGGTCGATGCCCGCTACATCACCCCGGCGCCCGAGGGCCTGAGTGCCGTCGAAGCGACCTCGGTCTGGATGCAGTATATGACGGCCTTCTACCCCGTGATCGATATTTCCAGGGCCGGTCCCGGGACCAACGTTCTGGCAACGGCGGGGACGTCGACTGCGGGGACAGCGGCGCTGCAACTGGGCCGGATGGCGGGTGCCACCATGATCACCACCACCCGCTTTGCCGCCAACGAAGCCTATTTGCGGGCCAATGGCGCGGACCACGTCATCGTCACGGGGGAAGAGACCGACATCGCCGCCGCAATCCATGCGGCCACCGACGGGGTCGGCGCGCATGTCGCTTTCGACCCCGTGGGGCAGGGCATGATCGCCCGCTACAGCCCGGCGCTGGCCAAGGGCGCCACGATCTTCTTCTACGGCACCCTCGACGGGGTGTTTCCGCAGTTGCCGATCGTTGACATGTTTCAGGCCAATGCGACCTTCCACCCCTATTCGCTGTTTAACTACGTCGAGAACCCGGAGGCGTTGCAACGAGGACTGGACTTCGTCTACGCCGCGCTCAAGGACGGGCAGATTGCCCCGCAAATCGACCGGGTCTATCCCATGGAGCAATACCGTGATGCCTGGGACTATCTGAGCCAGCCGCGCGAGAGCCACGGCAAGGTCGTCGTCGAAACCGGCAATGCCCCCGGCTGAGCCGCACAACCACAGGAGAAATACCATGTCAGACCAACCCGACAGACTGTCCCGCCTGCGTGAGGTCATGCGCACCGAAGGCATCGATCTGGTCGCCCTCGCGCCGGGTGCGCATATGGCATGGCTTCTAGACGTGCGGCCGCACGGTGACGAGCGCCCTTGCATCGCGCTGATTTCGCGGGACCGCGAAGCCTTCCTCATGCCAGCGCTGGAGGCGGACAGCGCCCGCGAGCAGACCGATATGGCGTTTTATAACTGGGCCGACGCTGATGGCCCCGATGCCGCGCTGGGTCAGCTGCTCAGCGACTTCGGCGCCGGATCGTTTTCCGCGCTGGTGCTCGACGAGTGCATGCGCGCCGACCACGCCGCCCTGATCACCGACGCGCTGCCCGCTGCTGCCCGGCACTTCACGGCCGCCACCATCGGCGCCCTGCGCATGCGCAAGGAAGACGGCGAATACCGAACCCTGAAGACCAACGCCACGCAGGCGGATACGGCGATGAAGGCAGCCTGGGCCGCCATGCGCCCGGGCGTCACCGAGCTGGAGGTTGCGCAGGTTGCCCGCGATACCTTCTCCGGCATGGGCGCGCGTCCGCTGTTTTCCATCGTCGGCGCGGGCCGCAACGGCGCCTTCCCGCACCATCATACCGGCCAGAGCAAGCTGCAGGCCGGCGACGCTGTGGTGGTCGATATCGGCGCAGGCTTCGAGGGCTATTCCTCGGATATCACCCGCATGGTGCTGCTCGGCGATGGGCCGGAAGGCTATGCCGAGATCCACGATATCGTTAACCGCGCGGTCGAGGCTGCCATGGCGGCGGCCCGGCCCGGCGTGAAGGCGCACGTCGTCGACGATGCCGCGCGCAATGTCATCGCCGAGGCGGGCTATGGCGAGTACTTCGTCCACCGCACCGGTCACGGTCTGGGAACGGAAGTGCACGAACCACCCTACATCACCGGCAGCTCTCAGACCGTGCTCGACGAGGGCATGGTGTTTTCGATCGAGCCGGGGATCTATCTGCCCGACCGCTTCGGGCTACGGCTGGAAGAGATCGTGATCCTGCGTGCCGATGGACCGGAAATCCTCTCTGATCTGCCAAGGGACGCGGTCAGGATTGATGTCTGACCCCTTACGCTTGCGGTTGTTGAGTCGGCGCTGGAATCGGCCGCCGACGAGATGTTTGAGGTGCTGCGCAAAACCGCGATGAGCCCGATCATCTACGAGGTGCTGGACGTCGGCACCGGCATCACCGACGCCGACGGTGCGCTGGTCAGCTCAGGGGCAGGGATCCCGTCCTTCGTCGGCGTGCTGGACAAGTCGGTGACGTCTATCCTCGCGCAGGACCAGGGCGAGATCGGGGAAGGCGATGTTTTCCTTGTCAATGATCCCAACCACGGCGGGGTGACCCATCTCAACGACATGGTCGTCGCCGAGCCGGTGTTCTTCGAGGGGCAGCGGGTGGCGTGGGTCGCCTCCATCGCGCACTGGGGGGATATCGGTGGGCGCACGCCGGGGTCGATGTCGACCGAAGTGACCGAAATCGTGGCCGAGGGCCTGCGCCTGCCGGTGGTACGGCTGTTCCGACGTGGTCAGCGGAATGAGGCGGTGGCGGATATCATCCGCTCGAACTCAAGGCTTCCTGACTTTGTTACGGGTGATCTCTGGGCGCAGGTCTCCGCCGGGCGGCGGGCCGCCGGACTGATCCGGGGCCTGTGCCAGCGCTACGGTGTCGAGACGCTGCAGACAGCCATCACCAACGCCCGAACGGCGGGGCGGCAGCGGGCGCTGGCCGGTCTCGCACGCCTGCCCAAAGGCCGCTTTGAAGTGGCGCAGCGACAGGACGACGGCGCGGAGTGGAAGGCCGTGATCACCATTTCCGACGAGCGGTTCGAGGTTGACGTGCGCGGTGCGCCACCGGCGACCGCCGGCCCCTACAACACCAGCCGCGACGGGACGCTGATCGCCTGCCAGATCCTGTTCAAGGCGCTGACCGACCCCAACCGCTACGCCAACGCTGGTTCGTTCTCACCGCTGGTCCTGATCACCGAACCGGGGACGATCTTTGATCCCGGGCCGGAGGCGCCCCATGGCTACTACTTCGAGACGCGGATCCGGCTGGTCGACATGCTCTGGCGCTGTATCGCCGGGCACGCCGAACAGAGCCTGCCCGCCGGGCACTTCGCGTCGATTTTCGGCACGGTGATCGCCGGGATTCACCCGGACACGGGCCGCCGCTTTACTATGGTCGAGCCGCAGATGGGCGGGTGGGGCGCCACCCCGGAGCGCGCGGGCAATGACGCCATGTTCTCCACCAACCATGGCGACACCTTCAACTGCCCGGTCGAGGTCGCCGAAGCCCGCTATGGCTTTGAGGTGGTGGCCAAGCGCCTTGGCGAGCCTAAGCACAGCCCGGGCGAACATCCCGGCGGGCGTGGGGTCGATATCCGCTACCGCATGCGCGGCCCGGCGGTGATGTCGGTGGGCCTTCCCACGGGGTTGAGCCGGTGTGGTCGCTGGAAGGCGCGCAGCCCGGCGGTCTCAATCAGGTCCGCTTGCAGCGCGGTGAAAGTGAAGAGGTCATGCCCGGCTTTTTCAGCAATCTGGGGCTGGAAGAGGGCGACGAAGTGGTGCTGTCCTCGGCCTCCGGCGGCAACGCCCCGCAGGCGAAATAGAGGCCTTCCTCAGGTTCACGAGATCCGCTGCACGTAGCGGGCCCGCACAGGGTCAAACCACGTGCGCGAGAATTCGACCGGGGCTTCGGCCTGCGCCCAGCTCAGCCGCTCGACAAAGCCCACCGCTGTGCCCGGGCGCGGATCAAATCCATCGGGAGACCAGACCGGGGCCTCGCCCAGTCCGACCTGATCGCTGGCCCGGGTGATCCAGAACCCCAGTTTGCTGCGGTAGGTCTGGTAAAGCGAGTCCGACAGATCCTCCGTCTTCAGGGTGCCAAACCGACCGTCCAGCCAGATTTCCTCAACCGCGACTGCGATGCCGTTGAGCAGGCGAAGCCTGCGGATGCGGGTGGCACCGGCGATCGCACCGAAGTCAGCTGGTAAGTCAGCAGGCCGGTCGGGCGCCTCAAGGCTCAGCAGCCGGGCGGTCGGCAACCCGCCGCCCTCGCTCAGCTCCAGCCGGAACATCGAATAGATGCTGCGGACATCATCGTTGACGCGGACGTAGTTGCCCGAGCCCTGCCGCCGGTCGAGCAGGCCGCGGCGGGTCAGCTCGGCCAGCGCCTTGCGCAAGGTGCGCACCGTGACACCGTGTTCGGCCGCCATCGCCCGCTCAGGCGGCAGGCGCTGTCCGTCGAGCAGGCGACCGGCAGCGATTTCGCGGATCAGAAGCTCGCTGACCTGCTGATAGATCGGCAGGGCGCCGGGGGTGTTTGCACGTTGAGCCATACTTCGGTCTCCGGGCGATGAAATTGATATACCTGAAACGATGTTTGAGCCTTCAGAAAGTCAATAAAAACAGAAGAGTGAGTCAGCCTTGAACCCAAATTGATGCCCCATTGATTTACATGATTTTCGTGGCCTAAGCAAAGACCATTGTTTCTGCTGACTTGAGGGCTCTGCGCCATGACCATCGTCCCCATCACTTCACCCGATCTCGACGCCAGTGAAGTCTCCTGGTTTGCCGCGCTGTGCTCGGACGATTATCAGTTTCTCGGGGTGCCCGACGGTGACCTCCGTTCGAGCTGGTCGCACTGCTCGGATATCGTGAAGACGGCGGAAGCGCAGGGCTTCCGCAATATCCTCTGCCCTTCGTCCTATCAGGTCGGGCAGGATACGCTCTCGTTTGTCGCGGGCTGCGCGCCCATCACCGATCGCATCAACCTGCTCGCGGCCGTGCGCTGCGGGGAGATGCAGCCGATCATGCTCGCGCGGACGGTGGCGACCCTCGACCACATGCTCGAAGGCCGACTGACCATCAACATCATCTCTTCGGACTTTCCCGGTCAGACCGAGCCCAGTCCGTTCCGCTACCAGCGTTCGCGTGAGGTGGTGGAAATCCTCAAGCAGGCCTGGACACGGGATGAGATCCACCATGAGGGCGAGGTCTACCAGTTCGAAGGTCTGACCACCGATCCGGTGAGACCCCTACCAGTCCGGCGGTCCACTACTGTACTTCGGCGGTTACTCGCCCGATGCGCTTGAACTCTGCGGCCAGCACTGTGACGTCTATCTGATGTGGCCCGAGACCGTAGAAGCGTTGCAGGGGCGCATGCGCGCGGTCAACGAGGTGGCCGAGCGCTACGACCGCACCCTCGATTATGGCCTGCGCACCCACGTGATCGTCCGCGACACGGAGGCCGAAGCCCGCGAATACGCCGACTATATAATCTCGAAGCTCGAAGAGGCGCAGGGGGAGGCGATCCGCAACCGGGCGCTGGACGCCAAGTCGCTGGGGGTCAGCCATCAGGCCAAGAACCGAGATGACGCCGATGAGTACGGCTACATCGAGCCGCATATGTGGACCGGGGTAGGGCGCGCGCGTTCGGGCTGTGGGGCGGCGATCGTCGGCTCGACGGATCAGGTGCTGACCAAGCTCGAAGCCTACCACGCCATGGGCATCCGCTCTTTCATCCTTTCGGGCTACCCGCACCTTGACGAGGCAGATCACTTCGGCTCGCGGGTGCTGCCGCAGATGAAAACCTGCTCATTGCCCCACGCCTATGGTCGGGTGCCGGCGGCTGTACCTGAAACCCCGCTGGGTGTCGGACTGCGCCGCTAGGGCTGGGATCATCCGACGCCAGAAACGACAAAAGCCGGGATGGGGTGCCCCCGTCCCGGCTTCATCCGTTGGTGATGCGGAAGCCCGCAGCTTAGTTGCGGTTGTCGTTCTCGATCGCCTGCAGGGCGTAGAGGACTTCCAGAGCCTGCTTCGGGCTGAGATCATCGAGGTCGAGGCTGGCGACGATTTCACCCATGTCCGACCAGTCCACAGCGGCTTCCGCCGACGCTGCAATCGGGGCTTCAACCGGGTCAACCATGGTGACCATACCGGTGGCGACCTGGTTGGTCTGGCTGCGTACCGTCAGCTTGAAGGCTTCACCGTCGTCGGTTTCGTCATCGCTGACGATATTGGTGCGGACCATGAAGTAGCCTTCATTCGGGATACGGAAGGGGCTGCTGGGCACAAACTCCTGCCAAGGCTGTCCTTCGAGCTTGTACTGAGCGGAAGCGAGGGTCCCGTAGTCTTCCATGCGCGTGGCGGTGCCATCGCTGAAGTAGAGGTTGGTGATCAGCGTACCGGCGCAACCGGTAACCATCTGGCTGCTGTACTCATCTTCGCCTTCAACGGCTTCGACATTATCGACGGCAAAGCCCTGACAGATCGGCGCTGGGTTCGGATCCTTGATGCGGGGGATATCATTGGGGGAGTTGTCAGGCTTGACGGCAATCGAACCGGTCCAGTTCGGCTCGTAGGGTTGAATGGTGATGCCGTCGTAACTCTTCACAACGACGCCGATGTTGGAGCCTTCGGAGGGTTGGTTGTCGTTGTTATTTTGGTTGCTGCTGTCTTTGTTAAACGTAACCCCGGTGTTCACACCGGCGGTCTGATCCTGTGCGAGGCCGATGCTGGCACCGCTCAGGGTCGAGAAGGTGGTGTCAGCCGCTGCCAGAACCGGGGTGAAGCCGAAAGTTCCGGCCTCATTGGCATTGTCATTGCTGCCGTTGTCGTTGTTGCGCGTGTTCTCGTTCCCGGTAACAGGCGTGTAAATGGGCGCAATCGCGTCATTGACAATGATTGTGCTCATCTGGCTCCAGCTGGGGGCTGGCCGTCAGGGAGGTCCGGCTTCTGCGCCCCGGCAGCGCTTGAAACAGACGGTGACGGCGAAGACGGAAAGAAGGGTTACGATAGCGGTTTTCATCTGTTCGGTTCCTTGGTGGACGTGTTTGATGCCCTTGGTTTAGGCGAAAGCCACTTTGCGGTCAGAAACGCTATGTTTCGGTTTGTAACGGGCGGTGTCGCCATTTAAAGCCCGTGGCCATTGTAATCCGATGGATCCCACTCCAGTCTTTCAGGCATGACCGCACCCCGCCCTCGATCCACGCCCCTCCCGCACCTGCAATCAGGCCCGCACAGCCCGCCTTCTCCGGCGGGCGCCCTGGTCGCTGCCGGGGTGCGTGGTGCCGCAATGTTTGCGCGCCGCGCCGATGAACCCGACTGGGGTGATCCCGTGCTCGGGGCGATGTCGGCGCTGGCCGCCATCGGCCCTAAACCCCATCGCCTGTCCCTGAGGCGCTTTCGGCGAGGCTACGACCGCCTCGGCCTGCTTTTCGGGCGCACAAAAGCACAGACCCGGACCGATGACCTGCGCCTGTCTGGAGCGGCCGGGCCGCTGCAGGCGCGGCGTTACCGTCCACCCAGCCTGCCGCGCGGTCGCCTCGTCTACTTTCACGGGGGCGGCTTCTCGATCGGCAGCATCGCCAGTCATGACCACTTCTGCCGCTTCATCAGCCAGACCAGCGGTGCTGAAATCATCTCGGTGGAGTATCGCCTCGCCCCTGAACATCCCTTTCCTGCCGGGGTCGAGGACGCAATCGCGAGCCTGCGCGGAGCCGCTGACAACCAGCTCTGGTCGTCGCCAGACCTGCCATTGGTGCTGGGCGGCGACAGCGCGGGCGGCAATCTGGCGCTGATCGCAGCGCAGCAGGCTGGTTCCGGGCTGATCGACGGGCTGTGGCTGGTCTATCCCACCGTTGGCGGAACGCTAGACATGCTCGAAGGCAATCGTCGGCTGCCTGACAGCTTCGGCCTACCGCGGGAAACCGCCGCGTGGTTCTTGAACACCTACGCCCCGGATCCGGCCGAGCGTGATCATCCCTGGATGCAACCGGGCACGGCGCTGGACTGCGCCGGCCTGCCGCCGACCTATCTGGGACTGGCCGAGCGCGATCTGCTGTTTGAAGGCGGGATGAACTTTGCCCGCCGTCTGTATGGGCTCGGGGTTGAGCAGCGGACCGATACCTTTCCGGATGTTCCGCACGCCTTTATCCATATGATCGGGGTCAGCGCTGCGTCGCATGCCGCGGCGTGCAGGCTCGGGCAAGGGCTGGATTGGCTGTTCGACGGGGCAGGGACGCGTCCTGCTTAATAGGGCAGCGCATCGCCCTTGTAATCTTCGTAGATCCCGGTGTTCGCCATGCTGAGCGCCGCGATGCGCCCGACCAGCCCGCTGGCCGAAACATCGACGGTGATATCCGCTCCCGCGCCGCCCATATCGGTGACGACCCAGCCGGGATGGAAGATCCCCACCGGCAGGTTCTCCGGGGCCAGTTCCTTGGCGAGGTTGCGGCCGAGATTGAGAACGGCGGCCTTTGAGGCGCGGTAGGTCAGCATGCCAGTCCCGGAATTGGTCGATGATGCCAGTTGCGAGGAAATGATCGCGATTTTCGGCGCAGGCGATGCGCGCAAGGCGGGGAGCATCGACTGGATGCCGAGAAACACGCCGGTGACGTTGGTCTGGAAGGTCTGCGCCCATTCGTCAGCCGCGTAGCCGGTGGAGACAGACTCATCATTGCGGATATTGATCCCGGCGTTGGCGATGTAGAGGTCGACGGGTGCTCCGTCCAGCGAGGCGGCAAAGGCCTTGTGAGATGCCGGATCGTTGACGTCGAGGGTGACGTAACCGGGCATGGCCTTGCGGCTGGTTTTACTGACCTGAGAGCCTTGGGATTCGTAGATTTTAGCCAGTTCGAGGCCAATGCCCCGATTGGCGCCCGTGATAACGACGTGCATGCTCTGGTGTCCTCTCGTATCTTAAACGACTAGGTTTTGAGGCGACGCTTTGCCCGGTCACGCGCGTCCGACGGGGCCTCGTCGAAAATGTCTGCGAACTCCCGCGAAAAGCGGCCCGCATGTGATAACCCAGCATCTTGCGCGATCTCAGCGATAATCTCTTCAGCCCCCTTTTCGTGTATGAGGCGGCGCGCCCGGTTCATCCGAATAACTTTGAGAAATCTGACGAGCGTCAGGCCAAAGGTCTGTTGCACGTGAGAGGTCAGCCTACGTCGATTGAGTTGCAGCTCGTCAATTAACGCGGACAGCCCTTTGGTGGTTTCTCGCGCGCCGCCAACAAACTTCAGTACCATGTCATGATGGTAAGACCATTCGGAATTCGTGCGGTCCCATGTCTCCTTAATCGTCATGGAACCGAAAACCTTTTGAATGCAAAGCTCCCGGACGTTTTGTGCTGGTTGGTTCGAGAAATCTTTCATTTCGCGCACGAGTTCCCTGAAAGCACGTTTGCGGTTTTCAGCGCTAAAGTGGAGCTGGTAGGGGCTGACATCTTTCTGAAAAAAGTCGTGTACCGCTGCTATGGGCACAGTGAAAATGATCATGTCAGCGCGCTCGCGAAAATAGAGCGCACCTTGCTCACCCTCGTCAGCGAGCCCAAAGGCATCACCGGTGAGTTCGCGGTCACGAATAAAGGTGTCCGGGAGATCCTCATCATATAGCGCCAAGCTCATCGCACCCGGTATGGGACTGCCCATCTGCAAGATATGGCCAGTGAGTTGAACCCGGCCCACGTGGAAATCACTGCTAACGTATTGAGTAAATTCAGCCGAGAAGGGGGCATCATCGAGTTTGAGGTAGTCCTGCTGCCAATGGGCAACCGCATCAAGAAAGGGATCAATGGCATCGAAGGTCCCGTTGAGTTTCATCATGTTCATTTGGGTCACCCTTGATTAGGAAGCTTATTTTTGGAGGATGTTTGCAAGATTCGGGAAAAATCTTATGCGACAGTTGGTGAGCTCTGCGTGTGTACGCAATGGATACTAAACTGGTTTAATATTATCCATATTAATTATGCGATAACAGTAGGTTAGGCGTAATCTCGAAAAAGTTCGTAGGATCAATGGATTGTATTGTGCAGATGGCGCTTGCCACCAGAATTCACATAGAATTCGAAACGATTGCATAAAGCTGGATATACTGGTCAGGGGTAGTCGCTAGCCTGCGTTGGTTAATCACCAATTCGCCGAAGACACGCCCATGCACATTATCTCGGGTCAATTATTAGATTTCATGCGACCGTCGAATCCTGAAGAAGGTACAGACACTGGGTTCATCGTATTTGAAGAAAATAGCGTTCCCCGATTGTTTGATTCTGGACGGGGATTTACTGATCTCATAGCGGTAAAAGCTGACGCGCATTATCTCATCTAAGTTAAGTCGTCGCGCTGAATAACAGGCTATTCGGGGTTTGACGCAAGCAACCCCGATCATGGGCAAGGATTGATTTGCATCATAGGTCCTTGCAGATCCTGACCGCGTCAAGCACCGCAGCATGGATGTTCCGCCCGGCGATGGCGTCTCCGATACGGGCGAGAACAAACCCGTCGCCGAATTGAACCTCCCCGAAGGCACTTCCGCCGTTGATCAGCGCCCGATGATCGACCTGACCCCGGTTGATTGACTTGGGTTTAAGGGCAAAAAACAGCCCATCATTCGGGGTCAGGCCCCGCTCGACAACACAATGATCGACGGTGCGCACGCGGCTTTCGCCGGTCAGAACATGGCGCAGGGTAACGGCCTTGCGGTTACCGGCCTTCTCTATCTTCTCGATTTCCTCAAAGCACGAGAAGCCAACATCCAAGCGCGCCAGTGACTGCAGGAATACCGCTGAGTTGGTGGGGCCGAGATCATGCGCGATGGTGCGATCCGGCGTGACCAGCTCCACGTTACAGCCGCTCTGCGCCAGAGCCTCGGCGCAGACCAGCGCGGGCTGGTCACCGCCTTCGTCGAGCAGGAGCACTTCACCCGTCGGCGTCGCTTCGCCGGACAGTACGTCCCAGCTCGACAGGGCAAGCTCAGCACCTTCGTAGCTATCTGGTTCTGGCCAACCGCCCGTCGCGACGATGACCACGTCCGGGGCCAGCGCAAGCACCTCTTCCTCTTCGGCAAAGGTATTAAGCCGAACATCGACGTTGAGGCGCTGTACTTCACTGATCAGCCAGTCGGCCGCCCCCCAAACCTGCGTGCGCGTCGGGCTGCCTGATGCCAGCCGCAGTTGCCCACCCAGTGCGCTTCCCGCCTCCATGAGGGTGACGTCGTGCCCGCGCTCGGCCAGGATCCGCGCGGCATCCAGCCCGGCGGGGCCCCCCCCAACGACGACCGCCCCGCGCCTGCGCTCGGATTTCTCGTGAAAGTGGGGGAGCTGCGCTTCGCGGCCGGTGGCGGCGTTATGCCCACAGACCGCGTCCTTGCCCTGATTGACCCGGTCGACGCAGTAACCCAGCCCGACGCAGGGGCGGATGCGGGCTTCTTCACCGCGCTGTAGCTTGGCGACCAGATGCGGATCAGCTATCTGTGCGCGGGTCATGCCGACGAGGTCGACATGCCCGCCGCTAACCGCGTGCCGGGCGGTGGCGACATCGGCCATGCCGCCAGCGTGCAGGATGGGCAGATCCACCGCTTGCCGGATGCGGCCGGCGACAGTGAGGTGGGCTGCTGCTGGCATGCCCATGGGCGGCACCCAACCAGCCAGACCCAGATCATCGTAGGGCGCGCCGGCAAGGATATTGAGGAAGTCCACCGAGCCACTTTGCTCGAGGTATTGAGCGACCTTCACGCATTCATCGGCGGACAGGCCGCCCTTCTTGAGTTCGTCGCCTGTGACCCGCATTCCGACAATGAACTCGGCGCCGACGGCCTTTCGAACCGCCGCCAGCACGTCGAAGGTCAGGCGTAGGCGGTTTTCCAGACTGCCGCCGTAGCGGTCGTCGCGTCGGTTGATCAGTGGCGAGAGAAACTGCCCCAGCAGGTGCGAGTGGGAGAGCAGCTCGATACCGTCGAACCCACCTTGCTGGCATCGGGCTGCAGCCTCTGCGAACTGCTGCACGATCCGATCCATGTCCTCGTGCTCCATGGCCTTGGGAAAGGCGCGGTGGGCGCGTTCGCGGGTTCCCGATGGCCCTGCCACCGGCAGCCAATGCGCCTGATCCCAAGTGGTGCGCCGACCCATGTGGGTGATCTGGCACATGACGGCGGCGCCCTTTGATCGCACGCCATCGGTCAATCGCCGGAACCATGGGATCACGCTGTCGTCACCGGCGTAGAGCTGGCCGAAGACAGAAGGGCTGTCGGGCGCAATGTTCGTGGAGCCGCCGATGATGGTCAGAGCAACTCCGCCCTTGGCCTTTTCCTCGTGGTACAGCCGGTAGCGGTCCCGGGGCTGGCCGTCTTCGGCAAAGGCCGGCGCGTGTGCGGTGCTGATAATCCGATTGCGCAGCGACAGGTGGCGCAGCTGAAAGGGTTCAAGCAAGGGGTCGTTGGGCATTCGCTCCGTCCGCCAAGTGGTTCGTGCAGGCGAACGGCCTCGCGTTTGCTCTGCGACGCTGCCTCACCTGTTTTCCCTTACATGGCACAGTCTCAGCGCGGGTTGAACTAGGTTAAAGGCCCATAAATTTTCTTCCTTCAGGCCAGATCTCGAATAACATCCAAAGTTACATCTCGAAATCTGTTGAAGCTGAACGACACCTTTGATTCAGTTATTCGAGCAGGCACCACTTATGCTCAGAGGAATTATTCAAAATGCTAAAGCTAAAGTCATTTGCCGCCGCGATGGTTTTGTGTGCAAGCGGTGCTTCTGCTGAACCCCTAGACCTTACTCTTTCGGGCGGAAGCCCCGGTGGTCTTTGGTCCCTACTAGGTGCGGGCATGGACCGCGCGGTAAAGGCCGATAATTCAAATTCCGTCATTACCTACCAAGCCTCTGGCGGTGGATTTGCGAACCTTGCACTTCTGGCCGCTAATCGAACTGGATCTTGGCCTTGTTCATGACGCGGAGGTCAAGCTTGGGTTGATGGGCGAGGCTCCGTTCAATGAACCCATCACTAACCTCAAAGCCATTGGCTATATGTACAACTGGGCGCCCATGCACTTTTTCATTCGGCAGTCGTTGGCTGAGAAGTATGGCATCGACAGCCTCGATGACTTGGCGACTTCTGGCGCGAAGCTGAAAATCGGCATCAATCGGGCTGGGAACATAACTGGTGATGTTGCCCTGTTCATGCTCGAAGCAGCAGGCCTGAGCCGCGATACTTTGGAAGATAATGGCGGTAGCTTTGTCAGAGCCGCTTCGAAGCAGCAGGGCGAGCTGATGCAGGATGGCCGTATCGATATTGTCACCAACGGGATTTTCGTCGGTCACTCTTCCTTCCGCGCGATTGATGAGAACAGTGACGTTGTTCTCCTAAGTGTCCCAAAGTCCGTTATCGAAGCCACGAACGAGGCCTTTGGCACGGCAGCCTTCAGTATTCCCGCCGGCAGCTACTCCAAACAGGCTGGTGAGATACAGTCTATCGCGCTCGGTGCGATGGTTATCACTACCGATGAAATGCCAGATGCAATCGCTCAAAGCCTCGCGTCTAGCTTGATCGATAACATCGATGAAATTCGAAATGTTCATGGCGCAATGAAGTCATTGAACCCTGAATTGATCGTGAGCCAGACAGTTCTGGACTTTCACCCCGGTGCCGCAAAGGCCTACCGCCAGGCTGGATTGATCGATTGATTTCAGCGCTTATTGCCACCGGAAACCGGCGGTCGCTGCCCGGACCATTGGGCTTAGGCCTGAAAGCCGCGGCCGCTGGTTTTGCTGCGTGGGTGATCTACGCGAACCTGTTCGTTATATCCGACCCCCTTGTGCTCGGGGTTCTGTTCGTTGCCGGTATTCTTTCACTGCTGTTCATCGCCGTTGGCCATGGACGGGAAGCGCCAGAAAATCCAACGACTGTCGACTTTGTTCTGAGTGCGCTCAGCGCAATCACGGGTGCTTACTTTTTCGTCGAGGCCGAAACAATCAGCGAGCGGATTACTTTTCTGGATCCGTTAACGACCCCACAACTGTGTTTTGGCAGCTGCTTGCTGGCGCTCGTTATGGAAGCAACCCGGCGAACTGCAGGTCTGGGGCTGACCGCAATTGTCGGGCTGTTTCTCATTTATAATTGGTTTGGATCCTGGCTTCCGGCGCCGTTTGGCCATGGAATTAAGGACTTTAGTTATTCCCTCGACATCTTACTCTTCACGACGGATGGCGTCTTCGGCGTACCGATTCAGGTAATCGCCAGCTACGTTTTCATCTTTGTTCTCTTTGGAACGCTGCTCGCCAAAGCGGGTGGTGGTCAGTTCTTTTTCGATCTCGCGTCGGCCAAGACCCGCGGAGCTCGTGGTGGCCCAGCCAAGGTCGCTGTGATTTCTTCGGGCCTGTTTGGCACCATATCTGGCAGTCCAACCTCAGACGTTGTTGCAACGGGTTCGATTACCATCCCAATCATGAAGCGCCTTGGCTACTCCGGGGCGGGTTGCCGGAGGGATAGAAGTCGCGGCATCGACAGGTGGGAGCGCTATGCCCCCGATTATGGGGGCCGCAGCCTTTATTCTGGCCGAGTTCACCGCGACCCCCTATCGGGAGATTATTTATGCCGCGCTGATCCCGGCGATACTCTACTACGTGGGTCTTTTTGCGCAGGTCCATTTCCGAGCGGTGAATCAAGACTTGAGCCCGGGGGACAGCGATGGACCAAAGCTGTTACAGGTCCTTGTCACAGGTTGGCTTTTCTTAATTCCTCTGGTCACGATCGTGGCCATGCTTCTTGCTGGTTTTACGCCACTGATGACAGCAGGCGCAGGTGGCATCAGCGTGGTGGCTGCGTCTTTGATGCGGGCTCGAACGCGTCTCACTCTTTGGGCGATTATCGAAGCTTTAGGCGAAACGACCCTGCGAATTCTTCCGGTTGCAGGCGCCTGTGCTGCGGCTGGTTTGGTCATTGGTGGGCTTTCAATGACCGGGCTGGGGATGAAGATCGCCAGCTTAATTGTCGAACTCTCGGCCGGGAAAGTTTACATCACGCTCGCGCTGGCGGCTGTTGTAACGATCATTCTTGGTATGGGGATGCCAACACCTTCCGCCTATATTCTTGCGGCCGTCCTTGTCGGGCCAGCCCTGACGGATATCGGGCTCCCTCTGCTCGTGGCGCACCTCTTTCTGTTTTACTTCGCTGTACTGTCGGCCCTAACGCCTCCGATCGCGGTGGCAGCTTTGGCTGCAGCGACGATAGCGGACGATGATCCATTCTTGATTGCATTCCATGCCGTTCGGTTGGCCGTCGTCGGCTTTTTCTTGCCATTCGCCTTTGTCTGGAACCCGGCATTCCTGGGACAGGGTGAGCCGCTATCAGTTGCTTTGGCAGTCTTTGGCGGCAGTGCCGCCGCAGTAGCCCTTGCCTTGGCGGTCGAAGGCAGAGGAAGACCGCATGGGACGTTGATCACCGTCGCGCTCCGATGCGGGCTGCTACCGGCCATTATTGCAGCAGTTTCGCCAGACCCCCTTGTTTCACTGCTCGGCATCGCCGCCTGCGTCAGCCTGAGTGCCATTTTATTGTATCCACGTACCGAAGAGGCCTCTCGATGACGTCTCCTCGATTGCGGATTGTTTCGATGCGGGATCCTTCGGCTGATGAATGCATTGCCGCAGCATTTGGACGGCAACCCATCCTCATCCAACTGCCATCTGTATATGCGATTTTTGCGCCTGCAACCGAGAGCGGTGCGGCTTCTCTGGACCGATGCAAGCTTCGTAAGCCAGGGAAGTATTACGGTGCGGGGGTTGGTGACCCGCGAGCATTCTTCAATCTGGCCCCCGACGAGCCTCTAAGCCGATATCTACTTGAGGATAAGAGTAACGAGCGCTTAAGAAAATTTAGTTTGGATCTGCACGGAACCTTCATTCGGCTCACGATCGGTCCAAAAACCTTTGAGTCCAAAGTTGTGTGCGGAGGAACCTTTCAAGGGTTGCTCTATAGCGGGGTGCTTGCAGAAAAGATGCAACTCATGGAGAGGCTAACTGCTGAAATGTCGGGAAAGTTGTTTGGTAAGGACCATGGCTATTTCTGCGCACCAATCGGTTCAAGCTGTAACATGAGCGGCGATCCGGCAGGCTCCATTACGACACGCGACAAGGCGCTGGCCTTTGGTCGGGATCGAGGCGTGGAACTTTGTTTGACGCTTGATGATGAAGAAGGCCAAGGAGGTTCACAAACAATTCTTGGTCTGAATCATGGGCGCGTTGAAATCCATCGAGACGGGCCGGGCTCTGAGAAGTCTATCGACTCTCTCCAACGGTGGCTCCGTCAGGCTGATCAATCCTGAAATCATTGATTTCATTAATTCTACTGGTCGGGAAGTCAGCTGCTGGCACGCGCTCTTTACCTGCAGCAAACTTGAGTAGAACACCGGGAAGCCAGGTTTTTGGAATGTGACGCTCGAGTAACTGCGCCTGCTCCGATGCGGAATGGGTAAAGACGCGTGAATTTGCGAGGCGTGCTTCAGTACTGCGGGCCGGTGCCTCGATACAAAATGAAATTTGCAGGAAATACGCCCGCAAAAAGCATGCTTTAGGTCTGCTGTCTCCGTTAGTTGCAAACAATGATCCGCATGGAGGCTACGGCCCATGACCTTAAAGAATTTGATTTCGCTGCTTCTTGGAGCGGTCTGCGCTCTTTCGCTATCGACCGCAGGGTCAGCTGAAGACAATCCCGAGCTGCTGTTTACGAAAGAGGGACCACTGCCTCTTCCAACCAAGCCATTGGATGTTCATGCCCTCACAGGCCTCTGGTGGGCGCAAACCATTTACGACCGCGTCGGCGAGCCGATCTGGGAGGGTGGTAGTACCCCTCAGAAGGTCGTGCTTCGAGTAAGCCTTACTGGCAGCATACAGACGGTGACTCAATGCAACCTCCTCAACGGTCAGTTTGGGAAAGCTGAGGGTCAGTCGGTGTCACTTCTGGAGCCTAAGGTGATGACCTCAACCCGGATGTTTTGCCCGGGTGAGTATCCGCCAACCGTCAACTTCAGGACTGTCGCCTCGTTCAAGCGCGAGGGTCTGATATTGAAATTGTTCGACAGTAAGGGACTTCCGTGGCCACCTATTTGGATGTTCACGGTTTGAGGTCTGAGTTGGAGACGATATAGAGGCAGGCTCAGTAGCCTCTTTACGCCCTTATCGTTCCAACAAAGGCATCATGCGCCTCGATAAAGTCCATGGCCCGATGGTCGACACCGAAACATCACGGGCCGGCGGTGGGCGCGGATGGCTATCGCGTGCGGATGTTGGGCACCGGGGAGCGAGTGGCGCTGCTCTGGCCGGGCGTCTGCCTCGGCCCGCCGGGCCCCACCATCCGCTCAAGCGCTGCCACGCGGTTCGCTGTCTTCGGGTGGGTCGCGAACAGGTTATCGTGCCTGTGGGCGTGCAACGGATTGATGATGAACATGTGTGCCGTGGCCGGCGACCGCTCGGCGGCATGATAGTCGATGCGGCTGGCCATGTGCTCGATCCGCTGCAAGGCAGAGGCAAGCGCAAGCGGATCGCCGCAAATCTCGGCTCCGACACGATCGGCCTCGTACTCGCGGGTTCGACTGATCGCCATCTGCACCAATGTCGCGGCCAGCGGCGCGAGGATCATGAGTGCCAGTGTAACGATCAGACCCATCTGTCGGTTGCGGCCCCCGCCGAAGAACAGGGCGAAATTGGCCAGCATCGAAATCGCGCCCGCGAAGGTCGCGGTGACGGTCATGATCAGCGTGTCGCGGTTGCGGATGTGGGCAAGCTCGTGGGCGATCACGGCGGCCAGCTCTTTCCTGTTGAGTGCCTGCATGAGGCCTGTGGTGACCGCCACGGCGGCGCGATCGGGGCTTCGGCCAGTGGCGAAGGCGTTGGGCTGGTCCGTCTCGAGGATATAGACCGCCGGGGTCGGCATATTTGCTGCCGCAGCGAGGTCAGCTGTCATATCTCGGAGCTGGCTGTGCGTGCCTTTGGCGGGCTTGGCGCCGTGGAGGCTCAGCACCAGCTTGTCGGAGTTCCACCACGTCAGCAGGTTCATGACGGCTGCAACGGCGAGGGCGATGACTGCGCCGCTGGCGCCACCAAGGAGCCAACCGACACCCATAAACAGGGCGGTCATAAAGGCCATCAAAAGCGTTGTGCGGATCAGTGGCATGCGAAAGTGCTCAAAGACTAGGTTAGGGTCCGACTCATGACGTGGTTGTTCAGAAGCCGAAGTGCAAGCTTGTCTTGAGGGGCGCCGTCGGGTAGGCGAGCACGAGCTCCGCCTGATAAAATGCCGTTAAGCCAGTGATGGCGCATGTTTTTTTGATGTCTATCGTTGGAAGGATAATCAGCAATTGGATATAAGAGTGCACGCCTAATGACAGATAACTACGGCTTTTTGGCCATTTGGTGCGATATCGCCTCTGAAGATCTGAACGACTATCGCGATTGGCTGACCAAAGAGCATATCGCCGACCGTACATTTTCTCCGGGTTTCCTAGGCGTCCGCTTGTTTGATGCGTTTGATGATGAAAGATCTCATTTCATCCTTTACGCAACTGAATCTCCAGCGGTTCTGTCAGCACCCGCCTATCAGGCAATACTGGATAATCCCTCTCCCTGGACGCAGGCGATCATGCCAAAATTCGGCAACTTCGATCGCGCAATTGGCGGGCAGTGTCTCAAGATCGGGAATGGATACGGTGCTTTTATTACTGTCTGGCGGTTGCAGGTTGACCTCAGCGAAATGGATTGGAGCTTCGTGCGCGAGCATCTGGGCCGTGTGCTGGATATGGCCGGGACAGTTAGTATTCGGGTGTTCGAGGTCGACGATGGGGTTACGGATCGCCGAAGCGTCGAAAAGACAATGCGGACCGGCAAGGAGGGTAATTTCGATCTCCTTGTCGTTGCAGAGCTCATCTCTGAGAGTGCTGCGATCGCCATCCAGTCCCGTATGTCTGACCTATTGCCAGTAATCTTCCCCGGTCTTGGCCAATTTGATGTCTCATGTCGAAAAATGTTCTACGGAGAGGCTACGCATGAGGGCCCAGCATAAAGGGCAGCAGCAGAGCAATCAGTGTGCATATCAAAGCCAACATCAGCGAACGTCAGTTCCACGACCAACAGCACCGCACAGGTTAGACGTAAGGGCAGATCTTGGGCGTCTCTTGAGAGGCACCACTGCAAGTTCAAGGAGCCAAGACCTCAAATTCGCCTACGGTTAACCTACTGATATACAGAGCGATCTCGATGATTACCATGGGATGGCTCATTCCCCCGATTACCTCATTAAAGCGAATAGGGACTACGCCTTAACGCGGTCCCGGCTCTGATGTCATAGATGGCTCTGAACGACAAAGAGCGCGCTAATTTTGGTTAACGTTCTTGTTTACTATAGAGGTTTGCCCACTCCCGCCTTTTGGCTGCCTACCGCCAAGGGTTACCGATGGCAGGCTTCCACCGCTGTTAATCTTAGGTGTCCCAGAAGTTGTAGTTTTGCCTGCTTTAGTATTTTGCAGGCCACCGAATTTGGAAACATGCGTGACATCAGCGCCTTTCCGAACTGTGTCGTTAACATCTCCATAAACTGGGTCAGTTGAGCAATTTGGTCCTAAAACAGGTTTCACAACTTTTGGACTGATCGGGCTGCGCCAATCAACCGGAGCGGTTTCATTGTTACGAGCAGCTAACTTGAAGCTACCGCCGTTCCCAATTTTGAAGTTGGTGCTGTTTCGGTCCAAATTGGTACTAACAAGACCCGAGGTGCCAGTTTCATTCGCTGCCGACTCGCCTGACTCTGGGCGTTCGCTGCCGCGCCGAACGCTGGCGAAATCTCCAGAGATACATGTGCTGATGCCATAACCATCGTTCGAGACAGAGTCCGATGTTACGACGGGGAGCAGGTTGATTTGTGCCAGAGCGGTGTTCGAGAAAAGAACAGTGGCTGCGGCTGCGGCAAACAAGGTGATAGCTGTTCTCATCATAAGAGTTCCTTGGTTAGCGAGCTATTGAGGCCAAGTTAGCCAAATGTCCTGCGTCGGTCAGAAACGCTGAGTTGCGGACTGTATCAGTTCGTGTGGTCGTTTCTGAAGGTTAAAGTCAATGAGCTTCTACCCAGCAGATACCGTTGTTTTGCGAGGTGTGGGGGGAGGTGAATGACCCTGGGCTTTTTCCGTTGTTACGAGCTGTCGCGAGTGTCTACGTTTCCGACCATATCCGAATACCGGAGCCTTTTCTTTGGCGCGGCGTGTAGCGACTGCTGGCGCATAGGCTTCGTGACGTTCGAGAAGCTGGCCCAGGACAGCACAATGCCGCCAAGGCATCATTTAGCGGTTATGAGACTTTGCTCCGAAACCCTTAAATCCGGTCAGCCCCTCATTCCGTGGATGACCATTAATCGGATGACTCGGCTATTTGAAAGAATTTTATGCGCGAGATATATACCTTGGCGCGCAAATGGATTACCTTATTGGTGTCTTTATATCCGCACAATTTGTTATGCGATAACAGTAGGTTACTCAATTTCAGGCGGTGCAGATCAGTCTTTGCTCGACATCGACAGCAGTACTGGGGCTCTAACGTTTAAGTCAGCACCGAACTATGCTAGCCCGACAGACGATGGTGGGAATAACGTTTACGACATTCAAATCGCAGCCACGGATGGTGGAGGTGAAACGGCATATACGTCATTGGCCGTACAGGTATTGGAGGTCAGCAACCGTATCCGGGGTCGCTGGCGGGAGCATGTCGAACTTAGCGACCGCTTTTGGCAAACTGTACTATGGGTATGAAGCCAGCGGTGACACAGAACTTTGGGAGTATGACCCGAACAACCGCTAACGGCACTGCGCAACAAGTTGCAAACATTAACACCAACGTCGGTCCAGTAATCCAAGAACACTTATAGAGTATCAGGGTGATGGCGGAGCGTTATATTTCAAGGCTGACGATGGGACCAATACAGCTGACAATGGGCCCAATACACAAGTATACAGATACGATGGAAATTCCTATTCCACTGCGGATGCAAGTTCTCTTGACGTCATTCCCAATTTAAACAAAAATAACTACAGTACGTATCAGTTTCGTGCTCCTATTGAGTGGAATAACAAGCTGTATTTCATCAAGGCAAACGGCGGCAGTACAAACAGTGAGCTAACTGAATTGAGCCCGTTTAGCGGAACTACGGATACAAGCAGAGTTATTGCAGGGAAACCCGAATGGGTTGCTTCACCGGTAGGCCCATTAGGTTCTTCAGACGGTCAGACACTTTACACAGGCGCCTATGCACCGTCGGGCTCTTCTAAAGATAGAAAAGGTACTGAGCTTTATTATTGGGATATTAACTCACAACTCCAAGATTTGACGCATGCAGCCTCCTTCAACGTTAATAGCAGCGATGGAGCAACCAGCCATTCTTATCCTCAGTTTATGATCGAATATGATGGCTCATTGTTTACTAGGGCGTCAAACAAATGGAGCTGGACCTCTGAACGGCGAGCTTTGGGAATTTAACAGGAATACCAATAGTAAAACTGAATATGAAATAGGATCCGGGATCATAACGGTCTTGCATATGCTCCAATGATTGTATTTAAGGATAAATTATATATGATTGGAGACGATAACGACGCTAACACCGGTAAGGAGCTATTCGTATTTGATAGATCTGGTGCTCCGGAGTTGGTCTTGGAAATTAACCCCAGGATGGAGACGGTTTTAACCACTCAGAAGATAATACTAAAGCTGGGCGAAGGATCCCCACAATATTTAACGACAAATTGTACTTTGTTGCGAACGATGGGTCAGGCACCGATCTTTGGGTCTACGATGGCCTGACAGATCCGACAAAAGCCTTTGATTTTGCTACCACAAGCCTTATCACCTAACGTCTTTGACTGTGTTGATGACACTTTATATTTCCTCGGAGATAGCCGGAGGGGCCAGTTCAGAGAACGGCTCTGTTGATCTCTGGAGCGTCGGCTAGAGGCAAACTGCGACCGAGGGTGACATCGTTTTTTAGCAGCACCAGGGCCTCACCTAGCCTTAGGCCTTCATCGCTGACCAGAGCAATGACCCAGCGATCCTCATCGTCCATTTGATGGAAGCGTTGCTGGACTGCCTTGATGACGTCTAACGGAACGCTTGGGCGATTGTGTGTATCAGCATCGACCTCCACCTCATGGATGATGAAACCAGAGAAGGCCGGGGTAGTATTAAGGACGAGCTCTTCGCTGACGTCAAACCTCTCATCGATGTATTCCTCTCGCCGAGATGAGCGATCTAAACCCTTATCCCGCAGAACCTGCATTTCATTGCGTCTAACTTGATCATTTCGGCGCATTGGGGACAAGCGAACCGATCACTCTCATCAATTGGTTCTGGCATGGCGTTAGGCACATTCATGTTCTGACTGACATTCACGTTTGTCTCAAAGGGTCGAGCAGCGTCTTTGGGATTGAATGGCAAGAACATCTCAATGATTGCCCAAACGAACCAAATAGGTCCTGCAAAAATCAGCAGGATAAGTGCGAGGACCCAATTGCGTCTGAAGGTCTGGATCATACCCTTGAAAAGGAACACGATCACACCGATCAGGATGACAGCAGCGATGATCCAACCGATAGCTTCAGCAGACATAAATTAGGTCCTCAATCGAAGTTACTTGTGAGGCACCATACCAGCTTTGGTGGACCGCTACTCATCCTAGTAATGATTACGCCGTAATGGGTTTATTTAAATTTAGAGTTATATAGCTGTCTGTATGATCTCTTGTTGAAGCTTCTGGCATATCGGTACAGACGAACTCCACACCACTATCTCTTAATGACAGCAGAAAAGCTGCGTTACGAGACAGTCTGTCGAGCTTGGCTATCACCAAAGTGGCTTTGTGACGCTTGGCGAGCTTGAGTGCCTTGGCTAGGTGAGGCCGGTCGGCACTTGAACCACTCTCCACCTCAACAAAGGCTTCAGCGACTTTAGCTTGGTTGGCCTGAACCAGTCAGCCATAGCTGCTTGCTGGGCTTCTAGACCCAAGCCCCAAGCCCCAAGCCCCAAGCCCGACTTGCCTTGCCTGTCTGTACTCACTCTCGAATACAGCACGGCTTTTGTAGTTTTATCCATTACTGGAAACCTCCGTTTGCAGTTGCGTATAGGCAAAAGCAGGAGGCCTTAAGCACCGTCATTCAAGGAATATCGACTGGGTCCCTCGAGAAAATTCCGGGACCTTTCGAGTCGGCTACCAACCCTCTCGCTCGACGAGATAAAAAAACCCCTCCCTCGACCGCACTGAGAGGAGAGCAACTATTGGTCAAAGGAGGTAGAGCTTAGAGGATCACAACAATATATCAATAATCCTTAATATGATAGGCACTTTCTTGATTGAGCTGCGGAGGCAATGACGGGACCTTTTTGAGTTTTGCTGATGGTGCTTGCTGGAGTCAGGCAAGGTATTGGCTTAGCTGTTCACGCAAAGAAGCCAATCGACCGACGACATAAGGAAAAAGTTTTCCCCGGTCGTTTGTCTGTGGAGGAGAGAAAGAGATAAGCGACCGGGGGCTCTGGGAGGAAGCAATCAAGCAGGTAGTCTGAGTTTTTACAAAAAAACTGATGAGGCTGGCCGGTTGACTGAGGTCAGAAATGCCAAAAGGGACCACGCCGTAACACAGTCCCTGCTAAGGTGTCGGAGGTCAGGAGGATTGTTGAGAGTGACGCTTATTCTACGATATCCATAGTGCGATCGGCACTAGAGCTGATAGGGCCCATCAGCCAGATCAGTTCGTTTTCGGGACGTGGACTGTCATTTAGATTTTCTTCTTCGGTGACCGACGCCAGCTTGAAACCACCGCCACTGCGGGTGCCGAAAGAAGTATCCGCCCCACCGTTCCAGAAACGTTGCGGGACTTGGGAGACCGTTAACTTCACGCCAGCTTGTCCCACCAGCACTGCCAGTCATGAAGGTGGTGCCACCTGGGCAGCATAGGCCGCCAAGGTTGTCAGACGGCCTACCACCCCGACCCGCATTGCCATTGGTTGGTACTGCTGCAAGTTCCCGCATTCTGGTCAGTGTCTCGGCTTGAGCGTTGTAGTGATCATGTTGGCACTTTTTGAGCCCAGTGCATCCGGCGGGTAGCTGCGCAGAAGCGTTTGTGGAGAGGGCTGCAACAGAGAGGGCAACGGCGAACAGAGCGATAGCGGTTTTCATCAGGAGAGATCCTTGGTTAGCAAGCTGTTGACGCCAAGCTACCCAGAGGTCCTGCGACTGTCAGAAACGCTGGGTGTCGGAATGTAACGGTTGGTGTGGTGGTCTTAGACGGGGACAATCATCGAGATCGCACCCAGCAGATACCGTCTAAACCCCGATGAGACGTCTGGTTCTTGTCTACTATTTGTCTACTGAGAGGTTTGGCTGAACCGAACACGACGATCTTAATCGGGACTCGCACCGTCAATATCGTTTTAAAAAGAAGGGTAGAGTGGCTCCCTGAACTGGACTCGAACCAGTGACCCGCTGATTAACAGTCAGCTGCTCTACCAACTGAGCTATCAGGGAACGCTAAGCCGTGACATAGCCGCCTGTGCAGCGGCATGCAAGCCCCGATTGCGCGGCACAAGTGACCGCGCGCATGAGCCGAATGCATGGCTTTGCCGAGGGCCTTGGCGTGCGCTGACCGGCGGCTTCGCCCTTTGCCATGATCCCGCCACGCGCGCGGCCTAGCAGGGGGCAGGGTGGTGGCTGACCGATAGCGCGACCCGCGTATTCATGTTATGCGATCCTCTTGAGGTGGCAGCCGCCCCCATTTCAGATCATTTGCAGGCAGAGATCCATGTCAGACGTCCGGTCGTTTGTTCCCGCTATCGCCCGATCCGCGCTGGCCGCGCCCCCTGCGCGCTGCGGCGCTGGTCGGCGCGCTCCTGACCCTCGTTGGCTGCGATGCGGTGCAGGAGAGCTTCGGCCTCGACCGTGGCATGGCATCCGAGGTGGTTTCAACCTCAACCCTGCCGGTGTTTGACCCCGCCAACCCGGTCAGCGCCTTCCCCGCCAACACGCTCGACCCCAGCGGCGACGTGGCCCGCTACTCCTTGGGGAGCGTCTATATCCTTGGCGGTCAGACCGTGACCCCGCAGGAAGACCTGAGCTACGTGCGTGAGGGCATTGCGACCATCGGCTCGGAGATGTTTACCGGCACCACTGCCAGTCAGGAGCGGTACAACCCCGGCCTGCTGACAGCAGCCCACCGGACGCTGCCGTTTTCGACCATCGTCAAGGTCACCAACCTCGACAATGACCGCGCGACCCTGATGCGGATCAATGATCGCGGCCCCAACGATTTCACCCATTTGATTGAGGTTACGCCCGCTGCGGCCCGGGTCCTTGGCATTGGTGCGAATTCAGTCTCGATGGTCAGTGTCGAGGTGGTCGAGGCCGTAACCCGAAATGTCGCGCAGGCCACCGGCGGGCAGCTGGGCCGGGCCTTGCCCACCCCCACCGGGCCGGTGATCGCCAACCCGGCAGCTGTGACCGCGCAGCCTGCTGTCACCGCGACCATTACCCCGGCAGCGCCGGTCGATACCGCACCGCTGGATGACCCCTTCGTCGGTGCCGTATCCCAGAATGCGCTGACCGCGCCGGCGGTTCCCGTGTTCAACGCTGCCCCGGCCGATGGCACCGGCACGCCCGGGTTCTACATTCAGGCCGGCGCCTTTGGTGAGCGCTCCAACGCGCTTTCCATGCAGCAGCAGCTCGCCAGCACCGGTACGGTGGTCATCCTGCCCGCCATCGTCAACGGACGGCAGCTGTGGCGGGTCCGGGTCGGACCCTATGCCAGCGACGCCGACGCTCGTGTGGCGCTGGGTTGGGTCATCTCCGCCGGGGCTGCAGACGCCCAGGTGGTTATCGACTGACCGGTGATGAAGCCTGCCACAATCCAAAGGGATCACTCTGTTGTCTGATCGCTCGGCCTTCGCCCGCCTTACGCGTTTTACCCGGCTGCCGAGGCCGTGGTCAGCGCAGCTGGCCTTCGTGCTTGCGCTGGCATTGGTCGCAACCGGCTTCAGCGTGCCGCGCGGGGCGCTGGCCATTTCTGCCAGCGCACAGCAGGTCGTGGTGATCGACGTTGAGAGCACCGATATCCTGTTCCAGAAGAACAGCACGCAGCCGATGACGCCGTCGTCGATGACCAAGGTCATGACGGCCTATCTGGTGTTCAATGCGCTGGAGCGCGGAGAAATCTCACTGAGCACCGAGTTCGAGGTCAGCCAGAAAGCGGCATCGCGCGGTGGCTCGACCATGCTGCTGCCCAAGGGGCGGATGGTGACGGTCGATGACCTGCTGCGCGGGCTGATCGTCGCCTCGGGCAACGATGCGGCCATCACCCTCGCCGAAGGACTGGCGGGCAGCGAAGCGGCCTTTGCCGAGCGTATGAACAGGACGGCGCAGGCGATTGGTATGACCGACACCAATTTCGTCAACGCCAGCGGCTGGCCTGAACCCGGACACGTCTCCACTGCGCGGGATATGGCCCGGCTGGGCCTGCGGCTGATTAATGATCACTGGGCTTACTACGGCTACTTTGGTCAGGAGGCGATCGTCTACCGGGGCTCAACCTTCCGCAACCGTAACCCGGTGCTGGGCAAACTGGGGGTCGACGGGATCAAGACCGGCAGTACGCAGGATGGTGGCTATGGCGTGATGGTCTCAGCCGCGAGCGAAGGGCGCCGCGTGCTGGTGGTGCTCAACGGCGCAGGGAGCGAGGCTGAACGCAAGACCGACGCGGAAAAGCTCACCGCTTGGGCCCTGAATGAATTCAGCAACCACTCGCTGTTCCGCGCGGGGCAGGTTATTGCCCACGCGCCGGTCTGGCTGGGGACACAGCCAACGATCCCGCTGGTGACGCAGTTCGGCCTGCGCATGACCCTGCCGGCGCAGGCACACAGCAATCTCCGGGCGCAGGTAACCTACAATTCGCCCATCCCGGCTCCGGTTACCGCGGGGCAGGAGGTCGGCTCACTGATCATCAGCGGACCGGGGATCAAGCCCCATGAAATTCCGGTGCTGGCCGGGGCATCGGTGGACTCAGTCGGACGTTTAGAGCGTGTTTCGACCGGAATTCGCTATATAGTCTTCGGATCACCGGAATGAGTGACGGGACGTGCAGGGTAAATTCATCGTCATAGAGGGGCCGGACGGCACCGGTAAGACCACGCAGGCCCGGGAGTTGGTGCAGGCGCTGACAGCGGCTGGCCGCGACGTCGAGCACGTGCGCGAGCCCGGCGGCTGTCCCTCCGCCGAGCGCATCCGGGCGCTGCTGGTGGAAGGCGAGCCGGGCGACCTGCTCAACTGGACCGAAGCGCTGCTGATGAACGCCGCCCGGCATGAGCTGGTCGAGCGGGTGATACGACCAGCGTTGGACGCCGGTCGCTGGATCGTCTGCGACCGCTATTATCATTCGACGCTGGCCTATCAGGGCGGTGGGCTGGGTCTGGATGCCGCGCGCCTTGATGCCCTGATCGAGATGGCCACCGGCGGGCTCGAGCCCGACCTGTTGCTCGCCTTTTCCCTTTCTGCCGAGGACGCTTTGGCCCGCGCCCGCGCGCGGGAGGACGAGGAAAAGCGCTTCGAGGCACGGGAAGACAGCTATCATGCCCGGGTTCGGGCGTCGTACGCGCAGGTCCTGAGCGATGCGGCAGCCCGGGGACCGGTCGCCGAAATCGACGCTTCTGGCAGCCTTGAGACCGTGCGGGAGCGGGTTTTGCGCGCGGTAGCAGACCAGTTCGAAAGCGCGCTGTGATGGCCGGGCGAGGGCGGGACAGTAATCCCAAGGAGATGGACCTCCGGCCCTTTGCGCCGCGTGAGGTGATCGGGCAGGACCGGGCCTGGGCACAGATTGCCCGGCTTTACCCCGGCGGAGACGGACCAGCGGGGGTGATTTTCTATGGCCCTGACGGCGTTGGAAAGCGCACGGCGGCTATGGTGCTTACCAAAATCCTGCTCAGCGGGCAGGCGCTGACCGCCGAACAGACAAGGGTGCTCGTCCCTGATGAAGAGGAAGAGGGCGCCCACATGGCCCGGATCATCGAGCAGGCTGCGCATCCGGATATGCTCTACCTGCAGAAACTCGCCGAAAGAACCGAGTTCACCATCGACGTGGTGCGCCGCATCGGTCCGTTCTTTGCTAAGACCGGCAGTTTTTCCAAGCGCAGGATCGTCATCGTCGACCAGGCGGAAATGCTGAACCGGGAAGCTTCTAACGCCTTGCTCAAACGGCTTGAAGAGCCGCCACGCGGAGGGATGATAATCCTGATCGGACGCTCGCTGGGCAGCTTGCTTCCCACCGTCCTTTCACGCTGCGCCAAGGTGCCGTTTGCAGCCCTGAGCCCCGCGGATTTTGGCGCCTGGTGCGAAGCCTCCGGGCAGCAGGAGTTGACGGCGCTGGGGCCTGCGGCGGGGTATTCGCCGGGGCAGGCGCTGGGCCTGTCAGGACGGCAAGGTGCTGGGCTGGCTCGAACAGCTCGATGCACTGGGGCAGTCGCAGGGTGAGGCCCGGCGGGACCGGCTGGCAGCGTCGCTGGCCGCCGCCATCGGCAAGACCGGCGATCAAAGCTTCCGCAACCCCTTCCTGCGGGCGCTGCGGGCGCGTCAGCCTCGTCCGGGATCGGAACAGAGTGGGCAGGATCAGCGACTGTACCGCGCGGCGCTGAACGCCTTCGCCCGGATCGACGCGATCAAGGTCAACCCCGAGGACGAGTGGCGCGCCCTGTTACGGGACTTCTAGGGTTACGGCACTTTCGGGGGCTGGGCGACGGGATCAAAGGGCGGCGACATACCCCAAAGCTGACAAGTTTCGGTCTAGTGCTGGTCATAGGGCCGTTTTATACAACAGTTCGATCAACGACCTCGTTGCCCTGAACGGACCCGATTTCTATGCGCCTTGCCCTTGTTTTTCCCGCCGCGCTCGGCTTGCTGATGTCCGGACATGCAGCGGCGCAGGTGTTCTATCCGCAGCCCGAGGCCGTGCTGATCGGCCCCATGCCCAACGTGCAGGATAACCTCGACATGACGGTCGAGTTCCAGGCTTTCACCACCAACTGGGGCGAAGGCTACACCGGCGTGTCGGTGGGGACGCAGGCAGATATCGCTCTCAGCCCGGGTCTGACGCTGGGGCTGGAAGGGCGCCGGATCGATTCAAACCTTGGTGAGGCCTACGAGTACGGGGCAGGTCTGACCATTCACGGCGAGTACGGCGAGCTCTATGCCGCCATCAATGGCGTCTCTGCCATGGGCGATATCCCGGATCTGGAGTCCGGGACGTGGGTCGAGGTCGGCGGTGATTTTCAGCTGGGCCGCAACCTGTGGCTCGGCTTCGAAGCCTCGGTGCCGGTGGACAGCGCTGTGGTGCCCTACGAGGCCATTTACGGCAGCGGTTCCAGCTCGGTCTACCGCTGACCGCAGCAGGCCCATGGCTCAGGGGCCACACTGCGTTGCTGAGTTTGTCGTAGTCATTTCCCCGCGCGGAGAGCTACAGTCCGGGCAGTTCCATGTTTCTGCCGGACATAGCTTATCATGACTGCCCCGAAGTACTACGTCACCACGCCGATTTACTACGTCAACGACCGGCCCCACATCGGCCACGCGTACACGACCCTGGCCGCCGATGTCATGGCCCGGTTCAAGCGGCTGGGATGGCTATGACGTGTATTTCCTGACCGGCACCGATGAACACGGCCAGAAGATCCAGCGTTCGGCCGAGGGCAAGGGCATCACCCCGCAGCAGTTTACCGACGAAGTTTCGGCGGTGTTCCGCGACCTGGCCGATGATTTCAACTTCTCGAACAACGACTTCATCCGGACCACCGAAGACCGTCACAAGCGCGCGTGCGCTGAGTTGTGGCGGCGGCTGGAAGCGGCCGGGCATATCTATCTGGACAAGTACGCCGGTTGGTACGCCGTTTCCGACGAAGCCTTCTACGATGAGGCTGAGCTCAAGGAAGGCCCGGACGGCAGCAAAATCGCGCCGACGGGTAAGCCGGTGGAGTGGGTCGAAGAAGAATCCTACTTCTTCCGCCTGTCCGCTTTCGAAGACCGCTTGCTGGAGCTTTACGAAAACCAGCCGGATTTCATTCTCCCGAAAGGACGGCGGAACGAGGTGATCTCCTTTGTCAAAGGCGGGCTGCAGGATCTGTCGATCTCACGCACGACCTTCGACTGGGGCGTGCCGGTGCCGGGGAACGAACGCCACGTCATGTACGTCTGGCTGGATGCCCTGACCAATTATCTGACCGCCACTGGCTGGCCCGATGCTGCGCCGCGCTGGCCGGCCGATATGCATCTGGTAGGCAAGGATATTCTGCGCTTCCACGCGATTTACTGGCCGGCGTTCCTGATGGGGGCTGACCTGCCGCTGCCCGGCCGGGTCTTTGCCCACGGTTGGTGGACCAACGAGGGTGAGAAAATCTCGAAGTCGCTGGGCAATGTCATTGATCCTTACGAGCTCAAGGAGACCTTCGGGCTCGATCAGACGCGCTATTTCCTGCTGCGCGAAGTGCCTTTCGGCAACGATGGTGATTTCCGGCGCGAGGCCATGGTCACGCGGATGAACAGCGATCTGGCCAACAACCTCGGTAACCTCGCGCAGCGTTCGCTGTCGATGATCGCCAAGAACCTTGATGGCCAGGTCCCGGCAGCGACGCTGACGGCCGAGGACGAAGCGCTGATCGCGGCCGCCGGCACGCCCTTGTTGGACGAAGTGCGCGGGCTGCTGGACGTGCAGGCCTTCAACCGCGCGCTGGAGGCCGTTTGGACAGTGATCTCGGAGGCGAACGTCTATATCGACGCGCAGGCGCCTTGGACGCTGAAGAAGACCGATCCCGAGCGGATGGCGAGCGTTCTCTACACCGTGATCGAGACGGTGCGGCGGGTGACGCTGATCCTGCAGCCGGTGATGCCAGAGAGTACGGCAAAGCTGCTCGACCTGGTCGGTCAGCCAGCGGACAAGCGTGATTTTGCGGCGCTCGAAGACCGGCTGGTTTCGGGCACAAGTCTGCCCAAGCCCGAGGGCGTATTCCCGCGCTATGTTGAGGCTGAAGCCTGAACCACCCCTGAGGCGGGTCAGTCGACCCGGAAGGTGCCGTCGGAGAACATCAGTCCCGCCTTTGGCGAAGGTCTTCACGAATTCCCCCACCTGCCCGGCGATCCGGGATGAGGCATTGCCGTCCAGCGAGCGCTTGTAGACGCCCTGCAGAATTGCTGCCATCCGGAACTTCGAGAAAGCCATGTAGTAGTTTATGGCGCTGATGTCGCTGCGCCCGGCGGCCTCCGCGTACATGGCGACAAAATCGGACAGTGACGGCAGGCCTTGCTCGGCGAGGTTCAGCCCCGCAAGCCCGGGAGAGGGCTGGGCGTTGGCCGGGATGAAGTACATCATCGCGCAGTACGCAAAGTCAGACAGCGGATGACCGATGGTGCTCAGCTCCCAGTCCAGAACCGCAATCGGATCGAGGCTGCTGGGGCTGTAAATCATGTTGTCGATGCGGAAATCACCGTGCGCGATGGTGACGTTCTGGGCGTCGTTGACGTCCGCAGGCATGTTGTAGCTCAACCAGCGGGTGAGCTGGTCCATCGCAGGGATTTCCTCGGTCTTAGAGGCTTCATACTGGCCCGACCAGCGCCGGATCTGCCGCGCGATGTAGTCCTGCGATTTGCCATAGTCCTCGAGCCCGGCGGCCCGCCAGTCGACCCGGTGAAGGCTGGCGAGGGTCCGGGTGGCGGTTTCAAAGATGCGGCCGCGGTCCGCGGCGGGCAGGGCGGGCAGGGCGGGATCCTTGAACACCCGGCCTTCGATAAAATCCATCACGTAAAACATGGTGCCGATGACGCTGTCGTCGTCGCAGAGCACGCGCAGGCTGGGAACGGGAACTTCCGTATCGGCGAGCGCCTGCATGATGCGGAATTCGCGGTCGACCGCGTGGGCAGAGGGCAGTAGCTTTCCCGGTGGCTTCTTGCGCAGCACGTAGCGGCGGCCGGCGAAGGTCACCAGATAGGTCGGGTTGGATTGCCCGGCGTCGAACTGGGCGAGAGAAAAGACTGCCGGTGCCGTCGCCAGCAGGCAGGTGTTCGGCAAGGAAAGCCGTTAGCCGCACCTCATCGAGGGCGTGCTCGGGGCGAACGTCCATGGCGCGGTCGGCGGTATCTATCGCCAGGTTGGCATCGTTTGACATGGGTTGTTTTGATCTTCTGTTCTTTGGTCGGGACACGCAAGCGACGGGCTGGTTAACGGATTATGCCAGTGAACTGGTGGCGGGGACCAGCGTTCGCAGGCCGCCGGGGATGGCGCGGAAGGTTGTCGAAGCGGCGCCCGGATAAACATCGCCCTCGGCCTGCACCGGCGACCAGGCGCCTTCGGCCTCATCGAGGGGTTCGAGCGTCACCGACTGGCAGGTCCAGAGGTGGACCTGTGGGTGAGACAGGTGGCGGCCGAAGTAGACCCGGCCGAGCAGGGCGGTCAGGCCCAGCGTGCTGACATCACCGAGTGCGAGGACTTCCATGGTGCCGTCTTGCGGATTGGCATGGGGGGAGAACTTCATCCCACCGCCAGCGGTCGAGGTGTTGCAGGGCAGGACCGTCCAGAACCGACCCTCGACGACATCGCCGTTGTCAAAGGTCAGCCTGACCGGCCGGGTGCCACCCTTGGCCAGCGCCTGATAGACCCCGACAGGGTATTGCAGCGGGCCGGGCACGTTGGAGGCGTTGGCCTGAATATTGACGTCGCAGGCAAAGCCCCAGCCAGCAATAGACAGAGTCAGGAAGACGCGCTCGCCGCCCTGCTCAACGCTGATGGCGTCGAGAGCGACCGGACCGGCGGTGCTGAGCTGCTTCAGGGCTTCGTCGAAGTTGGTGGCCCAGCCGACCGCGCTGGCAAAGTCGTTGCCCGAGCCCATGGGCAGGGTGGCAAAAAGGGCTTGCTCGGGCAGGTGTTGGACCAGCTGGTGCACGGTGCCGTCTCCGCCCACAGCGACGGGGATCCGGCCCTGATCGAGGCAGGTGGCGAGGGTGGTCGGCAGTTCCTCAAGGCTGGGACTGACCAGTGCCACATCGACGGAAGCGGCCTGGGCCCAGGCTTCAATCTTCGGTGCCAGCGCGAGGGTCGAGACCTTCCGCGCAGCGGGATTGAGAAAAACGTCAGCGGCTGCATAGGCACTCTCCCCCTAAGACCGGAAGCGCAGAGAGAAGCCCTCCCACACCAGCCAGGCGCCAAGCAGGGCCAGCGCCCAGAAGGGGCCCCGGACCAGCAACTGCCCCAGTATAACGCCTGCTACGATCAAGCACAGGCCCAGCATGTGCAGAGAACCGGGGCGCCATCTGGCCAGTGTGAGAGCAAGCGCAAGTGCAGCTTCCAACAGGCAAAGGGCAAAGACGAGTATCAGGGTTCGGACTTCTGCTGAAACGCCGGCGTCAACGAGCCCGAAGAAGGCGTTCTGGATCACCCATACCGACGATGAACGCAGGCCCCAGATCAGGGTGCTGACAGCGACGATCAGGGTCAGCACCGGTGCGAGCGGTGAGGGGCGTGCGGCGGGTGCGGTCATGGCCCTGATTTAGCACCCTCAGCCAGAGCTGTAACCGCACAATTTCAATCTATCCCTGCGCGTAAGCCTTGCTTTTGTTCATTTTTTGTTTCATGTCTGGGCGCATGTTTGATTCCTTGTTTTTCTGGATAGTCGTCGTGGCCGCCATGGCCTTTGCCGGGTTGGTCAGCTGGATTGTCGCCGGTGTTGTGCAGCGGCGGGACCTGCTCGATGCACAGAAGCGCGCGGCCTATGCCGAGGCGCAACTGGCGGGCATGGACGACCAGTTGCAGGCGCGGGAACAGGCGCTGGACGAGGTGAGGGGGCAGGCTTCGGAGCTGCACGCGCAGAACAGCGGCCTGCAAGCACGGTTGCAGGCGCAGAAGGAGCAGGTGGAGCAGCAGGCCAAGACCTCAGCGATGTCCGCGCCGAGCTCGAGCGCGAGATGAAGCTGCTGGCGCAGCAGGCGCTGCAATCCAACCAGCAGTCGTTTATCGCCATGGCCAATCAGGTGTTTGAAAAGCACCGCGTCGCAGCCGCCGGTGACCTGAATCAGAAGAAAGACAGCATTGCCGCCTTGCTCAAGCCTCTGGGTGAAACCGTCCAGCGCTACCAAAAGGAGCAGCGCGAGGTTTACGGCAATCTCAGCCAGGAGGTGAAGTCGCTGGCTGCGCAGTCGGCCAGCGCGGCGAGCGAGACCAGCAAACTGGTCAACGCGCTGCGGGCCGCCCCTAAGACGCGCGGTCGCTGGGGCGAACACCAATTGCGCAACGTGCTGGAACTCGCCGGCATGGCCGAGCACGTGGACTTCGAGACGGAAAAGACGCTGCACGCGGTCGAAGGCAACCTCCGCCCCGACGCGATCATCCGCCTGCCGGGTGAGCGATTTATCGTGGTTGATGCCAAGACATCGCTGAGCGGATATCTGGAGGCGCTGGAGACCGACGATCCGGCGGTGCAGGAGGCTTGCTTTGCCAAGCACGCGCGGGAGATCCGGGCCCACATGCGCGGTCTGGCCGAAAAGAAGTACTGGACGGCACTGCCGTTTACGCCGGATTTCGTTGCGATGTTCATCCCCGGCGAGAACTTCTTCGCCGCCGCGGCCGAGCGTGACCCGACGCTTTTCGAGGATGCCGTGGCAAAAAAGGTGCTGATCGTTACCCCGACGACGCTTGTGGCGCTTTCCAAAGCGATTGCCTACGGCTGGCGGCAGGAAACCATGGCGCGCAATGCGGCGGAGATCGCAGAGACAGGGCAGGAGCTCTACAAGCGGCTGGCCAATCTGGGCCAGAAGGTCGGCGATCTGGGTGATGCGCTCAACCAGTCGGTGAACCGCTATAATGGCTTCATCGGCACGCTCGAGGCGCAGGTGATGCCGCAGGCACGGCGGTTCAATGAGTTGCAGGTCGAGGGCTCGCAGGATCCACTACCCAAACTCGAAGGGCTGGACAGTGACGTCCGTGAACCCAAGCGGGACCGGGACCTTCAGTTCGACTTCGACGTCCCGCCCAAGCAGGTCCAGTAAGCCGACTTTTCCCCGGAGATCCGAACCTTAGCCTTATCGCGGGCGGATGTATCATGCCTGCTTCGATTTGTGGTGGTTTTATTATTTTGGCGGGAGTGATCGATCGCGCCGGTGTGACTTCTGCCCCCGTTCGACAGGCTCAGGGTGACAGAAGGTGTGGCTAAGGGTGACAGCGCGTGTCGCTCAGAGTGACCCTGCGTTTTGGGCCTTTGTCAGCCCGCGCGGCCTCGGCTACAACAGCCGCCAAAGACGAAACAGGCACGAGAACGAGGGACGGTGGCGATGACCAAGGGCTTAGACGGCGGAGAGCTGCGGATCGGGGTTGCCGGACTGGGCACAGTCGGGGTCGGCGTGCTGCGCCTGCTCACGGACAAGCAGGCGGAAATCAGCGCGCGCACCGGCGGGGCGCTGCGGGTGACGGCGGTCTCCGCGCGCGATGCCTCGCGCGACCGGGGCGTGGACCTGTCGGCGCTGGCCTTCGAGGCGGATGCAGCCGCGCTGGCGGTGCGCGATGACGTCGACGTGCTGGTCGAGGTGATCGGCGGGACCAGTGGCGCGGGCGCCGACGCGGTCATGGCCGCGCTGCGGGCGGGCAAGGCGGTGGTAACGGCGAACAAGGCGCTGGTCGCCGAACGCGGGGCCGAGCTGGCCGCGCTGGTCGCCGAGCACGGCGGCGCACTGTATTTCGAGGCGGCGGTCGCGGGCGGTATCCCGGCGATCAAGGGCCTGCGCGAGGGGCTGGCCGCCAACCGGGTGCAGTCGGTCGCGGGCATCCTCAACGGCACCTGTAACTTCATCCTGACCAAGATGCGGGCCGAGCGCCGGGCCTTCGACGACGTGCTGGCCGAGGCGCAGGCGCTGGGCTACGCCGAGGCGGATCCGTCCTTCGACATCGACGGGGTGGATGCGGCGCACAAGCTCGCCATCCTGTCCGCCGTCGCCTTCGGCGGGGTGCCGGACTTCGCCGCCATCGACCTGCGCGGGATCCGCGAAGTTCAGCTCGAAGACATTGAAATGGCAGCGGAATTCGGCTTTTCGCTCAAGCTGCTGGGCGTGGCCAAGCCGCGCGTCGGCGGGCCGGGCGTGCGCCAGTACGTGGCGCCGATGATGGTGCCGCTGGGCAACCCCATTGCCTTGGTCGAAGACAGCTTCAACGCCGTGGTGGTGCAGGCTGATCCGGTCGACGAGATCATGATGCGCGGGCGCGGCGCGGGCGAGGGGCCGACGGCCTCCGCCGTGGTCGCGGATATCATCGACTTTGCGCGCGGGATCAATCCGCCGCTGTTCGGGCACTTTACGCCAGTCGGGGCGCCGGTTGAGGCGGTTGGCGCCGGCGCCGGGCGCGTTGGCGGGGCGGCCGAAGAACGCCGGTTCTGGCGACTGCTGGTCGACGACCGCCCGGGCGTGATCGCCGAGGTCAGCCAGGTGCTGAGCGAGCAGGGGCTGTCGGTCGAGAAGATCCTGCAGACTGACGCCGACGGCAGCCGGGCGCACATCTTCATCCTTACCCACGCCGCGCCGCGGTCGGTCGCGGACAAGGTCGCAAGCGCGCTGGCCGGGCTGTCGTGCATGGTCGAGCAGCCAGCGGTCTACGGCGTCGAGGACTGAGTCTCGGTTCGATGCAGGGCGCTACTCGCGCTCCAGCGGAACAGTGCGGTTGCCCCGGTGCCAGATCGGGTGCGCGACGCTGTTCACCGGGCGCAACAGGTGCCGGGCGATGAGCGCCAGATAACTGCGGTAGCCATAGCCGCCGTTGGCGGTCTCGAAATCGTGCGCTGCTCGTTGAACAGGCGCGGCAGGCGGTACCAGGCCACCGTCGGGTGGGCGTGGTGCACTGCGTGCAGGTTGTTATTGAGGAACAGCAGGGCGAAGAGGCCGCGGTCGGGGATGATCGCGGTGCGGTGTTCTTTGGCCTCTGACGCGCGGTGCTCGGCGAACGAGCGGATCATCAGCACCGACATCGATGGCAGTGCGACGAAGCCGAGGTAGGCGAGCAGGCTGAAACCCGACAGGCTCAGGATCACCAGCACGGCCGCCAACCCCGGCCAGGTGCAGCACCCAGTCCCAAAGGATGCCCCGATCGCCTGCGAAAATCGCGCGCAGGTCCATGCGCACCAGCCCGATGCCGACAGCACCGGGCCGAGCAGCAGCCGGCCGAGCAGGGTGGCGTTGGCCCGCCACAGCCAGCGCACCAGCGCGGGCTGTCGGGCGAAATCCTCGGGCTCGAAGTACCAGGATTCCGGGTCGTCGAAGGGGTCGGTCAGGTTCTCGTCGTTGTGGTGACGCAGGTGGAGCGTGCGGTAACGGCGGTAGGGGAACAGCAGCCCCAGCGGCAGGCTCACCAGTGCTTCGTTGAGCCAGCCTGAGCGGGTCGGGTGGCCGTGGACGATCTCGTGCTGGATCGACATGAACTGCACCGTGATCAGCACCAGCAGTGGGCAACTCAGCCACAGCGGCAGGTCGGGAAAGACCACCGCGAGCAGTGCCCACAGGCCGTAGACAATCGCAACAATGCCAGCGTCCATGCCTCGGCTGCTGAACGCAGCAGCCCAGAACGCTGACGCCCGTGTATCGCGCAGGCATGGCGTCTCCTCAAGCCAAAATCTACAAGAAACGGGCGTCGGTATAGACGCGGGGGCGTGTCGGCTTTTCACCGGCAACGCATTCCAATATCGGCATGCTGCCGTAAATTCTGGGTCATGGCAACGTTTTCGCCTGATTTTCGCCGCAGCGTTAGTCAATGAGCGCGTCGTCCCGGTGTCCGGCGCGTTCGAGATGGATGGGCAGGACGCGGCCGTAGAGCTGCCGGGTGCGCTCGGGGCTGCCGACCATGCCTTCCTTCTCCACGAAGCTGAAGATGGCGACGTAGCGGCGGGTTGCGCCTTCGACCGGCTTGACCCGGTGCAGGGCGTAGCGGCCCTTGAACAGCTGCAGGTCGCCGGGTTCGAGGATCAGGGTGCGGACCCGGTCGCTCCGGTCGTCGAGCACGGCCTGCACGGCGTCGTAGTGCTCGTCTTTGGCCGTGCGCAGGGCGGGGACGTACTCGAACTCACCGCCGGCCTCGCCGTTCTGGATCGCCAGCGTGACGGTGAAGTTGTTGGTGTCGAAGTGCCAGGGGAAGCCTGCGCCTTCTTCGGTGAGGTTGATGATGACGTCGGCGAGCGGGTCGGCGTAGGGAAAAAACGCCTGCTGGCGCAGCGCGGTACGGATGAAGTCGGCAAAGGGCGGCCAGGCGTAGATCGCGCGCAGGGGGCTGTCCGCGCCGAAATTGTCGGCAGGGACGAAGGCGTTGGACCGGTCGTAAAACCGACGCAGCGGGTGGCTCTGGGACAGGTCGTCGCGGTCCTGCGTGAAGTAGGCGTTGGTCCGGCCGAACGAGCGATGGGCAAGGGGGCTACCCGGTCGGCTTCTTCGACCATGGCCGTGAGAATTTCGGGGCGGACAAAGCCCTTCAGCACGCCGCAGCCGAAGGTGTCGAGGTCGCCTTGTATGGCATCCAGCGCCGCGCGGTACCCCGCCGATCCGGGCTGGTCAAGCGGGTAGCGGTCAAGGTCGATGATGGTGCTGATATCGAGGGTCGAAGCGGGCTGCATGGCGATGTTTTCTCCGGTCAATCGCGGCTGCTTCTGCCCTTATCGCGGAAACCAGCCGGGACCATCCCAGGCGCGACACCTTGGCGTCGGCAGGCTATTTCCTTGGTCGCGCGTGGTGGGAGCGACAGGAGGGGCGAGAAGAGAAGGGCCTGCCTGTCAGGCCGGGACCTCGGCAGCGTCTTCGATGATCATCTGCACGTTGCGCCCGCCGCGGTACTCGTCCAGCGCCAGATGCCCGGCGACGTGCAGGGGGCGGTCGCTGCGGTGGAGCAGGGCGTTGCCCAGCGGGGTTTCGACGGCCCGAAAGGCGATCGAGCGGACCCGTGCCCCGTCCGAGCCTTCGAGCTGCACGGCGACGTGCTTCTCCCCCACGATGGTGGCGTTGGCGACGCGGGGTCGTGTAAGGGCGACGCGAGGGCGGGGGTTGCCCTGGCCAAAAGGTTCCATGCCCTTGAACACCTGCACGGTCTCGAAGGTGACTGCCGCAGGGGTCATGGCGACGTCGAATTCCATCACATCCGGGTCGGGGGCCTGGGCGAGGCGGGCGGCGACTTCGGCCTCCATGAAACGCGACGAACTCGGGCCACTTTTCTTCGCTGACCGCGAGGCCGGCGGCCATGGCGTGCCCCCCGCCTTCAAGCAGCAGTCCGCGCTCGCGGGCTTCGAGGATCAGGCCGCCGAGATTGATGCCGGGGATCGACCGGCCCGAGCCCTTACCGACGCCGTCTTCGAAGCTGACGACGATGGCCGGGCGTCTGTGATTGCCCTTGAGCCGCCCTGCGACCACACCAATCACGCCCGGGTGCCAGCCTTCGCCACCGGCAATCAGGATCGGCGGGACCACGGCCCGGTTTTCCAGCGCGGCTCGCTTGGCCTGCTTCATCACCTCGGCCTCGACCGCGCGGCGTTCGAGGTTGAGGTCGTCGAGCCGCTGGGCCAGTTCCTTGGCACGCTCGGGGTCGTCGGTGGAGAGCAGGTCGGAGCCGATCCAGCTTTCGCCCATGCGCGAGCCGGCGTTGATGCGCGGGCCGAGGTCGAAGCCGAAAACCTCCGGCGTCAGCGCGCCGTTGCGGCCGGTGATCTCGCGCAGCGCCTTCATGCCCGGGTTGGCCCAGCGCTCGAGGATCTTCAGCCCCTGACTGACGTAGACGCGGTTGAGGCCCAGCAGCGGAACCACGTCGCAAACCGTACCCATGGCCACCACGTCGAGCATGGCCATCAGGTCCGGTGGGGTGATGCCGCGGTCTTCGTAGAAATTCATTTCCCGCAGCGCCCGGTTGAGCGCGACCAGAAACAGGAAGGTCAGGCCGCAGGCGGCAATGATGCCGTGCTCGCTGGGGTCATCGAGCCGGTTGGGGTTCACTACGGCGACCGCCGGGGGCAGGACTTCCGGCGCCATATGGTGGTCGAGCACGATGACCTCGGCGCCAGCGGCGTTGGCCGCCTCGACCGCGTCGTTGGCCATGACCCCGCAATCAAGCGTGATGATCAGGTTGGCGCCGTCGAGGGCAAGCTGGCGCATACTTTCGACCTTGGGACCATAGCCCTCCTTATGCCGGTCGGGGATATAGCAGCGCACTTCCTGCCCCAGCGCGCGGAAGAAGCGGCGGACGAGGGCTGAGCTGGTGGCGCCGTCGACGTCGAAGTCGGCGAACAGGGCGACCGATTCTTCTGTCAGGATCGCCGCCATGGTGCGCTCGATCGCGGTATCCATGTCGAGCAGGTGCGAGGGATCGGGCAGGACGTCGCGCAGGCGGGGTTCGAGAAAGTGCTGCACCCGTTCCGGGTCGACCGACCGCGACGCCAGCGCTCGCGCCACCGGGGCGGGCAGGCCGGTGCGGGACGCAATCTCCGTGGCGACTTCATCGCTGGCTTTGCGCGAGACCCAGCGGTTGCCGGTGACCGAGCTGTGTACGCCCAGAAAGGCATCCTCAGCGCGAAAGCCGGTTGCGGTCAGCGCGCCGCCTTCGACCGCGTCAGGATCGGCCATCGACGTGACAGAAAGGGTCGGATCTTGATTCACCAGGGATTGTTCCTCGTCCCGGTGCTTTAAGCTGCGCCGGTTGTTTCAGCGTCTAGCTATGCCAGCGACCCAGCGTGGCTTCAACAGATTATGCGTCTGATACATCCACAAAAAAAGCCCCGGCCCGAAGACTGGGGCTTTTCCTGATTTAGGCGGAAGTAGCTGCGTCTAATAGCGGTAAGGCTCGGGCTTGAACGGACCTTCTGGGGTCACGCCGATGTAGGCCGCCTGCTCGCTGCTCAGCTTGGTCAGTTTGGCGCCGACCTTGGACAGGTGCAGGCTCGCAACCTTTTCATCGAGGTGCTTTGGCAGCACGTAGACCTGCCGCTCGTAGTTATCGGCGTTGGTCCAAAGCTCGATCTGCGCCAGCGTCTGATTGGTGAAGGAAGCCGACATCACGAACGATGGGTGACCAGTTGCGTTGCCGAGGTTCACCAGCCGACCTTCGGACAGCAGGATGATGCGCTTGCCGTCCGGGAATTCGACCTCGTCGACCTGTGGCTTGACGTTGTGCCACTTGAAGTTCCGCAGTTCGGCGACCTGAATTTCGTTGTCGAAGTGGCCGATGTTGGCGACGATCGCCCGGTCGCGCATGTCGCGCATATGGTCCAGCGTGATGATATCGATGTTGCCGGTCGCGGTGACGAAGATATCGCACTGTGATGCGGCTTCTTCCATGGTCACGACCTCGTAGCCTTCCATCGCGGCCTGCAGCGCGCAGATCGGATCAGCCTCGGTCACCATGACCCGGCAGCCGGCATTGCGCAGCGAAGCCGCGGAGCCTTTGCCCACGTCGCCGAAACCGGCGACGACGGCGACCTTGCCCGCCATCATCACGTCGGTGCCGCGACGCAGTGCGTCGACCAGCGATTCCCGGCAGCCATAGAGGTTGTCGAACTTGGACTTGGTCACGCTGTCGTTCACGTTGATCGCGGGGACCAGCAGCTTGTTGTCACGCGCCATTTCGTAGAGGCGGTGCACGCCGGTGGTGGTCTCCTCCGAGATACCGCGCACGTCGGCGAGCATCTCCGGGTATTTGTCGTGCATGATCTGGGTCAGGTCACCGCCATCGTCGAGGATCATGTTCGGGGTCCAGCCGTCCGGACCGGTAATGGTCTGCTCGATGCACCACCAGAATTCCTCTTCGGTCTCACCCTTCCAGGCGAAAACCGGGGTGCCGCAGGCGGCAACGGCTGCCGCCGCCTGATCCTGTGTCGAGTAGATGTTGCACGATGACCAGCGCACGGTCGCGCCCAGCGCTTCCAGCGTCTGGATCAGGACCGCCGTCTGGATGGTCATGTGCAGGCACCCGGCGATGCGCGCGCCAGCCAGTGGCTTGCTCTCACCGAATTCTTCGCGCAGCGCCATCAGGCCCGGCATCTCGGTTTCGGCGATGGCGATTTCCTTCATGCCCCAGTCGGCAAGGCCGATATCGGCTACTTTATAATCAACGGCGCTCATGTGTTTTCTCCAGCACGCTGTGTTCTCGCAGGGTTCATACCGGCTTTTTTTGGCGTGCGACAGAATTACATCGTCGCATCTGGCCTATGGCTGTCCTTCTCTTGAAGAAACCCTCGGCTGCGTTAAAAACCCGGCTATCAGGAGACAACTCGCAAACGGATGGCATTCATGGCCCTACAACTTTTCGGTCGCAAAGATTCGGTTAACGTCCAGAAGGTGATGTGGTTTCTGGCTGAACTCAACCTTGACTACGAACAGATTGAGAAGGGCGGTAAGTTCGGCGGCCTCGATGAGCCCGCGTTTCTGGCCATGAACCCGGCCGGTCGCGTGCCGGTGCTGCTCGATGGTGACCATGCGGTCTTCGAGTCCAACGCGATCCTGCGCTATCTCGCCACCACGCAACCCGGTGGTGAGGCCTTTTACCCCGCCGATCCTGCGCTGCGGGGTAAGATTGATGCCTTCATGGACTTCGCACTGGGTACGCTCTACCCCGATTTTGTCAGCCTGTTCATGGGGGTGGTCAAAACCTCACCGGCGAAGCGAAATGCCAAGGCGATTGCGATTGCCACCCGCCGGTTTCAGGGCAACATGTTGACGGTCGGCCAGACCCTCGGCGAGCGACCTTGGTTGGTGGGCGACAGCATGACCCTCGCGGACATCGCTGTTGGTGCCCTTATGTTCCGTTTTTACGCGCTGCCGATGATCAAACGTCAGAAGCAGGCGCGAGTTGAGGGGCTGGACACAACGGTTGCTGGAGCGCGAAGCTCATAAGGCGACCATGGGCGTCAATTTCTCTCACATGTTTGTCGATTAAGCTGGGCCGGGCCGGGGCTGTCAGTCCGAGCCTGCTGCCGCGGTCCCTGTCGCTTCACCGTCTGAAGAGCAGTCCGGGTTGGCATCGCTGCGGCGTCGATCGACCCGGAACAGGAATGGGGTATCGATGACGAAGCCCCGATGCACGATGGGCCAGGGGCGCAGTGGTTGCAGGTCGCAGAACCAGCCTTCCAGCGCCGCTTGTCCCCTGGCCTGATCCGCGGTCAGGACCAGCATCGGGCCTGTCGCGGGGCTGCTCCCTCCCGCAGGCGTCTCTGTGAACAACCGGAATTGATGCGGTCTGGGATCGGTCCCAACCGAAGCGCGGACCTCGTTCTGGTGGAAGGCCAGCTGGCCGGCGAGCAGGTAGTAGTTGCCGACGATGCTGTGGTCCGGAAACTCGGCGTCGCGGTAGGCGATGAGGTCGCCCAGAGCGGCCTCCCAACCATAGATATCGCGGGCGTTGGACAGCATCCAGCGCGGTTCACGCAGCATCAGCGGGATCAGGATAACGAGGCACAACGCGACTGAGGCGGCGTGGGACAGGCCAAAACTGGCCAAGGCCACCGGACCCGGGGGGCTTTGGGGCCAGCGCAGCGCCGCAAGCGTGCTCAGGACCAGCGCGCTGGGCAGCAGCCAGTTCAGCAGCACTTCCCGCGTCAGGCTCAGGCCGAGGATGAACAGCACGGGCAGGGCGGTGAACAGCAAGAGCCCCAAACTGCCGAGGCTACCGGGCCTGCCGCCGTACCAGCGTGCTGGCCACAGCCACAGCAGGGCTGCCGCCGGGCCAGTCAGGATGATCAGCGCCAGCAGGACCAGCACAGCCCGGCCAAGCCGCTCCCCCAGTCCATCGGCTTCCGGGGAAAGGTGTTCGGCGCCAACGTGCCGGAAGGTGACCCAACCGTGGTTGGCGTTCCACAGCACAAACAGCGCGGCGGCGGCCAGAATGATCAGGGCGGCGAGCCACGGCCCCGCCCGGCGCAACTGCGCCCGTCCCGAAGGCACGAGCAGGAACGCCAGCCCAAAGGCAGCGATCCATAGTGCGGCGGAAACCTTCGCCGAAAAGGCGAGTGCGAGGGCCGCTCCGGTCGCAAGCCACAGCAGCCCCGAACTCTGCTGCAGCGCGCGGGTGCCAAGTAGCAGGCCGAGGCTCAGGAAGGTCATCATCACCGCGTCGTGGACGTAAAACAGCCCCAGCCCCCAAAGCCCGGGACTGGTGAGAAGCAGCACCCCAAGGCCGGTGCCGGTCGCCCGTACCCGAGCCGCTTCGACCCGCCCACGCTCGTCAGGGCGCGATGCCAGATCCAGCGCGAGGCGGGCCAGAAACACGCTGGTCAGCAGCGTCAGCCCGCCCGAGACCAGCCGCAGCACCCAAGCCTGATCGCCGAGCACACTGACAAACGGCCAGAGCAGCCAGCCGACGAGAAAGGGTTGGTCGTAGTAGCCGTAGTCCAGCCGTTGGCTCCACGCCCAGTAGTAGGCCTCATCGTGGATCGGCCCGGTGCCGAGCATGAGCCCGAACCGAACCAGCGCCATACCGACCAAAGTCAGCCAGAGCAGGGGCGGTAAGGTCCAGACGGCCCTGTTCTGAATATCGGTGTTCAGCGCTGCCATTGCTCAGGCGCTGGCTTCGTCGATACGGCGCTGCATGCGCTGTAACAGCAAAGCGCGCTGGGGGGGCAGGGTCCAGTTATGGACGTTGAACACCCGGCGTTCGAGGAAATAGCCGGACAATCGCAGTCCGGCGAGGATGTCGGCGTCGCATGCGCTTTTCCCACCGAGAAGGAAGCCGGGCAGGGGCAGCAGCTTGTTGAGGTAGGGCTCGGCGGCGGTCGCAGAGACCGCGCGCCCGGTGCGCGGGGAGACATGGGTGAGGTTGTCGCTCTCGCCCGTTACGGCGCAGGACGACAGGTCCAGACCAAAGCCCAGCACCTCGAGCAGGCCCAGTTCGATCCGCACCAGCAGCGGCGCCCAATGCGGCTCGTTGATCTGGTCCAGCCACAGGTTCAGCGCGGCGAACAGCCCCGGTGCCGGCTCTCGCTCCGGCAGGGCGGTGTCGATCAGCGCGCACAGGCTGGCCAGCCCCGAGAGGCGGTCGGCGTCGTGCATGATCCCGGCGGCTGGGGCATTGATGAGATCGGCGCGGAAGCTGCCGAGGTGCTCGTTCAACCGAGCAGCCCACGAGAAGTCCAGCCGGTTGCCGATTTCATAGTCGACCCGATTGCGTTTCGAGCCACCACCGTGAACCAGTCCGGCGTGCAGGCCCAGCTCCTCGGTCAGGGCGTGGACCACCAAATCACCCTCGCCGAAGCGACGGGCCCCCAGAACAACACCCGGCATGCGCCATTCAACCATGGTTCTCTCTCAATGCCTGACCCCGCCACATTGGCGGGGCCCGTGGGTGTTTGTCGATGGTGCCGCCACATTGCGTAGTGAAATGTGCTGCCAGCCGGAGATTAAGGCGCGGCTGTTCCGGTCTGTTCTCATAAGTGAGTCTTCTGAGTCACAGGGCGCTGAGCTGGTGCAAAAATGACGCATAATCTCGCTTGCACCCGAGTCGTTTGTTGACGTATCACTGAACTACAGTTTTGGGGTGTTGAGACAAAAGACCAACGAAAATTTTAATAATTGGTTTATTTTCAATGCGTTATCACTTTCCTGACTGCTTAATTTGGGGTGCGAGCAGGAAACTTCAATGTGGCCCGGACTGTATTGCGGATGTGGCCGTCTCTGGCGGCTTCATCCGGCACAAACCGGGCAGCATTTTGCCCTAAACAATGGATGGAACGCAGAAGGCCAATGTTTTTCGAGGTTGGAAGCCGGCACATTCAAATCGGGCGTTTAAAAGTCCGAACGCGGCAAGGGAAGGGCGGTCAAGTCTGATCGTGCTCTCATTGATTTCGTGAGGCTGTCGTCAGGCCGGGCCCGCCTGGTCGGTCGGCAGCTTCCACGAACTGAGAATTTCCCCTCATCTGTCCTGAAAATGCCGTTTTGATTATGCGCCAAAGTGGCCTAATAAGGGACAAAATCGTTCCAAGTAGTTTGAAAGGCGTGTCTGCATGACCGCAGCATCGCAGAACAGGAACCGGGGCACTGCAGCGCCCAATGCCGCTCGGCAGGCTCTGGGCAGCGCACAGGTCGGTTTCTGGGCCATTCTGGTGACCTCCGTTTTCACCAATCTTCTTTTGCTCGTCAGTCCGATTTTCATGCTGCAGGTGTACGACCGGGTCATTCCCTCGCAGTCTGAGGACACACTCTACGCGCTCATGGGCATCGCCATTGCGCTGATCGCCTTGCTGGCCATGCTGGAGGCCGCGCGCTCGCGCATCCTCGCCAACGTCGGGCGCTACGTCGACCGGGAGCTGTCGGGGCAGGTGTTCGGCTCGCTGTTCCGCGTGCGGGCTGCCTTTGGCGCTCGCCCGGGTGATGCCGGAACCCAGCCGTTGCGCGACCTCGACCAGCTGCGGAATTTTCTGAGCAGCAACTCGGTGCTGGCCTTCTTCGATGCGCCGTTCGCGCCGTTCTTCATCGGCATTCTCTGGTTCCTGCACCCGTGGCTGTTCTGGATGTCTCTGGTCGGCGCAATCGTGATCTTTGCGCTGGCGCTGATCGCCGAGATCTCGACCCGGGGGCTGTTCCGCGAGGCTGGGCGGTTCGGGGTGCAGGCGAATTCGTTCTCCGAAAGCTCGCTGAAAAACGCCGGTTCGCTGGAAGCCATGGGCATGCTGACCCGGCTGCTGACCCGCTGGATGAACAAGCACGACCCGTCGGTCTATTTCTCTTCGCGCGCGGTCAGCCGTCTGGGCGCGATTCAGGGGGATGACCAAGTCGATCCGTCTGGGTCTGCAGATCGGGGTGCTGGGCATTGGTGCCTATCTGGCCATCCAGCCCGGTTCGACCTTTACCGCCGGGATGATGATCGCCGGTTCCATTATCATGGGGCGCGGTCTCGCGCCGGTGGAGCAGGCCATTGGCGCCTGGCGCGGCGCTATTCAGGCGCGGCAGTCCTACAAGCGGCTCGTTGGCCTGCTCGAAGACGTGCCCAAGCGCGCCGAGGCCATGGAGCTGCCCCAGCCCAAGGCCTCGCTGATCGTGCGCGATCTGGTCGCCCAGCCGCCGGGGACGCAAAGGCCGGTGATCCGGGGGCTGTCGCTGGATGTCCAGCCCGGCGAGTTCATGTGTATCCTCGGCCCGTCCGGGGTCGGGAAATCGACACTGGTGCAGTGCATCACCGGGGTCTGGCCCGCGCGTGGCGGCACAGTCCGGCTCGACAACATCGACGTCTACACCTGGAATTCTGCGGACCGGGGCAAGTATCTGGGCTACCTGCCGCAGTCCATCGACCTGTTCGACGGTAACGTCGCCGAGAATATCTCGCGCTTTGAGGAAATCGACAGCCAGAAGGTGGTCGCCGCAGCGCAGCAGGCACACTGCCACTCGCTGATCCTCAACCTGCCGCGCGGTTACGAAACGCCGCTGGGTGAGAGCGGGGCGGGGCTGTCCGGTGGACAGCGCCAGCGCCTCGGTCTGGCCCGGGCGATGTACAACGATCCGGTGCTGGTCGTGCTCGACGAACCGAACTCGAACCTCGATCAGGAAGGTGAGGAAGCGCTGGCACGGTCGATCCTGGGCCTGAAACAGCGCAACGCAGCCGTCATCGCCGTCACCCACAACCGCAATCTGGTCGGCATCGCCGACAAGCTGTGCATCATGCGTCCGGATCGGGCCATCGTCGGCTCCAAGGCCGTGGTGCTGGAAGCGATCAAGAAAGAGCAGGACGAGGCCAACGCCGCCAAACAGAAGCAGGCTGAAGCCGACGCCGTCGGCCGCGCCGCTGCCGCGCAGGCGCCGAAGCCGAAGACCGAGCAGATGGGGCAACCCGCCGCTGACAGCCCTGAAGAAGCAGAGGGTGACGCACAATGAGCAACACCGAGAAAGACCGGCCCGAAAACGCCGCTGCGGCAGAAGACAAGGCGACGACAGAAGCCGCCGAAGCCGTAGCGACCGCGTCCACGGCAACCGGAGCAGCAGGCGAGCAGCCGGGCGCCAATCAGGAGCAGCCCATGACCGGCCGCGCCAGCGCCGAGCAACGCGCGCTGGAGGCGATTTACCTGCCGGCCCGGACGCAGGACAAGTCCGAGCTTGAGCTGATCGAAAAGTCTGAAGAACCGATTACGATCGTCCGTGACCGTACGGTGATCTTTGCCTTCCTCGCGCTGTTCATCGGTTTTGGCGGGTTCATAACGTGGGCCTCGACCGTGAAGCTGTCCCAGGGTGTGTTCGCCCAGGGACAGGTTGCCGTCGACAGCCAGCGCAAGACCGTGCAGCACCTCGAAGGCGGTATCATCGAGAGCATATTCGTCCGTGAGGGCGACATGGTCGAATTCGGTCAGCAGTTGATCGTGCTGCAGGACGTGCAGTCACGGTCGCGGCAGGACCAGATGATCAAGCGCTTGGGTGTGCTCTCGGCAACCCTCGACCGCCTGAAGGCCGAGCAGGTCGAAGACGGCAATCTGGTGTTCAACAGCCTGACTGACCTCGGTCTTTCGGCGGCTGATGAGAAAGAGGTCCTGCAGCAACAGCAAACGCTCTATCTCGACCGGCTGGACCAGCTTTCAGGCGCCAAGCAGATGCTGATCACCCGCATCGCGCGCTTCGAGGAAGATATCTCCGGGCGGCTGGCGCAGATCCGCGCGCTGGAAGCCCAGCGCTCGATCAACCAGGAAGAATTGCGCAATCTCAGGGGCTTGCTGGCGGACAACCTGACCCAACGCGACAAAGTCGTGGCCAAGGAGCTGTCGCTGAGCGAAACCGACTTCCAGATCGCTCAGCAGCGCTCGGCCATTGGTCAGCTCAATGTCCAGATCGAGGAAGCCAAGGCTGAATCGCTGCAGCTTGACCGCGACCGCCGCCGCGAAATCTCTGTAGAAGTCGCCAAGACCCAGAACGCCATTCTGGAGATCGAAGCAGAGCTGCTCGGGCTGCGCGATGTCGTCTTCCGGACGCAGATCACGGCGCCGCAGAAGGGGCGGGTGCTCAACCTGTCGTTTGCGACCGTCGGCGGGGTGATCCCGCCCTCTGAGCCGATCATGCAGATCGTCCCCGATGGCGACGAGCTGGTGGTCGAAGCCCAGTTGCGCACCATCGACCGGGATTCGATCAGCAAAGGCGCTGAGGTCAACGCTCGATTCACGGCTTTCCCGACCCGGTCGACGCCGGAGCTCATCGGTCTGGTCGACAGCATTTCCGCAGACGTGGTCACCGACCCGAATTCCGGCACGCCGTACTACAATCTGCGCGTGATCTTCACGCCCGAGGAATATGCGCGGCTGAACGCGGCGCTGGCCGAGCAGGCGCGTACGGATGAGTCGCGGCGGACGCTGTCGCTGACACCGGGGATGCCGGTCGATATCTTCGTCGATAACGGTGAGCCAAAGCGCCCCATCGAAATCTTCTTCGAACCGCTCGAGGAAGTCCTCGACCGAGCCCTGAGGGGGAGCTGATCGCATGGCCTTGAAGATCGTGGAAGCCGACATTCGGGGCCGACTGGCCCGCTTTGCCGCTGCCGCCGTCCTGAGCGCAGCGGTGCTCGCGGCGCCCATGGCGGCGCAAGCGCAAAGCACCGTTCAGTCGGGCGGGCAGGGGGAATACCCGGTGGCCACCGCGATTGCCGACGCGCTGGGCCGCGATGCCCGCGTCGGCGCGGCTTTGGCTGAGGCCGAGGGCGCCCGCTACACGATCGATCAGGCTAAGGCCGGACGCTATCCCGTCATTCGCTCAGTGACCGATCTCTCGGGAAACCCGATCTCCGGCGATAACACCCAAGTACTCGGCGTCGCCGTAGAACAGCCGCTGCTCGACTGGGGCAAGACCCGGGCGGAGGTGCAGGCTGCCCGCCGGCTTGCCGAAGCGCAGATGACGCTGGTCGATTCCAAACGTCTGGACATCGCCGAAGAGGTCGCCGAAGCCTATCTGACGCTGGTTCGTGAACAGGATCTGCTCGATATTCTCCGTCGTCAGCTCGCAGACCTGCAGGAGCAAGTCGGCGGCCTGCAGGCGCAGGTCAACGCAGGGGTCGCAACACGCGTGGATCTGCGCAAGGTCGAGACCGAAATCTCTCTGACCCGCTCAGAGATCGCCCGCGCCGAGTATCAGGTCATTCGCGGACAGCAGCAGCTTCAGCGGCTGACCGGGACCCGGCGCGCCGGTGGTGCCACACAGATCCAGATCGAATCCTTCTACCTCGCCTTCCGCGCGACCTCTCTGGAAGAAGCGACGACCCGCGCGCAGATCAACCACCCCGACATCATCGCCTTTGCCCAGCGCCTTGCGGGTAAGCAGGCTGAGGTCAAGGCTGCGCAGCGGGGCCGCTTCCCGGGCATCAACCTGCGCGGTCAGCTCGCGGGCGGGTGGCGCAACGGCTCCTTTGGCGATGAATCCGGGGTTTCGCTGACCCTTTCGGCGCCGCTCTATCAAGGGAACCGGTTGTTCGCCGGACAGCGCCGGGTTGAAGAAGAGCTCAAGGCCCTGCAGCAGGAATACATCTTCGAGCTCGAACGCCTCGTCGAGAATGTCACCTTCGGTTGGAACAACATCGTTTCGCTGGAGCGTTCGGTCGGGCAACTGCAGCAGCAGGTGCGTCAGAACCAGTCGCGCGTCGCAGACGTGGAGGAGGAACGCCGCGCCGGTCTCGCCACCACCAGCGACGTGATCGACGCCAAAAAGGCGTGGTTCCGCAGTCAGGAGCTGGTGGTCGAGGAGACCAGCCGCCTCAACGAAGCGCGGATGCTCAATCTGCTCAACATGGGAACTGTGCAGTAGCCTTCGCGTGCCGTCGCGCCTTGCCTGCGTCACGCCAGCGCGCCCAGGCGGTGCAGACTCCCGCATAATCTGAGGCGGGCTGCCTGCGGGGGCAAAAATCCCAATCAGCAATAATATTGCGCGGTGCGGCAACAAGACCGTGCCGACGTGGCTTGCTCGCACGCGTTTCGCGAACATAGTTTTCTGCATGGCTGTTAAACGAGCCAACTCTGGCGAAAGTGTGCTAGAGAAGTCGAAATAGGTCAGCAATGCAGACGTATTTTTTGGGTCCCCCTGCCGTGGATGGGGGGCCCATTCGCGTCTTAACAGGGAGAAGCAATTTGAAGACAGGTGTGCCAGCTTCTGAGTCCATCAGCCTGCTCGATTTTGCCCAGGATCACTCCAGCTGCGGTGTCGGTTTCCTGACACGCAAAGGCGGTGACTTCTCGCACGATATTATCGAGAAGGTGCACGAAGCCCTGTGCGCGGTCCCCCACCGGGGCGGCATGGGTGCAGACGGCACAGGCGATGGTGCCGGGATCTGCGTGGATCTGTCGCCAAAGTTCTTCGAGAAGGTAACCGGCGAGGCCGGGCTCGCCTTCGGTAAGTTTGCCGTGGGTAACTTCTTCCTGCCTGCGCGGGTCGACATGCACGACGAGGCTATCGGCATCATTGACCGCGCCCTGAAGCACTACGACTTTCACGTCATCGGTCAGCGCCGTGTGCCGGTGAACAACGAGGCTCTGCGCGAGGCGTCCGTGCAGGCGCAGCTGGACATGCACCAGTGGATTTTCGTCCCCGATGACACCAGCCTGAGCGCGCGGCAGATCGACCAGGCCGCCTACGACATCCTGCTGGAGATCGAGGAGCAGGCCTACACGCGCGAAGACCTCGCCGGGTTCTATCCGGTTTCCCTGTCGTCCAAGACGCAGGTGCTGAAAGGGCAGCTGAATTCGTGGGAGGTAATTCCGTACTTCCTCGACCTGCAGGACAGCGACTACGAGGCCCGCTCGCTGTTCTTCCACACCCGGTTTTCCACCAACACCGACAGTCAGCCTGCCATGGCCCAGCCCTTCCGGCAGATGGCCCACAACGGTGAGCTGAACACGGACAAGAAGAACCGCCTGTCTGAAGACGCGATCGCCCGCACCAAAAACCGCCGCATCCACTCGCCGGTCGGTCAGTCGGACTCGGCGCGCCTGGACCAGACCCTGTCCCGCCGCATCCACGAGGACGAGCTGGACATGATCGAGGCGGTGATCGCGATGATGCCGCCCGCGTGGGAGAACGATCCGTCGATCCCGCAGCACGTGCGCGACATGCTCGAGTATTTCTCGCTCTACGAGGAAAAGAACGACGGCCCGGCTGCCGTGATTTTCGGCGACGGTGAGGTCGTTGGCGCGCGGCTGGATCGTCTGGGTCTGCGCCCGCTGCGCTCGATCGAGACCGACGAGTATCTCTGCGCCATGTCCGAAGCCGGGCAGATCGACTTCCCGTCGGCCAAGGTGGTTGCGCGTGGCCGGGTCGAATCCGGCGGTACGCTCTACTACGACCACAACCGCGGCCGCTCTTTCAACACCATGGAGACGCTCGAAGACCTCGCCAGCCGCAAGGACTACCGCGCGCTGCTCGAGGCCGCGCGGATCAACCTCGATGACCTGCCGGTACCGACGGCGGTTGAAGCGGTGCTCGACGACAGCCTCAACCCCTACCAGCGCTTCGTGGCCTACAGCCTCAATCAGGAAAGCCTGAAGCTGCTCATGGACCCCATGCTGCAGAACGGCGCCGAAAAGGTGTCGGCCATGGGCTATGGTTACGCCATCAATGCGCTGTCCGACGAAGAAGGCGGGATGGCGAAGTATTTCAGCCAGCGGTTTGCGCAGGTGACCAACCCGCCGCTTGATTCGATCCGCGAGGCCGATGGCATGACCCTGCGGGTGGCCCTGGGTGCCCGGCCGATGTTCTCCGCCGCCGCGACCACCCAGATCGTAATCCCGTCCCCGGTGCTGACCCCGCGCGAACTGGCTCAGCTGGAGGCGCAGGCGCAGGCACCGGTTGCCCGCTTCGAGATGCTCTACGACCACGGCCCCAAGGTCGACAGCGACGCGCTGGAAGGCGCGCTGTCCAGCCTCTGCGACGCCGTGGCTGACCGGGTGCGCGAGCATGGCGGCCTGATCGTAATTTCTGACCGTGGGGTCAGCAAGAGCCGCGCGGCACTGCCGCTGATCCTGACTGTTGCGGCGCTGAACCAGCGCCTGATCACCGAAGGTCTTCGGTTCCGTGGTTCGATCATCGTGGAAAGCGGCCAGATGGCGTCGTCTCACCACGTCTCGACCGCGCTGGGCTTCGGCGCTTCCGCGGTAATGCCGCTGTCGGTCATTGCCCGGGCGCAGGACAAATACGGCTCGCCGGAGGAGCAGGACGCGGCGATCCGCAAGTTCGTCAAGGCCTGCGAGAAGGCGCTGATGAAGACCATGGGCAAGGTCGGTCTGTGTACGGCGGAGTCCTACATCGGTGGCGAGTTCTTCGAACCCAACTTCTTCGATACCAATGCCGGCAAGCTGGCTGAATTCTTCCCCAACATGCATTCGCCGGTCGGCGGGGTCGGCTTTGAGACCGTAATCAAGAGCGCCTTTGACTGGCACAGCCACGCGCTGGGTGTCAGCGAAGAGGGGGATATTCCGCTGCTGGGGCTGTTCAAGGAGCGCAACGACGGGGCTGGCCATTCCTACGGTCTGGCGGCGGTGCGCGGCTTCGAAGACCTGACCGCAGAGCCGATCCGGCTGGCGTCGAAGGGCAAGGCCGACAGCCGGGCCAACGATCTCGACATCAGCGATGAGGACATGTCGCTGAACACCGTCAGCCGGCTGTTCGATGCCTTTGGCGTCGACGACCGTGCCTACGTCGATACCAGCTTCGACGTGCGCAGCGCCGAAGAGATCAACGGCTTTGAGATGACCCCGGGTTATCGCGCCTTCATCGAGATGATGGGCAAGGAGCGCGCGCGCCGTCCGGCCGCGCTGCGCGACGTGCTGGCGCTGCCTGCCAACCTGAGCGACTGCGCCACTGACGCCGACATTCTGGCGCGGCTGGAGGCCTTTGACGCCGTTGGTAATATCAACATCGCTGTGCAGGGCATGGACGCCGAGCGGTTGGCGGCGGCGGTCGCCGGGACTGCCTTCGAAGGCAAGGCGGTTGCGGTGGCAGACCCACTGGCGCTGGCGCAGGTCCAGCCGGCCGACGAAATCTGCCGGTCCTTTGCCGGCGGGGCCATGTCCCACGGCGCGCTCGTCGCAGCGGCGCACGAGGCGGTCGCCCACGGCATCAACATGGTGGGCGGTTTTTCCAACTCCGGTGAGGGCGGGGAGCACTTCACCCGCTACGGCACCATCCGGGCCAGCCGGATCAAGCAGATCGCCTCCGGGCGCTTCGGGGTCTGGACCGGCTATCTGGCGGACCCGAACCTCGAAGAACTGGAAATCAAGATCGCCCAGGGCGCCAAGCCCGGCGAGGGCGGTCAGCTGCCCGGTCAGAAGGTGACGGTCGAGATCGCGGCTGCGCGTGGCGGCACCCCGGGGTCGAGCTGGTCTCACCGCCGCCCCACCACGATACCTATTCGATCGAAGACCTGGCGCAGCTGATCCACGATTGTAAGGCCGCGCGGGTGCGGGTGATCGTCAAACTGGTCTCTTCGGAGGGCATTGGCACCATCGCTGTCGGCGTGGCCAAGGCCGGGGCCGATATCATCAATATCGCCGGGAATACCGGCGGCACCGGCGCTGCGCAGGTGACGTCGCTGAAGAACACCGGCCGTGCGGCTGAAATCGGCCTCGCCGAGGTTCACCAGGCGCTGTGCCGTACTGGCCTGCGCCAGAAGGTGACCCTGCGCTGTTCGGGTGCGCACCAGACCGGCTCTGATGTCGTCAAATCAGCGCTGCTGGGTGGCGACAGTTTCGAGTTCGGAACGACGGCGCTGATGATGCTGAAGTGCGTCATGGCCAAGAACTGTAACGTCAAATGCCCGGCGGGTCTGACCACCAATGCCGAGGCCTTTGAAGGCGATCCGCGCGCGCTGGCGCAGTACCTGATCAATGTCGCGCACGAGGTGCGGGATATTCTGGCGGCGCTGGGGCTGAAATCCCTGCGCGAGGCCCGTGGCCGCTCCGATCTGCTGCAGCTGCTCGCCCACCAGAATCAAGTCGGGCAGATGGATATGCACCGCATGCTGGCGGTGTTGCCCGAGCGGCCGATCGCCGAGCCGGTCTATCTGGAGGCGAACTTCACCGTCGATGATGCGCTGCTCGATGAGATCCGCCCGGCACTGCTCGACCCGGCCTCAACCGGCATCGATGTCGACTACGCGCCGCGGCTCTCGAACCGCAACAAGACCACCGGTGGCCAGCTTGCCATCGATGTCGAGCGCATCCTGCAGTACGAAATGACGGCCGAGACCGCCCAAGCCTCGTCGATCATCAATATCGACGATCGCGGCCGCCGAACGCTGAAGCCCGATGCGCTCAAGGTGCGTCTCAGCGGCCCGGCGGGACAGTCCTTCGGCGCCTTCTGTAACGCCGGCATGGTGTTGCACCTGCGCGGGACGGCCAACGACGGCGTCGGCAAGGGCCAGTCCGGTGGCATCATCGCCGTGGTTTCTCCCGGTGGCGGCACGCGTGAGAACGCGCTGATCGGTAACTTCGGCCTGTTCGGAGCGACCGGCGGGCAGCTGTTTGTCGAGGGCAAAGGCCGGGGATCGTTTCTGCGTGCGCAATTCCGGCGCGACTGCCGTGATCGAGGGCGTGGGGGACTTTGGTTGCGAGTACATGACCAACGGCGCCGTGCTCAATCTGGGCAGCTTCGGCTATGGTTTCTGCAACGGCATGTCCGGCGGGGTGGCGTATCAGTACGACCCCGATGGCAGGCTCGATGACTTCTACTCGCGGGATTCGGTCAGCCTGACCCCACTGTCGGCCGAGGATGCCCTCAGCGGCGAGCACCGTCTGGCCGCCCGCACCATGCTCGAGCGCCACGTTGAGCACACCAATTCCGAGCTGGGTCGCCGCATTCTGGAGAACTGGGAGACTGAGGTCGCCCATTTCCGCTACGCCACGCCGCTGGCTCTGGAGGACTACCAGAACTACCAGCACATCGTCGCCGCGCGCTCGCGCAAGGATCTGGTCGACGAGCTGGCCTTTGCCATGGTCAGCCACCAGCTGACCAAGCTCAAGCGGGCCATCAAGGAGCACGAGCCCATGCTCGGCGGCGCGGTTCCGAACCCGCAGGCGGCTGATTTTGATCCCCAGCAGATGTACGAGCTGGTCAACACCTCGGCCGTGCTCGCCATCGCGCAGAACGTCGCCCGCGACCGGCTCGCCAAGACCATGGGTAAGGACGCCGTGGTTGCTGCGCTGTCCATGGATGTTGCGGTGCAGAAGCTGATCCTGACCGAGGATTTCACCGTGCTCTCCAAGCTCTCAGCCTTCGCCAAGACCGCGCTGACCTCTTACAGCGATGAGGAGCTGGCGGTGCTGATCTCCGACAAGCGGATGCGCGACTATAAGACCGCGCTGGACCTGCGCAACGTGCGCCTGCGCGATGGTTTTGGCACCTTCGCCTGGATCACACACCAGGATCGGCTCAACGCCGAGCGCATGGGCACGCTGCCAAGCCTCGATGAACTGTTCGCCAAGGCTTCGAGCGCCGAAGTCGTCAAGCTGGCGTCTTGAGTGGGGGTGAAGCAATGATGCCGATCAAACCGATCCTGACCATTCCTGATTTCATGCCGCTGTCCGCCGAGCAGCGGGCCTGGCTGCAGGGGTACTACGCCGGCATGGCGATGCAGGCTGAAATGTCTGTCGCGGCGGGCTCTGGTCTGTCGTCTTTCACCGTTGATATTCTCATCGGCACCCAGACCGGCAACGCCGAAGGACTGGCTGAAGACATGGCGATGACGCTGGGTGGGGCCGGGGCGCAGTCACGCCTGCACCAGCTCGATGACGTCGAGATGGACGATCTGGCCGGGATGGAAAACGTGCTCGTGATCACGTCGACCTACGGTGAAGGCGAGATGCCGGACAACGCGCACCTGTTCTGGGAAGCGCTGGAGAGCGAGACCGCACCGCGGCTGGAGGCGATGAAATTCTCCGTGCTGGCGTTGGGGGACACGGCCTACGACGAATTCTGTGCTGCCGGAAAGATGATCGACAAGCGGTTCGAGCAGCTGGGCGCGACCCGACTGGCCGAGCGGGTCGACTGCGACGTGGACTACGAAGACCTCGCGGCGGGCTGGTCAGAGACTGTGATGGCGCAGTTTGCGCCGTTGATCGCGGAAGCCGCCCCGGCCGAGGGTGGCGTGGTCCCGGCCCCTGCCGCCGCCGCCAGCATCAAGTCTAAGTGGACGCGCAAGAACCCCTTCCCAACGCAGCTGAGCGTCAACCGTCGACTGTCCGGGCCGAACTCGAAGAAGGACATCCGCCACTACGAGGTCGCGCTTTTCGGTGACGATGCCCCGACCTACGAGGCCGGAGACGCCGTCAACGTGCTGCCTGTGAACGATCCGGCGCTGGTCGAATTGTGGCTCGAGCGGCTGGGGATGAAGGCGGACAGCGCCGTGCCCGGCCATGACCAGCCGCTGGCCGACCTGCTGCTGCGCGACTGGGAGATTGTGACCCCGACCAAGGACTTCGTCGCGATGGTTGCCATGAAGTCCGGCGACAGCGAGCTGGCCCACGTGCTCGAGCACAACGACAAGGAAACGCTCGAGGATTTCCTGTGGAACAAGGACACGCTCGATCTGCTGATTGATTTTCCTCAGATTTCGCTGGATCTCAACGAGGTCGTGACCCTGTTCCGGCCATTGCAGCACCGGGCGTACTCGATTTCGTCCTCGTCCAAAGTGCACCCGGACAGCGTGCATATGACCATCTCGACGGTGCGCTTCCGTGGGAACCGGCGCCTGCACCAGGGCGTTGCTTCGGGCTATCTGGCCGAGCGGGTGTCGGATACCGATGCGCTGTCGGTGTTTATGTCGCCCAACAAGAACTTCCGGGTGCCTGAACAGGGCGATGCCCCGATCATCATGGTTGGTCCGGGAACCGGCGTCGCGCCCTTCCGTGCCTTCCTGCAGGAGCGGCAGGCGACGGGGGCAGGCGGTGAGAACTGGCTGTTCTTCGGCGACCAGACCCGGGCGGATGATTACATCTATTCGGACGATCTCGAGGCCATGCACGGGGATGGGCTGCTGAACCGTCTGGATCTGGCCTTCAGCCGGGATCAGGCTGACAAGGTCTACGTGCAGCACCGCATGGTCGAGCACGGCAAGGCACTATTCGACTGGCTCGAACGCGGCGCGCACTTCTACGTCTGCGGGGATGCGACACGGATGGCGCGTGACGTCGACGAGGCGCTGCATCAGGTGATCGCTGAGCAGGGCGGCATGGATGAGGACGCGGCGCGCGACTACGTTAACGCGATGAAGAAAGCCAAGCGCTACGCCCGCGATGTTTACTGACCTTTGACCGCTGACCGCTGGTTGCGCGTGGAAGGGCCCGAGCGCGCCACCTATCAATTGACACTCCATACGCTCCCGCTTTGCGAAGCGGCCGAGGGCCGAGCGCGCCACCTATCAGTTGACGGTCAGAAAACATTGCGTGCTCGATTTGACGCCGCTTCGCGGCTTTCAAATCTCCCCCCGCGCAGTCAAACGGACACGCCGGGCTGCGCCCGCCGTGACGCATTTACTCTGAAATTGCGCGACGCTTGGCCCCGCCGCGCGAAGCGCGGTCGGGGCCAAGTCGGCGCAATTATTTCTGGTTCCGGACCGCCCCCATTTCCCTGCGTCTCACCAATCCCAACGCAAGGCCCGGTTTTGAGCATTGCAGGACCGGCTTTGATCCCGCGCCTGAGCCTATCGACGCTCCAACTGCGCCATAACCTCTTCGGCCAGCGCGTCAAGGTCGCGCTCTCCATCCACCATCAGGCAGTCCGGTTCACGCGCATCCGGCCGCTCGAAGGCGGCCAATTGCGAGGCCAGCAGTTCAGGCGGGAAATAGGCGTGTGACCGTCGGGTGACCCGCTCCATCAGCGCGCCGTGGCTGACCACGGGAAACACGAACCGCAGGCCGCCAGGCATGGCCGCCCGCAGGAAGTCCCGATAGACCCGCCGGAGCGCCGAACAGGTCAGGACCAGACCCTGCTGGTTCGCTTCGGTCTCTCGACCCTCTTGCAGATCCTCCCTGTTGATCCTTTTGTGCTTTCTGATGACCCTCCTGACCCCCTGACCCTTAAGGTGATCCGTCGCGGCCTTCGCCAGCGCTTCCAGCCATGGCCAGCGGTCCTCATCGGACAGAGGCTCGCCACGGCGCATCTTTTCAACGTTACCAGCAGGGTGCAGGTCGTCGCCTTCGATCATCGACCAGCCGGTTGACGCAGCGATCCGCGCGGCGAGGCTGGATTTGCCAGCCCCGGCGACGCCGCCGACGATCAGGAGGGTAGGGGAACGGGAGATGGCGGGAACACCTGTGCAAGGGTGCCGGGTTGGCAATGGAGAAGAATTCTCTTGGGAAACCAGCACTTTCGTGGTTAATGCGCAACACACGTCGTGCACCGCGCCGACGTCTCGGCAGTTTTCTTGAGTGATCCTTGCCCTTTCGCCTCGGCGGGTTGCCCCGCCGGTTTACGAACCTCGGACCACTCTGCCACGCCAAGCCGGTCAGACCACGCCGGCGAACCGAAAGCTTTTCTGCCTTTGACGACCTTCGAGAGCCTTGAATTGAATGGCGCCGTCCTGCGCGGCATTGAACGCGCGGGTTACAGCGAGCCAACCCCTATTCAGGCGAAACTGATCCCGCAAGTTATGGCCGGACGCGACGCCATCGGCCTGTCCCAGACCGGCTCGGGCAAGACCGGCGCCTTCATCCTGCCGATCCTGCACAAGATCGCCGAGGAAGAACAAAGCGCTGGCTCCGGGCACTGCCGTGGCCTAGTGGTGGCACCGACGCGGGAACTGGCGATGCAGATCGTCGATAACGCCCGCGCCCTGTCCCGTTTTTCCAAGGCGACGGTTGCACTGCTGATCGGTGGAACGGGCTACGGCCCGCAGATCAACGCCATGAAGCGCGGCGCGGATCTGGTGATCGCCACGCCCGGGCGCCTGATCGACCACCTGGAGAGCGGCTATCTGAGTCTGCACCGCACCCACGTGATCGTGCTCGACGAAGCCGACCAGATGATGGACATGGGCTTCCTGCCCAGCATGCGGAAGATCATGCAGGCCATGCCCGAGAAGCGCCAGACGCTGCTGCTGACCGCGACCATGCCCAAGCCAATCCGCAAGCTGGCCAGCGATTTCCTGCGTAAAACCCGTCGAAATCGAGACTTCACCGCAATCAAAGCCGGTCGAACGCATCGAGCAGCACGTTTTCACCATCAAGTCGCGCGACCGCCGCCGCGCCCTGCTGGCACTGGTCGAACAATACGGCATCAATCGTGGCATCGTCTTCACCCGGACCAAGCGCACAGCAGATTCGCTGGAAAAACTGCTGCGGCAGGCGGGGATCAAGGCCTTTGCCCTGCACGGCGACAAGTCCAAGGGCGAACGCAACCGGGCGCTGACTGCCTTCAAAAAGGCCGACGTGCCGCTGCTGGTCGCCACCGACATCGCTGCGCGCGGGATCGACGTCGATTCTGTCGGCCATGTTATCAACTACGAGATGCCCCACGTGCCCGAGAGTTATGTTCACCGCGTCGGTCGCACGGCGCGGGCGGGGAAGGAAGGGATGGCGCTGTCACTCTGCGCCCCGGCTGAGCAGCCCCTGCTCAAGGACATTCAGCGGCTCACCGGCCTCAAACTACCCATGGAGCAGTTGCGACTCGATGGCGCAGAACTGCCCGACAAGGACGCCCCGCCGGTGGTGGTTGAACCTGAAGGCGGCGCCCGGGCGGAGAAGAAGGCAAACCGGAAGCGGGACAGGGCTGGAGCCCCGGCCCAAGGGGCTGCGGACCGCCGTCAGGACCGCGCCCGACCCCCGAAAAAGTCGGCCTGGAACCCCATTCGCGCACGGGTCGAAGACCCCGGTTCCGGTGATGCAACGGCGCCCGATTCGAGTAAGCCGTTGAAAAAGAAAAAGAAAAGTGGCACTCGTAAGCCCAAGGTCGGCAACCACCGCAAGGGGCAGCCCCGGCCTGCGGGATCAGGCGAGGCCAAAGCAGGCCGCACGCAAGGACGAAAGCCCGCGCGAAACGGTTCTTCCGGGAACCCGTCGGGCGGGAAAATGAGACAAGAGGCGCGGGCGAAACGCGACTCACAAGGCAGGGCCAAAGGGCCAGGCGAGGCGGCAGCCTGAAGGGTTGCTGCTGTGTTTATGTTTATGAAGGAATACCCAAATGGAAACCGGTACCGTTAAGTGGTTCAATGAAACCAAAGGTTATGGCTTTATCGAACCCAGCGCAGGCGGCAAGGACGTCTTCGTCCATATCTCCGAAGTCCAGCGCTCCGGCCTCAAAGGGCTGAACGACGGCCAGGCGATCTCTTACGAGCTGAAGGTTGATGAGCAGCGGGGCAAGACCTCGGCTGTGAATCTGCAAGTCGAAGAATAGACCACGCCTGAAGCGGTTTTCGGGCGACACTTGTCGCCCGTCCCCGCCTGAAATCCGACACGGCTGCAACCGGGCTTCCGGATTTGCCACTCAAGGCAAAGTCAGCCGTGAAACAGGCCCTGCTTACCCTCGCCGGTTAGCAGGTTACCTCTCTGTCACCCCATTAAGGCCCGCAGCGACGTGACCGGTTGCTGTTCTCAGGGTTGCGCGGTACCGGCGACACCTTCCCGCATCCACTGCTGCAACGCTCTGATCGAGTGCTCTGAATTGACCCCGCAGCCGGGATCGAGCACCAGCGGACCAGGCACGTAGCCCTTGGACTTCAGCCCACGCTGTACGCTCTCGACCAGATGGATGTCCTCTTCCACCGTGGTTTCCCGGTCCTGAATCGCCAGCTGACGGACGACCGGGTCTTCCTCGCCATCGATCGAGTACCACCCGCGCCAGACCGTGCAGTCATCGGGGCCGTGCGGGCGCCAGTGGTAGGTGTTCAGCCGGTTTCCCGGGTAGACCTGGAACGAGAAGGTCGGCCACAGGAACCAGCTGCTGTACGCGCCGGCGAAATCGTTGCTCTCCAGATCGATGGGGTAGGTCATCTGATCGAGATTCTGGCACTCGGTTGTGTGGCGGAGGCAATAGCCCTGGGGCTGAATGTCGTAGGTTTCAGGTTTGATCACGCCGGTGGCAAAGGTCTTGTGGTTGATCGAGCAGTGGTAGCACTCGGAGTAGTTCTCGATCGAAACCTTCCAGTTGCACTTTTCCGGGATTTCCACCCACTCCAGCGGTGCCAGCCGGTCAATCTCCGGCACGAAGGCGCCCAACTCCTCCCGCACCCCGGGGAACCAATCGTCCATGGGCGCAGCGTCGTCGTCGAAATTGACAAAAATGAAGCCGTGGAAGACCTCCGTGCGCACCGAGGTCAGGCAGATTTCCGACTTGGGAAAGTCCGGAACCGAGCGGATGTTCGGCCCGGCGCGGAGCTGGCCGGTCAGCTCGTAGGTCCAGGAGTGGTAGGGGCAGACGACCAGCGAGGCATGACCGCTGCCGGTGACCAGCTGGTGCGCCCGATGCTGGCAGACGTTGAAGAAGGTCCGCACCTCGCCATCGCGGTCGCGCACGCAGAACAGATTTTCTCCCGACATTTCAAAGGCAAAATAATCGCCGGGCTTGGAAACCTGGCTGACGTGACCGGCGAACTGCCAGGTCCGCATCAGCAACCCGGCGCGCTCGTTCGCGAAAATCTCCGGGTCGGTGTAGTAGCGCCCTTCGAGCGACCGGATGATGGGAGAGGTCTCGTTCATGGCCAAAATAACTCCGCCGCTAATCGGATGCGTCCAGATAGATACCCAGAGCCTGCCGCCGCTGATGAAAACGATCAATCGAAGCCACGACATTTTCTCCCGCTTCTGCGATCACGAAGGCCATCAGCGTTTCGAGAAAGGCAGCCAGCGCGACCGTCGAGGTGAAGAACTGCGGGGTATCAACAGGGACCAGAAAACCGTGGCGCGCGCCGACGAGGATCGGGCTGGCCGGGCTGTCGGTCAGGGCGATGACCTCCAGCCCCTGCGCCTGCGCGGCCTCCACCGCTTCGACCACGTCGCGGCGGTAGGGCTTGAAGGTCATGGCGAGCAGCACGTCGCCCTTGCGCGCCCGGGCCAACGCGTCGATCGGCAGCGCGCCGTCCTGTGGGATCGCCTGGATGGTGTCGACGGCCATGGACGCCAGATAGGCAAAATTGCGCGCCAGCGGGTTGGCGATGCCCATGCCCAGCACAAAGGTCGCCCGCGCCTCGAGGATCTGCCGGGCCGCGGCCTGTACCGACGCGCGGTCGGTGCCGGAAAACATGGCCTCGATCCCATTCATCGACGCCGCGGCCATATCGCCGAACAGGCGGTCCAGCTCACCCCCCGTGGGAAAGATCCTGCAGCCAGCGGGCGCGGTCGGTATAGCTCTGACCGCCGCCGCGGCGTACCTGCTCCTGAAACGGGCGGCGGAAGTCCTCAAACCCCTCAAAACCCAGCGCGCGCGCCATCCGAACCAGTGTGTTCGGCTTGACCCCGGCTGCATCGGCCAGCTGGCGCATGGAGGAGACGGAGATTGCAGCGGCATTTTCCAGCAGGAAAGTCGCAGCCCGGCGCAGCTGCGGCGGCATATCCCCCTGTGCGGCAGCCAGCCGGTCCAACACGGCCTCGGGTGATCCGGGGTCGGCGGGGGTGGGAGCCTCGGCGGTGGTACGCGGCGTGTCCATCTCGTTAACCGCGCCTGATGATACATTCATGCCATTCATGAGGTAACGGGGTACAGTTGTGCGATCCTCTTGTCCAGCGCCCTGAAGTATCAGCGAAATTTTGCGCTGAGATAGGGCGGAGACCGGCCAGAAACGTCGGTCTGGTTTCAGACGAGGCTCTCACCCTGCTGCAATTGCACGCCCATATCGGAGACACAGAGTACGGTTCGCCTCCCATGTTGACCTCACCCCTGCTAATCAGGCTTGGTCGGTCCTGCTGGACCAGTTCGCCCACCGCTACGCCGCCGCACCTGTGGCGCAGGGGCCGGAGACGGCAGCGCACGTCCGGCGGCTGCAGGGGCAGCTTCCAGACTGGGATTTCGTCGACCATGACGTGGTGCTGGCCGAGAGCCTCGCGCCCCTCAATCGCCAGCGCGACCCCATCGTCGGTGCGCTCGAGCGCTTACAGCCGGTCTTTCCAATGGCGAACCCGGGGCGTGTTCACCGATGCGGCTTTCACCAACCGGGCCTATGTCGAGTTCATTGGTCCCGATGGCATGGTGCAGAGCGACGACATCCGGCTGGGCATTTACTGGCACGACCGGGACACCTTCTACCCCTCCCATCGTCACAACGCCGTGGAGCTCTATCACGTGCTCTCCGGCACGGGTTCTGGCAGCATTTAAGCCAGACCTGGGTGCCGCGCCCGGCAGGCAGCTTCATCCTCCACGGCAGCGGGAAGACCATGCGACCCGTTCGGAGGCGGAGCCAATCCTGACACTGTGGTCGTGGACCGGTGACATCAGCTTTGAGAGCTATTCCATGGATGAAGCTGCGGTGGCGCCACCGGCGATGCCGCCGACGGCATCAATGCCACTCGCCTAGGGTCCGGTTTCGGGGCCTGTCGGGGTCGGCGGTCAGGCCGTATGATGTGCCCGGCGGGCCTGGCGCGCCCGGCGCTCGGTGGCGATCCGCGCGGCGAGCCGGGCGTTATTCTCAATGAGCGCGATGTTGGTTTCCAGACTGTCACCGCCGGTCAGATCCTTGACCCGGGCGAGCAGGAAGGGGGTGGCGTCCTTGCCGCTGATGGCTTGCTGCTCGGCTTCCGCCACGGCCTGACCGATCGCAGCATCGACGCGGGCGGGGTCGAGCGCCTGTTCAGCTGGCACCGGGTTGGTCACCAGCACGCCGCCGTTGAGGCCGAAATCCCACTTGGCCTGCAGCAGGTCCGCAACCTGCGCCGGGGTATCGGCGCGGAAGTCGACCCCAAGCCCGGTCTTGGTGGTGTAAAACCCGGGCAGATCGTCGGTGCCGAAGCCGACCACGGGCACGCCGTGGGTTTCCAGATATTCCAGCGTCTTGGGCAGATCGAGGATGGCCTTGGCGCCCGCGCAGACCACGGCGACGTTGGTCTTGGCCAGCTCCTGCAGGTCTGCAGAGACATCGAAGGTCTGCTCGGCACCGCGGTGGACCCCGCCGATGCCGCCGGTCGCAAACACCTCCACCCCGGCGCAGGCAGCGAGGATCATGGTCGCGGCCACGGTCGTTGCCCCATCGCCGCCGCTGGCCAGTGCGAGCGGCAGATCCCGGCGTGAAAGCTTGGGCACGTCCAGCCCGCGTTCGCCCAGATAGCCGATCTGCTCGGCCGTCAGCCCGACGCAGGCCTTGCCGCCGAGTACGGCGATGGTGGCTGGAACGGCGCCTTCCTCCCGCACCGCAGCCTCGACCGCCAGCGCGGTCTCGACATTGCGGGGAAAGGGCATGCCGTGGGAAATGATGGTGGATTCGAGCGCCACCACCGGCTGGCCGTCGGCGAGAGCGGCAGCGACATCCTCGACAGGGTCAGCATCGGGTGGGTCATGGCTCTCGCTCCAGTTCAGCCTGTACCGCAGCCTGACACAGGCCGGGGTGGATCGCACGCGCGGATTGCAGCGACAGGCTGGCCGCCGCCTGCGCCCGCGCCAAGGCTTCCCGCAGCGGCAAGCCCGCCAAGGTCGCATCGACCAGCGCCGCCATCAGGGTGTCGCCTGCGCCAGTCACCGACCGGATGGGGCCCGAGAAGGCAGGCTGGTGGTGCACGGTTCCGCCCGCGTTCCTGCCCCCATAGGCCTTTGGCGCCGTCGCTGATCACCACCCGCCCGATGCCTCGTTCCAGCAGGGCGGTGGCCAGCGTTTCAGGGGCTGGTCAGCGCTCAGACCGCTCAGGGCGGCGGCTTCGAGCCGGTTTGGCTTCAGCATGGCGATCTGCTGCAGGTGGGGCCGCAGGCGCAGCGCCTTGGTCGCGCTGACCGGTTCCGCGTAGATCGGGCGCGCCGGGTCCGCGATGGAGAACAGGAAGCCCAGCGCTCTTCGCTCAGGTTCGCGTCGATGACCCACGCTCGTGCCTTGTCGAGGTCGCGGCGGCGTTCGTCGAGCACGGCAGGCGTCAGCGACCCGACCAGCGCCATATCGCTGATCGCTGCGCGCATCTCCCCGGTGGGTTCGAGGACAGACAGGTAGGTCGAAGAACGGTGTTCGGGCACCCGCAGCGTCGCGCGCAGGTCGACACCGGCGGCCGAGGTCTGGCGGACGATATCTTCGGCAAAGCCATCATCGCCCAGTGCTGTGATCAGCTGGGTGGGGCAGGCCAGCCGCGCCAATGCCTCGGCGATGTTACGGCCCACACCGCCGGCGGTTGCGTGCACCGCGCCGGGGGTTGAGTCACCGGCGGTCAGGGATGAGTGCGCCTGTCCGGTCAGGTCCATGTTGGCCCCGCCGATCACCACCACCGGCTGTTGCTTGGTGACGGTGGTCATGGACGCGCTTTCGCAGCACCGGGCCGAGGCCGGTCAAGGGGCGAGAAAACAGACTTCATAGCGGCGAGCTTACCGGCCCACGCCGGGAAAACCAGCCACAAATGCCCCCACCGCCGGTCGCCCGCCGATCAGGCGAAGAGCGCGATCCGGCTGACTGCCAGATCCGCCTCAAAGTCGCGCGCGTAGGCGGTCAGATTGAGCCGATTGATGGTGCGCGGGTCCAGCGCCCGGCGGAAGGTCTCAGAGGTGAAATCATCCCACGCCAGCCGATGGCGAACCCACGCGCCGCTGGTCTCGAAGCTGTGCTTATAGAACCGCCACGGCGGGAAGCTGCGCGTGGTGGTGAGGTGCACGTTGTAGTCCTCGCCGTTGCCCAGCACGTCGATTTCGATGCCTTTGTAGCGGTCGGCGTTGAGCGTGCGCGGGTCGAGCCGCAGGCTGACCTGAATGAAGCCGCCGTTGTTGGCCGTACTGACCTGCCCGAACAGGCGGATGGCCATGCGGCCTTCGACCTCGTCGTAGCCGCCGCCGCCATTGGACACCCCGCCCATGACGCGGTCGGAGGTGTAGGACCAGCGCCCGCCGATGGTGGACTCGGGCAGCTGGGTAAAGTCGTCGATGATCAGCGCGTCGCTCATGCTGCTGTCTCCTGTGCCCAGCTCGTCTGCAGCGGCGGCCATCCCGGGCCACGCAAGCCCGCCGAGAGCGCCACCTGCAGCGGCACCGGCGCCCAGCAGGCTGAGTGTTTTGCGTCGGTTCAGTGTCATGGCATCGATCCTGCAAAAGCTGTTGTTCAGCCAAGGATTTAGGCGGCTTGGAGCGACCGGCAATAGCCCGGGCAGGGTGGTGGCGCCTGAGCGGCGGGACCGCGCGTGTTTGTGATTGACCTTTGCCTGTGCCCGCGCCTCTAATCTCCCCTGTTTCCGGCCGGGCCGGTCAACAGCGAGGAACAAGGGGACGCAGCATGCAGATCGACGCAGCAACCATCGAAGCCTTCCAGCGAGACGGCGCGGTGCGGATCAAGGGTCTGTTCAGCGGTTGGACCGACCAGATCGCCGACGGCATCGAAGAGAACATGGCCGCCCCCGGTCCCTACGCGGCTGAGAACCTGCAGAGCGGGGAGAGCGGCCGGTTCTTCGACGACTACTGCAACTGGACCCGGATTCCGGCCTTCGCCGAGATTGTGCAGCGCTCGCCAGCGGCCAGTGTGGCTGCGCAGCTGTTGCAGTCGGGCAGCGCGCAGTTCTTCCACGACCACGTGCTGGTCAAGGAGCCGGGGACCAGCAAGCCCACGCCGTGGCATCAGGACAGCCCGTATTATTTTGTCGAGGGGCAGCAGACGGTCAGTTTCTGGACCACGGTCGAGCCGGTCGAAGATGCGACCCTGCGCTGTGTGGCCGGGTCTCACCGTTGGCCCAAGCCGGTGCTGCCGACCCGCTGGCTGAAGGAAGACAAGTTCTACCCCGACGAATCCGCCTATATCCCTGTGCCCGATCCCGATGCCGAGGGCATGCGCGTGCTCGAATGGCCGCTGGAACCCGGCGATGCGGTGGCCTTTGACTTCAAGGTGCTGCACGGCGCGCGCGGGAACATGTCGACCCGGCGTCGGCGGGCTTTCTCGTTGCGGTTTGTCGGGGATGATGCCCGCTACGTCGAGCGGCCGGGGCGGACGTCACCGCCGTTTCCGGGGCACGACATGCAGCCCGGGCAGCGCCTGCGCGAGGACTGGTTTCCGGTCGTCGTCGGTCAGCGGTAGTTTTCGAACCACTCTTTGATGGCAAGGCGCTCTTCTGCGCGCATCCCGGATTTATTGGCGGGCGGCATGGCGTCGGTCAGCGCTGACTGCAGGTAGATGCGCTTGGCGTGTATCGCGGTTTCTTCCGGGGTTTCCAGCGCAACCGCTTTGGGCGCGCCGTACAGCCCCTGCCAGGCCGGGGCTTCGGCGTGGCAGACGGTGCAACGGTTCTGCACGATGGTGTGTACGTCGGCGAACTCTGGCGCTTGCATCAGCCGCGTCTGCGAGGCGGTGAGGCTCGCGGCCAGCGTTGCGGCTTCGGCCTCGCCCCGCGGTGCCTTGTACAGGAACGGCCAGACCGATAGCGCAATCACCACGGCGAACAGGAACATGGCCGCTGACCAGGTCCAGGCCGGGTTGCCCTTGCGCGCGTCGCGGGTGTTGAAGAAGTGGCGGATGCAGACCCCGATCAGGAACACCAGCCCCGCGATCAGCCAGTTGAAATCGCTGGCGAAAACCAGTGGGTAGTGGTTGCTGAGCATGAGGAACAGCACCGGCAGGGTCAGGTAGTTGTTGTGGGTCGAGCGCTGCTTGGCGATGACCCCGTATTTGGCGTCCGGCTCTCGGCCCTCGCGCAGGTCCTTGGTGACGATCTTCTGGTTGGGGATGATGATCATGAACACGTTGGCGGACATGATCGTCGCTGTGGCGGCGCCGAGGTGCAGCATGGCTGCCCGCCCGCTGAACACCTGCGTGTAGGCCCAGGCGAGCACCACGAGGATGATGAACAGGATAATCATCAGCCGCGTGCTGTCTCGGCCCAGCGCGCTCTTGCATAGCACGTCGTAGACCACCCAGGTCAGGGCAATGGAGCCCAGCGAGATTAGGATCCCGCCCCAGATCGGAATGTCCAGCACGTTGGGATCAATCAGGTAGAGGTCAGCACCGAGATAGTAGACCAGCACCAAGCATGGCAAAGCCGGTCAGCCAGGTCGCGTAGCTCTCCCATTTGAACCAGGTCAGGTGCTCGGGCAGGTTGGGCGGAGCCACGTTGTATTTCTGGACGAGGAAGAAGCCGCCGCCGTGGACCTGCCACTCTTCCCCGTTGACCTTCTCGGGCAGGGGACCGTCGCGGCGCAGGCCCAGATCGAGGGCGATGAAGTAGAACGATGAACCGATCCACGCGATTGCCGTGGCGACGTGCGCAATACGGAAGGCGGTTTCCGCCCATTCAAGCAGGATTGGATAAACGGCGATATCCATGGCGACCCCATCTGCCAGCTTTTCGACCCGTCAGTTCTAGCGCTGAACGACCGGCACGAAAAGCGGGGAGATGGTGGTGGCCTGTGGCCCTTTGTCAGCCTTAGCTGGGCAGGTGCGTTGCGCCGTGCATGTCGTTGTAGAAGCTGACCAGGCGATTCTTGTAGGATCGGTACGCGTAGGGGCAGTCGGCTTCTTTGCCCGTCCACCAGTAAACGTAGGCCGTGTCGAAGAACAGAGCGTTCGCCTCGCGGATGCCGTCTTCCTCCAAAACCTCTTCGACCTCTCGCAGCGCCTTCTTCAGGTCCTTGCGCATGTCTCGGCATCTCCGGTCTTCTGCCAGAAGCTCCTGAACGGCGGTGACATTGCGCCCGGCCCAGGTTTTGTAGGTTTGGGCGGCACTCGTGCTGGCGAGACCCAGCCCGAGGCTCAGGCCCAGGCAGAGGGTGGCGGTGGCAAAGGTTTTGTTGAACATGACGAAGCTCCCTTACTGATTGGCGTCAACGACACCGGCATCGGGGCTCAAATCTTAAATTAGAAATAACAAAAATTAATTCTGTTTCAAGGACGTGCGAGGGGCCTGTGATCAGCAGCAGGCCGATGCGACGGTTGCGGCTATCGGCTCAGGCGGTACAGGGCGCCCTGATCCTCGTCGTTGAGCAGGTAGATGGCGCCGTCGGGACCGACTTCGACATCGCGCAGGCGCCCGATGCTGTCCTGCAGGATCACGGTATCGGAGACGATCTGACCATCTTCGATTTCAACGTGGTGCAGTTGGCGGAACTTGAGGGATGTCACCAGCAGATCGCCTTCGTACGCAGGGAATTGCGAGCCTGCGGGGACGAAGGTCATGTCGCTGGGTGCGATCGACGGGGTCCAGTGCCACAGGCTGTCGGCGTAGCCCGGTCCGCCCGTGCCTTGGCCGATTTTGGTGCCGCCATAGCTGCGGCCAAAGGTGTAGATCGGCCAACAATAGTTCTCTCCGGCGGCGAGCAGGTTGATTTCATCCCCGCCCTTGGGGCCGTGCTCGTTGATCCAAACGGCACCGTTGTCGGGGTGGATGGCCAGCCCCTGCGGGTTGCGGTGGCCGATGGTGAACAGCTCGGGCTGCGCGCCCTCGACGCCGACAAACGGATTATCGGCAGGGATGGAACCATCGCGGTTGAGTCGGATCACGGCGCCCTGATGGTTATCGGTCTCCTGCGCACTGTCCGCGCGCCGCGGTCGCCCAGCGTCAGATAGAGCTTGTCTGCCGGGTCCAGACCGATGCGGCACCCGAAGTGATGAGAGCCATAGCCGGGGTTCACGGCCTGAAACACCTGCGTGAAATCCACCAGCGCCGTGCCTTCGAGGCGGCCGACCCCGAGCGTGGTCGTCTTTCGCCCGAGCGACGCCGGACCCGCGTAGCACAGGAACACCTCACCACTGTCATAGAGCACGTCGAGCATCCCGCCCTGTCCATCCACGACCACCTTGGGCACCCCGGAGAGCGGTGTTGCCGCGCCCGCAGCCAGGTCGACCAGCAGCACCTGGCCGGTGCGTTCGGTGACCAGCAGGCGCTGGGCGTCGATGAAACTCATGCCCCAGGGGTGTTCGAGGAAAGGACTGACCCGTTCGAGCCGCTGGGCCTGCGCGGAGGCGAGAGGCCAGGCCATGACCGAGATCAGCGCCAGTCCCATCGACAGTCCCATCACCAGCCCCGTCATCACCTTGAGCAAGGACCGCGGCCGCTGGGAGGCTTGAATCGACGCCGAAGGGCGCCCCACGGGGGGCAGAATGGCAAAGCGTGGCATGGGGCTTCCCGTTATTGGCTGTGGTCCGATACCCGCCAGATATGGGGCCGCTGGGAGCATGATGCCAGCCGTGACCGTCCGTTGGCCTGCACCCTGATGCAGCCGCGAAATGGCAGCCAATCCGAGATTTTTCCGCGCAAGCCCGGTCAAGTTGGTCTAAGGGAGCGCCAACGGGGCCGACAGCGGCCTTCCCCAAACCCTGACCCGAAGAGGAGACTGCAGCATGCAGCAGGACTTGTTTGAAACCGGCCTTGAACAGCGCAAGGCAACCCTTGGCGCAGCCTATGTCGAGGCCAATCTCGCCTCTGCCGATGACTTCACCCGCCCGTTTCAGGAAGCCATGACGGCGTGGTGCTGGGGCTTTGGCTGGGGCGATGAGGCTATCGACGCCAAGACCCGGTCGATGATGAACCTCGCCATGATCGGCGCGCTGGGCAAGATGCACGAGTGGGAGATCCACTGCCGAGGGCGATCAACAACGGCGTGAGCGTCGAGGAAATCCGCGCGATCATCCACGTCGTCGGCATCTACTGCGGTGTGCCGCAATCGCTCGAATGCTTCCGCGTGGCGCGCAAGGTTCTCGAAGAGCAGGGTCTGCTCTGAGGATCTGCTCTGAGGGGGCTGCCCTGAGGGTGTGGGGCTGAGCCGACCGGGCGCGCTTCGAGGCCGAGTTCTTTCGGGCTGAGGTCGCAATTCTGGTACAAAAGTCCTTTTTCAAAAGGAGAAGCGTACAACTGTACCTTATGGCTGGTGACAGAGTGCCCCAGAACCGGAGAACAGCGCCATGGCCGAGCCTGCCCAGAAGTCCTTCCCCACCAGCGCCCGTGTGGTCATCGTCGGCGGCGGCGTCATGGGTTGCGGGCTGGCCTACCACCTCGCGCACGAGGGCTGGACCGACATTGTCCTGCTGGAAAAGGCGGAGCTGACGTCGGGTTCGACCTGGCCCGCGGCGGGGCAGATCACCCACTCCACCAGCTCATTCGCGCTGGGCAAGTGCGTGGACTACAACATCGGGCTCTATTCCGGGGCGCTGGAGGCCGAGACCGGGCAGTCGGTCACCTGGCACGGTTGCGGCTCGTTCCGGCTGGCGTACAGCGAGGATGAGATGGACTGGCTGCGCCACACGCTGTCAGTCGGGCGTACGCTGGGTTTCAACATCGAGCTGGTCGGCCCGGACCGGGTCGCCGAACTCCACCCGTTCTATAACCTCGAAGGCGTGATCGGCGCGCTGCACACCCCCGACGATGGCCACGTCGACCCCAGCGGCATCACGCAGGCTCTGGCGACCGGGGCGCGGCAGCTGGGCGCGCGCATCATCCGCCGCTGCCGGGCAACAGACATCAAGCAACTCGACAGCGGTGAGTGGAAGGTCTTCACCGAGCAGGGCGACATCACCTGCGAGCACGTGGTCAACGCCGGCGGCACCTACGCCCGGCAGATGGGGGAGTGGTCGGGCCTGACCCTGCCCATGACCTCCATGACCCACCACTACCTTGTGACCGACGCCGTGCCGGAGTTTCAGGATCTGGATGACCGAACTGCCGGTGGTGCGGGACGATGCCAAGGTCTCCGGCTACATCCGGATGGAGCAGAAATCCGGCCTGATCGGCATTTACGAGAAGGCCAACCCCAACGCCGTCTGGATCGACCATTGCCCGTGGGAGGCTGAAAACGAGCTGTTCGAGGCCGACTACGACCGGATCATGCCGTGGCTGGAAAACGCCATGGAGCGGATGCCGGTGCTGGCCGAACTGGGGATCAAGCGCGAGGTCCACGGCGCGATTTCGCACCCGCCGGACGGCAACCCGCTGATCGGCCCGGTCGCGGGCGCCAAGAACTACTGGTGCTGCTGCGGTACGCAGATCGGCATCGGCTGGGGCCCGGGCCTGACCCGCGAGCTGGCCCGCTGGATGGTGCACGGCGCCGCCGACATCCAGATGCGGACCTTCGACCCGCGCCGGTTCGGCGACTACGCCACCAAGGACTGGCAGGTTGTTAAAGCCAAGGAAGACTACTGCCTGCGCCACGAGATCCCGTTCCCGCACTTCAACCGGCTCGACGGCCGCCCGGTCAAGCCCAGTCCGATGTACCAGCGCCTGGCCGAGAAGGGCGCAGTCTACGAAGAGGTCTTTGGCCACGAACGCCCGCGCTGGTTCGCCCGCGATGGCGTCGAGCAGCGCGACCACTATTCTTTCCGCCATACGCCGGTTGACGACATGGTGGCGCTGGAGTGCCGCGCCGTCCGCGAGGCGGTGGGGATCATGGACATATCCGCCTTCACCAAGGTCGAGGTCAGCGGCCCGGATGCCGCCAGCCTGCTCGACCGGCTGCTGCCCAACCGGCTGCCGCAGAAGGTCGGCGGGATCGGCCTCTCGCACTTCCTGCACGAGAGCGGCCGGATCGAGCTGGAAACCACGGTAATCAAGCTCGCCGAGGATCGCTTCTACCTTGTCTGTGCGGCCTTCTTCGAGACCCGGCTGACCGACTACCTCAGCCAGCGGCTCGAGGGCGCCGAAGTCAGCATTCGCCTGCTCTCCACCGACTGGGCGGCCCTCGCACTGCAGGGGCCGAAGTCGCGAGACGTGCTGGCGGCCACGACACCGGCCGCGCTGGATAACGCCAGCTTCCGCTGGCTCAGCGCGCAGGAGATCAGCATTGCCGGGCACAGCGTCTGGGCGATGCGGCTGTCTTACGCCGGAGAGCTTGGCTGGGAGATCCACGGCCCGGCCGAGGCCATGCTCGCGGTCTACGACGCCCTGTGGGCTGCGGGAGAAGCCCACGGCATCACCGACTACGGCTCCTTCGCGATGAACGCCATGCGCATAGAAAAGATGTTCAAGGGCGCGGGCGAGCTGACCAACGAAGTGACGCTGCCAGAGGCCGACGTGATGCGGTTTGTGCGGCTGGACAAGGACTTCGTGGGCAAGGCCGCAACAGAGGCCTCCGCGCAGGCGCAGCAGGCTGGCGACATGCCCTGGACCTGCGCCTATCTGGTGATCGAGCCCGACGGTGATGAAGACGGCCACGGCGGTGAAGCGGTCCTGCTGGACGGTGAAGTCGTTGGTTCCACGTCTTCGGTGGCCTTTGGCCCGACCGTGGGCAAGATCCTCGCCTTTGCCTACATCCGGCCCGCAGCAGCAACCCCGGGGCAGGCGCTGGAGGTCGTCATTCAGGGTCAGCCGCGCAAGGCGGTTGTCGCCGACCGGCCTTTGTACGATCCTGACAGCCTTCTGCCGCGGACCGACGCGGTTCAGGCAGCTGATTGACCGACCGTTTGATGAGTGAGCGCTGAGGACCATGACGGCAAACCAGAACCAGAGCATTCCAGCGACCATGACCGCCGTTGTTCTCACCGGCCACGGCGACTTTGACCGGCTGGAGCTGCACCACGACTGGCCCACCCCAACGCCCGGCGCGGGCGAGGTGCTGATCCGGGTCGCGGCTTGCGGGCTCAACAACACCGACGTCAATACCCGGACGGCCTGGTACTCCAAGGGCGTTGAGGAGAACACCACCGGCGGCGCCTTCGACAGCGCCGACGACGATGATGCCACCTGGGGCGGTGCACCGCTGACCTTCCCACGGATTCAAGGCGCGGATGTCTGCGGTGAGGTTGTCGCCGTTGGCGAGGGCGCAGATGCCACGCTGATCGGCAAGCGGGTGATGCTGGAAACGTGGATCCGCGATTGGGATAACCCCATGAACCTCGACGCCATCGGTTACTTTGGCTCCGAGTGCGATGGTGGTTTCGCGCACTACACCAAGATCGACCAGCGCTACGTTCACCCCATCGAAAGCGACCTGTCGGATACGGATATCGCCAGCTTCGCAACCTCCTATTTCACCGCGGAAAACATGCTGAACCGCGCCAACGTCGGCAGCGGAGATACGGTGCTGGTGCCCGGGGCTTCGGGCGGGGTTGGCGGGGCGCTGATCCAGCTCGCCAAGCGGCGCGGGGCCCGGGTTGTGGCGCTGTGCTCGGAGAGCAAGCGCGAGGGCGTAGCCGCCTGTGGTCCCGACGCCATCCTGCCGCGCCAGCCGGAGGACCTGCGCGCGGCGCTGCGTTCGGCCATCGGCCGCGATACCGTCAGCGTTGTCGCCGATGTCGTTGGGGGTGATCTCTGGCCCACGCTGATCGACGTGCTCGAGCGCGGTGGGCGCTATACCTGCGCCGGGGCCATAGCCGGGCCCATGGTCAATATGGATCTGCGCACCTTTTACCTGCGCGATCTGACCTTCACCGGGGCGACGATTGTTCCGCCCGGGGTGTTCGCCGATCTGGTTGGCTATATCGAGCGTGGGGAGATCAAGCCGCTGGTCGCTGAAGTCTTCCCGCTGCAAAACCTCGTCGACGCTCAGAAGGCCTTCATCGCCAAGCAGCACGTCGGCAACATCGTTGTCGACTGTCGATGATCCCGCGCAGGACGGTAGCGGCTGCGGTGACGGCTGCGTTGGTGGCGACGGGAGGCGCGCATCGCCCATGAAGATCACCGGCATCACGCTCTGGCACCGTCGCCTGCCGTTGTCCAAGCCTTATTGGCTGTCCGGGGGACGGCTGAAGTTCGAAGCGCTGGACAGCACCTTTGTCCGCATTGAGACCGATGGCGGGTTGGTCGGTTGGGGGGAGGGCTGTCCCTGGGGCGAGACTTATCTGCCAGCCTTTGGCGGCGGTATCCGCGCGGCCATGGAACTGCTCGCGCCGGTGCTGATCGGCGAGAACCCCGGCGATATCGACCGCCTCAACCGGGCGATGGATCATGCCTTGCCCGGCCATCCTTACGCCAAATCCGCGCTCGACATGGCGCTCTGGGACATCGCGGGCAAGCGCGCTGGCGCGCCGCTGTTCGAGCTGTTCGGCGGTGCAGAGGGCGAGGGCGTGGCTGTCAATTCCTCGATCTCCACCGGCACACCGGACGAGATGGTCGCGTTGATCGACGCCGCGCGGGCCGAGGGCTATCGCACCCATTCGGCCAAGATCGGCGGGGCCGATATCGCCAGTGACATTGCCCGGATCGAGGCGATCGAAGCCGCCCTGCCAGCAAATGAGAACGTCACCTATGATATCAACCGCGCCTGGGTCCCCGGGGTCGCCATTCAGGTGATGCAGTCGGTTGCGGGCAGCGCCCGGGGCTGGTTCGAACAGCCCTGCCAGACCCTCGACCAGTGCGTAGTCGTTGCTGCCAACACCACCCAGCCAATCATGCTGGATGAATGCCTGCACACTTTTCAGGACCACCTTGACGCCTGGTCCCGCTCGGCCGGGCAGGGCTGCAAAATCAAGCCCAACCGCCTCGGCGGGCTGACCCGGACCCAGCAGGTCCGTGACTTCTGCGTCGCCGTGGGCTGGCAGATGCACGTCGAGGACGTTGGCGGCACCGTCCTCGCGGACACCGCCGCGTTGCACCTCGCCCTGTCGACCCCGGAAGAGAACCGGCTCGCCAGCTGGCTTGCGCACGCGCATCTGGTGGATGATTATGCCCCGGGGGAAGGCGCCCGTAACGTTGGCGGCATGGTGCGGCTGCCAGCCGACAAACCCGGGATCGGGGTGGAGCCGCCGGAAGACTGGCTGGGCGAACCCCTGAGACACTTTTCCTGAGGCCGGCTCAACAACGGTCAGACCAACGACCGAAACAAAAACGAGGGTGACATGAACCAGATCGACGCTCATCAGCACAGCCCCGCCAGCGAAGCAGACCCAGCCGGACTGGCCCACTGGCAGGCACGCGCCGCCGAGGTGCTCCCCGCTGCCGGTTTTGGCAACTTTGACCCCGGCGTAATCCTCGCCCGCGGGCAGGGAAGCCGCGTCTGGGACGAGGACGGCAACGAGTTCATCGACCTGCTCATCGGCTCCGGCCCCATGATCCTCGGGCACGGCAACGAGGAAGTCGCCGACGCCGTCGCTGAGCAGATGGGGCGCGGGCTTACCTTTTTCACCAACAACAGCGCCGGGATTGCGCTGGCCGAGCAGATCGTTGAGGACATGGCCTGCGCCGAGCAGGTCCGCTACGTCTCCACCGGCGGTGAGGCGGATATGTACGCCATGCGGCTCGCCCGCGCCTTCACCGGCCGCGACAAGATCCTCAAGTTCGAAGGCGGATACCACGGCATGTCGGCCGAAGCGCTGATGTCGCTGGCCCCGCAGCAGCTGGTGAACTTCCCCAACGCCGTACCCGACAGCGCCGGTATCCCGCGCAGCGTCGAGGAGAACATGGTCATCGCGCCCTACAATGATCTGGAGGCCGTGCGGCAGCTGCTCGACCAGTTCGAGGGCGAGGTTGCGGGCATCATCGTCGAGCCGCTGCAGCGCATTCTCGCTCCCGCCGAGGGCTTCCTCGCGGGCTTGCGGGAGGAAGCAACCCGGCGCGGGATCGTGCTGATCTTTGACGAGGTGGTGACGGGCTACCGCTTTACCTATCACGGTGCGCAGTCTTACTACGGCGTCACCCCCGACCTGTGCACGCTGGGCAAGATCATCGGCGGCGGCTTCCCGCTGGCGGCCATCGCCGGCCGGGCCGATATCATGGCGCACTTCGACAAGGGCCGCGTGGGCGCTGAGGGCTTCACCATGCAGATCGGCACACTCTCCGGCAATCCGGTGGCCGCGGTGGCCGGGCTGAAGACCATGGAGATCCTGCGTCGACCGGGGATGTACGAGGCTATGGCGGCCAAGGGGCAGGCGATCATGGACGCCTACGCTGAACACCTCAGCGCGGCGGGTATTGCCCACCAGATCGTCGGCGAGCCCTGGCTGTTCGATTGTGTGTTTTCGGAACGCGCCGTGACCGACTATCGCGGCGTACTTGGCGGGGATGCCGACCTTGCCCGGGCCTTCAACCAGTCGATGCGGCAGAGTGGGCTGCTCAAGGCCGATGCCAAGCTCTACACGCACGCAGCGCTGACCGATGCGGATATGGATCAGATCCTCAGCGCAGTGAAGAAAGCCGCCCAGAGCCTATAGCCAGCGAGCGTCGGTTCCTGCACGCCGCTTTCGGTGTGCCCGGCATTCTGGGGAATGCATGCGGTGGGAGCGGCCTTCGCCGCTGCCCCTTGCTCTGCTGAACTCGAATGGGTGAAAACGCCACGGCAGGTGAATTACGCCGAAGAAATCCTCTCTCGCATCACTGTTTTCTGCGTCACGGCGCTAGGGGCTGAAAAAATTCCACTGCGCGGTGTCTCGCAGAACTCAGTTTCGATAAGGGGCAGATATCAGCGTTGATGCCGGGAAAATTTTCTGATTTAGATTGGTGAGACCATCATCTTTCAGAGCAGTTTCATGGTTACCGAAAGCAACTTTGCCGCCTGGCCCGAGGGCACACAGGATCAACTGGTGCAAGCCCTGACCGACACCTATCTGGAGACCCGGGCTTCCGAGGATCTGGACCTCGACGCGATCCTCAAAGATCAGCGCCTTGGCCGCTTTGCCCTGCTGTCGAGCTTTGGCGCGGAGAGCGTGGTTATGATCCATCTGGTGACCAGTATCGCCCGCGAGACCCCGGTTCTGTTCCTCGACACCGGGCAGCACTTCCCCGAAACGCTGGCGTACGTCGAGCACGTTAAGTCCAGCCTGGGGCTCAATCTGCATATCATCAAGCCCAACCCGGACCTGACCCTGAGCGAAGACCCGGAAAAGACGCTGCACAAGTCCAACCCGAACCAATGCTGCATGCTGCGCAAATCGTTGCCGCTGGGTGATGCGTTGCAGGGCTATGACACCTGGTTTACCGGCCGCAAGCGCTTCCACGGAGGCCTGCGGTCATTCATGCCGGTGATCGAACGGGATGGACAGCATCTGAAAATCAACCCGCTGGCCCGGTGGTCCAAGCGGCGGGTTGAGGCCTACTTCTACGAGCACGACCTGCCGCGGCATCCGCTGGAGCGTTTCGGCTACGCCAGCATTGGCTGTGAGCCGTGCACCGTGCCGATCGAGGCGGGGCAGGACCTGCGCGAAGGCCGCTGGGCGGACATGCCGTCCAAACTCGAGTGTGGCATCCACCTTGGGCCGGATGCGACCCTGATCCGGGAGGCCTGAGACCGGGCCTCCCGATACCCCCGGTCAAGCGGCCATGTGGGCCCACGGACGGTCGCTGCGGTCGTCGTTCTCATAGGCGCTGATATCGCCTTCGTGCTCAAGGGTCATGCCCACGGGGTCCAGCCCTTCGAGCAGGCGGCGCTTGAGGCCGGCGTCCAGCTCGAAGCGGATGATCTCACCGTTGGGGCGTTCGATGGTCTGCTCTTTGACGCTGACCTTGATGGTCGAAGCCTGATTGGCGTCGGCCATCAGCTTGTCGACCTGCTCCTGGGGCAGGCGGATCGGCAAAATCGAGTTGTTGAAGCAGTTGTTGTAGAAAATGTCGGCGAAGGTCGGGGCGATGATCACCCGGAACCCCCAGTCCAGCAGCGCCCACGGCGCGTGCTCGCGGGAGCTGCCGCAGCCGAAGTTGTCGCCGGCGACCAGAACCGTGCTGTCCTGATACTGCGGCTGGTTGAGCGGGAAGCTCTCGATCGTGTCGCCCTCGGGCGTGCGGCGCATCTCGTCGAACAGGCCGGTGGACAGGCCGGTGCGCTTGATCGTCTTGAGGTACTGCTTTGGGGATGATCATGTCGGTGTCGACGTTGACCAGATTGAGCGGGGCGGCAACGCCGCTGTGAGAAACCAGCTTATCCATGGGGCTTTGTCTCTTCTCTCGTAAATCGTGTGCTTGGGCGCGCGCGGCCGATCCGGCGGCGCGCAGGATCAGAAGTCGCGGACGTCGGTCAGGTGACCGGTGATCGCGGCGGCGGCGGCCATGGCCGGGGAGACCAGGTGCGTGCGACCGCCCCGGCCCTGCCGGCCCTCGAAGTTGCGGTTCGAGGTCGAAGCGGCGCGCTCACCCACGGCGAGCTTGTCGTCGTTCATGGCCAGACACATGGAACAGCCCGGCTCGCGCCAGTCGAAACCAGCCTCGCGGAAGATCGCAGCGAGGCCTTCTTCCTCGGCCTGTGCCTTCACCAGACCCGAGCCGGGAACGACCATGGCGCGCACGCCGTCCTTGACCCGGCGGCCCTTGGCGACCTCGGCCACGGCGCGCAGGTCTTCGATCCGGCCGTTGGTGCAGGAGCCGATGAATACGGTGTCGACGGCGACGTTGCGCAGCGGTTCACCGGCGGTCAGGCCCATGTATTCGAGGCTGCGGGCAGCGGCTTCGCGCTTGTTGTCGTCCTCGAAGTCGTCGGGGTGCGGAATGTTGCCGGTGATCGGCGCCACGTCCTCGGGCGAGGTGCCCCAGGTGACCATGGGTGGGATCTCGGCGGTGTCGAGGGTCACGGTCTTGTCGTAGTGCGCGCCAGCGTCGGTCTGCAGCGTCTTCCAGTAGGCGACAGCCTCATCCCAACCCGCACCCTGCGGGGCCAATGGACGACCATTGAAGAATTCGAAGGTTTTCTCATCCGGTGCGATCAGGCCGGCGCGGGCACCGCCTTCGATCGACATATTGCAGATGGTCATCCGGCCCTCGACCGACAGGCTGCGCATGGCTTCGCCGGCGTATTCCATGACGTAGCCGGTGCCCCCGGCGGTGCCGATACGACCGATGATGGCGAGGATCAGATCCTTGGCGGTGACGCCGGTGCCCAGCGGGCCGTTGATCTGGATCAGCATGTTCTTGGACTTGGCCAACGCCAGCGTCTGGGTGGCGAGCACGTGCTCGACCTGGCTGGTGCCGATGCCGAAGGCCAGCGCGCCGAAGGCGCCGTGGGTCGAGGTATGGGAGTCACCACAGACCACGGTGGTGCCGGGCAGGGTAAAGCCCTGCTCAGGGCCGATGATATGGACGATGCCCTGGCGCGGATCGTTCATGCCGTAGACCGGCACGTCGTTGTTCGCGCAGTTTTCCATCAGGGTTTCGACCTGAATCCGGCTTTCCGCGTTGGCGATGCCGCCCGCGCGGTCGGAGGTCGGCACGTTGTGGTCCGGCACGGCGAGGGTCAGATCCGGTCGGCGTACCTTACGCCCGGCCAGTGCGAGGCCTTCGAAGGCCTGCGGCGAGGTCACTTCGTGGACCAGGTGGCGGTCGATGTAGATCAGTGACGTGCCGTCATCATTTTCACGGACGACGTGCTTGTCCCAGATTTTGTCGTACAGGGTTTTGGGGCCAGCCGAAGTACTCATGCGATGGGTCCACCTTTCGAGAGCGGTTCAAATCATCAATATGGGGAGTCCCATACAACGCAGACGGGGCTTTGTCATCGGACTGTCACGCAAGTCATGGGTGCAGCGCCGCTGCGTGCGGATAACCTGCAGAAGCGTGGCAGAACCCGGTGACAACGATCGGCTGTGGCTTCCGAATGCGGATTCTGCCAGTCTCTGTCGGGAATCAACACCGATCCACTCTGCGCAAGGCCTGAATGGTGGCTCCGCCCTCGTCGTCCTCGTCTTCTTCATCGTCCTCTTCGCGGCCCTTCCCCTCCGAGGCGACGTCAGCGGGTGAGGTCGCGCGCTCGGACCGCCCGCGAGCGCTGGAACGCCTGCCGCTGGCCGTCGATCTGGACGGGACGCTGCACAAGGGCGATCTGTCGTGGTGGTCGCTGCGGGTGGCGTTCTGGCTGAACCCGTGGAAGGCGGCGCGCGCCGTCACCCGGCCCCGGCCGGCGGCGAAGCAGGCGCTCAGTGAAATCTCCCTGCGTTACTTCGATGCCTACGAGCTGCGCTGGAACGAGCCCTTCGAAAGCTGGCTGGACCAGCAGGAGGCCCTCGACCGGCCGATGGTGCTGGCCAGCGGTGCAACGTGGGAGATGGTGCGGCGCGTGGCGGCGGAATTCGACCTGTTCGACACCTTTCTTGCCAGTGATGCGACCACCAACCTGACCGGAGAGGCCAAGGCCGAGGCCCTCAGCGCCATGTTCCCCGAGGGCTTTGTTTACGCTGGCAATGCACGCCAGGACTGGCCGGTGTGGCAGGCGGCGCGCGGCGCGGTTCTGGTCAACTGCGCCCCGGATCTCGAGCGGCAGGCGCGGGAAGCCTTCGCCGTTGAGGCCGTCTTCCCGCGGGAATAACCGCAGCCTGTGCCGAGATTCCCTGAAGACCGGCCCGCAAGCCGTGCTAGTCTGGGATCACGCAACAACGATCAGCGATTTACGGGACAGTAAGACAGGACCATGGCCGACAAGATCCTCGTTACCGGTGGGCTGGGCTATATCGGCAGTCACTGCGTCGTGGCGCTGTGCGAGGCTGGTTTTGAACCGGTCATCGTCGATAACCACTCCAATGCGCGGGCGTCGGTGCTGGAGCGGCTGGAGCGGCTCACCGGCCGGTCGCTGACCTGCTACGACCTCGACATCCGCAACCGCGCCGGGCTGGAAACGCTGCTCCAGCGCGAGCCCTGTTCCGGGTTGATCCACCTCGCAGCCTTCAAGGCCGTGGGCGAGTCCGTTGCCCGGCCGCTGATGTACTACGACAACAACGTCGGCGGCTCGGTCAGCCTGTTCGACGCCTTCGAAGCCGCCGGTGGCGGTGCGATCGTCTTTTCGTCGTCGGCTACGGTCTACGGCGATGTTGACGCTGAACCCCTGCACGAGGCGCTGCCAGTGCAGCCCACCAATCCCTACGGCCAGACCAAGGCGATGATGGAGCAGGTGCTGGCCGACATGGTCCGGGCATCCGGTGCGCGCAGCCAGGGACTGGCGCTGCGCTACTTCAACCCGGCCGGTGCCCACGACAGCGCCCTGATCGGGGAAGACCCCAAGGACCAGCCCAACAATCTGTTCCCCATCATCGTGCAGGTCGCGGTCGGGCAGCGGGAAAGCCTGACCATCTTCGGCGAGGACTACGATACGCCCGACGGCACCGGCGTGCGCGACTACATCCACGTGGTCGATCTGGCGCAGGCGCACGTGAAGGCGCTGCAGGCGTTGCTCAGCGGCGGCTTTGACGCCCCCTTCACCGCGCTCAACCTCGGCACAGGGGACGCCCTATTCGGTGCGCGAGGTGGTCTCAGCGTTTGAGGCCGAACTCGGCCGCAGCCTGCCGCAGACCCTCGGACCGCGCCGACCGGGCGATGTTGCCACGCTGCTCGCTGACCCTTCGTCCGCCGCAGAACGGCTGGGCTGGACCGCCGAACGCGGGCTGGAGGCCATGGTGACCGACGCCTGGCGCTGGGCGGGCGCGGCGCGGCAGTGGGGCCTGTGGGATGAAGACACCTGAGCCCGGCATTCAGGGACGCCGCGTGTTGCGGGCAGTGAAGTTGTGACGCAGTTTTGCTACCGGCCGGGCAGCGGTTGATGTAGCAGAACCCGGATAGCCGGGCGGCCTGAACCGCTGGTTCGGCGCAAGCGAGAAGAACACGATGGCTGCAGCTGCCAATCCGAAACGGCCCTACGCGCGTCTGCTCAACCCGACTTCGATCGCGGTGGTCGGCGGCAGCTGGGCCGCTGCAGTCATCGAGCAATCCGAGCGGATGGGGTTTGCGGGCGACATCTGGCCGGTGCATCCGACCCGGGCCGAGGTGAGGGGACGCCGGGCCTACGCCAGCATCAACGATCTGCCTGCGGCGCCTGACGCCACCTTCATCGGCGTCAACCGTCAGACGACCATCGACGTGGTTCGCGATCTTGCGGCGCGCGGGGCAGGCGGGGCGACCTGCTTCGCGGCGGGCTGGGCTGAAACCGCAGACGGCGGCGCCCTGCAGGACGAATTGCTCGCTCGCCGCAGGGCGATATGCCGATTTTCGGCCCCAACTGCTATGGGCTGATCAACTATCTCAGCGGTGCGACGCTGTGGCCGGACGTCCACGGCGGGGAGCGGGTCGATCGCGGGGTCGCGCTGATCTGCCAGTCCTCGAACATCGCCATCAACCTGAGCATGCAGCAGCGTTCGTTGCCCCTGGCCTACGTCCTGACGGTCGGCAACGGCGCGCAGGTCAGCCTTGGCAACATGATCGAAGCCATGGCCGCCGACGACAGAGTGACCGCCATAGGGCTCTACATCGAGGGCTTTGGCGACCCGGCGGAGTTCATCGATGCGGTACGCTTCGCCCACGAACGCGGGGTCGCTGTGGTCGCGCTGAAGGCCGGGCAGAGCGATGGCGGGCAGGCACTGACCCTGACCCACACCGCGACGCTGGCAGGCGGTGCGGCGGTTTCCTCGGCGCTGCTGTCGCGGCTTGGGGTGGCTGAGGTCTCGACCCTGACCAGCCTGCTGGAGGCCCTGAAAATCCTGCATTTCAAGGGGCCGCTGGACAGTCGCCGGGTGATGTCGGTCAGCTGCTCGGGTGGTGAAGCGGGCCTGATGGCCGATCTGGGCAGCGCGCTGGGGCTGGAGTACCCGCCCTTGAGCGAGGCCGAGGCTGATCGGATCAAGGCCAGCCTCAACCCGCTGGTAACGGTCTCCAACCCCTTTGACTACAACACCTTTGATTGGGGCGATGCCGATGCGCTGGGCGCCATGTGGCATGGGATCATGGCGGTGGACGTCTCCCACCCCATGCTGGTCATCGACTGGCCGCGCGCGGGCACGGGGCCGACCCATACCTGGGATATTGCGATCGAAGCTGTGGCCAGCGCGCTCGGCAGCGCAGACCGGAAGGCCGGGGCGCCGGCGCTGGTCTCCAGCCTGCCCGAGAGTATGCCGCCCGAGGCTGCTGCCAAGATTTCTGCGCTGGGGCTGATCCCCGGACACGGTCTGGAAGACCACCTGACCGCCGTCGCCCGCGCCGCCGATATCGGCGCTTACCGCGCCGCGCCGCCTGCCTCACCCCACGTCCTGTCCGGGGCAGGTCCCGAGGGCGCCGTCATGCTCGATGAGGCGCAGGCCAAGGCTGCGCTCGCTGCCCACGGCCTGCCGACACCGCCGCACGCTGTGTGCTCCAACGCAGACGAGGTCGCGGCGGCTGTGGCTGAGTTTGGTCCCTCGGCGGTCAAGATTCTGGGTGACTTCGCTCACAAAACGGAACTGGGCGGGGTTCGGTTGGGCATCGAGGACGAAGACGCTGCGCGGGCAGCGGCGGCGGACCTGCTGGCGCTCTCCGACCGCGTGCTGGTCGAGCCCATGGCCGCCAAGCCACTGGCCGAGCTGATCCTCGGGGTCGCGCGCGATCCGGTCGTCGGCCTGCACCTGGTCATCGGTGCTGGCGGGGTGCTGACTGAAATTTTGCAGGACAGCACGATCCTGCTGTTCCCGGTGGACGAGAAAGCTGTTCGCCGGGCGCTGGTGGGGCTGAAGGTCTGGCCACTGCTGACCGGCTATCGCGGGGCGCCGCCCGCCGACATCGACGCGCTGGTCGCGGCAGTCATGGCGCTGGCAGCCTTCGTCGAGGCGGAGCAGCAGCGCTTGGTCGAACTCGACATCAACCCGCTGTTCGTGCATGCGAAGGGGGAGGCTGCGGGCGTCAGTGTGGTCGACGCGCTGATCCGGTTCTCGCCTGACTTCAAGGCCCCCGTCGAGTAACCCTGTGAGGAGATCATCATGAGCTCACCCATTTCCACCCGCCGCGAAGGCGAGATCCTCGAAGTCACGCTCGACCGGCCCAAGGCCAACGCCATCAATCTGGAGACCAGCCGCGAGATGGGGCTGGTGTTCGAAGCTTCCGCGATGACCCCGACCTGCGGGTGGCGATCGTGCGGACGGCCGGTGATAAGTTTTTCTGTGCGGGCTGGGACCTCAAGGCAGCAGCCGACGGCGATGCGGTCGACGGCGACTACGGCGTAGGCGGTTTTGCGGGGCTGCAGGAGCTGCGCGACCTGAACAAGCCGGTGCTCGCCTGCGTCAACGGTATGGCGGTCGGCGGCGGGTTCGAGCTGGCCCTGTCCTGCGACATGATCCTCGCCAGTGCGCATTCGTCTTTCGCCCTGCCCGAAATCAAGGCTGGGACGCTGGCCGATGCTGCCACCATCAAGCTGCCCAAGCGCATTCCCTATCACGTCGCCATGGACCTGCTTTTGACCGGGCGCTGGATGGATGCAGAAGAAGCCCACAAATGGGGGTTGGTGAACGAGATCCTGCCCGACAATGACGCGCTGGAGGCCCGGGTGTGGGAGCTCGCGCGTCTGCTCGAAAGCGGCCCGCCGCTGGTGTTTGCCACCATCAAGGAGGTCGCGCGCGAGGCCGAGGGGCAGCGGTTTCAGGACACGATGAATGCTGTGACAAAGCGCAAGCTGCGCACCGTCGACGTGCTCTACGGTTCCGAGGACAACCTCGAAGGCTTCAAGGCCTTCGCCGAGAAGCGTGACCCGGTGTGGAAAGGCAAGTAAGCTCGCCGCAATGCCGCAGAAATCAGACTGATGACCGCCAGCCAGTCCCGTTCCCGGTCCGTCGCAAACCGTTCAGGAAAGCAGGCCCGAGCTCGCCTGCCGGAGATTAACCATGGCCTACGAGACCATTAAAACCGAAGTCGACGGCAACGTCGGCATTCTGACCCTTAGCCGGCCGGACTCGCTCAACGCCTGGAACACACAGATGCGCGCAGATTTTCGGGCGGCCGCAGCTGAGCTTGAGGCCGACCCCGAAGTCCGCTGTATCGTCCTGACCGGGGAAGGACGCGCCTTCTCCGCCGGGGCTGACCTCAAGGAAACCGCTGGCATCCGCGATACGACTGTCGAACGGGTGCTGGTCGAGGAGTACAAGCCCTGCGTTCTGGCCATCACCAACTCGAACAAGCCATGGATCGCCGCCGTCAGCGGCCCGGCCAGCGGGATCGGGGCGGCCTATGCTCAGGCCTGCGACCTGATGATCATGGGCGAGAGCGCCTACATCTACATGGCCTTTGCCGCCATCGCGCTGGTCCCCGACGGGGGCAACACCTGGCAGATGGTGCGCCAGCTTGGCTATCGCCGGGCTTTCGAGGCCATCATCGAGGGGCCAGAAGATCCCCGCTGCGCAGGCCGTCGAATGGGGGCTGTCGAACAAAATGGTACCCGACGAGAGCCTGCAGCAGGAAGCCCGCGACTGGGCGGCCCGGCTGGCGCAGGCGGCACCGCTGTCGGTTCGGCACGTTAAAAAGCTGCTGCGCGCGGCGATGGAGCAGGGGTTAGAGGCGACGATCGATCAGGAATCGGTGCGCCAGAACGAGTGCATCACCTCAAAAGACTTTGCCGAGGGCGTCTCTGCCTTCTTTGAAAAGCGGTCTCCCGCCTTCAAGGGGCGCTGATCGCTGATCGCACTGGTTTCAGACGCGCAGGGATTTCTGGCTTAGTCCTGTGCCTGACGCCGCTCGGTCACCTTGCCGCCTTCAACCCCGATAAACAGCCGTCCGGCGAGCAGCTCCAATGCCGCTTCACCGAACAGGTCGTAGCGCCAGCCGGTCAGGGCCGGGACACCGGCATCGACGCCCTTCTCGGCGAGGATTTCGAGTTCTTCGGCGTTGGCGACGATGCGCTGGGCCACGTCGGCGTTCTCCGAGCGTGCCTTCAGCAGCACCCGCAGCAGGGCAGCGCCCTGAGCGGCCGAGTCAGACAGCGGCTTGCGCTTTTTCAGCTTCGGCGCGGCTTCCCGGGCTTGGCGAGGCCTTCTTCGACGGCCGCGAGAATGGCCTGTCCTGCTTGCCGCGAGCCGCATTGTCCGAATATCCCCGGACCCCGCCAAGGTCGGCAGCAGACTTGGGTGCGCTTGCGGCGATTTCCATCACCGTATCATCACGGATGATCCGGTTCCGTGGCACGTCGCGGCGCTGGGCTTCCAGCTCGCGCCAGGCCGCGACCGAGACCAACACGTTGAGGAACTGCGGCTTGTCTCCGCGCGGCTTGAGGCGGCGCCAGGCGTCCTGCACGTCGGGCTGGTAGCGGCTGAGGTTGGCAACGGCGGCCATTTCTTCTTCGACCCAGCCGACGCGCCCTTCACGCTCCAGCCGGTTCGTCAGCTCAATGAACACCGTGCGCAGGTGGGTGACATCGCCCAGGGCGTAGTTGATCTGAGTGTCGGTCAGCGGGCGGCGCGACCAGTCGGTATAGCGGGCGGTCTTGTCCAGCTCCGCACCGGCGAGGCTGCGGGCCAGCCGCTCGTAGCCGACCTGGTCGCCAAAGCCGCAGACCATGGCCGCGATCTGGGTGTCGAACAGCGGGGTGGGGAGGCTGCCGGCGAGGTTGGCGAAAATCTCCAGATCCTGCCCGGCGGCGTGGAAGACCTTGGGCATGCTGGTCTCGGTCATCAGCGCGAACAGCGGGGCAAGGTCCATATCCGGAGCGAGGGGGTCGATGGCGACGGCCTCGTCATCACTGGCGACCTGCACCAGACACAGCAGCGGATAGTAGGTCTTTTCTCGGACGAATTCGGTATCGACAGTGAGGAAAGTGGCGCTGGCCGCGCGCTGGCAGAAGGCTTCGAGGGCGGCCTGGTCTTCGATCGTGGCAGGATGGGTCATGGCGCTTATTTAGCGCCGAGCCGGGGCAAAGACCATGCCTTACGGTGCGGGGGCGAGCTGCGCCTGTCGATTTGAGGCGATTTGCCCGGGTTCAGGCCCGGTTCTCGGTGCGCATTCACGCCCGGGGGCGGGTTGCCAGCCAGACGCCGAAACTGGCCAGCAGGATGCCGACCCACGTTGTCCAGCGCAGGCTATCGCCGAAGATAATCCACGACGTTACCGCAACCAGCGCCGGGATCAGGTAGAAGTCGCGGGCAACGTTGATCGCCGACTGGCGCTGCAGCAGCGTATTCAGCAGCGCCACCGCCGCCACGCTGAGGATCAGGATCAGCCACCCCAGCCAAAACAGATATTCTGCATTCAGCGTCGGCATGCGCTGCTCGAACAGGGCGGCAAAAGGCAGGGTCACCACCAGCGAGCCTGCGAACTGCCAGACCGCGCCTGCGCGCCAGTCGAAGGCCTGGACGAATTTCTTCTGGTAGACCGAGCCGACCGCGATCCCGACCAGGGCGAGGACGATGGCCACCGCCGAGCGGCTGCTGCCGACCTGCCCGGCGTCGAAGACCACCACCAGCACGGTCCCGACCAGCCCGAGGATCAACCCCGCCCACAGCGTCAGTGACGATCGCTCGGCGAGCAGCCACAGCGCGAGCACGGCTGTCAGCATGGGCTGCAGCCCGACGATCAGCGAAGCGGTCGCCCCCGACATACCGTGCTCCATGGCCCAGAACACCCCGCCCAGATAGACCCCGTGCAGCAGCCCGCCAGCGACCATCAGATGCCCACGCTGCGCCCAGGTCGAGGGCCAGACCGCCCGGCCCAGCCACGCCAGCACTGCGAGCAGCACCAGCACCAGCGCAAACCGGATGCTCAGCGTCGTCAGCGCCGGACCATGGGGCATGGTGCCGCGCGCACCGAGGAACCCGGTGTGCCAGAGGATTACGAAAAAAACCGGGAGGAGGGGCAGGAGCCGCTGCATAAGGGGCCTGTTGGGTGGAAGAACAAAGTGGATCATCCCAGTCCCCCGCAAAGCACGCAAGCGCGTGGGGCAATTGCCCGGTCTGCGTGGCTGCTTTAGAAGGCGGGTGAAACTTGAGCAACGGGCCGCTGGTGGAGTTCGCCGGACCGGCCAACAGACTGGACCCTGAGTGATGAGCGACGCCCTGCACCCCTACCGCAGCCACACCTGCAACGACCTGCGCGCCGAACACGTTGGCAGCACAGCCCGGCTGTCGGGCTGGATCAACCGCCGCCGCGAGCACGCCGGGCCGTTGTTCATCGACCTGCGCGACCACTTATGGCGTCACCCAGTGCGTAGTGCTGGAAAGCAGCCCGCACTATGAAACCCTGCGCCGGGTCAAGCTCGAGTCCGTGGTCACGCTCACCGGGCGTGTCATGCAGCGCGACGACGAGGCCGTGAACGACAAGCTCGCCACCGGTCAGATCGAAGTCTACGTCGACGATGCCGAGGTCCAGTCCGCCGCCGAGCAGGTGCCGCTGCAGGTCAATTCCAACGACGATATCAACGAAGACCTGCGCCTGACCTACCGCTACCTCGACCTGCGCCGGGAAAAGGTCCACGCCAACATCATGCTGCGCGCCAAGGTGATCGAATCTCTGCGCCGCCGGATGGTCGATCAGGGCTTCACCGAGTTTCAGACCCCGATCCTGACCGCGTCCTCGCCCGAGGGTGCCCGTGACTTTCTGGTGCCCTCGCGCCTCAACCCGGGCAAGTTCTACGCGCTGCCCCAAGCCCCGCAGCAGTTCAAACAGCTGCTGATGATGGCGGGCTTCGATCGCTACTTCCAGATTGCCCCCTGTTTCCGCGATGAAGACAGCCGCGCAGACCGCAGCCCCGGCGAGTTCTACCAGCTCGACTTTGAGATGAGCTTCGTCACTCAGCAGGACGTTTTCGACGCGATCGAGCCGGTGCTGCACGGGCTGTTCACCGAGTTCCACGACGCCTCGGGCAGCCCGCACGCCGTGACCCCGATGCCATTCCCGCACATCGCCTTTGACGACGCCATGACCCGCTATGGCTCGGATAAGCCCGACCTGCGTAACCCGATTATCCTCGACGATGTGACCCCGCACTTCGACGGCTCGGGCTTCAAGATTTTCGCCAAACTGATCGCCGAGAAAGACTTCCGCGTCATCGCTGTGCCGGGTAAGGGCGGCGGCTCACGCGCGCTCTGTGACCGCATGGACAGCTGGGCGAAGAAGCAGGGCAAGCCCGGACTGGGCTACATCTTCTGGCGCCAGACCGACGACGGCGGCGTTGAGGGCTCCGGCCCGCTGGCCAAGAACATCGGCGAGGAGCGGACCGAAGCCATCCGCCAGCAGCTGGGGCTGGAGGCGGGTGACGCCTGCTTCTTCACCTGTGACAAGCGCCTGCCGGCGCTGCAGTTCGCCGGGCAGGCCCGCAACGAAGCCGGCCGCGAGCTGGGCCTGATCGAAGAAGGCGCCTTCAAGTTCGTCTGGATCGTGGACTTCCCGATGTTCGAGGAAGACGAAGAAACCGGCAAGATCGAGTTCTCGCACAACCCCTTCTCCATGCCGCAAGGCGGCATGGCCGCGCTGGAGAACGACGACCCGCTCGAGATCAAGGCCTTCCAGTACGACATCGTCTGTAACGGTATCGAGCTTTGCTCCGGTGCGATCCGAAATCACCTGCCTGAGGTCATGTACAAGGCGTTTTCGATCGCCGGCTACGGTCAGGACGTGGTCGAAGCCGAATTCGGCGGCATGCTCAACGCGATGAAGTTCGGCGCGCCGCCCCACGGCGGTGCGGCCCCCGGTGTTGACCGCATGGTGATGCTGCTCGCCGATGAGCCAAGCATCCGCGAAGTCATCGCCTTCCCACTCAACGGGCAGGGGCAGGATCTGATGATGCAGGCGCCTTCAGAAGTCAGCGAAGCACAGCTCGACGACCTGCACCTGAAGTCCGTGCCACCGCTGGAAATCACCTGAGCCAGCACAGGTGCTGCTGAGGCCGCATCGAACTGGTTTCTTGATGGAGGCAGAAAAAGCGGCGAGCCCGAAAGTGCAGGGGGAGGAAGTCAGGAGAGAGACACTCCCGGACCCGCGCGCTTCATCTGAATTGGCGCTCTTGCTACCGCTGTGACCCCATGTTGTCGGGCGGTAGCCGCGCTTCGAACGGCGCCTGAAGCGGCCGCCCGGTCGGGTCTTGGACCCGACAGATGCAGTATGCCCGGCGGTTCCGGGGTTGCCAGAAAATCTGTCGGATAATGACCGATCCAAGGGCTGTTGTTGCAGAAATGCCCCTGAACTTATTGCCTTTTTTCCGAATCGCTAAATTAGAAATATAGTGGAATTGCCCTGTCAAATTGGGCAATTCCACTAGTTTGTCGCGAAAAGGGACCGAAACCCTCTGTCAGCGCCGTTTCCTGCCTTCAAAAAAGGAGGTGAAGGCTAGTTCGACGGCTCCAGCGCCTGCAGCAGCGCGCTGATGTTGTGCTGCATCATGCTCAGGTAGGTTGTTGCCGGACCGCCACGCACCGACAGGGCGTCAGAGTAAAGTCTGCCCCCGATCTGGAGGCCGGTTTCGTCGGCGATCTGCTGGACCAGGTCGGGGTTGGTGATGTTTTCCACGAACAGGCCTACCACGTCCTCGTCGCTGATCTGGCGGATCAGCTCGACCAGCTCGCGCGCCGATGGCTCTGCCTCGGTATTGACCCCCAGCGGGGCGAGGAAGCGCAGCCCGAACTGCGCCTCGAAGTACCCGAAGGCGTCGTGACCGGTGACGACTGTGCGTCGGTCCTTCGGGCAGATCGGCGAAGCGCGCTGTTGCTCGGAAAGCAGGGTGTCGACCTCGGATTTGAAAGTGGCAGCGTTGGCAGCGAAGGCATCCGCGTGCGCCGGTGAAAGAGTGCTCAGGCCCGAAACGATATTGTCTGCATAGAGCTTGGCGTTCGCGAGGGCGTTCCAGGCGTGGGGGTCGGCCTCCCCCTCGATGATCAGCGGTGTGATGGCTTCCGTCGCAATGATCACTGGCGCGCTGGCCTCGGCTGCGCTCACGAGATCACTGATCCAGCCCTCAAAGCCCAGCCCGTTGACGAAAATGATGTCCGCAACTGCCACTGCGCGGGCATCGCTGACGCTGGGGCTGTAGACATGGGCGTCGCTGTCGGGGCCGACGATGCTGGTGACGGTGACGTGCTCACCCCCGACGACCTCGACCATATTGGCGAGGATTGAGAAACTCGCCACGGCCTTGATGGGGGCGGCATCGGCCCCCGCCCGCGTCGCGAGGCTCCCGAAGCTGAGGATGGCAAACAGGCTGATGAACAGCCGCCGTAGCGGCAGGCCGAAAGGCGCTCTGCGTTTCATTGCTTTTTCCGGGATGTTGATTTGATGGAGATTGTGGAACGGGTTCTCTGGCCTCGGAGCCTGCCGAGCAGATCGAGGCCGTTCTGGCCGAAAACCAGCGAGACGAGAAATACGAGGCCCGCGACCAGTATGATACCGGGGCCGGAGGGTACATTGTCGAACCAGAAGGACAGCAGCAGACCGAGCAGGCCACTGCCGGCGCCGAAGACGAAGGCGAGGATGACCATGGGCGTCAGGGCGTTGACCCAGTAACGGGCGGCGGTGGCCGGGACGATCATCAGGCCAACAGCCATCAGGGTCCCCAGCGCACGGAAACCGGCGATCAGGTTGAGCACGACGAGGATCATGAATAAGGATCGGATCAACCAACCATACCGGGACTGGGATCGGGCAAACACCGGGTCGACAGTCTGCAGCACCAGCGGGCGCAGGATCAGCGCCATGCCCAGCAGCGTCAGCGTGGTCGAACTGCCGATCAGCACCAGCGTGCCGTCGCTCAGGCCCAGAACGTTGCCGAACAGAAAGCCTTCCAGATTGACCGCCGTGCCGCGTACCGACAGCAGGAAGATCCCCCCCGCCAGCGCCAGCAGGTAGAGCGTGGCCATGCTGGCGTCTTCGCGCAGCAGCGTAACCCGCGACACGAGCGTCGAGAGCAGGGCAACCCCCAGCCCGGCGATCAGCCCGCCCAGCGTCATCGACAGCACCGATAATCCGGCGACGGCATAGGCCAGAGCAATCCCGGGGATAGCAGCATGGCTCATGGCCTCTCCGGCAAGCGACAGCCGCCGCAGCACGAGGAAACAGCCAACCGGTGCCATGCCCAGCGAAAGAATGATCACGGCCAGAATGGCTTTGCGCATGAAGGCGAATTCGAGGAACTCAAGCACGACCGTCCCCTTTCGTGCCGCCTGATCGAGGCCGCAGCGGCGATCAGGGCAGCCTGATCGGCGGCCATGTAACCCAGATCCACCAGTCGTTCGGGGGTCAGCACCTCGCGCGTCGGTCCGAAGGCGCAGCGCCCGCCCCATGAGCAGCGCCGAGGAACAGTGCTCGAGCACGGCCGAGAGGTTGTGCAGGACTACCATCAGCGACCGACCCTGCCGGCTCCAGTCGAGGATCAGTTCCATCAGGTCGGCCTCGGTGCTCTGGTCCACGGCGGCGAAGGGTTCGTCGAGGATGATCAGGCGTGCATCCTGCACGATGGTGCGGGCGAACAGCGCGCGCTGCAGCTGGCCTGCGGAGAGCTTGTGCAGGGGAGGGTCGCAGCATCGCTCAGCCCGACCTGCTCAAGCGCGGCCTCTGCCGCCCGCCGCGTGGCGCGACCAGCGCCCTGGAAGAACCCCAATCTTGACCAGCCGCCGGTTGCGGCGAGGTCGATGACCCGCATGGGGAAGCGGCGGTCAAATTCGCTGAGCTGGCCCAGATAGCCGATCGGCTCGGGCGGTGCGCCCGCCGACCAGTGCAGCCGTCCGCCGAGCAGCGGCGTCACGCCGAGGATCGACTTCACCAGCGTCGATTTGCCAGAGCCGTTGTAGCCGATGACCGCGAGGATCTCGCCTGTGCTCAGGGAAAAGTCGACCCCGCCGGCGACGGCATCATTGCCGTAGCCCAGCACGAGGCCTTCGCCGGAAAGCACCCTCAGGTCGAATAAGCAGGGCGAGCCCGGCCCAGCACAGGACGGCAAGGGCAGCGGCACCGCTCAGCAGCAGGGCGCGCGATGGCCCGGTCAGGTCAAAACCGGTGTGATCGCGGGACGCAGCTCGGGCGTGTTCATCTACTGTTGTCATGGTCTCTCCTGCAGGGTCACCCGCCCTTGGAAAAGGTTGATCGACACCCTGGCAGGTCTTCTGGCTCGCGGGTCACTGCGCTCTTGCTCCGGCCTTCCCAACGCGCCGCCCAGATCGGGCGGGGGCGTCAGTGGCTATGGTGGAGCTGCGCTCGCCGCTTACAGTTGCGGGGACAGCCTCGGATTTGGTCCCTGTTGGGTACGCCGCACCGATGTTCCCTATTAAGTCTCCAGCCTTGGACTGTGTGAGACACCAAAGGTAAGCGACGTTCTGCCGCAGATCCCCGGCATCGGCAAGAGAGCAGGCGGCGATAAATCAACAAAAAGCGACCGGCGTTGGTGAAAAGCGCTGGTCGGGCTGCCCCTGTGCCTTGCTGGGGTCTTGTGCTAGCCCAAACGCAGACTTTCCCCGGGCGAACGAGCAATGTCTGATCAACGCGACGACCGCAAAACCCTTTACACCGCCGCCGACCTCGACGACATCGGGCACCTCGACAGCCAGCCGGGGCAGGCGCCGTTCGTGCGCGGTCCCTACGCGTCCATGTACACCCAGCGGCCCTGGACCATCCGCCAGTACGCCGGGTTCTCGACCGCCGAGGAGAGCAACGCCTTCTACCGACAAGCGCTCGAGGGCGGGCAGCGCGGTCTGTCGGTCGCCTTCGACCTCGCCACCCATCGCGGCTATGACAGTGATCACCCACGGGTACGCGGGGATGTCGGTAAGGCCGGGGTCGCCATCGACAGCGTCGAGGACATGGGGCGGCTGTTCGACGGTATCGCCCTGCGTGACGTGTCGGTCTCCATGACCATGAACGGCGCGGTCCTGCCGGTGCTGGCAGCCTTCATCGTCGCCGGAGAGGAGCAGGGCGCGGATCAGGCCGAGCTGGCCGGGACCATCCAGAACGACATCCTCAAGGAGTTCATGGTCCGCAACACCTTCATCTATCCCCCCAGCCCAGCCTGCGCATCGTTGGCGACATCATCGCCTATACGGCTGAAGCCATGCCGCGCTTCAACTCGATTTCGATCTCCGGCTACCATATGCAGGAGGCCGGAGCGTCGCTGGTGCAGGAGCTGGCCTTTACGCTCGCCGACGGGCGGGAGTACGTGCGCGCGGCACTGGAACGCGGACTGGACGTGGATGCTTTCGCCCCGCGCCTGTCGTTCTTCTTTGGCATCGGCATGGATTTCTTTGCCGAGGCTGCCAAGCTGCGCGCCGCCCGGTTGCTGTGGTCGCGGATCATGGCGGAATTTGACCCGCAGAACCCCAAATCGCTGATGCTGCGCACCCACTGCCAGACCTCCGGCGTGTCGCTGCAGGCTCAGGACCCTTACAACAACATTGTGCGCACGGCCTTTGAGGCGATGAGCGCGGTGCTCGGCGGCACCCAGAGCCTGCACACCAATTCCTTCGACGACGCCCTCGCGCTGCCCACGGAATTCAGCGCGCGCATCGCCCGCAACACCCAGCTGATCCTTGCCCACGAAACCGGGGTCACCGACGTGGTCGACCCGCTGGCCGGGTCCTACTACGTCGAGAGGTTGACGGCTGATCTGGCCGAGCAGGCCTGGGCGCTGATCGAGGAGGTCGAGGCCATGGGCGGCATGACCGAGGCTATCGAGGCGGGCTGGCCCAAGGCACAGATCGAGACCGAGGCGATCCGGCGGCAGGCGGCCATCGACACCGGGGAGCAGGTTATCGTCGGGGTCAACCGCTTCCAGCGCGAGGAAAGCGACCCCGTGGATGTGCTGGATATCGACAACCACGCTGTCCGGCAGGCGCAGATCGAGCGGCTCGACGCCCTGCGCGCCGGCCGCGATGCGCAGCGGGTCGAGGCGACACTGGCAGCGCTGGAGCGCGCGGCGCAGGACGGAGGCAATCTGCTGGCGGCATCGGTCGAGGCCATGCGCGCCCGGGCGACGGTGGGGGAGGTCAGCGATCGCCTGCGCGCAGTGTTCAATGAGCACGACGGCAGCCCGGCGCTGGTGCGCGGGGTCTACGGTGAGGCGCTGGCGCAGGACCCGCAGCTGCAGACCCTGATCACGCGGGTCGCGGCGCTGGACGAGCCGCCACGGCTCTACATGGCAAAACTGGGTCAGGACGGGCACGACCGCGGCGCGCGGGTGATTGCTTCGGCCTTCCTCGATTTCGGCTACGCGGTCGAGACTTCGGCGCTGTTCCAGACCCCGGAGGAGGCGGCGGCGCAGGCGATCGATGCCGGCGCCCATGTCGTCGGCGTGTCGTCACTGGCCGCTGGGCACAAGACCTTGCTGCCAGCGCTGATCGAGGCTCTGCGGGCGGCGGGACGCGAGGACATCATTGTTATCTGCGGCGGGGTCATCCCCGAGCAGGATCACGCGGCGCTGGAAGCCGCCGGGGTGGCAGCGATCTTTGGCCCCGGGACCAACGTGCTCGACGCGGGCGCCCAGGTGCTCGATCTGGTGACGGGTAAGCGGCGCAACGCCTGATAGCCGTCGATCACTGTCTCCTGCACACAGTCAGCTGCAGCGGCGGGCGACAATGTAGTGCGATGGCGGTTTGCCGCCCGGGGAAACTCCCCGCTTCCACGACCTCAAAGCCTGCCCGGGTGATGGCAGCTTCGAGTCCCTCGGTTGAAAAGAAGCGGATCACTGGCGGCGCCTTCCCGATCACCTGCATCAGCGGGATCATCAGTCGCATGGCCGCGCCCTGCAGCGCCATGCCCCTTGCGCCCAGACAGGGGGTCTTGCTGATGAAGTATCCCCCGGCCGGGACAGCCTGCGCCACGCGCGCGAGCAGGGCTTCGGGGTCGGGGATCAGATGCAGCAGGCTGTGCGCGAAGACCGCATCGTATGAAGTGCCGTCGGCAAAGCTGTCGGGTGCGCTGGCGACCCGAAACGCCACCTGCTGATCAGGAGTGGTGCCGGTTTGACGCCCCTTGGCAATGTCGATCATTGCCTCGGAAATGTCCGTTGCTTCAAAGGTGCTGACGTGCGGTCGGAGCCGGAGCGCGGTCGGCCCCGTGCCGCATCCGATTTCGAGGGCGCGGAACCCGGGTCGGAGGTAGCTGATCGAGCGCTCGCAGGTGAAGTTATAGGCGGCTTTATCGAGCACCGGATCCTGCGCGTACTTGGTGGCAATCTTGTTCCAGAAGGTCGCTAGGTTGGTCACGGGTGGGGTTCTCTGTCTGTTGATGGCCTGTGGTTTGGGCGAATGCTGCCGTTCTAGCTGGTTCTGCGTTATGCAAAAATTGCGGAAATTCACTGAAGTGATATAAATATTTGTATAGATGCGGGGGCTGGCTCATGGACTGGAATCACGTAAGGGCCTTTGTGGCCACGGTTCGATCCGGCTCGCTGTCGGGCGCTGCACGGGCGCTGGGGCAGACGCAGCCAACGATTGGGCGGCAGGTTGAGGCCCTTGAAGCCCAAATCGGGGTCGTGCTGTTCGAGCGCGAGGGGCGGCGCCTGACGCTGACCCCAACGGGGACGGCGCTGTTCGAGCACGCGGGTGCCATGTCAAAGGCGGCAGAACTGCTGAGCCTCGCAGCATCGCGGCATTCGGAGGACATTACGGGTACGGTCAAAATCACCGCCAGCGATATGTTCTCGCTCTACGACCTGCCGCATATCATTGCGCAGATTGCCCGCAAGGCTCCGGGGCTGCGGTTAGAGATCGTCGCCAGCGACGACATTCAGAACCTGCAGCGCCGCGAGGCCGACATCGCCATCCGCCACGCCCGCCCGGAGCAGGGGGACCTGATCGCGCGTTTGGTGGCGGAAAGCAGCGCGGGCGTCTACGCCGCGCAATCCTATATTGACACCTATGGAGAACCGAGCGTCTCTTCCGGTTTGCAGGGGCATCGGTTTATCTCGTTCGGGGATCCGGCACGCATGACGGCGGTCATGAAGGGCTATGGTGTCGAGCTGACAGCCGAAAACTTTGTTCACGACACCGCTAGCGGACCGGTGGCCTGGGCGATGGCGCGGGAAGGCCTTGGTCTGTGCCTCATGAGCCGGCACCTTGGCGATCAATCATCCAACATGGTGCGCGTGCTGCGCGACGCACCGCCCTTGTCTTTTCCAGTCTGGCTGGTGACCCATCGCGAGCTGCACACCAGTGCCAAGATCCGTCTGGTTTACGACGCACTCGCCGACTTAATTCTCCGGACATTTGTGGTGGCAGATGCCGAAAATGAGAGAGACCATGCTGACTGAAGGGGTTCAGTCCCGATTAGACAAGTGGGATTTGACCCTTGAGGGCGAGCTGGTTGAGACCGGATCGTCGTGGCTGGTGCCGGTGCGCTGCGAAGCGGGGGCCTTCGACACCCCTTCTGCCATGCTCAAAGTCGCCAAACCTTACAGTGACGAACGCCCCGGCATGGCGTTGCTGCAGTGGTGGGGTGGCGAGGGCGCGGTGCGGGTGCTGCGCCGCGATGCCGATGCCATCCTGATGCCGCGGCTGGATGACCGCCCGGCGCTGGGCAATCTCGACGATTTCGACGATGCCGCAGCCTTCGACATTCTGGTGACGACCGCTGCTCGCCTGCACCGGCGCGCGCGGCGCGCGCGCTCGCCAAGGGAGACAGCCGGCCGTTGCCCGCCGGGTTGATCCCGCTGGCCGATGTCCGGCGGCACGTGTTCGGGTTGCCGCTGGCACAGAGTGAGCGGTTGGCGCGCTGGCGGGCCTTTGCCGCTGGTTTTGACCTCGAAGGCCCGGCGCCGCTGCCCCTGCACGGCGACATCCACCACAGCAATCTGCTGCACGATCCCGGTCACAGCCCCGCGCCAAGGGACGAAACCGGCAGCTGGGTGGTGATCGACCCCAAGGGCTATGTTGGTCATCCGGGCTATGATTTTGCCAACCTGTTCTTCAACCCCATCGACCAGCCCGGCCGCGTCGCCGAACCGGCGCGCATGCTGCGGCTGGCCGAGACCATCGCTGCGGTCTCTGGCAGCGGCGGGACGCGGGGGACAGGGACAGCGGCGTTCAAAGCCCCGGCGAGGCGCTGGATTTTGCCTACCTTTATGGGGGATTTTCGGTCAGCTGGGGGGTCGATCAGCCCTGGTTCGAGGACCGTATGGCGCAGCTCAGCCTGATCGAGGACCTCCGCAGCGGTGACGGCTGAGGCGCGAGCCGCCAACGGGGCTTGATCGCGCCCGCCCGCTGGGGTCAGATGGGCGCGTGCGTTTGCGGGCCGCTGACCGTTGGCGGACCCGCACGCCTTAAGACCATCAGACCTGAAGACCCGCAGCCAGAAAGCCTTGTCGCATGCAACCCAAGTCCCTTTATCCCGTCTCCGAGCGCGATCCGGCCACCGTGGCCAGAACCCACGCGACCGCCGACCAGTATGCCGCGCTCTACGGCCGTTCGCTGGATGACAATGAGGCCTTCTGGGCCGAGCAGGCACAGCGTCTGGACTGGATGACCCCCTTCACCAAGGTCCGGCACGTGGACTACGGGGCGGGCAGCGGCACCGACGTCCAGATCCGCTGGTTTGAAGACGGCGCCCTGAACCTGTGCGTCAACGCCGTCGACCGGCACCTGCCCGAGCGCGCCGATGATGTTGCCATCATCTTCGAGGGCGATGATCCGAACGAAGCCGCCGAAATCACCTACGGCGCGCTGTCCGCCAGCGTCAACCGGCTGGCCAATGGCCTGCGCCAGATGGGGGTGAAGAAGGGAGACCGGGTGACCCTGTACATGCCCATGATCCCCGAGGCGGCCTTTGCCATGCTCGCCTGTGCGCGGATCGGCGCGGTCCACTCGATCGTCTTCGGCGGGTTCTCGCCCGAGGCGCTGGGCCAGCGTATCGTTGGTTGCGAGAGTGACTTCCTGATCACGGCCGACGAGGGCCTGCGCGGGGGCAAGGCAATCCCGCTCAAGGCCAACGCCGACCGCGCGATCGAGATTTCCGGGCGCGATGTCTCCACGCTGGTGGTGCGGCGCACCGGCGGGGCCGTGGACTGGCACCCGCGCGATACCTGGTACCACGAGCTGGTTGCCGACCAGCCTGAGGCCTGCGAACCCGAGCCGATGAACGCCGAAGACCCGCTGTTCATCCTCTACACCTCCGGCTCGACCGGCAAACCCAAGGGCGTGCTCCACACCACCGGCGGCTACGGGGTCTATGCGGCCACGACGCATCACTTTGTCTTCGACTACCGCCCGGGCGAGGTGTTCTGGTGCACCGCCGACGTGGGCTGGATCACCGGGCACTCCTACATTGTCTACGGCCCGCTGATGAACGGAGCGACCACGCTGATGTTCGAGGGCGTGCCCAATTTCCCCGATGTCAGCCGATTCTGGCAGGTGATCGAGAAGCACCGCGTCAACGTCTTCTATACCGCGCCGACCGCGATCCGGGCGCTGATGCGCGAGGGCGATGACTTTGTGACCGGGGCAGACCGGTCCTCGCTGCGCCTGCTCGGGTCGGTGGGTGAGCCGATCAACCCCGAGGCCTGGCGCTGGTACCACGACGTTGTCGGCGAAGGGCGCTGCCCGATCGTGGATACCTGGTGGCAGACTGAGACCGGCGGCATCCTGCTCAGCCCGCTGCCCGGCGCCACCGACCTCAAGCCCGGTTCGGCAACAAATCCGTTTTTTGGCATCCAGCCGGTGATCGTCGACAACGATGGCGCCGAGATCGACTGGACGCCGGGGCAGGAGATTGAGGGCAATCTGTGCATGAAGGCGAGCTGGCCGGGGCAGATGCGCACGGTCTACGGCGATCACGCGCGTTTCGTGGATACCTATTTCAGCCAGTTCCCCGGGCTGTACTTTACCGGGGACGGCTGCCGCCGGGATTCCGATGGCTACTACTGGATCACCGGGCGGGTCGACGACGTGCTCAATGTCTCCGGCCACCGCATGGGGACAGCGGAGATCGAAAGCGCGCTGGTCCTGCACGAGCAGGTCGCCGAAGCCGCCGTGGTCGGCTATCCGCACGACATCAAAGGGCAGGGGATCTACTGCTATGTTACCCTCAACGCCGGTGAAGAGCCCACGGAGGCGCTACGCGCCGAGCTGGTCCGACACGTTCGCACCGAGATCGGGCCGGTGGCGACCCCGGACCTGATGCAGTTCGCCCCGGGCCTGCCCAAGACCCGGTCGGGCAAGATCATGCGCCGGATCCTGCGTAAGATCGCCGAGGACGACTTCGGCAACCTCGGGGACACCTCGACGCTTGCCGATCCGTCGGTGGTCGACGATCTGATCGAAAACCGGGCCAATAAATAGTCTGCGCTGGCGGACCCGCCAGCGCTCAACTGGACGGACCGCGCTGCGGTCCGGCGCCTTAGCTGCGTCTCGCGCCGCTGCGCGCCGTCTCGACGCTCGTTTCGGGGCGCTGCCCCATCGCCGGGTCAAGGCCGCCGTGCGCCGCCGAAGGCGGTGGCGCTGCGCGCCAGCCCTGACCCCGCTCCCCCGCGTTCGCCACGTGGCAGGGGTTCAGGCAGGCTGAACCCCTGTTTAACGGCGCATGGGGTTGATTGCGGTTGGCCCCGCGTCCGGGGGAGGCTAAGAGCCTTGTCAGTGCCGTGCTGAACCGCCGAAGGAGGGCTGTGCTGCCGTGTCGTTTCTCGCCATCCTTGGCGTAACTGTGCCGTTGGCGGCGGTGATCGCGCTGGGCTTCGTCGCCGTGTGGCGCGGTTGGTTCCCAGCCGCCGCCATCCCCGGGATCGGCGCGTTTGTCCGTAACTTCGCCATCCCGGCGGCGATTTTCGCGGGGCTGAGCGTGCAGGACTTCGGGGCTGTGTTTCACGGCGGGTTCGTGCTCGCCTTCACGGTGGCTTCGCTGCTGTCGTTTCTGCTGACCTACGTGCTGGTGCGGGGGCCGGGCGGTGAAGGCCCGACGCCGGCGGCGCTGCTGGCGCTGGTCGGGTCCATGTCCAACGGCATCATGATCGGCATGCCGCTGGTCACCGCGCTGTTCGGCACGCTGGCGCTGGCGACCATCGCCCAGCAGTTGCTGGTCGAAAACCTGCTCATTATCCCGCTGGCCCTGCTGCTCGCCGACCTCGGGCGCAGCCGGGTGCAGGCGGGCCACGGCAGCGCTGATCAGCCGGATGCAGCGCCGGGCGATGCTGGCTGGTCTGCCCCCCCGGCTCAGCGCCTGCTGCGGGTGTTCGGCGGGGTTGCCCGCAACCCGATCGTGGTCGCGACATTGCTGGGGCTGGCCTTCGCCGGGCTTCCGGTATCTGTTCCGGTTCCGGTCGAGCGCGCCGTGGCTCTGCTCGCGGGCAGCGCTGGTGGGCTGGCGCTGTTCTTTGTCGGGGCCAGCCTCTTTGGTACCGACCTCAGCGCCAGTCTGAACCGCATCGCCGCCGCCGTGACGGTGAAGATGCTGCTCCACCCGCTGGTCGTGCTGGGCGTGTTCTGGGTGGTCATGCTGGGCTGGCAGGCCTTGGGGTGGTTGCCCGCCAACCCGGTGGTGATCCACGCCTGTCTGATCATCGCCTGCCTGCCCACCGGCGGCATGCTGCCTGCGATCGCTGCACGCTATGGGCAGGATCAGCCGGTGTCGCTCGCGCTGGCGGTCATGACCCTGATCAGCCTCGTGTCCGCGCCGCTGACAGTATGGTTGGTGCTGCGCTTCCAGCCCTTTGGCTGAAGGCCGCGCCAGCAACGCTGCCCGCAGCGCTGCCTGTACCGCTGCCTGTACCGCTGCCCGCAATGCTGCCTGTGACGGTTTCGGCCAGCCAGCGGCTGGGTCCGCCGCAGGGCGCTAGGAAGTGCCCGGGATCCCCAGTTCGCCCACGCCCCCACGCTCGGCCGACCAGCCCAGCGGGTCGCCCAGGAAGGCCTCGACCTGGTCGAGCGTGATCTTGTCGAAGGCCTGCTGCGCCCGCGCCTCGGCCAGGACGTCGCGCCAGGTCGCCAGCGCGTGCAGGCTCACCCCGTGGGCTGCGAGCGCCGGGCGGGTCTGCTCGAAGATATCGTAGAAGAACAGCACGAACGTGTGGGCACACTCGCCTTCGGCCGCCCGGATGGCATCGATGAACCGGAACTTAGAACCACCGTCGGTGGTCAGGTCCTCGACCAGCAGCACGCGCTTGCCCGCCACCGGCGCGCCTTCGATCTGCGCGTCGCGGCCAAAGCCCTTGGGCTTCTTGCGCACGTAGTTCATCGGCAGGCCCATGCGCTCGGCGATCCAGGCGCTGAAGGGAATACCCGCGGTCTCACCCCCGGCGATGGCGTCAAAGGCCTCCAGCCCGACGTTGCGCTGTAGGGTGGCGACGGCGAAGTCCATCAGCGTCGCCCGCAGCCGCGGAAACGAGATCAGACGGCGGCAGTCGATATAAACCGGCGATTTCATGCCGCTGGTCAGGGTGTAGGGCTCGTCGGCGCGAAAGTTGACCGCCCCGATTTCGAGCAGGGACCGAGCGGTGATCTGTTCCATCAGGGCGGGGTCGATAAAGGCCGGAGCTTGCATGGAGGTCCTCTCGTGTGGCGGGTTTGGCGGAAACGGCGCGGTTCAGGGACGGACGCGCCAGTGCATCGGGCGCAGGGGATCGAAGACGGTGACGCTCCTGTCTCCGACCTGAACCGGTTCGGGCGGGGGCAGGGGCGCCTCGCAGCGCTCGAGGGTCAGGCGCGCCTCGCTGACCGGCAGGCCGTAGAAATCGGCACCAAAGCGGCTGACGAAACCTTCCAGCCGCTCCAGCGCGCCGGCGTCCTCGAAGGTTTGCGCCAGACAGGCTAGCGCGTTCGGCGCTGAAAACACGCCTGCGCAGCCGCAGGCATTTTCCTTGAGGTGGGTCGGGTGAGGGGCGCTGTCGGTGCCCAGAAAGAAGCGCGGATCACCGCTGGTCGCCGCCTGCAGCAGCGCATCCTGGTGGCGCGCGCGCTTGAGCACGGGCAGGCAGTAGTAGTGCGGTCTGAGCCCCCCGACCAGCATGTGGTTGCGGTTGAGCATGAGGTGCTGGACGGTGATGGTTGCGCCCAGCCGACCGCTTTCGTCGCCGGTTACATAGGCCACGGCCTGCGCCGTGGTGACGTGCTCCATCACCACCCGCAGCGCGGAAGCGCTGGCGCAGGGTCGAGGACGTCGTCGATAAAGCGGGCTTCGCGGTCGAAGATGTCGACCTCGGCGTGGGTGACCTCGCCGTGGGTCAGCAGCGGGATGCCGCGGGCGGCCATGCGCTCGATCACGCCATCGACCCGGGCCAGATCGCGTACGCCGGCGTCCGAGTTGGTGGTTGCCCCGGCGGGGTAGAGCTTGACGGCCGTGATCAGCCCGGTATCGAAGCCCGCTTCGAGGTCGTCGGGGTCGGTGGTCTCGGTCAGGTAGAGCGTCATCAGCGGGGTGAAATCGCAGTCTGCCGGGATCGCCTCTCGGATGCGGTCGGAGTAGGCCTGCGCGTCTGCGGTGGTTCGTACCGGCGGCACGAGGTTGGGCATGACGATGGCCCGGCCGAAATGCTGCGCTGTACAGGGAAGAACCGCCTGCATCATCTCACCGTCACGCAGGTGCAGGTGCCAGTCATCTGGGCGGGGGATCGTCAGGGTCTGGGGCAGATCGGCGCTCATGAAGCAGGTTTAGACCAAGCCTCTCAGGCGCGTAACCCACGGCCCTGCATGGCGCAGACGCGCTTTTCCACAGGCTTGATGCAAGAGTCCCTTTGCAGAAATACAAACTTAAATAGCACAATTGATTTCGAATAATATATTTTTGAGGAGATTGCGCCATGCGCCGCCTGGTCCAAGCGACTGTTGTTCTTTCATTTCTGGCCCTGTCGGGCTGTGTCTTTACCGCCCTCGACAAGCAGGTGGACAGCGCCTTAGGCACCATCGATGATTCGTCGCTCGCGACCGGTGAAGAGGCCGCCACGATTGTCTCGCACGACTGGGAGGGGCTGGAGGGTTCCGCCGATATCAAGCTCGCGGATGGCGTCCTGACCGTTGTCTCAGGCGGAAAACTGGACAAGTCGGATAAGTCGACCGAATCAACCCGCACTTTTGAATTCAGCCGCATTGATGAGGACGGCTACGCCCGCTTCGACCTGATCGATGGTCGCATGTGCGTGGCTGGCTCAAAGAACTGTAATCGGGAACGGTCCGGCTCGGCGACCGCCCGCTTTATCAAGTCCGGCGAGTCCGACCGCGCCGTGCTGATGATGGTGCAGTTGAACACCATCGGCGATAACAGCCCGATCCCGTTCGTCCAGAACACTTACTACAGCGGCACGGCCGAATACATCGTCTGGTTGTGGCTAGAGCGCTGAGCCTGCGCGCTTTGAGCGCAAGGCCTTAACGCGCGTTGCGGAGGTGCCGGTTGAGATAGACCTGCACCGTCCGCATCATCAGGATCAGGATCGCGGTCGCCAGCACGAAATAGAGAGCAACGATCGGGTAGGCGATGAAGGGGTTGAAGGTCCGCTCGGCAAAATACTGCGCATAGTAGAGCGCGTCACCGCTCTGCCGTCGCACCGGGAAACCCGCGCCCAGAAACACGATCGTGGTCGCGTGGAACAGGAAGATGGCTTCGTTGGTATAGGCGGGCCAGGCCAGCCGCATCATGGTCGGGAAGGTCACGTCCCGGAACCGGTCGAAGGGCTCAGGGCATAAGCGCGCGCAGCCTCGAGGTCTGAGTTGGGCACCGCCCGGTAAGCACCGTACAGGATTTCAGCGGCGTAGCAGGCGGTGTTGAAGAACAGCACCACGCTGGCACCATAGGCCGCCGTGCGGAACACGCCCAGACCGAAGCTGGCAAAGATCAGATAGCCGATGAAGAACTGGATCAGCAGTGGTGTGCCGCGGAAGGTGTAGATCATCACCCGCGCCGGGCCGGTCAGGTACCACTCGTTCCGCGACTTCAGCAGCGCGAGGCTCAGCGCAAGGAAGAACCCGGTGGAAAGTGAGATCAGCCCGAACAGGATGTTGCGCAGCATGCCCGAGCCAATCAACACGGTCATGTTGCACAGGTTGATCGGCGCGCCGCCCCGTGTGTTTGTGGCCCCGGGCAGGCCGCGCTCGCCGATGCCGAAGCTGCGAAGACCATACTGTTCAAGGGCGATGAGGCAATCGCTGAGCATCTCCATGGGCTAGACCCGCCCGCTGGTGGTTTCGTTGATCACCATGCCCTTGTTGAAGCGGCGCTCCAGCCGCGTGAAGACCAGCTGCGAGAGCATGGTCAGCAACAGGTAGAAGACGCCGAGTGCTATGAAGTACCAGAGTTTCCAGTCGCCGTGTGGATAGGTCGAGTAGCGCCGGGTCGCCATTTTCCCCAAGAGGTCCGCGTAGTAGATGATGTCCTGAATCCCGAGCAGAAACAGCAGCGGCGTCGCCTTGATCAGGATCAGCCAGAGGTTGGAAAAACCGGGCAGGGCGTAGCGCCACATCTGCGGGAGATGGATGTCGAAGAACACCTGCCGCTGGCTGAGCCCGAAGGCCGAGCCGGTTTCCCGCTGGCCGAAGGGAACCGCCTTCAGCGCCCCGTCGATGATATTCGCGGCAAACGATCCGAACACGATGCCGTAGGCGACGATGGCGAGCACGATGCGGTTGAACTGGGTGGGGATGATGGCCGCTTCCGGGCAGGGCTGGATGTTGATGCCATCGAAGAACGGCTCGACCGAGCCCCGGCAATAAACAAAGCTGTGCATGACGTATTCGATGCCAATCTCGATGGTCAGCGGCACGAACAGGAAGAAGATGATGTCCGGAATGCCCCGGACCATGATCACGTAAAGCGAGCAAATCTGGCTGATGACCGGCCAGCGCGAGGCCTTGCCCAGCGCGCCCAGAAAGCCCAGCAGCAGCGACACCGGCACTGTGAAGGCGAGGATCAGCAGCACCACGCCAGCGGCGCGGAAAATGCTGAGGTGCTTCTTGGTGGTGAAATAGCAGCTGAACCACTGCGCGCGTTCCTGCACGCTGATGCTCAGCGCCTCGTCGCCCAGGGCCAGCTTCACCTGCTCAGCGATGGCGGGGCAGTACTCGAACATCAGCGGTGGTCCGAGGCTGACAGGAACTGCTGCAGCCGTTCGGATTTGGGGTTGTCGAAGATTTCGGCGGGCGTGCCCTCTTCTTCGATGCGCCCTTGGTGCAGGAACACCACCTTGTCGGCGACGTCGCGGGCGAACCGCATGTCGTGGGTGACCAGCAGCATGGTCCGGTCTTCTTCGGCCAGCGATTTGATAACCCGCAGCACCTCGCCCTCGAGCTCGGGGTCGAGCGCAGAGGTTGGCTCGTCGAACAGCAGTGCAGTCGGGTCCATGGCCAGGGCGCGGGCGATGGCCGCGCGCTGTTGCTGGCCGCCGGAGAGCTGGCTGGGGTAGCCGTCGGCCTTATCGGCGATGCCAACACGGTCAAGGGTCTCTATGGCGCGCTGGCGCGCCTGTGCCCGGTCGCGCTTGAGCACCCGACGCTGGGGCAGCATAACGTTCTCGATAATGGACAGGTGGGCCCAGAGGTTGAACTGCTGGAACACCATCGACAGTCAGCCCGGATCCGGTTCACCTGTCCGGCGCTGGAGGGCACCCTTGCTGCGCCCTTGTTGGTGAAGGCGATGGCCTCTCCGGCGATGGTGATGTCCCCGCGCTCAGGCACTTCGAGTAGGTTTACGCAACGCAGCAGCGTCGACTTGCCAGAGCCTGAGGAGCCGATCATCGCGACAACGTCGCCGCGCCGCGCCTCAAGGTCTACGCCCTTGAGCACGTCCAGCGAGCCGAAAGACTTCTCGATGCCGGAGAGCGCGATGACCGGGGCCATTGCTGGGTCTGGGGCAGGGGTGTCCGCTGGGGGCATGGGCCAAGGGTCCGATACAGTTTCGCCCCAAGGTCTATTGAAAGGCAGCGGAGAGTCAAATCCTTAGCACTTGGTTTCGAACATCTTTGCTACCGCTTACAGGCTCCCGGTCGATCAGACAAAAGGCACGTTGACCACGGTGGCTTCGACCATGCTGCCGTCGGCGACTTCGGCGAGGATGGTGTTGCCCAGCTCGGATTCTGCTGTAAGAACGCGGGCCAGTGCGATGTTGCGCTCCAGCTGCGGTGACCACGTGCTGGCGCGCAGGGTGCCGATATCACTGCCATCCTTACGGGTCAGTTTCATCGGTTTGACCGCCCCGGGCAGGGGGTTCGCTGCCGGCGAGGTGCAGTCCGACGAGTTGCTCGCGCGGGCCTTGCTCGCGGATGCGCAGCAAGGCTTCTTTGGCCAGGAAAGTCATGGTCTCCGTCGAGGTCGCACCATTTGCCCAGACGGCATTCGAAGGGGTTGTTCTGCTCATCGAAGTCGGTGCCCCAGCTGAACAGGCCGCTTTCGATCCGCTCGATTGGGTTGGGCGTTCCCGGGCCCCAGTTTTCGCCGAGCAGTTTTTCGCCCGCGTCCCACATAGGTCGTAGAGCTCGCCACCGCGCGAGCCGTCGCACAGGTAGATCTCGAAGCCGCCTTGCTTGGACCAGCCCGAGCGCTGCAGCACCACCGGGATGCCGTGGATCTCGGTCTCGATGAAATAGAAGTAGCGGATGGCGCGGATTTCTTCACCGAAGACTGCGGCGACCACGTCTTCTGCGCGCGGCCCCTGGATGGCCAGCGGTGAGACGTCCGGTTCGGTCACGATCACGTCCAGCTCCATGGCGTCGGCCAGCCCCATGGCGTAGAGCTTGACGTCGCTGTCGGCGATCGACAGCCAGATTTTGTCATCGCTGAGCTTGAGCAGGATTGGGTCGTTGATCACTCCACCGTCGCGCGCGAGGATCGGGGTGTAGAAGCCCTGACCGATCTTGCACTTCGAGACATCGCGCGGGGACATCAGCTGTGCCAGCTTCATTGCATCCGGGCCTTCGAGCTGGACCTGACGCTCGACACCCACGTCCCAGATTGCGGCGTGATTCATCAGCAGGTCGTACTCGCGCGCCGGATTGCCGTAGCTGGTGGCCATGAGCATGTGATTGTAGATCGAATACATGCAGGCGCCGCGTGCCTTGGCGCGGTCGAAGAAGGGTGAGCGGCGGGCGCGGGCGCCCATAGCAATTTCCGGGCGGTCCGGGTCACGCGGGTAGATCATGGGCTTTGCCCCCCTCTGTTTCAGGCTCGGTTTCGTCGCCAAGGCCCGTCTGACCCTAGGGGCTAGCTCTTGCGCCCGGCTTCAACAATCGCACCCGGCCCGCGGACGCGCCGATTTGCGACACAGGCTTGATCCGTGACACTGTGCCCCGTCGCCAGCCGGGCCTTGGAGCGGACCTGATGGGCGACACGGAGGAGAAAAGGCGTGCGCTACGAAGCGGTGATATTCGACTGGGCCGGGACGACCGTGGACTTTGGCTCGTTTGCGCCCATGGGCGTGTTTGTGGAAACCTTTGCTGATTTCGGGATCGAGGTCAGCATCGACGAAGCCCGCGCGCCCATGGGGTTGCCCAAGCGTGCCCACATCGAAGCCATGCTGGCTGTACCCCGTATCGCTGCCGCTTGGCGGGATGCGCGCGGCGCGGCGGCGACGCAGGCAGACATCGACGCCCTCTACGCCCTGTTCGTGCCCAAGAATGAGACGGTGGCGGCGCGCTACGCGACCCTTGTCCCCGGCACTGTCGAGGTTATGGCCGCGCTTCGGGCGAGGGGGCTGAAAATCGGCTCAACCACCGGCTATACCCGTTCGATCATGGCCCACGTGCTGCCCGTGGCGGCCGCGCAGGGCTACAGCCCCGACAATCTGGTTTGCTCGGATGATCTGAGTGAAGGGCGGCCGGGGCCTCAGGGGATGGTCCGGTGCTATGAGGACCTTGGCGTTGCTTCACCCCAAGCGCTGATCAAGGTTGATGACACCGTTCCCGGTATTCTCGAAGGGGTGAGCGCTGGGGCGCTGACCATCGGGGTTGCGCTTTCGGGCAATGCCGTGGGTCTGAGTGTGGAGGCGCTCGCGGCTTTGCCCGCCGCTGAGGTCGACTCGGTCCGCAAGAAAGCCGGAAGCATTCTGTTGGAAACCGGAGCTGACTACGTCATCGACACCATCGCCGACCTGCCAGACCTGCTCTCACGGCTCGATCCCTGAGGGCTTCGTTCCCTGAGCGGCGATTTGTGTGTCGTCTGGGTCATATTAATGAATATTGGAATAAAAAGAGGTCGCTTTGACCGCGCGCTTTGCCGTAGGTTGTTCTGCGACGACCCCGGTGCGCAGGAAAACAGATGAACCACCAGCCAAAGATCGAAACGTCGCCACCGGTGGCCGACGAGATCCGCCAGACGACTTGTTACATGTGCGCCTGCCGCTGCGGCATCAACGTGCACCTGCGGGACGGTGAGGTCTCCTACATCGAGGGCAACCGCGATCACCCGGTCAACCGCGGTGTTCTCTGTGCCAAGGGCAGCGCCGGGATCATGCAGCACAAGTCACCGGCACGCCTGCGCGCGCCGCTGCTGCGGACCGGTCCGCGTGGCTCGGGTCAGTTCCGCGAGATCAGCTGGGATGAAGCGCTGGATCTGGCGGTCGAATGGCTCGCCCCGATCCGGGAGAAGAACCCGGAGAAGCTGGCATTTTTCACCGGTCGCGATCAGTCACAGTCCTTTACCGGTTGGTGGGCGCAGCAGTTCGGCACCCCCAATTATGCCGCCCACGGCGGGTTCTGCTCGGTCAATATGGCCGCCGCCGGGATCTACACCATTGGCGGCGCGTTCTGGGAATTTGGCCAGCCGGACTGGGAGCGGACCAAGATGTTCATGATCTTCGGTGTGGCCGAGGATCACGATTCCAACCCGATCAAGATGGGTCTGGGCCGGCTCAAGGAACGCGGCGCCAAGGTCGTGGGCGTGAACCCGGTCCGCTCCGGCTACAACGCCATCGCCGATGAGTGGGTGGGCATCACCCCGGCACGGACGGCCTGTTCATCCTCGCGCTGGTGCACGAGCTGCTCAAGGCGGGGAAGGTCGATCTGGACTATCTCAGCCGCTACACCAACGCGGGCTATCTGGTGCAGAGCGACCCCGAGAGCGCTGATTTCGGCCTGTTCCTGCGCAATGATGACGGGGAGCCACTGGTGCTCGACCGGCGCAGCGGCACGCTCAAGGCCTGGAACGAAGCCGGGGTGCAGCCCGAACTGGGCAAGCCCTGGACCGATGCGCAGGGACAAGGCGCACAAGCCGGTGTTCATGCTGCTGGCCGAGCGCTACCTCGACCCTGCCTACGCGCCTGAAGCCGCAGCCCAGCGAACCGGCGTGACGGCCGTGACCATCCGGCGGCTGGCGGCCGAGCTGGCGCACACGGCCTTTGAAGAAGAAATCGTCATCGACCAGCCCTGGACCGACTTCCGGGGCCAGCGTCACGAGACCATGGTCGGCCGCCCAGGTCGCCTTCCACGCCATGCGCGGGATTTCGGCGCACTCCAACGGCTTCCAGACCTGCCGCGCGCTGCACCTGCTGCAGATTTTGCTTGGTTCGGTCGAGGTGCCCGGCGGGTTCCGGTTCAAGCCGCCCTATCCCAAGCCGGTCGAGGCGCACCCGACACCGCACGTCGGCGTGACCCCGGGCGCACCGCTCAACGGGCCGCATTTGGGCTTTGTACGCGGTCCTGAGCATCTGGCGTTGAAGGACGACGGCAGCCCGGCCCGGATCGACAAGGCCTTTACCTGGGAGAACCCCATGTCGGCCCACGGGCTGATGCACATGGTGGTCTCCAACGCCCACGCCGGTGATCCCTACAAGGTCGACGCGCTGTTCATGTACATGGCGAACATGGCGTGGAACTCGTCCATGAACACGCGCGGCGTCATGGACATGCTGACCGACACGGACCCGGAGACGGGCGAGTACGTCATCCCCAAGCTGATCTACGCTGACAGCTATTCCTCGGAGATGGTCGCCTTCGCCGATCTGGTGCTGCCCGATACCACCTACCTCGAGCGCCACGATTGTATTTCGCTGCTCGACCGGCCGATCTGCGAGGCCGACGCGGTCGCCGACAGCATCCGCTGGCCGGTGGTCGAGCCCGACCGCGACGTGCGCGGGTTCCAGACGGTTCTGGTGCAGCTGGGCGCGCGGCTGGGTCTGCCGGGCTTTGTCACCGAGGATGGCTCTCCGGCCTTCGAGGACTATGCCGACTACATGGTCAACCACCAGCGCCGCCCCGGTGTCGGTCCCGCTGGCGGGTTGGCGCGGTGAAGACGAGAGTGGCGGTGGCCGCGGCGCGCCCAACCCCGAACAGCTCGACCGCTACATCGAAAACGGTGGCTTCTGGATGGAGCACGTGCCCGAGGAGGCGCTGTACTTCAAACCGTGGAACCAGGCGTATCAGGACTGGGCGGTTGAAAAGGCCTTTTTCGACAAGCCGCAGCCCTACGTGTTCTCGCTCTACGTTGAGACCATGGCGCGCTTTCAGCAGGCGGCGCGCGGTCACGGCGAGCGTCAGCCGCCCGAGCACCTGCGCGCCCGGATCCTGGAGACCCTCGATCCCCTGCCGTGCTGGTGGGAGCCGCTCGAAGAGCAGGCTGGTGAGCCACAGGGATTTTCCGCTGCACGCCATCACCCAGCGCCCGGCGGCCATGTACCACTCTTGGGGTCGCAGAACGCGTGGCTGCGCCAGATCCACGGCCACAACCCGCTGTACGTGCCCACCGCCGTGTGGAAGGCGCAGGGCTTTTGCCGAGGGCGACTGGGCGCTGGTGACCTCGCCCACGGTGCGATCACGGTGCCTGTTGCGCGCATGGATGCGCTCAACCCGCATACGGTCTGGACGTGGAACGCCATCGGTAAGCGCAAGGGCGCCTGGGCGCTCGACCCCGACGCGCCCGAGGCCAAGAAGGGCTTTTGCTCAACCACCTGATCCACGAGCTGTTGCCGCCCAAGGGTGATGGCCTGCGCTGGTCGAATTCTGATCCGGTGACGGGGCAGGCTGCCTGGTACGATCTGCGCGTACGCGCGTTGAGAAACCGCGCCGCCCGCCGATGCCGCCAGCCTGCCTGAGACCGGCACGCAGGCTTCGCCCGTGGGGCAGGGGCCCGCGACCATCCGCTTCGGCCACGAGGAGGGCTGAACCCATGACCACGTTACCTGCCACCACCGAGAAGAAGCTGGGTCTGGCCATCGATCTGGATACCTGCGTGGGCTGCCACGCCTGCGTGATCAGCTGCAAGGAGTGGAATACCTCGAACTACGGCGCGCCGCTGGCCGACACCGATGCCTACGGCGCCGACCCCGTGGGCAGCTTTCTTAACCGCGTCCATACCTTCGAGGTGACCCCGGACCTGGGCGAGGCCGACAAGCAGGTCATCGGCGAGACGCCGATTGCGCAGGTGGTGCACTTCCCCAAGTCCTGCCTGCACTGTGAAGACGCCCCCTGCGTGACCGTGTGCCCGACCGGTGCATCCTACAAGCGCACCGAAGACGGCATCGTTTTGGTGAACGAGGACGACTGCATCGGCTGCGGGCTCTGCGCCTGGGCCTGCCCCTACGGCGCGCGTGAGATGGACCCGGTCGAGCAGGTGATGAAGAAGTGCACGCTGTGCGTGGACCGGATCTACAACGAAAACCTGCCCGAGGAGGATCGCGAGCCCGCGTGCGTGCGCACCTGCCCGGCCGGTGCGCGCCACTTTGGTGATTTTGCCGACCCCGCCAGCAACGTCTCGCAGCTGGTCGCGGAGCGCGGCGGGATCAGCCTGATGGAAGAGCAGGGGACCCGCCCGGTGAACCAGTACCTGCCCCCGCGCCAGAAGACGCTGGCCGATCTGGCAGCCAAGAACAGCGGCTTTCAGGGCGGCTGCGGCACGGCGCTGGCCGCTGAAGCCAAGGACGCCCCTGGCTTTTTTGGCTGGCTGGACCGCGCCCTCGATAAGATGGGCTGAGCGACGATGCGCTGATTTGAGCCCAGCCGCGGTTGCTGGCTTCAACGCTGAGAATAAAGCCTGCAGCTGAGCTGCGAGAACCCACCCTGAAAACAAGTCGACGTACCATGCATCCAGCTCCTTCAATCATAATGTTTACCGCGCTCTCCGGGGTTGGCTTCGGCCTGCTGATCTGGCTGGGGCTGGGCGTTCCGGTTGTTTCGGGCTGGGCGGCGTTCTGGGCCTTTGGGCTTGGGTTATGGCCTTTCGGTTGTCGGGCTGATTTCATCGACCCTGCATCTGGGGCATCCCCGAGCGTGCGCTCAAAGCGTTCTCGCAGTGGCGGTCGAGCTGGCTGAGCCGTGAAGGGGTGGTTTCCGTTGCGACGCTGCTGGTGATGGCGCCCTATGCCTTCTGGCGGGTGTTTCTGGTTCCCGGCGGTGTCGAGGGGCTGGAGTGGCTGCGCTGGCTGGGCGTGGCCGGGGCTGCGCTGTCACTGCTGACGGTGGTCTGTACGTCGATGATCTATGCCCAATTGAAGACTGTGCCGCGCTGGAACATGGGACTGGTGCCGGTCTTGTTCGTGCTGTTCTCCATCACGGGCGGGGCACTGGTGACGGCGCCGGTGGCTCAGACGGTTCTGGGGACGGTGGTCATGCTGCTGGTGCTGACGGTGCTGCAATGGGGCTATTGGCGAATGGGTGATCGTCGCTTTGCCGCCGCTGGGCACAGCATGGAAACCGCAACGGGGCTGGGCCGGATTGGGTCGGTGCGCCTGCTCGAAAGCCCGCATTCGGGGACGAACTACCTGCTCCGTGAAATGGCCTTCCAGATCGGGCGCAAGCACCAGCGCCGGCTGCGGTTGATCGCGGCAGTGATGGTTGGGCTGGTGCCGGCGCTGCTGTTGGTGACGGTGCCGCTGTGGTGGGCTGGACTGGCGGCGCTGAGCGTGCATCTGGTCGGGCTGTTTGCCAGTCGGTGGCTGTTCTTTGCCGAGGCGGAGCACGTCGTTGGCCTTTACTACGGCAAGCGCTGAAATCGGCAACGGGCGGTCCGGGCTAAGGCGTCAGGGGTTGCGCCGACTTGTCCCCGACCGCGCTTCGCGCGGCGGGGCCAAGCGTCGCGCAGCTCCATAGCGAAAAGACGTCAGGCTGCGTGTAGCGCGGCCTGTCCGTTTGACTGCGCGGGGGAGATTTGTAAGCCGCGAAGCGGCGTCAAATCGAGCGTTCTTGTCCTGCACCGTGGCTGTGAGCGCGTTTTCCCTTCACGCTCAACACGACGGAGTTTATCCTGAGCTTGTCGAAGGCCTTCGAGCGAAGTGTTTCCTTTGCGCTCAACACGGCTGCGCCTTTGAGCGCGTTGGAGATCATGGATGGACCGACACTCAAAGCGCAGCGTGTTGAGTGTCAACGGAGAGAGGTTGCGCCGACTTGCCCCCGACCGCGCTTCGCGCGGCGGGGCCAAGCGTCGCGCACGTGTGTCCTGCGCCGGAGTAGAAAAATTAACTCTTGTCTGAGTGCACGCCGGCACGGCAGACAGGGACCATGGTTTTGTGAGGAGAAAAGACTGGAAGTCTGGGTCGCCAACGTCGAAGTCACCGATTCCGACGTCTACGGCAACTACGCCAGTGTCGCCAAAGAAGCGATCGAGAGCCACGGTGGGCGCTTCCTCGCCCGCGGCGGCCGCCACGTGCAACTTGAAGGCCGCGACCGTTCGCGCAATGTCGTTGTGGAGTTCCCGTCCCTCGAGGTCGCTCAGGCCTGCTACAACTCCGAGCTCTATCAGAAAGCGGTTGGCTTCTCCTCGCAGTCGTCGGTTCGCGATGTGGTTCTGGTCGAGGGCGTCGACTGACCCGGCGGCCCGGCAGCCGGGCCCGTGAAACCTTTGATATTCTGCTCTATGCCCTTGTCGTTGTCGGCTGGTCGACCAGCTGGCTGCCGTTGAAGTGGCAGGTTGGCGAAATTGCGCCCGAAGTATCGCTGGTGTGGCGGTTTGTGATCGCAGGCAGCCTGCTGATGATCATCACCCGGCTCAGCGGGCGGCGGCTGGCGCTGCCGCTGTGGGGGCATGGTGTGGCACTGTCGATCGGCCTTTTCCTGTTCTCCACCAACTATTTTTTCTTTTACACCGGCGCGTTGGTCCTGCCGTCAGGCCTGCTTGCCGTGGTCTTTGCCAGTGCCTCACTGATCAACCTGTTCTTCAGCGCCGCGGTATTCCGGACCCCGATCACCCCGCTTGGCCTGGTGGCCTCGGCGCTGGGCTTCGCCGGGATCCTGCTGCTGTACTGGCCCGAGATCGCGGGACAGGCGGGCAGCGGGCCGTCTGGCGAGGACCCCGGCCTTGCTTTCTCGGCCCTCGCTGCCCTCGGCCTTTGCATTCTCGGCACCCTCAGTTTCTGTTCAGGCAACATGGTCTCGACCGCCGCACAGCGGCGCGACCTGCCGATCATGGGCTCGACCGCTTGGGCCATGCTCTACGGCGCGGGGCTGATGCTGGCGCTGAGCCTGATCCGCGGACAGGAACTCGCCATCGAAGTCAGCTGGCAGTACATCGGCGGCGGGCTGTGGCTGGCTGTCTTCGGCAGCGTGCTGGCCTTTACCGCCTACCTCACCCTGCTCGGCCGGATCGGGGCCAGCCGCGCGGCCTACGCCACCGTCCTGTTCCCACCCATCGCGCTGGGCATTTCCACCTTCGTTGAGGGCTACCAGTGGACCTGGTCGGGGCTGGTCGGCCTGCCGCTGGTCCTGATCGGGATCGTGCTGATCAATCAGACCCGCCGTCCTCTGACGATGGCGACGACTGCGCAACCGATCGCGCCAACAACGACGGCATCCGGTAACAACCCGCAGAAGGCTGAAGCACCATGTGCAGCGTCACGCCCCCGCTCAAAGCCGAGCCCGACTGGCTCAATGAGCTTGGCCCCGTCGTAGAAGGCCTCCCGGAATGGCAGCGCCCGAAGCTGCAGTGCTTTGAGGCCGCTACTGCCGCCTCGAACCGCTGTCGCTGAAGAACCATGAGGACGATCTCTGGGCGCAGATGGCGGTCGCCGACCCCGACATGCGACAGTGGATGTTTCTCGCCGGTCTCGGTCCGTTCGAGGATCAGGCCGCTTTCGTCGCCGCCTGGCGCCAATTCGCCGACGCGGTCGATAACCTCACCTACGTGGTCATTCCGACCGACCCGGTCTGCGGTCTGCCCAACGTGGCCACTGGGCAGTTCAGCTTCCTGCGGCTGCGTCCGGCGGCCGGATCAATCGAGGTCGGCTTTGTCCGCTTTCCACCACAAATGGCGCGTACGCGGGTCTCCACCGAGGCGCAATACCTGCTCATGGCCCACGTCTTCGACGACCTTCGTTACCGGCGTTACGAGTGGAAGTGCAACGCCGACAACCAGCCGTCGATGCGCACCGCCGCGCGTCTGGGTTTCACCTACGAGGGCACCTTCCGGCAGGACATGATCAATCATGGCCGCAACCGGGATACGGCCTGGTGGTCGATCATCGACAGTGAATGGCCTTCGCTCAAGCAGGGCTATCTGGCCTGGCTCGATCCGGTAAACTTTGATGCCGAGGGCCGGCAGCGGCAGCGTCTCGGGGATTTGCTGGTCCCAAGTCCCCGGTAGGAGACGCGGCTGTCTCAGGTGACTCCGCACCCTTGGGGTGGCGCTGCACCGCCACAGACCGCGATTCGAGCCTGTTCGAGAAGACCCCCAACGGCCTGACCGTGCCTGTGGCACCACCGAAGCACCCGATTGTGATGGGGTTTGAGGAGGCACTCCCCGCTGCGCTGTGGAAACACCGCCGGCGGCGGCGGTCGGGTCGCTTCACCACAGGACAGACTCGGCACGCTCTTTGACGAGGAGCGACGCCGAACCTGCAGACTGCCTCTCTCCCTGCCAGAAAAAACAATATTATCAGTGTCTTAATTGCTGATTGTCCCGTGACATCTGATCGAAAGGGACAGGCGTCGCGTAAAGCCAAAAACTTTTGGAAAAACCGAAAAAAGAAAAATCTAATTTGATTAATTTGCACAGGGTATCGGCTCTTTGGCAATTTCATTGGAGCTAAAATAAAAAATTTGACAGAAATTTGTTAAGAGTTTTTCTGTCCGTCAGGCGCCGTTTGGCGCGTGAAGTCAACGCAACCACACAGGAGGATCGGAACATGCGTTTGATGAAAGTTTTTGGCGGGGCTGAGTGCGCTCACCCTCGGAGTGTCGCAACCCAAGCGCAGACTGAAGATCGGCCAACCAAGTTGACGGTTGAACAGCAGGAGGAGAGGCAGGAGCGGCTGAAAGATCGTTTAGAGACCAAAGACTGCTTTGGGCACGTCACGATGACCGCGACGCATTAGACGAAAAAATCTCGGATGGGTGCGGAGTGGCGATAAGTCAGCGCGCCACAAGTGTGAAAAATTGCTGGCCATGTACGCGAATACCTCGCGGAAGCTACACAAGATGGGTGTACCGAAGCGCCAACGAAAATCTATAAAAAGATCAGTGACACAATTGAACAAGCCGAACGTATTGCCGCTAACTCAAGGAGACTGGCTGCGGAATACGATCCTGAGGACTCAGCTGGGGCCAAAAACTTGCATGATAACGCGATCAAGCAAGCGGAACAGTATGAAACCAGGGTCGAGTTGTACGAGCACGTGAGGCAGCCGCCGCTCCGGGGGCATTTGGCCGGAACTCTGCTGATCAGCGACTGATACTATCGCCGCGTGGGGTTAAGTTTCAGATCCTGCGCCATCCGGCGATGCGGCACTAATCCTGCCCGCCCGAGGCCGAAACTTGGTATCCCCGGCCTGAAAGACACAGCAGGTCCGCCACCGGCAGGGTGGCCCCTCTCACTTGAAGAATGACGGAGCACAAACCGATGCCCCTTTTGAGGATAATTTCCGGCGCGCTGTGGGTGGTGGTTTTCAGTTTGAGCGCATCTACAGCCCAGGCGCAGACTGGCTCGGGTGAGACGGAGCGAACGATTGAGCAGATGCGTGACCGGCAGTCAAACATCATGGACAAGCGTGAGAAGCAAGGCTGTGACGAGGCTAGCTCGTTCTACGACGGCGCGCATCTCGCGCTTCTGGACGGCGATAAGTCCGTGCGCCCCAAGTGCGAAAGCCTGATCATCAATTATGCAAAGGTTTCCAGACGACTGCACGAGCGAGGCGAGGACACCCCGGCGGACAAAAAACTCGCACAGCTTGCCATCCAGATCGAGGTCCAGGAAGGTGATCGAGAACCGTGAGGCGTTGCTGGCTGGGAAGACAAAGACTCCATCTTGCACAGGGTTTACACCATCCAGATTGGGGAAGCGAAGGATCAAATACGCTTTCTCAGAGCGCTCAAGCGGAAGATTTGTCGGCACTCCGGCAATATCTGGAAGGACGCGTGCTAGCGCTCTGAGGTCAGCGCCTCCGACTGCCTTGCCCGTCTCCGGCCGTGCCTGCTCCGATATAGGGGCAGGGGCGCCGACAGTCAGGCAACCGGGGTGTGCACCGGTTTCAGAAGGCTGTGTCGTCGGTCAGCACCGGCAGGCGGGCAGCAAAGTCTGTGGTGAAGCCCGCCTCGTCCTCGATCACCATGGAAAACGGCAGATAGAGCGCGGGTGCGTCCGCTGCTGTGCCTGTCCAGGTAACTTCGGCCGTGGTCGCATCGATCAGGCTCGGGTCGATGTCCACCAGCATGGGCGCCTTGAAGTAGGCCTGGTGCACCTGCAGGGCCGCCAACGCCCTCGCCTCAAGCCGGGGCAGGGACAGGCCGTTCTCATCCTCGATCAGCAGATGCAGGCTGAGCTGATTACTGCCGTCGTCGAAGTGGGCGAGGCTCTCTGCGACCCGCGTTGGGGCGTCGATCGTGCTGTGCGCCCGTGCGCCGGACAGATCCGGCGCGCCATCGTAGGACTGAACGGCGCGATCGACCTGCGGGAACGCGCCGGGCGGGGTGGCTCCGGTCTCGTCGCCCGCCCGCTCAGGATCAGCTATAAAACTCTGGTCTTCGTCCGCTGTCGCCGTGACAGCAGCGCTGCCGCCCACTCCATCGGCTGTTGTTGCCTTTGCTGTGTCACCCGACCCGCTGGCGTCACTACTGCTGTTTCCGCTGGCGTCAACCGCGGGGGTAGCGAATGCCTCGGCCTGCTCGCTGAGCCCAAACACCCAGAAGCTGAACTGCATCAGCGGCAGGAACGAGCTTCCAATCAGGTCAAATAATCCGAACATGGCGGGCGAGGGAACTCCGGCAGGACAGCCTGCTTCCTAGAAACATCTCCGGCCCAAAACAAGGTGAAAAGGCGCTCAGAGCAAGTCGGTGTTCCAGATCGCCAGATTGTGGCTCAGGTCGGTGATCTCACCGTCGGCGTCTGGCAGGCTCGTATCGATACGCCAGTAGACGTCGTCGAGGGCGGCGTTCGCGGTGCCTTCGAGTGTGATCAGGGCGCCGGTGAAGGCGTCATTCATGGCGATCGTAACCTGCGGCTGAATAATCGGGCTGAAGACGACGCGTTGCTGAGGTCTTCGGCAAAGCGGCTCAAAGCAGCCGGGTCGAGGCCATCGCCATCACCCAGCGCCAGCAGCAGTGTCAGTTGTGCATCCTGCCCGGACGGGCGGTCGATCTCAGCGAGGCTGGCGAGGATTTCCGTGTCGTGTCCGCTCTGCTCGCCAGGGGCCGGGGCCTTTGCCTGCCATTGCTCGGTCGCGTCCCGAACGGCTTGGCGATCAATCTGCTCAAAGCTGCCTCGCGGCGTTGGTGCACTGTAGGTGCCGTCATGACCACGACCGCCCCCAAACCTGTCACCATCGCCTGGCAGGGTGTCGACCGCCGCCGTCCGATCCGCCAGCGGGGCATCAGCGGGCGATGCGGCGGGCGTAGATACATCGACGGAGAGTCCGGTCGATGGATGCGCTAGAGCGGGGGGAACGAGCCAGCTGAAGGCCCAGCCAGCAAGGACCTGAGCGCCCTGAAAAAGCGACGCGAACATTGAAAAAACTCGATAAAATAATGGACCCCTGTGCGAGGGGCCACGATGTGAACTCAAAATACGAGAACGGGCTTATAATCTCACAATATCCGATAAAGGGCAAACAAGGCTGCGGCGTTGATGTCCGAGACACCCGCAACAGGTCGCCCCGACCGGCATTCAGACCGGCATTCAGACCGGCATTCAGACCGACCGGCATTCAGACCCGCCTCCGGACCTGCATACAGACAGAGCTTGAAATCAGGCCCGGCTCAAAATGGCATCACGGTGCTCAGGGATTTGTGTGGCGAGAAATTGCAGCACCATTTCCCGCGAACTGCTTGAATGGCTGTCCGGGTCCGTATGCAGCAACAGCCACTGGCCAGCCAACATTGTTTCAATCCAGCTTGATAGGTCCTTCGCACGCTCTGGTTCCCCGGGAAGCAGCTCTTCGAGGATTTTCAAGCCCACTTTCTCCACGCGGTTATCGAAGGCCGCGAGCTCGTCGCCTTGGGCCACCACCAGCTCCTTTTCCCCCCAAAACGCGAACCAGACAGAAATAAATTCGTTGTTACAGACCTTCGGGTCGAACTCGGCATCGATCAGCGCAACCAGCCTATCGATGGGGTGATCGCCCGCTGCTGCCAGCAATCTGTTCCAATTGCGTTCGTAGGTCGCGTAGAGGTCGCGCAGCGCTTCGGTCAGCAGGGCGCTCTTGGTCTGGAAGTAGAAAACAGCAACGCCAGGCGAGAGACCAGCTTCAGCGGCGACGGTAGCCAGCGTGGTGCGTCGCAAGCCGTTGTTAACGATCGAACGGCGAGTGGCGTCGAGCAATTGGCGCCGTCGACGGTCGGCGTTCTCCTTGCGCTCTTTGCGAGGACGAAGTTGGATGGTGTCCGTAGGCATTGATTTTGGCCTCCAGTCTTCGGCCCTTCTGTTTTGCAACATTTGCCTCGCTCATTCACTAGCAATTTTTATTTGAATATTCAAATAAACTTTGGATTCCTGTGCGTCATTGTGATAGTGTAACAGTTGGATTTATTTCTGGGCGTGGCCAAGGGTTTCCGTCAAAGTCTACAGGTGTTTGCGGCCGCACAGCGCCTTAGGTTTTGAGGCCCCGGATTGACTATGCGGCGCCGACAAAAATAATGAAGTACGGCACAACTCAGGCAGTAACATCTATGAACCCGTCGAATTCAGCACCTGCTCTAGATGCAGCACCGCCTAGCGAGGCGAGCGTCATGGACGCCACTGCGCTGCTCGAAAACGCCGAGAGCGCCTGCGATTTCCTGCGTGCTATCGCGACGCCGACGCGGCTGATGTTGCTCTGCCACCTCATGGAGGGTGAGCGCACGGTTTCAGAACTGGCCGATCTCGTCGACGCAAAGCAAAGCCTGACGTCCCACCATCTGAATCGCCTGAAGCTTTCCGGGCTGGTTGCCAGTCGCCGCAATGAGAAGTTCATCTTCTACCGACTGGAAAATGACGTCGTAAAAAACCTGGTGGCGATCCTTCACGAGGAATTCTGCAGCTAGGGGCTGTTCGCTCTTTCCCCTTTCACTGCGTCGCCATGACGGAAATTCGGGGCTCTTGTTGGCTTCCCCCGCAACCTGTCCGCGTCTATGATGCCGGTCGAACAGCTTTGCTGGACCCGCCCTCTGGATGGAGAGACCCGTGGCCGCCTTTAACTGGCAAGATCCCTTTCGGCTTGATGATCAGCTGACCGACGAAGAGCGCATGGTTCGCGACAGCGCGGCAGCCTTTGCGGCAGCCGAGCTGCAAACCCGCGTCGAAGATATGTATATGAACGAGGGCGTCGAGCCGGGTCTGTTCCGGCTGATGGGGCAGGCCGGCCTGCTGGGCGTGACCATCCCCGAACAGTATGGCGGCGCCGGCGCAGGCTATGTCGCCTACGGCCTCGTCGCCCGTGAGATCGAGCGCGTGGACAGCGGTTACCGCTCCATGGCCTCCGTGCAATCATCGCTGGTCATGCACCCGATCAACCAGTTCGGCAGCGAAGAGCAAAAACAGAAGTATCTGCCCGGGTTGGCCCGCGGCGAGCTCATCGGTTGCTTTGGTCTGACCGAGCCCGAGGCGGGTTCTGACCCCGGTTCGATGAAGACGCGGGCTGAGAAGACCGCAACCGGCTACCGGCTGACCGGGTCGAAAATGTGGATCTCCAACGCGCCGATCGCCGACGTGTTCGTGGTCTGGGCCAAGTCCGAGGAGCACGGTGACCGGATCAAAGGGCTTCGTGCTGGAAAAAAGGTATGGCGGGGCTGAGCGCGCCCAAGATCGAAGGCAAGCTGTCCCTGCGGGCGTCGGTGACCGGTGAGATCGTGATGGACGGGGTCGAGGTTGGCGAAGATGCTTTGCTGCCGGGCGCCGATGGTCTCAAGGGCCCGTTCTCCTGCCTAAACTCGGCGCGCTACGGCATCTCCTGGGGCGTGATGGGGGCTGCCGAGGACTGCTGGTTCCGCGCCCACAGCTACGGCATGGACCGGCGCCAGTTCGACCGCCCGTTGGCCGCGACCCAGCTGTTTCAGAAGAAAAGCTCGCCGACATGCAGACCGAGATTGCGCTGGGTCTGCAAGGCTCGCTCCGCGTCGGGCGGTTGCTCGAAACCGGTCAGGCCGCTCCGGAAATGATCTCTGTGGTCAAGCGCAACAACTGCGGCAAGGCGCTGGATATCGCGCGGATGAGCCGGGACATGCACGGCGGTAATGGCATCCAGATCGGCTATCAGATCATGCGCCACGCCGCCAATCTGGAGACCGTCAATACCTATGAAGGCACCCACGACGTGCACGCGCTGATCCTGGGACGGGCGCAGACGGGCATTCAGGCGTTCTTCTGATGACGGCTGCGGACCAGCTGCCGATTTACGACGGGCTGCGGGTGCTCGACCTCTCGCGCATTCTCGCGGGGCCCTGGCTGGGGCAGACACTCGCCGATCTGGGCGCTGACGTGGTCAAGATCGAGAGCCCGGCGGGGGATGATACCCGGCAGTGGGGGCCGCCCTTCGTCGACCGTCCCGGGGCCGATGATCCAGCCGAACCCACCGCCACCACCGCCGCCTATTTCTATGCCTGCAATCGGGGAAAGCGCTCGGTCGTCGCCGACTTCCGCGACCCCGAAGACCTCGCAGCCGTGCAGCGTCTTGCCGGACGGGCCGACGTCATCATCGAAAACTACAAGGTCGGCGGGCTGATCAAGTTCGGGCTGGATTATGCCAGCGTCGCCGCGGCCAACCCGGGCGTCGTCTATGCGTCGATCACCGGCTTCGGGCAGGACGGCCCGCGCGCCGAGCAGCCGGGCTACGACCTGCTGATCCAGGGAATGAGCGGGATCATGGACATCACCGGCGATGCCGGGGGCGAGCCACAGAAAATGGGTGTCGCCTTTGCCGATATTTTCACCGGGCTCTACGGGGTCATCGGTGTGCAGGCGGCGCTGGCCGAACGCCAGAAGACGGGCAGGGGGCAGCACATCGATCTCGCACTGTTCGACGCCATGTCCGCCGTGCTCGCCAACCAGGCGTTGAATTTCATGGTGTCGGGACCGCGCCGAGCCGGAAGGGCAACCGGCACCCCAACCTTGTTCCCTATGAGGTGTTTGCCTGCGCCGATGGTCACCTGATCATCGCGACTGGCAACGACCGACAGTTCGCGGCGCTCTGCGCGGTTCTTGGCCTCAGTGATCTGCCTGAAGACCCGGACTACGCCAGCAACGCGGCACGGATCGAGAATGTCGAGGCATTGGCGGGCAAAATCAATGCCGCAGCCTCATGGTTCCGGCGCGCCGATCTGATCGAGCAACTGCTCGCCGCTGGGGTTCCTGCCGGGCCGATCAACACCATCGAACAGGCTCAGGCCGACCCGCAGTTTCAGCACCGGGGTGTGGCCATTGAGCCCGAAGGGGTGCCGGGGCTGCGCACGCCCTTGAACTTTTCAGAAAGCCCGCTCAGAGTGACGAAATCCGCGCCTGCGCTGGGCGCCTCCACCTTTGATGACCTCGACTGGTAACGTCCCATGAATCAGATGCCGAACAACCTCGATGCCTACTGGATGCCGTTCACGGCCAGCCGCTGGTTCAAGGATAACCCCCGCATCATCGCTTCGGCCGACGGCGTGCACTACACGACGATGGAGGGCATCGCGTGATCGATGGGACCGGCGGACTGTGGTGCTGCAATGCCGGTCACAATCGCAAGCCGATCGTCGAAGCCATTCAGAAGCAGGCAGCAACGCTGGATTTTGCCCATAGCTTCAACCAGGGACACGCCATTGCCTTCGAAGCCGCCAACCGGCTGACAGAGATGACCCCCGGCTTTGACCATGTCTTTTTCACCAATTCTGGCTCAGAAGCCGTCGATACCGCGTTGAAGATCGCGCTGGCCTATCATCAGGCCCGGGGCGAGGGGCAGCGTCGGGTGTTGGTTGGCCGGCAAAAGGCTTACCATGGCATCAACTTCGGCGGCCTCAGTGTGGGCGGCATCGGTTTGAACAAGGGTCAGTTCGGCACGCTCTACCCCGATGCCAAGCACATGCGGCATACGCATTTGCTCGACCGCAACGTTTTCCGTGGCCAGCCCGAGCACGGCGATTATCTCGCTGATGACCTCGAGGAAATCTGTCAGACGTACGGAGGCCACACGGTCGCGGCCTGCATCGTCGAGCCCGTTGCCGGGGCAGGGGCGTATTCCCGCCGCCTAAGGGCTACCTGCAGCGGCTGCGCGACATCTGTGACCGCCATGGCATCCTGCTGATTTTTGATGAGGTGATTTCCGGCTTTGGGCGGCTGGGAACGGCCTTTGCCTACCAGAAGTTCGGGGTAAAACCCGACCTGATGACTGCCGCCAAAGGGATCACCAATGCCACGGTGCCGCTGGGCGGTGTCTTCACCACCGGCGCCGTGCGGGAGGCATTCCTGAGCGGGCCACCGACCATGCCCGACCTGTTCCACGGCTATACCTATTCGGGCCATCCGCTGGCCTGCGCCGCAGCAATCGCCACAGCGGACCTCTACCGTGACGAAGGCATCTTCGAAAACGCGGATGCGATGTCCGGGGCTTGGGAAGACATGCTGCACAGCCTCGCCGATTTGCCCGGTGTCATCGATATCCGGAACATGGGGGCTGGTCGGTGCCGTCCAGCTCGAAAGCGACGAGACCGTGGGCGCCCGCGGCCGGGCCGCCTTCGAGAAGCTCTGGGACGCGGGCGTTTCCTGCCGTCCGATCGGGGACAGCCTCGCCATGTCGCCGCCGCTGATTGTCACCGAAGACCATATCGGGCAGATCGGAGACATGTTCCGCCGCGTGCTGGCTGGATAACCAGCGCCGCCGGTCATTTGCCATCTTTGCCCGGGAATGATCAGCCTTCGGACAGAATCATGCTGTGCATTTCCTTGAGGAAGCCAGAATCGCCATCCAAATACGAGAGCGATTATAAAGCACATCCTGAGATTTTATTCAGCAATCGTTGAGAGCGACCGTTGGTTTCTACAATAGCGACAACATCGCGCACTTGGCCGCTTCAGCCATCAAAACCCCTCCCGATCTGGGGAGAAAGGTTTGACTCGCTTGGTCACTTTTTCCTAAACATTGTGGTGGTTCATAGAGAGCGGGGCGCGTCCTCGTCCTGCTTGTGACCCCTATAAATGTCTTGGGAGGACAATTTATCATGAAAAAGCTCGCACTTATTGCAGCTTCGCTGACCACGGCCGTTTTCGGCTTTAGCTCTGCAGCTCAGGCTGAGTGTGGTGAAGTAACCGTTGGGAAGCCAACTGGTCGACCGCACAGATCCTCGGCCAGATTGACGCGTTCATTCTGACCCACGGCTACGGCTGCTCCGTAACCGTAACCCCAACCTCCACGACCCAGACCCTTGCTCTGGCTCAGGGCTCCGATGGCCCGCTGGTTGTATCCGAATTCTGGAACCTTGGTGTAGACCAGGACGTCCTGAATGCCGCGATCGCCGACGGTGAAATCGAACTGACCGGCAAGCCTTTCCCAGAGGCTGGTGAATTCTGGTACGTTTCCCCTGCATTCGCAGAAGCTTACCCAGAAATCGACTCTGTACCTGCTCTGCTTGATCGTCCTGACCTGTTCCCTTCCCCGACTGTTGACGGCGCTGGCGCCTTCTACGGCTGCCCAATCGGTAGTTGGCTGGGGCTGTGAGCACAACAACACTGCGCTGTTCCACATGTGGGGCATGGCCGACAAGGGCTGGAACCTTGAGAACCCAGGTTCCTTCGAGGGCATGAACTCCATCATCACCGACGCGTACGTTTCCAACGCTAACTGGGTTGGTTACTACTGGACCCCAACTGCAATCGCGATTGAGAACGAACTCGTTCCACTCGATTGGGGTGTGGACTTCAGCCAGGCAGGCTGGACCGACTGTGTAATGGGCTACCGTGACGCTGGCGAACTGCCAGGCGGTTGTGAAGACACCCACAGTCCTGGACTCCTTCCGACATCGCAACGGCAACTACCCCGGCTCTGCGTGACACCGGTGCGTACGACTACGTACTGGCTCGCGAACTGCCAATGGCCGTTCTCGGTGCACTGGACTCCTACATGGGTGCCAACCAGGCTTCCGCAGCTGACACCGCTAAGGTGTTCCTGAGCGACTTCCAGGACCTGTGGACCTCTTGGGTCGACGCCGACGTTGCTGACGCCGTTCTGGCTGCACTCTAAGCCTTGGCTTAGCGTCTAACGTTCAAAGGGGCCTGCCCTAATCAGCAGGTCCCCTTCTTCTTGGCGGTCTCGCCAAAAGTAAAGTTCCAAAGAAAACAAGGGGTAGGCCGGATGGGTGACCTGAAGTTTGAAGAGTTTGGGGATATCTGGATATTCCTGCTGACGGTGCCCGGGCACCTCTTTAATATGGTCTTTGGGCTCGCCAAGTTCCTCGTTATCAGCCTTCCAATTACCCTCTTCCACTTTGCGATGTGGCTGTGGAATACCGCCATCGGCTTGCCAGAGACGCTGTTCAAGGCAGCACGTATTCTGGTCGGTGCCGGCTGGGGGTTGATCAAGAACCTCTACCTGTTCATCGTTACCAATGAGTGGAACTGGAACTCGTTGAATGACTTCCCGGCCCTGACCACTGAATTCCGGGTTCTGCTGAACCTCGGTGGCATCAACCAGCCTTTCGACTACTTCGCTGGCTCTTACGGTTTTGCGGTAAAGGAGTTCATCCTACCGCTCCGGCGCGCAATGAATGATTTGCGCGATTTTATCGATTTCATGCCCTGGCCGATCTTCTTCGCGCTGGTGCTCCTGCTGGTCTTCTGGGTTTCGCGCAAAGTGGGCGTCGTCCTGCTCGCTCTCGCTGCACTCCTGTTCATCGGCGTCTTTGGTCTGATGGAGCTTGCCTCTCCAGACCTTCTCCCTGATGATCCTGTCGATCATTCTTTGTGTCGCCTTCGGTATCCCGCTGGGGATCTTTATGTCCGCCTCTGACGCGGTGGATCGTGCTGTGAAGCCGATCCTCGACCTGATGCAGACCATGCCGTCGTTCGTATACCTCATTCCCGTGCTGATCCTGTTCGGTGTGAGCCCGGTTGCCGGCCTGATTGCGGTGGTGATCTACGCCATGCCGCCGGTCGTGCGTCTGACCAACCTCGGCATCCGGCTGGTGCCGTTCGAGGTTGTCGAGGCCAGCCACGCCTTCGGTGCGACCTATCTCCAGCGCCTGTTCGGTACGCTGATCCCGCTGGCGCTGCCCAACGTCTTCGCCGGCATTAACCAGACCATCATGATGGCGCTGGCCATGGTCGTGATCGCCGCTCTGGTCGGTGCGCCTGGTCTGGGGGCGGAAGTCCTCTCGGCTCAGGGCACGGTAAACCTCGCGCTGGGTCTCCAGTCGGGTACCGCCGTCGCGCTGATCGCGATTGTTATTGACCGCTCGCTGTACCTCTACGGCGAACGCATGCAGCAGCACCGCAAGGTAGGGCACTGATCATGAGTGAAAACGTCAAAGTATCGATCAAAAACCTCTACAAGGTCTTTGGTGCAAATCCGGCCGAAGCGCTGCAGCACGTCTACGACGGTCTGGGCAAGGTCGAGTTGCTGGCACAGCACGAGCACGTTCTCGGCTTGAACAACATCAACATCGACATCCCGGAAAAGCGGGTGCAGGTGATCATGGGCCTGTCGGGCTCGGGTAAATCCACCCTGATCCGACACCTCAACCGCCTGATCGATCCGACCGCCGGTGAAGTCGAAGTCGATGGTGTCGACGTTTTGAAAATGAACAATCGCGAACTCCGTGACCTGCGGCAGAGCAAGATGAGCATGGTGTTCCAGAAGTTCGCGCTGATGCCGCACCGGACTGTTTCCGACAACGTCGCCTATGGCCTGAGCCTGCAGGGTGTGCGCCGGGGTGAAGCCCTCGAGCGGTCGCAAAAGTGGATCGACCGCGTCGGCCTGACCGGCTTCGAGAAATCCTACCCCAGCCAGCTTTCCGGCGGCATGCAGCAGCGCGTGGGTCTGGCCCGTGCGCTGGCCACCGACGCTGACATCCTGCTGATGGACGAAGCGTTTTCGGCACTCGATCCGCTGATCCGTACCGACATGCAGGACGTCCTGCTGGAGCTGCAGGCCGAGCTGAACAAGACCATCATCTTCATCACCCACGACCTCGACGAGGCGCTGCGCATCGGCGACGATATCGCCATCCTGCGTGATGGTGGGTTGGTGCAGCAGGGCGACCCTCAGGACATTGTCCTGCGCCCGATCGACGAATACGTGTCTGACTTCATCATGGATATCAACCGCGGCCGCGTTCTCAAGGTCCGCTCCCTGATGGAAGCGGGCAAAAAGGGTGGCAAGGTCGAGATTGACTTCGATATGGCGCTTGAAGACGCCATGCAGAAGATGAAGGACGAGCCATCCAAGCCTGCAACGGTCATGAAAGACGGCAAGGCCGTCGGTGCGCTCGAGATGCGTGCCCTGATCGACGCCATCGAACGCCCTGCGCCCGAGACTGCATCGGGCAATGTCTACCGTTAATTCCTATTGCCCGAACCGTGGACGGGGCAGTGAAAGTTTAAGAGGCTAACGAGCATGTTGAAGTATATTATCGGCGGAGTTGTCCTGGTTCTGATGGGCCTTGGTGGGTTCCTCAACTACAACCGTGAACGCAGCGGCGAATGCTCTGAGGACTACGTCAAAGATTACCTGCGGCCAGAACTGGCGGAGAACTACCTGAAGGACTCGGCCTACTACAAAGAGCTGGTCGCTGGTCTGGAAGACCCACGGGTCGCCAGTGCCGACCGGGCTGATTTGCAGGCACAAAAGGACCTGCTGGATCAGGGGATGGAGAGCGGTGAGATTACTTCCCGCGAGGTCAGCCCAAGCACCCGGACGCGCAAGACCTGCCTGACCCGTCTGACGCTCGATACGGGCTTCATCGAGGCGCGCTACACGCTGGTGACCGACCCTATGCCCGGCACCGAGTTCGAAGAAAAGTATTCCAAGCGCCGTAAGAACGTGATCCTGCGTCAGGAGCTGGAAGCCGGCACGATCTACGACTACGTGGACGTTTCCGTATTCTCGCGCCGTAGCTTCTACCTGCAGGAAAAGCCCTTCGAGGAACCCATGTACTCCGTGGCCTTCACCCCTGAAGAGTCCATCGGTGGCGGCGTTATTTCCGAGATGCCAAAGTAAGGCCGAGGCCTGAACAGCACTAAACAGCAACCCCCGTCTTCGCAGGAAGGCGGGGGTTTTTGTTTGTCTTTTCCAGCACGGTCCATTGCTCTGTCTGTGATCCTCAGTGACCGCGACGACGTTGCTCCAGCGCCTCGTGCAACGCCTGCAGAAATCGCGAGCGGTCCGCCTTGGAGAACGGGGCCGGACCGCCGAAATGCCCGCCAGCGCCCGGACCGTCGCCCTTGGTGCCGACCGAGGCGCGGAGGTCGGCCATAATCCCGCGCGTCGCGACGGCACCGCCAATGCTGGCATCGGTGAAGGGCTTACCCGTGGGCGCCAATACGCTGGCCCCGGCATCGAGGCAGCGCTGTGCGAGCAGGATGTCGGCGGTGATGACCACGGCCTTCGGATGGGCGGCTTCGGCGATCCAGTCGTCGGCGGCATCAAAGCTGTCGTCCACGACCTGCAGCCGGATCAGGCCTCCACGCGGAAAGCGCATGTAGCTGTTCGCGACCAAAGTCACCGGCACGCCGTGCCGCCCTGCGACCTTGTAGATTTCTTCTTTCACCGGGCAGGCATCGGCGTCGACCAGCACTTCGGGGCTGTCGTTTGGCTGGTGTTCACGGCGGGGCTGTCGTTATCGGTCGTCACGCGGGCTCAGGTCCGTTGAAGAGGGGCTGGGGCAGCAAGCGAGCGGGCAGGTCTTCGAGGGACCGGGCGCCGATCTGCTGCATGTTGGCGATCATGTCGGCGGCCAGGATATGGAGCAGGTGGTCGATGCCCCGCTCCCCAGTGCTCCAAGGGCGTAGTGAAAGCCCCGGCCAAGCATGACAAAGTCAGCGCCGCGGGCAAGCGCGCGCAGGATGTCCAGCCCGCTTTCGATCCCCGAATCCCAGATAATCGGCACGTCGCCTCCGGCAGCTGCGCGAATGGCGGGAAGGCTGTCGATCGGTGCTGGTCCGGCTTCGAACTGGCGGCCGGTGTGGTTGCTGACCCATAGCACATCGACCCCGGTGCCGAGCAGGCGCGGCACGTCGGTGGGGTTTTGCACGCCCTTGACCATCAGTGTGCCGGGCCAGAGGTCGCGCAGCCGCTGCAGATAGTCCCAGTCGGGGTAGCCCCGGATCACCCGGCCGGCGTGCACGAAGCGGTCGGCGCTGGATTGCCCCGCGGCAACATAGGCTTCGGGGAAGGGCATCCGTGGCAGGCCCGCGCGCAGCATGTGCAGCGCCCAGCCGGGGTGGCTGAGCACGGAGCCGAGGATCTGCGGTGTGATCTGAGGCGGGATCGACAAGTGCGCGCGCCGCTGCCGCTCCCGACGGCTTTCGCCCGGTACGTCGAGGGTGAGGACCAGCGCGCTGAACCCGGCCCTTGCACACGCTCGAGCATGTCTTTCAGCACATCGAGGTCGGCGGGGGCGTAGAGCTGGAACCAGCCGTTATCGGCATCGAGGTTCGGCGCGACGGCCTCCGGGGTCGAGCTGGAGACGGTCGAGAGACAGAAGGGCAGGCCGGCAGCCGTCGCCCGGCGGGAGAGGATGTCTTCGGCGCGGGGCCAGATCAGCCCCGACATTCCCACCGGGGCCATGCCCAGCGGCAAGCCCCAGGCGCGACCCAGAAAGGTCCGGGTCAGATCGGGCTGGACGTCTCCGCTGAGAATGGCAGGCTGGAAGCCCACCCGGTCCAACGCCGCCCGATTGCGGCGGGCTCCGGCTTCACTGCCCGTGGCTGAGTCCAGATACTCGAAGGCAAAGCGCGGCAAACGCTGGGCTGCGCGGCGGCGCAGGTCAGACAGGGCCGGATAGCGAAAGTCGAGATCGTCCATACCCCGTATCTAGACGAGGTTGCCGAGCATCAAAAGCACTGCCTGCTCCAAAGCCGGCATATCGAGGCGGTCCCGAACTGCTTAAGTCAGAGGCACTACGCCAAAAGGATCGGCAATAATGGGGTTGGATTGCATTTTTGCTCTCCAAACGGGCAAATCCGTGGTTAAGGTTGAGGCATGTCGCGGTATGACCGGCTGAAATGCTGAAAGAGGAGAAGATCATGAAGAAGATGATTTGGGCAGGGCTGCTGTCGACCGTGACGGCGCTCGGCGCAGCGGTTGGTGCTCAGGCGCAGACCAGCGTACCCTTTGCCCTCGATTGGAAATTCGAAGGCCCCAGTGCCGCCTACTTTGCCGCCATCGATAACGGCCACTTCGCCGCTGGCGGTCTCGACGTTGAGATTTCGGCTGGTTCCGGCTCGCTGGATGCCATTCCAAAGGTCGCGACCGGTGCATTCCCTATGGGTTTTGCCGACATCAATTCGCTGATCAAGTTTAAGGACCAGAACCCCGACGCGCCCGTGATCGCGGTCATGATGGTCTACGATAAGCCACCCTTTGCCGTGATCGGCCGTAAGTCGCAGGGCGTATCTGCCCCGGCTGACCTTGAAGGCAAGATCCTCGGTGCACCGCCGCCAGATGGCGCGTGGGCGCAGTTCCCGGCCTTCGCCACCGCGAACGGTCTGGACGTTTCCGCCATCACCGTTGAGCCAGTCGGCTTCCCGACCCGTGAGCCCATGCTCGCCGAAGGCAAGGTCGACGCCATCACCGGCTTTTCGTTCTCGAGCTACTTGAACCTCGTGCGTCTGGGCGTGTCCGAAGACGATATCTCGACCATTCTGATGGCTGACCACGGCCTGCAGCTCTACGGTAACGCGATCATCGCCAACACCGATTTTGCTGCGGCGAACCCCGATCATGTGACGGCTTTCCTGACCGCGGTTGCTGCGGGCTGGCGTGACGTGATTGCTGACCCGGAAATGGGTGCCAAGGCGGTCGCAATGCGAACCCGGCGGCTGATGTCGCGCTGGAAACCCGCCGTCTGCAGCTGTCGATCGATGGCAACGTCATGACCGACTACACCATGGCCAACGGCATGGGCAGCATCGATCCTGATCGCATGGCCGCGGCTCTGGGCCAGCTTGCTGAAACCTACGAGTTCCAGAACGCGCCAGATGCGTCGATGTACTACACCGATGCTTACCTGCCGGGCAGTGATGCCCTGATGCTGAAGTAAGGTCAGCTTACCTGATCGGGGCGGGTCGGTTCTTCAGGGACCGGCCCGCTCCCGCTTTCCGCCCGGTTTATCCGGGGAGGGGCGGCGCTCCTCGCTTTCTTTCTCCGGGATTTGACCCTAGGCTGGGCGGCGTCTTTGTCCTGTGGTGCTCCCATGTCTGATCAACCCGTCATCGCCCTCGAAAACGTCAGTCACGCTTACCCGACCGACGCCGGACCCTTGCCCGTGCTCGATGGCGTCAGTTTCGAGATTGCCCAAGGCGGCTTCACCGCCGTTGTCGGCCCCTCGGGCTGCGGCAAGTCCACGCTGACCAAGCTGGTCGCCGGCCTGCTCAAGCCGGACGCGGGGCAGGTGATCCTCGACGGCAAGCCAGTGGTCTCGCCCCGACCGACGGTCGGCATGGCTTTCCAGAATCCGGTGCTGCTCGAGTGGCGTTCGATCCTGCGCAACGTGCTGCTGCCGTTGGAGATCGTCCGCGGCCACGGCCTGAGCCGACGCGAGGCGGAAGACCGCGCGGCGGGGCTGCTCGATCTCGTGGGCCTGTCGGGCTTCGAAGACAAGCGCCCTTCCGAACTCTCCGGGGGCATGCGCCAGCGGGCTTCGCTGTGCCGCGCCCTGATCCACCAGCCCAGCGTACTGATCCTCGATGAGCCCTTCGGTGCGCTCGACGCCTTCACCCGCGAAGACCTGTGGCAGATCATGTTCAAACTACGGATCGAGCAGGGGGTGACCTGCATGCTCATCACCCACGATCTGCGCGAGAGCGTGTTCCTCGCCGACGAAGTGCTGGTGCTCTCTGACCGCCCGGCGCAGGTCCAGCACCGGATGACCGTACCGCTGGGGCGTGAGCGAGATCGAAGACCTCTACCGGCCCGAGATCGTCGAAAACCTCGCCGAACTGCGCCGCCAGATCCAGATTGCGCAGGGCCGCGACCGTGCCGAAGACCAGCAGGGGAGGCCGCCTGATGAACCCGCAACAGAGCCGGTTGATCCGGCAGATCCTCGTGCCGCTGGTGTCGATCGTTATCTTCCTGATTTTGTGGGAATTGCTGGTGTGGTGGCGCGACTGGCCAAACTACAAGATGGCCTCGCCCAGCGACCTGACCGGTGCCTTTTCCAAGTACTGGAAGCTGTTTCTTCTTTACGGCTGGCAGACGCTGTGGCGGACCGTGCTCGGACTGCTGATCTCGATCCTCGTCGGCACGCTGCTGGGGATGGTCATGGGCTTTTCCAAGGTCGCGCGGGATGCGCTCTACCCGTTGCTGGTCGGCTTCAACGCCGTACCAAAGGCGACCGTGGTACCGGTGATCGCGCTGCTGTTCATCGGCGCTGACAACACCAACACCGTGCTGATGGCCTTCATGATCAGCTTCTTCCCGATCGCCGTATCGGTGTCGGTGGGCCTGAACACGCTGGAGACCGAGTACCGGGATATCCTTCGCGCGCTGGGGGCTAGCCGGTTCACCGTCTTCTGGAAAATCGCCCTGCCCAAAACGCTGCCTGAGTTCTTCGGTGCGCTCAAGGTCGCGGTCACGCTGGCCTTTATTGGCACCAATCTGGTCGAGATCATCGAACCCCACGGCATGGGGCTCGGGCACCTGTTCGACAGTGGCAAGATTAACGCTGACTATCCACTGATGTTCGCCGTGCTGCTGGCGTTGGCCTTCCTCGGCATTCTGCTGTTCTACGCGGTGGTGGTGCTGGAGAAGATTTTTGCCGGTTGGGCCGAACGTCCTGAGACCTGATTTCTGACCGATCCCCACACCCGATCAAGTTTGGGGCATAAGGAGACCGCCGCTATGACCGTCAGCAGCTTTGACATGACCTTCACGGCCCGCGATGGCGCGGCGTACGACGGCCGGATGTCGACCCCGGCAGGGGACGGCACAGCCCCGGCGATCCTGATCATCCCGGCGATCTTCGGCACGGATGCGGAGATGGAGGGACTGATCGAAGACTTCGCCCGCGATGGCTTCCTGACCGCCGCGCCGGACTACTTCCACCGCAGCGTTCCCGGGCCAACAGCGGACTTTCAGGCGGCTCTGGACCGGATGAACAGCTTCGATATGGCGCAGGGGCTTATGGACATGGAAGACTGCATGGCCCAGCTGCGCAGCCACCCGCGCTGCAACGGCAAGCTCGCCGTGCTCGGGTTCTGCTTCGGCGGCAGTTTCGCCTTCCTTGCGGGAACACGCTACGCCGCCGATGCGGTGGGCGCCTACCACGGCACCCGCATTCACGGTGTGCTGGATGAGGCCGACCGGTTACAGGTGCCGACCAGCCTGCACTACGGCGACGATGATCCCCACGTTCCGATGGAACAGGTGGAGATGGTAAAGGCCGCGCTGGCGGGAAAGGACGGGTGCGACGTCGTGATCCACGCCGGGGGGCAGCACAATTTCTCGATGCCGACCAAGGCCGGTTACGATGCTGCCGTTGCCAAGGCCGCGCGCGATGCTGTTATCGCCTGCTTCTCGCGGATGTAGCTGGGTCTTCCGCCGCGCGGCGCGATTATTTGCACCTTGACGGCTTGCACCCGGCTCTAGTGAACTAGATTTTCATTCAACGCGTCACTTCACCATAAGGCCGTCTAGTCATGCTGGATCAAAGCCCCCAAGACCTGCTCGAATACTCCGTTGTCTTCACTGACCGCTCGGTCAACCACATGTCGGCACAGTTTCAGGCCTGTATGAACAGCCTGCACGCCGGACTGACCGACACCTACAAGGCTGAATCGATGGTGCTGGTTCCCGGCGGGGCAGCTACGCGATGGAAGCTGTGGCGCGGCAGTTCGGGCTGGGCAAGCGCAAGACGTTCCTGCGCAACGGCTGGTTCTCCTACCGCTGGACCCAGATTTTCGATGCCATAGAACCCGGCCATCGGGCCCCGGTACTGAAGGCACAGCGCACCGGTGCAGGTGAGACGGCTCCCTTTGCGCCGATGGCGCTGGAAGAGGTCGTGAAGCACATCGCTGCGACCAAGCCGCAGGTTTTCTTTGCCCCCCACGTCGAGACTTCCGCAGGGATGGTGCTGCCCGACGACTACATCCGCGAGGTGGGCGCGGCCGTGCGGGCCAACGATGGTCTGTTCGTGCTCGACTGCGTGGCGTCAGGCGCGGTGTGGATTGATATGCAGGCGCTCAACGTCGACGTGATGGTGACGGCGCCGCAGAAGGGCTGGTCGTCCTCGCCTTCGGCTGGGGTGGTGCTGATGGGCGCCAGGGCGCTCGACCGCATGGATGAAATCCGGGCGAGCAGCTTTACCGTCGATCTGGGCAAGTGGCACCAGATTATGCAAGCCTACCTGGAGGGTGGCCACGCCTACCACGCGACCATGCCGACCGACGCGCTGCTTGGCTTCAACGACAACATGAACGAGACCCTCGATTTCGGCCTGCAGAATTGCCGCGCCGCGCAGGAGCGGATCGGCAGCGAACTGCGCGCCATCCTCGCCGAGCAGGGCTATCAGAGTGTGGCGGCTGAGGGTTTTCAGGCAGCGCCCGTGGTGGTGTGCTTCGCGCCGTCGGCGGAGATGCAGAACGGCTCGGTCTTTGCCGCGCAGGGGTTGCAGATCGCCGCAGGCGTGCCGCTGGCCATCGACGAAGGCCCGGACTACCGCAGCTTCCGCTTCGGCCTGTTCGGCCTCGATAAGCTCAAGAACCCTGAGCGGACCATCAGCCGCGTGCGCGAGGCCATGGGCTGGTAGCAGCGACGGCGGATTCGGCGTCTGCTACTCGTCCTTCATGAAGTAGGGGATAAGGAACACAAGGCAGGCGACGAGGAAGAACAGACTACCGAACATGCCCCAGAAACTGCCGATGCTGGCGACGGTGAAGCCCAGGGCTGATACGATAAACAGCAGCCAGCCGGCGATTTCAAAGTGGCGTTTCTTCACGGTCGTTGACCCTCCTGAACCTTGAGGGGCTATATTTGCCGGGTTCGTGTCGAAAGTCGATATGGATCCGGGAGCTTTTTCCGGCCTGTGCAGCGTTAAGCGAGGGGTTCGAACCATGGGCGAAGATCGCGAAACTGAGAACACGCCAGAGCGCCTGCTCGCCCGCGCCTACGCCCTGCGCAACGACAATCCCGAAGAGACGCTGAAGCTCTATGCCGACTGGGCCGAAACCTACGACCAGACCATGATCGACGGGCTGGCCTATCGCTCGCCGAGGCGGATTGCGGCCTTGGCTGCGGTGGACTGAGCCGCGCCGGGATGCCCGGGTGCTGGATGTGGGCTGTGGCACCGGCCTGCTGGCTGACTGTCTGCGCGAGGAGGGCTTCAGCCGGATCGACGGGCTGGACTACTCTGCGCCGATGCTGGCGGTGGCCAAGCGCGAGGGGCGTATCGAAGAAGCCTTTCTCCGCGATCTGAACGCGCCGTTGGAGATGGAAGCCGAGAGCTACGACATGCTGGCTTCGACCGGGACTTTCACCCATGGACACGTCGGCGCGGGGTGCCTGCCGGGACTATTGGCGCTGCTGGTGCCCGGGGGACGGCTGATCTGCACCGTGCATCGCGATGTCTGGGACGCGGGCGGCTTTGGTTCCGGGCTGGAAGCACTGACCGACGCTGGTGTCGCCATCCTGCGCTCGCGCGAGGCCGATCGCCTGTTCGAAGATGATGACGAACCCACCGGTTGGTACCTGGTTGTTGAGAAGCGGCCTGCCTGAACGGTTCAGGCCGGTTTGGGAGCGTCGCGGCGGTCCAGAATAAGCACCATCACCGAGGGCAGCAGCGCCATCACCGCCAAGCGCTGTCAACGCCCACAGGAAGACGAAGGTCGAAGGAGTGTCGGTCAGCAGCATGCTGACGAGCAGCCGAGCACAGCGCCCCGATCCATGACACCAATGCCTGCGACAGCCCCGCCGCCGACCCCGCCAGATCCGGGCGGACCGAAACGATGCCTGAATTGGCCAGCGGCAAGGACAGCCCGTTGGCTGCGCCCATCAGCACCAGTGGGGCGAAAATGACGATCGGATTGGTGAACCCAAGGGCGATCAACGCCATCGAAATCAGCGGTCCGATGACCCCGAGCGCACGGGCAAAGACCATGATCCCCGCCTGCATGAAGCGGTCTGATATCTGCCGCAGCACGCCGTTGGCGACCAGATAACCCAGCGTCAGCGTGCCCAGCATGACCCCGATCATGGTTTCGCCAAAGCCAAAGCGTGCCTTGGCGATCAACGGCATGCCGGCGAGGAAGGAGAAGAAGACCGCCACCCCCATGCACAGGGTCATGACGTAGCCCCAGAACCGCAGCGAGGAGACCAGCCCCGGATAGGCGCGGAACTGGGCCAGAAAGGTTGCCGAGCGCTGCTGGTTGGTCTCGTTGAGGTCAAACACGCAGAGCAGCAGGGTGAGGGCGCCCACGCCAGCCTGCGCCATGAACACGGCCCGCCACCCCATCAGGTCTGCGATAACCCCGCCAACCATGGGCCCGATCAGGGGACCAGCGCCATCGCCATGGCGATCAGGGCCAGCTTGCGGGTGGTGTCGGACTGGCTGGACGATGTGTCCCGCACGGCGGCCTGCGCCAGCACCCCGGCAGCGACCACCACCGCCTGAAAGAAGCGAAAGACGAACAGCAAAACCACGTTCGTTGCCAACGCGCTGCACAGCGAGGCGACAATGAAGATGCTCAGCGCCGTCAGCACGATGGGCCTGCGGCCGAAGCGGTCCGACAGCGGGCCCATGACCAGCGTCATCACGCCGGTGACAATCAGGTAGCCGGAGAACACAAACGAGGCAGTGGCGTAGCTCAGTCCGAAACTCTGGGCGAGGCTCCCCAGCGCCGGGAGGATCAGGTTCAGCGACATCACGCTGGTGCCGACCATCAGCACCAGAGTGAGCAGTCGCGGGGAACGAGGTAGTGTCATGGCCCTGATCCTAAGGCGCTGCCGGGATTTCTGCGCAGCGCGAAAGCGACAGGTCAGCCGCGCTTCCCGGGGCTATGAGCCGGCAAAGCTTTGCGTGACAGCCGTCCTCAAGGGGTCCAGACTTGTTCTCCATAACGGCAGTTGAGTGCAAACCCATGGCGACCCCCACATCACGGCCCTTCCTCGCCATTGCACTGGTCTTGCTGTCCATCACCGGTTTCGATCTGATGGCTGTGATCGTCAAAGTGCTGACGTCGCGGGGCTACAGCCCGGTTGAGCTTTCAACCTACCGCAATATCTTCGGCATGCTGCCGCCGATTGCGCTCATGCTGTTTCTCCGTGAACTGAAGCTGGAGCGGCGATTTCTGATCCTGAAAAAGTGGCGGATGGCGCTGTTCCGGGGGTTGATGGTCGCACTTGCACAGTTGGCCTTCTACACATCGCTCTCGCTGATGGAACTGGCGACGATCGCCACGCTGGCGCAGTCGAGCGCGCTGTTCGTCGTTATCATGTCGGTGCTGTTTTTCCGGGAGCGCGTCGGACTGTGGCGCAGCGGTGCGGTGATCCTTGGCTTTATCGGTGTGGTTCTGGTGCTGCGGCCGGGCAGCGATACTTTCACGGTTTTGGCGTTGCTGCCGATTGCCGCCGCGGCCTGCTACGGGTTTTCGATGGTCTCCGTCAGGTTCTTCACCGATGGCGAGAGCAACGGCCTGCTGCTGCTGTACTCGTCGGTGGCCAGCATTCTGGCGTCTGTGGTGATGGTGCTGGCCAGCACGGGTTTCTCGCCGGTGGGCAGCGCGGAGGATGCTGGATTGGTGCTGCTGATGTCGATGGTTGGCGGGGTTTCAGTGCTGACGCTGATGGTGGCCTATCGCATGGCCGAGGGGTCGACGCTGGCGCCGTTCGTCTTTGTCAGCATTCTGACATCGCTGTTTTTTGGCTGGCTGTTCTTTGGCGAGTTGCCGGTGACAGCGCTGTTCCCGGGCGTGATTTTAATCGTCGGGGCAGGGGGTTTGATCCTGTGGCGGGAGCGCGTGAAGGCCAGAGAGAAATAAACAGCACTAAAGCAGTACTATTTATTCTTGACCCAGAGTCGGTGGGGGAGTAGTGGCTAGGTTGTGATCTTTGACCCGCTGCCTTGTCGGGGGCTGGCCACGGATCGCCACCCCACGCCAAAGCCCTGATCCCGGAACCCAGAGACTATGACACCGCGTCCTTTCACTGCTGGACTTGTCGCCGCTTCGACCCTTCTTTCCGTCGCACTCGCCGTCTCAAGCCAGGCGGACACCGTCAACATCTACTCCACCCGCCAGACCGATCTGATCGAGCCGGTGCTCGACGCCTTCACCGCTGAAACCGGGATCGATACCCGGGTTCTGTTCGTCAAGAAGGGGTTGGTGGATCGCCTCGTGGCAGAGGGCGCAGGTTCCCCGGCGGATGTGCTGCTGACCACTGACATCGGCGGACTGCTTGATTTCGTCAACGAGGGCGTGACCCAGCCGGTCACCTCTTCGACAATCGCAGCGAACGTCCCGGCGACCCTCCGCGATGAGGACGATCACTGGTTCGCCCTAACCAAGCGCGGCCGCGTCGTCTACGCCTCGGTCGACCGGGTCGAGCAGGACAGCATCACCTACGAGGAACTGGCCGACCCGAAATGGAAGGGCCGGATCTGCACCCGCTCAGGCCAGCACGGTTATAACCTCGCCCTCTTCGCCTCGATGATCGATGAACTGGGGGAAGCAGCGGCCGAAACCTGGCTCACCGGTCTGCGCGATAACCTCGCCCGCGAACCCGAAGGCAATGACCGCGCACAGGCCAAGGGGATCTACAGCGGCGAGTGTGATCTTGGGCTGGGAAACACCTACTACGTCGGTTTGATGGAGACCAACGAGAAGGAACCCGAGCAGCAACAGTGGCGGGCATCGCTCAAGGTGCTGTTCCCCAATATCGAAGGACGCGGCACCCACGTCAATGTCTCCGGGATGGCGATGGCGCGCTATGCCCCCAACCGGGATGCGGCGCTGGCGCTGATGGAGTTCCTGACCACGCCCGCCGCGCAGGCAATCTATGCGGAGCAGGTGTTTGAATACCCCGTGATCGCAGGTGGGCAGGTGTCAGATATCGTTGCCAGTTTCGGGGAACTCCGGTCCGATGGCCGCGATCTCAACGTGGTGGGTAATCTGCGCCCGGCAGCGTCACTGATGGTCGACCGCGTGCGCTACAACGACGGTCCGCGCTGACCCCGTCGTTTCGAGAGACGGGGCAAAGGGCTGTTCAGGCTCGCTTGTCGTCCGGCGCAGATGATCCGTGGGTCTGGCGGTTGACCAGTGATTTCGACAGCCAGACCAGCCCGCCCAGCACCAGCCCCCAGAAGGCCCCGCTGACCCCGAACAGGGTCATGCCGCTGGCCGCCGTGAGAAAGGTCAGCGCCGGGATCAAAGCCAGCCCAGCAACCCCGATGATCAGCGCTGTATGCGAATGACTTCGTGTTGATAGTTCAAGGCGTATACTTGGCAGGCCTTCATTGACAGGTCCGCTTCGATTTGCCGTGAACAGTTGCTGCACTTCCTCCAAGAGAGTGAGCGGGTGGCGCTCCTGCACGCTGGACAAGCTCGATCCCACGGGTTCGAAACCGCTAGGCCCGAACTCCGTTGTGAGATATGAAATGTTCATGTCGACTACATTGAGTCCTCCGGCGCATGGCATGTCCAAGCGGGATGCCAATGCTTTGAACCGCCGCCATCGCATCATTTTATCCGCGCATGAATTGGCGCGCGAGAATGGCGTTGCAGGTATCTCGTTTCGGGATATTTCTGCCAGGTCAGGCGTGGCGTTGGGATCTTTGACCTACCACTACAAGGATCGCATCGATCTGTTTCGAGATGTCGCGGTGTTTTCCAGGGACCGGTTCTTAGAGCGGTTTACTGCGGCGGTTGATTCTGGACGCGGTGAAGAGGACCTAGCTCAAGATTTGGCTGACCTTATGGAGTTGCTCACAGTAACATACCGTGAGCAGCTTTTTGCTGATTATGAGTTCTTTCTCTACTGCATCAATAATGACGGCCTTGAAGACATCGCCGCCGAGTGGTCAGAAAGATCCATGCAGTTGCTGCTAAAACGAGCGAACGAAGCGACGGCAGATATGCTTAACCTGCTAGTAGAGGGAATGATTCTCCACAGCGCCAAGTTTGACCGCTTGTTCCCCGCTCAGGTTGCACGCCCGATGTTTGAAAAGGTGTTGGCCTCTGGCTGAGAGACATCGCAACCAGAAAGGCCGGGCGGAGAACCTCCGCGCCGGCCACGTTTTTCTGTAGCGTCATGTTTGCCACCGCCCAACGCGGGAAACATCCGTAGGCTGGAACATGTCGTCCACGGTCCAACCCGTGAGCTCGTATTCACTCATGCAGGTTTCCACGAGTGAGCGTGCATGCTCCATCATGCCATCGCGCCGCGCATCATCAAGCGCCAGCAAGTGGTTCATCTCAGGTGCCCTGAAATAGTTCAGTTCGTAGAGCTCATGACGCGCGCCAAATTCACTGCCGATGGCATCCCACAACAGTTTCATCGTCTTGGAACGATCAAGGGCTGTCAGCCCGTCGGACCCGCGCAGGTACTTGTCCAGATAGGGGCGCATTTCCGGCGATTGCAAATCCGTAACGTGGGAATTGAGGTAAATCAGACCCGAGGCCACAACAGTTTCGATGATTTCCCGGATGCGGCTGTATAGTTTCGGCGCCAGCGCCGTATAGGAGCGACCATAGGCCATACAGGGTGACAGGCTGCCACCCGGTCCCGGCGTAGCGTTTTCGATCATGCCGTCACGGATGGCGGTCAACGCATTGCGCCAGTTTACGACTTCACCGAGACCGGCTTCGACGCCGCGGAACTTACCTGCTCCGGTAATGTCCAGTGCCTTGCTCAGCGCGCCAGCGAGGAAATCCAGCTTGACGCTCATGCGGGTGCTGGCCTGCAGGATGGCCCGGCTTTCCCATTCCGTGGCATCGCAAAGGCGGTTAATGCGGTCGATGTCGTAGACGATGACATTTTCCCACGGGATCAGAGTCTTGTCGAAAATCAACACAGCGTCGTTTTCATCGAGACGGCTGGTCAACGGGTTTTCGAACGGGCCTGTCGCGGCAGCCGCATTAAATTCATAAGAGCTGCGGCAGAACATCTTGGTGCCCGGCGCGTTGGTGGGGCAGATAAAGGCTAAGGCGAATTCCTTCTTCGTGGCCGGTGCGCCGACATGGGACACAAACAGATATTGTGTGTGAGGCGACCCGGTCGCAACCACCTTGGCCCCGCTGACAATGAGCCCGGCATCAGTTTCCCTTTCAACATGGACAAACACATCGTTCACTTCGTCAAAGGGACGGCTGCGATCTACCGGCGGATTGATGATGGCATGGGCCATATGCAGCACATTTTCCTGTGACTTCTTGTACCAGAAACGCGCGTTATCCGCATATTCGCCGAAGAACTCCGGATCAGCCCCCAGAGCAGTCAACAAGGACGCTTTGTAGTCAGGAGTGCGTCCCATCCAGCCAAAGGACTGCTCTTGCCATACTCGGATTGCACTGCGCGCCGCACGAAGATCATCCTTGGTGCGTTGAATGCGGAAAGCCGCATGGGTCTCGCCACCGTTGCCGGTGTCGGTTGGCACGAGCACCTTATCCTTTAGCGCCGGGTCATGCATCGCCGAATACAGGCGCGCCAACGACCGGGCTGAATTCCGAAAACCTGGATGGGTTGTCACATCTTTGACGCGTTCCCCGTGGAACCAGACTTCGCGATCGTCACGCAGGCTCTCAAGGAATTCCTCACCGGTGGGCAAGGCGGTGGCAGCGATATCCAGCATGTCGTATCTCCTCAATAGATAAGCATGACAGGCATTATTAGTACTAACGTACGAAAATTCAAGTGATGATTTCAGGACCTTCGCTCATCGCTCATTCTGCTTGAAAAGAGCAGCCATTGGTTGCGGCTCCCCTGACAGTCTGAGGGTCGGGGGCTGTTTCAGGCTCGGTCGTCGTCCGGCTTCGATGATGCGTGGGTCTGGCGGTTGAGCAGTGATTTCGACAGCCAGACCAGCCCCCCCAGCACCAATCCCCAGAACGCCCCGCTGACCCCGAACAGGGTCATACCGCTGGCCGCCGTGAGAAAGGTCAGCGCCGGCGCCTCAAGCTGGCCGGGTTCGCTGAAGGCCGACCGCAGAGAGCCGACCAGCGCCGGGATCAACGCCAGCCCGGCAATCCCGATGATCAGCGCCGTGGGCGCAATCGTCACCAGTGTGGCCGTCACCCCGGCGAGAAGCGCCAGCAGGCAGTAGCTGACGCCGCTGATGGTCGCCGCCCAGTAGCGTTTTGCCGGGTCGGCGCCAGCGTCCTCACCGCACATCATCGCCGCCGTGATCGCCGACATGTTGATCGGCATGGCCCCGAAGGGCGCGCTGAGCAGGCTGGCCACCCCCGTCACCCGCAGCATGAGCGGGCGGCGCGCGGGAAAGTTGTTGAGCTCGAGCACGGCAAAGCCCGGAATATTCTGCCCGGCCATGGTGACCAGATACAGTGGCAGCCCGACCGAGAGCATCGAGACCGGTTCGAAGATCGGCATCGAGGGCGCCACCATGGGGAACCAGCCCGCGCTGAAGGCCGCACCCGCCGCCTCGAAATCGACCGTAAAGGCGAGCACCACGGCCATGGTCAGCACCGCCAGCGGCATGCCGGCGAGCTCCCTCAGCCGCAGGCCGACGATCCACGCCAGAATGACCGGGATCATCAGCGCCGGGATCGACCCCAGCGCCAACGCTGGTGCCAGACACAGCTTGAGCAGGACCCCGGCGAGCAGGGCGTTGGCGATGGGCTTGGGAATGCGGCCAACCCAGCGGCCCAGCGCCGGGATCAGGCCGGTGATCAGGATCAGCACGCCGCAGGTGATGAGCGCGCCCAGAGCCTCGCCAAAGCCCCCGGGCAGGGTCGCCGAAGAGGCGAGGAACGCAGCCCCCGGCGTCGACCAGGCAATGGCCGAGGGCGCGCGCGTGATCAGCGGCAGCACCAGACTGCACAGCCCCATGGCCAGCGTCGCAAAGAACAGCCCGTGGCCGCCTGTGCCTCGGTAGCACCCATGGCTTCCAGCGCCGCCATGACAATGGCGAAGGAGGCTGAGTAGCCGACGAAGGCTGCCAGCAAGCCCATCATTACCGCCGAGGCCGTCAGGTCGCGCAGAGCTGTCAAAATTTTGATCCTTTTCCGGGCCGCGGTGCTGGTTTCCGGGTGCCGTTGCCGAGGCAGTGTCACCAAATGCATGGAGAGTGCAAGCTGCGAGCAACGCAGATCAGGACGTGCGCGCCCGGGTCCGAGATCGTTGACCCCGGTCAGGTCGTGTTGCATAATCCTCCATCGGTGACAATAACGCACCGAATGAGGCGTGATTGTCCCCAGATAAGGGCGCGCGTCGGGGAGGAACAGGGTGGCACCAAACCTGCCGTCTCAGGCACCTGTCGTCATCATCGGCGGCGGGATCATCGGGCTGTCGACGCTCTATCACCTGGCCGCGCGCGGGGTTGAAGCGGTACTTCTTGAGCGCCGGAAGCTGGCCAGCGGCACGACCTGGCACGCCGCCGGGATCGTTGGGCAGCTGCGCGACAGCACTGCGCAAACCGCACTGGGCAAATATACCGCCAAGCTGTTCCGGGACCTCGAGGCTGAGACCGGACAGGCGACGGGTTACAAGCAAAGCGGCACCCTTAACCTCGCACTCGGCGAGGTTCGACACGAGCAGCTGCTGCGCCAGCACGATCACGCCGCGCGGATGGAGATCGAAAGCGAGATCCTCGACCGCGAGCAGATTGCGGCGCTGTGGCCGACCATTGAGGTCGACGACGTGCGCTCGGGCCTACTGCTGCCGTCGAACGGGCAGGTGAACGCAATCGACGTGGCCACCGCGCTGTCCAAGGGCGCCCGCGCCAGGGGCGGGCAGGTATTCGAAGACTGCCGGGTCGAGCGTCTCGATATTCAGCACGGCCGGGTCCGCGCCGTATTCACAGAACAAGGTACCATCGCCACCGACCGCGTGTTGATTGCCGCTGGCATGTGGAGCCATCCCTTCGCCAAGGCCCACGGCATGACTGTGCCGCTGCACGCCGCCGAGCACTTCTACATCGTCACCGAGCCGGTGGACTGGCTGGCCCGGGAGCAGGTGATCCTGAACATCGCCGAGGAGCGCACCTACTGGAAAGAAGACGCCGGCAAGCTGCTGATCGGCGGGTTTGAGGCGCAGGGCAAGGCCTGGGCGCGGAACGGTATTCCAGAGGATTTCGAGTTCGACGAACTGCCTTTTGATATGCAGCACGCCGAGCCGGAGCTGGAGCGCATGTTCGCGCGCATGCCGGCGCTCGAAGGGCTGGGCATCCAGACTTTCTTCAACGGACCCGAGAGCTTTACCCCCGACGGGCGGCCCTACATGGGCCCCAGCGCCGAGGTCGAAGGCGTGTTTCTGGCCACGGGGATGAATTCCAACGGCATCCTCAATTCTGGCGGGACCGGTCTGACCATGGCCGAGTGGCTGATCGACGGTCGGCCTTCGCGCTCGATGCTGCCGCTGCTGGCAGTGCGGGCGCATCCGTTCCAGCGCAACAGCGCCTATAACGCCGAGCGCGCCGCAGAAAGCGTGGGCTTTCACTACGGCCTGCACTGGCCCGGGCGGCAGGTGAACAGCGCACGCGGCCTGCGCCGGGTGCCGCTGCACACCGAACTGCGCGCGGCCGGGGCTGCCTTTGCCGAACGCATCGGCTGGGAAGTGCCCATGCACTTCGGCGGCGGCTGGACGGGTGAGCCGTCGATCCGCTGGAAGCCGTGGTCGGCGCGAATGCAGGTCGAGTGCCTTGCTGCGCGGGATCAAGCCGTGCTGCTCGACCAGTCCATGTACGCCAAATTCATCGTGCAGGGGCCGGACGCGCTTGCGGCGCTGAGCCGCGTGGCTTCCGCTAATCTCGACCGCCCGGTCGGGACATCGATCTACACGCCGTTTCTGAACGAAGCGGGGGGCATAGAAGCCGATGTCACCGTGACGCGGCTGGCTGAAAACCGCTTCCTCGTGGTCACCGGACACCCTAGCCAGATGCGCGACCAGCACTGGATCCGCGCCCACGCAGACCCGGACTGGCGCTTCGAGCTGTTCGACGCCACCGCCGCCTTTGCCTTGCTCAGCCTGCACGGGCCGAAATCGCGGGATATCATGGCGGCGCTGACAGGAAGCCCGGAGGCGGTTTCGGCCGCTGCCTTACCCTTCGGCGGCGCGTGCGAGGTCGATCTCGGGTTGGCGCGCGGCTGGGTGATCCGGCGTTCGTTTCTGGGCGAGCTCGGGTTCGAGCTGCTGATCAGCGCGGAATTCGCAGGCAGCGTCTACGAGGCCCTGGTCGAGGCTGGCGCGCCGCTGGGGCTGGAGCCCATGGGCATGTTCGCCATGAACGCCTGCCGGATCGAGAAGGGCTTTCTGCACTTCGGCCACGACATCGGTGAAGACGATACGCCCTACGAAGTCGGGCTGGGTTTCGCCGTCGATCTCGACAAGCCCGGCGGCTTCCTTGGCCGCGACCGGCTGCTGGAACAGGTCGAGGATCACCGCGCTGGCCGCCTGCGCTATCGCACGGCCATGATTTCGGTACCAAGCCTGACCGGGGCTGAGGGGCCGTACCTGATCCACAACGAGCCCGTCTGGAAAGCCGGGTGAGATCGTGGGCCACGTGACGTCGGGCGACTGGGGCTTCCGGCTGGAGCAGATGGTTGGCCTGGTCGCGCTGCACCGCGAGACGGGGATTGGCGCAGACTGGATTGAGGCAGGTGGCTTTAGCGTGCAGATTGCAGGCAAGCACTATCCGGCGCAGCTGAGCCTGCGCGGTTTCTACGACCCCGGCGGTGAGCGCATGCGGGGATGACAGCTGGTTTAGGAAAAGTGTGAGCGGAGGCGTGAAAGCGATGAACAAGACTATTCTGGTGATCGGAACCTTTGATACCAAGGACGACGAGCTGAACTACGTCTGTGAGGTCATCCGCGCGCAGGGCGGCACGCCGATGAGCATGGACGTCAGCGTGCTCGGCGACCCGCAGCAGCCGACCGACATCTCCAAGCACGACGTGACGGCCGCGGTCGGAAAGACCATTCAGGACGCCATCGACGCCGGGGACGAAAACTTCGCCATGCAGATCATGGCGGCGGGCGCGGCGACCCTGACGGCAAAACTCTACGCCGACGGCAGGATCGACGGCATCATCGGTCTGGGCGGCACCATGGGCACGGATCTGGTGCTCGACTGCTGTCAGGCGCTGCCCATGGGGGTGCCGAAGTACGTGGTCTCCACCGTTGCCTTCTCCCCGATTATTCCCGCCGACCGGCTGGCGCCGGATATCCAGATGATCCTGTGGGCTGGCGGGCTCTACGGTCTGAATTCAGGTCTGCAAATCCTCGCTGAGCCAGGCTGCTGGCGCGGTGCTGGGCGCCGCGCGCGCGGTTGAACCGCCCCGGCGCGAACGCCCGGTGATCGGCATGATGAGCTTCGGTTCCTCGTGCCTGAAATACATGACCCTGCTCTCGCGCCCGCTCGAGGAACGCGGGTTCGAAGTTGCCGTCTTCCACGCCACCGGCATGGGCGGGATGGCCTTAGAAGCGCTGGCGCGGCAGGGCTACTTCGCCGCCGTGCTCGACCTGTCACTCTGTGAGCTGGGCAACCTCATGGTCGGCTCTGGTCATCAACAGCGGCGAAGACCGGCTGCGCGGGGCAGGGGCAGCGGGCATCCCGCAGATCGTCTCCCCCGGCTGCGCCGATCTGATCGACTTCGCCGGGTGGCAGGAGATCCCCGAGGCCTATCAGGACCGACCCTTCCACGCGCACAACCGGCTGATCAAGTCCTCCGGTCTGGCCGGTGAGGAACGCCGGGCGCTGGTTCGCGATATCGCCGCTCGGCTCGACGAAGCCAAGGGGCCGGTCAGCTTCTTCATGCCCTTGCAGGGGGTCGAAGAGTGGGATCGGCCGGGCGACGTCGCCCACGACCCCGAAGCGCTGGCCGAAATGATCGACGAGGTGCGCAGCGCCATCCGGGTGCCAGTGGTCGAAATCGACGCGCATATCAACGATCAGGCCTTTTCTGATGCGGTGCTGCAGCAGCTCGACGCCTGGGTTGCTGACGGCACCGTGAACATGGGTTGAGGCTGGCTGTCGTGAGCCTCGATCCACGCTACGCGCCGCTGTTCGAGCCGCTGAAGATCGGGCCGGTGACGGCGCCGAACCGGTTTGCGGTTGCGCCCTATGCCAACGGTCATTCTTTCCTCATGCCCAACGGTGCACGCGGGATCCGTGAAACCCGGGCGGAGGGCGGCTGGGGCATCGTCGGCATGCAACTGACCGAGATCGACCCGACCTCGGACCTCTCGGGGCTGCCCTACGAGCGGCTGTGGGACGATGATGATGTCGCCGTCCATGCTCGATCCGTGGCGGCGATTCAGGCGCACGGCGCGCTGGCGTCGATCGAGCTGGCGCACACCGGCCTGCGTTCACGCGGGGTCGGCACCGGCTACCCGGTCATGGGGCCATCCAGCGCCAGTACGCTGCGCCCGGAGGTGCCGTTCATGGCCAAGGCCATGGACCGCGACGATATCCGCCGGTTCCGCCAGAGCCATCGCGACGCGGTCCTGCGCGCGCGCCGGGCGGGCTACGACATCGCCTATGTCTACGCCGCCCACGACGCCTCGCTGCTGTGGCACTTCCTCAGCCCGGCCTACAACCGCCGAACGGACGAATACGGCGGCAGTTTCGAAAACCGCCTGCGCCTGCTGCACGAGGTGCTCCAAGACGCACAGGACGCCGCCGCAGGAGAAATGGCAATCGCCATCCGTTTTGCCGTCCACGAACTCACCGGCCCCAAGGCGATCCGGTTCGATGGAGAGGGCGGGGACGTGGTCGAGGCGCTGGCCGAGCTGCCCGACCTGTGGGACGTCAACATCTCCGGTTGGCAGCGCGACAGCGGCACGTCGCGCTATGACGCCGAGGGCTTTCAGGAAGCCTTCACCAGCTTCGTCAAGCAGGTCACGAACAGGCCGGTTCTGGGCGTGGGGCGCTTTACCTCACCCGATACCATGGTCAGCCAGCTGCGACGCGGGGGGCTCGACATCATCGGCAGTGCCCGGGCGTCGATCGCGGACCCTTTCCTGCCCAACAAGATCCGCGAAGGCCGGGTCGAAGACATCCGCGAGTGCATTGGCTGCAACGTCTGTGTGGCGGTCGAAAACGCAGGCGTGGTCGTGCGCTGCACCCAGAACCCCACCGTCTCGGAGGAATGGCGCCGCGGCTGGCACCCCGAGCGTGTGCCGGCAGTCGCCGACCGGGGTCAGGTACTGGTCATCGGCGGCGGACCGGCTGGGCTGGAAGCTGCGTTGACGCTTGGTCGGGGCGGGCATCGAGTGACGCTGGCGGAGGCAGGCGAACACTTTGGCGGACGGGTTCGGCATGAAAGCAGCCTGCGCAACCATGCGGCCTGGGGACGGGTCGCCGACTACCGCCTGTATCAGCTGCAACGAATGGAGAACGTGTCCCTGTTTGCGCAGTCGGCCATGACCGCTGAGACTGTCGCCGAACTCGCGCCTGACCACGTTTTGGTCGCAACCGGCGCCCGGTGGCTGGACACGGGCAGGGGTCGGACCCATCGCGCGCCGATCGATGGCTTTGCGGGCGTGGCCCTCACCCCCGATGATTTGTTTACGAGCGCCGAACTGGCGCCGGGGCTCGCGGGTGGTGATCTACGACGACGATCACTACTATCTCGCCAATGCTCTGGCGGCGGACCTCGCCGCGCGCGGGATGCAGGTCGAGCTGGTCTCTCCCATGCCCGCCATCGCCGAGTGGATGGGCTACACGCTCGAGCAGCCGCGCATGCTGGCTGAGTTGATCGAAGCGGGCGTGGGCCTGCACCCCAACACGGTTGCCCGGGCCTGGACTGGAAACGGGCCAGGGAAGGGGACGGGTCTGGCCGCGCAGCGGGCCGACACCGGCGCTGAGTTGCCAGTAATCGAGGGCGATATCCTGATCAGTGTTGGCCTGCGAGAGCCTGATTTGGCGCTGTCTGAGGCCCTGAGCGCAGCGGGCATCGCCCACCGCGTGATCGGGGATGCCGAGGCCCCTGGGCCGATCCAGTCGGCGGTGTTTTCCGGGCATCGACACGCGCGCGACGTGCTGGGGCAGGAGCCGGAAGGCGGACATTTCCGCCGGGAGCGCCCCCGCCTGTTCTGAGCGCTTAAATCGCCCAGAGCCGTAGGCGTTTTCAGGCCCTTGTCGCGTCGACCTGCGCCTGCACCATCGGGGCAAAGTGCCAGAAATCAGGGGTTTCCATATCCGGCACTTTGCCTTCGTCGTCCAGAAGGCGAACTTCGACGATCAGGCTGTGGTTGGGGTTGGCTTCGAATTCTGCCGCCTCGTCCGCGCTCATCGGCCCGCCCTGTAGCTTCAGCGAGTGCACCGAAGCGGCAGAGAGCTGGTCGAAATAGGCGGGCCGGGTGGCGCAGAGATAGCGCTTGGCGGCCACGTGATACTTGACGCAATCAACGATGGCATCAGGGAAGAAGGCGCCCAGAACCCGCGCGCCGGCTTCCTCGTGGAAGCGGTCTTCGGTGTCATCCATACTGAAGCTGCCGAATTCGGAGGTGAAGTGCCCGATATCGTGCAGGAGCGCGGCGACGATGATGGCCTCGCTCTGTCCGCGCTGCTCGGCGAAGGTGGCGCCCTGCAGCATGTGCGCGGCGATGGCCACCGGCTCTCCGAGGTATTCCTCGTTCCCGCGGCGCTCAAAAATATCACCGATGTAAGCGACGATGTTGTCGTGGTTCAGGGCGGTGAGGTCTGGAGCCGTCATGGGTGCCGTCATGGGCCAAGTCCTTATTGTCAGCGGATCAAATGGGGAGGGGGTCAGGCAGCCCGCAGCGCCGCGAGGCGGGAGCGCAGGCCGTCGAGGTCGGCGTAACAGCCCTGTAGCCAGCGGGTTCCGGTCCCAGAGTAGGCCTTGCGCGCGTGCAGAACCCGGGTGTTGTCGACCAGAAAGCTTTCGCCGGGGTCGAGGCGGAAGCTGACCGCCATCGCCGGGTCGTCGATGATCTCACCCAGACGCCGATAGGCCGCGTACCAGTCTTCCATGGCGTCAAAGGGCACATCGGTCACCGCCGCCAGCGATCGGTTGTTGAAGCGTACCCCGATCAGTTCGCCGTCTGGCGCAAGCTCGATCAGCGGACGCCGAGCCTGCAGCCGTACCCCGGCTTCTCCGGCATACTCAAACCGGGCGCAGTGGCGGCTGAGCACGTCGAAGGCGCCTGGGTCTTCGGCCTGCAACCGCCGCGCCGCTGCGAAACCGTCGACCACCATGCTGTCGCCGCCGGCGGCCGAGCTTTCCAGGCAGTAGAGCACCTGCAGCGTCGGCTGTGGGTCGCGGTAGGGGTTGTCGGTATGGGCCTGCAGCCCCAACCCGGTAAAGGCGAGGTTGGTGGGGTTGATCTCCGTGCGCACTTCGAACAGGCGGCCGTAGTTGGTCTCCCGCACGTAGCCGAACAGATCGACGACGGAGAACAGGGCGCCTTCGGCGACCGGCCCACCGGTAAGCTTGGCAAAGCCGTAGCGCTCGACCTGCCCCAACCACTGCGCCAGCGCGGCCTCGTCCTGCTCCAATTGCGGAAGGCTGGCGCTGGGCACCGCGTTCATCAGGGCACTGTCCCAGAGCGTTACCGAAGGCGGGGTCCAGCCGGGTGCGCAGGGGGCGCTACCATCAGCGCGGTCGTAGGCATGTGCGCGGAGCCAGTCGAGATCGAAGCTGATTTCCTGCCCCTCGGGGCGAAGCCCACGCGCAGGCAACCATCCGAGGGATCGACGCGGGCGCTGGTGACGTGAGTCTCAGCCGGAATATCGGCGATGGTGATCAGCCGCTGACCGTTGGCCGCACGGGTGGCTTCATCAGGCGCGTTGTCGCGCAGCCAGATCGCGTGGAAGCGCTGGGTCCCGTGCTCGCGGGTCAGCGCAATCGCGGTGCCTTGGTCGAGAATGCTGACTTCGGTCATATCCCTTGCCTTCCTTTGTCTCAACGGCAGGTACGGTTTTCTCTTTACGCCTGAACGAGGAGCCGGGGAAGCCTCCCCGCCGACGTTTTGAGCGCCTTTCTGCGACAGAGAAACCCGGCAAATTATTCACCGGTTTCGCACCTTTGACCGACAAAGTTCAGGACTTTGGCGCGACTGGAGGAAGACGTCACAAATCCACGAATTCCTTTGATTGAGGGGGGATCAGCATGAATTCTGAGGCCCGAAAACACCCCCTATTGATCAGAGAGTTCCCCATGACCACGCAGTCTCAAAACCCTGAAACCATCGGCCTGCACGGCGGTAGTTTCCGCGCCGATCCGACCAGCAATGCGGTTGCTGTGCCGATCTACCAGACCACGTCCTACCAGTTTAACGATGCTGACCACGCGGCCAACCTGTTCGGGCTGGCCGAGTTGGGCAATATCTACACCCGGATCATGAACCCGACCGCCGCCGTGCTCGAAGAGCGTCTGGCGCAGCTCGAGGGCGCAGTCGCGGGCCTCGCCGTCGCCTCCGGGCAGGCCGCGATCTCAACCGCAATCCTGACCATCGCCGAGGCGGGCGACAACATTGTTGCCTCCACCGACCTCTATGGCGGGACCGTCAACCTGTTCAGCAACTCGCTGCGCCAGATCGGCATCGAAGTCCGCTGGGCCGACCCGGCAGACCCGGAGAACTTCCGCAAACTTAGCGATGACCGCACCCGTGCCTTCTTCGGCGAGACCCTGCCGAACCCGAAGCTGCAGGTCTTCCCCATCGGTGAAGTCGCGCAGATCGGCGAGGAGCTGGGCATTCCGCTGATCGTCGACAACACGGCGGCGCCGATCATCTGCAAGCCGATCAAGCACGGCGCCCACATCGTCATTCACTCGACCACCAAGTATATCGGCGGTCATGGCACCTCCATCGGTGGCGTCATCCTCGACAGTGGCAGCTTCGACTGGGAGGGTAACGCAGCCCGGTTCCCGCTGCTCAACCAGCCTGATGCCAGCTACCACGGTGCCGTCTGGGTCGAGGCGGTGAAGCCGCTGGGGCCGATCGCCTTCATCCTCAAGGCGCGGGTGACCGTGCAGCGGGACTACGGCTTCGCGCTCAGCCCGCAGAACGCCTTCCAGTTCATTCAGGGGCTGGAGACGCTGGCGCTGCGCTTCGAGCGCCAGAACGAGAACGCGGCCAAGGTTGCAGACTACCTCGCCAACCACCCCGATGTCGTGCGTGTGATCTACGCCACTGCACAGGAAGGCGCGGCGCTGGATCGGGCTGAAAAGTACCTTGATGGTGGCGCAGGCGCGCTGCTGGGCTTCGAGCACAAGGGCGGGCTGGAGGCTGGCAAGGCCTTCATCAATGCGCTGAGCATGCTCTACCACGTCGCCAATATCGGCGATAACCGCTCGCTTGCGATCCATCCGGCCAGCACCACCCACAGCCAGCTGCCGCCCGAGCAGCAGGCAGCGGCAGGGGTCACGCCTGGCTACGTCCGGCTTTCCATCGGGATCGAGCACGCCGACGACATCATTGCCGACATCGATCAGGCACTGAAAGCGGCGACGAGCAGCCTCGCGGTCGCGGCCTGACCGGAGCCTGAGACCATCGCGGATTGACGCTGCTTTTTCACGGTTTGGCGGCGTCCATCCGGTAGTCGTTCGGCGATAAGCCAGCGATGAACCGGCAGGGTGGGTGATCCTTTGCGCCCACCCTGCTTGCTGGTTTGCAGCTCAGGGGCTCAGATGACGCCGCGTTGTTGAAGGTCTTCGAGCTCGGCCTCGCTGAAGCCAAGTTCGCCCCAGATTTCAGCGGCATGGGCGCCAAGCGCCGGTGGCGGGGTTTCCACCTTTGGCCGCGTGCCGTCAATCTTCACGCCGGTGGATACGACCTGAATGTCGCAGTCGAGTGAGGCGCTTGCCGCGAAGCCTTCGAGAAAGTCTCGGGCCGCCAGTTGTTCGCTGGCCAGCACCTCTTCGACACTGAGCACGGCGCCCGAGGGGATGCCCAGCGCGTTCAGCTCCCTCCCACGCTGCCGGCTGATTTGGCGCGAGGCTGTCTTCGAGCGCCGCGCGCAGCTCGTTGCGGTTGGTCTTGCGCTGCTCGCGGCTGGCATAATTCGGGTGTTCGAGCAGATCGCTCCGCCCGAGATGCGCGCACAGCGCCTGCCACTGCTCGTCCTTGTTGGCGGCGATGTTGAGCAAGCCTTCGCCGGTGCGGAAGGTGCCCGAAGGCGCCGAGGTCGGGTTTTCATTGCCGTTGGCGCTGGGGGTTGCCCGCCGATCAGGAAGTTGGACAGCACCCAGCCCATGGTGCTGAGCAGGCCTTCAAGCATGGATACGTCGATCAGGCACCCGCGCGGGCGGGCGTTGAGCGCCGCGTTGATGGCCATAGCAGCGGTCAGGCCGCCGATGGTGTCGGCGATGGGTGAACCCACGCGCAGCGGGGCGCTGTCAGCGTCGCCGGTCACCGACATCAGGCCCGACGCGCCCTGGATGATCTGGTCATAGGCCGGGCGGCTGACCCACGGGCCATCCTGCCCAAAGCCGGAAATCGCGCAGTAGATCAGGCTGGGTTGAACGGCCTTCAGCTGGGGGTAGTCAAGGTCGAGCCGGGCCATAACCCCGGGGCGGAAGTTCTCCACCAGCACGTCGGCAGTCGACACCAGACGCTTGAGCAGGGCTTTGCCGTCCGGGTGCTTGAGGTTCAGCGTGACCGACTTCTTCCCGGCGTTCTGGGCGAGGAAGGAAATCCCCATACCAGCGGCGTTCAAATCCAGGTCTGAGCCGAGATTGCGGGCGAGATCGCCACGGCCGACGGCCTCGACTTTGATCACTTCAGCGCCCAGGTGCGCCAGCTGGTGGCAGGCAAAGGGCCCGGCGAGCACGTTGGTCAGGTCGAGCACGCGAATGCCCGCCAGTGGTTGCGTGGTCATAGCGCCTCGCCTTGGTTGTCGATGCCGTCCGCGCCGTCGAAAATCAGCGCGACCTCGGCGCCATGACCGAGGTTCTGGGTCACGCGGCCCTTATGCAGGTCGAGGATCTCATGGACGATGCTGAGGCCGAAGCGCTGCAGGCTGGACTCGTTCGAGCCCTTGGGCCGGAACCCCGGCCCGTCATCAGTGACGATCAGGCGGTCTTTGTGGACCTGGATTGTGGCGGTGGTGGCGCCAGTAGCGTGTTTGATGACGTTGTCGATCAGGTTACCCAGCGCTTCGAGCAGCAGCGATTGGTGGCCGTGGACGCGCGCCGGTGCCTTGGTTTCGACCTGCAGACCCAGATCGATCCCCGCTTCGATCGCCCGCAGCGACCAGTCTGCGACCGCCTGTTCGGCCAGCGCCCGCAAGTCGACGTCGCCGAAGGTATCGACGCCCGAGGGCTGCTCGCCGATACGGCTGAGCAGGACCATCTGCTCGACGAGGTGTGCCAGACCGTCGACCCGGCTGCTGAGGCCGCTCAAATCGGGCGGTGTCCCCTCCAGCCGCGCGACCTCCAGCTGCGTCTTTAGCTCGGCCAGCGGCGTGCGCAGTTGGTGCGCCGTATTGCTGACGAACCGGCGGTGGGAATTGAGCGCCTTTTCCAGTCGGGCGAACAGGGCGTTGATCTCGTCGACCAGCGGCTGGCCCTCAGGCGGCACAGGTCGCCGGATCGCACGCAGGTCCCGCTCACCCCGCAGGCGCACGGCCTGTGCCAGATTGCGCAGCGGCCGCAGACCGAGATTGACGGCATAGAGGGTCAGCGCGGAGACCAGCACCACGCCAATGACGAAGGCCAGCACGGCGCGCCGCAGGTAGCGCTGCAACACCACTTGTCGCTGACCGAGGGTTTCGGCGACCAGCACGACAAAGGTCTGCTTGGCGGCATAGCTCAGCGCTTCATCACGGATGGCGACCATGCGCATTCGCTCACCACGGAAATCGATGTTCTGCACCAGGCGGTCCTCGCCGCCATTGCCCTCGCCGAAGTCCGGCGCGGGCAAGTCACGGTACCCGGTGATCACCTCGCCCGAGGGGTATTTCTGGACCGAGTAGAACACCCGGTCTTCGGCGGAGTTGGTCAGCATCTGCAGCGCCGCGTAGGGCAGGTCGACCACCAGCGTGCTGCTTTCCAGCACCACACGGTCGGCGATGGCCAGCGCGGAGCCCTCGAGCACGCGGTCGTAGCTCTCGGTCGTGGCCGAGCGGATCGCCCAGTAGATCAGCATGATCAGCACGGCGGACAGTGGGATCAGCGGGAGCAGCAGGAACATCAGCAACCGCCGCCGCAGGCTCATTTCCGTGCGTGTGTTGCTTGGTGAAGCAAGGTTACCCTGCGGGGTTCCAGCCGTCATCGCTCGTGCTCCAGCAGCATATAGCCGACGCCGCGCACGGTTTTCAGCGCAATCGCAGGGTGAGTCAGGCGCTTGCGCAGGCGGCTGATGATCACTTCAACCGCGTTGGGCATGGGCGGATCGGCGTTGTCGTAGAGCGCGCTGATCAGGCTGTCCTTGGAGACGACGGCGTTGGCATTGGTGGCAAGGATAGCCAGGCAGGCAAACTCCCGCCGGGGCAGGTTGAGGGCAATCTGATCGAGCCAAGCCTGAAACCCGGCTGTATCGAGCATCAGCGGGCCAACGGTCAGCCGTGCATCCGTTGCCCCGGCCTGCCGACGGGCCAGCGCACGGGCCCGCGCCATCAGTTCATCGAGGGCGAAGGGCTTGGTCAGGTAGTCGTCTGCGCCCCGGTCCAGCCCCGTTACCCGGTCGCGGACCGCGTCCCGGGCGGTGAGGATCAGCACGGGCGTGCTGTCCTGCCGCGCGCGCATTTCACCGAGCAGGGTCAGGCCATCGCCGTCGGGCAAGGTCAGGTCAAGCAGCACGATGTCGACGCTGAAGGCGCTGAGGAAGGCGCGGGCGCCCTCGAGTGTCCTCGGCGTGTTCCAGGTTCAGCCCGGCCTTGGAAAAGGCCAGCGCGACCCCATCCGCAAGGACCGGGTTATCCTCGACAAGCAAAGCTCTCATTGCCTCAGGTTGGCACGATTTTGTCAGGTTTTCGACAGCTTACTTCCCCTAGGATTTCGCCTATCCCCGGCAGTGCGTCTGCCAGCAGGGGGACGCTTCTGGGAGGAAAGCGTGGTCGGATACCTGCGGTGCCTCGGCACTGTCCTGTCAGCACTGGCTTGCCTGTTCTGTGCGCGGTTGACCGCTGCCGAACCCTTCGTGCTGGCTGGATCGGGTGATGAGGAGCTGGTGGTCTACTCCACCGCAGACTACATCGCGGTCGAGCCGGTGCTGCGCGCGTACAAGGCCCGGCGGCCCGAACTGACCCTGATTTATCACGAGCTGCTGACCCAGGAACTGCACGCCCGCGTTCTCAATGAGACCGGCCTGACGGCGGATGTGGTCTGGTCTTCGGCCATGGACCTGCAGATGAAACTGGTTCACGACGGCTACGCGCGCCGGTTCATGCCAACTGCACACGCGCAGTTGCCCGATTGGTCGCACTGGCGCGATGAGGCCTACGCCGTGTCGGTCGAACCGGCCGTGATCGTCTATAACCGCAGCCTGTTTGATGGCGCTGCGGTCCCCAGCACCCGCGAAGCGCTGCTCGCGTGGCTGCAGTCCGAGGGCGATGTCGCCTTCCAGCGGATCGGCACCTACGATATCGAGCGTTCTGGCTTCGGGCTGTTGCTCGCCGCCCGCGACGCCGACCAGAGCCGGGATTTCTGGACGCTGGTGCAGGCCTTTGGCGCCAATCAGGTAGAGCTTTATTCCTCGTCCAGCGGCATGATCGAGCGTGTGGCCAAGGGCGAGCTGGCGCTGGCCTACAACGTCATCGGGTCCTACGCCGCCCAGCGCGCGCAGACCGCAGAAGCCCTCGGCGTGGTGCTGCCGCAGGACTACACGCTGGTGGTCAGCCGGGTCGCCTTCATCCCCGCTGCCGCTGCCCATCCCGAGCAGGGCGAGGACTTCCTGAATTTCCTGCTCAGTCTCGAAGGCCAGACCATCCTGAACGATGATGTCGGCTTTCCAGCCGTCCACGAAGACGTGGACTGGAACTCAACCCTCTTTCCCGAAAACGGTCTGACCCGGGGTTATCTCGAGCCCATGGGTGTGGACACGCGCCTGCTGATCTACCTCGATCAGGCGCGGCGGGAGAACGTGATCCGCCTTTGGCGGCAAGCCCTGGGGGGGCCGCTGTAACGTGCGCCTCCAGAATCCGAAATCAGCATAAATGGGAGGATTATCCATGCTGAAGAAACTGACCTTGGGCGCTGCGGCGCTCATGACCGCTGCCTCCGTGGCTTCCGCGGACCAGATGGTCGATTCCGTACACTTCCTGATCCCAGGTGGTGCCGGTGGTGGCTGGGACGGTACCGCTCGCGGTACGGGTGAAGCCCTGACCGGTGCAGGCCTGCTGGGCTCTGCGTCGTTCGAGAACATGTCCGGCGGCGGTGGCGGTGTTGCCATCGGTCACCTGATCGAGAACGCTGACTCCATGCACGACACCATGATGGTGAACTCCACGCCAATCGTGATCCGCTCGCTGCAGGGTGTGTTCCCCTACAACTTCTCCGACCTGACCATGATCGCCGGTACCATCGGTGACTATGGTGCGCTGGTTGTGACCCCGGGTTCTTCGACCTCGCTGTCCGACCTGGTTGCAGCTTACTCGGCTGACCCGTCTTCGATCGCCATGGGTGGCGGCTCGGTGCCGGGTGGTATGGACCACCTGATCGGTGCCATGGTCATGAACGCTGCGGGTGCTGATGCAACCCAGATTGCTTACCTGCCGTTCGATGCTGGTGGTGTTGCACTGGCGGCTCTGCTCTCCGGTGAGATCGAAGTGCTCTCCACCGGTCTGGGTGAGGCTCTGGCTCAGCAGAAGGCTGGTGAAGTCGACATTCTGTGCATCACCTCCGATGCCCGGATCGCAGACGCCCCTGACGTCGCGTCCTGTTCCGAGGCCGGCGCTGACGGCGTTTACTTCGTGAACTGGCGTGGCTTCTTCGCGTCCCCGAGCCTGCCAGACGAGAAGGCTGAGGCTTACCGCGCGATGCTTGGCGCCATGTACGAAACCCCTGAGTGGGAAGCTGTTCGTGCGCGCAACGGTTGGGTTGAAATCTTCAACCCGGGCGATGATTTCGTGGCGTTCCTGGAAAACCAGGAGCAGGTCATCGGCGATCTGATGACTCGCTGGGCTTCCTCCTAAGCCCTGAGGTCTTTGCGACTAAGGAGGGGGCCGCCCTGCGGCTCCCTCTCTCTGCTCCCTCTCTCTGACTCTTTCTCTGTCTTTCTCTCGTCTGTTTTCGTTTATCCCGCCGCTGGTGTAGCCTCGTCGCATCGTCGAGCTGAGGGCCAGTCCGCGCGCACTGCTGTGGGCCCGCCCGCCGGTGCGACCGCTTAGACCAAGGAGCCGTTTCGATGGCGCGCTTACTGACCCCAGACCGGATCATAGGGGTGATACTGCTGATCTTCAGCTGTCTGTTTACCTGGGCAGCCTTTGACCTGGAGAAGACGATCCCGCCGTTTTTCCGCAACCAGCCCATGCGGCTGGATACGCTACCGCGGATCCTCGGGATTTTCAGCATCATCGCCTCTGTGATCACCATCATTTCGCCGACCACCGGCGCCAAGCGCGTGACGGAAAACAAGCAGCTGAAGGAAAGTCAGGATCGGATGACCGACCTGAGTTTCGAGACCTTTGGCCAGGCGAAGTGGGGCCAACTCTGCGCCATGATCGCGCTGATGTTCGTCTACGCCTCTGTGCTTCGGATGGGCGGCTTTATCCCGACCACCTTCTTCTTGCTCCTGTTCGGCTCAATCCTGCTGGGTGAGCGCCGCTGGATCGCGATGGTGATCGTGTCGCTGGCGGCACCACTGGCGATCTGGCTGCTGGTCACCTACGTGCTGCAGCGGACCATCGTGCCGTTGCCCGCACCACTGATGAACCTGATCGGGGGCTAGGGGGATGCTTGAGGGAATTCTCACCGGCCTGAGCGCCGCTTTCACCTTCCAGGCCATCGCATTGGTGGTCCTGGGCTGCATCATTGGCTCGTTCATCGGCATGGTGCCGGGGCTGGGGCCGATGCAGGTTATCGCCATCATGATCCCGGTCGCCGTGGGCATCGGCGAGCCGTCGATCGCCATGATCATGCTCGCCGGAGTCTACTACGGGGCCGTGTTCGGCGGCTCGACGTCATCGATCCTGATCAACGCGCCGGGGGTCGCGTCCACCGTCGCGACCTCGTTCGACGGCTACCCCATGGCGCGCAAGGGCTTTGCGGGCAAGGCGCTGACCATCGCTGCGATTTCCTCGTTTGCCGGGGGCACCATCGGGGCGCTGCTGCTGACCGCCGCCGCCAAGCCGCTGGCCGACGTGGCGCTGCTGTTCCAGTCGCCGGAGTACCTCGCCGTGATGGTGCTGGGGATGACGGCTGTTGCTGCCTTCGGGGAGCGTGGGCGGGCCTACAAGGCCGTGCTCATGGTGATCTTCGGCATGATCCTCGCCTCGGTCGGCGAAGGCTCGCAGTTCGCCAACCGTCCGCGCTTTACCTTCGGCTACGTGCCGCTGCAGGATGGGATTTCCTCGATCACGCTGATCATGGGCCTGTTCGCCGTGCCAGAAGCCTTCTTCCTGATCCTCGACCCCAAGCGGGGCCAGTACAAGGGCGACGGGGAGAGCAAGGAAATCACCAACATGCGCATCAACGCCAAGGAAGCCCGGGAGATGGCGCCGGTGATCGGTCGCCAGTCGATCCTTGGCTTCCTGATCGGGGTGATGCCAGGGGCAGGGGCGACCATCGCCTCGCTGATGGGCTACGCCATGGAGCGCAACATCGCGCCCAAGGAAAAGCGCGAGGAGTTCGGCAAGGGTTCGCTGCGCGGGCTGACGGCGCCGGAGACCGCCAACAACGCCGCCTCCACCGGGTCATTTGTGCCGATGCTGACGCTGGGTATCCCGGTTCCGGCACCACGGCGATCCTGCTGGTGGCGCTGATTTCGCTGGGCGTGCAGCCCGGCCCGGGTTTGATCAACTACAACCCGGAGATCTTCTGGGGCATCATCATCTCGATGTACTTCGGCAACGTGGTGCTGCTGATTCTCAACTATCCGCTGATCCCCTATATCGCCAAGCTGCTGGCGGTACCGCGGACCTTCCTGATCCCGTTCGTGCTGTTCTTCTCGATGGTCGGGGCTTATCTGGTCAGCCAGAACCCCGCCGAGCTCTACACCATGATCGTGCTCGGGGTGGTGACCACCATCCTGCGGCTGGCGAAGTTCCCGATCGCGCCGATCGTCATCGGCTTCATCCTCGGTATCCGGATGGAGGACAATCTGGGCCGTGCGCTGACCGATCCGGACTACGTCGGCTTCAGCTTCATCTGGGAGCGTCCCATGACCCTGGCCTTCCTGCTGATCGCAGTGGCCATGCTGCTCTATCCGATGATCGAAGGCCGTCTGGCCCGCCGCGAGCGCAAGGTCGTTGCCGACAGCACCATGAACAAGGACTGAGCCGTGGCTGCGATGGACGCTGACACGAGCCGGCACCGGGCGTCTCGAGCCGGGCACAGCGCCGGCGCCCTTCACACGAGGAGCCAGCCCTGAAGTGCGGGTGCTGATCCCCTCGGGCGCGCTCGGGATCAGCATCGACCCTGCAGCCCTTGAAGCCGGACTGGGCATGGCGCCGGATATCATCGCCATCGACGGCGGGTCGACCGACAGTGGTCCTTTCTATCTGGGGACCGGCACGTGCAAGTATGCCCGCGCGTCCATCAAGCGCGAGTGGGCCATGCTGATGCGGGCGCGAGCGCGGCTGGGTGTGCCGCTGCTGATCGGTACAGCGGGTACCTGCGGGGTCGACGCCATGGTCGACTGGATGCTGGAAATCACTGCTGAAATCGCGGCTGAGGATCCGGCGGGGGTCGGCGCTTCTTTGCAGGTCGCGACCTTGAAGAGCAGTCAGTCTCCGGCCACCCTTGCCGAGCAGTTCAGCCACGGGGCAATCCGTGCGCTCGAAGGCGCGCCCGATATCGAAGCCGCGGATTTCGCTGGCTGCAGTCACGCGGTTGCGCTGGCAGGCGCCGAGCAGATTCAGGCAGCGCTGGAGACCGGCGCCGATATCGTCATCGCTGGCCGGGCAACCGACACGGCGGTGATTGCTGCGCTGCCGCTGGCCCGTGGTTGCCACGCCGGCGGGGCCTGGCACGGGGCAAAAATCGGCGAGTGCGGCGCGCTGGCCACCGATAATCCGGGGTCCGGTGCAATCCTGATCGAATTCGATGCGACCGGGTTTACCGTGCAGGCCACCGGGGCTGGCGTGCAGGCAAGCCCGCACACGGTCTCAGCCCACATGCTCTATGAGAACGCGGATCCTTTCGTGCTTTACGAACCCGGCGGCTATCTCGACGTCACCGGCGCGCGCTACACGGCGCTTGAACCACGTCGGGTGCGGGTCGCCGGCTCGGCGTGGGTGCCGACGGACGCTTACACGGTCAAGCTCGAGGGTGCGCGGCAGGCAGGCTTTCAGACCGTGTCGCTGGTCATGGTGCGCGACCCGCACTACGTCGCGCACATCGAGGACTGGGTCGACGCGCTTGAGGCAGCCTTTCGCGCCCGGGAGGCCCCTAACATCGCCGCCGACTTTGAGCTGGAGTTCCGCCTGATGGGACAGGATGCGACGCTGGGCGCGCTGGAAACGCAGGTGATGAGCCGTCTTCGTGGCGGCGGCAGTGGCAGTGGCGGTATTTACGAAGTCGGTGTGATGGCGATCATCACCGCCGGTACGCAAGGGCAAGCCCGGGATATCGCGCGCTTGCTCAACCCCTACCTGCTGCACTTCCCGCTGACCGAAAACGAACCCATGCCGACCTTTGCCTTCGCCTTCTCCCCACCGGAGATGGATCGAGGCGCGCTCTATGAATTTCGGCTCAACCACGTGCTCCGTCTCGAAGACCCAATGGCGGCATTCGTGCTGGAAACCCACGAAGTCGGAGCGTCGGCGTGAGAGGCGGGTTCGGTTTGATCCGGGAAATCCGCTCCAAGAACGCCGGGCCGTTCTGGGTCACGATCGACGTGTTCTGCCGCGATGCGACGGCTTTCGACATCGTGCGTGATCGGCTGGAGACAGCCGAGGTTGCCCGGACGCTGCAGGCTGACCCGCAGCGGCTGAAGCGCTTCGACATCGCCGACCTACACGTGATCAAGTTCAGCCTGCCACGACCGCAGGTGCAGGGCGCGCGGCTCGACCGCGACATGCACGGGGCGTCGTTTGCCGTGCTGGTGCGGGAGGTGCTGGAGGCGGCGTGGGAAACCGGCTAGTTTTGGCGCCATGCTTAATGTTCGTCCCCTAGAGAAAGCCACGCTATCCCCGGTGTTGCGGCTGGCTGTCGCCCCGGAGCAGACCCGGTTCGTTTCGACAGCGGCGGTGACAGTGGCTCAGTCGATGTTTGAACCGGCCTCGGAGGTCTTTGGGCTCTGGGATGGGGAGACGGCCGTCGGCCTGATCGGCATGATCGATTTTACCCGGCTGGATGCCGATCTGGTCGAGGGAGAGGAGCGCGATAACTTCTACTTGTGGCGGCTGCTGATCGACCAGGGTCACCAGCGCCGAGGCTACGGTAGCCAGGCGCTGGGATTCTTTTTCGATCGAGCACGGGAGAAAGGCATCGCGCGGGTCACGCTGACGGCCGTGGATGGACCGGGAACGCCCATTCCCTTCTATGAGCGGCATGGCCTTACCCGGACCGGACGGATCATCGAGGGTGAGGTGCAGATGGCGCGGCGGGTATAGACCCTCTTCGAGGAGCCTTGTCGCGTGATTGCAGATTGGGGCTGCGCGTGGGAGATTTGAAAGCCGCGACGCGGCGTCAAATCGAGCGCGCCATATTTGTTGTACGCTCAACACGGCTTTGTTGTTGAGTGTTTAGAAGTTCTGCGCATGAACCACACTCATAGTGCAGCGTGTTAAGTGTCATCGGAAGAAGTTGCGCCGCCCTTGTCTCGACCGCTTCGCGGTCTTCGCCAGGGCGTCGCGCATTTTCTCTTTACGCTCAACACGCTTCGCTTTGAGCGTGGTGCGACCGTTGAATTGCGCGTGGGAGGGCCGCAGGCCGCGAAGCGGCCAAGGCCCGAGCGCGCCATTGTTAATGAGAGCCTAAACAAAGGGCGGCTATGAGTGCTTCATTCTTCAGTATCCCAGCACTTCGAGGTGCGCCGTCATCGCAGCCAGCCCTTCATCCAGTCCGCTTCGGCCGTAGCCGAGCCGGAAGCGATCGGTCGGGGTTGGTCCAAGCGCGCTCGCGTAGATGGTGCTGGGCAGCAGCAGGACGCCCGCTTCCTCCACCAGTCGCTTGGCGAAAGCCTCCACGCCCTCGGGCCCGGTATAGCGCGGGAAGCCCATGCACGAGCCGTCCGGGCGCTGCCACTCGAACAAACCGGCGAACCGGGCAAAAAAGGCATCCCACTTAGGCAGGTTCTCGTCGATAATCGCATTGTTCCGGTCCAGCAGCCGCTGGCGCTGGCGCAGCGCAATCACCGAGATCCGCTCGCTGGGGGCCGAATTGCAGATCGACAGGTAGTGCTTGAGGCGTTCCATCTTCGACAGAACCGCCCGGTCCTGGCTGGCGATCCAGCCCACCCGCAGGCCCGGTAACCCATAGGCCTTTGACATCACACCCAGCGACAGGCCGCGCTCGTAGACATCCGCCACGTAAGGAGGAACGCCGTGCCCGTCGGCCCCAGTCCCTTGAAAATTTCATCGTGCAGCAGATACAGCCCGTGGTGCCGGCACAGGTCGATCAACGCCTCGTAGCGATCGAGCGGCAGGATCGCCCCGGTCGGGTTGTGCGGAAAGTTGATGGTCACCAGCCGGGTGTTGGGCCGCACGGCGGCGCGCACCCGGTCGATATCCAGCGACCAGCCGTCTTCAGGGTCCAGCGGCACCCCTGTCGCCTCGCAGATCGCCAGCGGCAGGGTCTCGTGGCTCTGATAGTTGGGGGTGACAACAATCGCGTGGCTGTCGGCATCCAGCACCACCTGGTTGGCGGCGAAGATGCCCTCACTGGCGCCGGCGAAGCACAGCACGTTGTCGGCCACCTGAGCCTCATAGGTGTCGGCAATCGCTTCTCGCAGGTCGGGGGCGCCGAAGGTCTCGGTATAGCCCAGCCACAGGTCATCGAGACTGGCGCGCTCCTCAGCACTGGCGCCGGCGAGCAGGTCACGCAGCGACAGGCTCTCAGCGTCAGAGGCTGTCAGATGATAGCGGGCCTTGAACTCCCACTTGGAAAAGTGGGTCTCAAGCCGGAAATCGGGCAAGGTCGGCACGGGCAATCCTCAGTTTTGCAGAAGGCGTTCGGCGTGGGTGCAGGCCGCCGCGATCAACCGCCAGGCGCGGTCCGGGGCCCCGGGCTCGCCGATGCGCTCGCTGATCCAGCCCACGTAGGTAAAGTGCCGCAAAGCCAGCATCAGGGGCAAGGCCTCGCGATCGATCGGCTCCAGCGCCTCATAGCCCGCGAGCAGCGCCTCGATCAGGGGTTTGGGATCCGGCGAGCGCTCCAGCCGGGATATCGTGGTGGCGAGGTCAAACTCCCGGAAACCCCAGCAGCAGTCATCGAAGTCGATCAGGTGCAGGCAACCGTCAGCACCACGCATGACGTTGTCCGGGATCAGGTCGGCGTGGATCAGCCGCAGCGGCGGGGCCAGCGCCCGCAGCCGCTCTGCGCCCAGATCGCGCGCCCGGGCGAGCAGGTCGGCCTGTTCAGCGCTGAGCTCGGGCCGGTCCCAGAACCGCCCCCACAGTGGTTGCTCGCCCAGCAGTCCCTCGAAGTCCCAGGCCGGCCGGTCAAAGTCCGCCGGCGGGGTCCAGGCCGCCGCTGCACTGTGCAGGCGCGCCATCTGCCGCCCCAACTCGACCATCGTGGCCTCCGCGCCTGCTCTGCGGATGAGCTTGCTTTCCCACCCCAGCGGTTCAGCATCAATCCAGTCCAGCAGGCTGAAGTTGAACCCGTCCACCGCCTCGACCAGCGCACCGTGCGCCGAGAGAAGGGGCAGGAACCGGGATCCCCGCCTCTGCCATGGCTTGCATCCAGGCCAGCTCCGAGCGCAGCTGCAGGGCAGTGCGGAGCCCCGGGCGGTGCAGGCGCAGCGCAAAATCCGTCCTTCGGTCGCCGTCTGCGACCGTAACGCGGTAGATGAGATTTTCCCGCCGCGTGACCAGACTGACGTCCGTCTTTGGTCCCGCCAACCCCCAGCACGCCAGCGCGCGGGCGACCAGGGCGTTGAGCGCGTCGAGGATCATCGGGAATGGCGCTGGTACTGCGTCTTCGGGTTCAAGCCGCAACCTCTGGGTCCACAAAATCCCCGACCGGACCCAAAGCGGCAAGGGCATCGTCGAGGGTATCGAGCATCAGGTCCGGCGTTCTCGCGGCTGAACGGCAGGGGCGGGCGCACCTTGAGCGTGTTGTAGTGGATCCCAAGCTTGTTGAGCAGCACCCCGCGGTGGCGCATGGCGTTGGCCAGCGCGGTGACGTAGCCGTCATCGCCGGCGCCTTGGTCGCAGGATCGCTCACGAACTCAGCCCCGAAGAACAGACCGTAGCCGCGCACGTCACCAATATCACTGTACCGCTCTGCCAGCCGCCGCAGGCCATCCTGCGCGTAGTACCAACCTGCAGCGCATTGGCCTGCAGTCCCTCAACCTCGATCACATCGAGTGGTGGCATTGGCGGCGGCGACCGACACCGGGTTACCGCCGTAGGTGTTGAAATAGCGGAACGAGTTGCGGAACCCGGCCATGATTTCCGGCTTCGTCACCAAACCGGCGATCGGGTGGCCGTTGCCCATGGGCTTGCCCAGCGTAACGATATCGGGCGTGGCCTGGATCCGTTGATGACCCCACATGTGGCTGCCGTTGCGGCCAAAACCCGGTTGTACCTCGTCTGCGATGAACAGCCCGCCAGCCTTGCGCACTGCAGCCAGCGCCGGATTCAGCCAGCCTTCGTCGAGCATGGGAAAACCTTCGTTCACAAACGAAGGACAGAGGATAATCCCGCCAAAGCCTACGCCGCTGTCTTCGAGGTCGTTGATGGCGTCCTCGACCGCGCGGGCAAAGGCGGCAGCGTGCGCCGGCCCTGCCTCCCCCCAGCGGGCGATAACTGTCTGGCGCCGGCACAAAGCGCACGTGGTCGGCGACCCCGTAGCGCGACGGGTTGGTCGCGCTGAGCTGGGCCACGGCCGTGGTGTTGCCGTGGTAGGTGTGATCGGTTGCGATGATCCCGCGCTTGCCGGTCATGGCCTCGACCATGCGCAGGGCGATGTCATTCGCCTCCGAGCCGGTGCAAGTCAGGATCGCGGTCGACAGGTCGCTGTCAAAGGTCGCCGTCAGTCGTTCGACGTAGTCGAGAATGCCACTGTGCGGGTAGCGGGTGTGGGTGTTGAGCGTCGAAGCCTGCCGCGTGATCGCCTCGACCACATGGGGGTGGCAATGGCCGACGTGGGGCACGTTGTTGTAGCAGTCCAGATACCGGCGGCCGTCGCTGTCCCAGACCCAGACCCCCTCACCACGGACCAGCGCCACCGGCTCATCATAGAAGGTGGAAACGTTGGGGCCGAGCAGTTGCGCGCGACGCGCCATCATCTCTGCCGTACTCATGTTCGCCTCCGGGATTACAGGTCGCTGAAAATTAGTTAACACGCTAAGGACCGGCCCCGAACCGGTCAACCGAGGATCCGCCCGAGGGTACCGGTCCAGAAGGTCGCATCGGTGACGGTTTCGGGATGGACAAGCGGTATTGAATATGAATGGTGGTGCCCGAAGCTTGGGGGCAGGCGGCCCCCGACTATGACGAAGATGACGAAGAAGGCTTGAAGCATGAAATCTCACTATCGTGCCGTCGTGATTGGCGGCGGCGTCGTCGGCGCTTCCGTGCTCTATCACCTCGCCAAGTTCGGTTGGAAGGACGTGTGCCTGATCGAACGCAGCGTGCTGACGGCCGGGCTCGAGCTGGCACGCGGCAGGCGGGTTTCATGCGCTCAATGCTGATCCCAACATCGCTCAGCTGCAGGCCTATACCATCGACCTGCTCTCCGAGATCGAGAAGGATCCGGCCAGTCCGTGGGCATGCATGACCGGCGGTCTGACACTGGCCGGCACCCCGGACCGCTGGGAGTGGCTGCAGGCCGCCTACCGCACCTTCCAGTCGATCGGCATCGAGGATTGTCGCCTCGTCACCCCGCAAGAAGCCGGAGAGCTGTGCCCGATCATGTCCACCGATGGCATTCTGGGTGGCATGTGGGCCGACCGCGAAGGGTACGTCGACACCACGGGTACCGTCCACGCCTACGCCGGTGCCGCCAAGAAGAACGGCGCCGAGGTCATCGAGCATAACCGCGTGCTGGAGCTGCATCAGACCGCCGACGGCGGCTGGGACGTGGTCACGGAAAAGGGCACGATCCATACCGAGCACGTGGTCAATGCCGCCGGGTCTATGGGCCAAGCAGGTCGGGCGTATGGCCGGGCTGGAACTGCCGGTCTCCCCGCTCAACCACCACTATCTGATTTCCGATACGCTGCCGGAGCTGGAAAAGCTGGACTTCGAAGTGCCGATGACGGTCGACCTCGAGGGCTTCACCTACATGCGCCAGGACCAAAAGGGCATCCTGCTGGGCATCTACGAGATCGACCACGAGCACTGGATGGTCGACGGCGCGCCGTGGGAGTACGGCTTCGAGCTGCAGCAGGAAGACCCAGACCGGATTGAGAAAGAGCTGATCCTCGGCTTCGAGCGCTACCCGGCGCTGCAGGAAGTCGGGGTCAAGACCTGGGTCAACGGTGCCTTCACCTTCTCACCCGACGGCAATCCGCTGGTCGGCCCGGTCCGCGGGCTGCCCGGCTACTGGTGCGCCTGTGCGGTGATGGCCGGGTTCCTGCAGGGCGGGGGCGTGGGCAAGTCACTCGCCGAGTGGATGATCCATGGAGAGCCTGAAGCCGATGTCTACGGCATGGACGTCGCCCGCTACGGTCGCTTCGCCGAAAACCGCGAATTCATCAAGCAGACCACGGGCCAGTTCTACACCCGCCGGTTTGTCATGACCTATCCCAACGAACAGCTGCCCGCCGGGCGCCCGCTGAAAATGTCCCCGGCTTACAGCGACATGACTGCAGCCGGTTGCCGCTGGGGCGCGAGCTGGGGGCTGGAAGTGCCGCTGTACTTCGCCGACAGTCCCGACTTCGTCGAAACCCCGACCCTGCGCCGCTCCAATGCCTTCCCGATCGTGGCCGAGGAATGCCGCGCCGTACGGGAACAGGTCGGGCTGCTCGACATCTCCGGTTTTTCCCGCTTCGAGGTTTCGGGCGAGGGGGCGGAGGCCTGGCTGGATCAGGTTATGGCCAGCAAGCTGCCAGCACCCGGGCGGGCGCGGCTCGCGCCCATGCTCTCCCCTGAAGGTCGGCTCAAGGGCGACCTCACCGTCTTCAACTGGGGTGATGGCAGCTGGTGGATCATGGGGTCGTACTACCTGCGTGAGTGGCACATGCGCTGGTTCAGCGGCCACGGCGGCGATGCAGCCGATGTCTCGATCCGCGATATCTCCGATGCCACCGTCGGCTTCAGTCTCGCCGGGCCGAATAGCCTCCGGGTGCTGGAAAAACTGACCGAAGGCGATATCGGCGCGCTGCCGTTCATGGGCTGCGGAACCTTCGATATCGGGCTGATCCGCGCCAAAGTTGCCCGGATTTCGGTCGCCGGCGAGCTGGGCTACGAGATCAACTGCACGTCGGCCGAGCACATCACCCTGCGCCGGATCCTGCTCGAAGCCGGGGCCGACCTGGGCATCCGCGAATACGGGTTCAACGCACTGCTGTCGCTGCGGCTGGAGAAGAGCTTCGGCATCTGGTCGGCTGAATTCACCCAAGGCTATACACCCGGGCAGACCGGGATGGATCGCTGGATCGCCTGGGACAAGGGCGACTTTGTCGGTCGCGAAGCCGCGATCCGCGAGCGCGACGGCAATGGACCCGCACAGCTGGTGGTGACGCTGGAGGTTGACGCCGCCGACGCTGATGCCAGCGGCTACGAGCCGGTGTGGAACGGGGACCAGAAGGTTGGATTTGTCACCTCCGGGGGCTATGGCCACAGCACGGGCAAGTCTCTGGCCATGGCCATGGTCGACCGCGAGGTTGCGGCCGAGGGGACCGATCTGAAGGTCCACATCGTCGGCGTCGAGCGCCCCGCGCGGGTCATTGCCGCCTCACCCTATGATCCGGAAGGTTCGGCCATGCGGGTCAAGGCGGCGGCTGCGTGAGCGAGGACAGCGCCGCGGGCACCGCAGGAGGGCGCCGCAGTGGTGGTCGCCGCCGGGGCAACCGTGGCGGCCCCGAGGTGGGTCAGCCGGTCGAACGCGACGTCAACTACCGCCAGCTGAAGAACCCGTTTCCGACCATGGATCTGTTCTCGGCCGATCAAGTCGAGGACATGCACCAGACCGCCCTGCGCATGATCGAAGAGCTGGGCATGAAGGTGCTGCTGCCCGAGGCGCGCAAGCTGTTTGCCGCTGGCGGCGCGCGGGTCGATGAGAGCACACAGATGGTGCACATCGGCAGCGATATGGTCGAGGCTGCGCTGGCGTCCGCGCCGCGGTCGATCGCCTGCCGCGCCGGTGCCCGCAGACGCGATTTCGTGCTCGAGCTGGGGTCATTGGTGTTTCAGGCCGGGGCCGGTGCCCTACGCGACCGATCTGGAGCGGGGCCGGCGCGCAGGCTCGGCCAGCGATTATGTCGAGTATCTCAAACTGACCCAGCACTTCGACGTGCTGCAGATGATCTCGCCGCAGGTCGAACCGCAGGACGTGGACAACCACCTGCGCCACTACTTCACGACCCACGCGCAGATGACGCTGACCGATAAGTTTCCCTTCATCTTCTCGCGTGGCACGCCGCAGGTCATGGACTGCTTCGAGATGATCCGGGACTTTCGCGGTCTCAGCGACGATGATTTCCGCGCCGGGCCGCACTGCTACACCATCATCAACACCAACTCGCCCCGGACGCTGGACATTCCCATGGCGCAGGGGCTGATCGACTTTGCCCGCTATGGTCAGATGTCGATCGTCACCCCGTTTACGCTGATGGGGGCCATGGCACCGATCACCGTGGCCGGGTCGATCACGCTCAGCCACGCCGAAGCGCTGGCCTCGATCGTCCTGACCCAGCTGGCCAAGCCCGGCGCGCCGGTGTGCTACGGCACCTTCACCTCAAACGTCGATATCAAGTCCGGCGCCCCTGCCTTTGGAACCCCTGCGCACTTTCAGGCATCGCTGGCGGCGGGGCAGTTGGCGCGTCATATCGGGCTGCCGTGGCGCTCGGCGGCGGGCTCGGCCTCCAACCTCAATGACGTGCAGGCGGCGAACGAAAACCAGATGGGGCTCTGGGGCTGCCTGATGGCCGGGGCGAGCGTCGTCATTCATGCGGCCGGCTGGATCGAGGGCGGCCTGACGGTGTCTTTGAAAAGCTGGTCACCGACGTCGAAGTGCTCAATATGGTCGCAGAGCTGTGCGCCGGGGCGCAGGCTGGCGCGGACGAAATCGGCTACGACAACGCCATCGCCGAGGTTGAGCCGCAGGGGCATTTCTTCGCCACCAGCCAGACCATGGACCGCTACAACACCGAATTCTATCAGCCCATCGTTCACGACTACGCCAACTTCGGCACGTGGACAGAGCGGGGGAGCGTCGACGCCAACCAGCGCGCCACGGCGGTGTGGCAGGGCATTGTCCGGGATTTTCAGGCGCCCGCCGTTGATGGCGCACAGGTCGAGGCGCTGCAGGCCTTCATCGACCGCCGCACCGCCGAGGGCGGCGCCCGCCCGAGAGCTGATCAGCCCAGGTTGAAGCCCTGAATGGCCTTAGTCAGCTCGGTGCGGAACTGGGGAAAGCGTTCGCCCAGATCACCCCAGAGCAGGCTGCTTTCCACGAACTCGGTCGGCGCTTCGTCGTCCATCAGCGCCTGCAGGTGGTGCAGGTTGGGTTCGCGGTAGGGCACGGCTGCCGCCCCGGAGAGGCTCTGCCGGGTAAAGTGATACCAACTGGCGATCGAACGCAGGGCGCACTCGGGAATGTGACCCTGTTCGAGGCAGCCGCGGACCGTCGGTCGGATGAAGATCGGGAACTTGGCAAAGCCATCAGAGACGATGCGCTCGACGCTGTCGGCGATGTGCTGGTTCGAGAACCGGCGGGAAACCGTATCGACGTAGTCTTCGACGTCGAAGGGCAGGGCGTCGGGCAGGGCGCGGGAGACCTCTTCACGCTCGAACCGCGCGAAGTGATCGGCCGTCTTCGGGTGGTTCATCACCTCATCGAAGGTGTCGAAACCAGCCAGCGCGCCCAGATAGGCCAGCGCTGTATGCCCGCCGTTGAGAACCCGGATTTTGGTTTCCTCATAGGGATCCACATCGTCGGTAAAGGTCACACCATCGGGGCGCAGATCAGGAAAATCGGCAGCCATCCGGTCTTCGAGCACCCATTGGATAAAGTCTTCGGCGTGGATGGTGACGCCCAGCGTGCCAGCGCGTTGATAGAGCGTGCTGACCTCGCTGTGATGCTGCGCGGAGGGTTGGGGCGTTATCCGGTCGACCATGGAACAGGGGAAGGTCACCCGCTGTTTGATCCAGTCCGACAGCGCCTGCTCACCCAGCGCGTGGAGATAGGCCTGCAGGTTCTGCTGCAGCATCTTTCCGTTGCGGCGGATGTTGTCGCAGTTGAGCAGGCTGACCGGCGCGTCAATCTCATCGGCCCGGGCGCGCAGCGCAGCGGTGAGGAAGCCGTAGACCGAGGTCGGCGCGCCGCCATCGATCTCGGCCCGGATCTGCGGGTCGTCCAGATTGAGCTGACCCTTGCCGTCGAGGTTATAGCCCGCTTCGGTCACCGTCATGGTGACGGCGGTTACCGAAGGCTGAGCGAGTGCCTTTTCCGCTGTTCCGGCATCGCTGGCCCAGTCCAGAAAACCCGCGTGGCAGCGGATCAGGCGGTCGTCGATCGCCCCGTCCGCGCTCAGGCGGCGCAGGACGTAGCCTTCGCAGCCCGCTGCGGCGGCAAAGGAGGCGCTGTCTGCCGCGCGCAGATTGATCGCAGTGATGCCCCAGCGGTGGTCGCCCGTGCGCTCCATATAGCGGTCGAAATATTCGGCCTGATGCGCACGGTTGAAAGCCCCGAAGCCAAGGTGCAGCACACCCGTTTGCAGCCGGTCGGGGTCGTTGGTCGAATGATGAAAGGTCGGCAACGTCACGGATTCAGGCTCTCAAGGCTGGTCGGGGTCGAAGGGGGAACGGGGAGCTTGCTCAGCCCGCTGCGGGTATGTTCTCGAAACTGGGTCGGCGTCATGCCTTTGAGCTTCATGAACTGGCGGTTGAAGTTGGCGAGGTTCTGGTAGCCCACGGAAAAGCAGACGTTGGAGACCTGCTCCTCGGTCTCGACCAGCAGGCGGCAGGCCTCGCCCACGCGGACGCGGTTGACGAACTCGGTGAAGCGGTGGCCGGTGGTGGTCTTGAAATGCCGGGTGAAGGAGGTTTCGGACAGCCCGACAAAGGTGGCGAGGTGGTTCACGGACAGGTCTTCGGCGAAGTTTTCGACCACGTAGTCGACGGCGTGCCCGATCTGGGACTGGCGCTTGCCCCCGCCAACGGCGCTGGCTTTGCCCACCGACAGCACCTCGAAGGTCGCGGTCTGCTCGATGGCGCGCAGGAAGCTCAGAAACAGCACCACGCGGTCAACCTGCGCGGCGTCGCGGATGCCGGCGAGGTGGGCGATGGCTTCGTCCTTTGGGAAGTCGCGCAGTTTCAGCCCGGCGCGAGAGAGTTCCAGCATGGTGTCGAGCGTGCGGAACTCGGGGAAGGCCTGGAACAGCGCCCGCATGCTTTCTTCGCTGAACTGCACCAGCATGTCCCGGGTCTCGACCGTAGGCTGGTTGTAGCTGTCAGTAACCCAGTTGTGGGGCAGGTGGGGGCCAGTGAGGAACAGGTCGCCGGGTTGGAAATCGCCAATGTAGTCGCCGACGAAGGCCCGACCCTGGGTTTCGAGGATCAGGTGCAACTCGTATTCGGCGTGGGCGTGCCAGCGACACAGGTCGGTCGGCCAGCCGTGCTCGAGGTAGCGGATGCTCTCGACCGAGCGGTCGACGTATTCGATTTCAGGACTGATGATCGACATGAACCCGTTCTCCCCTTCTCGCTCAGCGCAGCACATTGCCGCCGTCGACCCCGATGGTCTGAGCGGTCAGATAGGCCGACAGGTCGGAGGCGAGGAAGCAGACGGCGCGGGCCACGTCGCGCGGCTCTCCCATCCGCCCCAGCGGGACGGCGTCGCCGACCTGACGCTTCTTTTCACCGATTTCCAGCCCTTCGGCGCGGGCGAACAGGGCGTCGACATCCGCCCACATGGGTGTGTCGACCACCCCGGGGCTGAGGGCGTTCACGCGGATGCCGTGGGGCGCCAGCGCCAGCGCCGCGGACTGAGTGTAGGAAATCACCGCTGCCTTGGTCGCGCAGTAGTGGGCCACCAGCGCCTCGCCCCGATGCCCCGCCTGACTGGAGAAGTTGATGATCGAACCGCGCTGGCCCTGTGCCACCATCGAGCGGGCGGCAGCCTGCATCAGCGCGTAGGAAGCGCGCACGTTGACCGTGAACAGGCGGTCGTACTGGGTCAGATCGGCGTCCAGTACCGAACCGAGATCGAAGATCGCTGCGTTGTTGACGAACACGTCGGGGCTGATTTCGGCAATCCAAGCCGTCAGCGCGGCCAGATGCTGGTCGTCGGCAAGGTCGAAGCCTCGGTATTCGGCGAGCATGGGCAGCGCGGTTGCCGCCGTGACGTCGAGATCGGTGCCGTAGACCGTTGCGCCCAGCGCGGCGAGGTGCTCGGCCGTGCCGCGCCCGATACCGCCCAGCACACCGGTGATCAGCACGCGCTTGCCGCTCAGGTTCAGGTCGAGGTTCGGGTCTGCCGTCATGATCGCGCTCATCTGCCTGTTCCCCCTACTTCACCGCACCGAAGGTGAGCCCCTGCACCAACTGGCGCTGGGTCAGCCAGCCGAAGACCAGGATCGGGGCGACAGCAAGAGTGGAGGCGGCGGAGACCTTGGCCCAGAACAGGCCCTCAGGCGCGGTATAGCCAGCGATGAAGGTGGTCAGGGGGGCTGCCTTGGTCGGCGTCAGCAACACCGACCAGAAGGCCTCGTTCCACGCCAGCACGATGCTCAGCAGCGCTGTCGACGCCAGCCCGCCCCAGGCGAGCGGCAGCACGATCCGCACCAGCTCTTCCCACGTTGTTGCGCCGTCGATCCGCCCGGCTTCGAGGATCTCGCGGGGATTTCCTTAAAGAAATTGTAGAGGATCAGCATGATAATCGGCAGATTCATCAGCGCGTAGATGACGATCAGCAGAACGTGGGTGTCCAGCAGCTTGAAGGTCTGCGCAATCAGGTAGATCGGCATCAGCACGCCAACGGCGGGCAACATCTTGGTCGACAGCATCCACAGCAGGATCCCGCGCGTTCCCGGTCCGCCGGCGAAGGCCATGGCATAGGCCGAGGGGATGGCGATGGCCATGGCCAGCGCGGTCGAGCCGAAGGAGATGATCAGCGAGTTGGTCAGGAAGCGGAAGTAGCCTTCGCGCTCAAACACGGTCTGATAGCTGCCGAAGGTGGGTTCGAACAGTGCGGTTTTCATCCACGCCAGCCACTCGGGCAGGGCGGCTGCGGCGACCGCCTCGACCACAAAACCGGGCGCAGGCAGCGCGCTGGGCGGCAGGGAGACGGCGCCGCCCTCGGTCTTCAGCGAGGTCAGGAACATCCAGATGATCGGGAAGAAGATCAGCAGCGCCACCAGCCAGCAGGCGGCGATGGCGATCCACTCGAGGATTTTCTTACGAAGACGGTATGACATGCCTGCGCTCCCCTAATCAGCCAGGTTGTCGCCGACGAAGCGGACGAGGAAGATTGACACCAGATTGGAGAGGATAATGGCGAGCACGCCGCCGGCGGCTGCGAGGCCGTAGTTGAAGCCTTCCAGCGCCTTTTTGTAGATCTCGTAGGTCAGGGTCGAGGACGCGGAGCCGGGCCCGCCCTTGGTCGAGATCAGGATTTCGGCAAAGACCCCGAGGTGGAAGATCATCTGGATCAGCATCACCACCGCAATCGCACGGCCCAGGTGGGGCAAGGTCAGCAGCATGAAAATCTGCAGGAAATTGGCGCCTTCCAGCCGGGCGGCCTCGTGCTGCTCGCGGTCTTCGCTCTGCAGCGAGGTCATGAAGATCAGGATGGCGAAGGGCGTCCATTGCCAGGCGACCATGGTGATGATGCCCTGCAGCGGATAGAGCTCCAGCCACGCCACGGCTTCGAAGCCGAAGAAGGTCCAGACCACGTTGATCAGCCCATAGATCGGGTCGAACATCATGTTCTTCCAGATAATGGCGTTGACGGCGGGCATGATGAAGAAGGGCGAGATCAGCATCACCCGGACAATACCGCGTCCGGGGAACTCGCGGTTGACCAGCACCGATATCGCCAGTCCCAGCACCACGGTGATGATCAGGACGGAGCCGACCAGCGTAAGCGTGTTGCTGATGACGGTGATGAAACCGGGGTCAAAGGGGGTGACCAGACGCAGGCCGGTCAGCCATGGAACGTTGAAAACGTTGAGGAAATCGAATTCCCAGGTCCAGCCTTCGCCGCGGCGCACGAAGATAAAGCGCTCGTAGTTGCGCCAGCCGGCCCAGCCCTGCTGGTGGGGTTTGAGCAGGTGGTATTTGCGGAAGGAGAAGAACAGCGTCATCGACAGCGGAACCAGCATCCACACCAGCAGTACAGCGATACTCGGCAGCTGCAGCAGTCGTGAAAGTGACTTCGACATCGACCCCTAAATCCCCGTTTATTGTTTGTTTGAAAAAGAAAATGGGAGCGTCACTTTAGCCATGCCGCTCCCACCTTGTCACAAAGCCTGTTCCAGCGACCCGGATTTGTTCGTTGCCGGGCCGACTGGAACCTGATCGCGGACCTTAGTTGTCCATGATCGCTTCAGCAGCAGCCTGTGCTTCGGCCAGGGCGTCTTCGACGCTGATCGAACCTGCCAGCGCAGCGCTCATCAGCTGACCAACTTCGATGCCGATTTCCTGGAACTCAGGAATAGCCGCGAACTGTACGCCGGTGTAGGGCTTCACGTCCGTTGCGCCAGGGGCAGCGGAGAGGATAGCCGCCAGTTCAGCGTCAGCGAAGGCTGCAGCAGCCTGGAAGTTGGCGTTGTCGTAGGTGGACTGACGGGTACCGGTTGGAACCGCACCCCAGCCGTTGGCTTCAGCAACGAGCTCGATGTAGGCCTTGGAGGTTGCCCACTCGATGAAGCCCTTAGCCGCTTCAGCCTTCTGGGTGCCGGCTGGCACAGCCAGAGCCCAAGCCCAGAGCCAGTTGGCGCCGACAGGGTTGGTGGCGTTCGGGGACTGAGCGTAGCCGACTTTGCCGGTTACTTCAGAGCCGTCACCTTCGAGGAACGAAGCAGCGATGGTTGCATCGATCCACATGCCACACTTGCCTTCACGGAAGAGAGCCAGGATTTCGTTGAAGGAGTTACCGGAGGAGCCTGGAGGGCCGTAAGAGTTCAGCAGGTCAACGTAGAAGTTGATCGCTGCGTGCCACTCGGGTGTGTCGAGGGTTGGGTTCATGTCTGCATCGAACCAAGCGCCACCGAAGGAGTTAACAACCGTGGTGATGAAGGCCATGTTGTCGCCCCAGCCTGGCTTACCGCGCAGGCAAACACCGTAGACACCGTCGCCGGTGATGGCTTCAGCCACCTTGGCGATGTTGCCCCAGCTGTCCATGTCACGGATGGACATGCCAGCAGCTTCAACGAGGTCCTTGCGGTACATGACCATCGAGGATTCGCCGTAGAACGGAGCCGCGTAGAGGTTGCCGCCGGAGGACAGACCGCCGCGCATGGCGGGCAGGATGTCTTCGACGTTGTAGTCAGCGCCGAACTCAAGCGCTTCGAGCCAGCCCAGGTCGCCCCAGATTGGTGCTTCGTACATGCCGATGGTCATCACGTCGAACTGACCACCCTTGGTGGCGATGTCGGTGGTGACGCGCTGGCGCAGAACGCCTTCTTCCAGCGTCACCCAGTTCAGGGTGTTGCCGGTTTCGGCTTCGTAAGCAGAAGACAGCTTCTGCATTTCGATCATGTGACCGTTGTTCACGGTCGCGATGGTCAGCTCTTCTGCTTGCGCCGAAGAAAAGCTCACCATTGCACCTGCCACGAGGGCAGCAGCGGTAAACTTTTTCATGGTAATCCTCCCAAGGAATGACGGAGCCGATACCACGGCTCAATCATCAACCTACGGTGCGCGGGCTTTTCGCTGCCAATACCACAGCGCCAATGATTAATACAATTCTGCGGCGATACGGGCAAAACTGCCAATATTTCCGAAGAAAAGTATCGTGAATTAGCAGTTTTGCAGTCATTGGGCGCTCAACAAGTCCACGAAAAAGCCGCCGAACGCAGGGTCCGGCGGCTTTGAAACCGTATCCTCAGGGGCGCTGAGGACGGCGCGCGGCTGTCTGTCCGGTCAGTTGATCGGGGACCAGATCAGCTTGCGTGGGCACAGGGTGAGGATACAGCCGGCGGCGGTGATCGTGCCGTCGTCGTTCTCATCGACGCGGAAGCCGTAGTACTTCATCTTCTCGTCGCGCAGGGACTCATCAGGGGCGAGGATCCGGCCCTTGCGGTACTGGCCCGGGGCTTCTTCGATCAGGTTTTGGATCATGTAGCTTCCCTGCAGAACCGAACCGTCTGGCATGATCGAATCATCGGCCAGAACGGAACCGTCGGGCAGGATGATCTCGGTCACCCGTCCGCAGATTTTGGTGGTATCGAAATCGCAGAGCTCGAACAGGATGTTGAGGGTGTTCGACTGGCTTTCGACCTCTTCAGACTGACCGGTGTTGTAGGACTTGCCAACGATATCGGCCTGGGCTGTGCCGAAGGCAGAGAGAGCAAAGACAAGAGCAAGACTGAACCACTTCATGGGACGCTTCCTTTCGTGACTGAAGGCGAGGACGCAGGGTCCGGTGATGGGGACAGCATAGGCCAAAAACCGATCATCTGTCGAATGCGCAGGCCGTCAGCCGAAGCGCGCGGCGCTGAATGGCCTCATCACCAGCCCCGGATCGCGCCCAAGCATCAGATCAGCGACGATTTCCGCCGTCCCCGCCGCCTGCGTCAGCCCGAGGTGGCCGTGCCCGAATGCGTAGATCACGCGATCGGTCGCGCTCGAGCGGTCGATGACCGGCAGGCTGTCGGGCAGGGTGGGACGGAAGCCCATCCATGGCTCACCGCCACCGGTTTTAAGGGCGGGCATAAAGCGCTTGGCGCGGTGGAGCAGCGCCGCTGAACGACGGAAATTTGGCGCCAGCTGGAGCCCGCCGAGCTCGACCGCGCCGCCGACCCTCAGGCCTTCGCCGATGCGGCTGACCACGAAACCATGTTCGCTGAAGGTCAGCTGGGTGCGCAGGTCGAAGGCGCCTGGGGGCAGGGTGGTGTTGTAGCCGCGCTCGGTTTCCAGTGGCAGCCGGTCACCCAGTCCGGCGGTCAGGCGGTGCGACCAGGCCCCGGCAGCGATCACGGCGCGGTCGGTGCGGCGCTCGCCCTGCGTGGTTTCCAGCAAGACAGAAGCCTCGCTTGGCTTGACCGCCTGCACGCCTGCCGCCTCGATCCGCCCGCCGCCACCGATAAAGGCAGCGCGCAAGTGCGCCATCCACCTCGCCGGGTCGATGGTGCTGATCCAGCCGTGGGTGAAGCCGGCGTGGGTAAAGCGTGGATTCAGGCCGGGTTGAATGTCGGCGATCTGCTCGGGGCTGTCGAGCAGGTCGAAGGCGACCCCGTGCTCCCGCCGCAGGTCCCATTCGGTCGAACTGGCGGCGAAGGACGCGGCGCCCTCGTACACCTGCAGCTGCCCTTGCTTGCTGATCAGCTCACGCCCACCGATGGCGCTGAGCTGGCGTTCCAGCGCGGCCTGTGAGCGGGTCATGAGCGCCGTTTGTGCAGCAACCCCGGCGCGGTAGCGTTCCGGCCGCGTGGCGCGCCAGAAGCGCCACAGCCATGGCACCAGCGCCAGCGCGTGCCCCGGGCGGATCGCCAGCGGCCCCAGTGGGTCAAGCAGCCAGCCCGGTGCCCGCGCCATGATCCCCGGCGAGGCGAGCGGAAAGATATCGCTGAAGGCGAAGCCCCCGGCGTTGCGATGACTGGCACCGCGGGTCGCCGCATCCGTGGCCTCATCGCGGTCATAGACGGTGACGGCGAAGCCTTCGCGCTGCAGGGCGAGGGCGACGTTGAGGCCGACGACACCGCCGCCGATGACGGCGAGGGTCTCAGCCATGGGGGGCCTGCTGGCTAGTTTCGGATCCGCTGAGCGCGATACCGGCGCGGAAGGGATCTTCGTTGGCGAAGATCAGGCGACTTTCGGCCATCACGTGCGCCTGCCCGGTAATGCGCGGGATCACGCCACCACTGACGCCGGGCTGGTAGGACAGCCGATAGCGGCTGCCGATCACGCTCTCCTGCACGATTTCATCGCCCGGGGCGAGGCGCTGGTCTGCCGCCAGACAGGCGAGCCGCGCCGAGCAGCCGGTGCCACAGGGGAGCGGTCGTAGGTGTTATCCGGCGTCAGCACGAAGTTCCGGCCGTGCACGCCGGGTGCATCGGCGCTGCCGAGCAGGACCACGTGGTCGATCAGTTCGCCGTTTTCGCCGACCGCGCCCTGCGCGTTCGCCGCTTCTCGCACGCGGATGCTGAAGTCGGTCAGCGCCGGAATATTGCCCGCCTCGACCGGCAGTGGGCTGGGTTCCACCAGAAAGAACCAGTTGCCGCCGTAGGCGACGTCACCCCACAGCGCGCCAAAGCCCGGAACGTCGATGTCACGCGCAGCGTGGACCCGGCGGCTTTCAATGTTGGTCACGGTCACGGTCTGGGCATCTTCGAGCGCGAGGCTGACTGCGCCAGCCGGGGTGTCGATCCGGTGCTCTCCGAGGCCGATCCGACCCAGATGCGCCAGCGTAACCCCCAGCCCGATCGAGCCATGCCCGCACATGCCCAGCACGGCGTCGACGTCGAAGAAGATCACCCCAGTGACCGAGCCTTCCCGCTCAGCGGGCTGGAGCAGGGCACCGACCATGGCAACTTGCCCGCGTGGCTCACCGAGGACCGCGCGGCAGAAATCCGGGTGCTCGTCCGCCAGTCGGCGTGCGCGCTCAGCCATGGGGCCGGTGCCAAGGTCAGGACCGCCATCGAGGATGACCCGCGTGGGTTCACCGCCCGTATGGCTGTCGACTATCTGCACTGATCGATGACCCCGCCCTGCTTGGACCAGTCGGCGAACCACGCCTTGAACAGATGGTATTGCGCCTCGCAGAAGCCGCGCTGGGCCGGTGTCAGGGCGTCGGTTTCGTTGAAGTGGTGCTCGAAGGCGCTCTCACCCTGCATCACCAGCATGTGCTTGTAGAACAGCACCAGATCCGGGCCTTCGTCGAAGGTCGACACCACGTGGATGGCGTCGGTGAGCTCCTGCGCGCGCGCACGGGCTTCGGCATCGCCGCAGGCTGCCTTCTGGCACAGCCGCTCCAGCATCAGCACTTCGTGGGGCAGGGCGTTGCCGACCCCGGTGATCGCGCCGCTGGCGCCGCAGTTGACGATGCCGTGGTAGACCTGCGTGTCGACACCGACCATGAGCGTGACGCTGTCGTCGTGCGAGGTGATGTTTTCCGCCGCGTAGCTGAGGTCGGCAGCGCCGCCGAACTCCTTGAACCCGACCAGATTGCTGTGCTCTTCCCGCAGCGCAAAGAACAGCTCGGCCCGGGTGGAAAAGCCGTAGAAAGGACTGTTGTAGATCACAGCCGGGATATCGGGCGCGGCACCGAGGATGGACTTGAAGTGGTTTTTCTGCGCGGTTGCCGACGGCCCGCGGGAGAGGACGCGCGGGATCACCATCAGCCCCGCCGCACCCACGGACTGCGCGTGGGCGGCCAGCGCCGTCGCCGAGGCGGAGTTGATTGCACCGGTGCCGACCACGACCGGGATCCCTGCTGCTGTCAGCCGGGCCACGCCCTCCATCCGGTCGGCGTCGCTGACCAGCGGCCAGTCCCCCATCGACCCGCAGTAGATCACCGCCGACATCCCCGTATCCATCAGCGATGCAGCCTTGGCCACAAGCGCATCGAAGTCCGGTCGACGGTCAGCCCCGCAAGGCGTCATCAGTGCGGGCATCATTCCCTTGAAAAAGGCGGCAGACATGGCGCGCTCCTCTCTGGTGTTTCACGCCCGGTTTTTCAGGCTTCGGAACGCAGACTATCAGCCCCCGTCGCGCACGCAAGCCGGGCTGTTTTCGGTCTCGCGCTCCACGGAGCTCAAGCGCGCAGCCGGAAGCGGTGCATGTGATCGTAGTGCGGCTTCATCCGCCGGTGCACACGGCGCACACGCTCGGGCGTGTCGGCAAGGTCGACGTACTTGCGCGGCTGCGGCTTCAGACCGTCAGACTTGGCGAGCAGGTGGTGGAAGGAACCGCCGTCCCACCAGCTGTGCGCGCCGGGGTCGCCACCCGGCTCCCAGCTCAGCGCACTCTCGATAAACGGGATTTCCACGGCCTCACAGAACGCCCGGGTCATGGCCACGGGGTCTTCGAGCAGGTCGTCGCTGTCCACCACCGGCGGTGGGGTGCCGTCGTCATAGGCGGTGAGCAGGTCGAACAGCGCCCGCTGCTCAGGAAAGCCGACCTCGAGCTCGTCGAAGTCCGGCCACTTGTCGAACATGGAGGTGATGGTCTTCGCCGGGTCGCGGATCAGGAAGGCGTGGGTAAAGTTCGAAAGGAACTCCCGATCCCACATGTGATTGATATACAGCGGGAAATCCTTGGTGAAGACGGGGCCTTTCCCGGCCCGGGCGCGGATGTCGTCCCACACGCTTTCGAGACTGAGCCCGGGGGTGGTGACGCAGCCTTCGGTGAACCGCGGCCACATGGGGTCTTCGCCCTGATACCAAGCCTCGCCGAAGGGCTCGTGCAGGCAGTCCATATCGCCGCGCTGGCGCATCATCCATTCGAAGGCGGTGGACGTGGAGCGGGGCACGGCCCAGAGAGCAACGATCTTATGCATGGTCAGCAGCCTCCAGCGATGACAGCAGTTGTCCTTCGGCGCGTTCAGGCCGGATCCCGAGGGTTTTGAAAATACGCCAGTAGAGCGCGATATCGTGACCGATCACGGGCTTGCCCAGCCGCTCTTCAAGGGCAGCAACGTGGTGCAGTGGCCGACGGGCCAGTCCGTCGCCGGGGCGGCGATAATTGCTCATGCCGTTGATCAGATAGGCATCGACCTCGGGCGCCTGCTCCGCAACAAAGTCAAAAGACTTCCACAGCAGCTCTTCATCAAAACACCAGATGCAGTCATCCACAGCCTGCTGGCTGGGGAACCAGCCCTGGTCAAAGAAATTGCCCGCCCAGACGACGTCGAAACCCGCTTCCCGCAAGAAACCGACCGTCCCCTCGTACCAGCTGGCCCTGTGGTAGCAGGCGTTGAGGGCGATCTTCTCGATGTTCTGGTCGCGCAGCGCTTCGACCATGGCGTAGCCAGCCATGTGAAAGGGTGTCTGGTACCTGTCAGACAGCCGCTCGCAGTGCTCGCGAATGCCCTCGACGCCCAGCTCGCTGGCGTGCACCCAGTTGGAGCCGACCTGTCCGCAGACATCGGCACCGTTGTTGGCCATGCACTCGAGGAAATCCTCCAGCATGCCGAAGTTCTTCTTCCGCTGATCAAGGCGGTGGGCGTAGTCCGGCACGTGCAGCATCCAGCCGTGGACGCCGACGCTTTCCGGCGCAATCCGCAGGAGATCGCTGGGGGCGGCGTCGAAGTCGTGCGGTGGGCAGGTCAGCCCGACCTGATGCGGAACAGCTTCACCGCCGGGTTCTGCCATTTGGTGGGCTTGGTGTAGTCGGACATGTGACCGCGCCTTCAATCGAAAAACAGACGCGAGGACTAGAGCCCGCTGCTGGCCGCTGCGTAAAGCAGAAATTGGCCGGATGACGCTGCTGGATCAGAATTGGCCTTGAGGCAAAAAAGTTGGTTCCAGCCTTCTCGGCCTTCCCCATTTTTTCCCGGCTGCCACGGGCTTCATGGCTGGTTTTGTCCGGTGATCGCGCCATGTTGTTTACTCGGGTCCGCCTTGGCAGAAACGAGACACTTTTTGACTTGGAGGCGACGCTCCGCTGCGAATAGTCTTATTTCTGGTGGTGGACGCGAACAGCGAAGAATTGGGAAGGAGACCCCTTCATGCGACTTGGGATTCCCCGCGAGACGGCAAAGGGCGAGCAGCGTGTCGCCATGACCCCCGAGGTCACGGCAAAGCTGGCCAAACTTGGTCACGATCTGATCATTGAACCGGGCGCGGGAAAGGCCGCTGGCTTTGCTGATGCGGCTTATGTCGAAGCCGGTGCGACGCTGGCAAAATCCAAGGCCGACCTCTACAAGCGCGCGGATACCATCGCCCGTGTCCGGCCGCCCGAACCCAAGGATCTCGCGCGCCTGACCGCCGAGCAGAGCCTGATCTCCTTCTTCTACCCATCACAGAATGAAGAGCTGCTCGCCGCCGCGGGTGAGAGCGGCGCGACCGTCATCGCCATGGACATGGTGCCGCGGATTTCCCGAGCGCAGAAGATGGACGCGCTGTCGTCCATGGCCAACGTTGCTGGCTACCGGGCGGTGATCGAGGCGGGGAATAACTTCGGCCGCTTTTTTCACCGGGCAGGTGACCGCCGCCGGCAAGATCCCGCCAGCCAAGGTGCTGGTGATCGGCGCTGGTGTCGCCGGACTTGCCGCCATCGGCACCGCGCAGTCGCTGGGCGCGATCGTCCGCGCCTTCGACGTGCGCCCTGAGGTCGCCGAGCAGATCGAGAGCATGGGCGCTGAATTCCTGTTCCTCGACTTTGACAATGCCGCCGACGGCGCGGCGACGGGCGGTTACGCTGCCCCGTCCTCGCCCGAGTTCCGGGAGAAGCAGCTGGCGCTGTTCCGTGAGCAGGCACCGGATATCGACATTGTTATCACCACCGCCCTGATCCCCGGCCGCGATGCGCCCAAGCTCTGGCTTGCCAACATGGTCGAGGCGATGAAGCCGGGTTCGGTGATCGTCGATCTGGCCGCTGAACGGGGTGGCAACTGCGACCTGACCGTGCCGGACGAGAAGATCGTTACCGAAGGCGGTGTAACGGTCATCGGCTACACCGATTTTCCCAGCCGGATGGCGGCGCAGGCCTCGACGCTCTACGCCAACAATATCGTCAACTTTCTGGCCGACCTGACCCCGGAGAAAGATGGCGTCATCGTCCACGACATGGACGACGACGTGATCCGCGGCGCGACCGTGGCTCATGGGGGGAGGTGACCTTTCCCCCGCCGCCACCGAAGATTCAGGCGATCGCGGCCAAGCCCGCTGAGACTGCACCGGAGAAAACCCCCGAGGAGCGTCAGGCCGAGGAGGCTGCCGCCGCGCGTCGCGCGGGCCTGCAGCAGTTCGGGCTGATCGGCGCGGGTTCGATCGTCCTGCTGGCGCTGGGGCTGGTGGCACCGCCGTCGTTCCTGCAGCATCTGGTCGTGTTCGTGCTCGCCTGCTTCGTCGGGTTCCAGGTGATCTGGAACGTCAGTCACGCCCTGCACACGCCGCTGATGGCCGTGACCAACGCGATTTCAGGGATCATCATCATCGGGGCGCTGCTCCAGATCGGGCCGGGCAACGCCATCGTCTGGGTGCTCGCTTCGATCTCGGTACTGATCGCCACCATCAATATTGTCGGCGGTTTCATGGTGACACGGCGGATGCTCGCCATGTTCCAGAAATCCTGAGTAGCGGAAGAGGTAGAGAGCCATGGGTATCGGACTTCAGACCGCTGCGTACATCGTTGCGAGTATTCTTTTCATTCTTTCTCTGGGCGGGCTGTCGAACCAGGAGAGCGCCAAGCGCGCCGTCTGGTACGGCATCTTCGGCATGGCGCTGGCCGTTGCTGCGACCCTGCTCGGGCCGAACATGACGCTGCACTGGGTGCTGATCCCGCTGCTGATCGCTGGAGCGGTCATCGGTGCGGTTGTGGCCCAGCGGGTGGAGATGACCGGCATGCCCCAGCTGGTGGCGGCGCTGCACTCCTTCGTCGGGCTGGCGGCGGTGTTCATCGGCATCAACTCGGATATCACCGGCACGGTCGACCTGACCCGCGCCGAAGTGATCATCCACGAGGTCGAGATTTTCATCGGCGTGTTCATCGGTGCAGTCACCTTCACCGGTTCGATCATCGCCTACGGCAAGCTCGCCGGAAGTATCGACGGCAAGGCGCTGGTCCTGCCCGGACGGCACCTGTTCAACCTCGCGCTGATCATCGCCTCGCTGGCGCTGATGGTGCTGTACATGAACCACGCCGGCAGCTGGACGCTGTGGGTGATGACGCTGCTGGCGTTTGTGCTGGGCATCCATCTGGTCATGGCCATTGGCGGCGCCGACATGCCGGTGGTGGTGTCCATGCTCAACAGCTACTCGGGCTGGGCCGCGGCGGCGACGGGCTTCCTGCTCGGCAACGACCTGCTGATCGTCACCGGGGCGCTGGTCGGGGCGTCTGGTGCCATCCTGTCTTACATCATGTGTAAGGCAATGAACCGCTCGTTCATCTCGGTCATCCTCGGCGGCTTCGGCGGCGGCGGTGGCGCGCAGATGGAGATCGACGGCGAGATGGTCGCGATCGAAGCACCGGCGGTGGCCGAGGCTCTGGCCGATGCGCGCTCGGTGGTGATCGTGCCCGGCTACGGTATGGCGGTGGCGCAGGCGCAGCAGTCGGTGTCCGAGCTGACCCGACGCCTGCGGGCACAGGGCAAGGACGTGCGCTTTGCCATCCACCCGGTCGCCGGACGCCTGCCCGGGCACATGAACGTGCTGCTGGCCGAGGCCAAGGTTCCCTACGACATCGTACTGGAGATGGACGAGATCAACGACGACTTCCCGGAGACCGACGTGGTCATCGTTGTCGGCTCGAACGACATCGTCAATCCGGCGGCGCAGGACGACCCGAATTCGCCCATCGCCGGAATGCCGGTGCTGGAGGTGTGGAAGTCCGAGCAGGTGTTCGTGCTCAAGCGCGGCGCGGGAACGGGCTATTCGGGTATTGAGAATCCGCTGTTCTTCAAGGACAATACCCGCATGTTCTACGGCGACGCCAAGGCGTCGTTTGACGCTTTGCTGGGGCACTTCTAGCGCCCCAAGCCCGGAGACAGCAGGCTATGGCAGACCGGCGCAGCACGCTGACGTCCAATCACTGGGGCGTCGGTCTGGTCGAAACCGACGGCGAGCGGATTACCGCCGTCGGCAACCACCCACGTGATCCGGCGCCAAACCGCCTCAACGAGAATATTCCCGACAGCCTCTACGGCCCCGGCCGCATCCGCCGCCCGGCGGTCCGCGCCAGCTGGCTGGAGCACGGCGCCGCGGCTCAGCGGGGCGAGCGTGGCCGCGACCCCTTCGTCGAGGTCAGCTGGGACGAGGTTCTCGACCTGCTCGCCGGTGAGATCACCCGCATCCGCACAGAACACGGCAACCAGAGCATCTACGCTGGCTCCTACGGCTGGTCGAGCGCCGGGCGCGTGCACCACGCACAGGGACTGCTCAAGAGGTTCCTCAACACCCAGGGCGGTTTCGTCCGGTCCGAAGGAAACTACAGCTACAACGCGGCACTGGTGCTACTGCCCTACATCGTGGGTCCGTTTTACCGCCACGTGCCGCAATCCACGCGCTGGTCGGTGGTCGCCGAGCACAGCGATCTGGTCGTCGCCTTCGGCGGGCTGGCCGAGCGCAACACCCGTGTCTGCGATGGCGGCGCCAGCCTGCACCGCTTTCCGGGCAGCCTGCAGGCTTGCGCCGATGCCGGCGTCCGCTTCGTCAACGTCAGCCCGCTGCGCGCGGATATGACGGAAGACCTTGGAGCTGAGTGGATGCCGATCCAGCCGGGGACGGACACGGCGATGATGCTGGCGCTGGCCTTCGTGCTGCTCGATGAGGGTCTGCACGATCAGGCCTTTCTCGACCGCTACACGGTAGGCTTTGACCGGGTCGCAGCCTACCTGCGCGGGGAGAGCGACGGCCAGCCCAAGACCCCGCAATGGGCCGCTGCGCTGACCGGGCTGGACGCCGACCGGCTGACGGCGCTGGCGCGCGAGATGGCGGCGAAGCGCACCATGATCACCACCACGGCGTCGTTGCAGCGGGGCGACTACGGCGAGCAGCCCCTGTGGGGCCACGGTGACGCTGGCGGCCATGCTGGGGCAGATCGGCCTGCCCGGCGGGGCTACACCATCGCCATGGCGGTCAACTCCAACATCGGCAACACCGGGCGGCTGTTCCGCGCCGGGGTCGTGGATCAGGGCATCAACCCCGTGCGCGAGATGCTGCCGGTGGCGATGATCAGTGAGATGCTGCTCAACCCCGGCAGCGCCTACAGCTACAAGGGGCAGCAGCGGCACTTCCCCGACGCGCGCATGGTCTGGTGGGCGGGGGGCAACCCCTTCCACCATCATCAGGACCTGAACCGGCTGCGCGACGCCTTTTCCCGGCCCGAGACGGTGGTGATCAACGAAATCAGCTGGACCGCCACGGCGCGCCACGCCGATATCGTGCTGCCCGTCGCAGCCCCCGCAGGGGCGCACCGATTTCGGCGCGGGGCAATCCGACGACGTGCTGGTTCCGATGCCTGCGCACGCGCCGCCTGCGTATGAGGCGCGGCTGGAGTACGATATTTACGCTGACCTCGCCGCCCGGCTTGGCAACCCCGAGGCCTTCACCAAGGGCCGCGACGCTGAGGGTTGGACCCGCAGGCTGTGGCGCGACACGCAGGACACGGCAGAGAAGCACGGCCTGAGCCTTCCCGACTGGGACGCCTTCATCGAAGGCGATATGGTTGAGCTTCCCGACCCCAGCCCCGATCAGGTGTTTCTCGCCGACTTCCGCGCCGACCCGGAAGGCAGCCCGTTGCCGACACCTTCGGGGCGGATCGAGCTGTTCTGCGCCAAAATCGACAGTTTCGGGCTGGCGGATTGTCCGGGGCAGGCGACCTGGTTCCCGCCCCGCGACGGCCCGGATGAGGGGCCGCTGGCGCTGATATCCGGGCAGCCGGGCACGCGCCTGCACAGCCAGCAGGACGATGGCGCCTACAGCCGGTCGATGAAGATCAAGGGCCGGGAGCCGGTGCTGATCCACCCCAGTGATGCCGCCGCACGCGGGATCAGTGACGGCGCGATCGTCGAGCTGTTCAACAGTCGCGGGCGCTGTCTGGCCGGCGCACGGGTCACCGACGAGGTGCGGGAGGGCTGCGTTTTCCTGTGGACCGGGGCTTGGTACGACCCGGATTTCGAGAGCCTGAGCGCCGAGGGAACCCCGCTGGACCGGCACGGCAATCCCAACGTGCTGACCCACGATCTGCGCACCTCAAGCCTGTCGCAGTCGCCCGCTGCGCACTCGGCCCGGGTTGATGTCCGCGTCTGGCCCGATGACGAGACGCCGCCGGCTGTCCGCGCCTTTGAACCGCCGACTTTCATCACACGGAAGTAGAACACCCCGGACGCGCTGCCGGGTCGGGAGATCCTATGAAGACCATTGCCGGTGAAGTCGTTGCTCAGCTCGCCCAGCGGGGCGTCCGCGTCGTGTTCGGCATTCCCGGCGTGCACACGCTCGAGCTCTATCGCGGGTTGGCAGCGGCAGGAATCCGGCACGTCACCGCCCGGCACGAGCAGGGCGCGGGCTTCATGGCCGATGGCTATGCCCGCGCGACCGGTGAGCCGGGCGTGGCACTGGTGATCACCGGCCCGGGGCTGACCAACACCCTTACGGCCATGGCGCAGGCGCGGGCGGATTCAGTGCCGATGATCGTGGTCTCCGGGGTCAATGCCCGTCCGAGCCTCGGCCGGGGCTGGGGTTTCTGCACGAACTGCCCGATCAACGCGGCGTCGCGCGGCTGGTGGCGCTGCGTTCCGAGCGCATCGAGACCGCCGCCGACGTGGTGCCGATGGTGGCAGCCGCCCTTGCGACGAGCACGGCGGCCCGGCCCGGACCCAGCCACATCGAAGTTCCCCTCGATGTCGCTGCTGCGCCCTTCACACCTGCCGATGCGCGGCTCCCTCACGCCGCAGAGCCTCTGCCGGATTTTGGCCATAGCCTTGGCCGCGCCGTCGAGCAACTGCGCACAGCGCAGCGCGTTGTGATCCTCGCCGGGGGCGGGGTACGGCATGAGGCACAGGCTGTGACGGCGCTGGCAGAGCGGCTCGATGCACCCGTGGTCCAGACCATCAACGCCCGGGGCCTGCTGCATCAGCACCCACTGAGTGTCCCTGCCAGCCCGAGCCTTGAGGCTGTGCGCGCCCTGATCGCCGATGCGGATGTGGTGCTGGCGCTGGGTACCGAACTGGGGCCTACGGACTATGATATGTACGCCACGGGAACCATGGCCCCCATGGCCAACCTGATCCGGGTCGACATCTGTCCGGAGCAGCTTGCGCGTCATCCCGCCACGCTCACCATTCAGGCGCCCGCCGGCCACCGTTGCAGAGGCTTTGCTCGCCGAGATCGACAGCAGCGCCCAATGATGGGTCTGGCGCGGGCAGGGCGGCGCAGGCGCGGGCAGCGGCACTGGACGAGATCGGTCCGGAGATGCGGTCGATGACGGCTTTGCTGGAGTGCCTGCGCGATACGCTGCCCGGGGCCTATATCGTCGGGGATTCGGCCCAGCCCGTCTACGCCGGGCAATCTCTACTACGACCACGACCGGCCCGGCGGATGGTTCAACGCGGCGACGGGCTTCGGCGCGCTGGGCTATGCCATACCGGCAGCCATTGGCGTCGCGCTGGGTAAGCCCGGCGAGAGGGTGGTGTGCCTGACTGGGGACGGCGGCGCGCAGTTCACCCTCGGCGAGTTGATGGTGGCCCGGGACGAGACCCTGCCGATCATCTTTCTGATCTGGAACAACCACGGCTACCGCGAGATCGAGACCTCCATGGAGGCTGTGGATATTGAGCCGGTCGGCTGCGACCCGACCCCGCCGGATTTTGAGGCTGTGGCAGCCTCGTGCGGCTTGCCCTTTCAGCGCTGTCCGCCGGATGCAGAAGCGTTGGCGGCGGCGCTGCGTGCGGCGCGCGACAGGGACGGGGCCTCAATCATCGAAATTCGAGTGGCCTAGAGCAGGCTGGACCGGGCCGGGCTGGGAAGGTCAGGGTCGGGCTGGGTCGGTCAGGGTCTTACCCAGACTGGGTGTCAGGATTCGGTGCCGGGGTGGCGTTCAAAGATTTCAGTCGACCCGTCTTCGAGCACCAGCAGGGTGTCGAAGGCTTCTTTCTCATCACCCATTTCCATGCCCGGCGATCCGATGGGCATGCCCGGGACCGTCAGTCCCGCCGCCGCCGGACGCTCATCGAGCAGGCGCGTGATGTCGCCAGCGGGCACGTGGCCCTCGATGAAATAGTCGCCGAGGATGGCGGTGTGGCAGGATGCAAGCGCCGCTGTAAGGCCCAACCGCGCTTTGAGGGCGTAGAGCTGGGTCTGTTCGACGTCGATGACTTCAACGTTGAAGCCTTCGCGCTGCAGGTGCTCCACCCACGCGATGCAGCACCCACAGGTGGGTGAGCGGTAGACGGTGAGTTCGGCGCGCTCAGGCTCAGCCGACAGCGCCAGCGCCGATTGCGGCAGGGCCGCCAGCGCCGTAGCGCCCAGTGCGAGGGAAAATAAGCGTCGCCGATGCATGCCTGGACCTTCCATCCCGAAGTTGTGCAACCCCTTTAAAGGTAACCTCCGAACGCTGTCAAACAAGGCCCGAAGTGAAATGCCCGCCCCTCGTCAGAGGTCGACCTTGATCCGACCACCGGGCTCCACCGCGCGCGACTGGCAGCTGATGAAGCTGGTTTCGCGCTGCTTGCCGCTGAGCAAGAAATCACGGTGCTCGACCTCACCCTCCAGCACCCCGCATTTGCACACCCCGCAGATCCCGTCGGAACACTTGATGTCGATCTTGAAGCCCGCGTCCTGCAGGACCGCCGCCGCGCTCTGGTCCTCGGCCACCGGCAGCACGCGCCCGTCCTTGAGTTCCAGCTCGAAGGGGTGGTTCTCGTACTCGGGCATCTCCGGCACGGCAAAGTATTCCAGATGGCGGGCGTCCTCGGGGAAGCCACCGGCTTCGGCAGCATCCATGACGGCCTGCATGTAGGCATCCGGTCCGCAGCAATAGACGTGATCGCCGGCGCTGTGATCGCCCAGCAGCGCACCAAGGTCGGCCCGGCTGCCCTCCGCGCTCACGTGCACCTGCACCCGATCGGCCCAAGGCACATCGGCCAGCAGGTCCCAGAACCCCGCCGTCTCGCGCTTGCTGACGCTGTAGTGCAGGGCAAAATCGCGCCCTTGCGCATGCAGCTCGTGGGCCATGGCGATCATCGGCGTGACCCCGATGCCCCCGCCCATGAGCCAGCTCTTGCCGCCGGGGTTGTCCATGATCGGGAAGTGGTTGATCGGCTTGGAGATGAACACCCGACGGCCTTCGCTGAAAATGCGGTGCATCAGCTTGGAGCCGCCCCGGCCTTCGTCTTCGCGCAGAACCCCGAGCACGTACTTGCTACGGTCCGCCGGGTCACCGGCGAGGCTGTACTGGCGCAGAAACTCCGGCGAAACCACAACGTCGATATGGGCACCTGCCGCCCACTCGGGCAACGGACCACCGGCCGGGTCGCTCAGTTCATAGAGCACCAGCCCCGGCGCCATCTCCTTGGCTTCGGAGACCAGCACCTGCATCACCGGCGCGTCGGGATCGAGCGTGTAGACGTGGGCGACTTCGTCGATGGTGCCCTCGGCGAGGTGCAGCTTGTAGGCTTCTGCCGTGACCATGGCCTGATAGGCCTCGATCGCCTTCTCCCGGTCCATGATGAACGGCGAGGGGTAGGGATGGGGGGCCAGCGGAGCGGGATAGACAGCGAGGGTCTGGTCCTCGTACTTCAGGTCCAGATCGGTCTGTATTTCGCGTCGGTTGACGCTGACCACGTCGGTGGAATAGCTGCCGTCGTCCTGCTCTTCGAGGTCCCACCACCACTTTTTCACCGGGTTGATGCGGCCGTGGCCGACCCAGTCGTCCATGCGGGCGAGCCAGGGCGCGGCCTGCGGTACGTTCATCGCCATCCAGCGGAAGGGCCCTTCGACCATCAGCCCTTCGAGGTTCCAGGGGCAGGTTTTCATGCAGCGACCGCACATGGCCCCACCGGGGACGGTCAGACGGTAGTTGGTGCAGCGCTGGCTGTCCGACTTCCAGATCTCGTAGCCGTTGAACATCAGCTTCGGCCCGGCGGTAATCGCCCCGCTGGGGCACTCGCGCGCGCACTTGTTACAGCTCTCGCAGAAGGTCTGCAGCCCGAAGTCGATCGGCCGGTCGTGGGCCAGCGGCATCGAGGTCGTGATCACGCCCGATTTCAGCCGTGGGCCGAGGAACGGGTTGAGGATGACCTCACCGATCCGGCTGACTTCCCCCAGCCCGGCGAGCAGCAGCAGCGGCGGCTGCAGAACCTCGCCATCGGTTGCGGTGTGCGAGCGCGCGGAAAAACCGAGGCTGCGCATATGCCCGGCGAGCACCCCACCGATCAGGGCGTAGCGCAGATAGGCCCGCATCGACTGCGCGCAGCTGATCCAGTCATCGCCGCTGGCGCCTTCCATGGTGTCGAAGCCCTGATCGACCACGACCGAAATCGCCTGATCGTGGTAGGGCACGATTTCCTCACCCCGGGCGTCGTGGCTGTAGTAGCTCCATTCCGGACAGCGGGAGATGCCCACGGCATCCGCGCCGAGCCAGTAGGCGGCAGCCTTGACCAGCGCGGCGTTGCGCTCGGGATCATCGTAGCCAGCTTGCTGCTCGCTCGCCGGGGCGCCGTTCTGGATCAGCGCCAGCGCCGACATCACCCGCCGCTGCGCCCACGAGGTCGGGGCCTGCCGCACGAACTTGCCGTTGGTCGCCGCCTTCTGGATGTTGGGACCGAGATCCCCGAACTGCGCCCGCGCGAACATATCGGCGCGCTTGGGCACCCGCGCCACGCGTGGCTCGTCGATGAAGGTTGTCGGCTCATCAACCCGGCGCAGGGTCTCAAACGGATGCTCGCTGTCGACGAAATTGCGGTCCTCGAACCCCGGTGCCTGCACCGGGAAGGACTGCGCAGGATCGAGCGGACGGTCGGGCTCGAGCGCGAAATCGGTCGTAACCACGGCCAGCCCCATGCCCTGTGGGCACAGCGGGCTGTGCGCCTCGCCGTCGCTGGCGATGGCAATGCCGGCCTTGACCGCAAGCCGGTTGAGGCAAACCTCGCTGCTGGTCACGCTGTGGCTGCGCGCCTTATGGCCCAGCAGGCGCAGATAGTTGGTCAGTACGCTGGCGCATTCGTTGGCACGGAGCGCGCTGCGCTGCGCCTGTGCATCGAGGATCCATTCGCTGCCGGGCTCGTCCGCCCGGGGTCACGCGGATGGGCAAAGGCGATGACCAGCGCGTGGCTGTGCTCATCAACGCCGTGACTTCGAGGTCCATGCTGGCCTTGAGGTCGGCCATGATGACGTCCATGCCGGCGGCGAGGGTCTTGGTCTGTTCCGTGCGCAGCCGGTGGGCGAGGTGGTTGATCTCGGGGTTGCGGTAGGGCTCCGACAGCGCATCATCGGCGTCCAAGGCACAGGTTCCGGCCATGGACGCGTTGGTGAAGTAGGCAAAGGCCTTGAGGTGACGGCTGCGCTCGGCCGGATCATCGGGGCATTTGGCCAACTGCGGGTTCATGTTGCCCACGCGAACCGTGTCCAGCATGCCCATATATTCAGCCATGGCATTGACGATCGAATGTGGGTTTTCCGGGCGGCTGAAGGCAATGGGCGCGGCGGGCTTGAGATCATCCAGCCCGGGGGCATGATCGACCCGGCGTAGCTTCTCCAACGGAAACGACCCGAGATGGACCGGCCGGTCCTTGGTCGAAAAGATCTTGCCCATAGGAAACCCTCAAACGTCAAAAAAAGCGTGACATGTCACGTATTTCTGTAATCCTACCCGTTTCTCCGTAAAGGGCAAGACCTGAGGTAATGGCTCGACGTCGCAGTCAGGTGCGCAGGACTTGTGCGTCTGCGCACCTTCGCACCACAGCGTCAATTCTTCCGGTGATCTGCCGCTGGTTTGTGTTTGCCCTGCCGGAAGGCATGGTTCAGGCTACTGCGGACACCATTTGCGCAGACAGGAGCCGCAGCCATGACACGCCTCACGGCCAACTGGTCCTACCCGACCAACGTGCGTTTCGGCGCCGGGCGGATCGAGGAGCTTGCCGACGCCTGCGCTGAGGCCGGGATCAAGCGCCCGCTGCTGGTCACCGACCGGGGCCTCGCCGACGCAGCCATCACCCAGACCGCGCTCGACGTGCTCAAGCGGGCCGGGCTGCTGTCGGGTCTCAAGGGAACACAGGGCGCAGGCCTGTTCGCCGACGTCGACCCCAATCCTTCAGACCGCAACCTCGAAGCCGGGGTGCAGGCCTTCCGCGATGGTAACCACGACGGTGTGGTGGCCTTCGGCGGAGGGTCCGGGTTGGACTTGGGCAAGATGGTGGCCTTCATGGCAGGGCAGCGCCGCCCGGTCTGGGATTTCGAAGACATCGACGACTGGTGGACCCGCGCAGACGCCGACGCGATTTTTCCCACGGTGGCCGTTCCGACGACCGCGGGAACCGGTTCGGAGGTCGGCCGCGCCAGCGTGCTGACCAAGCTCGACACCCTGCAGAAGAAGATCATCTTCCACCCGCGGGTATTGCCGTCGGTGGTCATCTGCGATCCGGAACTGACCATTGGCCTGCCGCCTGCATTGACGGCGGGAACGGGGCTGGACGCCTTTGCCCACTGCGTCGAAGCCTTCTCCAGCCCGCATTTTCACCCCATGTCGCAGGGTATCGCGCTGGAGGGCATGCGGCTGGTCATCGAGAACCTGCCCCGGGCCTACAGCCAGCCCGATGATCTGCAAGCACGGGGGCAGATGATGGCCGCCGGGATGATGGGCGCCGTCGCCTTCCAGAAGGGGCTGGGCGCCATCCACGCGCTGTCTCACCCCATCGGTGCCGTCCACGGCACCCACCATGGCACCACCAATGCCGTGTGCATGCCGGCGGTGCTGCGCCTCAACGCACCGGCGATCGCGGCGCGGTTTGACCGTGCCGGGGGCTACATCGGGATTGAAGGTGGTTTTGCGGGTTTTCAGGCCTTCGTCGACGCGTTCAACGCCAGTCTGGGCATCCCCGGAACGCTGGGTGAGATCGGCGTGACCGACCCTGACCCAGACCGGCTGGTGCGGGAAGCACTGGCCGACCCCAGCTGCGGCGGTAATCCGATCCCGCTGACGGCGGAGAACCTCCGCAGTCTGTTGCTCGAACTGCTGTGAAGCCTGCCGCGACAGGCTGAACCCGGCCGGTCGATACTGAGCCGTCAGCCCACCAGCGCAGCGCCTTCGCTGAGCGCCGAAAGCTTGGCAAAGGCAATATCAGGGTCCACGGCGCCAAACCCGGCAAAGGTGCCGAAGCCGCAATCCGATCCCGCAATCACCCGGTCCGCGCCCACCATATCGACAAAGCGCCGGATGCGCTCGGCCACCAGTTCGGGATGCTCGACAAAGTTGGTGGTGGAATCGATCACGCCGGGAACGAGGATCTTGTCCTCGGGGATGTCCTTGCGCCGCTCGGCGAAGACCGCCCATTCGTGCCCGTGGCGGGGGTTGGAGGTCTCGAACAGCACCTTGCCCGCGTGCGTGCTCATCAGGGTATCGAACATCTTCGCCATGGGAATGTCGCAGACGTGCGGCCCCTCGTAGTTGCCCCAGCAGATATGGACCCGGACGCGATCGCTGGGCACGCCCTCAAGCGCGTGGTTCAGCGCTTCGACGTGCAGGGCCGCGACCTTGAGAAACTCTTCGTCGCTGAGATCGGTGAACAGCATGTGCCGCGACAGCGCCAGATCCGGGCAGTCGAGCTGCAGGTCCAGTCCGGCGGCGACGATGGTCTGATACTCCTCCCGCATCGCGTCGGCCAGCGCCGCCAGATAGGCTTCGCGCGTGGGGTAGAAATCGTTCTGCAGGAACAGCGAGATCACCCCCGGTGAGGCCGCGTTCATGAAGCCGTGCTCGACCCCGCTGGCGTCCATGGCCGCGCGCAGGTTGGCGATGTCCTTGTTCAGCTCGTCCTGGCCTTTGGAGCGGACTTCACCCACGCACATTGGCCGCGCATAGGTCGGCGTGCCGCCGTCGTCGGCGAGGCGCTGGAGGAAGGAGGGGAACAGCTTGAGGTCAGCGGGGGCGTTGCGCGGGCTGTCGCCGTCAAAGCCGGTATAGCGATCCTTGACGTAGGTCGCGTAGGAAATCTTCGAGGTTTCGCCATCGGAGACAATGCTGACACCGGCGTCTTTCTGCCGGGCCACGGTCGCGGCGACCGCCGAAGTCATGGCGGCATCAAAGGCTGCCTGATCGTAGTCCTTGCCCTGTTCCCGGGCGAAGATGAAATCGACGACTTCCTGACTGCGGGGCAGGGAGCCCACGTGGGTGGTCTTTACGGCCATGGTGCTGCTTCCTCAGGCTTGGGGTTTCCAGGTTGCGCCGGCGAGGTCGTCGGTCGCGCGCACGCGGTAGAGCCCGGCCTCCCCCGTCATTGCGGGTTCGAGGCTGTAGGCCAGCCCGGCGGGTATGCTGGCGGTATCGCCGGGATTGAGCGCGGTGGTCCCGCCCGACCAGCTCAGTCGCCAGTGCCCGGTTGCGGGCATGAGTACGTCATCGACCGTGCTGGCGCTGGCGCTGGTCTGCGCCGAACCACGGGACAGGAAATCAACTTCGAACCCGGGCCGGTCGACCAGCTTGCCCTGCGCGCCGATCACCGATGCCGGGGCCTTGGCTGACAGCGCCAGCAGGTCCAGATAGCGCGCCACGTAGTGCGGGACGACTTCGGCGGCTGTCGGCTCGGGGAAGGCTTTCAGCTCTTCCTCGGAGAGCAGGGGCATGGGACCGACGCCCTCGGGCAGCTGCTCGCCCTTCTTGCTGTCGTAGAGCCGTCCGCGTTCGGAAAGGATCAGGCCGTGGTCGCGGGCGTCCTCGATCACCTGCGGCGCCCAGATCACCCCGCCGCCAGCGTCGTCACCGCCGAGGATCGCCATGATCATCCCGTAGTCGGTGCCGATGTTCTCAAAGCCGCGGAAGATGCCCGTAGGGATATTGATGATGTCGCCGGCCTCGAGCGTGACTTCACCCGCCGTCCCCCAGCGCCCCCAGAAGAACCGCCAGCGCCCGGAGAGCACGAAGAACACCTCTGCTGTCCGGTGCGAATGCAGGGAGTTGCGGCAGCGCGGGGGCTGGCCCGCAGCGCCGATGTTGAAGCCGTGGGGCAGGGCGATATGCACGTGCTGATCCGGGCTTTCCGAAACCCCGCCACCAATGATGGTGAAGTTCTCCTTCTGGTCCGAGCCCGGGGTGTGGGCATCGATAAAAGCGGTCTTGCACGGGCGCAGGTCACCGTAGCGGACGATGCGGGCTTCGAGGTCCTGTGGCGTCATGGTTGGGTCTCTCCTCAGGGTCGGATCGGCGGGATCAGCCGGTCTTGAGCAGGATCTGTTTCCAGACCGCGGTTTCGTCGAACAGGGTGTATTCACGGCGCAGGCCCCAAGGACCGAACTCGGCGTGGCTGATGCCCAGCACGTAGATGTCGGCGCCGGTGGGCTGGCCGAAGCAGCCCCAGCCGCTGTGCTTGCCCGTCAGGCTCCAGCGCACGGCGGCGCGGGGCGGCATCATCGGGTCTTCGCGGCCGATAACGTGGTCGATGCTGAAGGTCGCGTCGGGCAGGGCGGCGCGCAGGCCCATCCAGAAGCTGTCGACGGCATCGTGGCTGACCCCGGTCTCACCGCCGGGGTAGGCGGTCTGCACCGCCCGGTCGTATTCTGCCGGCACCACCGCGAGGTCTGCGCCCATGATCCGGTTCAGAATATCGGCGTACTTGGCCCCCCAGGGGTCATCGTTGCCCCGGCCCTTATAAGGGCCTTCGATATCGGTTTCCGGCGACAGCGGCCGAACGGCAGCCTCCGGACCGCCTTCACGCTCGATCAGGTCGGCGGCGTAGGTCTTTGCCTCCCATCCCAGTTGCCGGATGATCGCCCCTGATCGCGGATCAGCCACTCGTCGTTGATCTGGTTGTTGATCGCGTGGCAGTCGGCGATGATACGGTAGCGCAGTTGCTTACCGGTCGCTTCACCGTAAACGCCGTCGTGGGCGTGGGTCGCGGTAGAAAATCCGGTGCGAGCTGAGCATGCCCTCCTCGGGGCTGCCGGACCAGATCACGTCCTCACCCAGCAGCCGCCGGTCGGGAAACTCCGCCAGCGTCGCCATGGTCGCGCCGATGACGTCGACATTGCCAACCACCACCGATCCCGGCGAGCGCACCACGATGTCGTCCGAATAGTAGTGGTGCAGGGTCGCGATCCCGCGATTTTCCCAGATCTCGCGCGTGATCCCGATGATGTAGTCGGGGAAGTCCTTAAACTTGCTGTCAAAACCCTGCATGTGCGTGATCCTTTGTTTGGCTCACCGACCCTGGCGGGTCGTTGAACGGATGATCAGGGGGCCGTCGATGGCGACCTCTCGGGGAACGAAACTGTCCGGACGCTCGATCTGCTGGATCAGCGTGGAGACGGTATGATCGACCATGAGGTTGGAGCGCTGGCGCACCGTGGTCAGGTCGTAGGCCGGCCAGCCCGCTGGTGGCACGTCATCGTAGCCGACGACGGCAACATCCTCGGGCACGCGCAGGCCCAGCTCGGCGCGCAGCAAGTCGAGCACGAACAGCGCCATGTGGTCGTTGGCGACGAACACGGCGTCCGGGCGCTGGTCGGCGGGCTTGTCGAACATGGCGCGGGCGGCGGCGAGGGTTTCTTCCTTGCGGAAGTTCCCGACTTCGCGCGCGAACAGGGTGCTTTGCCCCGCAGCAAGCCCGTCCAGAAAGCCTGCTTCGCGGTCGCGCTGGGTCGATGCGCCTTCCCATCCGGCGATATACCCGATGCGGCTGTAGTCCTGTTCAAGCAGGAAGTCGGCGACCTTGCGGCCCCCGCAAAGTTGTCGGACGTGATCGAGCTTACGCCCTCCATATCCTGCCGACGGTTGAACAGCACCACGGGCACGCCCGCAGCCTGACAGCGGCCAACGATCGTGGAGGACAGCGCGACCGAGGCAAAGACCAGCCCGTCGATCTGGTAGTCCAAAATTTCCTCGACCACGTCGTCAATGTTCCCGGCGGTCTTCGACGCCATGAACATCAGGACGTGGTAGCCCTGCTCCTGCAGCGCGTTGGAGAGCTTTTCGATCGCTTCGGGGTAGAAGTAGTTGTCGAGGTAGGCGACCACCAGACCGATGATCCGGCTGCGGCCTGAGGCCATGGCGCGCGCGAGTACGTTGGGGCGGTAGCCCAGTGCTTTGGCGGCTTCGCGCACCTTGTGCGCCATCCGCTCGGAGACCGAGGCCCCGGGCGTGAAGACGCGGCTGACGGCGGACTGGGAAACCCCGGCCCGCTCGGCAACCTGCTGCGCTGTGACCTTGACCACCATCAGCTCGTCGTCTCCATTCCGTCGGAAATAGACAGCCGGTTGAGCGACCTTGCCTTGTTGAACTCCCGCATGCGCGCCATCACGTCGACCCCGTGCTGGGCATAGGCATCGAGCAGGTCGACCAGCACCCAGTTCTCCCGGATCAGGCCGTCTTCCAGCCGCCAGAAATCCAGCGAGCGCATGGTGTATTCTTTGCCCGTCGGGGGCAGCCCGAGGAAACCGTCCCCGGACAGTGATTGGATCATATTGGGCCAGCCGGTGACGGCCGCGTAGTTCTGCTCACCGAAGAAGTGATAGGTGATTTCGCCGCGCCGGGTGCCGCGGTCGGGCATGCCGCGCAAAAACGGGATCTGGTGCCAGTGGCGGAAGCCGGACAGGCCCCGCCCGGTCCCGATGCCGCTGGGGCCGTACCAGCTCATACGGGGGTGCCAGAACCGCTCCATCTCCATGACTTCGGGGCCCCCTTCGGAGGGGTGGCGTTTCATGTGTTCGAGCATGTCGATGATCAGCCGCTTTGTCGCCTCGGCCTGCTCTTCATCGTAAGGACCGGTCAGCAGGCCGTCCTGCGTCGCCGGCCCCGGGACCAGCCATTCGCGGCCCAGCGAGGGCGCCATGGGCCAGGCCCCGGCCTGCAGCATGACTTCCGGTATGTCCCAGAGCGCCTGCATCTCCACGATCTTGCCGTCCTTGAAGCGGTAGAATTCATGGAAGCGCATGTGGATCTGATGCCCTGTGGGCGGGATATCGAGCCACGGACCGAGCGAGGTGCCGGTGTAGAAGCCGCCGCAGCCGACCCAGTCACCGTCGTTGTCGCACGCGCCCGCCATAACGATGAAATCGCGCCGTTCGAGGTCCGGCCACGCATCAGCCAGCGGCGCGATTGCGCCGTTGAAATAGGCCTCGGGACCGACAAAGTCACCCAGCGGATGGCTCAGACGGAACAGGGCATCGGGCGCACAGAGTGCGTCCAGCGCGCCGCGCGCCGCCCCGGGCTCATAGTCGTAGAGCGCCGCCCGCCACGGGGCGATCAGCGCTTTGTTCCGGCTGTGGCGTTCTGCACCGCTGGCCATGGTTCAGAGCTTCCGCTCGCGGTAGGGCGCAGCTTCACCATAGGGCAGGTTAACGCCGCCGTAGCGGCGGACGCGCACGTTGCATTGCTCGGCGTGGCCGACAAAGCCCTCGAGCATGCACAGCCGTGAGCCATATTCGCCGATCAGCGTTGCTGCCTCGTCGGTCAGGATCTTCTGGTAACTGTGGGTCTTGAGGTACTTGCCCACCCAGAGCCCGCCGGTGTAGCGCCCGGCCTTCTTGGTCGGCAGGGTATGGTTGGTGCCGATGATCTTGTCGCCGTTGGAAACGTTGGTGCGCGGGCCGAGGAACAGCGCGCCGTAGCAGGTCATGTGTTCGAGGAACCAGTCATCGCGGTCGGTCATCACCTGCACGTGCTCGGAGGCGATGTCGTCGGCAACCTCGAGCATCTCCTCGTAGGTGTCGCAGAGGATAACCTCGCCGTAGTCGGCCCAGCTGACCGAAGCCGTATCCCGGGTGGGCAGGATCTCCAGCAGTCGGTCGATCTCGGTCAGGGTCTCGCGCGCCAGTTTCTCCGAGTTGGTCAGCAGCACGGCCGGGGAGTTGTAACCGTGCTCGGCCTGACCCAGCAGGTCGGTGGCGCAGATTTCCGCGTCGACGGTTTCGTCGGCGATTACCATGGTCTCCGTCGGCCCGGCGAACAGGTCGATGCCCACACGGCCGAAGAGCTGACGCTTGGCTTCCGCAACGAATGCGTTGCCCGGCCCGACCAGCATGTGCACGGGATCGATGGTTTCCGTGCCCAGCGCCATGGCGCCGACCGCCTGAATCCCGCCGAGGACGTAGATTTCGTGCGCGCCGCCCAGGTGCATGGCGGCAATTACAGCCGGATTGGGCTTGCCGCCGAAGGGTGGGGTGCAGGCGATGATCCGCGGAACACCAGCGATGCTGGCCGTTGCCACCGACATATGCGCGGAGGCCACCATCGGGAACTTGCCCCCGGGGACGTAGCAGCCCACGGACTGCACCGGGATGTTCTTGTGCCCGAGGATTACGCCGGGCATGGTTTCCACCTCGACATCGGTCATGCTGTCGCGCTGGGCCTGCGCAAAGGTGCGGACCTGCGCCTGCGCAAATTGATGTCCTCGAGCTCACGCTCGCTGAGCTGGCCGATCAGGTCATCGATCTGCGCTTGGGTCAGGCGGAAAGCATCGGGCGTGTAACCGTCGAACTTCTCGGAGAGCTCCCGCACGGCCGTGTCCCCGCGCGCCTCAATATCCTTGAGCGTGGCTTCTACGATCTGCCTTGTCTTGGCGTCGTCTTCGGCGCGTTCGGCTTCGGGTTTGCCCCGTTTGAGGTAGGTGATGCTCATCGTCTTTTACTACTTCAGTGGTGGTTCAGAGCGGGATTGCTCCCGGATCGGACGGTTCAGTTCGTGGTCGGGCTGGGCGGCTCGCGCTCACCGCGGTCGAAGGCTTCCCAGCCTTCACCGTTGAACAGGTCGACGCCCAGCTGACTGGCCACGTGCGGGAAATCGACCATGACGTAGTTGTCGACGATCTTGCCGTCGACGACCTTCCAGAAATCCATGTAACGGATCTCGATGCGCTTGCCGGTCGGGGCGATGCCGAGGAACTCGCCGCTGTGGGTGGCTTCCTGCCGACCGAAGGCTGCGGCCCATTCCCCCATGAACAGGCGGGCTTCGTCGACGCAGACCTTGTCGCTGAATGCGGCCTGGAAGGGGCGCTGCCAGTTGTCCTGAAACGCCTGCAGCCCGATCTTGGTGCCGCAGCCGGTGTTGCCCATCCAGCGGAAGCTCTGGGCGAAGAACTCCCCGATATCGTCGATGCGGTGGTCGTTGAGGCCATCGACCATGCCTTCGATCACCGCGCGGGTGGCGTCGGTCTTGGAGAGGTCGGTGTCCCTGGTCAGGGCGGCTTGCTCGGGTCTGGATCCCTTCATCGTACGCTTGTGCTCCTCTATCCCTTGACCGCGCCGGCGGTCAGGCCGCTGACCAGTTGGCGCTGGAAGATCATGATCAGCACGAACAGCGGTGCGGTGGCCGTCACCACGGCTGCGACGGCGGCCATCTGATCGCCGTCGTTCTGCGCCGAGCCGAGGAAGCCGGCGATCCGGGGCACCATGGTCGTATTCTGTTGGCTGAGCAGCGCGCTGGTTACGGTGAAATCGTTGTAGGCGAGCAGGAAGCTGAACAGCCCGGTGGTAATCACTCCGGGCCACATGACCGGCATTATCACGTGCCAGAAGCCCTGCAGCCGGTTGCAGCCATCGATCATGGCGCTCTCGTCCAGTTCGCGTGGAACGTTCATGAAGAAGCTGCGCATCATCCAGATGGTGAAGGGCTGATTGATCGCCACGAGCACGATCACGGCGACCCAGGTCTGGCCACAGATGCCCCAGCTGAACAGCGGTTCCATGTAGCCGCTGACCAGCGTGATATGCGGCATGGCGCGGAATACCAGCGCGATGATCAGCAGCACGAAGGCATATTTCGCCGTCGACCGCGCCAGAGCGTTGCCGCCCAGCGTGCCGAAGGTCAGGCTGATGGCGACGGTGCAGACCGTGACGATCATGGTGTTGCCCACGGCCTGTCCGAACTGCTTTTTGGCCGAGAAGGCGGCCTCATAGCCCAGCGTGGTGAAGTAGGACCCGAACTGGCGCAGCGTGTCTTCGCCGGTGAGGTTCTTGGTCCAGTGCCCGAAGAAGTCGGTTTCGATCTTCAGGCTGCCCCACATGGTCCAGACGAAGGGAAAGGCCGCGACCAGCACCCAAAGCACGGCAAAGCCGTAAATCAGCACAAGGAGGGCGAGGGGTTGTGAACGGGTCATGCGGCTCGGCCTCTCATCAACGCGCTGCGACGCGGAAATCCCGCCACGTGCGGATCAGCACGGGCAGGAGCAGGATGAACACCATGACGATGGTCAGCACGCTGGTCGCCGCCGCCGAGCCGTAGCGCTTGTCGGCCTGCAGAACCAGGTGTTCGTAGATCAGGTAGGAGACACTCTGTGCGTTCGCCGCAGCCTGGAAGCCAAAAATCGGCTCGAGCACGCGGAAGGCGTCCATGATGTGGATCAGCAGGACGAAGGTAATCAGCGGCATCAGGTGGGGCAGGATCACGTAGCGCAGCCGGTCAAAGCGCGGCGCGCCATCGATCATCGCCGCCTCCAGCTGGTCCTGACTGACGGTTTGCAGGCCCGGCGTAGAACACCACGAAGGCAAAGGGCGTGACGTGCCAGATGCCGTAGACCGCGATCACCGACCACGTCGCCTGCGGGCTGGCCCTCAGCGAGAAGTCATCCGCCCAGAAGGCCAGCGTGTTGGTGAGGGTATAGAGCAGGCCGCCGGTGTTGTCGGTCATCCAGAACAGCACCAGCGAGCCGACCAGCGGCGTGACGATGAAGGGCAGCAGGCTGGCAAAGATCGTCGGCCCGCGCAGCGGTCGCCACAGATTATCGACGACCAGCGCCACCACCAGACCCAGCACAATGATGAAGGGCGTGGTGATCAGCGTATAGAACATGGTGAAGGCCATTGCCTTATAGAGCGGCAGGTTGAGCACAACCTTGGACCAGTACTCGCCCAGTCCGCCCTTGTTTTCCGACCAGCCGGTCGCGAGCTCACCGCAGGCCAGCACCGACCGTCCACAGAAAAAGTCCAAGCCCCGGAAGATGTTCGGGCCCTCGACTTTTTCTATCGTCACGGTCTGTTCACAGCTCCGCACCCCGGTCAGGAAGTTGGTCGAGCAGATTTCCGACAGCACTTCGATGTCCCGCGGTGGCGAGAACAGCGACTGGTACCCCACGCTGATCAACGGCAGCAGGATAAACAGCACCATGGCCAGCAGGCTGGGCATCAGAAAGGCAAAGAATGCGCGATGGGGCATGATCGGAAGGACCGGGTCTCAGCTCAGCCACGGCATGGCGCCCTGTAGGCACGGGCCGGACTGCTTGAAAGAGGAACCGGGGGACGGAGCCGCCCCCCGGTCAAGACAGGTGTCGCTGCCGGCTTATTCAGCCAGAGCAGCGTTGTAGGCAGCAACAACGTCCGCCAGCGCCTGCTCAGCGCTTTCCTGACCGCTCAGGAACTCGGTGAGTTCAGCGCCCAGAGCGGTGTGCATCTTACCCATGTGCGAGTACATCGGGTAAGCAGGTACACCGTTGCCAGCGGTCGCGAAGACGCCAGCGGCAGCAGGGGTGGCTTCGTAGGCGTCCATCATCCAGACGAACAGGCCCATGTTGTCGCCCTTGGCGAGCATGTCGCCATCAGCAGAGTCGATCGCCAGAGCAACCGCCCGAGCCAGATCTTCTTCAGACTGGTTTGCCGCGAAGAAGTAACCATCCCACCACAGGGTCGAAGCTGGCGTGGAGCCACCGCCCATGGTTGGTGCCGAGCCCATGACGACGTCAACACCGAGGGCTGCACCGCCGTCGATGACCTTCTGAGCGCGCGAGCCCCAGAGGTTGGCGATACCGGCCGTGCCCTGCTCGAACTGAGCCTGAACGGCATCGGAGTTGAAGGTCAGGAAGTCCGGGTTCATGCGGGAGGTCAGCTCTTTCATCATGTTGAGCGTTGCGATACCCGCATCGTTCTGGATGTTGGCTTCGGTGCCGTTGACGAACATCGGCTCGCCGGTGGCCTGCCACATGTTGACGAATTCTTCGCCGAGGTTCCAGCCAGCCGCGTAGGTGCCGGTCAGTGGGTATTCCATCAGGCCAGCAGCCTTGGCAGCGTCGGCCAGAGCCAGGACTTCTTCGTAGGTCGAAGGCATGTCCATGCCGGTCGCCTCGAGGACGTCAGCGCGGACCATCAGGTGCTGTGCGTTGGCACCAACGGCGATGGCAACAACTTCGCCGTCCTGTTCAACCTTCATCGAGGTTGGCAGGTCAGCAACGCCAGGGACGTCGGTAATGACGGCAACCAGACCTTCGCTGTTCGCTGCGGTGAAGGTGCTGTTAGCACCGAGTACAGCGTTGTAGGCCGAAGGGTTCGCAGCCAGAGCAGCGTTGATCTTGTCTTTGTGCTCCTGGTCACGCTCGGTTGCTGCACCACAGGCTGCGGACTCGTCCTGAAGCGCTTCTACCGCGGGGAAAGCCGCGGACAGAATCGAGAGGCCTGCACCGTCAACGGCACACGCACTTGCATAAGATGCGCTGAACAGCGCTGCGGAGGTTGCCACTAGGGCAATACGGAGCTTTTTCATCGTGTTTCTCCCATGAGTTAAGTGCGTCATCCGCAACCAAATTGCCGATGACACCTATCCAGTCCGCCCCCTAAGCCGGCCTGAATGCTGTGATCTGCCTGTCGCGGTCTCCCGGGCCATCTGGGGCCGGGTCGCGCCGGGCAGGAAATCTGGTTTTTACAGGCGGGCGCCTGTCTCCGGGTCGAACAGGTGGCAGACCGCCGGATCGATCTTGAACCCGATGGGCGCGCCGATGTCGGCGCGGAAGTCCTTCGGTGCCTTGCCGCTGAGGATTTCGCTGCCCGAGCGGATCGATACCTGTGTGGCATCGCCGAGCAACTCCATGGAATAGACCGGAGCCTTGGCGTCTCCGCCGCGCTTGACGACTTCGACGTCCTCGGCGCGGAAGCCCAGCGTGATGGCGCCATCGTCGGCCTTGAGCCCCTTGATGGTCACGTTCGGGCCGGTGAAAGTGCCGCCGCTGATCGAGCCGCTGACCAAATTCATGGCCGGGGAGCCGATGAAGCCGGCGACGAAGGTATTGGCCGGGCGGTCGTAAATTTCCGTCGGCGTGCCGATTTGCTGGATTTCGCCCTTGTTCATGACGACGACGCGGTCGGCGAGGGTCATGGCTTCGATCTGGTCGTGGGTCACGTAGATCGTGGTCACGGCCAGCTCGTGCTGGAGGTTTTTGATTTGCGCCCGGGTCGAGACCCGCAGCTTGGCGTCGAGGTTCGACAGTGGCTCGTCCATCAGGAACACGGTCGGCCGGCGCACGATCGCGCGGGCCAGAGCCACCCGCTGGCGCTGTCCGCCGGAAAGCTCCTTGGGCAGGCGATCGAGCAGGTCGCCCAGCTCCACCATTTCTGCGGCACGGTGGATCATGGCGTCGTGCTCGGCGCGCGGCACGCCGCGTACCTTGAGCGGGAAGCGGATGTTCTCGCGCACGGTCATGGTGGGGTAGAGGCCATAGTTCTGGAACACCATGGCGACGTCGCGGTCCTTGGGTTCAAGATCGTTGATCTTTGCACCGTCGACGAATATCTCGCCGTCGGTCGGGGTTTCGAGCCCCGCGATCATCCGCATCGTCGTGGTCTTGCCGCAGCCCGATGGCCCCAGCAGCACCAGAAATTCGCGATCCGAAATCGTCAGGTCAAACTTGTCGACACCGACAAAACTGCCCCAGCGCTTGCTGAGGTTGCGCAGTTGAATTTCGCCCATGGGGTTACCGAACGCCTAAACATGATCAAGTCTGAATGGATGCTAGACCAGCGCGGAAGTCTGTGGCAACAGCTTTTTGCATGCGCATGCAAAATAGTTTGAACCACCCAAACGGGCAGGCGATGGACCGCCAAAGCAGCTTGCCTCAGGGTCACAAAGGTCATAAGGCAGGCGAAAATGTCGCGCGGTTGGTGACCACCTGCAGACTGGCAATGCGCCGCGCAAGTCGGCTAAGGGCAGGACTCTTGGTGGTGAAGCAAACCGAAGACAGGACATGGATTTTTTCAGGCTGAAAAACAGCTGGTGCTGGACTTCTACGCAGCGCTCGACCGCCCGCACGCGAGTGAGGCCGCGCTGGGGCAGTATCTCGGCACCCGATTTCCTGTGGCGCGGCTACCATCCTTTCAACGAAATCAGGGATCTTGGCCAGCTGGCGAGCACTGTCTGGGACCCGATCAAGACGTCGCTGACCAGTCTGCAGCGGCGCATGGACATCTTCTTTGCCGGCCGCAACAGTCTGACCGGCAGCGATGATGGCTCGGTCTGGGTGGTGTCCATGGGCCACCTCATGGGTCTGTTCGACCAGCCGTTTCTCGGTATCCGACCCACGCGCCGGATCGCGATGTTGCCATACTGCGAATTCCTGCGGATCGAAGGCGGGCGGATCACTGAAGTCGCCTTCTATTTCGACCTTCCCAGCCTGATGGATCAGGCCGGGCAGAACCCGTTCCCACCGCAAACCGGCGCACAGCTGATCCAGCCCGGCCCGCAGGGGCATGGCGGCCTGCTGCTCGACCCGCAGCCGGCCAAAGCGGGCGAGAAGACGCTGGCGGCGATCAACGCCATGATCACTGATCTGGGCCAGTGGCAGGGCGGATTGCCGCTGGAAGAAGAACTCGCCCGGACCTGGCACAGCGACATGCTGTGGTGGGGACCGACCGGGATCGGCTCGACCTTCACCATCGAGCGCTACGCCAAGCAGCATTCGGGACCGTTCCGGGCTGCCTTTGCCGACCGCGCCAAGACCAGCCACGTCTGCCGGCTCGCCGAGGGGCATTTCGGCGGCTTCTTCGGCTGGCCAAACTTCACCGCCCGGCACGTCGGCGGGTTCATGGGGCTGCCGGGCAGCGACACCATGCTGGAGTTCCGGGTGATCGACCTCTACCGGCGCGAGGGCGACAAACTCGCCGAAAACTGGATCTTCATCGATCTGCTGCACGTGCTAAAGCAACAGGGCATGGACGTGCTTGCGCGTCTGGAGACCCTGTAACCCAGCGCTGACGCCTGCTGCGTCGGCTGATGAGAGACACGCGCGTGACCAACAGCCCGGAAAGCCCGGACAGCCCGACGCCTGCCGCCGCCTCTGCTGCGGAAGCTGAATCAGCGCCTGTGGATGCTAATGCTGCGCGCTGGGCCGGGCTGGTGGCGGAGCTTTGGGGCGATGGGGCGGCGCCGGTCCTGACCCCGCTCTACGGTGAATACGACCTCAACTTCCACGCTGAAGACCCCACCGGCGCGCCAAGCGTGGTCAAGGTCATGCGCGCAGGCTGCCAGCCTGAGGACATCGGCTTTCAGGCCGCCATGATCGAGCAGCTACAGTCGGTCGAGGGCGTGCCCGTGCCGCAAATCCTGCCCACGGCCACGGGTGAGCTGATTGCCCGGGGCACGGATGAGCAGGGCGAAGAGCGTCTGATCTGGCGGCTGGCGCTGCTGCCCGGCACCACCCTCGATCATCATCGCCTGACGAACAGCCTGATTGCGGAAGTCGGCGAAGCGATGGCCCGGATGCACCTAGCGCTGACTGACTTCAGCGACCCCGCCCTCGACCGCAGTTTCAAATGGGACCTGTGCGCGGCGGACTGGATCAGCCCGCATCTTTCCCTTTTCGACGGTGATCCTGCCCTGAAAAGCCAAGTTGGCTCTCTGCTGGACTGGTACGACAGCGCCGGAAGAGCCGCCCTTTCCGCACTGCCCCGCCAGCCGATTCATAACGATCTCAACCTGCATAACCTACTCGCGGTGAGCAAGCCGGGGCAGGGGCCGCAGCTCTCGGGCCTGCTGGATTTCGGCGACGCGCTGCTCAACCCCGGATCTGCGATCTGGCCATCGCCGGGGCCTATCTGGCCAGCGGCGAGGTCCGGCCCGTCGAGGCCATGGCCGCGCTGGTCGGGGGCTATACCCGGCACTCTCCTTTGAGCGCTGCGGAGATTGATCATCTATGGCCGCTGATGCTGATGCGGCTGGCAGTCAGTGTCACCAATTCCGGTTTGCAGAAGCAACAATTCCCCGACGATCCCTACGTGGTGATTTCTGAGGCGCCGACGCTGGCGCTGCTGGCGCAGGTCCGGGATCTCGACCCGCGCTTCACCCGCGAACGGCTCCGGGCCGCTGCAGGGCTGCCAGCCAGCCTCGCGCCGCTGCCCGCCCGCTTTGACGGGCTACACCCCATGTTCGATGCCGATGTCGGTAGCCTGCCGGTTCTTGACCTGACCCCCGACAACGTCGCCCTGAGTGCCAACCGAACCCAGCCGGATGCCGCCGAACTCGATGCTGTGGTCGATGCTTTCACGGATCAGGGCACGGGCTGTCTGGGGCGCTGGGGCGAGGCGCGGCTGATCTATGGCGGCGAGGGCTTTGGCCGCACCGACCACGTCGCCCGGCGACGGCGGACCGTGCACATCGGGCTGGACGTGTTCCTGCCCCCGGAAACCGAGGTCCGCGCCGTGCTGCCCGGGCGGGTGGTGTTCGCAGGCTATCGCCCCGAGCGCCACGACTACGGCGGCACCCTCGTGCTCGAACACCAGCCCGGCGATGGACCCGCGTTTCGCGCCCTCTACGGCCATTTGAGCAAGGCCAGCGCTGAACGGTTGTCGGCCGGGGATACCTTTGCCGCCGGGGACGTCATCGCCTGGCTGGGGGACGTGCCGGAGAACGGCGGCTGGCCGCCGCATCTGCACCTGCAACTCGGTGGAAGCGATGCCCCGGAAGACCCCGGCGCCTGGCCCGGTGTGGTCGATGCCGACGACTGGGACCTGTGGGCGCAGCTGTTCCCCAACCCCGCTCTACTGGCGGGCGTCGAGCCTGCGCGCGTGGATGCCAGACCCCGGCCATCGCCGCGATGCGGGCGCGGCGGGCGGCGCTGACCACGGCGAACCTCAAGCTGTCCTACAGCGATCCCGTGCATATGGTCCGGGGCAGGGCTGCACCCTGATCGATGCCGAGGGCCGCCGCTTCCTCGACGCCTACAACAACGTCCCACACGTCGGCCACGCCCACCCGCATGTCGCCGCGCGGGTAGCGGAGCAGGTGCAGCGGCTGAGCACCAACACGCGCTATCTCTCCGAGCTGCATCTGGACTACGCCGAGGCCCTGCTGGCGCGGTTCCCGATGAGTTCGACACCTGCTTTCTGGTCAACTCCGGCAGCGAAGCCAACGAAGTCGCCATGCGGCTTGCGACCACCTTCACCGGGCGGCGAGACATGGCCGTCTCCGAGGTCGGCTACCACGGCATCACGCAGAAGGCGCTGGATATCAGCCACTATAAGTTCGCCGGGAATGGCGGACAGGGGCAAGCGGACTGGGTCCACGTTCTGCCCATTCCCAACACCTTCAGCGGGCCGTTCACGGGCGCGGATGCCCCGGCGCGTTACACGGCGGAGGCTGAAAGCCTGATCGCCGCCATCGGTGCGCAGAGGGGTGAGCACGCGCTCGCCGCCTGCCTGCTGGAAATTTTCCCCAGTGTTGGCGGGCAGCTGATCCCGCCGCAGGGCTATCTGCAGGGCTTGCAGCGCGCTGTGCATGCCGCTGGCGGTCTGCTGATCGCCGACGAAGTCCAGACCGGCATGGGTCGGTTGGGGCACCACTTCTGGGCCTTCGAGCAGCAAGGGCTGAAACCCGATATCGTCGTGCTGGGTAAGCCCATCGGCAACGGTCACCCCATGGGCGCGGTGCTGACGCGCAGGGAGATCGGTGACGCCTTCAACAACGGGATGGAGTTCTTCTCCACCTTCGGCGGTTCGACCGTGTCCTGTGCCGCCGGACGCGCGGTGTTGGAGGTCATCGAGGACAAGGGTCTGGAAGACCGTTCAGCACGCACCGGCGCGACTATGCTCGAAGGACTGACGCGCTGTTTTCCCGAAGCGCCCTACCTGCTGACGTGCGCGGGTTGGGCCTGTTCCTCGGGGTGGAAATCTGTGAGGTCGACGGCAGCCCGGCCACCGCCATCGTCGGCCAGCTGGTCAACGCCATGCGCCAGCGCCGCATCCTCATGGGTTCGGACGGTCCGCACGACAGCGTGCTGAAAATCCGGCCCCCGATCTGCTTTACCCCGGAAGACGCCGCCTTTTTCCTCGAGGCGATGGAAGACAGCCTGCGCGAGGTGGGACTGGTTTGAGCATGGATGTCCTGTCTGTTGCCAGCGATCAGCAGTGGCAGTTCTGGGTTGACCGTGGCGGTACCTTCACCGACGTAGTGGCGCGCCTGCCCTCGGGCGAAATCCGCACCCACAAGCTGCTGTCCGAGAACCCCGAACACTACCCCGATGCGGCGGTGGAAGGCATCCGCGTGCTGCTCGGGCTCGCGCCGGGGGAGGCGATCCCCGGGGGGTGCTGCACAGCGTCAAAATGGGGACAACGGTGGCGACCAACGCCCTGCTCGAACGCAAGGGCGAGCCGACGCTGCTGGTGACCACGGCGGGGTTTGAAGACCAGCTGCGCATCGGCTACCAGAACCGCCCCCGGCTGTTCGACCTGCACATCCGCCTGCCTGAAATGCTCTACAGCCGCGTGATCGGTGCGAAGAGCGGCTCGATCAGGGTGGAGAGGTGCTGCGGGCGCTGGATCAGGACTGGTTGCGCGCCGGGCTGCAGGACGCCTTCGACGCCGGGTTCCGCGCGGTCGCCATTGCCTTCCTGCACGGCTACCGTTTTCCAGAGCACGAGCAGGCTGCCGGAGAGATCGCACGCCAGATCGGCTTCACTCAGATTTCGCTGAGCCATGCGGTCAGCCCGCTGGTCAAGCTGGTCTCGCGCGGCGATACCACGGTGGTCGATGCCTACCTTTCGCCCGTGCTGCGGCGCTACGTGGGGCAGGTGCGGGACGCGCTGGGCGGGGCCATGGCGTCGCCCTCGGGGCTGATGTTCATGCAGTCCAACGGTGGCCTCGCTGACGCTGCGCTGTTTCAGGGCAAAGACGCCATCCTGTCAGGCCCGGCGGGCGGGGTCGTCGGCATGGTGCGCACGGCGCAGCAAGCGGGCTTTGACCGGATCATCGGCTTTGACATGGGCGGAACGTCGACCGACGTCTGTCACTTCGCCGGCGACTACGAGCAGTCCTTTGAGACCGAGGGCGCCGGGGTGCGCCTGCGCGCGCCGATGATGAACATTCATACCGTTGCGGCCGGTGGCGGGGCGATCCTGAAGTTCGAGGACGGCCGCCTGCAGGTCGGCCCGGAGAGCGCGGGCGCCAACCCCGGCCCCGCCTGCTACCGCCGCGGCGGGCCGCTGACCGTCACCGACTGTAACGTGCTGCTGGGCAAGGTGCAGGCGCAGTACTTCCCGCCGTGTTCGGCCCCGGGGGTGACCAGCCGCTCGACCGCGACGTGGTGGTGGAGAAATTCCGGGTGCTGGCCGGGGAGATCGCAGCGGCGCTCGATGAGCCACCACGCAGCCCCGAAGAGCTGGCCGAGGGCTTTTTGCGCATCGCGGTTGAGAACATGGCCAACGCCATCAAGAAAATCTCGGTCCAGCGCGGCTACGATGTCACCGGCTACACGCTGAACAGCTTTGGCGGCGCAGGCGGGCAGCACGCCTGCCAGGTGGCGGATGTGCTGGGGATGGAGCAGGTGTTCCTGCACCCCTTCGCCGGGGTGCTGTCGGCCTTCGGCATGGGGCTGGCGGATGTCCGGGCCTCCCGCCAGTTCCAGTTCGACCGCCCGCTGTCTGACCTCGCCGCGGCGGCGCCGGTGTTCGAAACGCTTTCGGCCGAGGTCCGCGAGGCCGTCGCTGCGCAGGGCATCGCGGCGGATCGGATCGGCGTCAACCAGCGCGTTCACGTCCGCACGGCGGGCGCACCAGAGCCTGCCGCTGGCGTTGGATGGTATCGCGGCGCTCACGGACGCCTTCATCGATGCCCACCAGCAGCGCTATGGCTTCCGGCCCGACACCAGCGAGCTAGTGGTGGAGATGCTCGAGGTCGAAGGCGTGGGCCGCACGGGGCAGGACCCGGCGCTGAACCTGCCGCCGCTGTCCGGGGCAGCGCACGTCGACGACTGCGCGGTGCATCTGGGCGGGGCGAGGCAGACCGTGCCGGTGTTCGAGCGCGCGCGGCTGGCGGAAGGAGAAACCATCGACGGCCCTGCGCTGCTGACCGAAGACACGGGCACGACCATGGTCGAGCCGGGCTGGCGGGCGCAGTGCCTGTCGGGCGGCAATCTGCTGCTGAGCCGGGTCGAAGGGCTGGCGCGGCAGGACGCCGTGGGAACGGCCGTCGACCCGATCATGCTCGAAGTCTTCAACAACCAGTTCATGGCCATCGCCGACCAGATGGGCGCGACGCTGGAGAACACCGCCTACTCGGTCAATATCAAGGAGCGGCTGGACTTCTCCTGCGCCCTGTTCGACGCGCGCGGCGATCTGGTCGCCAACGCGCCCCACGTGCCGGTGCATCTGGGCTCGATGAGCGAGAGCGTGAAGAAGATCCTGCAGGAAAACGCCGGACGCATTCGCCCCGGGGACGTGTTCATGATGAACAACCCCTTCAACGGCGGCACCCATCTGCCCGACGTGACCGTGATCACGCCGGTCTTCGCCCCGGCGCACACCGACGGCGGCGCGCCTGGAGATCGTGGCGACCGTGGCCAGCCGGGGGCACCATGCCGACATCGGCGGGCGTACCCCGGCTCAGCCCCGCCCGACAGCCGCCACATCACCGAAGAAGGCGTGGTGATCGACAACTTCCGGCTGGTGTCCGAGGGCGTGCTCGAAGAGGCATCGGCCCGCGACCTGCTGCTGTCCGGCGACTATCCCTGCCGCAATGTCGCGCAGAACATGGCCGACCTTGCCGCCCAGATCGCTGCCAACAGCACCGGGGAGCAGGCGCTGCGAGCGCTGATCGACCAGTACGGCCTGCAGACAGTCCACGCCTACATGGACCACGTCAAAGATAACGCTGAGGAGAGCGTTCGCCGGGTCATTGACGTGCTCGGCGATGCGCGGTTCACCCACCGGCTGGATACGGGCGCGGAAATCCGGGTGGCGATCAGTGTCGACCATGCCCGGCGCAGCGCGCGGCTCGATTTCACCGGGACCTCGGCGCAGGACCCGCTGAACTACAATGCCCCGGCCTCGATCTGCCGGGCGGTGGTGCTCTACGTCTTCCGCACGCTGGTGGGCAAGAACATCCCCATGAACGAGGGCTGCCTGAAGCCGCTGGAACTGGTGATCCCCGAGGGCTCGATGATCAACCCGCGCTACCCGGCCGCCGTGATCTCCGGGAATACCGAAGTCAGCCAGGCCATCGCCGAGACCCTCTACGGCGCGCTGGGGGTGCTGGCGGGCTCGCAGGGGACGATGAACAACTTCGTCTACGGCAATGACCGGGTGCAGAACTACGAAACCATCTGCGGCGGGACTGGCGCGGGGCCGGACTTCGACGGTGCATCGGCCGTGCACAGCCATATGACCAACACCCGCATGACCGACCCGGAGGTACTGGAGCAGCGCTTTCCAGTGCGCGTTGAGGTCTTCGCCATCCGGCACGGGTCGGGCGGTGAAGGGCGCCATCGGGGTGGCGAGGGGATCGAGCGGCGGCTGCGCTTTCTCGAACCCATGACCGTGACCGTGCTGACCTCGCACCGGGTTCAGCGTCCCCACGGCGCGGCCGGCGGAGAGCCGGGGCAGCCGGGCGAAAACTGGGTCGAACGCGCGGACGGCAGCCGGGAGCGGTTGGCTGGCAACGACCAGACCGAAGTCGCAGCGGGTGATCAGGTGATCATGCTGACCCCCGGCGGGCGGCTTTGGCGCGGTTTGAGCTTTGGCAGAGCGGGCTTTACCGGCTGAAAATTGCGTGACAGGTCAACAAAATTGACAGCAGGTGCTCCACCGCGTTAACTCAGACCCCAGACACGTGCGCCGCAGCAGCAACGAAGGGCAGGGCAATGAGCAACATGGACCAGGTGATTACCACCGACATTTATATCGGCGGTGACCGTCGCCCTGCCTCCGATGGTGGCACCTACGACCTCTACAATCCCGCCCGTCCGAGCGAACTGGTTGGCCACGCCGCCGCCGCCACCCGTGACGATATCGACGACGCGGTCAAGGCGGCCCATGCGGCTTTCCCGGCGTGGGCGGAAATGGGCTATCAGGCGCGCATCGACCTGATGCGGCAGGTTGCCGAGATGCTGGGCGCAGATGAGGAAGATATCAAATACCGCTCCCGCCTGTTCACCCGCGAGCACGGAAAGATTGCCCGCGAAACCCTGATGGAAATGAGCCGTCTGGGCGACCGCTTCCGTCAGGCCGCAGCCTACGGCGAGCGGATCATGGTCGACGAAGTCATGGGACCAGCCCCGATCGGACCGCAGTTCGACACCATCGTGACCCGCCAGCCGCGCGGGGTCGCCGCGCTGATCGTGCCGTGGAACTGGCCGCTGTCGATCCTCGGCGCCAAGCTGCCGCAGGCGCTGGTCACCGGCAACACGGTGGTGGTCAAGCCCGCGGAGAACTCCGCCATGGCGCCCGTGCTGACGCTGCAGATGATCGCTAAGATGCTGCCCCCGGGCGTGGTCAACGTGGTCACCGGCTCCTCGCGCAGCATTGGTGACGCCCTGACCGGTCACCCGCTGGTGCGCAATGTCAACTTCACCGGCTCGGTCCCTGTTGGTCGTCACGTGATGAAGGTGGCGGCCGAAAACCTGACGCCGGTGACGCTGGAGCTGGGCGGTAACGACGCCGCGCTGGTGCTCGAAGACGCCGCGCTCAACGACGAGGTTTTCAACAAGATGTACTGGGGCGCCTTCGGGTCTTCGGGACAGATCTGCATGGCCATGAAGCGGCTGTACGTCCACGAAAGCCGCTACGACGAAGTGGTCGATGGTTTCACGGCGGCTTGCGAACGCGCAGTGGTGGGCGATGGCCTGCTGCCCGAAACCACAATGGGGCCGGTCAACAACGCCAAGCAGCTGCGGGTCGTTACCGACATGATCGCCGAAGCCCGGGCCAAGGGCGCGGACGTGCGTGAATGCGGGCAGGTGCCGGACGAGGAACTCTACAACGGCGGCGGCTACTTCCAGCGTCCCGCGCTGGTCTACAATGCCGATCCGTCACTGTCGGTGGTACGCGAGGAGCAGTTTGGTCCGGCAATGCCGATCATGAAGTTCAGCACCGAAGCCGAAGCGATCGCGCTGGCCAACGACAGCGAGTTCGGGCTGTGCTCGTCGGTCTGGACCGAAGACGCCGAGCGCGCGGTCGGCATCGCGAAGAAGCTGGAGGCGGGCTACACCTACCTCAACGGCCACGGCCCCATGGCGCAGGACGGGCGCGGGCCTTTCGGCGGTTTCAAGAACTCCGGCATCGGCCGGAATATGGGCTACGACGGCGTGCTTGCCTTCGCCGAACCGCACTCGATTTCAGCCCCGGCGGGCTTCCTCGTCGACTAGCGCTTGACGCCGGACCTGTCGCGGAATCGGGGCTCCCTAGCTGGCGAGGGCCTTGGCGCGCGCGCGCAGGTCGGTCTTCAGCACCTTGCCGGTCGAGGTCTTGGGCAGGACGGTGAACACAACCTTTTTAGGCCGCTGGAACCCGGCGAGGCCCTTGGCCGCGTGATTGAGCAATTCGGCTTCGCTCGACCCCTGTGCCTCAGGCTCGAAGCCCTCGGCCAGCTCGACAAAGGCGCAGGGCACTTCGCCCCATTTCTCGTCCGGCATGGCCACCACGGCCGCCAGCGCGACCGCAGGGTGGGAATACAGCGCGTTTTCAACCTCGATCGAGGAGATGTTCTCGCCCCCGGAGATGATGATGTCCTTGGCCCGGTCACGGATCTCGATGTAGCCATCCGGGTGCTGCACGGCGAGATCGCCCGACCAGAACCAGCCGTCCTTGAAGGCCTTGTCGGTGGCTTCCTCGTTCTTGAGATAGCCCTTCATGACAATGTTGCCACGGAAGCCGATTTCGCCCTGGGTCTGCCCGTCCCACGGGACCGGGCGCGAGGTTGCCGGATCGAGCACGGCCACGTCCTCCTCGAGCTCATAGGCCACGCCCTGCCGCGCCTTCATGCGCGCACGCTCATCCAGCGGCAGCTCGTTCCACGCGTCCTTCCAAGCGCAGACCACCGCAGGCCCGTAGACCTCCGTGAGGCCGTAGACGTGGGTGACGTTGATGTTCAGCTCTTCGATCGCAGCGATGACAGCAGCAGGCGGCGGCGCGGCGGCGGTCATCATTTCCACCCGCTGGGGGAAGGCACGCCGTTCCTCGGCTGAAGCGCCACTGATCAGCGACATGATGATCGGCGCCCCGCACAGGTGGGTGACACCGTGGTCGGCGAAGGCGTTGAAGATGGCATCGGCCCGGGGCGCGCGCAGGAACACGTTGGTCCCCGCCTGCAGCGTGATGGTCCACGGAAAGCACCAGCCGTTGCAATGGAACAGCGGCAGGGTCCACAGATAGACCGGGTGGCGCGGCATGTTCCAGGTCAGGATCTGGTTGACCGCGTTGGTGTAGGATCCGCGGTGGGAGTAGACCACGCCCTTGGGCCGTCCGGTGGTGCCGGAGGTGTAGTTCAGCGCCAGCGGATCCCACTCATCGTCGGGCAGGCTGGGTTCAAAGGCCGGGTCGCCGCTGGCCAGCAATTCGTCGTAGCTCATCTCCCCGATGGCGGTGCCGCCCGGGCCCTGGCTGTCGTGGATGTCGATCACCGGAATATCGCGGCCGAGCTGGGCCAGCGCGTCGCGCGCAATCCCTGAGAGCTCGGTGTCGACGAGGAAGACCTTGGCCTCGCCGTGGTCGAGGATGTAGGCGATGGTGCCCGCGTCCAGCCGGGTGTTGTTGGCGTTGAGCACGGCGCCGATCATCGGCACGGCCAGCGCACATTCGAAGGCCTCGGGGATATTGGGGGCGAGCAGGGCGACGGTATCGCCCTTGCCGATCCCTCGCTTTGACAGGGCTGACGCGAGGCGGTGGCAGCGTTCGCCTACTTCGCCCCAGGTACGGCGGATATCGCCGTGGATCTGGGCGGTGACCTCGGGAAAGACCCGCTCGGTCCGGCGCAGCATGGATACGGGCGAGAGGGGGGTGAAGTTAGCCTGTCGCTTGACCAGTTCAGGTCCGTCGTACGCGCCCATTTACTCTCCCGTCCATTCCGGCATGTGGTCTTTATTGATGAAGGCGCGGATGCCCGCTTCGGTATCGCGCGCCATCATGTTCTCCGCCATCACCCGGCCGGCGTAGCCATAGGCTTCCTCCAGCGGCATTTCGGCCTGCCGGTAGAAGGCTTCCTTGCCCACACGCACGGCGGCGGGGGACTTGCTAACGATGATCTGCGCCATCTCCCGCGAAGTAGCTTCGAGGTCGGCATCGGGGACGACGCGGTTGACCAGCCCCAGCTCGCGGACTTTGTCGGCGGGCAAAAACTCACCAAGCAGCAGCATTTCCATCGCCTGCTTGCGCGAGACGTTGCGCGAAAGGGCGACCATGGGCGTCGAGCAGAACAGGCCGATGTTGACCCCTGAGGTCGCGAAGGTGGCGTTGTCGGCGGCCACAGCGAGGTCGCAGCTGGCCACCAGCTGGCAGCCGGCGGCGGTAGCGATACCGCGGACTTCGGCGATCACGGGCTGTGGCAGGCGCACCACCCGCAGCATCATCGACGAGCAGGTCGCGAACAGGTCCTGAAAGTACTGGAAGCCGCCGTCTGCATCCTGCCGCCGCTGGCTCATTTCCTTGAGGTTATGGCCCGCGCAGAAGTGCTTACCCCCGGTGCGCAGGATCACGGCCTTGACGCTGCGGTCGGCGGCGATGTCGTCCAGCGTTGCGATCAGGGCGTCGAGCATGGCCTCGGAAAGCGCGTTGATGCTCTTGGGTGCGTTCAGGGTCAGGGTGGCGATGCCCCCGGCGTCCTCGCGCAGCAGCAAGTCGTCGGCCGCAGCAGGCTTGGTCATGGCGTCAGTCATGGCTTCAGTCACGGGACTTGTCCTTTTCGGCCCCCTCAGTTGAGCCGAACCGTAGCGTGATCAGGGCGACACCCGCAAGGATGACAAGACCGCCCGCGAGCTTTTCCAGCCCCGGTCGCTCGCCCAGCAGGATTGCCCCGCCCGCCACTGAAAACAGCGGCAGCAGCAGCAGGTAGGGTGCGACCTCGCCGACGTCATGGCGTCGGATCAACCGGTTCCAGAGGTAGTAGCCAAAGGCGGTCATGATCACTGCCATGTAGACGACTGCGCCCCAGACTTCGAAGCCTGCGCGGGTTATCGCGCCGATCTGCCCGGTTTCGAAAATGGCTGACATCAGGAACAGCTGCGGGGTGGCAAAGACCGCCACCCATGCCGTGACCTGAAGCCCGCTGATATCCTTGAGCCGCCGCACCATCACCTGTCCGAAGGCCCAGGCCATGGCCCCGCCGATCACCAGTCCCACCGACGGAAGGCTGGCGCCGAACTTTCCCTGCCACGTCATCAGGATGATGCCGCAGAAGGCGATGCCGATGCCGAACCACTTGCGCAGTCCGGGTTTCTCACCCAGCAGGAGCGCGCCTAGCATGACCAGAAACGGGACCTCGAGCTGCACGATGATCGCCGCAATGCCCGCTTCCAGCCCCAGCAGACCGGTGAAGGTCAGGCTGTACTGGATCGCCGCTCCGACGATGGCAATCAGGAACAGATTGAAAAAATTTCCCTTCAGCAGCGGGGTGAAGGCAACGAGGATCAGCGCCGTCAGCAGGAAGCGGAAAGCCATCAGCAAGATCGGGGGAAAATCGCTGATCGCGCCCTTGGTGAACACCAGCCCCATGGCCCAGGCCAGCGGCACCGTGACCGCCATCAGCACTTCCAGCGGTGTCAGCCGGCCCAAGGCGTACCTGCTTTCGTGTCCACGATGGTGCCGTTCCTGACGCCAGATCTGCGGCTGAAGTCGACGATGCGTTTCATGGTGGGCGGGTCCTTGAGGTGAAGGGGCAGGGGACGGACAGCGCTAGAATGCGGTCGTCATTGCGCTTTCGAGGTCGGTGATCAGGTCGGCGGTGGCTTCCATACCGATATTCAGGCGCACGAGGCGGCCGCCAAAATCCTGTCCGGGTCGATCGAGGTCCGGGTAGACCACCGCCAGCGAGGTCATCCCGCCCCAACTCAGCCCGATGCGGAAGATCGCGAGGTTATCGAGGAAGTTCTCTACCTGCTTGGCTGACAGGCTGTCGTTGAAGGTGAAGGAGAACACGCTCGCCGAGCCGGTGAAATCGCGCTTCCAATGATCGTGGCCGGGGCAGGATGGCAACGCCGGGTGCAGCACCCTGTCAACGTGCGGGCAGCCTTCAAGCCAGCTGGCGACCTCCAGCGTCGCGGTTTCCAGATAATCCAGCCGCAGCGCGAGGGTCTGCAGCCCGCGCAGCGCGAGCGAGCAGTCGTCGGGCGAAACCGCAAGCCCGAGCTGCCGGTATACCGGGCCGAGTTTCTCGAAGCTGGCCTGATCGCGGACTGAAACCGTGCCGAGCAGGATATCGCTGTGCCCGCCGACGTACTTGGTCAGCGCCTGCATGCTCACGTCCACGCCGTGGGCGAAGGCATCGAACAGCACCCCGGCAGCGTAGGTGTTATCCAGTGCGACCGCGACACCGCGCGCGTGGGCTGCAGCGACGATCGCCGGGATATCCTGCACATCCATGGTCACCGACCCGGGGCTTTCGGTCCAGATCAGCGCGGTGTTGTCGCGGATCAGGTCGGCGATGCCAGCGCCGATCATAGGATCATAGGGCTCGACCTCGACCCCCAGCCCGGCCATCAGGCCCTCGGCCATCTCCTTGTTCGGGCCATAGGCCGAGTGGGGCACCAGCGCATGACTGCCCGCCGTGCAGTAGGCGAAGTAGACCAGCGCAATGGCGGCCTGCCCGCCCGGGACGACAAAGCTGAAGTGTGCCTGCTCGAGCTCGGCCATACGGGCGGCCAGTTCCAGCGTGGTCGGCGTGCCATAGAGGCCGTAGGAGTAGCCGTTCTCGGACTGGTTCCAGTGGTCGTTGACCGCGGCTGCGTTCTCGAACACCACCGTCGAGCCCCGGAACACCGGTGTCGCCAGCGAGGTATAGTCGCGGCGGGCTCTGGGGGTCGGGTTTCAGCAGTCTTGTGCGCCAGTCCATGCACGGTCCTCCCTTGTTGCCGCTTAGCTGTAGTTCTGTCATGGAGGTCAGGAAAAGAAAAATCGCGCAGGTGGTCGCTTTTTACTGCCCCAGAATGCGGGGTCAAACGGCGAAAACAGGCGGCGGGCTGCGCGCGGGAGAGACAGGCACATGCAGGGATTTGAAGCCACGGAATATCAGGCCCGGGTTGCGGGGCTTCAGGCCGCGATGGCAGCCGAGGGCCTCGATGCGCTGCTGCTGACCACTGAAGCCGACGTGCGCTACCTCACCGGTTTTCTGACCCGGTTCTGGGAAAGCCCGTCGCGCGCTTGGTTCCTCGTGCTCCCGGCCAGCGGCAAGCCGATCGCCGTCATCCCCTCGATCGGCGCGGCGCTTATGGCCACCACGTGGATCGACGATATCCGCACGTGGCGCGCGCCCGACCTCGAAGACGACGGCATCAGCCTGCTCACCGCCTGCCTCGACGAAGTGCTGGGCGGCGAGGCGGGTCGGGTCGGGCTGCCCGCCGGTCACGAGCAACATGCGCATGCCGCTGCAGGATTTCTGGAGCCTGCAGGCCCTTCGGCCACGCCGGGCCTTTGTCGGTGATGGCAACATCGTCCGCGCCGCGCGGTCGGTGAAGTCGGCGGCTGAAATCGAGAAAATCTGCCACGCCTGCGCCGTCGCCGGGCGGGCCTTCGGCCGCTTTGGCGAAATCCTGCGGCCGGGTACGACCAAGGCCGAGTTGTTCCGCGGCTACCAGCGGCTGGCACTGGAAGAAGGCGCGGATTTCGTCCCCTACATCGCGGCGGGCAATGGCGAATGGGGCTACGGCGACATCATTGCCCCGGCGGACAGCAGCGAGATCCGGGCCGGCGAGGTGGTCATGCTCGACACCGGCGTGATCGTCGACGGCTACTTTGCCGACTTTGACCGCAATTTCAGCTTCGGGCGCCTGCCCGGCAGGAGGTGCGCGACGGCTTTTCGCGGCTGGTGGAAGCCACCCAGGCCGGGTTTGCAGCCCAAGCCCGGTGCGCGGGCCTGCGACCTGTTTTCCGCGATGGATCAGGTGGTTACCGGCGGCAAGAACAGCGCTGATTCAGGCCGTTTCGGCCATGGGCTGGGCATGCAATTGACCGAATGGCCGTCGCTGATCCCCGCTGAGACGGCGGAACTCAAGCCCGGTATGGTCTTGACGCTGGAGCCGTCGATCGAGACCAACGCCGATGGCGCCTTGCTGGTGCACGAGGAAAACATCGTCATCACCGAGACCGGTGCCGCGTGGCTGACCCCGTGCTCGGGGCCTGAGATCATGCTCGTCAACCCGGACTGACGCCGGCGCCCCGCGAAGGTTGCAAACAGGCCGGTTGGCGGACTAAGTCCCCCGCATCAGCTCCAACACCGCGCGGTGATAGATGTCCACCGCCTGCTCCAGCTGCTCAATCGAAACGTATTCGTCGAGCGAATGACACTGCGCCAGCGCGCCGGGGCCGCAGATCACGGCCTCACAGCCGAAGTTTGGGCGCATCGGTCGAGCCGCTGAAAGAGCGCACCGGGCTGGCCGTACCCAGACAGGCCTCGCTGGCCGCGAGCAGGGCCCGGACCGTGGCTGCGTCTTCCGGCGTCTCCAGTGGCGGAACGTTGAGATCGTGGTGATCGAAGCTGTAGTCCAGCCCGGGCAGGTCCGCGCGGACGCTTTCGACCACGGCTTAGAGTTCCGCAAGCACCGCGCCAAGATCATCGCTGGGAATGGTGCGGCGATCGACTTCGATCCGCGCCCAGTCCGGCACCGATGAGGCGTTGGTTCCACCACCAACCACACCGACGCTCAGGGTCGGCGACCCGCACAGAGGGTGGGCGGGCCGGGCAGCGAGCTCGGCGGCGTGGTCTTCCAGCGCGCAGGATCCGGCCCATGTGAAAGATCGCGTTCACGCCCTTCTCGGGCAGGCTGGAGTGCACTGAGACCCCGCGCGTGCGAAGCCCGAACATCATCTGACCCTTGTGCACGGGGCAGATCGCCAGCTCTGAAGGCTCGGCAATGATCGCGAAATCGACCTGCGGGCCGGCCTCGCCGAAGGCCTTTGAACCGAGCATGGCGTGCTCTTCATCGATCACGCCGGCGATGATCAGGTCGCCGCTGAGGGTCTCGCCGCTGGCCTGTAACCGCCGGACGACTTCGAGGTAGGCAGCAAGCCCTGCCTTCATGTCACAAGATCCGCGCCCGTAAACGCGGCCGTTCTCGACCCGAGGCTCGAAGGGTTGGTCGTAGCCGACCACGCCGACGGTATCGAGGTGCCCGGCCAGCATCACTGTCGGTCCATCGCCGCTGCCGCGCAGCCGCCCCCAGACGTTGCGGCGGCCGTCGATGACTGTCTGCGAGCCCAGTTCCAGCCCCAGTTCGGCCAGTCGCTGTTCATACAGGCGCGCCATGGCGTCTTCGGGCGGTGGCATCGTGGCCGGACCGTCGAAGGGATTGACGCTGGGGGTTGCTACCAGCGCCTGCAGGTCGGAAACGAGGGTGGATTGGCTCATGGGTGGTCGCCTGCCTGCTCTGGGCCGTGGACTGGGGAACGGCGTGGTCAGGACAGGCCGGTCTGGAACAGGCGTCCACGACCGGGCAGGGCATCATCGATCCCGCTCAGCCGCAGCATGTGCCAGGCCAGCGCGTGGTTGCTCGCCGTCACCGGTTTGCCCAGCGCCTCTTCAGCCGCTTCGATGATCCCGACCGCGCGCAGGCTGGTGCAGGAGATAAAAACGCCGTCCACTGAGGGGTCGCTGCCGACGTTAAGCGCAGCGTCGAGGATCGATTGCGGTGCAATCTTGCCGACCACGGCGTCGCTGTCTTCGAAGAACGAGCCGACCACGCGCACGCTCAGGCCGGACCGGGCGAAGTTGGCCTGCATGGCCAGCGTCACATCAGGCGTATAGGGCGTGAGCAGGGCGAGGTTCTGAACCCCCAGAGCCGCCAGCGCAGCCTTGGCAGCGGTCAACGGGTTGGTGGCTGCCGCGCCCGGATGGGCGGTGGTCATGATCTCAGCCACGCGGTCTTCGCCGATGATGGTCGAGCCGGATGTGCAGCCGTAGCCGACCACGCTCAGCCCCATATAAGCCGGGATCAGGCCAGCGGCGACGGGCAGTTCCTCTTCCATCCGGGCGAGGGTCTCCGGGGTCACCTGCGTGTCGTTGGCGAGCCGCGCGTGGTAGACGCTGACATCGGGCAGGGGGTCGAGCACGGCGCGGAACTCGGCTTCTACCGTCTGATCGGATTCGAGCACCAGCAGGCCCATGCGCGCCCGCGCGCCCTCTCCGGCGTCGGTTTCAAACGACAGACGCTGCAGGCTCGGGCTGTTCGGGCTGAGTTGTTCACCGTCCATGACCGCCACTCCCTCAGACGTGAAATCAGGTGCGGGCAGTCTGTCGCAATTTCATCGGCGGCTCAATCTACAAAGTCGGACGCTGTGTTTGCCACGAGTGCGGCTCAGGCTGCGGGTGCGATCCCGTCCACCATTTCATCGATAAAGAAGCTGATCAGTTGCGGGCGACCGGTGACCCCGGCTTTGCGGTAAATCGCGTTGAGCTGGGCCTTGATGATGCCGTCCTTGGTCCCGCGCATGCGGGCGATTTCGGCGATCGAGCTGCCCTTGATGGCGAACAGCGCCACGTCGCTTTCCGAGGGCGAGAGATCCCAGTCGCGGAACTGATGCTGGAGGAACTCGCCAAAGGCGCCACTGGCTGCCTGCAGCGCGTTTTTCATGCGCCGTTGGTCACGGAGCATGCGCCGAACCTGCAGCGCCGTCACAATCACGCTGATCACCAGCGCCAGCCCCAGCAGCCATTCGAACAGGTCACCCTGCGCCAGTCCCAGCGCCAAGCCGGTCGGTATAATCGGACCGAGCAGGTCCAGCACGCCGTCCAAGAGGAAGAACACGGCGCAGAACAGCTGCAGGGCGAGGACGGCGATCAGCGCCAGACGAGAGGTCAGCAGGCGATCCATGGGTTTAACTCCGAAGGTCAGGTGTGAGCGGCATTGGCAAAGAACACGATGGAAGGGCTGACCCCTGTCTCAAGGACAGCGGCCAGCCCCTCTTTTATAAGTGGTTAAACCACAGACAAACTCTATTTTTTATCAGTGTCGTCTGCTTCTTCCATGTCGTCGTCCTCAGCGTCGTCCGCTTCATCATCGTCTGCATCGTCGTCCTCGCCCGCTTCATCTTCATCATCGACGCTCACGGCCGAGACAAGACCCGTTTCCGGGTCGATCTCGAACTCCATTTCCACGGCATTCACCGGATCCCAGCCTTCGGCTTCAAGGATGCCGTCTTCGAACTCGACTTCGATCCGCTCGTAGCCTGCGACTTCGAGGGCGTTGATGATCGCAGCTTCGTCGGTGCCAAGCGTATCGCCGACCTTGATCGCGGCCAGTGCCATGGTGGGGACGATGACCGCAAAGGCGGCGGAGGCGAGCAGGGCGGACTTCAGGGTTTTCTGGGTTTTCATCACAGGGGTTCCTTTCGGTTTGGTTCAGTGTGCACGTTGGTGTGCGGTCGCAGCGCGGTGCTGCCCTCCAAACCTGCCCACCGCGCGGCCCGATCTCCATTCATCGAAGGCTTAAACCCGGGGCTTTAGTCCGATGGTTTATGAACTGGTCTCGGCCATGTCGGCGCCGCTTGCCTGACCGGCAGGAGCGCGCGCAAGGGGCCGGTGATGTTGACGCTCGCTGATGGGCGTAGCAAGGTCGGCTCAATCCCGGGCGGCGGCGGTCATACGCCTCCGCCCGCACTTGATTGAACGAGGAGCATTCCATGAGCACGAAACCTGTCGCGCTGGTCACCGGCGCCGCTCAAGGCATTGGTAAGGCCTGCGCTGAGGCACTGGCTGAGGACGGCTATCGCGTGGTGCTGGCCGACGTGCAGGACAGCGTGAAGGACGTGGCCGCTGCCTTGGGCGGAACCGGGCTGATCTGCGATATGGCCGACCCCGCCGCCATCACCGCCATGTTCGACCATATCGAGGGCGAGATCGGCCCGGTTGCGGCGCTGGTCAACAATGCCGGTGTCGCCATGCCCGGCGACTTTCTGGACTACGACCTCGAGGCCTTCGAGCGGGTGATCAACATCAACCTGCGCGGTGTCTTTGTGGCGCTACAGCGCGCCGGACGGACCATGGTCGACAAGGGCATCAAGGGCGCGATCGTCAACATGAGCTCGATCAACGCGCTGGTCGCCATTCCCTCGATCCCCGCCTACTGCGCCTCCAAAGGTGGAGTGATGCAGCTGACCAAGTCGGCTTCGCTCGCGCTGGCCCAGCATGGGGTGCGGGTCAACGCCGTTGGCCCCGGCTCGATCGATACCGAAATGATGGCCGGTGTGAATGCCGACCCCGGGGCGATGAAAATGGTGATGTCGCGGACGCCTATGCTCCGGGTCGGCACACCGCAAGAAATAGCCAACGTTGTCGCGTTTCTTTGCTCGGACAAAGCCAGCTATATCACCGGTGAGACCATCTACGTCGATGGCGGCCGGATCGGCATGAACTACCTTTCACCGGGCCTCTGAACCGACAGCAGGCCAGACGAAGCCGCCCGGCTCTCCTGCATCGGGGAGGCGGCGCAGAACCGAATAATCGCCCCACGATTGGGGCCTAACTCAGTATTGTGGATCAGACCATGCAGCACAGTCAGGATTTTTACATCAACGGCCAGTGGGTCGCGCCGCTGGAAGGCCGACCCTTTGACGTCATCAACCCGTCGAATGAAGAGATCGCCGGGACCATCTCGCTGGGCGGCAAGGCGGATACCGATGCCGCCGTTGCAGCGTCCAAGGCGGCCTTTACCACATGGCGCCGTTCGTCGATGAGCGAGCGCATGGATCTGCTCGAGACCATTCTTGGCATCTACAAGCGCCGTGCCGACGATATGGCTGAGGCGATATCGGTCGAAATGGGCGCGCCGATTGACATGGCGAAGGTGCAGCAGGCAGGCGCTGGCTCGGGGCATCTGCAGGCCTTCATCAACGCGCTGAAGGACTTCAAGTTCGAAGGTCCGATGCGGGAGGACACGCCCGATACCTACCTGATCAAGGAACCCATCGGCGTCTGTGCGCTGATCACCCCGTGGAACTGGCCGATGAACCAGATCACGCTTAAGGTGATCCCGGCGCTGGCGACCGGCTGCACCATGATCCTCAAGCCCTCCGAGCAATCGCCGCTCTCCGGCCTGCTGTTCTCCGAGATCATGCACGAAGCAGGCGTGCCTGCCGGTGTCTACAACATGGTCAACGGCGACGGCCCGGGCGTCGGCAGCCAGCTTTCTGCCCATCCGGACGTGGACATGGTCAGCTTCACCGGCTCGACCCGGGCGGGCAAGGCGATCACCATCGCCGGGGCCGAGACCATCAAGCGGGTGACGCTGGAACTCGGTGGCAAGGGCGCGAACATCGTCTTCGCTGACGCCGACGACCGCGCGGTCGCCAACGGAATCAAGCGCTGCTTCAACAACACCGGGCAGTCGTGCAACGCGCCGACCCGGATGCTGGTCGAGCGTTCTCGATACGATCAGGCGGTAGAGGAAGCCAAGGAAGCCGCAGAGGCCACCATGGTCAGCACGGCTTCTGAGGTCGGCAACCACATTGGTCCGCTGGTCTCCGAGCTGCAGTTCTCTAAGGTGCAGGACCTGATCCAGAAGGGCATCGACGAAGGCGCTCGCCTGGTTACCGGCGGTGTCGGTCGGCCTGAGGGCCTCAACCGCGGCTACTACGTCCGTCCGACCGTGTTCGCCGACTGTCATAACGACATGCAGATCATGCGCGAGGAAATCTTCGGCCCGGTGCTGTCGATGATGCCCTTCGATACCGAAGAAGAAGCGATCCGCATTGCCAACGATACCGAATACGGCCTGACCAACTACGTCCAGACCAGCGATCCGGAGAAGGCCCGCCGCGTGGCGCGCGAGCTGCGTACCGGCATGGTCGATATGAACGGTCGGGCGCGGGCTTCGGGGTCGCCCTTCGGCGGCATGAAGCAGTCCGGTAATGGCCGCGAAGGCGGGGAATGGGGGATCGATGAATTCCTCGAAGTCCGCGCCATCGGCGGTTGGCCGACCTGAGGCAGCGATTGCCGAACCACCTGCATTCACCTGCCGCTGACAGCCAGCGGCAGGTGCAGTACCCGCTGGCACCCTCACCATGACCGACCGGCCCAACATCCTGCTGTTCATGGCGGACAACCAGCCCGCCGATCTGCTCGGCTGCTACGGCAACGACGAGGTCAGCACCCCGCATCTGGACGCTCTGGCAGCGCGGGGGCATAGGTTCGAGCAGGCCTATTGCGTCAACGCCATGTGCTCACCCTGTCGGGCGTCGGTTCTGACCGGTCTCATGCCCAGCCAGCACGGCCTGCACAACTGGCTCGACGACCGGCTGATCGGGCAGTGGCCGGAGAACTGGTCGGCCATCGCCGAATTCAACGCGCTGCCGGTGATGCTCAAGCAGGCCGGCTACGCCACCGCCCTGATCGGCAAATTCCACCTCGGTGTTCCATTTGTCCCGCAGCTGGCCTTTGACCACTGGGTGACCTTCACCCTTGGGCACACGACAAGTTTCTATAACAACGAAGTCATCGACGACTACCAGCGCTACCAGTTCGCCGGACACACCGTCGACTTCTTCACCGAAAAGACCATCGAGTTCCTCGAACACCGCGCGGGGCAGGACAGTCCTTTCTTCGCCTTCGTGCCCTACAACGGGCCCTACGGCCATTGGCCTGCGATCAAGGGACGGGCAGAGAATGAATTCGCCAGCCTTTACGACGACAGCGATATGCACTCCATCCCGCGAGAGGGACTGAACGCGGACGTGCTCGAACGCTTCGGCCTGCGGGTGCAGGAAGGCGGGGGCGTCCGTGAGCAGTTCAAGGGACCGCTGCTGCTGCCCAACAACGTCGAATCCCTGCGCAATTTTTTCAGCCAGGTTTCGCTCATCGACCACGGCGTCGGCCGCATCCTGCAGACCCTCGAGCGGCTGGGGCTGGATGACAATACCATCGTCATCTACACCGCCGACCACGGCTTTTCGCTGGGTCACAACGGCATCTGGGGGCACGGTGCGGCGACGTTTCCAGCCAGTGCGCACCGGGCGTCCTACCACATCCCACTGATTGTGGCGGGCGCAGGGACCCGAGCCGGGGCCACGCACGCCGGGCTGGTCTCGCAGCTGGACCTGTTCCCGACGCTGACCGCCCTGAATGGTGCAGAGGGTGGTCCAGGGGCTGGCACCGAGCGGGCCAAGCCTGCCCAGCGCAGGGCGCAACCTCAGCGCCATCCTGACCGGTCGCGGTGCGCCTGACGATGGAGAGCAAGCCCGGTCGGTGTTCATGGAGCAGGAAGAAACCCGAGCCATCCGAACCCCCGACTGGCTTTATGCTGCTCGGTTCCGGGGCGCACCGGGGTTTGAATTGGGCGACGAGCTCTACGACCTGCGGCAGGATCCGCTGGAACGATACAACCTGATCGACAGCCCTGAACATGCTGAGACAGCTGCGGGTCTGCGCGCCGAAGTCGAGGCCTTTTTTGACCGTTACAGCCAGCCTCAATATGACCTCTGGACAGGCGGTCGCGCCAAATCCAATGTCACCTTCAATGGGTTCTGGCAGGATGCCTGGGGCCCTGACTGGCAGCCACTGTTGTAGCTGGACGCCAACGCAAACCACCCAATCGAAAACAAGGTAAAGAACCATGAAACTTGAGCGACGCGCCTGGGTGGCTGAGACCAGCGAAACACTCGTCCAACGCATTGCAACGGCAACGGCTGTGCAGTCTTCGACCGACGTGTTCGCCCGCCTGCAGGCGCTGGCGCAGGAGAACCAGTCGATCCACGAGCACGAGTGCTTCAACCTCAACCCGGCGACCAATGCCATGAACCCGCGTGCCGAGGCCATGCTCGCCAGCGGGATCGGCTCACGGCCCTCGCTGGGGTACCCCGGCGACAAATACGAAATGGGTCTGGAAGCAATCGAGGAGATCGAAGTGATCGCCGCACAGCTCAGCGCCGAGGTCTTCGATGCCCGCTATGCCGAAATCCGGGTGCCTTCCGGCGCGCTGGCCAACCTCTATGGCTTCATGGCGACCTGCCAGCCGGGGATACGATCATTGTCCCGCCTGCGTCGATCGGCGGGCACGTTACCCACCACGGACCGGGCTGCGCGGGGCTGTTTGGCCTGCGCATTCTCGAAGCGCCGGTGGAAGCCGATGGCTACAGCGTTGATGTCGAGGGATTGCGGGTGCTGGCCTTAGCGGAAAAGCCTGCGCTGATTACGCTGGGCGGGAGCCTGAACCTGCACGAACACCCGGTCGCGGCGGTGCGGGAGATCGCAGACGAGGTCGGGGCGCGGGTGCTGTGCGACGCTGCCCACCAATGTGGGGTGATCGCCGGGCGTGCCTGGACCAACCCGCTCAAGCACGGCGCGGACCTGATGACCATGAGCACCTACAAGAGCCTTGGCGGCCCGGCGGGTGGCCTGATCGTCACCGACAGCGCCGATATCGCCGAGCGGCTCGACCGGATTGCCTTCCCCGGGATGACCGCGAATTTCGATGCTGCCAAGTCCGCGGCGCTGGCCGTGACCATGCTCGACTGGCGCGACTTCGGGCAGGCCTACGCCGCCGAAATGATCGCCGCAGCCGTTGCCCTTGCCGACGCGCTGGCTCGAACGCGGCATGCCGGTGTTCACTGCGCGGGGCAGGGCCACACAGTCCCACCAGTTTGCGATCGAGGCAGCGACGTTCGGGGGCGGGCAAGCTGCGTCCAAAACCCTGCGTCAGGCAGGTTTTCTGGCCTGCGGCATCGGGCTGCCGCGCCCTGCGGTCGAGGGCGATATGAACGGCCTGCGGCTGGGAACGCCAGAGCTGGTGCGCTGGGGCATGGGGGTTGCCGATATGGATCGGCTTGGCGGCATGATTGCCGACGCCTTGAGCGGTCGGCCGGACCCCGGAGCGGTGTCGCAGTGGCGGCGGAGCTTTGACCGGATGCGCTTCATCCACGCCTGAGCTGGTCTAGCCCTGCTCCCGCGCAGCCACGAAGGCGGTCACCAGTCCGGGTCACGTCCGCCGGGGTCGTAGCCCACGAGCAGACGCTGACCCGCACCACCGGCCGGTCGAACCAGCGTGACGGCCCGATCCACGCCTCGCCCGATGCCCGTACGTGCGCGACGAAGGCCTCGGTCGCAGCCTCATCGCCGATCTCCAGAAGCACCTGGTTGAAAACCACGTCGTTGATGACGCTGAACCCGGCCTGCTTGAGCTCTGTCTCAAACTGGCGCGCGCGCTCGTGCAGGCCCGCGACCAGCGTCGCGACCCCGCTGCGCCCCAGAAAGCTTAGCGCCGCCCACAGGTCGATCGCCCGGGGCCGGCGGGACATTTCCGGCGTGAACTGCATGCCGTCGCGATGCTCGGAGGTGGGGATATAGGCGCCTGAATTCTGCAGCGCGGCCACCATGGCTTCGGGGTCGGCGCAGAGCGACAGACCGCTGTCGTAGGGCGCATTCAGGGTCTTGTGGGCATCGACGCTCCACGATTGCGCCAGCTCCAGCCCGTCAGTCAGGTAGGCGAGGTTGGGGCAGGCCGCCGCCCACAGCCCGAAGGCGCCGTCGATGTGCACCCAGGCACCGGCAGCCTGTGCCGCCTCGCAGCAGGCGCGTATGGGGTCGAAGGAGCCTGAATTGACGTTCCCAGCCTGCAGGATGAGGATGCAGGTTTTGTCCAGCGCGGGCAGGGTCTCCGGGCGCAGGCGCCCTTGGTCGTCGACCTCGGCGTATTCGATGGTATCCGTGCCGAAGCCGAGCAACGCCACGCCCTTGAGCACGGTCGAATGCGCGTGGCGGCTGGTGATCAGCCGCAGGCGCGGCGCCGCCGCCAGCCCGGCGGCGTTGATTTCACAACCCAGCCGCTGGCACAGCCGCCAGCGTGCGGCAGCGAGGCCGCAGACGATGGCCATCGAGGTGCCGCTGACGAAGCCTGCGACGGTCTGCTGCGGCAGCCCCAGCAACTCGACCAGCCAGCGCTGGCAGACCTCTTCAAGGCGGGAATTGACGGGAGAGACAGCGTGAACCACCGCGTTCTGGTCCCACGTGTCGGCCAGCAGGCGCGCAGCGAGCGCTGTGGGCAGCAGGCCGCCATTGACCATGCCGAAGAAGCGTCCTCCCACCTGCGCTGTCGTCGCCGGACCGCCGATGCTGGCGAGCCGGTCGAGGATTGCCTCGGCCTCGCCCGGTCCGTCCGGCAAGGGACCGTCAAGCCCGGCAAGCGCGGCCTCTGCTGCTGCATCAGGGTCGACAGGCCGGTTGCTGACCCCGCGGAGGTAGGCCTGCCCGTGTTCGATGGCGCGGGTGAACAGGCTGCCGTCCTGCATCTGCTCGTGCATGGCCTGATGAAGCGGGCTCTGGTCCAGCGCAGTCCGGGCTGATGGGGAAGGGGTCTTGTCGTTCATGGCCAGATCCGTTGTGCTTCTCCCGCAGGGCGGTCCCGGGGGCGTGGTTGATGTCACAGGCCCCGGAAACGGCTTGCGCGGGCTGCGGGCAACCCATATGCCAGTACCCGAACCCCACAGACCCAGACAAGCGCGGCAAAGAGAGCGGCAAAGAATGACCCAAGGCGCCGACCTTCCCCGAAAGCACCTGTTCGACATGCCCGAGGGCCTGATCTACCTCGATGGTAACTCGCTGGGCATGCTGCCCAAAGCCGTCGGCGCGCGGGTGGCGGAAACCATCGATCGCGAGTGGGGTCAGTCGCTTATCCGGGCCTGGAATTCCGAAGGCTGGATGGATCTGCCGACGCAGTTGGGTGACAGGCTGGGGGCCATGTTCCTGAATGCTCCGGCCGGGTCGGTTTCGATCGGTGATACCCTGTCGATCAAGGTCTATCAGGCCTTGACCGCCGCGCTGAAGATGCGCCCCGACCGACGCGTGATCCTCTCGGACAGCAACAATTTCCCCTCTGATCTCTACATGGCGCAGGGTCTGATTGCGACGCTGAGGCAGGGTTACCGGCTGGAGACCGTACCGGCCGCGGGCATTGAAACGGCGCTGACGGACGAGGTCGCGGTCGTGCTGCTGACGGAGGTCGACTACCGCACCGGGCTGCTGCTCGATGCCGGGCGCATCACCCGCGCGGTGCACGATGCCGGCGCGGTGATGATCTGGGATCTGGCGCACTCGCTTGGCGCGGTCCCCGTGGATATGGCGGCAAACCCGGCTGAATTCGCAGTGGGCTGTACCTACAAGTACCTCAACGCCGGCCCCGGCGCTCCAGCCTTCATCTACATTCGCCCTGACCTGCCCGACGACGTCCAACCGGCATTGGCGGGCTGGATGGGGCATGCCAACCCCTTTGCCATGGACCCCGTCTACGAGCCCGGCCCGGCGGCAGAGCGTTTCCGGATCGGCACCCCGCCGATTGTGCAGATGCGCATGCTGGAAACCGCACTGGATGTCTGGGAGGGGTGTCGATGCAGGCGCTGCGCGACGCTTCGCTGGTCCTGAGCGAGACCTTTATAACCGAGGTGGAGCGACGCTGCCCGGGCCTTGAACTGGCGTCGCCCCGCGACCCGCATCGGCGCGGCTCGCAGGTATCTTTCCACTTCGAGCACGGGTACGCGGCCATGCAGGCACTGATCGCCAACGGCGTTATCGGTGATTTCCGGGCGCCGGATATCATGCGGTTTGGCTTCACCCGCTGTACCTCGACGAGGGCGACGTGATCGCCGCTGTTGACGTGCTCGAACGCGTGATCCGGGACCGGCTGTGGGACCGGCCGGAATTCCAGACCCGTTCCCGCGTGACCTGAGCCCTACAAAGGCTAAGGCCCACAACGGTCTTCAGACGTCGAGCGTGTTGTCCCGCTCCCACTGCGAAAAGTGGCTGACGTAGGAATTCCACTCCTGCCGCTTTAGCTTGAGGAAGGCCTCCGAAAACTCTGACCCCATAGCCTCGGTCAGGGCGGTATCAGCCTCCAGCCCGCGCAGAGCATCGAGCAGGTTCAGGGGCAGGCGCGGCGCATCCTTGATGGTATGGCCCTCGGCGTACATGTCGATGTCGTAGCGTGGGCCGGGGTCGGTTTCGCTGGCCAGACCCGAGAGACCGGCAGCAATGATCACCGCCTGCAGCAGGTACGGGTTGGCGGCACCGTCGGGCAGGCGCAGCTCGAACCGACCCGGGCCCGGAACGCGCACCATGTGGGTGCGGTTGTTGCCGGTCCAGGTGATGGTGTTCGGCGCCCAACTCGCGCCCGAGAGCGTCCGCGGTGCGTTGATCCGCTTGTAGGAGTTGACCGTCGGGTTGGTGATCGCCGCCATCGCGCTGGCGTGCTTCATGATCCCGCCGAGAAAGTGCCGCCCGCGCGCGCTCAGCCCGAGCTCCATGCCATCATCGGCAAAGGCGTTGGTGGTGCCAGCCTGATCCCAGACCGATACGTGCACGTGGCAGCCGTTGCCGGTCAGGCCTTCGACCGGCTTGGGCATGAAGGTCGCGCGGTAGCCGTGCTTTTCGGCGACGGATTTGACCATGAATTTGAAGAACGAGTGCTTGTCGGCGGTGCGCAGGGCGTCGTCGAACTCCCAGTTCATCTCGAACTGGCCGTTGGCGTCCTCGTGGTCGTTCTGGTACGGGCCCCAGCCCAGCTCCAGCATGTAATCGCAGATTTCGGCGATGACATCATAGCGCCGCATCACCGCCTGCTGGTCGTAGCAGGGCTTTTCGGCGCGGTCACAGGGGTCGGAGATTTCAGTCCCTTCGGGTGTCAGCAGGAAGAATTCGGCTTCCACACCGGTTTTGACGCGCAGGCCATCGGCCTCGGCGCGAGCGAGCAGGCGGTTGAGCACGTTGCGCGGGGCCTGCTCCACCAACTCATCTTCCATGACCAGATTGGCGGCGACCCACGCCACTTCTCGCTTCCACGGCAACTGGATCACCGAGGATGGATCCGGCACGGCGAGCATGTCGGCGTGCGCGGGGGTCATATCCAGCCAGCTGGCGAAACCGGCGAAGCCTGCGCCTTCTTCCTGCATGTCCGCGATGGCCTGCGCGGGTACCAGTTTTGCCCGCTGCGCACCGAACAGATCGGTGAAAGAGACCATGAAGTACTTAACGCCTTTTTCCTTGGCGAAGGCCGCGAGGTCGGTGGTCATGTCACTCTCCGGAAGTCTGATGGTTGTCGTGGTCTTTGGTTGTGTCTGTATCGCGTCTGTCTTGGGGTGAGCCTAGCCCAGCGGCCCTCAAAAGCCAGCCTTTCCCGGGTACCAGTCGGTTCCGGCCAGTGGCACCTGCGCCATGGCCGCTGCTTCCATGGTCAGTGCACAGAGGTCCTCGGGTTCGAGGTTGTGCAGGTGGCTCTTGCCGCAGGCGCGCGCGATGGTCTGCGCCTCCAGCGTCATGACCTTGAGGTAGTTCGAAAGCCGGCGTCCACCCAGCACCGGGTCGAGCCGCTTCTGCAGTTCGGGATCCTGGGTGTTGATCCCGGCCGGGTCCTGACCTTCGTGCCAGTCGTCGTAGGCCCCGGCGGTGGTGCCGAGCTTCTGGTAGTCTTCTTCCCACTTTGGGTCATTATCACCCAGCGCGATCAGCGCGGCAGTCCCGATGGAGACCGCGTCCGCCCCCAGCGCAATGGCCTTGGCGACGTCGGCGCCGCTGCGGATGCCGCCGGAGATCACCAGCTGCACGCCGTCGCGGTGCAGGCCCAGATCCTGCAGCGCCTGCACGGCAGGGCGGATGCAAGCGAGGGTCGGCTGTCCGACGTGCTCGATGAACACGTCCTGTGTCGCCGCCGTACCGCCCTGCATACCGTCAAGAATGACCACATCTGCGCCGGCCTTCACCGCCAGCGTGGTGTCGAAGTAGGGGCGGGCGCCGCCGACCTTGACGTAAATCGGCACCTTCCAGCCGGTGATTTCGCGCAGTTCCAGAATCTTGATCTCGAGGTCATCGGGACCGGTCCAGTCCGGATGACGGCAGGCCGAGCGCTGGTCGATGCCCTGGGGCAGATTGCGCATTTCGGCAATGCGGTCGGAGATTTTCTGCCCCAGCAGCATGCCGCCGCCGCCGGGTTTGGCGCCCTGACCCACAACAATCTCGATGGCGTCTGCGCGGCGCAGATCGTCCGGGTTCATGCCATAGCGTGAGGGCAGGTACTGGTAGACCAGCTTGTCTGAATGCCCGCGCTCCTCCTCGGTCATGCCACCATCGCCAGTGGTGGTCGAGGTCCCGGCCGCCGTTGCCCCGCGTCCCAGCGCCTCTTTGGCTGTACCAGAAAGCGCGCCGAAGCTCATCCCGGCGATGGTGATCGGAATGGCGAGGTTGATCGGGTTCGCGGCGTGGCGGGTGCCAAGGCTGACGTCGGTGGCGCAGGTCTCGCGGTAGCCCTCCAGCGGGTAACGCGACACCGACGCACCCAGAAACAGCAGGTCGTCGAAGTGCGGAACCCGGCGCTTGGCCCCGCCACCACGAATATCGTAGATGCCGGTCTCAGCAGCGCGCCGGATTTCCGAGTTGGTGCGGTCGTCGAAGGTCCAGGATTTAACGGGCGTCGTGCGGTGCGGATTGTCGGTCATGGTCTGTGTCTCCGCTCAGTACGACGAGGCGTTATCGATGTTGAAGGTGTAGAGCTGCCGGGCCGAACCATAGCGCCTGAACTCCTCGGGACGGGCGTCGGCACCGGCGCGTTCGAGCAGGTCGGCGAGCAGTTCCAGATGTTCAGCCCGCATTTCCTTTTCGACGCAATCCGCGCCGAGGCTCTTGACCGATCCGCGCACGAACAGGCGGGCTTCGTAGAGCGAGTCTCCCAGCGCGTCGCCCGCATCCCCGCAGACCACCAGCGTGCCGCTCTGCGCCATAAAGGCTGACATGTGGCCGATATTGCCGTGGACGACGATATCGATGCCCTTCATCGAAATGCCGCAGCGTGAGGCGGCGTTGCCCTTGACCACCAGCAGGCCGCCGCGACCGGTCGCGCCAGCGTACTGGCTGGCGTCGCCCTCGATCACCACGGTGCCGGACATCATATTTTCAGCCACACCCGGCCCGGCGGAGCCTTCGACGGTGATGCTGGCTTCCTTGTTCATGCCTGCGCAGTAGTAGCCGGTCGAACCGCCGACGGTGACGGCGATGGGGCCGTCGAGCCCGACGGCGATGGCGTGGCTGCCGCGCGGATTGTCGATCCGCCACTCGGTCTCGTTGGACTGGGCGTCGGCCGCGGCGCGGGCAGCGGTCTGCAGCTGCTGGTTCAGGGCGCGCAGGTCGTCCTTGGCAAGGTCAATCGTCGGCACGGTTCAGCGCTCCCAGAAGTAGACGTTGGCGGGTTCGGGTTCCCAGACCCGTGCGGTGTCGATCCCGGGCAGGGACACCAGCGCCCGGTATTCCGAGCCAAAGGCGACATAGGCGTCGGTCTCTGCCATGACGGCAGGCTTGCAGGCGATCGGGTCGCGCAGCACGCCAAAGCCGTTCTTGGTCCCCACGACGAAAGTGAAGAAACCGTCGAGGTCGTCGAGGCTGTCTTCCAGGGCCTCGCCAAGGTTGCGCCCCTGCTGCATGCGATAGGTCAGGTAGGCGGCTGCGACTTCGGTGTCGTTCTCGGTTTCGATGCGCACGCCCTCGCGCCGGAGTTTGAGGCGCAGGCTGTTGTGGTTGGACAGCGAACCGTTGTGCACAAGGCACTGATCGGCGCCAGTCGAAAACGGGTGCGCACCCATGGTCGTTACGGCGGATTCCGTCGCCATCCGCGTGTGGCCGATGCCGTGGGTGCCCCCCATGGCGCTGACCTCAAAGCGGGCAGACACATCGCGGGGCAGGCCCACTTCCTTGTAAATCTCCATGGCTTCGCCGGTGGACATGATCCGCAGGCCAGCATGGCTTTTGCGCAGGTGGCTGATCAGCGTGGCGGCGTTGTCAGGAGCGGTCGAGATCACGGCGTGGGTCGATTTCGCAGCGAGGCTACAGGGCTGCCCGGTCGCGGCGCTGAGGTGCTCGGCCAGTCCGGCGAAGGCCGCCGCCGGGTCTTCGGCCTGCACGGTGACCTTGAAGCCACTGCCGGTTTCCGCGCCATAGACGGCGATCCCTGGCGCTGTCCGGTCCGCGATCGGTCATGGTCACCAGCATATCTGATAGCATGCCCCCGAGCCGGGGAGAGAGGCTGTCATCTTTGAGAAACAGGCCGACAATTCCACACATAAGGCAGTTCTTTTCTTTCCGTTGGTCCCGGTCGGGTGTCTGCGCGATCGCGGGCAGAGGCGTGACTGGTCTCAAACCAGTCCGATTGGACTCAGTTTGACCAACATCCACACTGCCATAGCGAACATCAGGAGATTTTCTGTCAGCGACACCGCCCCGAGTGGGACGTTTGAATTGCCGCCGACGCAGGCGCATTTGAGGTCTCGTTTATCGATATACACGGCTTTGATTATTGAAATACCCCCAATCGTGCTGATGAACAGCCCTACCGGCGCCGCCAACATTGGCAGCAGCCCGGCAAACATCAGGATGCCGGCTCCCGTCTCGGCAAAGGGGTAGAGGTAGGCATAGCGCACCCGGCGCTGGGCCAGCAGGTCGTAGTTCAGAAACTGGCTGGCAAAGCCCTCCAGATCGCGCAGTTTGAGCAGGCCGAGCATGACCATGGACCCGGCGATGAACTGCTCCGACATCCGGATCAGCGCCGCGGCAGGTGTATCGCGCAGTGCCATCAGGTTGAGCGCAACGGCCAGAAGAGCAGCGACGACGAAGAGCGCGATCACCGGCGTGTAGGTCTTGGCCTTGGGGTCGGGCACGGGGCGGCCAAAGTGCGCCAGCAAATCGGTATAACCACCGATCCGCTCGCCCGCGACAAAGGCCTGCGGGAAAGTTGCAACGCCGAATTCGACCTTGGCGGCGTCGATTTCCTCGCGCGAGGTCAGGTGGCCAGTCGTCGACCCTGTAGCCCCGGCGCTGGAGCAGCGCCAGCGCCTTGCGCCCGTGCACGCAGGTGTTGTTCGGGGATGACGCGGCGGTACAGAACAGCGTGTTTCGGCGTGGTGGTCATGGGGTGCATCCATTGCGCGGCCATTTCCGGTAGTCTGCACAGACAGGGTTGCAGCAGGCAAGGCGTGTTTGGACGCACAGGACACCAATGGGCTGCTTTCTGAGCTTGCACACGCGCCCATGTACATTCCAGCGAAGGTCCGTCTAAGCTGCGCGCCTATTCTGTTCATGGCGACGAGGCAGGGCCCTTGCATAGCAGCGACGAGCAACCCCGGCAGGCACGCCGCCTGCTCTCGACCGGCGATCCGGAGACGGTGGTCACCGCGCCCGTGCTCGCCTGCGATGAAGGGTTGAGCTTCTGGGGTGGGGTTGACCCGGACACCGGCGCCATCATCGATGCGCACCACCCCCAGCGCGCCGCCGTCGTTTCCGGCCGGATCGTGATGATGCCGACCTCGCGCGGGTCGTGCAGCGGCAGCGGCGTCCTGCTGGCCTTGGCGCTGGGCGGGAAGGCTCCTGCAGCGCTGGTGTTCCGGGAGCCTGAGGAGACCTTGAGCCTCGGGGCGCTGGTCGCGAACCGACTGTTCGATCGACCGGTTCCAGTGCTGTTCCTGCCGCCGCCGGACTACGCTGCGCTGTCTCGGGCGGCGCAGGCACGGCTCGACGCCGCCGGATTGGCGGTCGAGCTTGATGGGCAGGTACGGACAGTCGCCGTTAAAGGGCTTGGAGCCGAAGTGGTCCAGCTGAGCGAGGCCGACCAAGCGCGCTTGGCGGGAGGGCAGGGCCGCGCCGTGCAGGTCGCCATGGAGGTGATCGCACAGATGGCTGCCAGCGCAGGGTGCCTCCGAGCTGCTCGACGTCAGCCGGGGTCACATCGACGGCTGTATTCTCGCCCACGACGCCAACCTGATTTTTGCGGAAACGATGGCCGATATGGGCGCACGAGTGGGGATCCCAACCACCATCAACGCCATCTCAGTCGACCGTGAAGCCTGGCAGGATCAGGGGGTGCCCAACGACTTTGGCCAGCGCGCCAGTCGCCTCGCTGAAGCCTACGTGCGGATGGGGGCGCAGCCGACCTTCACCTGCGCGCCTTACCACCGCGAGGATCGCCCGGTTCAGGGGGAGGCGATTGGATGGTCGGAATCGAACGCAGTGATCTACGCCAACTCGGTGCTGGGTGCCCGAACGACCAAGCATCCCGACTACCTCGACCTGTTCATCGCCATGACCGGCCGCGCACCGCGCGCCGGGGTCTACGAGGACGTGGGTCGGCGTCCGGCCCGGGTGTTGCAGTTCGACGTGCCGACGTGGCCGGTCGCTGACGACAGCCTGTGGCCGCTGGTCGGCTGGCTCGCCGGGAAGGCGGCGCCGGACTGTGTGCCGCTAATCACGGGTTTTGAGCAGGCGACGCTGTCTGAAGACGACCTGCGCGCGATCTGTGCCGCTTTCGGCACGACCTCCGGCGCGCCCATGCTGCACGTTGCCGGGCACACCCCAGAAGTCGACCTCGCCCCGATGACAGGCGCAGAGCAAGTCAGTTTGAGCCTTCGCAGACCTGCGGGATGCCTGGAGCGCGCTCAACTGCGCCAGCGGGGGCCGTCGATCTTGTGGCCATCGGCAGCCCGCACGCGTCCTTCAATGAGTGCCAGCGGGTTGCCGGATTGCTCGACGGGCGGTCCTGCGACGCCGCCCCCATGATCATCACTCTGGCCCGCGACGTGCTCGCGCAGCTCAAGGCGGAGGGCAGCGCCGCCGTGCTGGAAGCCGCCGGGGTGACGCTGGTCGCCGACCTGTGCTGGTGCTCCATCACTGAACCTGTGTTCCCGCCTGCGGCACGGAGCATCCTCACCAACTCCGGCAAGTACGCCCACTATGCCCACGGTCTTTCCGGGCGCGAGGTTCGGCTGGGCGGGCTCGGAAGCCTGCATCGAAGCCGCTGTTCGCGGCCTGACACTTACGCGGCCGCCGGACTGGCTCGGCTCAGCCGCCTGAGCGGGGGCTCGCGCCCGACCTTACGGGCTCTCATCTCACCCGTCTTGTTCCGGGGCCGAGGCGAAAGGTATTGCCGACCCCCGCGCTTTGGTGCGTAAAGAACGAAACCCCATCTTCTCCGTATGAAGGCACCGTCCATGAAGATCACTAAAATCGCCCTCTACGCCGTTGCGCTGCCGATGAAAGAAGGCGCCTACAGCTGGTCAAACCAGAGCTTTGCCGCCTTTGACAGTACCGTCGTTGAACTGACGACCGACGACGGGCAGACGGGCTACGGCGAAATCTGCCCGCTGGGGCCGGCCTATCTGCCGGCCTACGCCGAAGGCGCCCGCACGGGGATCATGAAACTCGCGGAGAGCCTGATCGGCCTCGACCCGCGCCAGATTGGTTCGATCAATCTGGTGATGGATCGCGCGCTCAAGGGGCATCCTTACGTCAAGTCGGCGCTCGATATTGCCTGCTGGGACCTGCTGGGTAAGGCCACCGGCCAGCCGGTTTGCAACCTCCTCGGAGGGCGGGTGCAGGACAGCGTGCGCCTGTTCAAAGTCGTCTCGCGCGGCGACCCGGACGCCATGGCTGAACGCTTGCAGGCCTATCAGGCGCAGGGCTTCAACCAGTTCCAGATGAAGGTCGGCGCCGGCGCGGATCTCGATATCGAGCGCATCCGTAAGGTCACGGAGGTGCTGGAAAGCGGGAACAAGCTCGCCGCCGACGCCAACTGTGGTTGGATGCAGCACGAGGCGGTGCGGGTGGTCTCCGCCGTCAACGACATGCCGCTCTATATCGAGCAGCCCTGCGAGACCTATGAGGCCTGCCGTGTGGTTCGCGATGTTTCAAATCACCCGATGATTCTCGATGAATGCATGACGTCGCTGCAAACCGTCCTGACCGCGCATCAGGATCGGGCCATGGACGCGGTCAACCTGAAGATCAGCCGCTTTGGTGGCCTGACCAAGACCAAGGTTGTGCGCGATGTTTGTGCCGAGCTGGAATCATCATGACCATCGAGGATACGTGGGGCGGGGAGCTGACCGACGCCGCCATCGCGCATCTGGCGCATTCGACCCCGCGCGAGCTGCACTTTCAGTCTTCGGCGTTCAGCGAGTACGCCACCGTATCGATCGCCAGCGGCGGCCCGGTGATCGCGGACGGTTTCATGACCGCCTCTGAAGCCCCGGGGCTGGGTACCACCCCGAACTGGGACGTGCTGGGTCAGCCGATCGCTGAAGCGTCCTGATCACAGGCCTTCGATAACCATTGCCGTCGCACGGGAATTGGCCAGTCGCACTGCTTTGACCGGCGCGTAGGCCTCGCTGTCAAGAAAGGCCTGCGCCTGCGCGACCGAGGGAAAGCGCAGCAGCACGATCCGGTTGGGCTGCCACAGCTCGTCCTGCTCGACCGACATTTCGCCACCCCGGATCAGGTACTCACCGCCGAAGGATTCGACGATGGGCACAACCTGCGCCTTGTAGTCTTCGTAGGCTTCAGGGTCGTCGATCACGGTGTCGAGCAGCAGGTAGCCGGGCTTCATGGGCAGGTCTCCTTCGTGGGGGGCAGCACACTGTCGTGCGCGTCAGTCGCGCAGGACGTTCAGAAAAATGGCGGGGATTTTGAACAGCGATGGCCGGTGGGCGAAGCGCGTCATCTGTCGCCCGATGGCAGCAGCGCGGCGGTGGGTCACGAACCACGGCGGCTTGGGCATCAGCGCCAGACTGCCACTCAGCAACCCCCGGGGAAAAGGCCGCCACGGCGCCTCGAGAACACTGCGTTCAACCCCTTCGAGCATAAAGGTGTTGTGCACCACCCCGATGCCAGAGCCGACATCCTCGGGCGTGGTGCCGGGAAAACCGCCCCAGGGCAGGGCAACTGCGAGAAAGTTGACCCCCGTCCACGTGTTGATGGCAATTTCACCGTAGGCAAGCTTGCCGATCAGTTCTTCGAACCGGGCTTCGCCGATGGCGCGCCGGGTGGCCGGATGGATGACGATATTGGCGCCGAGCGTGCCTTCGAGCCGGTCGTTGGCGAAGTCGATCGCGGCGTCGAGGAAGGCTGCGGGATCGCTGCCCTCAAGCCACTTGATGTTCATCGCCGGGGCGAAAACTTCGTGCTGTCCATCCGCGTCGCTGTCGAAGGTTGTCAGCAGCAGTTGCTGCGATTCGCCGCGGCGCAGGCGCTCGACCCCGCTGCCCGATGCGGCACGGTCGGCGAAAGCCCGCAACCGGTCCTTGGCGCCGGGGTAGTAGGCGCCGCGCTCTCCGGCGCTGGCAACCACGCTCCGGAAACCGTCGAGCAGATCCTGCGCCTGATCCCAGCCCTCGGGCATGATCAGGGTCTGGCAGGATACGCAGTTGTGGCCGCCGTTGTGCAGCTTCTGGGTGGCGATCTGCTCAGCCTGATATCGGATGTCGGCGGCGCTCCATGGCCCCGGCACGACGATGGTGGGGCAGACAGCGCCGAGCTCGGAGGTAATCCGGCGGCTGTTCAGGGGCGTCCCGGCCTTGCGCCGTCGCTCGCCTTCTGCGCCCGTCCCCCAGACGATGGCATCGTGGGTCGAACCCGCCCCGGTGACGTGGATCTCCTCAACCAGATCGTGTTCGCAGGCCCAGGCGCCCAGCGCTGCATCCCCCGGTATCACAGCCAGAAAATCTTGGTCGATCAGTGGTTTGAAGGCAGCTTCGAAGAACGGTAGCAGGAAGTCGTTGACCGGGTTGAGCTTGAGCAGCACGACCTGGTTCTCGACCAGCAGCTTTTGCAGCGTGTCGAGCAGCGGGATGGCCGCGATGTTGCCAGCGCCCAGCACCAGTGCGACCCGGCCCTCGCGCTCGCTGGCGGGGGTGGCGTAGGCCTGTGCGGCGCGTTCGTCGATTGCCGTGCTGTCGAGACCCGGCTGCATCCACACCTCAGCGCGGATGCCTGAGAGCAGCAGCCGGTCCCAGAGCGTATGCGGCAACACGCTGACCGCCGTCTGGCCGTTGCGCAGGCGCCGTCGGGGCAGTGTGGCGGCCAACGATCGGCCATCCATGGCCTCGAGGGTTGCGATGAAGTTGTTGCAGGCTGACAGCAAAGCATAGGGCCCGGAGAGCCATTCTTCGCCTTCCAGCGGAGAGCCCGCCGGGATCTGCTTTTTTTGGCTGGCAGTGGCAGCCCAGTCTTCGGCCACCGGCATGATCGCCTCTTTCACCGCGCGCAGCAGGGCGACCCGTTCTGCCGCTGTGGTCCTTGCCCAGCTGTTTTTGGCCGCATCCAGCCGGTGGAGCAGGGCGTCAACCTCTGCCTGCGCCTTGGTATGGCCGTCCGTCTGGCCGTCCGTCTGGGCAGCCTCAGACGGGGCTGACGCCGGCTTGGCGGCAGTGGTCGCGGTCGTTGCAGCGGCGCGTGCGGTCATGCTCTGATTTCCAATCGACGTTCCTGTTTGGGCTTGAATATAGGCGGGGGCGGCTCGGGTCGAGATTTGTTTTGCCGCTGGACCGCTGTTTTGATGACGGAAACGCGATAGCGATTGGGCTGACGCCGTCCCTTAAATGGTCTTTCAGGCTGTCTGAACAGGGAGAGGCGAGTCCATGAGCCCGAACATGCTGTCATCCGAGCAGGTCGATGCCTTCTGGCGCGACGGTGTTGTTGTTGCCGAGGATGCGGTCACGCCGGAGCAACTCGCGGCTCTGCGCGCCGTTTTCGACGGCTGGGTGGAGGAGAGCCGCGCCCACGCTGAGGACTACGGCGAGACGGTCGACGGCCGCGCCCGCTTCGATCTGCAGCCCGGTCACAGCCCGGAGACCCCGGGCCTGCGCCGGGTGCAGTCGCCCGAAGAAGTCTCTGACGTCTACGCCGGGGTCATGCGCGAGGCTGCAACGGTGGATATGGTCGCCGACCTGATCGGCCCCAACCTGCGCTTCCACCACGGCAAGGTGAACTCCAAGCTCCCCGGCACGGCAACCCAGGTCAAGTTTCACCAGGATTTCCCGTTCCAGCCCAAGAGCAACGACGTCATCATGACCAGGCTGCTGTTCCTCGATGATGTGACGCTGGAGAATGGGCCGCTGGAGGTGGTGCCGGGGTCGCACCGCGGCCCGCTGTACTCGCACTGGCACAGTGGTCGCTTCACGGGTGCCGTTGCGGATGACGTGACGGCGGAAGTGGCGCAGAAAGCGGTGCCCTGCACGGGAAAGGCGGGGTCGGTGTGCCTGATGCATTCGAGCCTGTTGCACGGCTCGGCGCCCAATCTGAGCGACGGCCCGCGCACGCTGTATATCACGACCTATTATGCCGAAGACGCGGTCGAGCTGAGCCCGAACGCGCTGCCCAGCACTTTGACCCACGAGCTGGTCCGGGGCGAGGTCACGGGCCGGATACGCTGTTCAAGCTACGAGATGCAGCTGCCTGAAATCCCGGAGGGCACGTCGTTCTTCGCGCAGCAGGAAGCGGCCGGCGGTTGACCCACGGGCGATCGTGGGTGCTGTGCTGCACCCGGGAAACCTGGTCCAAATCGGCCTGCAGGCTTTGGCAGAAGGGCGGAAATCTTGAAACAAGGCGCGATACGACCAATAATGGCGTCCATCCAAGTTGGCCTCTCAAAGCAATCCAGATCGGGAACATCGCCATGCTCACCGCCTTGCTCATCATCGTAATACTGATCATCGTTGGCCTGGTCGCGATCGCGTTCCTCGCCATCGCTATCTACAACGCGCTGGTGTCCCAGCGGAACTACGTCTCCGAAGGGTGGAGCGGCATCGATGTCCAGCTCCGGCGGCGCTTCAACCTCGTCGGCAACCTCGTCTCCACGGTCAAGGGCTACGCCAAGCACGAGGCTGAAACCCTCGCAGAGGTCACAAAGATGCGTACCGACGTCCGCAGCGACGATCCCGTTGCCCGGGCCGCAGCGGAAAACAAGGTGAGCGGCGCGCTCGCCAACCTGTTCGCGGTGTCGGAGAACTATCCGGACCTGAAGGCCGACGGCAATTTCCTCGAACTGCAGCGCGAACTCAGCGCGCTCGAGGACACGATCCAGAAGGCCCGGCGCTACTACAACGGCGCCGTCCGCACCTTCAACACCACCGTTGAATCCTTCCCCAGCGTGATCATCGCCAACATGTTCGGCTTCGTGAAGGCTGACTTCTTCGAAATCGACGATGATGCCCAGCGGGCTGTGACCGAGGTGGACTTCTCATGAGTGCGCGTCTGAGCCTGTTCGGGGACTGGCTCGGGCGCACGCGCGACCACGTTCTCACCCTCATGGCCCTCGTCCTCGCCCTGGTCTGGCTTGGCGTGGCCGGCGGCGCGCAGGCCCAGGACTTCAGCCGTGAACACATCGACCGCTATGACGTCAGCGTTGACATCGGAGCCGACGGCAGCCTCGCCATTGAAGAAAGCATCCGCGTCTTTGTGCTGGGCGACATCTTCAAGCGCGGCATCTATCGGGATTTCCCGCTGTCCAGCCTTGAGAGCTGGCAGCCGGAGAACCCCTATCGTAGCGTGGCGGCCTTCCGCGATGGTCAGGCGGAGAACATTGCCCGCACCGAATACACCGGCGGGAGCTACCGGATTTATCTCGGTCAGGAAGACGTGTTTCTGACCACTAACCAGTACTACACCTACACCCTGCGGTACCGCATCGAACGCGGCATTCTTCAGTTCGATGAATCTGACAACTTGGACTGGAATGTCATCCCACACGGGTGGAGTGTGCCGATTAAGAATTGGAGCGTCACCGTCAACCCGCCTGCGGGTGCTGCCTTGCTGGCCTCCCGGGTGTTGAGCGGACCTTTCGGGGTCGAGGGCAATCCCTATAACGCCGTCCTGACCGACACGGACGGCGGCTTCGCACTCAGCGGCGACAGTCTGCCCGCCCGCTCCGGGGTGACGCTGGTGCTGGCCTTTGCCCCGGATATGGTGGCGCCAGGGGCCAACTATCCCGTGATCAATGACGCCTACTATGCCGAGCAGGCCCGCCTCGCCGAAGAAGCGCGCGGCGGCAGAAGCTGAGCGCCAAGCGCGCGAAGCGGAGCGAGCCCAGATCGCCGGGATCGGGCTGTTGATCGCCGTGCTGATTTTCGCTGCTCGCCATCCTTCTGTGGATGCGTCTAGGCCGGGAAAAGGCGGTGATGCCGCCGGTCTACCCGCGCTTCGACCCACCGCAGAACGTCGGCGCCGGTGCAGCCCGCTTCATCAGTCGGCAGGGCAATATCAGCAACATCAAGATGCTGATCACCGTGCTGGTGAGCCTTTCGGTCAAAGGCTACATCCGGCTCGAGGACAAGCTGATCACCCGCCTCGCAGACGGCGGTGAGGCCCTGACGCCCTCGGAAAAAATGGCGCTCAGCACGCTGCGGCTCAATCGGCCGGACGATACCTACGTGATCGTTGAAAAGGATACGACCACGGCCAGCGAGCTGAAAAAGGCGGCCAAGGCTGTCGTCACCGAAATCCGGGACGAGTTCCGCAGCACCTACCGAACCAATTGGTTCTGGAGCCTCGGCATGATCATCCTGCTCAACCTGATCTGGTTGGTCGGGTTTGCTGCCTCCGAGCTCGACAGTGTGTTTGCCTGGGCGGGACTGGTTCTGGTGCTGTCTGTGATTGCACCGATATTTTCCAGCGCTTTCCGCACGGCGGGCAAGATCTGGACCTGGTTTATCCTGTTGCCGATCTTCTTCATCTTCCAGGTCGGCGGTTTCGTGCTGAACGTAGTGGGCAGTACGGACGTTCCGACGCTGCTCAACAACACGCCGATCATGCTGGCCTTCGCCCTGTCGACGGTGGCGCTGCTGATGATCCCGCGGCACTTCAAGAACTATACCCAGTCCGGGGCCGAAATGGCGGCCGAGCTCGAAGGCCTGAAGCTCTACATCAAGGCGGCAGAGCACGGCGAGTTGCAGGAAGAGCCCGAGCCGGACTACCGGCGGTTCTCGCTGATCTACCCCTATGCTTTCGCCCTCGGGCTGAACGCGGTCTGGGCGGGGAAGTTTGCCAATGAAATGGCTTCATGGGCGGCGGCGGGTGCTGTCGTTGATCCCTGGTACGGCATGCATCATTCCCGCTTCGAGGATAATCTGGACACCTTCGAGAGTGGCTTCCAGTCGGCGGCGAACTACAGCCCCTCGTCGAGCAGCGGCAGTGGTGGCAGCTCGTTCAGTGGCGGCGGTGGCGGTGGTGGCGGCGGTGGCGGCTGGTAAGGCCGCCCGCCACGACCCCTCGCTCAGCTCAGGACGCCTATGCCCCCGCGTGCCTTTCCGGCGCGTCAGGGGCATGGTATGCAAGCGCTTACATAACCGAATTCATGGAGGATAGCGGGTGGACGTCAGCGAAAAAATCGTTTCGGACTTTATAGCGAACGACGTGAGTTTCATCACGACCGTGCCGTGCAAGCAGCTCGGTGGAGTGATCGAAGCCGTCGAGGCGCATCCGGCGATCTACCACATCCCGGCCAACAAGGAAGATGAGGGCATGGGGCTGTGCGCTGGTGCCTTCATGGGCGGCAAGCGCCCGGCGATTATCATGCAGAACACGGCGATCGGCGTGACCATCAACACGCTGGTGACGCTGACGCAGTTCTACCGGATGCCGCTGCCCATGCTGATCAGCTACCGCGGTGAACTGGGCGAGCCCGTGGCCTGTCAGGTCGAGATGGCCGTGCACACCAAGGCTTTGCTCGCTCAGCTCAACATTCCGACTTACCACTTTCACCAGGAAGAGGATGTCGAGGAATTCGACAAAATCCTGAAGTATACCTTCATGTGTAACAAGCCGGTGGCCATTCTCACCGATGCATCCTTCTGGAAGGGGTACTGACCATGATCCGCTCTGAACTGCTGCGTGAACTGGCGCCGGTCATCGCTGACCACCTCGTCGTCTGCAACATCGGTCTTCCCAGCCAGGAACTGCATATGATCGATGATCGGGCAACCAACTTCTACATGCTCGGCACCATGGGTCTGGCCTCATCGATCGGGCTGGGGCTGGCACTGGCGCAGGACAAGAAGGTCGTGGTCATCGATGGTGACGGGTCGGTGCTGACCAACCTCGGCACGCTGCCGACCATCGCCAACAACGTCGCTGACAACTACGTGCTGCTGATCGTCGACAACGGCTCCTATGGTTCCACGGGCGACCAGCCGACCTATGCCGGGATGAAGACCTCGCTGACCGAGGTCGCGCGGGCCTGTGGCTGCGAGAACGTGGTCGAATGCTCCGGCGCAGACACCCCCGCAGCCGTCGAGGCTGCGCTGGCCGGCGACAAGATGACCATCATCGTCTCCAAGGTTGAATCCGGGAACGTCAAGGTTCCGGTCATAACCCGCGATCCGGTAAGCATCCGCGACCGGTTCATGGACGCGGTCAAGGCTTAGTGCTGCCCGACGGTCCCGTTACCGACGCCGCCGATGCCCGGGCGCGGGCGCGGCGGGCGCTGCCGCGGCTGATCTTTGACTACATCGATGGCGCTGCGGGGCAGGGGGATGGCGAGGCCGACAACCGGCGGGCCCTGCGCGCAATCCGGCTCCAGCCCCGTATCCTGCGGGACGTGCGGGAACGCAGCCTCGCTACCCGGGTTTTAGGACAGGACTTCGATCTGCCCTTTGGCGTCGCGCCCATGGGCATGTGCAACCTCGCCTGGCCCGGTGCCGACCGGATGCTGGCGCAGCTTGCGGCTGCGGAGAACATTCCGCTCGGCGTCTCTACCGTTGCCTCCAGCTCGCTCGAAGAAATGCTGACCCTCTCAGCGGGGCGGGCGTGGTTCCAGCTCTACTATAGCGGTGATGGGTCCGGCACGCTGCGGCTGGTCGAACGGGCACGGGTGGCGGGATACCAGACCCTTGTGCTCACGGTCGACGTCCCGGAAGTCGGCCGCCGGCCCCGCGAGGTCAAGCAGGGCTTTGGCATGCCGTTCCGGATCGGCGCCCGCGCCTTCACCGATTTCGCGCTGCACCCGCGCTGGTCGCTGAGTACGCTGATGCACGGATCTCCGGCGCTTGGAAACTTTACCAGCAGCGATGCTTTGGCCGGACACGTGTTCGACCGCACCGAAAGCCGCGCAGGCGCTGACTGGGCCTTTTTCGACCGACTGCGGGAGAAATGGCCCGGTAGTCTGGTGGTCAAGGGCGTGCTCAATCCGGCAGACGCCGTCGCCCTGCGTGAGCGGGGCGCGGATGCGATCCAGGTGTCCAGCCACGGCGGGCGCCAGCTGGACAGCGGCTTCAGCCCGGTGCACGCGCTCAAGGCGGTTCGGGCGGCGCTGGGGCCAGAGTTCCCGGTTTTCTATGACAGTGGACTGCGCTCGGGCGAAGACGTGCTCAAGGTGCTGGCGCTGGGGGCTGACTTTGCCTTCTTCGGCCGTCCACTGCAGTTCTCGATCGCTGCACGGCGGCAGCAGGGCCTGCGTGAGTACTGGAATAGCGTCAAAACCGAGCTGTCGGTGGGCATGGCCATGGTGGGCCTGACCCGGATCAGCGATATCGGCCCGGATGCCATCATTGAAGGGGCAGACCCGGCCGCCGCTGCTGCTGCTACTTCTTCAGCTTCTACTTCGGCTGCTTCTGCTTCTGCTGCTTCTGTGGTGGGCACCTAGCCGGGCGACCTACGCAGTCAGCGGACCCAGAGAGCCGCGGCGGATGATGTGGGTGAGCATTTCCACGCTCTTGCCCGAGCCGGGATGCCTAATTTCGGCGAGCAGTTCCTCCGCCGCCCGCTGACCCATCTGAACTTGCGGCACGCGCACCGTGGTCAGCCCGGGCTCCACAAACTGCGCCACGGATATATCGTCAAAACCAGTCACCGAAAGGTCGCCGGGAACAGAGAACCCAAGGCTGCGGGCCCGCTCGATCAGACCGACCGCGAGCACGTCGTTGCCCGCGAGGATGGCTGTGGGGCGAGGGGGATTGGGCAATGATGGTGTCGAAGGCCCGGGCGGCGTGCTCGAAGCTGTATTTGGTCTGCAGCACCGTCACTTGCTTCAGGTCGATGCCCTCTGCGCCGATAGCCTGCTTCATCCCGGCCAGTCGATCGGCGGCGCGGTCGTTGCCTTCGCAAATGCCCGAGACGATCGCGAGGTTCCGGTGACCGTATTCGATCACCAGTCGTGCGATGTCCGCGCCCGCACGGCTGTTGTCGAAACCAACGAAGAGCTGATCCGGGTCGGGCTGAAAGCACCAGACGTTGAGCGTTGGTATCCGCCGGGCGTCGAGAAAGCGCTGGGTGCGTTCAGGCCGGTTGCTGCCGACCAGCAGCAGGCCATCTGCACCGTGGGAAATCAGGGTTTGGATCTGCTCAAATTCGTAGTCTGGGTCGTAGTTGGAAGAGCCGATCAGCAGGGTCACCTTTTCCCGGGACAGCTCTTCCTGAAACGCCTGAATGCCCTCTGCGAAAATAGCGTTGGCCATGGAGGGAATGACGGCGCCGACGATGTTTGTGCGCCGTGTGGCCAGCGCCCGCCCGCCGAAGTTGGGGGTGTAACCCAGCCGGTCAATCGCATCCTGTACCCGGCGCCGGGTGCTTTCGGCAACGCGATCGGGCGAGTTGATGCACCGGGAAATCGTCGCTGCGGATACACCAGCCGCCCGGGCGACGTCGTCGAGAGTTGGCGCGGTTCCGTTCATTCATGCTCCGGTGGCGCGTTGGAAAGGGCGCCGGTTCCGGATAAGCCGTAAGGAAAGTGGCTTAACCCTATTTTTGATGCATCAAAGTCATCCAAAGTGCAAACTTGTAGGATAATCCTGCGCCAAACTCCGGTCTGGCAGGCGACAGTCACTACAAAATGTAAGCGCTTGCAAAGCGTTCAAAACCTGACATAGTTGGAGCCTGAGACAGCCCTGTGGGAGTGGGCTTTCACGAAGGTAACGTAGGGAGGCAGTATGAGAATCTGGGCTGTTTCTGCGCTAATGGCGGCGTTGGCCACCTTTGCCTTTTTCTTTGCCAGCGTTGCGTCCGGTGCCTTCTTCGGCGCGGCCTGGCTTAGCGATGTCGGCGAAATGCTGGTGCTGGTGCTGGCGTGCGTTCTGTTCGTTGCCTCAACCTTGCTGTTCGAAGCAATGCGTAGTCGTGAGTGAAAGCGCTATACAAAATCTATGACTTGGGAGGGTCAATTGATGAAGAAGAATGACACGATGACTGAGCTGGAATCGGCATCCCGCCGCAATTTCCTCAAGCTCACGGCTGCCGGTGGCTTCACCGCTGCTATGGTTGCCGGTGCCGCAGGCACGCTGTGGTCGGAGGAGGCCGTAGCGCAGACCGCGGCTGAAGAGCGCGAGCGCGAAGCTGCTGCCGATCACACCATGCTGATTGCCACCGCCTACGTTCTGGGCGCATCGCGCAGCTACCCGATCATGCAGCTGGACCTGAAGGAAAACATTCAGAACGCCACCAACGGCAAAGTCTACGTCAAACTTGCGCCAGGCGGTCAGCTTGGTGCCGGTGGTGCACTGGTGCAGAAGGTCCAGAGCGGTACCATCCAGGCGGCACAGCACTCGCTGTCCAACTTCGCGCCGTTCGCCCCAGCAGTTGACCTGATCAACCTGCCTTACTTCTGTGGTGCGAACCAGCGCTTCACCAACCTGGTGAACTCCGATGCCTGGATCAGCAACGTCCACCCGAAGGTTGAGGCCAAGGGCTTTAAGCCACTGTTCTACGTCGTGATCGACCCACGGGTTGTTGCGGTTCGTAAGGGCGGCGCGGGTGCCGTGCTCTCACCATCCGATCTGGCAGGCGTGAAGTTCCGCGTACCGGGCTCGAAGATGCTGCAGCAGTACTACCGGTTGGTCGGTGCAAACCCAACGCCGGTTGCCTGGGGCGAGACGCCTTCTGCGATCAAGCAGGGTGTGGCAGATGCGCTGGATCCAGCGGTCGGCGCGCTGTACGTGTTCGGCTTCAAGGATATCCTGAGCCACGTTACCTTCACCCAGGCGGTTCCTGACAGCCAGGTGTTCAGCTGTAACCTCGAATGGTTTAACAGTCTGCCGGGTGACGTGCAGGAAGGCATCGAGTTTGCCTCTGAAGTCACCTCGCAGCAGAACCTTGCCAAAGTACCCGCAGCGCGGTCCTATGCCATGTCTGAGCTGGCCAAGTCGGGCGTGGAATTCCACAGCCTGTCCCAAGACCAGCTGGCCGAGTGGCAGGCCGCCGGTGGCTACCAGCGCAGCGAGTGGGACGAGTTCAAGGTCGACCTTGCCGGTTCCATGGACGCCTTCGCCAAGCTCGAAGAAGGTGCCAACACCCGCGGTCGGTACTACGTGCACGACGCCTAAGGCGTTCAGTCCCGGGGGCTCTGGCTCGGTGCGTGAGCCTGAGCTCTCATCAGGGACGCCGTTACGACAGGGCCGGCCAGTCTCAGTACTGCGTCCGGCCCGTCGGTGATTTTGGGGAGGAGATGGCGTGCGGAACAGTCTGGGCGTTCTGAACCGCGATCTGGAGAAGTGGGCGCTGCTGTCGTTCTACGTCATTCTGGTCGTCACGATGGCGGTGGAAGTGATGCGTCGCGAGGTATTTTCCTACAGCTCTGTCTGGGGTGAGGAAATCGTCCGCTACGCCTTCATCTACCTCGCGTGGATTGCAGCTGCTGCAGCGGTGCGGGAGCGAGCCCACATTCGCATCGACGTCCTCTTTCACTTCGTGCCGCAGCGGATCAAGTCGCTGCTCTATATTTTCGGCGATCTGGTCATGGTGTTCGTCGCGGTGCTGGCGTTTTATTGGTCCTGGGAAACGGTGCAGGTGAGCCTGAAGTTCGGCTCGGTCACCGATGGGCTGCGCCTGCCTAAGTTCTGGTTTCTGATGGCGGTGCCGATCGGCTTCGCGCTTGTGCTTTTGCGGCTGGCTCAGTCGCTGGTGCGCGACGTGCGCGACCTGATCCACGGCCGCCCGCCCTTTGAGGGCAACAAACTGTTTGATTGAGGTTCAACGTGCTGTGGCAAACCCTCCAGCAAGGCGTTGAGCTTGGCTGGTCATTCTATATCCCGGTAATCCTGTTCGTCGCGCTGTGCGCGCTGGGCGTGCCGATCTGGGCGGCGATCGGCTCGAGCGCTGTCGCGCTGATGGTGATGAGCGATGTGCTGCCGCTGTCGCTGCTCGGCGAGTCCCTGTTTGATGGGATCGATGCCTTCGCCCTGACAGCCATACCGCTGTTCATCCTGACCGGAGACGTGCTGGTGCGCACCGGTCTCAGCCGCAAGTTCCTCAACGTCGCGGAGGCCCTGACCAACTGGACCCGGGGCGGCTTCGGCTCGGCGACCGTACTCGTCTGCGGCATGTTTTCCGCGATCTCCGGCTCGGATGCCGCCGGGGCAGCCGCGGTCGGCCGCATGACCATCGACCGGCTGGTCGAGAGTGGTTATCCGCGCCCCTACGCCTGTGCGCTGGTTGCGGCCGGTGCCTGCACCGGGATCCTGATCCCGCCGTCGATTGCCTACATCGTCATTGGTCTGGTGCTGGGGATATCCGCCTCCACCCTGTTCCAGGCGGCGCTGATCCCCGGGCTGCTGATCCTGACGTCGATCCTCGTCACCAACATCATCGTCAACCGGCGGATGGCATACGAGAGCGGCAATCAGATCAGTTTCCGCGAATGGCTGATGCAGCTCGGCGTCGCCGTGCGCCAGGGCTGGTACGCCTTCCTTGTGCCGGGGATTATCTTCGTCGGCATTTCTCAGGTCGCTTTACGCCCACCGAGGCCGGGGCTACGGCCGTGGTGGTGACTATCATCATGGGCTTCATAATGGGGACGCTGCGCTTTTCCGACTTCCCGAGCATGCTAATCAGCTCGGCCAAGGTGAACGGCGTTATCCTGCCCATCATCGCGTTTTCGCTGCCGCTGGCGCAGACCCTCGCCGCCATGGGGGTGCCGCAGGGCTTCGTCTATGGGGTGACGTCGCTGACCGATAATCCCTATCTGCTGATCATTCTGATGATTGGGATTCTGGTCGCTGCGGGCTGCGTGATGGAAACCACGCCGAACATCGTGATTCTGGCGCCGATCCTGAAACCGCTGGCCGACAACATCGAGATGAACGAGATCCAGTTCTGCGTGATGATGATCACCGCGCTGGGGGTCGGGTTTATCACACCCCCACTGGGGCTGAACCTGTTCGTGGTCAGCGGTCTGACCGGCGAGTCGGTGCTCAAAATTGCCGCACGGGCTGTACCTTTCGTGTTCTTCATGCTGCTTGTCGTGCTGTTGATCGCGTTCGTCCCGCAGGTATCCACCTTCCTGTTACCGGAAATTTATAAAGGAGGCAGGCTGTGCCTGTAGTTTTCCTTAAGCGTGCCGCCAAAACGGCTTCAGCCGAGGCTGAGTCAGTCGGCGATACCGTCAAGAAAATCCTCGATGAAATCGAGGCCGGGGGTGAGGACGTTGCGCGCGCCTATGCGGCACGCTTCGATCAGTACCAGGGGCCGCTGCTGCTCAGCGAGGAAGAGATCGAGACGGCTTCGGCGCAGGTGAGCCAGAAGCTCAAGGACGATATTGCCTTCGCCCACGACAACGTTCGCCGCTTTGCCGAGCGCCAGCGGGACACTATCCAGGATATCGAGATGGAGGTTGTCCCCGGTCTGGTCGCAGGCCAGCGGCTGATCCCGGTCTCTTCGGCAGGGTGCTATATCCCGGGCGGCCGCTACAGCCATATTGCCAGCGCGATCATGACCGTGACCACGGCGCGCGTCGCCGGTGTTCAGCACATCACCGCCTGCTCGCCCCCGCGCAAGGACGTCGGCATTGCCCCGGCGATCGTGCACGCGGCCAAGGTTTGCGGCGCCAACCAGATCCTCGCCATGGGCGGGGTGCAGGGTATCGCGTCGATGGCCTTCGGTCTGTTTGATCTGCCGCAGGCAGACATTCTCGTCGGCCCGGGCAATCAATTCGTGGCCGAAGCCAAGCGCATCCTGTTCGGCCGGGTCGGCATCGACATGTTTGCCGGCCCGACCGACAGCCTGATCCTTGCCGACGGCGACGCCGACCCCGAGATTGTTGCTGTCGATCTGGTGAGCCAGGCCGAGCATGGCTACAACTCACCGGTCTGGCTGGTCACCAACGACGAAAAGCTTGCCCACGCAGTCATCGCCCGCGTGCCGGAGCTGATCGCAGACCTGCCCGGGCAGAACGGAGAGAACGCAGCCGCAGCCTGGCGCGACTACGCCGAAGTGGTGCTGTGTTCAGACCGGGAGGAAATGGCCTCGGTCTCCGATGGCTACGCGCCCGAACACCTGACCGTGCAGGCCGCCGATCTGGACTGGTGGCTGCAGCGGCTGCGCAATTACGGCTCGCTGTTCCTCGGCGAAGAAACCACCGTATCCTTTGGCGACAAGGCCTCTGGCCCGAACCACGTGCTGCCGACCAACGGCGCGGCCAAGTACACCGGCGGCCTGTCAGTGCACAAGTTCATGAAGATTGTCACGTGGCAGCGCGCAACCCGCGAGGGCATGCGCGGGGTGGGGCAGGCAACGGCCCGGATCTCACGGCTTGAGGGCATGGAGGGTCATGCCCGCGCCGCTGACGTACGGCTGGCCAAGTATTTCCCCGGTGAGAACTTCGACCTCAGCGCCGAAAGCGAGGACTGAGTGACCGCCGCGCCGAGCGAGCCACTGTTTTCGCTGGCTGGTAAGGTTGCCTGCGTGACCGGCGCCAGCAGCGGGCTGGGTCGGGCCAGCGCCACCATTCTTGCGCAAGCGGGCGCCCGTGTCGTCGGCGTCGCGCGACGGGAAGACCAACTGATTGAGTGGGCTGAGTGCACCGACGGCGAAACCGCCATTCATGTTGCCGATCTGCTAAACGAAGGCGACTGCGCGGCGGTGGCCCGGGCTGTGGCTAAGCCCTTTGGCGCGCCGGATATCCTGATCAATGCGGCTGGGGTCAACACCCGGGTTCACGCCGATTACGTGGCGCCCGAGGACTGGTCCCAGACCCTGACGCTGAACCTCAGCGTACCCTTCTTTCTCGCCCAGAAACTGGTGGACGGCATGGCGGCGCGCGGCTGGGGCCGGATCGTCAATTTCGCCTCGTTGCAGTCCCGCCGGGCCTTTGCCAACGGGATCAGCTATGGCGCGTCCAAGGGCGGCGTTGAGCAGATGACCCGGGCTATGGCCGAGGCGTGGTCAGCGCGCGGTGTGCTGTGCAATGCCTTGGCGCCGGGTTTCTTCCCGACAGAGCTGACCGGGCCCGTCTTTGCCGACCAGGCCAAGGCGCAGGCGCTGGCAGAACAGACGTGCATCGGGCGGAACGGCACCATGGAAGACCTCGCCGGACCGTTACGGTTTCTGTGCTCCCCGGCCAGCGACTACGTGACGGGACAGGTTTTGTTCGTTGATGGAGGGTTCACAGCCAAATGAAAGCACTCGTGTACACCGGCCCGAAGCAGCTCGACTATCGCGACGTCGCCGATCCGGTTGCGCAAGGCGCTGATGCGCTGATTGATCTCGATTGTTCGGGGATCTGCGGCTCGGACATGCACGCCTTTCTCGGTCATGATCCCCGCCGGCCCGCGCCCTGATCCTCGGGCACGAGACCGCTGGCGTGATTGCGTCTGGTCCGGAAGCCGGTCGCCGGGTGACCATCAATCCGCTGGTGGCCTGCGGCACCTGCGAATTCTGTGAGAGCGGCCGGAAAACCTTTGCCAGCAGCGTCAAATCATCTCCATGCCGCCGCGTGAGGGCAGTTTCGCCGAATGCATCTCGATGCCGTTCAGCAATCTTGTGACCGTGCCGGAAGAGGTTCCACTGTGGCAGGCGGCACTGACCGAGCCCATGGCTTGCGGCTGGCACGCCGTGCGCCTCGCTTTGGGGCAGGCCCCGGAGCCAGCCGATCGGGTCGAGGCCGTGGTGCTGGGTGGCGGTGCCATCGGCCTGAGCGCAGCGCTGAGCCTGTCCATTCAGGGCGTAAGCCGGATTACGGTTCTGGAAACCAACGCCGCCCGCCGCGCCAGAATGCGCGCAGCCCTGCCGCAGTTCGATTTTCAGGCAAGCTTCGAGGACACCAGCGGCTCCCTGCCGCATCTGGTGGTCGATGCGGTCGGGATCGCGCCGACGCGCAAGATTGCCTCGGCCATCGTCCGGCCCGGCGGGGTGATCGCCCACATCGGTCTGGGGGATAACGAAGGTGGGCTCGATGTCCGGCGGATGACGCTGCAGGAAATCGGGTTTATCGGCACCTACACCTATAGTGCGCAGGACTTCCGCGACACTGCGCAGGCGATTTTCGAGGGCAAGTTCGGCAGCTTTGACTGGGTCGATCAGCGCCCGCTGAGTGAAGGGGCAGGGGCCTTTGATGACCTGCTCGCTGGCCGCGTGGATGCCGGAAAATCGTGCTCATGACCTAAGCGGGGACGGACCGGTCCCGACACGGCCCCGACACAGCGTGGCGCCGCGCCGGGGACAGGTCTCGCTGAGTGCGCCAGGGCGCCTTACTTGGTTGCGGCGTAGGTCTGCGCGGCGGTCGAGTTAAACTCGAAAGCAACCACGGCTTCATCGCCTTCGACCCAGCCATCGTGGCCCGGCTCGATGATGTAGGTATCACCCGCCTTAAAGGTCTGAGTGGTGCCGTCGTTGTGCTTGGCGACCATCGTGCCTTGAATCACGGTGCCGACGTGACGGGCCTGGCAGCTGTCACCGCCGACCATCGGCTTGACGCAGCTGGACCAGCTCCAACCCGGCTCGAGCGTCAGGCGCGCAGCGGCGACGTCGCCCAGCTGGCAGACGTGGACCTTGGCCTTGTCCGGGGCGCGGACTTCATCTGGGCTGTCGAAATTCTTCTTAACAATGGAACTCATGTTGTCTCTCCCGTTGAGATCTGCAGGCAAAATACGAATTCACTAATATTAGGCCCAAAGGGATGGACAGCACAAGCCAGCAAGTCTCTGAAATGCTGACAAACAAGTCGATTTGAGACAGAAGTCAGTCAAGTGGAAGCGGCGGTCGGTCAGGCCGCCTTTGACGGCAGGGTCGGTGGTGCAGCGTTGAGGGCGTCGCGGGCGAAGCCTGCTGCGGCCTGATAGCGCTGCATGAACTGCTGGCGTTCATCGGCGGGGATTACGGCGTTGATATCTTCAAAGCGTCCGCCACAGCGATCCTCGACAAGCTTGAGCAGGCCGAAGGGGCCATCGCCCCGGTTGCGCAGCACCACCTCGTTGATCGGTCCGTTGAGCGCCTGATCGAAGGCCGCTAAGGCACCCGCGTTGACGCCTTGTTCGAGGAACAGGGCACCCAGCCGCCGAGCGTCGATGATGGCTTGGCTGGCACCGTTGGAGCCGGTGGGATACATGGGGTGCGCCGCGTCCCCAATCAGCAGCACCGGGCCGTCGTTCCACGTGTCGATAGGGTCGCGGTCGATCATTGGGTTTTCGAAGGCGACCGAGCAATGTGCCAGCAACGCCGGAACGTCGAGCCAGTCGTATTTCATGCCCTTGAAGTGGTGCAGGAAACTGTCGACCTCCACCTCGCTATACCAGCCGGTGCCCTCCCAGCCATGCTGGCTGTCGACCCGGATCTCGGCGATCCAGTTGATCAGCGACAGGCCGTCGGCGTCGGGCTGGGAAATGGGGTAGATGACAAGCCGGCGGTCTTCCTTCTCCCAGACCGACAAACGAAGAGCCGGTGCGGATGGCGGGCGCACGGGTTACACCCCGCCACATGATGGTGCCGCCCCAGTGGATGGGGGTCTGGTCAGGGTGCATCTGCGCGCGGATAGCCGAATGAATACCGTCGGCACCGAGCAGCAGTTTGCCGCCAATGGCCGTCAGGTCATCGCGGCCCGGTGTCTGGACCAGCAGGCTGGCACCGCTGCCGTCGCCCTCAACGCGATAGCCCTGGGCACGATGCCCGAGGCTGACCCGATCCGGGCCGAGGCGTTCGAGAACAGTGCGGTAGAGCAGCATGTGCAGCTCACCACGGTGGACAGCATACTGCGGCCAGTTATAGCCCGCGAGCAGACCACGTGGCTCGGCGTAGATGTCGTTGCCATTGAGACCCACGAGCGCCCACTCCCGCGCCTGGATCCCTATGGTGTCGAGCAGGGTGTCGTCGATCCCCAGATCGTAGAGCTCACGGACCGCGTTGGGCTGGAGGTTGATCCCGACCCCCAGTGGGCGCGGGGCGCTGACAGCCTCGAACACGCGGCAGGGGATGCCAAGTTGGTGCAGGGTCAGGGCTGTGACCAGCCCGCATATACCACCACCGGCGATCAGGACGTCGTCGGTCGTTGTCGGGGCCAAAGCCGGGGATGTGGACATGTATTTTCTCGCGGTCGCTCAGAAGGTTTGCTGTTGGACCACGGAGGCCTAGCTTTCGCGCAATATTCCGAAAAATACCTTCACGGCACAAGCCCGGTTCAGAGCTTAGGCCTAGCATCATTAAGAGCAGTGCTGCCTCAAGCCCTGTTGTCCTGTCGAACACTCTAAAAATCGATGCCCTAATGTCGAAAATATGCAAAAAACTAAGAGGATAGCCACGCCAAGCTTCTTTCGGAAGACTTTCCATGTGCCTGAACAACGCTCGTGATGATCTGGTTCAACTCTGCATCCTGACCGCCCCCAGCTTCAACCTCGCGGCGACCACGGCCTTCGTCGATCCGTTCCGCGTGGCCAACTATCTCTACGGACGCCGGTATGCCTGGGCCTTCCAGAGCTTTTGCGGCGGCCTGCTGCAGGCTTCCAATACCGCCGAGTTGAAAACCAGCTTGCTTGACCCGGCGGGGCCAGCGCCGGACTTCCTCGTGGTCTCCACCAGTTGGGCGCCGGAGGCCCTGGCCCGGCCGAAACTGCTCGCTGCGATCCGGCGCTGGTCACGGGCCGGAACCCGGCTCGTGACTATCGACACCGGGGCCTTTATCCTCGGTTTGGCAGGATTGCTGACCCGTGGGCGGGTTACGGTCCACCCCGAGCACCGGCATTCGCTGGCCGAACTGTATCCGGCGATTGAGGTTCTGGACGAGCGATGGGTCGACGATCCGCTGGTGCTGTCCTGTGCTGGCGGCAGCGGGGCCTTTGACTGTGCGCTGTCTGTAATTGCCAGCGATCTGGGGAGCGCGCCCGAAACCGGATCAGCGACTACCTGCTCATCCCCGGGGATCGCCCCGCGAGCGCAGCAGAGGATGATCCTGCCGATAAGGTCGAACCTCCTGTTGGCGATAAAGCATCTGCCACAGGGTTGATCGAGCGGGCTGAGCAAATCATGCGTGCCCATATCGAGGAGCCGGTTTCCGTTCCCTCCATCGCCGAAGCTCTGGGTGTACACCAGCGGGCCCTCGAACGTGCCTTCAAAGCTGCGGACATGGGGACCCGCTGGGGCGTTACCTCGACCTGCGGCTGGGTCGCGCGCAGGAACTGCTGACCCAGACGACCCTGCCGATGCTTGAAGTGGCACTGGCTTGTGGCTTCGGTTCACCCGCCAATTTTTCACGAGTTTTCCGGCGCCGGTTCGGGCTGACACCCACAGATCATCGACAACGCGGCAAAATCGCCTTTGAGCTGCGGTTCCTTGCAGAGGAACAGGCCTGAAACCGGGCTAAACCAAGCTCCGGAAAACCGATGAAACTGTCGTAAAAATGCAAGGTCAGGGCCTTGGTTTCATGCAAGCTCAGTCCGTAACGGTTTTCGAAGGTTCCAGGCCATGCAGCAAAGCAAGCGCGCACCCAATATCGTCCTGATCATGGCGGATCAGCTGGCGCCCCAGTTCACGGGCGCCTATGGCCATCCACTGGTCAAAACCCCGCATATCGATGCACTGGCTGCGCGGGGCATGCGGTTTGATGCGGCCTATTGCAATTCGCCGCTGTGCGCGCCGTCGCGGTTCAGCTTCATGTCTGGGCAGCTGATTTCCCGTATTGCCGCCTATGACAATGCATCGGAATTCCCGGCATCGATCCCGACCTTTGCCCACTACCTGCGCCTGATGGGCTACCGCACCTGCCTGTCCGGCAAGATGCACTTCGTCGGCCCGGACCAGATGCACGGCTTCGAAGAGCGGGTGACGACCGATATTTATCCCTCGGACTACGCCTGGACCCCGACTGGGAACTCCCCGACGAGCGGATCGACAAGTGGTACCACAACATGGCGACGGTCAAGGAAGCCGGGGTCGGGGCGGCGACCTTCCAGATCGATTACGATGAAGAAGTCGCCTTCTACGCCAAGCGCCGGATTTTCGACTACGCCCGCGATGATGATCAGCCGTTCTGCATGGTCGCGAGCTTTATCCACCCGCACGACCCCTACGTTGCGCGGCAGGAGTGGTGGGATCTCTACGACAGCGATCATATCGACATGCCGGCCTTCGTGCTGGCGCCTGAGGAGCACAACGGCTTCTCCCGCCGGGTTATGGACGGGATCGAGGCCTCGACGGTGCCGCTGACCGAGGCGGAGGTGCGTAAGGCGCGTCATGCCTACTACGCCAACGTTTCCTATTTTGACAGCAAGGTTGGCGAGCTGGTGCAGACCATCACTGAGGCAGGGATGCTGGAGGACACCATCTTCATCATCACCGCCGACCACGGCGATATGCTGGGTGAGCGCGGGCTCTGGTACAAAATGAACTTCTTCGAGCACTCCGCGCGGGTGCCGCTGATCATCGCCGGGCCGGGGGTTGGGCAGGGCTCGGCGGCCAATGCCTGTAGCCTCGTCGATATCCTGCCGACCATGCTCGATATTGCGGGCAGTGCAGGCGCCGAGCAGCCGGTAATCGGCATGCCCATCGACGGCCGGTCGCTGATGCCGCTGGCTCGGGGTGAGGCAGACACGGTCGACGAAGCCATCGGCGAGTACTGCGCGGAAATGGCCGGGCACCCGGTGTTCATGATCCGGCGCGGGGCTTACAAATATATCGCCTGTGAGGGCGACAAGCCGTTGCTCTATAACCTCGCCGAAGACCCAACCGAGGCGCGCAATCTGGTCGACGATCCCGGACATGCGACCATGGCCGCAGACTTCGCAGCAGAGGTTGCAGACCGCTGGGACAGCGCCCGGCTTCGCGAGGATGTCATGGCGACGCAGCGCCAGCGTCGGGCGATTCACGCCGCCATGGAGGCGGGTGCCGCCGAGCCCTGGGACTACAACCCGCCCAAGGACGCCAGCCAGCAGTACGTTCGCAACCACATGGACTGGACAGTCGCCGCCGAGCGCTTCCGGTTCCCTAAAACCGATCCGGCCTGACCGACTGATTGATCTCGTAGAACCAACACCGATGCAGCAGGAACGAGCTATGATCACCGTCCTCAACGCCGCAGATTTCGAGCGCATCCGCGCCGGCTACGACCCCGACCCGGCGGCCTCACTGTCGCTGCAGGCCGAGGCTTACACGCAGAATGAGTGGTTCAGCCTCGAACAGAACGCCGTCTTCTCTCACGCGTGGCAGTGGGTCTGCCATATCGAGAAACTGCGCGAGCCGGGCGCTTACGTCACCACGACCATCGCCGGGCAGTCGATCATGGTGGTGCGGGACAAGGATGGCACGCTGCGCGCTTTCTACAACGTCTGCAAGCACCGCGCCCATGAGCTGCTGCAGGGAGAGGGAACGGTCGGTCACATCATGTGCCCTTACCACGCCTGGGCCTACCGGCTCGACGGCCGGCTGCAGGTGGCGCCGCACACCAAGTCGCTCAAGGGCTTCGACAAGTCTGAAATCTGCCTCGATCAGGTCCAGGTCGAAGAGTTCTGTGGCTTCGTTTACGTCAACCTCGACCCGAATGCCGCGTCTCTGGCCGAGCAGTCCGGCGACCTGCGCCGCGAGATCATGTACTGGGCGCCGGAGGTTGATGAGCTGACCTTCGGACACCGGCTGACCTACGACATCAAGTCGAACTGGAAGAACGTCGTCGACAACTTCCTCGAATGCTACCACTGCCCGACCGCGCACAAGGATTTCTGCACGCTGGTGGATATGGACACCTACAAGGTCACCACCCACGGCATCTATTCCAGCCACATGGCCGATGCCGGGCAGGGCAGTAACACGGCCTACGATGTCTCCAACGCTGCCGTGCGTACCCACGCCGTCTGGTGGCTGTACCCGACCACCTGCATCATGCGCTACCCCGGGCGGCCGTCGATGATCATCCTGAACATCATCCCCATCGGCCCCGATCGCACGCTGGAGACCTATGATTTCTTCCTCGTCGATCAGACCCCGGATGAAGCCGAAGTCGAGGCTATCCGCTATCTCGACGAGGTTCTGCAGGTCGAAGACATCGGGCTGGTCGAAAGCGTCCAGCGCGGCATGAACACCCCGGCATTCGAGCAGGGACGGATCGTCCATGACCCCGATGGCTCGGGCAAGTCCGAGCACGCCGTCCATCACTTCCACGGGCTGGTGCTGGATGCCTACAAGAAGGCGCTGAACCCATGATGCTGGCAGGAAAAACAGCGCTGGTGACGGGCGGGCGCGGGGGCATTGGCCGCGCCATCTGTGCACGCTTTACCCGCGAAGGCGCCCGGGTCTTTGCCGCCGATCTGACGGCCGCTGGCTCGCTGTCCGAGGACCCGTCCACGGAGGATTTCATCCAGCTGGATGTCACCAGCGAGGACAGCGTGCGCGCCGCTTTTGGTCACGTCGCGGCAACCGCTGACGGCAGGCTCGATATCCTCGTCAATGCTGCCGGGATCGAGATCGAAAAGACCATCGAGGAAACCAGCCTCGAAGAGTGGAACCGCATCTTTGCGGTCAACGTCACCGGCACCTTTCTGGTGTCCAAGTACGCGCTGCCGCTGCTGCGACAGTCGCAGGCCAGTGGTGGCGCATCGGTGATCAACTTCGGCTCCTACGACGGCTTCATCGCTGACCCCGGACTGGCGGCCTACTGCGCCACCAAGGGGGCGGTTCACGCGCTGACTCGGGCCATGGCCTGTGATCACGGCCCAGAGGGCATCCGCGTCAACGCCATCTGCCCGGGCTACGTCGACACGCCCATGCTGCAGTCGTTCTTTGAAGGCGATGGCAGCGGCGGTGACGGCGGCACCATCGACAGCCTGCAGCAGGCAGTGCGCGACGTGCACCCCATGCGCACCTTCGGCAAGCCCGAAGACATGGCCAATCTGGTCAACTGGCTGGCCTCGGACGAGGCGCGCTACGCGGCCGGTCAACTGTGGGTGCTGGACGGCGGCCTGTCGGCCCAGGTCCAGCAGATGAAACTCTAGCGCCGGCAAGGAGCGAAACCCAGCCCATGGCCAAACCCGTCATTATCACCTGCGCGCCCACCGGGGGGATCCACACCCCGACGATGAGCGAGCACCTGCCCATCACCCCCGATGAGATTGCCGCCGCCGCCATCGGAGCGGCCGAGGCCGGGGCGTCGATCATCCACCTCCACGCCCGCGACCCGGAGACGGGCAAGCCCGATCCCAACCCCAATCTGTTCATGGACTTTCTGCCTCGCATCAAGCAGTCCACCGACGCGGTGATGAACGTCTCGACCGGCGGTGGGCTGGGCATGACCCGTGAAGAACGACTGCGCGCCGCGACCCGCGCCAGCCCGGAAATGGCCTCGCTCAACGTGGGTTCGATGAACTTCGGCATCTTTCCGATGGCCAACAAGTACAGCGAGTGGAAGTTCGACTGGGAACCGCAGTTCCTCGACATGACCCGTGACTTCATCTTCCGCAACACCTTCGCCGACCTCGAATACGTGGTGAAGGAGCTGGGGCAGGGGCACGGCACCAAGTTCGAGTTTGTATGCTACGATCTGGGCCACCTCCATAATCTGGCGTGGCTGATCGATCAGGGCTGGGTCGAACCGCCCTTCTTCGTCCAGATGGTCTTCGGCGTCCTCGGTGGGGTCGGCGCGGACCTCGACAATCTCATGCACATGCACACCATCGCCGACAAGCTGTTCGGCGAAGACTACGAGTGGTCGGTGCTGGCAGCCGGACGCCATCAGATGTCGTTCGGGACGCAGGCGGCCATGCTCGGCGGTAACCTGCGCGTTGGGCTGGAAGACAGCCTCTATATCGGCCCGGGCAAACTGGCGTCCAGCAACGCCGAGCAGGTCACGAAAATCCGTGGCATCGTCGAGGCGCTGGGGCTGAGCGTTGCCACGCCGGAACAGGCGCGTGAACGCCTTGGGCTCAAGGGCGGCGATCAGGTCGGGTTCTGATCAGGACAAACTCAGATGAGGGAAGGGAGGCACAGCCCATGCAGACGAAACTATTGATCAAGGGCAAGCTCGTCGAAGGCGAGGGCGCGGCAACCCCAGTTCTTGATCCTGCGACCGGGGAGCAGGTGGCATCGGTCAAGGAGGCCAGCCCGGCCCAGATCCCGTCCGCCGTAGACGCCGCCACCGAGGCTTTTGACAGCTTCGGCCGCACGACCCCGGCCGACCGCGCCGGCATGCTGCTGGCCGTCGCCGATGCGATCGAAGCGCACAATGATGAACTCGCCGAGCTGGAAAGCCTCGACTGCGGCAAGCCCTTTGCCGCCGCGCGCGACGATGAGATGCCGCTGACCATCGATACCTTCCGGTTCATGGCCGGCGCAGCGCGGACCCAGACCGGGTCGGCAGCGGGCGAGTACGTCGAGGGCCATACTTCGATGATCCGCAAGGACCCCATCGGCCCGGTAGCGTCGATCGCGCCGTGGAACTACCCGCTGATGATGGCGTCGTGGAAGCTGGCCGCACCGCTGGCTGCCGGGTGCCCGGTGGTGCTCAAGCCGTCTGAGCTGACCCCATTGGCTACGTTGCGAATGGCGGAAATCATGAACGAGGTTCTGCCCGCTGGTGTGGTGAACGTGATCCACGGCGCAGGGCCGAGCGTGGGCAGCGCCCTGATCAACAACCCCGGGGTCGAGGGGATCTCCATCACCGGCTCGCCCGCGACCGGGATGGCGGCGATGAAGGCCGCCTCCGAGCAGATCCGGCACGTGCATCTGGAACTTGGCGGGAAGGCGCCGGTGATCGTGTTCGACGACGCGGATATCGATGCGGTGGTCGAGACCATCCGTGGTGGCTCGTTCTTCAATGCCGGACAGGACTGCGCCCAGCCGTGCCGGATCATGGTGCAGGATGGCGTTTTCAATCGCGTGGTGGCCGAGACGGCAGCGGCGGTCAGCAGCATCCGTCTGGGCAGCCAGCACGACCCGGAAACCGAAATGGGCCCGCTGATTTCCGCGACCCAGCGCGATCGGGTGGCGGGCTTTGTCGATCGGGCGCGCGCCGGGGCGGAAATTGCCTGTGGCGGGACGGTGCCCGAGGGCAAGGGCTTCTTCTACGATCCCACCGTGGTCGCCAACGTCGACAACAGCGCCGAGATTGCCTGTCAGGAAGTCTTTGGCCCGGTGGTGACGATTTCCCGGTTCAGCGAAGCCGATGAAGCGCTGGGGATCGCCAATGCGTCACGCTACGGGCTTGCCTCGTCGGTCTGGACCCGCGATGTGGGTCTGGCCATGCGGATGTCAGCGCAGCTGCGCTACGGCTTCACTTGGGTAAACACCCACGGCGTTGGCACGGCCGAAATGCCCTGGGCGGCGATGAAGGGCTCGGGCACGGGCTGCGATATGTCCGTCTACGCGCTGGAGGCCTACACCGCCGTGCGTCACGTGATGGTGGCGCACTGATATGGCGATGCTGGAGAACAAGACTGCGCTGGTCACCGGTGGTCGGCAGGGCATTGGTCGTGGCATCGCTGATCGCTTTGCCGCCGAGGGTGCGAGCGTGACCATCACCGGTCGCGGGGCGCGTCCCGACGACCTGCCACCGCATTTCGCCTGGGCGTCCTCGGATGTATCAGACCCCGGGGCTGTGGCTGAACTTGCTGCCGGGATCGAGGGACTGGATATTCTTGTGAACAATGCAGGGATCCAGATCGAGAAGACAATTACCGACACCAGCGACGCCGACTGGGACCTGCTCATGGGGGCCAATGCCAAGGGCGTGTTTCTCATGTGCCGCGCGTTGATCCCACGAATGTCTCACGGCGGGTCGATCATCAACATCGGCTCGATCAGCGGGCAGACGGCAGACCCGGGCCTCGCGCTCTACAACGCGTCCAAGGCCTTCGTACACGGCCTGACCCGCTCGATCGCGGTGGACCATGGCCCTGCCGTGCGTTGCAACGCCATCTGCCCGGGGTGGATCATGACCGGCATGGTCGATGCGGCCTTTGCCGTTGCCGATAAACCCGAGGCCGCCAAGACCGACGCGCTGGCCCGCCACCCAGCCGGTCGCTTCGGTGAGCCATCGGATATCGCCGCCATGGCGGCTTGGCTGGCTTCTGACCAGTCGTCGTTTACCACGGGGCAGCTGTTCACCGTCGACGGCGGCCTGACCGCCTCTTCACCCCTGAACCCGGGATTGTTCTGATGATCGAATTCAAAAAGACCGCCGTGCTTGGCGGTGGGGTCATCGGCGCAAGCTGGACCGCGCTGTTTCTCGCTGCGGGCAAGGATGTCTGCGTTTTCGATGTTGATGAGCAAGCGCCAAGGAAAGTCCGCGACTACATCGACCGCGCCTGGCCGACGCTGCTCGAGCTCGGATTGGCGCAGGAGGGACGGCGCGGCGCGCTGTGCTTTGCACGGTCTCTGGAAGGCGCCGTTGATGATGCCGATTTCGTGCAGGAAAATCTGCCCGAACGGCTGGATCTCAAACTCGACGCCTTCGGTCGGATCGAGCCCTGTTTGAAAGATAACTGTATCGTCGCTTCGTCGGCTTCCGGGCTGATGGTGCGCGAGATGCAGGCTGGCTGGAAGGATCCGTCAAACTTCGTGCTCGGCCACCCCTTCAACCCTCCCCACCTGATCCCGCTGGTCGAAGTCATCGGCAATGAGCTGACGGCGCCCGAGGCGATCGATGCGGCAGAGGCCTTCTACGAGGACGTCGGCAAGGTCACCATTCGCGTGAACAAGGAGGTCCCTGGACACGTCGCCAACCGCCTGCAGGCCGCGCTGTGGCGTGAGGCCCTGCATCTGGTCAAAGGAGGGCGTGGCGACGGTGGAAGATGTCGATACGGCGGTTTGGGCCGGACCCGGCCTGCGCTGGGGCGCCATGGGGCCGCACATGCTGTTCAATCTGGGGGCAGGAGAAGGCGGTATGGCGGCGTTCTGTGAGCGCTATGCAGAGAGCTTCCATCGCTGGTGGGATGACCTTGGCGAGCCCCGGCTGGATGCCGAGATTGGCGCTACGCTCGCCAGCGGGCTGGCGGAAGAGGCGCAGGATCGTTCAATCGAAAAACTCAGCGCTGAGCGTGATGCACTCATCCTCGCTCACCTGAAAGCTGTCCGGGGTCTGCGTCGGTCCTGATCCGCTGCAGAACTAAGGTGGGGCTGGCGACGTCAGGCCGAGCCGACTTGAGACAGGGACGCGCGGGCATAGGGTGCGCCGGCGACTTTGATCGGGGCAGGGGCTGACAGCGCATCGCCGGTGAGGCCATTGAGCTGGCGGTGCAGTTCAGTGAAGGCGCGCTGACCGATGACGTCGTGCGCAATGGAAACCGAACTCAGTCGCGGACGGAGCAGCTGGCAGATGTGGGGAAATCGTCGTAGCCGACGACCGATATATCGTCTGGCACCCGGAAACCGCGCTGGGCCAATAGGCCATAGACAACCATGGCCAGCTTGTCGTTGCCGCAGAACAGTACCGAGGGACGGTCCGGCCGGGCCAGAACCTCGTCGAGGATGCCCGGCACGTGCCGGTGCTCGTCCCAGCTGCCCGCATCTTCAAAGATTGACGTAATCACCTCGGGTGCGGTCAGGCCAGCTTCGGCAAAGGCCGCCTTGAACCCCGCGGCCCGGTCTCCCGCGGCTATGCTCGGTTCGTCAAGGTTCAGCATTGTTACCCGTCGGTGCCCTTTGCCGATAATCATTTCACCGGCCAGCTGGCCACCGCGATAGTCGTCCGGGATGACCGAAGTATAGGTGTTGTCCGCGCTGAAGCAGTTGGCAAGGACCAGCGGTTTGCTCGTATCGGTGTAGCCCGATACATCGATCTGCTGGAGCAGGTGAGAGGCGTAGATCATACCGTCGACCTTGAGGTCGAGCAGCTGGTTTACAGCGTGCCCCACCAGCGGCGCATCCGAAGACAACTCGTTGAGGAAGATCACCGTGTAGCCCTGCGCCTGCGCCGCTTCCGAGACCCCGCGCGCTATGGCATTGGCTTCGGGCGAGGTGACCACACGGTCGGTCAGGAAGCCAACGACCCGCGTGTGCTGGCTCTTCATCAGTCGGGCGGCGGTTGAAGGCCGGTAGTCGAGATGCTGGATCGCGCGTTCAACGGCTTCGAGCGTGGTCTGGCGGACGTTGGGTTCCTTGTTCAGGACCCGGCTCACGGTCTTCGGCGAAACCCCGGCTTTGCGTGCAACGTCGTAGATCGTGGGCATTAATCAGTGTCTCAGCGGAAGGCGGATGACCAGGGAGCAACGTCAACGCCGTCGACAGACTGCGTCTGCGACGAAAAGTTGAACACGACACAGCATAGAGCTGGCACCGTCGTGGCTCAACCGGTTGAAGGCAATTACACTATCGCCGCCATCAATGAGTTCGATCTGACCATTGTGAGTCAGTGCCGGCTGGTTGCGTCGCCAGCTGAGGTGGTCCTTGTTGCGTTCAAACATGGAGCCTTGCTTGCCCTGCTGATCCAGCCCGCCCTTGGTTTTGTGGCGTTCGTCTACCGGCAACCAGCTTTCGGTGCTGTCGTCGCCGCTGAAGCCGACGTTGGGTTGGTCTTCGGTCCAGGGCATGGGCGTGCGGCAGGTGTCGCGTCCCTTGAAGGTCTCCGAGTAGCGCGCCACGCCCCAGGGGTCTTGCAACTGGTCCCGGGTCAGCCGGTCGGCGTCATCTAAGCCCAGTTCCTCGCCCTGATAGACGCAGGTGGACCCGATCAGGCTCGTGGAAAGCTGGAACAGCATGTGGGCGAAATCGTCCGCATAGGCCTCAGCCACGTCTATGCGGCGCTTCATCCGGTCGTAGACCCGGGCGATGTCGTGGTTGGACCAGGCCACTGAAATGGCGTTGCTGTTGTTAAAGTTCCGGGCAAGGTCACCGATGATGTCCCGGACCTCTGCCACAGTGCTTCCCTCCATGCGGAGCAGATTGAAGTTGTAGGTCGAGTGCAATCGACCGGGTTCGGTGAAGGTCTTGGAGACCGCGACCGCATCTTCACCGTCGAGCTCGCCCATCAGGAACCGGTCGCCGTACGCGTCGACCAGCTCGCGCAGCCGTGCAGACAGGATCTGGATGCTTGGCTGGTTGAGCTGCGCGCTGTCCTGCGCCTGATAGTCGAATTCGCGCTCCGGGCGGATGCCGTCGGCGCGGGGACGCGGACGGTTGTCGTTCCAGTCATTGTCGAGCTTGGCCGTATGGATGGCGTCGAGGCGGAAGCCGTCCACGCCCTTGTCCAGCCAGAACCGACAGGTGTCGATCATGGCGTCGAGCACCTCCGGGTTAGAGAGGTTGAGGTTCGGCTGACTGGGCAGGAAGTTGTGGAAATAGTACTGCTGTCGGGCCGTGTCCCAGGTCCAGGTACGGCCACCGAAGAAGCTCATCCAGTTGTTCGGCTCGGTGGCGTCGTCCTTGGGGTCGAGCCAGTAGAACCAGTCCGCCTTGGGGTTGTCCCGGCTGGTGCGGCTTTCCACGAACCAGGGGTGCTGGTCTGAACAGTGCGCCAGCACCATATCGATCAGGACTTTCAGCCCCCGGGCATGCGCTTCCTCGAGCAGGCGGTCAAAATCAGCGTTGGTGCCGAAAATCGGATCGACGGCGCGGTAGTCGGCCACGTCATAGCCGAAGTCCTTCATCGGAGAGACGAAGAACGGGCTGATCCAGATGGCATCGACGCCAAGGTCTGCAATATAATCCAGCTTGCCGGTGATGCCGTTGAGGTCGCCAACGCCGTCGCCATTGCTGTCGGCGAAGCTGCGCGGGTAGATCTGATAGATGACGGCGTTATCCCACCAATTTTGCGACATGTTGACGTTCTGACCTTGTTGGATTGGTTCTTGTTTCGGCGCGGGTGCATTTGGAGGCCCTCCAGCGCGCTTTGGTGATGGATCAGCCGCCCTTAACCGACCCGGCGAGCAGGCCGCGGACGAAGTAGCGCTGGAGTGACAGGAAAACGATCAACGGCACGATCATGGAGATCACCGCGCTGGCGTTGAGCAGGTGCAGTTGGCTTCTGAAGGTCCCCAGTTGCGACTGAATGATCCGCGGCAGTACCCGGTCGGATTCGCCGTCGGGCCCTAGGTATAGCGCGACCAGCAGGTCGTTCCAGACCCAAAGGAACTGGAAGATCGCAAAGCTGGCCAGCGCCGGGACACTCAGCGGCAGAATGATGCGAATGAAGGTTTGCAGGTGCGAGGCGCCATCAATGCGCGCGCTTTCCAGCACCTCCCGGGGCAGGTTGCCGATGTAGTTGCGCAGCAGGTAGATCGCCAGCGGCAGGCCGAAAGCCGTGTGCGAGATCCACAGGGTGGCAAAATTCGCGCTGCTGACTTTGCACGAGTTACTCGCCTCACAATCGGTCAGCCACTCGTTGAGCCACGTCCCAAGGCTCGCCGCCTGCGTGAACCCTGTCAGCACGGGCAGGAACGCCAGCTGCAGCGGAACCACCAGCAGCGCCACAACGATCACGAAGATCCAGTCGCGGCCGGGGAAAGTCATCCATGCAAAGGCATAGGCGGCAAAGGCCGCAATCATGATCGGGATGATGGTCGCCGGAATGGTGACGATGAAGCTGCTGATCAGGGCGTTGGGAACTTGCCGGTTGGTCAGCACCTGCACGTAGGAGTTCCAGCCGAACTGCGGACGCTGCTGGATGAAGACGCTGAGCTTCTTGCCCTTGCCGCTGTAGGGCTCCTCGAAGGCCCATTGGTAGCTGCCGTCGGCCTGATAGGTGAACTGACCCTTTTTAACTTCGAAAGTCTCGCCGGGCTGCTTGATAACCTGCTGCCGGATGGTCTTGTCAGGGTCTGCCGGATCGGGCACGCGCTCGATCACGAGGATACCGGTGACTTTGCCTTCGATCGGCATTTCGCGCGGGATCAGGGCGTTGGGGGAGCGCTCGTTGGCCTTGACGAAATCAATATCCTGCGCGCTTCGGATGTCGTCGAAGATGTTGCCTTCGATCAGGGTCGAGCCCTCGTCCGGGCCGCCCAGTGTGCGGATGGCGTGGCCGCGTTCCATGCTGGTGAAGGCACGCCAGAAACCGGTCTCGTTGGCGTCCTTCTGCGGGCGCATGGACGTGGTGGCGAGGCCGATGAACGGCACCACCCACAGGATAACGATGGCCAGCACCGCCACGTGGGCGAAGAACTTGAGCGGTGACATGCGCTGCTGAGAAGGTGCACTCATCTCCCGGCCTCCTAGCGCTGTTCCTGGCGCATACGCCAGACGTTGAAGGCCATGATCGGCACCACGGTCAGCATCAGGATGATGGCAATGGCAGCCGCTTGGTTCTCATCACGGAACTTGTCCTGCACCACGCGCATGTAGGTCGCAAGCAGCAGCTTGTCGTCCTTGTTTGCGGTCAGGGCGTAAGGGATGTCGAAGACCTTGAGCACGAGAATGGTGATCGTGGTCCAGACCACGACCACGGTGCTGTAAATCTGGGGCACCTGAACCTTTGTGAAGATCTGAAAGGGATTGGCGCCTTCGATCTTTGCCGCCTCGATGGTGTCTTCAGGCACACCGCGCAGGGCAGCGGAAAAGATCACCATGGCAAAGCCAGTCTGGATCCAGATCAGGATCGTCATCATGAAGAAGTTGCCCCAGAACTCGACCTCATAGAAGAACAGGCCGTCATCCGCGCTGCGGCCGAGCAGGGCGTTCAGGAGGCCCAGCTGGAAGCCCGGGGTGATATCGGTGGGTTCGATGCCGCCGCTGGCGTAGATGTTGCGCCAGATTACAGCAGCGCCAACGAAGCTGATTGCCAGTGGGACGAAAATGAAGCTCTTGGCGATGACCCCCAGCGCACACTGTCGGTCAGCACGGCGATAATCAGCCCGAAGACGACGCAGGCTGTCGGCACCACCGCCAGCCACAGCACGCTGTTACGGATCGCAATCCAGAACTGGTTGCTGGCAAAGATAAAGCGGTAGTTCTCGAAGCTGTAGCCTTCATCGCCAACGAAGCTGAGGCGCAGGGTCTCCAGCGTCGGGTAAATGAGGAACAGGCTGAGCAGTACCACCGCAGGGCCGACGAAGATCCACGGTTGGATTGCTTCGACCACGCGGTTGCGCCCCTGCAGGCTGCGGGCGAACACGCCGGCACCGGCAAAGTTCAGCCACGAGGCAACGGCGTAGTAGCCAAAGCTCAACGTCACTGCGATGGCGATCACCCGGATGGCAAACAGGATGCGGGATAGGGTCAGGTAGAGCTGCTGGTTTTCAGTGGCCCGACCAAACTCATCGGCCTCAAAGCCCGGCAGGCTGACCAGCAGGCTGTCGAGCACTGACGTCAGCGCGAACAGTCCAAAGGCAGCGGCAGGCAGCACGATCACGACCGTCAGCAGCAGAGCCGTCGCATTGCCCAGCGTCGGCAAACGGTATTGACGCTGCCGGATCGGCGTGAATTGAGGCTGGGTGGGAGCTGACTCTGTCATGGGGCCTTTAAAGCAGAATTGAGGGCGAAAAGGATATCGCTAATGGTGGGAAGAAGGGGAGGGAAAAAGGGTGGGGGAAAAAGGGCCTGGCCTGAAGTAGCGAGGCCAGACCCTTTCCGGGAGTGACCCGGACGTCTGTCCGGGCCTTTGTTCACGGGTTGCCGTACCTTACTTGATGGCGTCCCATGCAGCCTGGATGTTGTCGGCGGTGGTCTGGGCGTCCTGACCGTTCGCAAAAGCGGTCATTTCGGTCCAGAACGCACCAGCGCCGATTGGGCCAGGCATCAGGTCAGAGGCGTCGAAGCGGAACGTGGTTGCGTTCGCCAGGATCTCGCCCTGACCACGCAGCGCGTCGTTTGCGTAAGCCGAAGCATCAACACCCAGGTGCGGGGTGAGGAACCCGGACTGTGCCATCCAGATTTCGTGCGCACCGGCGGAGGTCAGGTAGTTGAACAGCTCCATGGTGGCGTCGGTCATGTTTGGAGACGCCCAGAGGGTGCCTGCGCCCAGAACCGGCTTGCCCAGATCGCCTTCAGCGAAAGCAGGGAAGTAGAAGAAGTCAGCTTCGCCATCAGCCAGTTCCTGACCCTGGTTCGGGAAGAACGATGGGATGAAGGAAGCCTGACGGTGCATCATGCACTGTGCCGGCGTGGTGAACAGGCCGTTTGGCGCATCACCGAAGAAGATGCTGGCAACAGCATCGGCACCGCCCGCAACATAGTCGTCGTTGCGGCTGAAGGAGCCCCAGACTTCCATGGCGTTGACGACTTCAGGGCTGTTGAACGGCATTTCGTTGGAAACCCAGGCGTCGTAGGCTTCAGGAGAAGCCGTGCGCAGCATGATGTCTTCCATCCAGTCGGTCGCGGTCCAGCCGGTGGCGCCACCGGACTCGATGCCGATACACCAAGGGGTCAGACCGTCAGCAACCATCTGGTCGGACAGAGCAATCAGCTCTTCCATAGAGTCTGGGATGTCGTAGCCGTTGTCTTCGAAGTTCTCAGGCGAGTACCAGACCAGCGACTTTACATCGACCTTGTAGGCAAAAGCAAAGAACTGGTCGTTACCGTCAGCGTCAGCATAGGTGCCGAGGTCAACCCAAGACGAGCCTGCGCCGTAGTTGTCGGTCATCCACGCTGCCATATCTGCACCCAGTGGGTCCAGGCCGCCTTCGGCAGCCATGTCAGCGGCGAGGCCGGGCTGTGGGAACACAGCGACGTTTGGCGCGTTGCCTGCGCGGATCGAGGTCACGATCAGCTGCTCAAATTCACCCGAGCCGCTGTACTGTACGTCGGCGCCAGTGATTTTCTCGAAACAGTCAAAGACCATGTTTACCAGTTCTTCGTCACGGCCTTCCCATGGGCCGGCAACGGTGACGACTTCACCGGAGAGGCTCGCAAGCTCTGGCATACCCGAAGGGGTGTTACAGTGGTCCATTGCCATGGCGGACGATGCCCCCATGACCACAGCGGTCAGTCCAGTCAGACCGCCAACAAACAATTTACGCATGTTATCCTCCTAAATGGCCCGAAGCCGGGCGCTGGTTTGCACGAAGAACCACGCCAAGCCGGCGGTTCTCTATGCCTCGTTCCACACCGGGCCGTGCGTCTTGCCCGGGTCGGACTTCACCCGCATCGACGGCAGGCCGACGCAGATCGCTGCCAAGTCGGGGCCGGTAAAGCCGTCCGATGCCCTGGCGTTATTTCGCGGGGAGGGTGCCTTAAGCCGATTTGCTGTCACTAAATCCAATCGCCGGACCGCACCGATTGGCGGGGTGGGTCTTGTGGGGCGGTGAATTCAGGCCAGAGACAGCCATCACGCTGCCTGTCGTCCGGGCCTTCTGCTTTTTTGCGTGCACGCTGACGTTCCGCCTAGCGCGTCCTGTGCCATATGCGAAACACAGAATGACACCGGTGTCAATCGCTATGCGATGGATACCGACATCGGTGTCTATCTGCCACGTGCAGTGAGCTGTCTGGTGTTGAATTTATTGCGTTGGAGAGGGGCCAGCGATCATCGGTTGGCGTCAGAAGGTCAGGCGGGAACCAAGGGAGCCGCCGCCTTCGCTGGCATCATAGGTGGCATAGAGCGACAAGCCTGAATTGCTGAGACTGAACTGACCGCTCAGCCCCCAGGCAAGGTCTTCATCCAGGGCGAGGCTGAGTTCGAGTTCATCAAGCCGAGCGCCGAGTTGTGGCACCGATACTCAGTCCGGCCTTCTGGTTCTGGCCCTTCGCCACGTTTTCGATTACCGCTTCCGCACTAAAGCCATACAGGGCGGATCCCATCCCGAGCGCCCAGTCGCCTTCGCTGTCTGCCACAACCTCAACAGCAATACCGTTCCAGTCGAGGCTTGTGCCCGCATCCCAGTGATCAATATCGCCGTCTTCGTTGTTGGCGGCGGCCGGATCAGGGTCGACACCGTCTTCGAATTCAACCGTGAGGTCAATCCGAACAGATCGAAGGACGTCCCGAGCAGATAGTTGGATCGCCGACCAAGATTGACCGTGGAGACGTCCACTGCGCCGTAGCCCTTGAGGCCGAAGAAGGTGACGTCTTCGAGGATCGCACCCAGCGTTACATCCACGGAATCGGCAGCGGCTATCCCGCCAGCCCCCGCAAGCGCCGTTCCTATTAACAAGAACTTCTTCATTTCGGATTGATCCAACCCAGAGCACAATTAGCAGCATGTATTCACCGGGAGTTATTGAGATTGGCGAAAATCTATCTAGTAATACTCTTAAATGTTGGCATCAGGATTCCACGAGATAATTCGAAATTTACTGAAAAGTGGAAGCTGACAATTTTCCTAAAAAGCCGAAATAACCAAACCGCGAAGGATGCTCGGCAATAGAGGTGTTATGAAGCTGGCAGTTGGATAATCGGCATTTGTGGAATGCCTTGCCTTGGTTCTAGGCTTGCGTCAGAAATGCTCATTTTCGCCGAAGGAAAGAGGTCATGGCTTTGGCACCGCTAATCATTTGTAAGTAATTTTGTTACTAGGAACCTCCGTCCTCACAGACTGCTGTTTTGACGAAGGAAATGGGTGAAAGCATATGGTAAACCTTGGTAGGCTTACGCCAGTGGAGACATTTAGCTGTTGGGCTTGGATTTCATGATTGCTAGGCTTTTGATGTCGGATATTGCGGATTGCATCGCTGCAAATCCAAGGTTCTTCTTGCTCTGGATATTGAGTCACGAAGCATTCAAGCTAACCCAAAGGTTTATATTCTTCTTCATTTTTATATTCCTGATTAAACAATTTCTCATTGAGAAAATATATTTAGAAAAAACCGCTGTCGAAAATATGTTGTGGGTGGCGCCCTACCTCTTTATTTTTGGAGTAGGTACAGTAGCTGTTGCTCTGATAAAGAAATACAGTCGCAAGGCACAAAGGAGATTTAATCTCAGCCTCAGAGCGCCGATATTTCAAGAATACCACAATGTACCAAGAGCAAAAATTGTGAATGGCCTGAGAAGCCTTTTGATATTTAATATATACTTAATAATTAACTTCATAGTATGTTGGATGATTTTTGGCTCAATATTTGTAGCAATAATTATTCTGGCAACCACTTCTCTAACGTGTATTGCGGTCTTTGCGGGCACTAGACAGCTGACGCTTCACACTACGGCCGTGTTGCGTAGGCCATTGTGGAACCTGATAGAAGGCATAGTTTTAATACTTTACTACGTCATCATGATGTGTGTCGTCATTTTAATGGAAATCGAAACAAACGTAAGTGCTATGATTTTTATTATTCTAATTCCGCGGCAGTTGGTATCGAGCTTAGTCGGATGCGCGCAATCATACGCTTGTTGTCACACTCAACTGGTGGCTACTTTAGCAAACTAAAGGCGTGACGTTGGCTGGGGTGATATCTCAGACAGGGTTATTCACTGTTTTCTTTGGTGCATTTTGGTCAGTGCATCGCGGCTTCAGATCCGTCGCCCATGCGGTATGGCCCTCTAGCAAAGCCTGTAGATTAAGACGCGAGTGCCCCGAGATTTCGGAACAAGATGTGCCAGAGGCCACCTCAGATTTATTCACGAAGGGCCGGTTGACTGTGTTTCGCACTCCTGATTTGCAAACGCTAATGTTGTTGCGATGGGCATTATAAATTGTTTTTATTCTTTAAGGGAAGAATCAGCCTCAAAATGACACTGTTGGCGCTGCGTTTGACGGCTGAACGTGAGGTTCACGCAGCCACCTTGAGTCTCATGGTATGGGAAAAAACAGCGATGCAAAAAAAACTTTCCATATGTATTTTGCATATTGGAACGCCCAAAACAGGATCAACAGCGATTCAACGCTTTTTGCAGGCTAATTATGACGCCTTGAGCAGACGTAATATTATTGCGCACGTGAAACTTGCTAATCAGCTAGCGAAAGCCTTTACGCCTTGGCACATGAGAACGCGGTTTTTGAAAAAATCGGGCCTCCAGGACCCACAACAGCATGCACAGTTAAAGAAAAAAGCCGTTCAAGATCTTCATGAAATTGTTTCAAGTGCAGCTAATGATCAGAAGGTACTGCTTTTGAGCAGCGAACATTTTTATATGATGGCTTCGCGAAACATAGATATCACTACAGTCAAAGAAGTATTAGATCGATATTTCGAAACTGTTGTCGTAGTATGTTTTTTTCGCGATCCCGTGGATTTTGTTGTATCTAGCTACAATCAGAGTTTGAGAGGAGCCTATTCGGGTAGCTTGCCAGCCTTCATCGGGCAGTATATCGGTTCGGGCCGTTGGAAGTATTTCAGTAACTACAATGCGTGGTCATCAGTCTTTGGTTCTGACAGATGTTTCTTTGTCCCCTTTAATCCCGATCAACAGACTAACTACGATGTAGTTCGACACTTTTGTGCTCTTGTAAACTTGGACCCTGAAGGGCTGAATTTTTCGCAGGGTAAGCGATTTAACCCTCAAATGAGCGCAAAACTGACAGCGGTTTACCGGCTTATTAATATCTGGGTACCGCTCTGGAAACATGGCACGGGACAGCAAGATGTTCTGAACCCGGCTAACTTTAAATTGAAAAGGTTTTTCGAACGCCTTTGGTTCATAAAGCATGGAAGTAAGTTGCGGTTGACCAAAGATCAAAAGCAGCTGGTTCGATCGGCCACGTACACGGAATATAGGCGCATGCTGGAGCACTATAAAGCCGGTCGTAACGCTCTGAGTGGCTCAACTGGTGAGTCTGAATGACGGAGATATCAGTCATCCTTTGGTCTTGCGCTTATGGTACGCTCTAACCTGTACTTGGATTGGGCTAAAATTCCAAAGGGGACGAGTGGTGTTACGCACTTTATAATATCTCCGTGAGCATCACACTGTTTCGCCATGAGGGTAACCAATTCGACACGTATGATTAAGTTTTGGCATTTATTGTATCAGTTAAGGCATCTTCTCCCCGAGCGACGCCCGCTCTTTGTTTTGAATGTTGGCGCTCAGAAAAGCGGGACCAGTTGGCTTCGTGGCACGTTGAAGAAACAAGAGGTCTGCAATCTGGGCCTTATGAAAGAGTATCACATCTGGGATCAGTCGGTCCCGAAAGAGATACTTGGAATTGAGTTCAGTGCCGTTGCCGCTTGGATGGATGAGGCCCAAGCGCTGCTGCGCCATAGGATGCTACAAGATGAAGAATACTACTTTATTTATTTCAAAAATTTGATTTCGCGAAAGTGTCGCTTGACGGGAGATTTTACCCCAAGCTACAGCTTACTTGAGGAAGAGAAACTTCGGCAACTTACGCGAAAACTAGTGGACGTAGGCTTTGATGTTGTTGTTGTTTTTCTGCTGCGTGACCCGGTAGATCGGTGTTGGAGCGCCTTCCGGTCAAACTATCGCGATCTTGATCAGGCCTTGCCCACGGAAGGGCTGATCGAGAAGTTTCGCGCCTTCTATACGTCGCCTAAAGCCGTCGCGCGGACGCGATATGAAGAGATCATCTCGAAACTCCTATGCCTGGAGACGAGCAAAGAGATCGCCGGAACAAAAGGCGATGTTTCTGTGGTGTTTCAGGGCTATGAGCAAATGATGACAGGTGAGGTGGACGCACTCGCCAAGGCGCTGCGTGTAGAGGCCGCTGGGTTGACGAATCAACAAGTTTATAATGCTTCGCCGCCTCAGTCCTTGCCTGAAAGTGAAGTGACGGCCTGTGTGTCCTTTTTTGCCCAGACTTACGCTTACTGCAGAGCCCAATACCCCGGCATCACTCGGTATTGGCGCAACAGCGTCTGAGACAGTCGCGCCCACCCTCCTCCTCCTCCTAGGCGCTGTAAGATGTACCCAAATCGAGGCTGCGTGGGGGCTTAGCGCGTACAGGTCGAGAGAGCGACGTTTAGAATTTTCTGTTTGCTAGCGCATGCTGCTGCAGTTATGAAAATTAGAACTAACATAGACTGTAAAGAAGTAGGTGCGATCATTAATTGGCGTATCGTAAGTGGTACTTCGAGGTTGACTGAGCGCGTTGGTCTCTTCAGTCTTACGGTACGTAGTCAAGGGTGTGGCAGTCCACGACCTGTGACCAATTGAGGCGCTCTCTGTGTCGAGGCAACCAGGACCACAGTATAAGTTGCTGGTTTCGACGTCGACATTCGTTCGGCATGTCGATGATCTGCAGCCGCGTTTTGTTTTGGACCTCGCAAAGTCGCTCCAGGCCCACTTTTCAATTGTTGTCCTGGCGCCGTCATATCCAGACGCCTGTGACATCGAAACCATCGATGGTATCAAGGTGGTTCGGTTTCGTTACGCTCCTTTGAGGTCACTTGAGACTCTCTCCTACAGTGGTGGGATCATGGCGCAAATCTCGCGTAGGCCGCTTAAGGCGCTGCTTCTCCCCTTCTTCCTTTGGGGGCAGCGCCAGGCGCTGTCTCGCCTTTGTAAAGAGCAGCATTTCGATGCAATCAATGCGCATTGGAGCATTCCACAAGCGCTTATAGCCTGCACGCTGCCAAAGAACCAGCGTCTACCCTTGATTACGACTTGCCACGGCGGTGACGTTCATGTGTTTCACAAATCTCCGTTCAAAGCTCTGCTGGCCTTTTGCCTCCGGCGCTCAGACAAAGTTGTTGCTGTTTCCGAGGAACTCCGAGACCTCTGCGCTCAACTGATTGGGAGTTCGATCCGGGAAAACGTCTTATCCAAAGTGCCGATGGGTATTCATTTTGCGTCTTATAATCGTCTCAAATTCAAATGGGCTGATACATCTGCACGGGAGTCAGGCGACTTTATAGTGACCTTTGTTGGACGGCTGGTTGAGAAGAAAGGCTTGGCGACTTTGATTGACGCGATGCATAGCCTGCCGAAGCGGCTGTCATCTAACCGGAAAGTTGTCTTGCAGGTCATTGGAGACGGAATTCTCCGAAAGTCGCTTGAGAACCGGGCCGCCGCCGTGGGACTCGGCGAGCGCGTCCATTTTATTGGGTGGCGCAGTCAACGTGAGTTACCCGACCTGCTAAGGGCCTCGGATGTCTGCGTTATACCAAGCGTGCGTGCGCGAGGTGGCGACAAGGACGGTCTGCCCGTAACCCTGTTGGAGGCCGCCGCATCTGGGACTCCTGTTATCGGCAGTGATATTGCTGGGATCCCTGATTTCTTAAAACACGACAAGAATGGTTTGCTTTACCCGCAGGGTGATGAAAATGCCCTTGCTAAGCAGTTGTTGCGCTTGATGACAGATGAGGAACTTAGGGAAAAACTCACCAAACAAGCCTTAGAGGACGCGCGGGCCTACGATTGGCAAGACATCGCGAGGCGCTATGCGGTGATAATTAATGACGCTATTGCCAAAGGTAAGGCGTGATACGATCGCGGCTGACCTGAAGACGTGGCCTGCCTTTATGCTCTGTCATAGAGTGTTAAGCCCTCGGGCACCTCTACAAGAAAACCTCTGCGCAGCCCGTCTTCTGCATGCTCTTCCGGGATGCCATAAATTCGAAAGTAAAACTCATCAGTCGGTTCAGCAGCAATCAGGTTCGCTAGTATCTTGCGGCGGAGCCCCATTTCCTTGCTAAGATAGGGGTTGTACACGCGTGACCGAAACTTGTCGCGCCAATGCTCCAAATTACGGCAATCATCGTGAATCAGAATAAGGTTTGGGAACAGCGGCAATTTTTTGCCGTTTGCGAATTTATATAGTGCCGAATGCGAATTGTCGGCCCAGGTATCCCTCGATACGCGACGGAAGGATTTACCGGCCTGGTGTGCTGCGAATCCAAAATTCATTAGGCTTGAATAGCTTCCGAGCACTTTTGAGTACCAGTTTATAACTGCTTTGGTGGGTAGTAGACGCTGTCGGTGTTCGAAATTCCGTTTACCTAGATGCATGCGAAAGGCGTATTGTATATCGATGGAGAGAATCATCCCTTTGATGAAAAAACTCGCGAGTTGCTTCTGGCATTGACGAAAAGTCGATTTGATAACGTTATACGGACGAGATATCAGATCAGCGACTTTTTGCCGGCGCGCTCTTTGTGCAGTTTGAGCTGAGGCTAGTCTCGAGACCGCAGACTGTTTAGCCCCAGCTTTATTGCTAGGCGTCGCAGCATTTAGGGAGGCCACGTACTCCTTTGCCATTGATGAGGCCGGTCTATAGAAAAGCAGATTTAGGCGTTGTAAATTCACTAGGATCGCGCGAGCTAATTTAGAAAGATCCGGCGCAGTAACGGTTGGTCTCTTGAGAATTGTACGGCCTATCCTCAAGTTATTAATCTCATAAATAAACGAGACCTCGAAAGGGTTTACTCTGATCTCGTTAACATTCTGCGGAACGGTCTCGAGATAGGCGCGGACGGGCCGTTGCCGCTGTGAAGATGACAGCAACTCATCAACGTCATTGTGAAAATACCATTCAATGCCATGTTGTTTGCAAAAGTCTCTCGTCACCTGGTGGCAATGCAAAATCTTCGAATCAATATCGCGATCGACCCCCTGGGCCTGCCAGTACTCATCAGGACAGGCTATGATCTGAATGCGTTCATCTCCGAAGTCAGATACGCTGGAGTGAACGGTACCATCTAAGAAGATTAGAAGGTGTCGGAAGTCAAACTGGAGATGGTGCTGCACGTATCGTTCTAAGGCTGTGTCGCCCGCTTTGACAAGCGTGGCCATACACCAAATCCCACTTGCTTGATCGCGTGCAGGCGCGAGTACATTGTTGCCGCTCTGATCTTGCCCTTGCCTTGCCCATGCCCGCAGTTTCCCATGCACCTGCCCCCTATCCCGGAACCTCGGAAGGGTCAGTGGCTTCAACGCTTTTGGCTTTAGGGTGCCGCTTGAAACCAGAAAATCGCGCTGCCTCTGCACAGCCTCTGGATACGGGATCTTCATGTATTTCAGAGGTGGTTCAGGAAGCTTTTCTATGAAGTCGGGCAGGGCATGGTTGAAGCGGGTTTTGGCCTCACCACGCAAATCCTGCGCGTGAGCTGTGTAGGTCTCCATCCATTCGTCGGGCAGGGAAGGATAGACCCGCTCTATCTTACCCAAAGCTCCTCTGGTGACTTGATTTCAAATTCCCGCAATACCCAGTCTGATACGCAATCTTTGGGGTAAAGGCGAATCCGAAAGTCAATCTCTTTAATATTGCGATAGTGGCCAATGGTGTAAGATGGCTGATCCATTTGGCGTACTCAAATCGCAAGAAATGCTCAAAATCGACCGCGGTAAAATCTGGCCAGCTCGAAAATTCTTTATAAAACGACCAGGCGTGGCTCAAGGGGTCCCTGACAAAATACAGGACCACAACTTCATCAACGTAGTTGAACAGGACTTCAAAATCCGTTTGATTTAGTAGGTTTGACGGCTTGGATAAATGCTCGTCCGAGATAATAAACTTATCATATTTAGAGTCGCGGAAGGCGGTTTTGAAGAGCCTGTCGCGCCATTGATTGAAGGCAGGATTTCTTAGCGCAGAGAAAAAGTCCGTATGGCCTGCGACCGCGTCCCGTCGGCTGCCAAATCCTACCGAACCGAAGAACTGAGGACACTCGTTGATTCCCAGATCGTGATAAAGCGCTCGGTCCTTTTGCAAAGACCTTTGCAAGGCCGAGGTTCCCGTCTTTGGCGCGCCAATATGGATCAAAAGCTTCTTTGACATGGGGGAAAAGAGCTCTCAACGAGTTTGCTTAAGGGCGAGGGGTCAATGCGAACGGTAGAGCCAGCCTAGATGAGGTTTCCTGCGGATTAATCGTTCTCGGGTCACCCTAAAGGTGCCACTAAGGTCTATGATAGCCTGATGCAAGGCTGTTCGGACGGTTGATGGGAGTTCAGGACAATGTTCCAACTCGAGGGATGCTTCGATGTTTAAGCGCCCACGAATGCAAGAGTAGTAGAGATTAGCGGCTTTCTGAAAGTTCAATTGATCGCGTGAAATTTCATCAATATTAATCAACTTTTCTATATTATCAAAGGCTAAAGTGATTTCGTTGAAATTGCGCTGGATACGATCAGAAGAAAAATTTCTGGTGGATGAAGTGTCATTCGTCAGATAACGGTAAATCTCTAAATTGTAGAATTTGTATTTGCAGGGCTTACTCAATAGGAGATAGCAAAAAAATAGATCCTCGCCTAACGTGAATTTCAGATCTACTTGGTTATTGATCCGAGACGTCGCCACGTCCCAAAATTCTCTCCGTATAAGCTTGTTCCAAATGTTTTGCGCAATGTATTGGTGCTGGATCGTCGTTAAAGTCAGTTCGGATTGAGCGCGTAAAAACTGAGATTTTATAAAGGCATATAGAGGTTTAGAAGTTGCGCCGCGCTGCATTTCAGCATTAAATTCGAGGATATCCTCGTTGCTGCGTGCCAATATTCCCAGCACGCGATCCACGTGCTGCAGGTTGGGCAAGTCATCGGCGTCGTGGTGCCAAAGGTACTTGCCGCGGGCAGCTTGGCTAAGCGTCATTCTAGCCTGCGCTAGGCCCTGGTTTTCGTCATGTTGAAGAAGGCGCAGGTGCCCGCTACTCTCATGGGCCTTAAACATGGAGCGTCGCTCACTCTTGCCGTCTAGGAGTAGGATCAATTCGATGGCTGAGCTGTGCACTCTGCGCCATGCTTCAACCAGCCGGAGTGCCCCGGTTTCCGTCCGATATATTGGAACAAGGATTGAGAGTAGAGGTGTGTTCATTTCAAGCTTGACTAATCATTCGGACACCTGTTTGCAAGCGCTGGTTCCGCGCGTGGATGACCTCGTTTTACCAAGCGATCTTGATGGCCCCAAATTCGTCAGGATCGCCAGGTTCATTGTATCCATGGGCTCTGCCTGCGCCTATCAATAGTTGAAAACCTCGATATCTTCCGCATAGAGATGCTTGATGGCCTCAATCTGACGCGCCTCCAGAGGTTGTTTCCATTTGCTCACGTTCATCGATCTCTGCGATGGGTGCCGAAAAGTTAAATTTGGATTGCAGGCGATCCCAAAGTTCGGGCATGTCTTCTAGGCGGCCGATGAAGTGGGGTTGACCGCCTGCTAGCCGTATGATGTCGGCTTGAGGGCGGTAGTGCATATTGATCTTATCGGCCTCGACAGTCTTTAACTCGTGACGGACAAACTCAATAAACATGTCCATGCTAATGAATGAACGATGTGGCAGGTTTAGCTCTTTTCGGATCTGTTTAACTAATTTTAATTGCCCTTTTTTAGCCTCTCCCATGGTCTCGGCATACACGATCCGTTTGATCTTGTTTTGGTAACATGAATGAAATCGATTCACCGGATCGCGGCTTATGAAGATCGTCGGCGTTCCCGGTGCGAGAACGCTAAAGTCTTCGATCAGGTATTTCTTATCGCAATCAGCATGAAAATCCCTTCCGTTGGTTACATAGTCTCCTGAAAGAGCCCTCTTGAAGGTCGTGCAACCCGCTTTAGGATTGTTGATATAAACTACGCCATGTTTGGGAAAATAGAGGCAGTTTTTGATGTTCATGTCTCAGAGATCCGAAAAGAATTAAGCGAAACGTATCATGACCGCAGTGGCAGTGGACTGACAGGATGCCCGTTTGGAAGACAGAAAGCATCTGTTTAGTCTTTTTTTAATCTTAATAATGTAATTGGTCCTTCAAAGGTTCCTCAGTCAACAACGCAAACTAGCACAATAAACTATCGCGATCTGGTGGACGTCGTGACAACGCTCCTTGCCGTTTATCTCCTATGTCCAGTGCGCGTCGTCTGAAAGCACAGGCTATCTTTAGCTCAAGGTTTTGAGCCGAAAAACAGCGAAGCCAGGCCGACGATTCCCGTTCTTGTTCGTGCTGCTTTTTTTTTTGGATAGGGCTCATACGCGAATGAACGTGCGTGGCTTTCAGTGCGCTTGAAGCTAGGTTTTCGCTATTTCCGAACTTTGCACTATTTTCTCCGGCACATTGATTGTCGAGAGAGGATGATTTCAGTAACCTGATCGCCTGAGACAATGAGGTTATCAGACACTTCCATCCTAATGGCTTTTTGCAAGGGCGTGAGGAGGATGCGCTCTGCCCTTATGCGCCCACCGCTGGGTGGGCCTTGGAAGTTAATTGACGGGAAATACGGGCCGTGCCGATATGACCACGTACTTTGAGCGCAGAGGGTGAGCTGTCGCTCGACCCATGATCGGTATCATTACGATGCTTCTCTTCATTGTAAATGTTTACATGAATGCCCGTGATAGCATGCCCAACATTGAAGCTCTCTTGTACCGTGGTCATTCCGTCTTCGTGTTTATCGATGGGCCGAGCAACGACGCTGAAGTCTTTGACGGCGTCTGCCAGTCTCGCGACCGCTTGCATGTCTTTGCAAACCCCGAGAACCTGGGGCTGCTTGGGGCGCGGTTAGCGGCCTGGAAAGCAGCCAAGGATCACTTTGATGTCTCGACCTACAGTTATGTGAACTTCTTCGATGGCGGTAATGATAAGATTCTCCCTGATGCGCTGCACGATTTTCAAGACTGGACGACTGACGTGGTCGAGTTGAATTGCATATTCCGACATCAGAATTCCTTAAGATACAGATATTTCAAGCGCCATTTGACGGAGACGAGATCACCTGCTCACGGGTTCCTGTCTAACGCCATCATCAATAATGTTTGGAATAAATATATACGGCCGGAGGTGTTGGACGCGGCGCTGGCTGATTTAGAGGTGGGGCGGCTTAATTTTGGAGAAGACCTTGTCATCACTGGTCTGGTCTGTGCGTCGAGTCATAGTTGGAGCTACATTAATCGGGTGGCCTACATCTATGAAAACCGGGATAGCTCCCTGAGCAGACCAGTGGAAGCGTCTGCCTTACGTCGCAACTATGCTGAATTGAAGCAGGCGTTCCACCTTGTTGAGTCCGCCTACTCAACGGAGAGAGTGGAGGTCCGTGCACTGCTCTATCTGAAGTGGCAGCGGAACCGAGCCGGTGTCAGTCTTGGCCAAGTTTCGCAACGCCAGAAAGCAGGCCAGGGGCGAAGGATTGTAAGCCCCATCTTTCGTGAAAGTCTGAAGCTGGCGCATGGTATCCTGGCCACGGGATTGGTAGCGATGGCCAAGGGACGAGAAAGCCTGTCACGCGGGCTCCGAAGACCGCTGCGGGTTAAGCCAGGGGTTCTAGCTGATAAGGATCAGTAATCCTTCACGGGTTTCTGGAAGCCTTTGAAGTGCAATCGAGATGACCGCGCTGCATGCGGGCTGTCTGCAGCCCATAGCCCCCGTACCCCAGCAACTCGTGCGGTGTGCCTGTTTCGATGACACAGTCCTGGTGGACGATAGCATTGTTTTAGACCTGTCCGTTGTCAGAGTATTTGGGCCAGTTGAGAGGCTTTGATTAGAGGAGTATCTGGCTCATCCGTTTGATTGATTATGCTGCTGCTTTTCGATGAAGCAGACGGCGTTGTTCGAATGTTTGTCGTTTGGTCCTTTCCCGTAGTTTGAGGATATCCTCACCCCGTCCAAAGTAGCCGTCACCTGGCGTTAGGTTGCTCAGGCTTTCATGGTACCGGCCGTGATTGTAGTGATCCACGAAAGCCCTGATGTTTTGTTCAAGGTCTCCGGGAAGATAGTAGTTTTCGAGCAAGATCCTGTTTTTCAGCGTCTGATGCCATCGCTCGATCTTGCCTTGGGTTTGCGGATGATAGGGAGCACCACGAACATGATCGATTTGCTTGGTGTTCAACCAGTCAGCGAGTTCTGCAGAGACGTAGCTGGGCCCATTGTCACTCAGCAGCCTTGGCTTGTGTCGCACCCTGGCCCCATCACAGCCTGAAGCCTTTAGGGCCAGATCCAGTGTCTGCGTTACATCGCTGGTCTTCATGGTGGTGCAGAGTTTCCAGGCGATGATGTAACGGCTGTAATCATCCAGAATGGTGCTTAGATAGAACCAGCCCCAGCCTGTCACTTTTAGATAGGTGAAATCTGTTTGCCAAAGCTGATTGGGCCTTGTTGTCTTGTCCTTGAATTCATCAGCCGCCGAGAGAACGATATAGGCTGGACTGGTGATCAGATCGTAAGCTTTCAGGATGCGATATACTGAAGCCTCTGAGATATAGTAATTTTCTTGCTCGGTGAAACGCACGGCAAGTTCTCGGGCAGACAATTCTGTTTGCTCCAAAGCCAAGTCTACGACGCTCTCTCGAATGGTTTGAGGAATGCGGTTCCATACCCTTGAAGGACGCGGACTTTGATCGTTGAGCGCTTCCAAGCCGCCCTGAGCGTACAGCTCATACCAACGGTAAAATGTACTCTTGGGGATGCCTAGTTTGTTTAGCGTCTGCCGGGTGGAGAGGTGCGAGCGCTCAACCAGGCGGATGATCTCCAGTTTTTCACAAGCGGGGTATCTCATTCGTCGGCCTCCCCATCCCCGAGCATGCTTTTTTTCAGAAGCCTCAGTTCCAGTGCTTGCTCAGCAACAACTTCCTTGAGATCACGTGCTTCTCGTTTCAGATCTTTGACCTCGCTCGTCTAGCCGCTCGTGCTGTATCACCAGCCAAGCGTCTCTTCCCAGCTTCGAGGAACTCTTTGGACCACGTGTAATACAAACTCTGTGCAATGCCTTCACGGCGGCAGAGCTCGGCGATACTCTCCTCGCCCTTCAGGCCATCCAGTACGATCCGGATCTTCTCTTCGGCTGAATACTGTTTGCGTGTCGCACGGCGGATATCCTTGACGACCTTCTCGCCATGACTGCCAACGCTTCGGGATTTCTGTCTCATCTTCACTCCATGATGGTTACAATGAGCCAGAAATCCTCTCGTATCAATTTACCCAAATCTGTCCCATGAGTGCTGACGTCAGACAAATTCCCAAAGCGTCAGGAGAACCCGCGCCATGAATTCAGCTACTTCCCTTCGTCCGTTGTTCCTTTCAATCCCGCTTCTTCTGCTTATGACAACAGGCGCTTCTGCTGATGCCACCCAAATGCTGCCGGAGACGGCGGAGCACTTCACCCTTGCCGATGCCAATTCAGACGACGGGCTCGATGCCGAGGAATTCAAGGCATTTGTTGAGCTGGAAGCAGAAGACGATATCGGTGCATCAAGGCGGATCCAGAGCATGCAGATCTACGATCGTGCTTTCCGCAGAATGGATAGGAATGAGGACGGCATACTCAGCAGGGACGAAATCGGTCTGGCGCAGTCACGGCTCTAGGTCACTCTCTCCACCTACAAATTAGCCAGCCCCCGTTTCGCAAAACGCCAGGGAGTAGCCGCTATTTTTACGGCCCATGGACGCGGTCGCTATGGCCTCACCCAGCCTGCTGCGCGCGCCTCGGCTTCCGAGCAGAACCAGCGCTCGCCTTTGCTTTCATCGATGATTGTAGGAGTGTAGCTGGCCGACCCGGGCACGTGGTAGATGCGTCGGCCCTTTGCGTTGATGTTGCCCTTAATGGTGCAGCCATCGGGACGGATCTCGTGCGCAGCCAAGCGCACCCCGCGGCGCCAGTCCCAGGGCGGCACAAACTCACCTGACCACAGGCCACGGCCGGCAGCTTCTGCGTCCGCTTCGTCGGCAGCGTAGTCCAGCGAGTAACGGCGGTACGCTAGCGCGTAGCCCTGGCGGACCATCAGCGCGTTCAAGTCGACAAGACTGGCGGAACAGGTGGCAACGAACCGGCTGTAGCGATCGACGTCTGTGACGCGGCATATCACCAGATCATCGCCAATGGCGGCCTGCAGGAACGCGGTAGACTCCGCACCGCAGGGCCATGATGTGCCACCGCGGATGCACTGCTGGTCCTGCTCTGGGGCGTCGATGCCGTGCAGGCGTATGTTGGCGGTATCTACAACGATGGTATCGCCGTCGATCACACGGGCCGGGCCAAAGAACGTCTGGGCAGCGGCGGGCGCAGCTGCTGTTACGGCAAGGAGGAGCAGTGCGATGAGGCGGGTGATGGGCATGACAACGACAAAGAGGGCTACAGGCGGACGTACAAATACAATCCCAAAGGGAATTTGCATCAAAAATGCTGATCGCTATAGTTCAGGCATTGGTGGTGAATAATCTAGCTGCGTCCAAATTAGCCCAATATTTTGAAGGGGAACCATACGATGAGAGTGACAAAGGTGATCGTTTTGGGCGCCCTTTTTTCCCTTATTCCAGTGTTTTGTAAGGCGGATACCATCACGTCCTTTAAGTTTAGCGGTGTCGGTTCACAGTTTGTTTCAAGCACCGAAAGGTCTGTACTTGAGGTAAAGCGTGCATGTTTGGAGGACCACTCAGATCTAACTGGCAATGAGAATTACGAGGCATGTAAGCAAGCACTGAAAAAATTTCTGGCACTAAACCGGTCATTCAGGGCGCTAAAGCATTTGATTGCAGCTTCAACTCTTGCACAAAACTCAGCGCTTGAGGCCGTAGTGTCGGCAGCATGGCGGGAACATCTGATTTCGGCGACGCCAATAAGTTCACCCTCAACTAAGGAAGTTTGTAAACTTGGCTCCAACAGTAGCAGTCGTCTCATCGATATGGGCTGTTATATCGACCAGTCATCGGGATGCATCAAATGCTAGTCGCTTCCAATGCGATTAGTTTTTCCCGGTCGCCGCTTCATCTAAGCTGAACAAAAAGCACGCTGCTCCTCAATAGCCCCCGTCTCTGACCTGCTAACCGCGGCCGCTAGTTCACAATATCCGGACGCGCCGGACGCCTCTATGTACGCCGATTTTTGAGATTGGGTCTTACCGAACCGCTGTTACCGCCAAAAACGACAATGGAAATGCGCGTCCACCGCGTCCACGGCCGTAGCGATGGAGCCGCCGGCTAAGACGACCCCTGTACGACGTGCATAGAACCGGCTAAGCAAACAAATCGTCGTGGATGCGAGGTAGCTTGGGCTCGAAGAACACCTGATCCGCGATTACGTCGTGCTGCAGTCCAAAGGCAGCCTCGATGCACGCGGCACAGACCGCGCGGTAATCCAAGGTCGCCATGAGGTCACGACCCTCGAACAGGTCTTTCTTCGCAAGTCCCGGCCAGTTGGCAATAACACGAGACCCTGCGAGCAAACCGCCCGCAAGCAGGCTTACGCCACCATAGCCGTGGTCTGTGCCCGCTGAGCCGTTCTGCGCCACCGTGCGACCAAACTCTGTGGCCGTCAGGATGATGGTGTCATTCCAAGAAGGACCCATGCTCACCTTGAAGGTCTCAATCACCCGGTCCGTGGTTTCAAGCTGCTGTGCCAGCTCTCCGAACTCGGCCCCTGGCCCGCATGCGTGTCAAAGTTATCAACCGTGATGACCGCAACCCGAGGACCATCCTCCTCCTTCATCGCCGCCGCAGCTTTAGACGCCAGTGTTATCGGATCCCGGCTGCCTCCATACTCACGCGCCCGCCGTCGGTCCCCGAGCTTGGCAATAGCCATCTGAACCTCACCGCTGTGCATCTGCTCAAAAGCCTCCAGCACTGAGACATTGGGTGTCATAGTTCCCGGAATAGCAGCCGGATAGTAGGTGTCAGTATCGAGCGACCCCCGCAGGACCAGCGGCGTGTTCAAAGAGAGCGCTCGGCCAGGAATGGATGCCAGGTCCATGGCCCGACCCAGCCAGCCTGTCGGCGAGGAGTAGGGAGTAGTCACCCCACTTTGCAGCACGTTCTGCCCCTCGAAGTGAGAGCGTTTGATGTATGGAAACGAGGTGGCATGGATGACAGAGGCCTCTCCGCGGGCAAACAGCCGACCAAAGGCTGCTAGCTGGGGGTGCAGACCAAAGAAGCCGTCGATCAACGGAGCCGCGTCGATCATGAGGTTCCGCCGCCGACGTTGCAAACTGTCATCACCCAAGGGCGGCACTGCGGCCAGACCATCCAACCCGCCTTCAAGGTTAATCAAGACGATCCTGCCCTGAGGCAGGTCTTGGCCAAAGCCTACGTGCGGGAGACCGGAGAGGAACAGACTGGCGCCAGCACCGCCCAGAAATCCACGTCTATGCATGATTACACCTCCATCATTTCAGGGCTGCACATGAGCAGCTGATAGAAAATTGGATCGCTGCCAAAGCTCGAAGCGACCTGGACCGTCTGTGCCGAGAACCGTTGTCGCTCTGCGATTTCAGCTGGGGTGAGACGGCTGCCTTCAGCATCGTTGGCAGCGCGTTTGTAGACCCACTCCGAAAACCTTAGACGCCGGTCCATATGCTCGTTTGAGACCCATTCAGCCTTGTCTTCAGGGAAACCATCTGGGGTCCGGCCCTCTACAAAGACATCCATCCCAAGCTCTTGAAAGAACTGGTTTGGTCCATGGTTTCCGCTCGGGAACTGCCGCGTCAACCTTTCGTCGTAGTCAATGAAGGCTTGCTCCACCCCCATGAAAGGATGACCGCCTGTCACACGCATCACCTGCCACGCCCAGACCAACGGCCACAGGAACTTCTGATCTGGCTTGTAGGCCGCTCGGATCAGCACCTCGCGGTGTACCGCTGGTAAATGTCCATCCGTCTCCGTCCAGACCTTAGCAACAGCAGCTACGTCACGGTCATCAACAGGATCGCCACAGAAGTGCCGCAGCAGCTTTCGCGACAGGTGCTCGATGGTCATGGGATCTTCAGCCAGAAAATCCGTCAGCTCTCGTAAGCCTTTCTTACCTGACGAGATGCGCTTGCCAAGAACCATTTTATTGCCGGGCTCTGCCGCCTTTCGCACCCAGTTTTCCTCGATTGGAGCTCGCCAGGCTCTTTCGTCTCCAGGCAGGTATTTACCCCATCCCGCAAGGAGTTTGGCAACCTCATGAATGTCCTTCTCAGTGTATCCGCGAGCAGGGGAAACGGTGTGAAGCTCGAGGAGCTCCCGAGCCAGATTGTCGTTCATCCCGGGCATCCAGTCGCCACATCCTCACGCTTGCAGGACTTCACGACTTCAGAGTTTTCACCGAGATTTGTGAAATTATCGAGATATGTCGTCATCGCTGGATGTTTGATCGAATGATACAGAAGCTCTTTGAAGTTTGAATTGAGCAATCGCTTTGAAGAAAAAATGAAATCTCCGATGAAATGTTCTTTCGACACGGTGAAATGGTTTGACCAAAAAATATTCAAACGATTAATGACGTGATTATCAGAATAAATATTTGTCACAATAAGCTGATAAGCGTCAGCTTCACGGTGGTACCAAGACAAGCTATGACTAAGTTGGTCTAACTCTTCTATCTGTTCCGTAGATGCATTTTTTTTGTTTTCCAGTCGGCGACGCTTTGAATGGTATTGATCTTCGTCTCTCCATTTCTCTTTAAGGGGCCTTTCGAACTTTTCAGGCCATGGCTCAACGACTTTGATGGGGCTAGTGCTGTCGCGGAGCGCCAAATCCTGGATCGGCATTGCAAGCTGTTCGTCGACATAGTCTTCTGGTGGGATATCGATGTCTCGTGGGTTCGCGACGCCCAAGCCAAGTTTTCGTGCCAGATAGCCTTCGTGCATCAATCCCTCCAAGATCAGCGGTTGCATCGTACCAACGCTAGCAAACACATTGGAACCGTCAACTGTGGCACCGTGACAACCGGCCCGGAAATGGGCAGGGTTCAGGGATCTGAGGTCACTTTGGTGCGTTAGTTCAGGATATCGGTAGAGAGGTAGGACGAGGTGTTTGCTCTGAGAAACATGATGATTGTGGTCCTGATTGCATTGGGCTCTCTCGTTCCGGCAAACGCATTGGCCAACAAAGCATGCGTGGAAGAGCATCTGTCCCAAACAGCTTTCCGATTAGACGTGAAACTAGGTGCACCCGCTGAAACCGATGAGCAGAGGATAGCTGCGTTTCTTCAACGAGTTGGTTCGGATCTAAGCCCAAGCGACTATGCCGGACTTTGCAGATTTCTCGATACCGATAGCGGTGCTGCGGCGCTCGCCGATGCAAAGTGGCGCGTGTTTGAGGGGTCTAAACTGGCTATTGCTGATTTAGAGCTAAGCAGTAGGAGTTTCTCTTACCAGCCGGTTGATGATGGTTATTGCAGGTCTGGGTGTCTAACAAGCGAGACAGACCTTCATTCGGACGAAAACATTGATCTAGCTAATTCACTTACACGCTATAAGCTCACCCAATATTATTTTAGGGTACAGCCTCCTTTGTTACAGGCAAATCTTGATAAAAATAGCTCTTACCATCAACGCCTTATATTAGAATTCTATCAATCTAATACAGTAAGCGCTTCAGATATTGAAATCATTGGTAATTATTTTTCGGAATTTGAATTTATCTCTTCGAATACGGTTTCTTTTCATCTGATTGATAATTTAGTTGAAGCACATGTATTCTTTCCATTTAATTCTATTTACTTCAATAAAGAGCGCCTTCGCGCAGACCCTAATCTGATCGCTTCGAGAGTAGCACCGGAAATTGACGGATTGCTGGAGCCTCTAGATGGCTACCGGCTTTTGAGGATACGACCTGGCACGGACGTTTGTGCAGCGAAGCTATCCTACATCTTGGATGAAGACGAAAGAGAACGCGTGAAGATAGTCTTCGACTACGCAAGATCGCTAGCTCAAGCCAAAAGACGCAAAGACCGTACTGATTTTGACAATGCTCTAAGAGCGTTCGTGCCGAACTGTACGTAAGGATGCGCTTGGTAAGCGATTGCAGGAACAAAAGGTGGGGCCAGATGCAAGCTCTGAGAAACATGATGATTGTGGTCCTGATTACATTGGGCTCCCTCGTTCCAACATACGCATTGGCGAACCGGGCATGCGTGGAAGAACACCTGTCCAACACAGCTTTCCGATTAGACGTGAAACTGGGTGCGCCGGCTGAAACCGATGAGCAGAGGATTGCTGCTTTTCTTCAACGAGTTGGTTCGGATCTAAGCCCAAGCGACTATGCCGGACTTTGCAGATTTCTCGATACCGATAGCGGTGCTGCGGCGCTCGCCGATGCAAAGTGGCGCGTGTTTGAGGAAACCGTAAAAAGCAGCGATGAGAAACGCAATATCGCGGCTTTGGACTTCGACAAAACTTTGCATAAGCAAGAGTGTAAATTCTCGCTCAAGCTACAAGCCTTAAATAGCAATGGATACGCCCTTGGCGGCGTATTTACTCTGGCGTCTGGCGAATTATCCATCAAAGGTGGTGCACTAGAATTTGGCACCCATAAATGGTCAAAAAATTTCATTAATGCAGGCCCAATGCTTCTCACAACTCAGTCAACATTGGGCATAACCGCAGACAAGCGGGTGAAAGGGCAACTCACCACTCTATTTCATCTGGAAGACGGAATTTACGATAGACCTCCAGAGGTAATTGAGTTCAACGGAAGGCATACTCTAGAGAGTATTCGGAAGCGCTCCTGGGTCACCTTCAAATTGCCGTTTTATGACTATCAAGGGCAGTTACAGTTCAAGTGCGACTGATGAAACTGCCTCGCCAGTTAGCCACCCCCCTCCGTCTCGCAGAAACACCGGGGGTGCTGCCAGTTCGCAATATCCGGAAGCGCCGGACGCCTCTGTGTACGCTGATTTTTGAGAATAGGTTCTACGGAACCGCTGTTACCGCCAAAAACGACAATGAAAATGGGCGTCCGGCGTGTCCGGAATGATGAACGGGGCCGCCTGTGACGACGACCCCGCTGTTTTAGCGGTCGATTAGCTTGGCTGAGACTGCAGCTGGAGTGGCGTCGATCGGTTCGGAAGCATTTAAGGTTTCATGGGTTACAATTAGCTTCCTTCATCGAGCTCGCCTCACAGGCCAGCCGGTAAAATGGCTGCCGTAAGGGCGCTCGTGGCTCAGCGCATAAATAGCTTCACGATCACAACTTGTCTTTTGGGTTAAACGAATAATGACGTGCGGCGGTACTTATTTGCTGGGGTCCCCTGATGCCCATGCGACACCATCGCCGCGGTCTAAGGTTGCCATCTGGGCCATATCAACATCGTCAATTGAGAATGAAAATAGGTCAAGATTCTGGCGCATCCGCTCTGGGTTCAAGCTTTTGGGCAGGACTGCAAAGCCCCTCTGAACCCCCCCATCGCAATAACAGTTGTGCTTCGGAAACACCGTATTTCGCGGCCATATCCCCAAAGGCCGTGCCATCTGCCTTCATCTGATCGGTCTTGGCGCTGTCTTGGCCTGGCTCTAAGCGCCACGTGGAAAGTGGGACAAGGCTGCTGTAGGCGATAGGCGCGATGTTATGCTTGGCCATGTGGTGCAGAAGGCCCGGTTTCTGGGACCAGGGATGCAACTCGATTTGGTTCGCGTCTGGCATTTGCAGTCCAGCATCCGCGATTTCGTCAAGGTGACTTTCGTTGAAATTACTCACGCCCACAGAGCGGGTTTTGCCACTTGCCTGCACGTCCAGTAATGCACCCCATTGCTCCAAGCGCATGTTCCCGCCAAAAGGCGCATGGATAAGATACAGATCTACATAATCGAGGCCCAAGCGAGACAAGGTCGCATCACATTCCTCGATTGTTTGCGCTCCAGTTTTGGGCGCATCACCCCAAGCGGGGTTGCCAGGCCATAATTTCGCCGTGACAAACAAGTCGTCGCGCGACAAGCCTTCTGCCTCGAGCCCTTTCTTGATCCCAGCGCCGACGGTCTCTTCGTTTCGATATCCCGAGGCGGTATCTATGTGCCTATACCCCACTGTAATCGCGGAACAGATGGCATCCACGGCATCGTCATTTGAGATCAAATAGGTGCCAAACCCCACAGCGGGGATGGCAGTTTCTGCATTTAAGGCAAACATTCTTTGTGCTGCGGACATGCAACGCTCCGGTCAGTTGTATACTTGATCCGAAGCTATTGGCTCAAAAACGGAGCGTCCTGCCAAATCCTCCATCAGTTTGGTAAATTTCTCCGATGAACTGTGTTTTTTGGTGATTAGTCACTGGTCGCTTGATACGGGGCAGGCAAAGGAGGCCATTATGCAGTTGAAAAAACTGAAGGACTTGGCAGCAAAGCTAAAAAGCCGCCAATTGGAGAATTCTGATAGAATGTTACCTGCCGCTCACGTCTTTCAGCGCTCGGAAGTCACTTCATTTGAAGCCGTCATATACAACCCCGTTATTTGTTTAATCCTACAAGGAAGCAAAGTGATGAGCGTGGGGCAGCAGGTTGTTGAGCTCGATGAAGGTGATATGCTTTTGGTAAGTCACGATCTGCCGGTCACGTCTAAGATTAAGCAGGCTAGCGCTAAGCGACCTTATCGTGCCCTCATATTTTCATTGGACCTGGCATCTTGCGAGGTTTGTACGAACAGGTTGGCGAAGCGATCTCCAAAATGGATCCTGGAACGTCATTGTCTGCTAGCAAGGCCGATCCAGCATGCACGGAGCCGATGGTGCGCTATCTGGATTTGATGGATAAGCCCTTGGATGCTCAGGTCCTCGGCCCGATGATCTTAAAGGAACTACACTTTCGTCTCCTCCTGTCCCCCATCGGCGGCATGTTGCGAAACCTTTGTCAGTAGACAGTCATGCCAGCCGTATCGCCAAATCCATCCAACAAATAAGGGTCAGATTTCGTGAACCTTTAGTCGTTGGTGAATTGGCGCGGGTCGCCGGAATGAGCCCATCATCGTTCCACCATCACTTTAAGTCCGTGACGGGAACGACGCCACTTCAGTACCAAAAAGACTTGCGCATGATTGAAGCGCGAACTCTCTTGGAGCGTGGCGTGCCCTCCGTGTCTTTTGCAGGATTTGAGGTTGGTTATGAGAGCGCCACGCAGTTTAGCCGTGACTATTCTCGCAAATTCGGTTGTTCGCCGAAACACCATCTTACACGATCGACATAAGCCAGCATTCTCACTTCTAAGCTGACGTTTGGCCTTCTACCGTTTCCCTAGACGGTGACCTGCTTTACCGAACAGGTCCAACCCAAATGTAAAGGACCGCCTTCGATATTAGGCGGCGTCAGGCCAATGATCTTTGACAAACTGAGACATTCCAGCAGACCTAGCCTCGCGCGTTTGCCCCGCTCCGATCACCACGACACCCTGCCAACATGCAAATACTGGCCGGGTTGATCGTCTTGTCGTGATAGCGCTGCTAAGCTATCGCGCGAACTTATCGTCCCGGACACGTCGCACCCCCGTCTCGTAAAAACACCGGGGGCAGCCGCTATTGCACAGCCTTGTGGCCGCCGTGGACGCCGTGGACGCTTCTATGTACGCTGATTTTTGAGATTAGGTTCTACAGAACCGCTGTGACCGCCAAAAACGACAATGAAAATGGGCGTCCGGCGTGTCCACGGCCGCAGCGTTGGGGCTAACAGCTACGACGACCCCGTATAAAGCTAGTCGGTGAGTACTTCAAACGTACAAGTGAAGTGCCTTAGCAAACGAGGTTCCTTAACGATCCTGAGCCCCTTGATGTCTCGCAGTCTTTTCCCAACTTCTTCAAAAACTTCGATGACATAGTCGGCGTGACTTTGTGTATAGGTCCGGCGTGGCATGGCCAGCCGCACCAGGTCCATGGGCGCGGCCTGCTCCGTCCCATCGGACTGACGGCCAAACATGACAGTGCCGATCTCACAACTGCGGATCCCGCCAAGCTCATACAGTGCGGTCGCTAGTGCTTGCCCCGGGTAGGCCAACGGGTCGATGTGACTTAGCCACGCCCGGGCATCCACAAACACCGCATGCCCACCCCGCAGGCTTGACCACCGGGACCCCCATCGCGTCCAGGCGCTCTACAATATACGCGTTGGTGCGAACGCGGTAAGCCAGATAGTTCTCGTCGACAACCTCGTTCAATCCCACTGCAATTGCATCTAGATCGCGTCCCGCTAATCCACCATAGGTGGGAAAACCCTCAGTCCGTATCAGGTGTGCCCGCGCGTCCTCCGCCAACTCATCATCATTCAACGCCAGCCAGCCACCGATATTTCCAAGTCCATCTTTCTTGGCACTCATAGTCATCCCATCAGCACAGGAAAAACAGTCTCGGACAATGTCTTCGATGCAGCGTCTGCCTTGGCCGTGTTCACGCAATTTTATGAAATGCGCGTTCTCTGCAAACCGGCATCCATCGATGAAAAAGGGCTTTTTGTATCGGTGAGCAATCTCAGAAACTGCCTGAATGTTAGCGAGACTCACTGGCTGTCCGCCGCCAGCGTTATTAGTAATGGTCAGCATGATCAGTGGAACCTGAGCGTGATGTTCCGTCATGAACGCCTCCAAACGCTCCAGATCCATGTTCCCTTTGAAGGGATGCAGGCTATTTGGGTCTAGGCCTTCAGCAATCACGAAATCCACACCGCGAGCCCCGGACGCTTCGACATTCGCGCGGGTGGTATCAAAATGAGTGTTATTGGGAACGATCTTATCGAGACCACCGGACAGTGACATCAGCATGGCCTCGCCCGCTCGCCCCTGATGGGTCGGAAGAACATGCTTGAACGGCATAAGGTTCTTGACCGCTTGCTCGAACCTGAAGAACGACGGCGAGCCGGCGTAACTTTCGTCGCCAGTCATCAGCGCAGCCCATTGAGCAGCGCTCATAGCGCCAGTGCCTGAGTCAGTTAGCAGGTCGATTAGAACGCGCGAAGATGGAAGCAGAAATAGGTTGTGGCGCGCCTCGGTCAGATAGCCACATCTCTCGGCCTGCGTAGTCAGTTGGATGGGTTCAACAGCTTTGATACGGAATGGTTCGATGATTGTTTTCATTAGCGGGGGCTCCTTCAAAACACCCCATCAATCGAAAAACATAACTTGAGGGCAGCAGCGTCGCGGTTGCCATCCTCAAATGAGTGAAGACCGCGCTCAACGCCCGTCAAATTTCATTCAACCCCTGATTTCATGGTGTGTCAATCGAGCCGGAGTAGGCCCACGGATATGGTCAGAAACGAAGACACTCCCGACAGGAAGTGAGCGCGGACTGCGCACAGCGCGCGCCCCGTCTCGCAAAACGCCGAGGGCAGCCGCTATTGCACAGCCTTGTGGCCGCCGTGGACGCCGTGGACGCCGTGGACGCCGTGGGCGCCTCTATGTACGCTGATTTTTGAGATTAGGTTCTACATAACTGCTGTTATCGCCAAAAACGACAATGGAAATGGGCGTCCACGGTCCGGAAGGACGATGGGGCCGCCTGCTAAGACGACCCCGCTGTATACCGCTAGCTACTGCACACCTCGCCTAGCAGGTCCTCGTCGATGTAGTTCGGCTTGCTGTCACCACGCCAGTAGACCCGCTTGCCGTTGATCTTGCCGATCGACCAACCGCCACGTTTGAGTGCCTTGGTGCGGTGTGTCGGGCTGATGCGTTGGTCTGTTAGGTGAGCCACAATTTCGCCATGTCCCCTGCTGTTACCGCGACCGAGTACATGCGGGGCTGCTGTCGACGATCTCGCCCAATCGCACGACCCAGTCGTCCATCACCAGCATCAGCAACCAACGCTGTATCGCTTACCGGCGGCTGGGACGGCAGGGCATCGCTGTAGTGGTCTCGCAACCAGGCCGCGATGTCAGCCAGCCCCTGCTCGCTGTGACAGGCCTCCACGAACCGGGCGTAGAAGTCAGCATCGAGGGCCTCTGTTGCCTGACACACGATCGCGAAGAACCGCCGCTCGTTCTCATCAAACGGCAGCCCATCGAGGTGGTTCGAGCAGAACATGAACCGGGCGTAGTTATCGATCTGATGCCGGTCGCGGCCCTTGTGTTCGACGCTGATTTGATCCTCGGTGATGAGCGACTTGAGGTCTCGACCGCGCCGAACTTTGAGCTGTCGCCCTTATCGACCGTCTCGTTGACCACGACCAACGCTTTGCCTTGCAGCACCGAGCCGTTGAACTGGCTCAGCAGACCGACAAGCCCCGGCAGGATCGACGCGTTGTCCATGCCGTAAAGCCGAGCCACGGTGGTGCACAGCAGTGACTTACCGGCGCCTTTGAGGTCACTGATCAGCAGGATCGACCAACGCAGCCGCTGTGCCGGATGAAACAGCCCATAGCCGATCCAGTTCAGCAGCGTGTCGATCATCTCGTCCCGTCCATCGCACAGGAAGTCGACGAGCTCGCGAAACAACTGCACGGCAATCGGATCCGTCTGGCTGGCCTTTGTCGGCATGCAGCCGGGCCCAGTAGTCCCGCCATAGGTTCAGGTAGCGGTCGTCGGTGATCAGCGGCTGCTCTGGCGCCACGGTTGTAGCCAGCACGCGTTGGGCCTCAGGATCGAGGATGAAGCGGTCGCAGTAGGACATCTTCTGTGTCTTGCCGGACGGGTCGATGTACTCGCCGCGGTGGTGGCCGTTGGCCGTACGCCAGGACTGTTGGAGCATTGGCACCATGTTAGCGAGATCCCAGAACCGGTTACTGGCCGCTTCAAATGCCCAGTCTGCGCGCCAGACCTCATAGTCCGGATCCCGGATGGCTTCGATGTGCCGCTCCCAGCGCTCCACCATGTCGGCCACTTCGGCCTGTGTTTGCGCTTCGGTGTAGCCTGGCTCACGCCATTGCTCAGCTGCTTGCAGAATAGCGGCCGTATCAGCGCCCTGACGGACCAGAGCACCAACCCGAAAGAACACCTGCTGGTTCCAGCCGGTGGCAAGCTGTGGGATATCATTGCGCCTGGGCACCATTTGCAGCACGGCACCGCCGCTTGCAGCGACGTAACCCTCGCGGGTCAGCAACTGCCGCAGAGCCTCCCATTGCTCCAGTGACAGCGGGGGTAGTTCGCCAAACGGAATATCCAGCGGTGAGGGGCCGTCCCAGCGATAATCACCGCCATCGAGACCGCTGGAGAAGATGCCCATCTGTGCGCCGCTGTTGTCGAACAGCTCAACCACACCACCGTCTACGTGGCAGTAGCGCTTCTGGCCCGGGTTCTTGTAAGCGCCGTCAGGATCAGCACGCCGGTAGAGCAAGGCCAGCTTGGCACTGTCACCGCGTCGCCTTATCAGCCCGCCAGGGAACTGCTGAAGTATCAACTCGGTCATGCGCTCAGCTTCAGCTGCGTCCCCTATGTCGATGTCGGCCGCCAGTGCCTGTTCGCAGCGTAGACCGATGTTTGCCTTGGGTTTCTCAGCCGCCCACTGCGCGACCTGTTGCTGGGTGATGGGGAGTTCAGACCACTTTGGGACCTTAGGCGCCTTACCGTCGAGCGGCAGCACCGCGTAGCCGGCGCCATGAAGGCGGGGTGCCAGAGCGGCGTAGGTGTTGGGAAGTTCAAGCATCGCTGGATACCTCCCCGGTGCGGTCAGAAATCCAGGCTCTGATTTGTGCTTCCGGCCAACCAACGGCCCGAGGACCAAGTTTAGCGGGTTTCGGGAAGCTTCCATTGCTGGACCAACGGTAGATCGTAGACCGAGACAAGCCGGTCATTTGCTGTACGTCTGTACGGCGTAAAATACGCATGACTTTAACTCCTTGAGCACCACGCGGATGCAAGGTGAAAAACAAATTCGGAGGAGATCCGCAGGACCAGCGGTTCAGCAGTTTGGTATTAACTGCGGTCTTCGGCTGTACTCTTGGAGAGGGTCGCACCGGTTCGATGCATCCGCCCCGATGTAATCGGGGTAGGCGTGCAAGGTTGGTGAGCCAAGCTAAGCTGCGGGCCAAGTCAGTGAACCGAAGCTCCATCCCCAACTGAATGGGGGTAGGCAGACATCGGGCTGAACCCAGCCTTATGTTTAGCAAACGGAACTTCCGCGCCAGCTAGCGCCCATGGTGGTGGAGCAGCGTCGGGGTCGGTTACGTTCTGGCGCCCACACTCTGCACAGACGCTTGGTACGCAGCCTGCTCGAGTGATGCACTATGGAGATTGCCTCGCCCGCTTCACCAGATCGTTGGTGTTCCGAAAGGGCTTGTGGAAACGAGGACGCGCGTCGCGCTCAACCCAACCGCATAATATCAAAAGGGCCTATGGCGTTGCAAAAGAGGCAGTCGCAGGCACCAGCAAAGGCGCGTCAAACCCATTATGTGGTGTGAAATGTGGGATGACATGCTAACTGCGAAGGGTAAATGAAATGATATCAGTATCTTACTGCCGGGTAATGGCGGAGGGAGTGGGATTCGAACCCACGGTGGGGTATCAGCCCACAACGGTTTTCAAGACCGCCGCCTTAAGCCGCTCAGCCATCCCTCCAAACCTTTGCCCGTCGCGTTTCCGCGCGGCAGGGCGAGGTGTAGCGGCTCGGCCCCAGCCTGACAACCGGATTTCAGCCCTTCGGACGGCTTTGGTGCTGGGGCAACCCCAGTTCATCCCTTGCGGTGACGAGGCGAGGGTCGTCGGGCTGCAAGCCCACGGTCTGGTGGGTTGCTGCGTCATAGCGTGCCCGCGCCCGGGCCTTGTCAAAGGCTGTACCCAGCAACCGGTCGATCCAGCCCATGCCAGCGCTAACGTGGAAGGTCGCGCGGTGGTCCTGAAAATGGTGGGCGAGGTGGGTGCGCGTGACCCAGTTGCCGAAGCGCCCCTTGGGAATGCTCAGGTGCGCCAAGGTGTGGCAGTATTCGTAGAATACGTAGGCGCCGATACCGCCAACAAAAGTTGCACTGCACGCCAGCCGAGCTGCCAGATCCAAGCCAACCAAGGGCCACAGCGCCAAAGTGTGAAGCAGCACGACAATCGCCGCCACCCGAACCCCGAACCACGGAGCGTCACCGGCAAAAAACGCGGATCGCCGGGAAACTCATGATGGGCAAGGTGGGTGCGGTAGAGCTTTGAGAACGCCCCCTGATCCGTCGGTGGCGGCCCGTGGTAGGCAAAGCGGTGCAGAATGTACTCGAACAGGAACTGGAGCAGGGCACCCCAAAGGATCGCCAGCAGCATCCACGGGCTGAAGGCAAAGATCACCACCGCCCAGCCCAGCAGCAGGAAGGGCATGAGCACCTGCAGATTTCGCATTTCCTTGAGATGGTCAAAGACCGTCTGCACCCTCAATTCCCCCTATACACGTTTGACACGACCTTAACGGCAAAACGGGCACGTTTCCACTGATGCACCCTGCCGCACGGCAACCGCGTTCAGGCGACTTGTTTTGAGCGCTGTTACTGCACCCCCGCATAATCCCTCATAGGGCCGGAAATTCGCTGAATCGCGGTGGGCTGAAATCCCTCGCTTGTCCAATTTCGGAGCACTTTTTGGCGCAACTGCCTGCGAAATGGCGCCAAATGTCTCGCCAAACCAAAGGGTCTTGCCTGATTGTTCTCGACATGACAGCCTTGCGTCCAGAGAGAGACAACAGACAGCGTTGAAAAGACCATGACTGCTTTGCCACCCATTTATCAGGACGGCATTGTTGCAGGGCGCCTCGATTCCGAGACTCTGAGCGACAATTTCTGTGATGTGCACCCCGCTCTGGACCTGCATGAAGCCCGCGTTGCGGCCGACCGTTGCTATTTCTGCTACGACGCGCCTTGCATCACGGCTTGTCCGACGGAAATCGACATTCCGCTGTTCATTCGCCAGATCGCAACCGGGACGCCGGAGGCAGCGGCCAAGACCATTTTCGACAGTAATATTCTCGGCGGTATGTGCGCACGGGTGTGTCCGACCGAAACCCTGTGCGAGCAGGCCTGTGTGCGGGAGAAAGTCGAGCAGAAGCCAGGGGAAATTGGCGCGTTGCAGCGCTTTGCCACCGACACGCAGATGGCTCGCCCGGAGCACCCGTACACGCGCGCCGAAGAAACTGGTAAGCACGTTGCCGTCGTCGGCGCGGGTCCAGCGGGTCTTTCAGCGGCGCACCGTCTGGCCATGCACGGGCACAGCGTCACACTCTATGAAGCTCGGCCCAAGGCCGGGGGCCTCAATGAATACGGCATCGCGGCTTACAAGACCGTGGACGGCTTTGCGCAGTCTGAGCTGAACTGGTTGCTCGGCATCGGTGGGATCACCGTTGAGAACGGCCGGGCGCTGGGTGACGAGCTGACCATCGAAAGCCTCAGCGATTGTTTTGATGCCGTCTTCCTGTCGATCGGGCTGGGCGGTGTGAACGCGCTTGGTGCCAAGGGTGAGGACGACGACAGCGTGATCCCTGCGACCCACTTTATCGAAGACCTGCGCCAGTCGAGCGACCTGAGCGCGCTGCCCATCGGCCGCCGCGTGGTGGTCATCGGTGGTGGCATGACGGCCGTTGACGCTGCGGTGCAGGCCAAGCTGCTCGGCGCGGAGGAGTCCACCATCGTCTACCGGCGGGGCAAGGACCGGATGAGCGCCTCTGTCCACGAGCAGGAGCATGCGGCTGCTAACGGTGTTCGTATCATTACCAACGCAGCGCCAACCCGGGTGGACGGCGAGGGCGTGAGCTTTGCCTACACTGTCAGTGGTGAAGGTGGCCTCAGCCTGAGTGACGAAGGCTTTACGCTTGCAGCCGATCAGGTGTTCACCGCCATCGGTCAGACGCTGACCGAAGGGATCGCCGGAGGGCTCAAGCTCAGCGGTGGCAAGATCGAAATTGACGGCAACGGGCGCACCAGCCTCGACGGCGTCTGGGCCGGGGGCGACTGCGCCACCGGCGGCGACGACCTGACGGTAACCGCCGTTGCGCAGGGCCGGGACGCGGCCGAAGATATTCACGCATCGATGATGGGAGGAGCCTGATCATGGCCGACCTGACTTCTGATTTCATTGGCATCAAATCCCCCAACCCGTTCTGGCTGGCGTCTGCGCCACCGACGGACAAGGAATACAACGTCCGCCGCGCCTTTGAAGCCGGCTGGGGCGGCGTGGTCTGGAAGACGCTGGGCGAGGAAGGCCCGCCGATCGTCAACGTCAATGGCCCGCGCTACGGCGCGATCTGGGGAGCGGACCGGCGCCTGCTCGGGCTCAACAACATCGAGCTAATCACCGACCGGCCGCTGCAGACCAACCTCGATGAAATTCGCCGGGTCAAGCGCGACTACCCCGACCGGGCGGTCGTGGCGTCGATCATGGTGCCCTGCGAAGAGTCGGCCTGGCGGGAGATCCTGCCGCGGGTCGAAGACACCGGCGCCGACGGCATCGAGCTGAACTTCGGCTGCCCGCACGGCATGTCCGAGCGCGGAATGGGGTCGGCCGTGGGGCAGGTGCCTGAATACGTCGAGATGGTTGCCGCCTGGTGCAAGCAGTATTCGAACATGCCGGTGATCGTGAAGCTCACCCCCAACATCACCGACATCCGCAAGCCCGCCATGGCGGCGCTCAAGGGCGGGGCCGATGCCGTGAGTTTGATCAACACCATTTCGTCGATCACGTCGGTCGATCTGGACGACTTCTCACCCGAGCCGAGCATTGATGGTCGCGGCGCACACGGCGGCTACTGCGGCCCGGCGGTCAAGCCGATCGCGCTGAACATGGTCGCCGAGATTGCCCGGACCCCGGAGATGGCGAACCTGCCGATCTCCGGCATTGGCGGGGTGTCGACCTGGCGTGATGCGGCCGAGTTCATGTCGCTGGGGGCGGGCAACGTTCAAGTCTGCACTGCCGCCATGACCTACGGCTTCCACATCGTGCAGGAGATGATCTCTGGCCTGTCGCTGTGGATGGACCAGAAGGGCCTGACCAGCACCTCTGAAATCGTCGGCCGGGCTGTGCCGAACCTGTCGGATTGGCAGAACCTAAACCTCAACTACGTCACCAAGGCGCGGATTGATCAGGAAAGCTGCATCGGTTGCGGTCGGTGCTTTGCTTCCTGTGAGGACACCAGCCACCAGGCCATCGCCATGGAAGTCACGGACGACGGCGAGCGCATCTTTACCGTTAAGGATGACGAGTGCGTGGCCTGTAACCTGTGCGTGAACGTCTGGCCGGTCGATCAGTGCATTACCATGGAGCGGCGGCCCGCTGGCGCTATGGACGAGCGCACCGGCCAGACCGTTGCCGCGCAGGCAGCAGACTGGACCACCCACCCCAATAACCCTGCGGCCCGCTGAAACAAGACCGCAGACTGACGAAAGTGTAGTGTCCGATGAGTGCTCCCGGAGATAACCTGAAAACCAACGCCTCCCGGTTGTGGGACAGCCTGATGGAGATGGCGAAAATCGGACCCGGCATCGCCGGGGGCAACAACCGCCAGACCCAAACGGACGAAGACAGCGATGGCCGCCTTCTGTTTCAGCGGGGGTGCGAGGAAGCTGGCTTCACCATGGGCGTCGACACCATGGGCAACATGTTCGCCACCCGCCCGGGTACAGACCCGGACGCGCTGCCGGTTTACGTCGGCTCGCACCTTGATACCCAGCCCACTGGCGGCAAGTACGACGGGGTTCTGGGCGTGCTCTCGGGGCTGGAAATTGTACGCACCCTCAATGATCTGGGCATCAAGACCAAGCACCCGATCGTGGTGACCAACTGGACCAACGAGGAAGGCACGCGGTTTGCGCCGCCCATGTTGTCCTCGGGCGTGTTTGCGGGCCTGCACACGCAGGACTGGGCCTACGACCGCGAGGATACGGCGGGGCTGAAGTTCGGCGACGAGCTCAAGCGCATCGGCTGGGTCGGTGACGAAGAAGTCGGCGCGCGCGAGATGCATGCGTTCTTCGAGCTGCACATCGAGCAGGGGCCGATCCTCGAAGCCGAAGGCAAGGATATCGGCGTGGTCACCCACGGGCAGGGGCTGAACTGGCTGCAGGTCACGCTGACCGGCAAGGAGCAGCACACCGGCTCAACCCCCATGGCCATGCGGCGCAACGCCGGTCTGGGTATGGCCAAGGTGACCCAGCTCGCCCATGAGATCGCCATGAGTCCACCAGCCCAACGCACTGGGTGCGGTCGGCCAGTGCGACGTCTACCCCAACTCCCGCAACATCATCCCCGGCCGGGTGGTCTTCACCATCGACTTCCGCTCGCCCGATTTTGAGATTCAGGGCGATATGGAAGAGCGGCTGCGCACCGGTACCGCGGACATTGCCGAGGAACTGGGGCTGGAGTGGGAGGTCGAGACCGTCGGCCACTTCGATCCGGTGACCTTCGATGAAGGCTGTGTTGACGCTGTGCGGCGTGCGGCGGAGCGGCTGGGCTACAGTCACATGAACATCGTCAGCGGGGCAGGGCACGACGCTTGCTGGATCAACCGCGTGGCGCCGACGGCCATGGTCATGTGTCCCTGCGTTGACGGGCTGAGCCACAACGAGGCCGAGGACATTTCCCGGGAATGGGCGGAGGCAGGGACCAACGTTCTGTTCCACGCGGTGGTCGAAACCGCAGAAATCGTCAGCTAGTGCCGCAGACCTGCGGCGTCGGGCTGTCCACATTTGATTGATTGAGTTGAAAGAGGCAGAGAGCATGGGCACAAAAGTGATCAAAGGCGGGACGGTCGTTACCGCCGACCGACCTACGAGGCAGACGTCCTGATCGAGGGCGAAAAGATCAAGCAGATCGGTCTGAACTCAAAGGCGACGAAGTGATCGACGCCAGCGGCGCTTACGTCATTCCCGGCGGGATCGATCCGCACACCCACCTCGAAATGCCGTTCATGGGGACCACCGCCGCCGAGACCTTCGAGAGCGGCACCTTCGCTGCTGCTGCGGGCGGGACCACCATGCTGGTCGACTTCTGCCTGCCCGGCGAAGACGGCTCCTGATCAACGCGCTCGATAACTGGGACGCCAAATCCCGCGACCAGATCTGCATCGACATTTCCTACCACATGGCCATCACCGGCTGGTCCGAGCAAATCTTCAACGAGATGGCCGACGTGGTGAAGCGCGGGGTCAACACCTTCAAGCACTTCATGGCCTACAAGGGCGCGCTGATGATCGAAGACGACGAGATGTTCGCCTCCTTCAAGCGCTGCGCCGAGCTGGGCGCACTGCCGCTGGTCCACGCGGAGAACGGCGATATCGTTGCCGAGCTGCAGGAAAAGTACATGAACCAGGGACTGACCGGTCCCGAGGGTCATGCCTACTCCCGCCCGCCCGAAGTCGAGGGCGAGGCCGCCAACCGCGCGATCATGATCGCCGACGCCGCCGGCGTGCCGCTGTATATCGTGCACGTCTCCTGCGAGCAGGCGCACGAAGCCATCCGTCGCGCGCGGCAGAAAGGCATGCGCGTTTACGGCGAGCCGCTGATCCAGCACCTGACGCTCGATGAAACCGAGTACTTCAACAAGGACTGGGACTACGCCGCCCGCCGGGTGATGTCGCCGCCGTTCCGCTCCAAGGATCATCAGGACGGCCTCTGGGCCGGTCTGGCGGCCGGATCGCTGCAGGTTGTGGCGACCGACCACGCCGCCTTCAGCACCGAGCAGAAGCGCATGGGGCTCAAGGGCTTCCCGTTCATCCCCAACGGCACCGGCGGCCTCGAAGAGCGCCTGTCCGTGCTCTGGACCAAGGGCGTTGATACCGGCCGGCTGACCCCCAACGAGTTCGTCGCGGTGACCTCGACCAACATCGCCAAGATCCTCAATATCTATCCGCAGAAAGGCGCGATCGTCGAAGGCGCGGATGCGGATATCGTGGTCTGGGATCCGAGCATCACCAAGACGGTCTCCGCGACCACGCAGAAGTCGATTATCGATTACAACGTGTTCGAGGGCTTCGAGGTTTCGGCGCAGGCTCGCTTCACCCTCAGCCGCGGTGACGTGGTCTGGGCGCACGGTAAGAACAGCCAACCCCAGCCTGGCCGGGGAAGGTTCGTGCCGCGCAAGTCGCAAGCAGCCGTCAATACCGCACTGACCAAGTGGAAAGAGCTGAACACCCCGCGCAAGATCGAGCGCGATCCCATGAACATCCCGTCGGGTGTCTAAGCAGTGAGTGTCGTTGCGGCGCAGGGTTTGTCGCTGACCTATCCGGGCAATATCGAGGCCCTGAAGAACGTCGATCTTTCGATCGAGGCCGGGGAGTTCGTGTCGTTCATCGGCCCTTCGGGCTGTGGCAAGACCACCCTGCTGCGGGTCGTTGCCGACCTGGAACAGCCCACGGGCGGCACGGTGCTGGTCACCGGACAAACACCCGAAGAAGCGCGGCAGGCCCGCGCCTATGGCTACGTGTTCCAGCAGCCCGGGCTGCTCCCTTGGCGTACGGTGGAGGGCAATATCTTCCTGCCGCTGGCGCTCATGGGGCAGAAACGGGCTGAAGCCGCCGGGCGGATCGCTGACGTGCTGAAGATGGTGGAGCTCGATGGCTTTGGCAGCAAGTTCCCCTGGCAGCTGTCGGGCGGCATGCAGCAGCGGGCATCGATCGCGCGGGCGCTGGCCTTTGACGCCGAACTGCTGCTGATGGACGAGCCCTTTGGTGCGCTGGACGAGATCGTCCGCGATCGCCTGAACGAGCAGCTGCTGGAGCTGTGGCGGGCAACCCAGAAAACCGTACTGTTTGTCACGCACTCGATCCCGGAAGCCGTGTTCCTGTCGACCAAAATCGCAGTGATGTCCCCACGGCCGGGTCGGATTTCGAAGATCATCGACAACCCGTTGCCTGCCGACCGGCCGCTGGACGTGCGCGAGACCACGGCCTTTCTCGATGTTGCCGCCGAGGTGCGCGCAGCCCTGCGGGAGGGCATGGACGAATGATCCGTTGGCTGTCGCACTCTGTTGTGCCGGTGGTCACCATTCTGGTGGCCCTCGTCGCGATTTGGTACGCGGCGGCCATACCCATGAATTCGGCCCGAACCTACATGATGGCGCCCGACGACGCTGAAATCCCGTTCAGCGAACTGGTCGCCGACACGTGGTCGCAGAAGAAGCCGCAGCTGCCCCTGCCGCATCAGATGGTCGCGGAGGTGTAGAAGCAGGCGACCTTTGCGTGGATCTGGAAAGAGAAGCGGCGAGGCTACAAGCGGTCGCTGATCTACCACACGTGGGTGACGCTTTCGTCGACCTTGCTGGGCTTTGCGCTCGGGCTGGTGCTGGGGGTCAGCCTGTCGCTGGCTATCGTCTATTCGCGGGTCATGGACCTGTCGGTGATGCCGTGGGTAATCACCTCGCAGACCATCCCGATCATCGCCATCGCCCCCATGATCATCGTACTGATGGCCCCGCTGGGGTTCACGGGTCTGATGCCCAAGGGCGTGATTTCCATGTACCTGAGCTATTTCCCCATCGTCATCGGTATGACCAAGGGCCTGCGGTCGAGTGACCCCATCCTCGAAGATCAGATGAAGACCTGGTCGGCGACGGCGTTCCAGACCTTCTGGCTGCTGCGCCTGCCCTCGGCGCTGCCCTTCCTGTTCCCGGCCATGAAAATCGGGCTGGCAGCGGCGCTGGTCGGCGCTGTTGTCGCCGAGCTGCCGTCGGGCGCGCGGGCAGGCCTCGGCGCGCGCTTGCTGGTGTTCTCCTACCGGTCCGAGACAATCCCGATGTGGGCCAACCTGATTGCTGCCGCCATCCTTGCCGGTCTGCTGGTGGTCTCCTTCAGCTTGCTCGAACGCGCGCTTAACCGGCGGCTGGGCTTCCGGAATGCGGCGGAGGCATCTTCATGACCCTCGCTATTGCCGCCATTGTCGTCTGGATCGGTCTTTGGGCCCTGAACGTCATGCTCGGCGCTGGCTGCCAATCCCGAGCGGCAGGCGCGGATTGCGGTGCCGATTATCTTCGGCCTGACCTTGGTGCTGGTGGTCGAGTTGCTGGTTACCGGGCTGAAGGTGCCGTTCGTGATCCTGCCCAAGCCCTCGGAAATGGTGGCGCGGCTGTTCACCAGCCTGCCCATGCTCTGGGAAGACTTTGCGCAGACCATCCTCAAGGGGCGCTCACCGGCTACATCATGGGCTGTGCAGCGGCGCTGTTCGTCGCCTTTCTGGCCAGCCGTTCAGATTTCCTCCGGCGCGGGTTGCTGCCGCTGGGGAACTTCGTCGCTGCGCTGCCGGTGGTCGGTCTGGCGCCGATCATGGTCATGTGGTTCGGCTTCGGCTGGGAATCCAAGGCCGCCATCGTCGTGTCCATGTGCTTCTTCCCCATGCTGGTGAACAGCGTGCAGGGACTGGCCGCGACCAGCGCTATCGAGCGTGACTTGTTCAAGACCTACGCCGCAACGCCGGTGCAGCAGCTCAGCCTGCTTCGCCTGCCTGCGGCCATGCCCTTCATCCTCAATGGCCTCAAGGTCTGCACCCCGCTTGCCTTGATCGGGGCCATTGTGGCTGAATTTTTCGGATCGCCCTTCCTCGGGATGGGTTTCCGGATCAAAACCAGTGTCGGCACGCTGTCTTTGGATCTCGTTTGGGCAGAGATCATCGTGGCAGCACTCGCCGGTACTGGATTCTTTGGACTGCTGCTCATCGTCGAACGCAGTCTGACCTTCTGGCACCCCTCGCAGAGACGGTGACCAGAGCACAACAGGAGAGAGAGAAGATGAAAAAAGTACTCATCGCAGCCCTCGCAGCTGCAGCCTCGCTGTCGGCCACCGTGGCCCAGGCGCAGGACGCCTTCACCATCCAGCTCAAGTGGGTGACCCAGTCTCAGTTCGCGGGTTACTACGTCGCCAAGGACAAGGGCTTCTACGACGCCGTTGGTCTGGACGTGACCATCAAGCCGGGCGGTCCCGACATCGCACCACCACAGATCCTCGCCGGTGGCGGCGCTGACATCCTCGTCGAGTGGATGCCTTCGGCTCTGTCTGCCGGTGAAAAGGGTCTGCCGCTGGTGAACGTGGCACAGCCGTTCAAGTCTTCGGGCATGATGCTGACCTGCCGCCGTGATTCCGGCATTGCCTCGACCGACGATCTCGCTGGCAAGACGCTGGGCGTATGGTTCTTCGGTAACGAATTCCCGTTCCTGAGCTGGATGCAGCAGCTGGGCCTTGGCACCGATGGTGGTGACAACGGCGTGACTGTGCTGCAGCAGGGCTTCAATGTTGACCCGATCTTCAACGGCCAGGCGGACTGTGTGTCCACCATGACCTACAACGAATACTGGCAGGTGATCGACGGCGGCCTGAGCGCCGACGAGCTGATCGTCTTCAAGTATGAAGATCAGGGCGTTGCCACGCTTGAGGACGGCCTCTACGTCCACGAAGACAACCTCAGCGATGCTGACTTTGTTGACCGTCTGACCCGCTTCATCGCGGCGTCGATGGAAGGCTGGAAGTACGCTGAAGCCAACGTGGCTGAAGCAGCTGAAATCGTTCTCGACAACGACGACAGCGGCACGGCGACCTTCGAAGACCAGTCGCGGATGATGGGCGAAATCGCCAAGCTGACCGCTGGTTCCAACGGTGCCCTCGACCCGGCTGACTACGAGCGCACGGTTGCGACCCTGCTTGCTGGCGGTGACGCGGTTATCTCCGCAGCACCAGAAGGCGCGTGGACCCACGCCATCACCGATGCAGCGCTGAAGTAAACTTTAGCTGGCATAGTGAGGTTCGGGCCTGAGCACGAACCGGAGGAGGGGCAATGCCAAGCGTTGGCATCGCCCCTTTCTTTTGCCCGAGGGTCAAAGCTCGCAGGCAGCGAGGCATTCGTCTTCTATCACAAAAATATCCTCGAAGCTGTACTCGGCCTGCGGCGGACAATCGACGTCTTCCATGAACCGCTGGTCCGGCGCGAAGTAGCCGGTATCGCCCAGCAGGATCACCAGCTCATCGACGGTGTCGATGAACCAGAACCGCCCGCCGGGGGTCGCGAGGTAGCCATCGACGCCTTCTTCGCTGTCGCTGATCAGGTCGTCGCTGCTCGGCAGTTCAAAGTTTGCGTCCGGCTCGGCGGGGTCGAGGGCGCCGTGGGTGTGGTAGCTGGCGATCAGCTCCCAGCTGTCTGGGACGACAGGCGGCTCGCAACTCTCGATATCACCACGAATGGGTGCAGTGTACTGCAGTATGTCGTCGGCGCTGAAGGCGATGTAGCCGCAGTACTCGCGTTTGTTGGCCAGCGACAGCGCCTGGGCTTCTGTCAGCACGGCTTCGGCAACAGCGTCGATCTGCTCGATGGTCAATTGCTCCCAATGGTGGTTGTCGGCCTGTGATGCGCTGGCCAGCACCAGCGGCACGCAGACGAGGGCAGCGGCAACGGTGAAGTGAAGTTTGCGACAGAGCCGGAAAAGGGACGGGGCAGGGAGCACGGAGACCTCGGCGGCATTAATTGAAGGAACGGGAACCATAGGCCGGTTATGCCAGCCCCAGCGTTTCGCGTCTGCACAAAAGCCGCCGACACCGATCTGGCAGCAGGTCTGAGTTTGCACGGCTCTGACTTTGGTCTAACGTCGCGCGGTCTGTTTCGGGGCCAACGGCCCTTGGTTTTGTTCGGAGGGGCGCGTGACTGCACTCTATCCCGTGGTTGTCGATATCAACGGCGTGTTTCGCGGCAAACGTCTGCCTGCGAGCGCGACGGAGAAGGTATTCATGGGCAACTTGAAGCTGCCCGCCTCGACCTTGCACGTCGATATCTTTGGACGCGATGCGATCGACAGCGGGCTGGTGCTGGAAACCGGCGACCGCGACGGCACCGTGAAACCAACCGAGCGTGGGCCTTTGCCGCTCACGTGGGTGGAGGACGATGTCGCCTTTCTACCCTGCCAGATGTACACCCACGAAGGCCCGGTAAGCCCGATCGACAGCCGTGCCCAGCTGCAAGCCGTTGCTGGCGCTTGCGCCGAGGCCGGGCTGACGCCCGTCTGCGCCACCGAGCTCGAATTCTACCTGTTCGATCCGCAGCTTTCAGAAATGCAGCCACCGCTGGTCCCCGGTACCAATCAACGCATGGTCAATGCTGGCCTTTACTCAATCGATCTGCTGGAGGCGCTCAAGGGCTTTACCGACGATCTGTATCAGGCCTGCGAGGCTTGGGAGGTGCCCGCTGATGCCGCGATTTCCGAGTGCGGGCAGGGGCAATTCGAGGTCAATTTGCTGCACTGCCCGGACCCGGTCAAAGCCGCCGATGACGCCGCGCTGTTCAAGTTCATCGTGCGTGGTGTGGCGCGCAAGCACGGTCTGGGCGCGACCTTCATGGCTAAGCCCTACGGTGCCGATGCCGGCAGCGGGTTCCACCTGCACGCTTCCATGCTCGATGCCGAGGGCGGGAACGTGTTTGACGATGGCAGCGAATGGGGCGGGAAGACGCTCCATGCAGCGGTGGCTGGTCTACTGTCGAGCATGGCCGAAAGTACGCTGCTGTTCGCGCCACACCTGAACAGCTTCCGCAGGCTGCGCGATGGCACCCACGCGCCGACCATGGCCGCGTGGGGCAATGACAACCGCACCGCCGCCGTCCGGATCCCCGCCTCTACGGGTGCCGCGAGGCGGTTCGAGCACCGCGTTGCCGGCGCCGATGCCAACCCCTATCTGGTGCTGACAGCGGTGCTGGCCGCAGCGCTGGAAGGCATCAAGACCGGGGCGACACCGCCTGCGCCGTTCACGGGCAGCAGTTACGATCAGGATCTGCCGCGCCTGCCGACCTCATGGACCGATGCCTTGCTGGCGTTCCAGAGCAGCGACTTTGTGGAGCGAACCTTCGGGACAGTATTCCGCCGGGCATTCGTCGCGGCGAAGAAGCAGGAAATCGACACCTTTGCGGAAGCGGTTTCGGCCTTTGAAATCGCCACCTATCGCGGAGAGGTCTGAGCGGAAGGCTTGGCCGCGAGCGCCTTTGACGGTGTCCCTGCCACCGGTTTCATCGGCATTGCCTAAATAACAGCCAACGGCGGCAAATCCGTGGGCGCCAGCACTGGACGACGGGCAAATGCTGACAAGTAAAGTGGCAAGACAGGGAGTTCCAGGTGGCAGTCTCCAGCCTCGAAACTTTAACCCAGCCCACGCCGGTTGGGGGCGCGCGCAAGGCCGAAGGCACGCTTGGGCGCGGCAGTGCCAGCCTGAGCGTCTCAGCGGCGCGGCTGGTCGTTCCTACCTTGATACCCGGTATTTCTCAGACCCATTCCGCATCTTCACGCCGCGCACGGTGCCCGGTGAACCGCTTTCGCTGGTCTCCAGCACGCTGTCGGGCGGGCTGGTCGGTGGCGATCAGCTGCGCTTCAGCCTCGATGTACAGGCTGGCGCCGCTGCCCAGATGGTCGGACAGGCCGCGGAGAAGATTTACGGATCAAACGGCGCGCTGACGGAGCAGGACTTCGAGCTGCGCCTCGCTGAGGGCGGCTGGCTCGAATGGGTGCCACAGGAAACCATCCTGTTCGACCAGGCCCGGCTTGAGCGGCGCTTTTCGATCCAGACGGCGGCGCAGTCACGCGCGCTGGTGGGTGACATGGTCGTGCTCGGGCGTCTGGCCATGGGCGAGCACTTTACGGATGGAGCATTCGGCGACACGTGGCGGCTGGAGATTGACGGCGAGCTGGTGTGGATGGACCGTTTTGGGTTTGAGGGCGAGGCCGCCATCGCGCGTGGTCGCGGTGATGCCTTCGGGCTGGCCGGGGCTGAGGCCTTTGCGACGGTGGTTTACGCCGGGCCCGAGGCAGAGCGGATCGTCGAGCTGCTGCGCACCCCGGACTGGGAAGAACGCGCCGCGCGCGCGGGCGAGGGCCTGCGCATGGGCGTGACCTGTCTGGGTCCGTGCAGCGTGGTTCGCGTCGTCGGTAGCCCCGCGCACGAGCTCAGGCGTCTGCTGGGCGATATCTGGAAACACCTGCGTGCGGAAACGGGCGGCTATCGCGCCGAACTGCCCGCGCTGTGGAGCATCTGAGACAGGGAAGAGAGAGGAGCCGAGGTCATGAAACTCAGCCCCCGCGAGAAGGATAAGCTGCTGGTCAGCCTCGCCGCCATGGTGGCGCGAGGACGGCTGGAGCGCGGCGTCAAGCTGAACCACCCGGAGAGCATCGCGCTGATCACCGACTTTGTGGTCGAGGGCGCCCGTGATGGGCGCAGCGTGGCCGACCTGATGAGTGCCGGCGCCGAGGTGCTGCGCCGGGACCAGGTGATGGAAGGCATTCCGGAAATGGTCCACGAGATCCAGGTCGAGGCGACCTTTCCCGACGGCACCAAGCTGGTCACCGTCCACAACCCCATTCGCTGACGCGCCCGCGCGCGCGGCCCAGCCCAGACGAGGAACACGACCCATGATCCCCGGAGAATACCTGCTCGCCGAGGGCGAGATTGAACTCAACGAAGGCCTGCAGACCCAGAGCCTGAGCGTCGCCAATACCGGCGACCGACCGATTCAGGTCGGCAGTCACTATCATTTCGCCGAAACCAATCCGTCGCTGGGTTTTGACCGTGCGGCGGCGCGGGGCTTCCGGCTGAACATCGCTGCGGGGACCGCCGTACGCTTTGAACCTGGTCAGACCCGTGAAGTCGAACTGGTGGCACTGACCGGCGCGCGCCGGGTCTTTGGCTTCAACCAGCACGTCATGGGGGATCTGGACTGATGGCACGGCAGAGCAGAGCATCCTACGCTTCCATGTTCGGACCAACGGTCGGCGACCGCATCCGGCTGGCCGATACCGAGCTGTTCATCGAGGTCGAGAAGGACTTCACCGCCTACGGCGAGGAAGTGAAGTTCGGCGGCGGTAAAGTCATCCGCGACGGCATGGGGCAGTCCCAGCGTGGCCGCGATGAAGGCGCCCTGGATACGGACATCACAAACGCGCTGATCGTCGACACCTGGGGCATCGTCAAGGCGGACGTGGGCCTTAAGGACGGTAAGATCATTGCCATTGGTAAGGCCGGGAACCCGGACACCCAGCCCGGGGTCGATATCATCATCGGCCCCTCGACCGAAGCCATCGCAGGCGAGGGCAAAATCCTGACCGCAGGCGGGCTGGATGTGCACATTCACTTCATTGCTCCGCAGCAGGTGGATGACGCCCTCTGTTCGGGGCTGACCACCATGATGGGCGGCGGCACCGGTCCGGCAGAGGGCACCAAGGCGACCACTGTGACGCCCGGTGCTTTCCACCTTGCGCGCATGCTGCAGGCGGCCGAGGCCTTCCCGATGAACATGGGCTTTTTCGCCAAGGGCAACGCGTCACTGCCCGGACCGCTGAGCGAGCAGATCCTCGCCGGGGCCTGCGGGATGAAACTGCACGAGGACTGGGGACGACCCCGGCGGCCATCGACAACTGTCTGGCCGTGGCCGAGGAAACCGACGTTTCGGTGGCCATCCACACCGACACCCTGAACGAGAGCGGGTTCGTCGAGAACACCATCGCAGCCTTCAAGGACCGGGTGATCCACGCCTTCCACACCGAGGGCGCGGGCGGCGGACACGCCCCGGATATCATCAAGGGCTGCGGGCTGCAGAACGTGCTGCCGTCTTCGACCAACCCGACCCGGCCGTTCACAGTGAACACGGTCGACGAGCACCTCGACATGCTCATGGTCTGCCACCACCTCGATCCCAACATCCCCGAGGACGTGGCCTTCGCCGACAGCCGGATCCGCAAGGAGACGATCGCCGCCGAAGACATCCTCCACGATCTTGGTGCCTTCTCCATGATTGCCTCGGACAGTCAGGCCATGGGCCGGATCGGCGAGGTGATCATCCGCACCTGGCAGACAGCCGACAAGATGAAGCGCCAGCGTGGTCGGCTGCCCGAAGAAACCGGGGAGAACGATAACTTCCGGGTAAAGCGCTATATCGCCAAATACACCATCAACCCGGCGCTGACCCACGGCGTTTCCAAGTACATTGGCTCGGTTGAGACCGGAAAGCACGCCGACCTGGTGCTTTGGTCGCCGGCCTTCTTCGGCGTGAAGCCTGATCTGGTGCTGAAGAACGGGACCATCGTTGCTGCCCCTATGGGTGATCCGAACGCCTCTATTCCCACGCCTGAGCCGGTCCACTACCGACCCATGTTCGGTGCCTTTGGCCGGGCGCTGACCGCCAGCCGCCAGACTTATGTTTCGCAGGCAGCCTTCGAAGCGGGCATCGGCGAGCATCTGGGGCTGGAGTCCGTTGTATTGCCGGTCGAAGACTGCCGTAGCGTGCGCAAGGCCGATATGGTGCTTAACGATTTCACCCCGGAAATCGAGGTCGATCCGGAGACCTACGAGGTGCGCTGCAACGGTGAGCTGATCACCTGTGAGCCGGCCGAAGTGCTGCCGCTGGCCCAGCGCTACTTCCTGTACTGACGGGCAAGGGCGAGCTGTGCTTCGTGCAACCGGATATAGCCCTCAGCCTGACCCCGGAGCTGTGCGTCTGGGGACGGTGACCCTGAGTTTTTCTGACCGCTTCCGGCGGCGCATTCGCCTGAGCCTCGATGATGGTCAGCCTTTCATGCTCGACCTGCGGGAGGTGACCCAGCTTGACCATGGCGGGGCGCTTCTTGTTGCGGGCGAAGGCGAAATCGACGTTCGCGCTGCGGTCGGAAGCCGTGATTGAGGTGAACAGCCAGGATCCGGCCCGGCTTGTGCGCTGGGCCTGGCATCTGGGCAACCGTCACCTACCAGTCGAGTTCATCGGCACCACTGGTCTACGGATTGCCGCTGACCCGGTGATCGCAGACATGCTGGAGGGATTGGGCGCGGAGCCGGTATTCACCGAGGCGCCGTTTGCACCCGAAGGCGGGGCCTATGGCGGCGGTCCGACCTACGGCCACGATCACAGCCACAGCCACAGCCACAGCCAGTCATTCGCACGCGGATCAGGGGGAGGGCGGTCATGACCACTGACACCCTCGCGCTGCAAAGGTTGCTGTCTTGGACCTCGCCGTCCTTCCCGATCGGGGCTTTCTCCTATTCCGGCGGGCTGGAAGCCGCCATCGAGGAAGGGCTGGTGGCCGACCGCGACAGCCTTGGCGGCTGGTGCCGCTTCCACCTGCAGGCCGGGGCAGCGCGGCAAGACGCCTGGGCGTTGGTCGCTACACTTTCCGGGGATGAGCGGCCTGTCCGGGTCAATCAGATCAGCCTCGCGCTGCGCCAGACCCGGGAAACACGGCAGGAAGTGGCTCTGCTCGGGGATGCCTTCGCCAAGGTGATGGTCGGGGTCTGGGGGCTGGAATTGCCTGCCGGGATGGAAGGCGACAAGGCCTACCCGGTGCTGTTTGCCCTCGCAGCCCGCGACTTTGGGATCGGGGCGGAGGCAGCGCTCGCAGCCTTCCTGCACGCCTGGCTGGCTAATCAGGTTTCGGTGGCCTGCCGGGTTATCCCGCTGGGGCAGACCGACGGCCAGCGGATTATGGCAGCCTTCGAGCCAGACATCGCGGCGCTGGCGGCGGAGATGACCGCCGCCGACGCCGACCACAGTCAGCCACCTCATACCGCTGCGCTGGTCGCCGACTGGTGCTCGGTCAAACACGAAACGCAATATTCGAGGTTGTTCAGATCATGACGACAAACCCTTCGGCGGCTGCTTTGGCCGCAGACCTCGCCGCCCCGCTGCGGGTGGGCATTGGTGGACCGGTCGGCTCGGGCAAGACCGCGCTGCTGGAGCAGCTGTGCAAACGCCTGCGCGACCGTTACCGGATCGCCGCCATCACCAACGACATCTACACGCAGGAAGACGCGAAGATCCTGACACGGACCGGCGCGCTGGATGCCGATCGGATTATGGGGGTCGAGACCGGGGCTGTCCGCACACGGCCATCCGCGAGGATGCGTCGATCAACCTGCGTGCGGTCGAGCAGATGGTGGAGCGACTGGGCGCCCTCGATATCGTGTTTGTTGAGAGCGGCGGTGACAACCTTTCTGCAACCTTTTCCCCGGAGCTGGCCGACATCACAATCTACGTGATCGACGTATCAGCAGGGGAGAAGATCCCGAGGAAGGGCGGGCCGGGGATCACGCGGTCTGACCTGCTGGTGATCAACAAAACCGACCTCGCCGAGATGGTCGGTGCGAGCCTGACCGTCATGGACGAGGACGCCAAGCGCATGCGCGCCGAGCGCCCGTTCCTGTTCGCGCAGGTCAAGCATGGGCAGGGCGTGGACGAGATCATCGCGACCATCGAGGATCTGGGGGGTCTGGCAGCCTGATCGGTTGGTTTTCGGCCAGAGGGCGGCGGCACTATCGTCTGCACTGGGCGAACAGGTGTCGCGACATCAGGGCGGTTTTCATCGTGGCGGTTTGCGGGCATAAGGCTGCGACAAACTTTTTACCAGAACGCGGACAGGCCCATGCTTGCGGATCAGGATCGAATCTTTACCAACCTCTACGGCCAGCACGACTGGCGCCTGCCCGGTGCCAAGGCGCGGGGGTCTGGGATAACACCAAAGCCATGGTCTCGCTCGGGCGCGACCGGGTGATCGATCTGGTCAAGCAGTCTGACCTGCGCGGGCGCGGTGGTGCGGGCTTCCCAACCGGTCTCAAGTGGTCGTTCATGCCCAAGGAAAGCGCGCTGCCGCACTACCTTGTCGTCAACGCCGATGAATCCGAGCCGGGCACCTGCAAGGACCGCGATATCCTGCGCTTTGATCCGCACCGGCTGCTCGAAGGCATGGTGCTGGCGGGCTTCGCCATGGGCGCGAACACCGGTTACATCTACATCCGGGGCGAGTTCTACAACGAAGCCTCGAACATCGAACAAGCGATCCTTGAAGCCCGCGAAGCCGGACTGCTGGGCGAGAAGTCAGAGAAGACCAACGGCTGGAACTTCGACATCCACCTGCACCGGGGTGCCGGTGCCTACATCTGCGGTGAAGAAACCGCACTGCTCGAATCGCTGGAAGGCAAGAAGGGCCAGCCGCGCCTGAAGCCTCCGTTCCCGGCGGGCGCAGGCCTCTATGGCTGCCCGACGACGGTGAACAACGTTGAGACCATTGCTGTGGTGCCCGAGATCCTGCGCCGCGGTGTCGACTGGTGGACGGCACTGGGTCCGGAGCGCAACCGCGGCACCAAGCTGTTCTGCATCTCCGGGCACGTCGAGCGGCCCTGCAACGTCGAAGAAGAGATGGGCATTCCGCTGCGTGAGCTGCTCGATAAGCACGCGGGCGGCGTCCGGGGCGGCTGGGACAACCTGCTCGCCGTGATCCCCGGCGGCTCGTCGGTTCCTTGTATCACCCACGATGTCTGCAGCGACATCCGCATGGATTTTGACAGCCTGCGGGCGGTGAAATCTGGTCTGGGTACGGCCGCTGTGATCGTCATGGACAAGTCGACCGACATCATTCAGGCTATCGGCCGCCTCGCGCACTTCTACAAGCACGAAAGCTGTGGTCAGTGCACGCCGTGCCGCGAGGGCACGGGCTGGATGCACCGCGTCCTCGATCGCATGGCCAAGGGACAGGCGGAAGTCGAAGAAATCGACATGCTGCTCGACGTTTCCTACCAGATCGAAGGCCATACCATCTGTGCGCTGGGTGATGCAGCAGCGTGGCCGGTTCAGGGCCTGATCCGCAAACTTCCGCCCGGTGATGGAAGCGCGTCTGTCGGGCAAGAAAGTCGACACCGCCGAGGCGCTGGCGGCTGTCGCAGCCGAGTAAGCACGGCCCGATCAGCCCCAGCAGCCCTGTTTAGGGTCCCGGGGCTTCTCCGACACCGGCTAAAAATCAGAAAATGAGCAGCAGGTTCCGTGCCTTTACGCGAGGCCGAGCGAGGCCTGCTGCGCCGGATTTACCACGACACCATCGCGCTCGGTCTGGACGCGATTGGCCTTGCGTCGGTCGCCGGGGACCCGGGCGCCATCCTGCGCGCGGATGCTCGCCACCAGCGCTTCCACCTGAGTGAAGAACCGCTCTCCGGCATAGCCCGCAGGGTCGAAGGCGATGAAGCACTGGCCGGTCGAGGGCGGTCCGCCGGCCGTGCCGGCAAAGGGTGAGGCTTCGGTCGACAGCAGCGCGCCGGAGAGACAGGATGCGAGGATCTCCACCGTCAGGCCCCAGTCCGAAGCCCTTGTAGCCGCCGCTGGGCGCCATGGTGCCTTTGAGCGCAACGGCTGCGTCGGTGGTCGGTTCGCCGTCCGGGCCGAAGGCCCAGCCTTCTTCGATCGGCTCGTTGTTCTTGTTGCGCAGGACGATTTCGACTTGGCCACGACTGAGATCGACTGGTCGATGACCATGGCCGCACCGCCGTTGCCATCGGGCACCCCGAGCGCAAAGGGGTTGGTGCCGACGATGGGCTTGATCCCGCCCGCTGGCGCGACCGAGGCGGGTGCGTGGGTAAAGCACAGCCCGACAAGGCCAACCTCGGCAAGGCGCTCGGCGTGGTGGCCGAGAATCCCGCAATTGTAGGAGTTGTGCAGCGTCAGTGACGCGACCCCGTTTTCCCAAGCGGCGCTGGTGAAGCTTTCCCAGCCTGCATCGATCGCCGGATGGGCGAAACCGTTGGCCGCATCGACGTGCACGGCACCCGGACGCGGGCGGGATACAACCGGCTCAGCGTCGCCGACGACCTTCCCGCAGCGGACGTGCTCGGCGTAGATCGGTACGTACATCAGGCCGTGCGAGCGGATGCCGTCCCGTTCGGCGCGCCATGTTGAGCGGGCGACGGAGGCTGCGTTCTCCGGGCTGGCCCCGGCGTCGGTCAGGCGGTCTACGGCGAGGGCGTAAACCTCATCGAGGGTAAGGGTCATATCCATGGTTCAGGTCTCCGTCGAAGGGGTCAGTCGTTGTCGTTGGTCCCGGCACCGGCGCCGCCAAGCCGCGAGGCATCGCTCTCCGGGACATAGGTGTTCTGGGCGAGGTCGAGGGCGGCTTTCCAGCTTTGCTCGGTGATGCCCTGCGCGCGCTGGCGGTCATAGGACGTCCCAGAGAGGTGGGCGAGTAGGGCGGTGTGCAAGCCGTGGTCTTCGTGCTCGAAGCCTTCACCGGTTGCAAGCCGGGCGTCAGCCTCGGTCAAAAGGCGATAAAGGGCGTCGTTATCCTGCGCCAGCACCATCGCGACACCGTCGAGCCCGGCTGCGCTCAGTCGAGCCCCGACCGCGCCCCAGTCATCAGCCGCGCCGAAGGCCAGCCCGCGCCCACAAAGGGCCTTACGCAGGGTCATATGCACTTCGTTCAGGGAAAAGTTCACCTCGGCGTCCCTGTTCCATTACATCGTACCGGGGGTTGGCAGGGCTCAGGCAGCGTCCGGACGGGTGGACAGCCACCAATCGTCGCCCCGGGCCTGCAGCTCATCGCACATCGGTGCGCCTTGGAACAGGGTAATTCGGGTCCAGAGATCGGATTTAGGATCGAACTTTACTGCGCCAAAAAAGGCGAGCTTGCATCGTAGCAGGTCGATCGGGCGCATCGACTGGTCGATCAGGTTATCGCGGATTTCGGCGAAGGGCCGCTGCGCGGAGGACTGGACGCGCTTGACGATGTTGCGGTGTTCGGGATGGCGGGCAAGCAGGTCGCAGACCCTGCTGTCCGTCTGCGTCAAAGCCGGCTATAGCAGCGCGCAGCGCCTGCACCTGCCGGGCCACGTCGAGAGGCTGCTCCCGATCGGCGCCGTCTTCGGCGTAGCGGTCGCCCAGCCGGGGTTCGAGCTTCGCCTCGGAGACGTACCAGAACTTCTGACTGGCGATGGTGTCGTCGAAATCGACCTCGCCGCACCAGCCGTAGTGCTGGTCCAGCAAAGCACCCAGGTCCGCGAGGCTCATACCGGGCAGGAACTTTGGTTTGGCGTTGAACGCCCTCTCACCGGTGAGCTCGTCGATCAGATCGCCGAAGGGCTCTAGGCACAGGGCGCGGATCAGCTCCTGACATTCCAGCGAGTGCTGATCGCTCCAGTCCATCAGCGCCTTGATTGGGTAGGGGCCGGTGCAGGCCAGCGGCGCGCTCTCGACAGCCTGCTCCAGCTCGGCGCGCAGGGTAACGAGGCGCTCAGCCTGAAGCGCGTCGGGGACCGACCAGTGCTCGACGTGCGCCCGGGCGCGGTCAAACAGCGCGCGCAGGCGCGTCGCCGTCTCCTGCGAGACATCGGGCAGAGCGCGAACCCGGGCCAGCGCGGTCTCCCGTGCGTGCAGCCAGTTGTGGATCAGCTCGGGGTGGTAAACCAGAAACGGCGCCATACCCAGACCGGTCGAATTACCGATTCCGAGGTGGCGTTTGATATTTGGATCGAGCCGCACGGCCCGCTCTCCGCCGCGCATCTGTGCGACGTGCTCGACCAGATCATGGGTAAAGGTCCGGATCAGCCACACGGTCAGCATCTCGGCGGCAAAGGGCCCCTGCAGTCCCGGGCGATCGGCAAAGACAAAACGGTCGGCAATGCCGAATTTGCCGTTTCCGTAAACGGCGGTGGTCCGCATCAGATAACCGATGCTGTCAACCAGATCGACGTCGGGCTGCTGGCCCTGCGCCAGCGCATCGGCGACGTGGCTGAACAGTCGGACGGACTTGTTTGAGCGGCTGATCACCAGCTCCCGCTCGGTGTAGCGGCCTGCCTCCTGCTTGGGCAGGTTGGCTTCGAGGCGATCGAGGTCAGCGGCTTCCGGGTCACCGTCGTAGAGGGCGAAGCTTGCGTCCCAGGCCTCGGCGATTACCCGGTCAGAGCGGTCTTCGTCGGCGAGGGCCGTGGCAAAGGCTACCAAAGAATAGGCGTGGCCACCGATCTCGACCCGGTAGACGGCTCGGCCAAAGCCTTGCTCGTCCATGGCCCACAACCGGCGCTCGACGGTCGAGCCATCTTCGATCAGTCGACGGATCAGCGAGCGGCCGAAGCTTAGCCGGGTCGGGAAGGCCGATCCCAGCCGGGCAAGCCGCATCACGTTGTCCGGCGAGCGCATTTCCTGCGCGGTCTCGTTGGCGTGCACGTATGACATGGCGCTATTCTGGCACAAAATTCTCGGCAAAGAACCGATACCAATTGCCGCCCATGATTCCGGCCACCTCAGCATCGCTCAGACCCGTTTCAAGCAGCCCGTTTTCGATGTTTCCGAAGTGGCGGTTATCCTCGAACCAATCCGGCATGGGTGGGAATCCAGCATTGTCGGCCGTGCCCTCGCCGTAGTCGATTTCCTTGGACCAGCGCCCAACCCGCATCCACTCGACCACGCTGTCGGGCTGGTCCTGACAGAGGTCGGTGCCGATGCCGAGGTTCTCCGCACCATAGCGGGCGGCACTCTCGGCGATCATCTCGCAAAAGCTCTGCAGGCTGCAGTCTGTGCCGTCGCGCAGGTGGTGGGGGTAGATCGAAAAGCCGAGCATGCCCCCGCGTGCGGTCAGGGCGCGCAGCACTTCGTCGGATTTGTTGCGCCGGGCCGGGTGCCACCACGCCGGGTTCGCGTGGGTAATCGCGATGGGACGACGGGAAATGTCGATGGCTTCTAGGGTAGAGCGCTCCGCAGAATGGCTCATATCGACGACCAGACCGACGCGGTTCATCTCAGCGATCACCTGCCGGCCCATGCGGGTCACGCCGGGGTCTTCGTCCTCATAGCAGCCGGTGGCGAGCAGCGACTGGTTGTTGTAGGTCAGCTGCATGAACCGCGCGCCAAGGCTGTGGCAGATTTCCACCAGCCCGATGTCGTCCTCGATGGGTGAAGGGTTCTGGAAGCCAAAGAAAACTGCCGTGCGACCGGTCGCCTTGGCGGTGTCGATGTCGGCGGCTGTTCGGCCCATCATCAGCCGGTCCGGGTGCTGCTCGAAGTAGCGGTTCCAACGCTCGACCTGCAGCACCATCTCGCGAAAGCTCTCGTGATAGGCGATGGTGACGTGCACGGCGTGAACGCCGCCCTCGGCCATCTGCTCAAAGATCTTTGGCGACCAATTGGCGTACTGCAGCCCGTCGATACGGTACGGCGTGGACATGGGGACAGCCTTCTCCTTGGTGTTGCAGCCTTATGGCGCGCGGGTGCCGGGGTTGGCAAGTCAGCTGATGGCGGTCGGTCTGTGGCAGGCCGAAGTCGGTGGCAGGCTTTCGCAAAGCCGCGCTCTGGCCTACACCTATGGCCATGAAAACCTTTGATAAGTCCTTCACCCAGCAAGAAGCCATCCCGGCCGACGGGATCGAGGCGGCGGTTTCTGTGCTCAACAGTGGTCGCCTGCACCGCTATAACACCGGTCCGGGGAGGTTTCTGAGGTTGCGCGGCTCGAAGAAGAATACGCGGCCTATCAGGGGGCAGCCTACTGCCTTGCCGTGACCTCGGGCGGGCAGGCGATGCAGATTGCCCTGCGCGCGGCCGGACTGAAGCCTGGCGACCCGATCCTCGCTAACGCTTACACGCTGGCGCCCGTTCCCGGCGCGATCCATGCCTGCGGCGGGCGTGCCGGTGTTTGTTGAGATTGGTCCGGACTGGCTGACCGATCTGGACGACCTGCGCGCCAAGGCAGCCGAAAGCGGCGCGCGCGCTTCTTCATGCTCTCCCACATGCGGGGGCACATCGCCGATATGGACGCGATCACGGCGATCTGTGCCGAGTTCGGCATCACCCTGATCGAGGACTGCGCGCACACCATGGGCGCGTCTTGGCAGGGGACCCGGTCGGGCAATTTCGGCAGCGTCGCCTGTTTCTCGACGCAGACCTACAAGCACATGAATTCGGGCGAGGGTGGGTTTCTCACCACCGACGACCCTGAGATCGCGGCGCGGGCGATCATTCTTTCCGGCTCCTACATGCTCTATGAGCGCCACGGCGCGGCGCCGCCGCAAGAGGTGTTCGAGACCATCCGACTGGAAACGCCAAACTGTTCCGCGCGGCTTGATAACCTGCGCGCGGCGATATTGCGGGCGCAGCTGGGGCAGCTCGATGAGAACTGCGGGCGCTGGAATGCGCGCTATCAGGCGCTTGAGGCGGGGCTTCGCGGTGTGGCGGGGGTGCGGGTGGTGGAAAGACCCCAGCACGAGGCCTATGTTGGCTCCAGCTTCCAGTTTCACGCCGAGATCGCGGATATTCCGGGCTTTGTGTCCGCCTGCGGAGGTCGCGGGGTTGAGTTGAAGTGGTTTGGGGCTACTGATCCCGTCGCCTTCACCAGCCGCTACGACAGCTGGCAGTACTTCAGCGACGTGCCGCCACTGCCGAAAACCCTGGATGCGCTGGCGACAACGGTCGACCTGCGGGTTCCGCTGACCTTCAGCGTGGCGGACTGTGCAGAAATCGCCGAGATTATCGCGGAAGAGGCTGCCTCAGCCGCCTGATTCGGCATGCAATCAGAGGCCCTCGAAGTCCTGCGGCCTATCGGTGAACACGCAGGACACGCCCCAGTCAAACAGCGTCGGCGCGAGCGCAGGGTCGTTCACGGTCCAGACATTGACCTGAAACCCCTCGTCCAGCGCCTGCTCAACGAGGTCCCGGCGTAGGGTTTCCCACCACAGGTTCAGGCTGTGGGCCTTAATCTCGTGGGCAACCGCGAGCACTGCGTCGGACAGGTCTTCGGCAATCACCGCCAGTGGCACGTTTTCCATCGCGGCGCGTGCCAGCCGCAGCGCGTCAAAGTCGAAGCTCGATAACATGAGCTGATGAGGCTCCAGCGGATGGTCGCGCAGGACCGGGATCACGGCCTCCAGCAGCGCAGCTGCGGACACGTGGTCGTGTCGCTTCAACTCGATGTTGAGCCCCATGCCGGCGGTCCGGGCGTGGATCAGCGTATCAGCGAGTGTCGGTATCGGAGTGAAGGGACTATCGGGGAACTGTCGGTTGGCGTTGACCTTCGTGAGGTCCCCGCGCGCCAGCTGCGCAATCGTGCCGCTGCGATCGGTGCAGCGGTCCAGACTGTCATCGTGGAACATCACCGGCGTGCCATCGCCGAGCAGGCAGACGTCTGTCTCGGTCCAGCCTGCACCGGCCTGTTGGGCGGCTTCAAATCCCGCCAAGGTATTCTCCGGCGCCAGCGACGGGGCGCCGCGATGGCCGCTTATCCGGGACAGGCTGAGCGCTGTGCCCATTTCAATTCCCCTTCGCCAGATCCGTTCAGGCCGGTGCGCGGTTTTGCAACGGTGTCCAGACCCACTCGAAGGCGAGCATACCGACGACGACCGCTGCCATGAAGATCAAAACCGGCGTGCCGCCTAGACCAAGGGCCGAGAATGCAGGACCCGGGCAGAGCCCGACCAGACCCCAGCCCGCGCCGAACAGGACGGCGCCGCCGATCAGCGGCGGGTCGATCCGGGTTGCACTGGGCAGGGTGAACGAGGGCTCCATCAGTGGGGCGTTGCGGCGGATGATCAACTGGTAGCCGACAGCGTAGACCACGACGCCCGCGCCCATGACGAACATCAATGACGGATCCCAGGCCCCGCTGAATACGTCGAGGAAGGCCAGTACCTTAGCCGGGTTGACCATTTCGGAGATCGTCAGGCCGACCCCAAAATCAGGCCGGCAACAGCAGCAAACAGAGCCCGCATCACGAAAGCCCTCCCAAGCGTGCCAGTGTGGCCGTCGCGACGCCGACGACGAGGAAGGTCACGACCGCCACAGCTGAGCGCAGGGAGATGCGGCCCATGCCGCAAATGCCGTGCCCGCTGGTACAGCCGCTGCCCAGCCGGGTCCCGAAACCAACCAGCAGACCCCCGGCGACCAGAATGGCCGCGCTGCTGGTGATTTCCACGACCGGCATACCGTCCCGCACCAAACCCCAGCCGATGGGTGCAATGATAAGCCCGCCGAGAAAGGCCAGCCGCCAGTCGAGATCGTGCAGACTGAAGCGCAGCACGCCGCCTGCGATACCGCTCACACCGGCGGTTCTACCGTTGAAGAGCAGCAGCATGAGGGAGGCCGCTCCGATCAGGGCGCCGCCAAGCGCCGCAGCGAGCGGGGTGAAATTGTTCCAGTCCATGGGTGATGTTATCCTTGACGAACGAGCTTGGTTTGCTCTTACATATTAACTGAGATCAATATAAATTACGAGCCGGTTTCAGGAGAAAAAGTAGTGATCAGCGCGACCATACAGGCATTCTTCGATAACGATACGAACACGGTGTCTTATCTGGTATCCGATCCTGGATCTGCCGAGAGCGCCATCATCGACTCAGTGCTCGACTACGATCAGGCCTCGGGCCAGACTTCGACCGCTTCGGCGGACGCGGTTATCGCCGCGGTGCGGGAGCAGGAGCGGGAAGTTTCATTGATCCTCGAGACCCACGTTCACGCCGATCACTTGTCGGCGGCCCCTTATATTCAGGAGCAGATTGGCGGCAAAATCGGGATCGGTGCCCACATCACGGAAGTGCAGGAAACCTTTGGTAAGGTCTTTAATGAAGGCACGGCCTTTGAGCGCGATGGCAGTCAGTTTGATCTCCTGCTCAGTGACGGGGATGAGTTGACCATCGGCTCCCTGCCGCTGTCGGTTATCCATACGCCCGGCCATACGCCCGCTTGCCTGAGTTACCTCATCGGTGACGCGGTTTTCGTCGGTGACACCATTTTCATGCCAGACTTCGGCACGGCGCGGACCGACTTCCCCGGCGGTAGCGCTGAGGATCTGTACCGCTCGATCCAGCGGCTGTTCGAGCTCCCCGATGAGACCCGCGTGTTTACTGCGCACGACTACAAGGCACCCGGCCGCGAAGACTTCGCCTGGGAAAGCACCATCGGCGAGCAGAAGGCCCGCAACGTCCACGTGGGCAACGGACAGGATATGGCGACCTTTGTGCAGATGCGCGAGGAGCGGGATGCGAAGCTCGGGATGCCGCGCCTGATCCTGCCCAGCGTGCAGGTCAACATGCGAGGCGGCGAGATGCCGCCAGCTGAGGAAAATGGCCAGCGCTACCTGAAAATCCCGGTTAATGGCTTTGGCAACTAACTGCCCAAGGCTGTTGTCGGTCTAGGCTGAAAGGGTCGCGGCGGCCTTGCTGCTTATGGATTGCAGGCAACGCAGCGCATCCTGCGCCCGGTCGGCAGGGACGAACAGATGGTCGTGGTAGAAACCTGCGACCGGGTTCACACCCATCCCGAGGTCCGCCAGTGCCGGGATCACCCTTGCCAGAAAGCCGACGCCTTCCAGCGCTGAGTGAACGTTCAACGTGATCATCCGACATTCAAACTCAAACGCGAGGTCTTCGGCCAGCGCCGCTTCCCGTTCAATGATCAGGGTCAGCCCCTCGGCCTCGACGAAGAGCATCCGGGGCTTTAGCGTCCCCAGACGATCCATGTCCTTGAGGCTGCAAAAGACGTAGGTCTCCGGGCTCAGGGTCGGTTGCATGGTCGCCAGCAAGCGGTGGAGGTCGGTCTCTGCTGCCACGGTTGGCTGTCTCCTCACCGGCCATGGGTCGGGTCACCCAATCATTCTGGTTTCGAACTGCAAGTCAAATGCGTCGTCAGTCCGGCGCTATTCAGACCACGGCATGACAGCGACATGTTGCAGGAAGCGGGGGTGAGCGCAGCAAAAAAGGGCTATGACCAGCTGCGGCCATAGCCCTTGAAACGCGCGCAGCTGCTTATGGCTGCTGGCTGTCTACGATCAGAGGAAGGTCACCACGCCTTCGCTGACGCTGTGCGGCACAAACGGCAGGGATTTATCGGTCTTCCCTTTGATCACGCGCCCTGAGGTGTCGAATGTGGTGCGGTGGCACGGGCACTTGAAGGCCGCTTCCGGGGTGTCGATGTAGCCGACGTAGCAGCCCCGGTGCAGGCACTTGAGTTCGGCCACGAGGTAGGCGGGATCGACGACCCGGTCGGCATCGCTTTCCCCTGACAGCGCGCCGGCTTCGGCCGCCGCCGCCGCTTGCTGCTCAGCGGTCCGGTGCAGGATGCCGACGAAAGTGCTGTTCATCCACACCACGACCATCTCGCCGGGCTGGAGCGCTGACACGTCGATGGCGCTGGCGTCCATCAGGTCGATGATTTCGGTCTCGCCGGTGGGGACGTCTCCCTTGCCATAGGCTAGGCCGGGAACGGCGACGGCGAGGGCTGCGGCCGCAAAGCCACCACGGATGACGTCGCGGCGGTCGATCACGAGAGTGCCGTCTTTAATTCTGCTGTACACGTGTTTTCCTTTCGCGCAGGCGTTGGTCAGAACCGGTCGTGGAAGAAGGTAGTGCGCGAGGGTGGCATAACCTAGGCCATGCAAGCCAAAAGTCGCAGCGTTCAAGGAAAGGTGAACGGATCAGCCAACGGATTGACGCGTCGGGTGGCTTCACCGGCCCATGGTGTAGAACTCGGCGTTGGGCATCATTCCGATGACGTTGGCCATGCGGTTGGACAGTCCATAGAAGCCGGTGATGGCGGCAATGTCCCAGATATCCTCGCGGCTGAAACCTGCGGCCTTCAGCTTGGCGAAGTCAGCCTCGTCAACGGCGTGCGAGTCGGGGCCTGCGACCTTGAGCGCAAAGTCCAGCATCACCTTCTGACGGTCAGAGATGGGGGCCTTGCGGTGGTTGATCGCGATCTGATCGGCGATCAGCGGGTCCTTCTCCCGAATGCGCAGCACAGCACCGTGGGCAACAACACAGTAGAGGCAGTTGTTGAGCGCGGAGGTAGCCGTCACGATCATCTCGCGCTCGCCCTTGCTCAGGCCGCTGTCGGCGCGCTCCATCACCGCATCGTGGTAGGCGAAGAATGCCCGGAATTCATCGGGTCGGTGCGCCAAGCTTAGAAACACATTGGGCACGAACCCTGCTTTTTCCCTGAACCGCGAGGATGCGGGTGCGCAGATCCTCGGGCAGGTCGGTCAGCGCGGGCTGGGGAAAGCGAACTTGTGATGGTGCGGTCATTCGTCTGAGTTCCGTGTTTGCGTTGGACTGCGCTGCGCTGCGTCCGGGGACAAAGCCCGCGAACTGTAACACATGATTCAGTCGGCGCGAGATGGAGGGGGTGCGCACATTCCGGTTCAGATCCGCCATGCGCAGGCTCGGCAGATTGGCAAATGCATAGGGGCTGCCTCTCGCTTGATCGACAATCACCCGGGCGGGCACACCTAGGGCAAGCAAACGGAGAAGCCCCATGCCCGGATCCACCGACGCGGCGATGACCGCCTGGACACAAGAACAGTCGCTGGCGGAGCGCTTTGCGCTCGCCGTCACCCAGCTCAATCGGCTGAATGGCGTGCTCGTAAGGGTGCGGGGGCGGGTGACGCTCGGGGGCACAGCCAACGATATGATCATCCTGCACCGCGCTGCCGGGGTTGGTCTTGATCAGACCCTGCCGCTGGTCGAAGCCTTGCTTGAGCGGGACATCAAACCCTGCCGCATTGATGTTGGTCAGTTGGTCGCGAGCGACTGGCGCGGATGATCCGCAGACGCGTCTGGAAGATCTCCGGGATCAGGCCAACGCGCAGGACCACCCGAAGAACCCGCGTGACGTGGTGCTCTATGGCTTTGGTCGGATCGGGCGATTGCTGGCGCGGACCTTTATCGAGCGCTCAGGCCCGGCAGCGCTGATGCGGCTGCGGGCGGTGGTCTGTCGCCCGGGGCGTGATCCGGTCGCCGATTTGCGCAAGCGCGCTTCGCTACTGCGCACCGACAGTATTCACGGCGCTTTCAATGCAACCATCGAGGTCGATGAAGATGGTCTGGCACTGATTGCCAATGGCAACCGCATTCCTTTCATCTACGCGCCCGATCCCGGTGCGATCGACTACGGCGCGCTGGGGATCAGTGACGCCATCCTGATCGACAACACCGGGGTGTGGAAGGACGAGAGCGGGCTCGGCCAGCACCTGCGCAGCAATGGCATCGGCAAGGTGCTGCTGACCGCACCGGCCAAGGGCGATATTCCGAACATCGTCTATGGGGTCAACGATGGTCAGATCGGGGGGCAGCGCATAGTTTCGGCGGCGTCCTGCACCACCAACGCGGCGTCGCCGGTTCTGGCCGTGCTCGACAAGGCCTTCGGCATTGAACAGGGCCATATCGAAACCGTCCATGCCTATACCAACGACCAGAATCTGATCGATAACTTCCACAAAGCCGACCGGCGTGGCCGGGCAGCGGGACTCAACATGGTCATAAACTCGACCGGTGCGGCGGCGGCTGTGGCCAAGGCCTACCCGGCGCTGGCAGGAAAGCTCACCGGCAACGCCATCCGCGTGCCGACGCCGAACGTATCTATGGCGATCCTCAACCTCAGCCTGACGCGGGAAACCAGCGTTGAGGCCGTCAATGCGGCGCTGGAGGCCGCCTCGGTGGCGCCCGATACGCAAAAGCAGATTGGATTTCGCTGGTCGACGGAACTGGTTTCGTCCGACCTCGTGGGCAGCCGCCACGCCGGGGTGATCGACGGCGCTGCGACCATCGTCGAGGGGAGGCGTGCGGTGGTTTACGTCTGGTACGACAATGAATTCGGCTACGCCCAGCAGGTTTTTCGGGTGGCGCAGTCCATGGCCGGGATCCGGTTGCTGACGTTGCCGGCTTAGTCGGTTTCCGAGGGCGGATTACCGACTTTGCTGCCAGCGCCGCCCATGCCGGTATTGAGGGGGAAGGCCCCGCCCAACTAACGTTTGATGGCAGGGTGGGCGCATCGATTTGTATGCGTCACAGCGCAGGAAAGGCGAGGTGCAGTGAGCGGCAACCAAACCCCGGATACACCCATTGCCCGCGGCGAGGCCCGCGGCTGGAGCCACAATCCCAATTTGCCCATCGGTGTGAACCCGGCTTTTGCCTGGCCTCCGCGTCCGGCAGCGGCACTGGGCTGGATCGGCGCAACCTGGCTGCGGTTTACGCCCATGGTGATCCTGTTCCTCTGCGCGATTGTTGGAAACCTGCTGCTGCCCGATGCAGAGCGGATGAAGACGCTTGCTGCTGGATGGATGCTGGAAATATGGCTACGCAACGGCGTGTTGATCACGTTGATCGCGGGCGGGCTGCACCTTTACTTCATCACGCTTGCCGGGCAGGGGAAGACGCTAAAGTTCGACCCGCGCGATCAGGCCCGGTCAAACCGCCAGTTCCTGTTCAACAATCAGGTGCACGAGAACGTCTTCTTCAGCCTCGTCAGCGGAACGACACTGATCACGGCGTTCGAGGTCATGTATCACTGGGCCGCAGCGAACGGCGTGGTGCCCAGCTTCCGGCTTTCGCTGGATCAGCCGTGGTCCATCGTCGGGTTTGCGGTACTGTTGCTGGTGATCCCAGCGTGGAGCAGCCTGCACTTCTACTGGGTGCATCGATTCCTGCACTGGCCGCCGCTGTACCGGCTTGCCCACCGCCTGCACCACAAGAACGTCAACGTCGGTCCCTGGTCCGGTGTGTCCATGCACCCCATTGAGCATGTGCTCTACTATTCGTCGGTCATGATCCATTTTGTGGTGCCAACGACCCCGCTGCTGTTCACTTTCCACGTATGCTACGAGCACCTCAGCCCGCCGTTCTCCCACTCCGGGTTCGAGAAGGTGGTGATCCTGGACCGGGAGCGGCTTAAGGCCGGTGACTTCTTCCACCAGCTCCACCACCGGCATTTCGAGTGTAACTACGGCACCTCGGAGATGCCGTGGGACGTCTGGTTCGGCAGCTTTGACAACGGCACAACGGAAAGCCGGGAGCGTCAGCGGGCGCGGCTCAAGGCCGCCAAGCGCGAGGCGCCGCGCGACGATGCCTCCTGAAAATTGTTCAGCGATCCGGGCTTGCAATTTAAAAGCGACCCCGATTAGGATACGCCCTGTCGCGGATGCTTGAGCGGAAACGTCGCTTTGAGTTTCTTTAAGCGGTGACTTAGCATTCTTGCAGGCATTGAGACGTTGGCTGGCCTTTGCGGCCTCGCTGCGCCGTCTATCGGGAGAAGTATGATGGATCTGAACTACGGGAACGACTACTCCGGCATCGTCGAAGCAGACCGTGCCAACGTCTGGCACCACCTGACCCAGCATAAGAAATTCGACAGTGTTGACCCGCTGATCATCATCGAAGGCAAGGGCAACCGGGTTTGGAACCAAAAGGGGCGCGAGCACCTTGATGCCACCTCGGGCGGTGTCTGGACCGTGAATGTTGGCTATGGCCGGGCGGAAATCGCTGACGCCGTGCGCGATCAGCTGCTGAAGATGAACTACTTCGCCGGCGCCATGGGCACGATCCCCGGTGCGCGCTTTGCCGAACGCCTGATCGAGAAGATGCCGGGCCTGAGCCGGGTCTACTACTCCAACTCCGGGTCCGAGGCGAACGAGAAGGCTTACAAGATCGTCCGCCAGATCAGCCACAACAAGTATGGCGGTAAGAAGCAGAAGATCCTCTACCGCCAGCGCGACTACCATGGCACGACCATCGCAGCGCTCGCCTCGGGCGGACAGGATCAGCGCAAGGACCAGTATGGCCCGTTCCCCGATGGCTTCGTGGAAGTGCCGCACTGCCTGGAATACCGCTCGCAGTTCGGCGACGTGCAGGACTACGGCGTACGGGCGGCCAACGCGATCGAAGAGGTCATCCTGCGCGAAGGTGCGGACACCGTTGGCGCGCTGGTGCTCGAGCCTATCACAGCCGGTGGCGGGGTGATCACGCCGCCCGAAGGCTACTGGGAGCGGGTGCAGGAAATCTGCAAGCAGTACGAAATCCTGCTGATCATTGACGAAGTGGTCTGCGGTCTGGGTCGCACCGGTTCGTGGTTCGGCTACCAGCAGTTCGGGATCGAGCCCGACATGGTGACCATGGCCAAGGGTGTTGCCTCGGGCTACGCCGCTATTTCCTGCACCGTGACCACCGAAGCGGTGTTCGACATGTTCAAGGACAATGCGGACGACCCGATGTCCTACTTCCGCGATATCTCCACCTTTGGCGGTTGCACCGGCGGTCCGGCGGCAGCGCTGGAGAACATGCGCATCCTCGAAGACGAGAAGCTGCTCGAGAACTGCACCGAGATTGGCGAGTACCTGTTCGGGCAGCTCGAAGAGCTGGCAGCGCGTTTCCCCAAGGTTTCCGGGCAGGTGCGGGGCAAGGGCCTGTTCCAGGGACTGGAACTGGTCAAAGACGTGGAAACCCGCGAGCCGCTGGACGAAAGTCTGGTGCAGGGCATTGTCGCCGACTGTATGCAGAATAACGCCGTGATCATCGGCGCGACCAACCGCTCACTTGCCGGCTTCAACAACACGCTGTGCCTGAGCCCGGCGCTGATTTCGACCAAGTCCGATATGGATGAGGTGATCTCCGCCATTGACGGCGCGATGGGGCGGGTGCTCGCCTGATCACCTTCAACAGTTCGGCCTAAGAAAAAACCCCTGTGGCTCACTGGAGCAGCGGGGGTTTTTCATGTCGATCAGGAGAAAATAAAACGGGCCTGCTGAGGGGAGGAGAGTTTCAGCAGGCCCGTCTGGCAGGAACGTCTATGGTGGGAGGAGCGACGGTCCGGCGAAGGGATAAAAGACCGGGAGGAGGTGGTCCGTTATCGCCTTATACTGTCATGTAGTGCACTCAGCCACGGCGACCAGTGCGGGCCAGCGAAGGAATGCTGGCGCGGGTGATGCCGAGGTCATGAAGGTCACGGTCAGAGAGGCGTGACAGTTCACGAATGGTACGGCGGGTTTCCTGGTAACGGGCAAAGCGTTCGGAAACGTTGGCGAACAGGCTCATGGTCGGCTCCTTTGTCTGGTGCGATCTCAGGGCTTTGCCCGGGGATACGCTGGTTTTTCTCTGGGGCTGATCGGCGGGTGGTGGACCGCTCCTCAACCTTCGATCCATGATTTAGACGCATAGGTTAAGGAGTTGAAGCCCCATGAAACGCGAAGGATCCTTGCGTTGGACGCACAGATGATCGCTAATTGACAGGATTGTGACGCTAAAACAGCAAAAAAACCGGCTAATAAGCCAAATATGTGCAATCAGCCGCCAAATAAGCCATTCTTGGTGAAGCCTGAAGGCGCGGCACGTCCAGCGGAAGCCCTTGCGCCAGAGACTTCCGCGTACTCGGTGAAGGTCCGGGTCTTGCCCTGACCCCAGGCCCAGGTCAGGCCCTCTTCCATCGAAAACGGTCTTTGCGTCGGCCATATCGCCCTTTGAGTAGTGCTGGAGCTTGACGCCCCGACCCTTGGACATCTCCGGCAGTTCGCTCAGCGCGAAGACCAGCATCTTGCGGTTTGTGCCGACGACAGCGACGGCATCGTGCGCGGGCTCCACGTCGTAGGCGAGGGTTGCGGCCGCGCCCTTACCGGGGTTGAGGACCTGCTTGCCGGCCTTCTGGTTGGAGATCCATCTCAGGCTCGGGCGCAATGAAGCCCGCGCCCGTCGGACGCTGCCAGCAGGCGCCCGTCTTTGCGGGCTGGGAAAGAGGGCGATGACCTTGGCCCCGGCTGCCAGCTCAACGGTCAGGCTCAGCGGTGCGCCGAAGCACCGCCCTGAGGGCAGTTTGTCCGCGCCAACGGTGTGGCAGCGCCCCTGGTCGGTCAGAACGATCAGCTTGTCGGTGGTGTAGGCGGGGACGACAAAGCGCCCCTTGTCGCCATCGCGGTACTTGATCTCATCGGCGACGTGGCCGTGTCCGCGCAGCGCACGCAGCCAGCCCATGCGCGGAGAGCACCACGGTGATGGCTTCGCGCTCGACCAGTGCCTCGTCCGGCATGTCGACCTACCGGCGCGGCGCCGGCAATGGTGGTGCGGCGCGGCCATCCAGTCCGGTGCCTTCTTGTTCAGGACAGCCTCGAGCTCGTCGAATTCGCGGCGGATGGTCTTCCACTGCGCGCGGCGGTTGTCGAGCAGGTCTTCAATCTCCGAGCGTTCTTTGAGCAGTGCCTCACGCTCTTCGCGCAGCTTCATCTCCTCAAGCTTGCGCAGCGAGCGCAGCCGGGTGTTGAGGATATATTCGCCCTGCGCCTCGGTAAGGTCGAAGGTGCGGATCAGCTCGGCGCGCGGATCGTCTTCCTCGCGGATGATGCGGATCACCTCGTCGAGGTTCAGGAAAACCACCATCAGGCCCTCGACCCGCTCGAGGTGGGTGTCGATTTCACCCAAGCGGTAGCGCGAGCGGCGGATCAGCACTTCGTGGCGGTGGTCGAGGAAGGCCCCCAGTGCCTCGCGCAGGTTCAGCACGCCCGGTACGGTATCGGCATTGAGGACGTTCAGGTTCATCGGGATCCGGACTTCAAGGTCGGTGTTCCGGAACAGGCTTTCCATCAGGTGCGCGGGCTCGACGTTGCGGCTCTTGGGCTCGATCACGATGCGGACGTCGGCGGTGGACTCGTCCGCGGATGTCGGCGCACAGGTGCAGCTTCTTGGCGGAGATCAGCTCGCCAGCCTTTTCCAGCAGGCGCCCCTTGGCGACCTGGTAGGGGATCTCAGTCACCGCGATCTGCCAGGTGCCGGCCTTGAGCTTTTCGACCTCCCAGCGGGCGCGTAGCCGCATCGACCCGCGACCGGTTTCGTAAACCTCCTGCAGCGTGTCGGCGTCCTCGACCAGCAGTCCGCCGGTCGGAAAGTCCGGCCCGGGAACGAAGGCCATCAGGTCCTCGACGGTTGCCTTGGGATTGTCGATCAGGTGGCGCAAGGCCCCCAGCAGCTCACCGACGTTGTGCGGTGGCACGGCTGTCGCCATGCCCACGGCGATCCCCTGCGTGCCGTTGGCGAGCAGGTTCGGGAAGGCCGCCGGCAGGACCACCGGTTCCTTTTCCTCGCCGTTGTAGGTATCGCGGAAATCGACAGCGTCTTCGTCGATGTTGCGCAGAAGCATCGCGGCGATTTCGGTCAGCTTGGCTTCGGTGTACCGGTAAGCGGCGGCGTTATCGCCGTCGATGTTGCCGAAGTTGCCCTGGCCGTTGATCAGCGGGTAGCGCTGGACGAAATCCTGCGCCAGCCGCACCAGCGCGTCGTAGATCGCGGTATCGCCGTGTGGGTGATACTTACCGATGACCTCACCAACGATGGTCGCGCACTTGCGGGGGCTGGCGCTGGGGTCGACCTTGAGCTGGCGCATAGCGTAGAGCACGCGCCGCTGGACCGGCTTCAGGCCGTCGCGCACGTCGGGCAGGGAGCGCGACATGATGGTCGACAGGGCGTAGGCAAGATAGCGCTCAGAGAGGGCGGCGCCGAAATTCACATCGCGGATGTCACCGCCGTCGTTGTTCAGCAGATCGTCGTTGTCAGCCGGTCCGGACATAACTCACCTAAGCCAGAAGGAATGCGCATAATCTCATTAGCGACAGGCGCTGGCAAAGGCCAGTGAGAAGGCGAGGGCCGTCCATGAGCTGGGCGCGGGTGTTGCTTGCGCCTCACTCTTTTCAGCCATTTGTAGGCAGCCGTTCGCAACCCGGGCTTAGTAGAAGCCTTTGATGGTGAGCAGCAGCAGCACCATCCCGGCACCGATCAGCACACCGCCGAGGATGGCCCGGACATTCCTTGGGTTGGGGAAGGCATCGCAGATGGTGCCAATGCCGACCCCGATCAGATGCATCATCGCCGAGGCCAGCGAGAAGCCGATGACATACTGCGTGGGATCCGCAACGGCCGGAATTTCCGTGCCGTGGGGGTAACCGTGAATGACGCCGAAGATCGCGACTACCGGAATGGCGAGGAAGGGCACGAACCGCAGCTGCACCGCGATCAGCAGGCCCAGCAGGACCACACTGATCAGGATGCCGTCTTCAAAAGTCGGGATTTCCTGTCCGATCATGCCCATGACACCACCGATGATCAGGAACAGCACGAACACGCCGGGGATATAGGCCCAGGCGTGCTTGCCAACCTGTACGGACAGCAAACCCACGGCGAGCATGGCCAGCAGATGATCCAGCCCGCTGATGGGGTGGAAAAAGCCGTAGGACAATGAGTCAGTGAACAGCGCCTGCATGGGTCCGGGATCCTCTGAAATCGCTTTTGTGCCGGTTTGGTTGCTGACCTAGCCAACAGCGGCACCGGGCGCAAGCCTGAGAAAAAATGTGCAAAACGCTCACGTATCGATAGCGCAGCCGGAAAAAGTGTGCAAAAAGCTCACAAATACACGAACAGAGAGACCGAGCAACGGTCCAGCGTCCCACTGACAAAGCAAAGGAACCCAGACCATGAAGCGCTCCGACCATCCCTACAGAAACGCCCGGGCGAGGGCCATCGTTCGAGCTGTTGCGATTTTTGGCCTTGCCGGGGGCTGCGCCGCGGTAGCACTCGCCGCAAGCAATCGTGTCAGCATTACACGGCAGGGCGATACGCTGGTGATCCAGTCTAACGGGATAGCGGACCACGCTGTGGGTCAGTTCCCCAATCGCAGCAATCCCAACGCCATCAGCGAGCAGGACTATACTTTCGTCGTCGACGCCACACCGGGCAAAGCCCGGCAGGTAACGGCGGTCGAGCGTTCGGCTTTCGGTGTTGCACTCAATGGTGGGCCCTTCGACCCCAACGCCGCTGAATGGTGGCAGCGTGATCGGAATTCGGGCTGGTCCTACGATCCTTTCGCTGTCAGTGGGCAGCTCGGCACGGACCGCAACAATGCCCACGTGCAGCCCAATGGCGCCTACCACTATCACGGGCTGCCCACGGGCCCGCGGGCGCGGGCAGTGCCAGCGAGCATTCAGCGCTGATCGGCTTCGCGGCGGATGGCTTTCCCCTCTATGCCCAATACGGGCTGACCGACGGGCAGATCGCCGAGCAGCGGTCGAGCTACCAGCTGCGCAGTGGAACCCGGCCCATCGGCCCGGGCGGGCGATACGATGGGACCTTTGTCGAGGACTACGCCTACGTCGCCCGGGTCGGTGATCTGGATGCCTGTAACGGCAAGGATACGGTCACCCCGGAATATCCCAACGGTACCTACGCCTACTTCCTGACCGACGAGTTCCCCTACGTGCCCCGGTGCTGGGTCGGCACGCCGAGCACGCAGGGCTTCGCCAAGCAGGGGCCGGGCAACGCCCGCAACAACAGCGCGCGTCCGCACAAGGCCAACGGCTTCCACCACCTCCGCGCCCCGCCCAAGAGCAAGCGTTGACCTGTAGCGGAGCAGGCCAGTTTTGCTGGCCTGCTATCGCGCCTGTGCGCGGTTGTGGCACTGGTCAAAGCGGGTGGTCGGGTGTACACCCGTGGCAACGTGAGTGAAGCAAAAGGAACGCAGGCCAATGGAAGTCGCCGTTGACTACTTGCCCATCCTGATTTTCATGGGTTTGGCGGCCGTGCTGGCACTGGTGATGGCAGGGATCCCTTCCTCGTCGCCCCCAGCCGCCCGGACAGCGAAAAGCTCTCAGCCTATGAGTGTGGTTTCGAGGCCTTTGACGATTCACGCGGCCGGTTTGACGTTCGCTTCTATCTGGTGGCGATCCTGTTCATCATCTTCGATCTCGAAGTCGCCTTCCTGTTCCCCTGGGCGGTGAGCCTGCGTGAAGTGGGGCTGTTCGGCTTCTGGTCGATGATGATTTTCCTGACCATTCTGACCGTTGGCTTCCTCTATGAGTGGAAGAAAGGAGCGCTGGAATGGGAGTAGACGGCAAGCCTCTGGCCCCGGGCGCTGAGCAGGGTGAAGCGCTCGATCTGGTGACCCAGGAGATTCAGGATCGTGGCTTTATTGTCGCCAACTTCGAAAAACTCGCCGGCTGGGCGCGGTCCGGGTCACTGTGGCCCATGACCTTTGGTCTGGCCTGCTGCGGGGTCGAGATGATCCACGCCGGTACCGCGCGCTATGACATGGACCGCTTTGGCTGGCTGTTCCGGCCGTCACCGCGCCAGTCCGACGTGATGATCGTTGCGGGTACGCTGACCAACAAGATGGCGCCGGCGCTGCGCAAGGTCTACGACCAGATGCCCGAGCCGCGCTGGGTGATCTCGATGGGATCCTGCGCCAACGGCGGCGGCTACTACCACTATTCCTACTCTGTGGTGCGCGGCTGTGACCGCATCGTGCCGGTCGATGTCTACGTTCCCGGCTGCCCGCCGACGGCCGAAGCCCTGATCTACGGCGTCATGCAGCTGCAGAAGAAAATCAAGCGTCAGGCGGGGATCATCCGCCGCTAGGCTCGAAGGTCCGTGCTGAGGCCCCGCGAAGGCGGCCTGCCAGCGCGGCGAAGAAGGTTCAAGAAGGTTCCGCCGAATGGAAGAATTGCTCGAAGCTGTAACCGGTGCACTGGGCGACCGCGTGCTTGAGTCGGTGGTCCACGCCGACCAGCTGACCATCCGCCTTTCCCGCGAAACGCTGACCGAAGACCTGACCCGGCTGCGCAACGACAGCGGCTGCCGCTTTGCCGTGCTGCTGGATGTAACCGCCATCGATCTGCCCCAGCGCCCCGAGCGCTTTGACGTGGTCTACATCCTGCTCTCACCGTTCCTGAACCAGCGCCTGAGGGTCAAGGTTGCCATCGACGAGCGCACCCCGATCGCGTCGGCGACCGAGATTTGGCCCAGCGCCAACTGGTTCGAGCGCGAAACCTGGGACATGTACGGCATCATGTTCGCCGATCATCCGGATTTCCGCCGCATCCTGACCGACTACGGCTTTTCAGGTCACCCGTTGCGTAAGGACTTCCCGCTGACCGGCTACTCGGAAGTGCGCTACTCCGAAGAAGACAAGCGCGTGGTCTACGAACCCGTGTCGCTGACGCAGGAATTCCGCAGCTTTGACTACGCCTCGCCCTGGGAAGGGCCGGGTGGCGCGCCCTGCCGGGCGATGAGAAAGCCAGCGAAGAAGAGGAAGCCGCCTGAACCGGCGGACAGAGGTAAAGCAAGCCCATGGCAGAAGTACAAATCAAACCCCTGACCCTGAACTTCGGTCCTCAGCATCCGGCCGCCCACGGCGTGCTGCGCATGGTGCTGGAGATGGATGGCGAGATCGTCGAGCGCGTCGACCCGCACGTCGGCCTGCTGCACCGGGGTACGGAAAAGCTGATCGAGCACAAGACCTACCTGCAGGCGCTGCCGTACTTTGACCGGCTCGATTACGTCTCCCCCATGTGTCAGGAGCACGCCTTTGCGCTGGCTGTCGAGAAGCTGCTCGGGATCGAGGCCCCTGCGCGCGGGCAGTACATCCGGGTGCTGTTCTCCGAGATCACCCGCATACTGAACCACCTGCTGAACACCGGCGCTTTCATCATGGACGTTGGCGCGACCACGCCGATGCTGTGGACCTTTGAGCAGCGCGATAAGCTGCTGGAGTTCTACGAGCGGGTCTCGGGTGCGCGCTTTCACGCTGCCTACTTCCGCCCGGGCGGGGTCCATCAGGACCTGCCGCCGGGTCTGGATGCTGATATTGCCGCCTTCTGTGACCAGTTCGACGCCGCCATCGACGACATCGAGACGCTGGTGACCAACAACCGCATCTTCCGTCAGCGGACCGTCGACATCGGCGTGGTCACGGCGGAGCAGGCGATGGCGCTGGGCTTCTCCGGCCCGATGCTGCGGGGTTCGAACGTGCCGTGGGACCTGCGCAAGAGCCAGCCCTACGAGGTCTATGACGAGCTCGACTTCGACGTCGCCGTGGGCAAGAACGGTGACTGCTTCGACCGCTACCTGCTGCGCATCGAGGAGATGAAGCAGTCGGTACACCTGATCCGCCAATGCCTTGATAAGATGCCCGGCGGTGAAGTGCTCAACGAAGACCACAAGTTCACGCCGCCGCGTCGCGGATATGAAGCAGTCGATGGAATCGCTGATCCACCACTTCAAGCTCTATACCGAGGGCGTGAAGGTGCCAGAGGGCGATGTCTACGCCTGCGTCGAGGCGCCCAAGGGTGAGTTTGGCGTATTCCTCGTCTCTGACGGGTCGAGCAAGCCCTACAAGTGCAAAATCCGCGCGCCCGGCTTTGCCCACCTCGCGGCGATGGACGAGCTGTCCAAGGGCCACCAGCTGGCCGATACCGTTGCCATCCTTGGCTCTATGGACGTCGTATTCGGGGAGATCGACCGCTAATGGCTATTCAGGTTACCAGCCGCCCCAGCCCGCAGACGGGCGACTTCAGCGTCTCCAAGGCCAGCAAGGACCGCGTTGCCGTGATCATGGCGCGCTACCCCGAGGATCGCAAAGCCTCCGGCGTCATACCGCTGCTGGACATTGCCCAGCGCGAGAACGGTGGCTGGCTGTCCAAGGAAGCGATTGAATGGGTGGCCGAGCAGACCGAGAGCGCGCCGATCCGCGTCTACGAAGTCGCCTCGTTCTACTCCATGTTCTACACCGAAGAGGTCGGTGAGCACGTCGTGCAGGTGTGCCGGACCACGCCGTGCTGGCTGCGCGGCTCGGACAACCTGACCCACGCCGCACAGGATCATCTCGGCATCACGCTGGGGCAGACCACCGCCGACAAGAAGTTCACGCTGATCGAGGTTGAATGCCTCGGCGCCTGCGTGAACGCGCCGATGGTGCAGATCAACGACAACTACTACGAAGACCTCGACGGCCCGACCTTCACCCGCATCCTCGACGATCTCGCGGCTGGTAAGTCGATCGAATACGGCAATATGACCGGCCGGATTGCCTCGGCGCCCGAAGGTGGGCCGCAGGCGCTCAAGGACTTTGATCCGTCGGTCAACGCCGGTAAGAAGCTGCCGGACTACAGCGCACCAGCCGAGTAAGCGCCCACGCCCGCCGGACGCCGCGCCTCCCCCGCGTCTCTTTATTGCCATGTAGCCGGGTTAGGGTTGCAGGGGTTCAATCCTGCCGACCGCCCGGAGGTGGCCCTTGCTTCGCATTCTGGTCCTGATCGCCATGCTGCCGTTCCTGCTGGGGAACAGCGCCTGTGATACCATCTATCGCTCGCTGGGCCTGATGGATGACGACGCGCGCTACGGCGATACCAGTGGCAGCGAGACCCCCGGTGACAGCGACCCGGCTGAAGCGACACCCTACCTGAAAAAGGACGATGACACGGGACCAGGTTCCGACGACGGGAGCAATGACGCCTGCGGGGCATCGTCCTACACCAGCTACGTCGGTGGCGATTGGAGCGCGCTCGAAGCCCTCTATTCCCCGACCGACAACTGGCGCGTGATCAGGCCGGGGCAGGCCGTGACCACGGACTATATCCCCGATCGCATGAACATCACGCTGGATGGCAGCGACGTCATCGCCCGGATTTACTGCAGCTGATTTCGTCACCGCCGCGCCTGCCAGCGCTTAGGTGCGCTGCACGCCGCGGGTCCAGGTTTCCACGTTCGGCGCAAAGAACTGCCAAGCGAACAGTTGATCGGTAATGGACTGAACCCGCTGCATCCGGAGCTGTGCCACCGCGTTGTCCACGCCGCTTTCCAGCACCACAAAATCGGCCCATTTGCCCGGCGCGAAAGACCCGGCCTCGGCGTCGGTCTTCATCACCCGGGCATTGCCGAGCGTGTGCCAGTAGAAGGTTTCATCCGCCGTCAGGCTCTGATCGCTGAAGCGGGCGACCTTGTAGGCCTCCTGCATCGTCACAAAGGGTGAAAAGGCGGTGCCGCCGCCGATGTCACAGCCCAGACCGATGGCGACCCCGGCCTCGCGATTGGCGCCGGGATCGAACAGGCCCGACCCGAGGAAGGTGTTGGAGGTCGGACAGTGCACCACCGCAGCGCCTGCGTCGGCCATCCGCTCCAGCTCCGAAGGGGTGCTGTGGATGCCGTGGGCGAACAGCGACCGGTCGGTGACCAGGCCGAAGCGGTCGTAGACGGCGAGGTAGGACTCGTCGGCCGGAAACAGCGCTTTGATGGTGGCGATTTCGCGGGCGCTCTCGTTGATGTGGGTCTGCGTCCGGGTTTCGGGGAACTCGGCGTGCAGCGCGCCACAGAGCTCCAGCTGGGCCTCGGTCGAGGTGATGGCGAAGCGCGGGGTCACCACGTAGCCAAAGCGCTCGTAGCGCGGCTGCAGGTCGAGCAGCAGGGCCTTGGCCTCGTCGTAGGCGGACTGCGGGCTGTCCTGCAGCGCCGGGATCGCGTTACGGTCCATCGCCGTCTTGCCCGACAGCAGACCCATGCCGCGCTGGTCGAAGGCAGCTGCCCAGTGCTTCCAGCGCCACAGGGTGGATGGTGGAGAACACGCAGGCAGAGGTTACGCCCACCGCGAGCAACTCGTCGGCGAAGACCGCCGCGATGGTCTCAGCATGGGTACGGTCGCCGAACCGGCTTTCTTCGGGGAAGGTGTAGGTTTCCAGCCACGCCAGCAAATCCGTGCCATAAGCGCCGATGATCGCCGTTTGCGGGAAGTGCAGGTGCGCATCGACGAAGCCCGGCAGCACCATGCCATCGCGCCGCTCAACCACCGGCCAGTCGGCAAATTCGGTCGGGAGGGCACTGGCTTCGCCGACCCAGGCGATGCGTCCATCGGCAGAGCAGGCGAGCGCGCCGTCTTCGAGACTGCGTCGGGCCGATTGTCCGTTGAAAAAGGGATCGTCGTCCCACCACACCAGATGGGCGCGCAAGACGAAATTCGAAACAGATGCAGCCGTCATACCCACGGTCCCTGCGCTGGTTCTTGACGACCTAATCAATAGTCCTGAGCCTCGGGGGTCAAGGGAACTTTGTGTAGAGGTCGCGTGCGCAGGCGAGCGGGAGAGGCGGCCTCAGCCGCTGAAACGCGACCGGAGCAGCAGCGCTTCGGCGGCCACGGACGCGGCGATCACCGCCGGCTCCTTGCCACGGATGCCGCTGATCCCGATGGGGGTGATCAGGCGGGCCTGTGTTTCATCACCAAAGCCCCGGCCGCTGAGCTGACTTCGGAAGCGGGCGATTTTGGTGTGCGAGCCGATCATCCCGATGAAGGGAACCTCTGCTTCGCTGCGGCGGAGCAGGGCCGAGACGATATCCAGATCGAGGCTGTGGTCGTGGGTCATGACGTAGTGCAGGGCGCCCGCCGCGCCGCTCTCAGCCTTTTCCACCAGCGCAGCCTGATCCGCCGGGGTGTTGTCGCGCTCGTCCAGCCAGGTCAGGGCAAAGGGCAGGGGTTCGAGCGCGCGCGCCAGTGCCTGCCCGACGTGGCCGCCGCCGTAGAGCACCAGCGGAAAGCCGGTGATCGGCGCTTCAGGGTAGTAGCCACGGGTAAGAGACAGCCTAACGAAGCCCCCGCAGCACTGATTGAGTGCCGGCCCGAGCGGGAGTTCCATGGCCGCGCTGTCTTCGTCAGCGGCGAGCATGTCGCGGGCGCGGGCGATGGCGCGGTGTTCGAGGGCGCCGCCGCCGATGGTTCCGGTGACTATGGCCTCGCTGACCCACATGCAGGTTCCGGCGTCGCGCGGGGTGCTGCCCAGCGCCTCGATGATTTCAACGGTAATCCAGTCCTCGGCCTGCCCGCTTGGTGGCTGAGCGGTGAGATCCGCCATGGCGCCTCAGACCGCGCTGAGTGCGCGCTGGCGGTGGATGGCGCGCAGGACTTCTTCGGCCGTCGCCGGTGCGTGCAGCTCCGGCCAGTGCTCAGCTGGACCAAAGCTCGAAACCGCGTGCGCCAGCGCCGAATGCACCGATATGGCGAGCATGAAGGGCGGCTCACCGACGGCCTTGGAGCGGAAGATTGTATCTTCCTGATTGTCCTGCCCGAACAGGGCGATGCGCAGATCGTCGGGGCGGTCGCTGGCGCAGGGGATCTTGTAGGTGCTGGGGGCGTGGGTCAGAACCTGTCCCCGGTCGCTGTAGACCAGCTCTTCCATGGTCAGCCAGCCCATGCCCTGGATAAAGCCGCCCTCGATCTGACCTTCGTCGATGGCTGGGTTCAGGGACCGTCCCACGTCGTGCAGGATATCGGCCCGGACCAGACGGTTCGCGCCGGTCAGGCTGTCGATCTCGACTTCGGAAACCGCCGCACCATAGGCGAAGTAAGAGGAAGGGTCCGGCCCTGTCCGGTCTTGGCGTCCCAGTCGATCTTCGGGGTGCGATAGTACCCCGTCGCCGACAGCGACACCCGGCCCAGATAAGCCGCCTTGACCACTTCGGTGAAGGGCCAGCGGCGTCCATCCTCGGCCAGAACCTCACCGCCTTCGAAGCGCAGCGCCCCCTTGATGGACTGGTTGTCGGTCCAGAACGCCGTCAGCCGGTCGCGCAGCTCGAGGGCTGCCAGCTTGGCCGCCCATCCGTTGAGGTCGGAGCCTGACGACGCTGCCGTCGCAGACGTATTCGGCACTTTGTCGGTGCGGGTGGCGGTGATCTGCACCTCCTCAAGGTCGACGCCGAGCACCTCTGAGACGACCTGAGCGACCTTGATATAGAGCCCCTGGCCCATTTCCGTGCCGCCGTGATTGAGCTGCACCGAGCCGTCCTTGAAGATGTGGATCAGCGCCCCGGCCTGGTTCAGGAACGAGGTGGTGAAGGAGATCCCGAAGCGCACCGGGGTCAGCGCCAGCCCGCGACGCAGCGGAGAACGCCCGGCGTTGGCATTGGCCTCGATAATCGCGGTGCGGCGGGCGCGGTAGTCGGCGGTTTCGGCGAGCTGGGTCATCAGCTCGGGCAGGATGTTGTCCTCCACCCGCATGCCGTAAGGGGTGATCCCGCGCTCGTTCTCCCCGTAGAGGTTGGCGAGGCGGACATCCAGCGGGTCGCGCAGCACTGCCGCTGCGACCCTGTCCATGACCCGTTCTGCCAGCATCATGCCCTGTGGCCCGCCAAAGCCGCGGAAGGCAGTGTTTGACACCGTATCCGTTTTCGCGCGCAGCGAGGTCAGCTCAAGGCTGGGGTAGAAATAGGCATTGTCGGCGTGGAACATGGCGCGATCGTTGATCACCCGGCTCAGGTCGTGGCCATAGCCACAGCGGCTGGCCATGGTGCCTTCGACGCCCGTGACCCGGCCGGCGTGATTGAAGCCGACGGCATAGTCGACGCGGAAGTCGTGGCGCTTGCCGGTGAGCACGAAGTCGTCATCCCGGTCGAGGCGGAATCGGACGGGGCGACCGGTGCGCTGCACCCCCAGCGCTGCGAGCACGGCGAGCGGGGCTGCCTGGGTTTCCTTGCCGCCAAAGGCGCCGCCCATGCGGCGGACTTCGATGGTGATTTCAGCCGCGCTGATCCCCAGCGCAGCGGCGGCAAGGTCCTGAATCTCCGAGGGGTGCTGGGTCGAGGAGATGACGTGGATGCCATCCAGACCGGGTAGCGCGAGACAACCCTGTCCTTCGAGGTAGAAGTGCTCCTGCCCGCCGATATAGAAGCGACCGCTGCGCTGATCATCCGCGCCTTCGATCGCGGCGGTGGCATCGCCGCGCTTGAACACCATGGGATCGTGCAGGTAAGAGTCCGCCTCGACCGCTTCATCGACCGTGGTCAGGGCGAGCAGCTCTTCGCTTTCTAGCTTGAACAGGCGGGCTGCCTTTCGGGCCTCGATCCGGGTTTCTGCAAGCACGCAGAACAGCGCCTGTCCGGGGAACAGGATCTCGCCCTCGGCCAGCAGCGGTTCATCATGGATCACCGGGCCGGCGTTGTTCTCCCCGGGGATGTCGCCAGCGGTGATCACGTCGACCACGCCCGGCGCGGCATGGACGGCATCGAGGTCCAGCGCCGTGATCTTCGCGCGTCCCACCGGAGCCAGTCCGAAGCAGGCGTGAAGCGTGCCGGCCGGTGCCTGAATGTCGTCGACGTAGAGAGCAGAGCCTGCGACGTGCTGCGGGCCGCTGTCGTGGGGGCGAGGGCGGTTAACCTCGCGCGTGGTCAGGGGCGTCTGGCTCATGCGGCGGCGGCCTCCCCACTGGCGCCGAGGGTCTTTTCTAACTCGGCGCGGAGCAGATTGCGGCTCACTTCCATCCGGTACCAGGCCGAGGCGCGCAGGTCGTCGATGGGGCTGAAATCGCTGTCCAGCGCAGCGACGGCCTCGTCGATCAGCGCCGTGGACAGCGCTTGGCCTTCGAGCACCGCCTGCGTATTCGCAGCCAGCTGCGGGGTCGCAGCCATACCGCCGAAGCCCAGGCGGACGTCGGACAGCTGTCCGCCTTCGGATTGCCAGGCAAAAACTGCCATGACCGCGCTGATATCCTGATCCCGGCGCTTGGAGACTTTGAGGGCGGCGAACTGAAGGCTTTCTGGCCGGGGCGGGATGAGGATTGCTGTCAGCACTTCGTCCCCGGCCAGCTCGGTCTGCTTGTAGCCCGTGAAGAAGTCGGCAAGTGGCACCACGCGGCTGCCCCGTGTCGAAGTAAGCTCGACTTCGGCGTTGAGCGCGAGGAACAGCGGCGGGCCGTCGCCGATGGGGCTGGCGTTGACGATATTGCCGCCAATGGTGGCCTGCTGCCGGATCTGCATCGAGGCGAAACGCTCGAACCAGTCCTGACCTTCGGGAATGACCTTGCTGAGTTTGGGCCAGGCCTGCTCATAGGTCGCTGCACCGCCGATCACCAGCGTGCCGTCGGGCCGGAAGTCAACGTCGGTCAGCGCGCCCACGCGGGTGGGTGAAATCAGGTGCGGGAAGTCCTGCAAATCCTTGTTCAGCCAAAGCCCCAGCTCGGTGGTCCCGGCGACGATGGTGGCCCCGGGATGGTCCTGGCGCAGGCGCAGCAGGGCGTCGAGGGTCACCGGCGCGTCGTAGCGTTCGTCACCGTGTTCGTAGAACAGCCCGTCGTCGTCTGCGCGCTGGGCGACAAGCCAGTCCTTGGCCGCGCGCACTTTGGCGCTGAAGGCCGGGTCCTGCGGGGCAGCGACGCTGTCGCCCGCAGCCGCGAGGATCGGCCCATAGCCCGTGCACCGGCACAAGTTCCCGGCGATGTAGGTCTCGGCTTGCTCGACTGGTGCACCGTCGAGGTGCATGGCGGCCAGAGACATCACGAAGCCGGGGGTACAGAACCCGCACTGCGAGCCGTGGCGCTTGACCATGGCGTCTTGGACGGGGTGCAGGCGGTCCGGTGCCTGACCGAGGTCTTCCACCGACACCACCCAGTGTCCGTGAACGGCAGGCAGGAGCGTGATGCAGGCGTTGACCGCGCGGTAAACCAAGTCTTTATCGGGGCCTTCGACGTGGGCCAGCAGCACGGTACAGGCGCCGCAATCGCCCTCGTTGCAGCCTTCCTTGGTGCCCGTACGGCCGCGTTGATCGCGCAGGAAGTCCAGCAGCGTGGTTGCCGGAGAAACGCCCTGCACCCGCAGCTCTTCGCCGCCAAGGAAAAAGGTGATGGTCTGGCTCATCGGTTCAGCTGCCCCGGTAGGTCGAATAGCCGTAGGGGCTGAGCAGCAGCGGCACGTGATACTTTTTTTCCGCATCGAAAACGCGGAAATCCAGCGGCACTTCGTCGAGGAACAGGTCGGCCGCGGCAAAGCCGTGCTGTGCCTGCAGATACGCGCCCGCCTGGAACACCAGCCGATAGCGGCCCTCGGCAATGGTCTCAGGGGTGAGCAAGGGCTGATCGACCCGCCCATCAGCGTTGGTCACAGCCTTGATCAGTGAACGCGGTGTATCGTCGAGGGTGAAGAGCTCGAGCGCAAGGCCCTGAGCTGGCAAACCACTCGCCAAATCAAGCACATGGGTGGTTAGCGTCCCCATTTGCAAGCCTCCGGACTTAGTTTGCACCGGACCATTTCACAGCTCACTTGACGAGGCAAGGCAGACTGTGGCGCTAATGGACGCAACCTCGCCCCAGAGGCAGTATTTACGGCATTGGATTTCCAGAGAATGGCAGGGACCAAAGATTATCCGCGCGACATGGTGGGTTACGGCGCGCACCCGCCCCATCCGCAGTGGCCCGGCGACGCGCGCATCGCCGTGCAATTCGTCGTCAACTATGAGGAGGGCGGCGAAAATAACATCCTCCACGGAGATGAGGCCTCCGAAGCCTTTCTCAGCGAGATTGTCGGCGCCGATGCCCGCAAGGGTGTGCGCCATATGAACATGGAAAGCATCTACGAATACGGTTCGCGCGCCGGGTTCTGGCGCCTGCACCGTATGTTCACGGAACGCGCGATGCCGGTGACGGTCTTTGGTGTGGCGACAGCGCTGGAAAAGAACCCTGAAGCGGTCGAAGCGATGAAGCAGGCCGGGTGGGAAATCGCTTCTCACGGGCTGAAGTGGATCGAACACCAGTACATGAGCATCGAGCGCGAGCGCCTGCAGATGGAAGAAGCCATGCGCCTGCACGAGGCTGCTACGGGTGAGCGCCCGCTGGGCTGGTACACGGGTCGCACGTCAGAAAACTCGCGTGAGTTAACAGCGGAAATCGGCGGCTTCCTCTACAATGCAGACTCCTACGCCGACGAGCTGCCGTACTGGGAGACCACGGCCCACGGACCGCAGTTGATCGTGCCCTACACGCTGGACGCCAACGACATGCGGTTTGCGACCAATCAGGGATTTAATTCCGGCGATCAGTTCTTCGCCTATCTGCGCGATAGCTTTGACGTGCTCTACGCCGAGGGTGAGACCGCGCCCAAGATGATGTCGGTGGGGCTGCACTGCCGCTTGGTCGGTCGGCCCGGTCGCGCGGCGGCACTCGCCCGCTTCCTTGATTATGTTCAGAGCCATGATGCGATCTGGGTTGCCACCCGCGCTGATATTGCCCGGCACTGGCGGGAGCGCTTCCCCCTATGAAGCTTGAGGCTGTGAACGCCCTCGACCGCACCGCCTTCGTCGACGCCTTCGGGGATATTGCCGAGGAAAGTCCGTGGGTCGCGGAGAGTGCTTCGGCGCAGGCGCCTTTTGCCAGCCGTAAGGCGCTGATCGGGGCCTTTTGCGCCGCGCTTGAAAGCGCCGAGGATGAAGACCGCCTCGCGGTTGTCTGTGCGCACCCGGATCTGGCCGGAAAACTGGCTGCAGCCGGGCAGCTGACCGAGGACAGCACGCAGGAGCAGGCTTCAGCCGGGCTGGATCGCCTGACCGATGCCGAGCGGACTGAATTCACCGCCCTGAACGAAAGCTACAAGGCGCGCTTTGGCTTTCCATTTATTCTGGCGGTCAAGGGCGCAACCAAGGCTCAGATTCTGGACAGCTTCCGCAACCGCTTGCCCCGTGATCGCAGCGAGGAGTTCAGGGAGGCGATTCGACAGGTCTGCCGAATTATGACATTCCGGCTGGAAGACCGCGTTGAAGACACCACAGAGCAGAGAGGGAAGGGCGGATGAGCCAGGGCTCCACGATCATGCAGGCCGTCAGGGAAGTGCCAGACTTCGCAGCACGCTACGCCAACCTCGCCAATGCCCGGCTGGGCGCGGCCGTGGTGTCGGTGACCGACGAGTTTTTCGGCGCCCGTGATCGCCTGATCCGTACCGAAGAGCCAAGCTTTGACCGACCTCTACGACGATCACGGCAAGTACATGGATGGGTGGGAGAGCCGTCGCCGTCGGGATGGCGGCAACGATCACGCCATCATCCGTCTGGGCGGTGCCACCATCGTCCGTGCCGTCAATATCGACACGGCCTTCTTTACCGGTAACTTCCCGCACGCCGCGAGCCTGCAGGGTGCGTTCCACATCGGCGATGGCCTTCCGGCAGACAGTGACTACCGTCCGCTGGTCGGTATGAGCCGACTGGGGCCTGACGCAGCGCACTGGTTCGAGGTCTCGGGCGACCAGCCGGTAACTCATCTGCGGCTGGATATGTACCCCGACGGCGGGATCGCCCGCCTGCGGGTGCACGGCATTCCGGTTTCTGCCCCGGACGCACCCAGCGGGTCTGCGAGCGAGGAACTGTCGTCGATCCTCAGGGGCGGGCGTATTCTCGGCTATAACGATAGCCACTACGGCAACCCCGAAGTGATCCTGTACCCTGACAAGGGGCTGGACATGGGTGATGGCTGGGAAACCCGCCGCCGTCGAGAGCCGGGTTTTGACTGGATCATTGTCGCGCTGGGCCAGACCGGGACGCTCGACAGCGTGCTGGTCGACACCGCCCACTACAAGGGCAATTTCCCGGCAACCTGTTCGATGAACGGTCGTCTGCTCGAAGGCGCTGACCTGGCAATGCTCGACAACCCCGATGCGCTCAAGGCCGATAGCCAGTTCTGGCCGGAAATCCTGCCCTCACAGCCCTTGAGTGCCGATGCGGAGCATCGCTTTGACGCCGGCCAGCTCAAGGGTACGGGTCGGGTTTCCGTGGTCCGCTTCAACATCGTCCCTGATGGCGGTATCTCGCGGCTGAAGCTGTTTGGAAAGTCAGTTACCGCGGGCTGATCGAGGCGCCGGGCTCAGACCTCGAGCCAGATCGGGCCGACGTCGTCCGGAAATGTGAATTCTTCGAGATTGCTGGCTGGATCGGCGCGGTCGACCACGAGAAAGGTCTGACTGCCCTCGATCACGATATTGGGGTGGTGCCAGACGCCGGCCCGGAAATTCACGCCCTGCCCCTTGCCAACACGAAAGGCGCGGATCGTGTCCGGGTCTGGCGCCTTATCGCCCTCCGCCACCACGATCAGAAAATCGCGCGTACCGCTGTCGCCCATCGGAATGAAGGCCTGAGAGCCGTGCGGATGGCGTTCCAGCATGCGGATCTGCAACGGAAGCCGAAGCTGCGTGTTTCAAAGATCGACAGGATCGGGCCGTTGCCCTCGGCCTGAACCGGCGAAAGCGCATGGTGGCGCTGGGTGAAGCCATCGTTGATGGAGACGCGCTGCGCGTCCTCTCGTCGCGCGTCGATCACATCACCAAAGGGCGCGAAGGCGCTTTGCCCGAGCGGTTCGATGGTCAGTCGTTTCATGCCTCTGGTCCTGCCAACTCGCCATGTTCCAGTCTCAGCTTAGCGAAAAAACGCCACCGCGTCGCGCTGGGAAAAGCTGCGCGGTCCTGATCGCTGTGAATGGCAGAAATTCAGCAGGAGGTGCGCGTGCAGGCCCGCGAAATCAGGGACATCTACGACCGCGATGGCTATATCGCTCCGCTGAGGTTGTTCAGCGAGGATCAGGCGCAGGCCCACCGCGCAATCATGGAGCAGACCGAGGCCACGCACGGCAAGCTGCACTACAAATACAAGATGCACTCGGTGCTGCGGTCGCCGTGGGAAATCGCAACCAACCCGGTCTTGCTGGACGCAGTCGAGGCGATCCTCGGCCCCAACATCCTGCTCTACAACACGTGCTATATCGTCAAGGAACCCGGCGCGACCTCCCACGTCAGCTGGCACCAGGACCTGACGTACTGGGGCCTGAGCAACGACAACCAGGTTTCGGCCTGGGTCGCGCTGTCGCCCGCTACCGGCGAAAGTGGCTGCATGCGGATGCTGCCCGGTTCGCACAAAACCGGCCACTATGAGCACGAGAAGACTTACGACCCCGACAACGTGCTCGCCTTTGGTCAGACGGTGAAGGGGATCGATGAGAGCGCGGCCCGGCTGGCGCCGCTGCGCCCCGGGAGGCCAGCCTGCACCACGGCTGGACCCTGCATGCCTCCATGCCGAACCATTCCAGCGACCGGCGGATCGGGGTTAACATTCAGTTCGTTTCCACCGACGTGCGTCAGGTGAAGCACGACGATGACAGCGCTATTCTGGTGCGCGGTGTCGATGACTACCGGCATTTCAAGGTCGATGCGCCAGCTTTGCGGGACATGCACCCCGACGATCTGGCCCGACGAGATCAGCTGGATGCGCGGATCAACGATATCTATGCTGCGATGGAAGCGCCCCGACCCTGAGGCGGCGGTCAGCCTCAGCCGTCTGCCGGCTAGGCGTGACCGTGGTCGAAGCCAAAGGTCATGAAGGCGTTGAGGCCCAGCAGCACCACTGAGGCAACCAGCAACCATCGCCCCGTATTGGAGCGCTGCTCGCAGTCGTCTTCGTGGTCGCAGTGCGGCTGCAACGCCAGCGCTTCGGCGTGATGATGGTCTTCGCAGTCGTGGTGGCTGTGGTGGGCATGAGACGCGTGCCGACGACTGCTGAAATGCATCAGCGCCGATACCCCGACCATGGCAACGGCCAGTGAGAAGATCATGATTTCATTCTGGTGAAACCAGCTCTCGAAGCCAAACGGAAGCAGCGTCAGCCCCGTAACCCCACCCAAGGCCGCAAAATTCACGATCAGCGGTAATCCCGCAGCAGAACACGTGAACCAGCAGGCTCGATACCTGCAGGCCGACTGTGGTCCGCTCCATCAGAGTGTTTGGCTTATCGTCGGGTTGAAGTGTCATTGGTCTCGCTCGTGGTACATGGCTAAAGATACGGTATGTCAGCGGCGGCGCAAGGGTGCAGGCATGCGCACCTGCCCTCCGGTAGCAGGAAAGGCGTCTCATTTTGACAGAGAGGACAAACTGCGGCTTGCTGCGCGGGCGAGGAAAACCGGGGAGCGGTCCGTGAAAATTACATCGATCCGCGTGTTCCGGCATGACTTGCCGGTTGCCGATGGCCCCTACGTCATGTCCAGCGGGCCGGTGTGGGCGCTCGACACCACACTGGTGGCGGTTACGCTGGCAAATGGCGTGGTCGGCTGGGGCGAGACCTGCCCGCTGGGCCCGACCTACGCGCCCGCGCATGCAAAGGGTGCTCGTGCGGCGCTGGAATTGCTCGCCCCCGCGCTCATTGGCGCGTCGGTGCAAAGTCCCCGCGCCCTGCAACGCCTGATGGACGCAAGGCTCGCAGGCCATGGTTACGCCAAGGCAGCGCTGGAAGTCAGCGCATACGACGCGCTGGGGCAGTCACTCGGTCTGCGCGTGGTCGATTTGCTCGGAGGGGCGGTCTGTGACGATGTTCCGGCCTACTTCGCCATCAGCGTTGGCGATCCGGACGACATGGCACGCGAAGCTGCTGAGCGGGCACAGGAAGGCTATCAGCGCCTGCAGCTCAAAGTTGGTGGCAGGCCGCTTGAAGTGGATATTGAGGCAGTGCGCCGGGTGCGCGAGGCCGCTGGGCCGGGGTGCGGCTGGTGCTCGATGCCAATCGCGGACTGACCGCGGCTGACACCATCACGCTGTCGCAGGCGCTTGAGGATCTGCCGCTGATCCTTGAGCAGCCGTGCAACACGCTGCGTGAGCTGGCGCAGGTGCGCCCTCGGTTGCGCCATCCGCTCTACATGGACGAAAGCGCTGTCGATCTGGAAACCGTGGTCAGCGCCGCCGGGCAGGGGCTGGTGGAAGGCTTCGGGCTCAAGCTTACCCGCATGGGTGGACTGGGGCCGATGATGGCCGCGCGGGATATCTGCCGGGCGGCGGGTTTGCGCCACACCTGCGATGATTCATGGGGTGGGGATATTGTTGCAGCCGCCTGTATGCAGATCTCGGCCAGTGTTGCGCCGGAGCAGCTGGACGGGGTCTGGCTCGCCCAGCCCCATATCGAGGGTCACTATGACCCTGAGAATGGCATTCGCGCTGAAGAAGGGCGCATCAAGCTGCCCAGCGGTCCCGGTCTGGGGCTGCGTATCGACCCGGCGCAGTTCGGACCACCGGTGGCGGTCTACGATTGACCGGTAAAGCTGAGCGTTCTCAGGCCGCGATGGCCTTGGCAGGGCCGTGACACCAGTCGGGCAGCCACCCGCCGTGCCCGGCAATAAGGGCATCTGTCAGCGCCCAAATCTGATCAAGGTCCAGCTCCGCCGCCGTGTGGGGTCGAGCATGGCCGCGTGGTAGATGTGCTCGCGGTTCTCGGTCATCAGTGCCTCGACCGTCATTTCCTGTACAGAGATGTTGGTGCGGATCAGGCCGACGAGCTGCTTGGGCAAGTCGCCGATCGCTGTCGGTTGGACACCGTTGGCATCCACCAGGCACGGGACTTCGACCGCGCAGCCCTCAGGCAGGTTGGAGATATAGCCAGCGTTGCGGGTGTTGCCGTAGATCACCGCCGGGCTGTCGGTCCACATGGCGTTGATGATTTCCGATGCGTATTCGTGACTGGCTTCAACTTCGATGGTCTCGGCATCGCGGAAGGCCTGTGCCTGCGCATTCCATGCCTCCACCTTCTCGATACAGCGCTTGGGGTATTCGTCCAGCGGCACCTGGAATTTCTCGATCAAGTCCGGACGGCCGTCCTTGATGAAGTAGGGGACGTACTCGGAGAAATGTTCCGAGCTCTCCGTTACGAAGTAGCCCAGCCGGTTCAGCATTTCGTAGCGTACGCGGTTTTCGCAGCGTGGCTGCATCCGGTTGGGCTTTGGCGCGCGACCCTCGGCATAGGCGCGGTGCAGGTCCGGATACAGGTCGCGGGTGCTGCCGTCGGCCCGACGCTCCTCGAGTTCGAGGAAGAAGGCCATGTGGTTGATCCCGCCCACGCGGTACTTCAGCGTATTGACGTCGAGGTCGAGATCGTGTGCCAGCTCTTCGGCTGTGCCTTGCACCGAGTGGCACAGCCCGACCTGCCTGATCTGCGGGTATCGCGCCTCGATTGCCCACGTGTTGATCGCCATCGGATTGACGTACTGCAGCATCAGCGCATCAGGGCAGACCGCCAGAATGTCTTCGCAGACAGCCCACAGGTGCGGCACCGTCCGTAAGCCGCGCATGATCCCACCGACGCCGAGGGTGTCGGCGATGGTCTGGCGCAGGCCGAAGGAGCGGGGGATCTCGAAATCAGTGATCGTGCAGGGGTCGTAACCGCCGATCTGGAAGGCCACGATGACAAAGTCAGCACCGCTCAGGGCCTCCCGCCGGTCAGTATGCGTCGACACGGTCGCGGCGGTCTTCAGGGTGGAAATGATCTTTCCGGCAACGAGGGCGGACTCATCCAGTCGCCCTTCGTCGATATCCATAAGCGCAAAGTGAGCGTCCGCCAGCGCTGGACGCTGCATGATATCGCCGACGATGTTTTTCATGAAAACAGTCGAACCAGCGCCGATAAAGGCGATGCGCGGTCCCCTCGCCATAGAATTTCCTCCAAGTCCAAGGGCTCAAGCCACCAACAAACCCTGCGGCTAGGCCATAGTTTATCGCAGCCTAATCAAACCGGCTGCCTAAGCTTCACTGAATCTAAGAGAAAATTCCGGTATTCACCTGTCTGAAACCTGTCGGAGCAGGCAGTAAGGCTAGCGACGGGCGTTGCGTCGGAAAGCCGAGGGCGTTGTATCCAAATGAGACTGAAAAGCCTCATAGAAGCTCGAAAGCGAGCCGAAGCCGCTGTCCATCGCGATGCTGAGAATCTTGTCGTCCGAGTTCGACAGAAGCATCTGCGCGTGGCTGAGCCGGATTCGTGTGATGTGCTCCTTGATCGGTACCCCGACAACGCGGCGGAACAGAGTCATGGCGTAGGATGGCGAGAGACCCACGCTGTCGGCGACATCGGTGACTGAAATCGGGTCGCAATAGCGGTCCGCGATAAAGCGCAGCATTTCTTCGATGTGCTGCATGGCGCCGCCGGCGCCGATGACCGACTTTACCCGCCCGTATCCGGGCTTCACCGTCTCCCAGCCCTCCAGGGCAAAGCGCCGGACGCGCATCTCCACTTCGCCCAGCACCAGTTGGCGCCAGGTGGAGTCACCGCTCTGGATTTCCTCAGTCCAGCGTCGGAACTGCGAGGGTCGGTATCGGGCTGGGCGGCTGCACTCATCACGTCCCCGGCGATCAGGGAATTGAGGAAGGGCTCGGGCAGGCCCCAGCGCAGGATCTGTGAGAACGAGACGTAGATATTGATGATCTCACCGTCGCCGTCGACCCGCGTGACGCCGTGGGGAGAGGCACCCCAGAACAGCGTCAGACTGCCGGAGCGTCGTACAACCGACGTGCCGGAGAAGGAGTATTCCATATCGCAGCCGTCGAGATAGTTCAGCTCGATCGATGCGTGGTGGTGGTAGGGGATGGCAAAGGCGATGGGGCGGTGGCGCTCGATCAGGATGCCGTCAAGGGATGGGACGAGCTGCGTGTCCGCATAGTTCAGAAAGTCACTTTCGGCATTTAACGCGACCACAACAACTCTCCCGATACCTGATTCTCAGGAAGAATATCCTGTAAACTACGCATCAGCACAGCACGTTTGCTACTATTCCGGAATTTAGAGGATAAGAAACCGGAATATATGCTCGCATATTCGGAATGCATTAAAAATTCAAAAATCGTCCCACTTCGATGAGGGCGACGGGCTGGATCGGACGATTTGCGGTGGCAATGGACCCCATACCTGCTAGGCCGGGACCCAGAGATATGCGCCTGTGTCATCAGCAGACAGCACAGGTTGTTGGGAGGCAATCAGCCGTGGAACACGTCAGGGTCAGCCGGGTCGTAAAGACCGGCTATGGAATCGTTGAAATCGGTACCAACTCGCTCATTGTCTTCGCCTCGTTCTACTTCCTGTTCTACATGACCGAAGCACTGGGCGTGCCGCCGGTCTACGCCGGGCTGCTGTTCTTCCTCGCCAAGACATTCGACGTCATCACCGACCCGCTGATCGGCAACTGGTCGGACCGGACCCAGTCGCGGATGGGGCGTCGTCGTCCGTTCATGCTCGCTGGCGGGATCCTGCTGGGGCCGACGGTGGCGCTGATGTTCTTCGCGCCATTCGTGGATATGGACAGCTGGGTGCCTTCGGCGCTGTATTTCATGGTCTTCACCATGGCGACCTATCTGGCCCTGACGCTGATTTCCGTCCCCGGGGGTGCCATGACCGCGGAGATGAGCGAGGACTATAACGAACGGACGAGCATCACCGCGTGGCGCTGGGGCGTCGGCTCGATTGGCATGTTTATCGGCGGCGGGGCCGTGCCGATCATTGTCAGCCTGTTTTCAGAGAACGCTGTCGATCCGGCCGGCTTCCGGGTGGCGACCATCATCCTGATCCCGCTGTTCTCGCTGCCGGTGATCATTGGCGTCCTGATGATGCGCAATGCGCCGAAAAAGCTGGCCGAACACGTGCCAGCAGTGTGGGAGCAGGCGCGGGCGGTGTTCGGCACCCGGTCATTCCGCCTGCTGCTCGGGACCTACTTCCTGCAGGTCTCATCTCTGACCGTGGTCACGTCTAACCTGCTGTTCGTGCTGAAGTATCATTTCCAGCGGGAGGACCCGGTCTCCGACAACGCCGTGTTCTTCGGGATCTTCGTTATTTCCACCATGGCATCCATGCCATTCTGGACGTGGCTGGGCGGCAGGATTGGGAAAAAACGCGGCTACATTATCTCGATGATTGGGCTGTCGCTGGTTGTGTCCTGCGTGTTTCTGCTCAGCGCGGGGTCGATCGCGTTCCTGTACCCGATCATGGCGCTGGTAGGCTGGTTCTTCGGCGGTTATCAGGTTTATCCGTGGTCGATGATCCCCGACAGCGTCACGGACGGGCAGGCGCGCACCGGCCTTTCGCTGGAAGGGGCCTTCAATGGTTGGTTCACCACCCAGCAGAAGATGGGCATTGCATTCGGGCCGTTGGTGTTTGGCGCCTTGCTCAGCCTCGCCGGTTATCAGCAGGCCTATTATCAGGACGGTGTGCAGATCTTCCCTGAGCAGACCGAGCCGGCGATCCTGATGATCCGGCTCTGTTCATCGCTTTTGCCAGCCGGGGTGTTCCTGCTCTCCCTGCTGATCATTGCGCGGCATGAAAACAGCGCGATTTCACATCGCGCCACCGACAATCAGACCGAGTACGTAGGCGAATACGAGGACGTGGAGTGCGACGGCACAGACGATGGTCAGCAGAACCCGTCTGAAGGCCAGATGCAGGGCGGCAGCCGCCAGCAGGATCAGCAGCTCAGCCGTCCAAGGCCGCCATTCAAGGCGTCCCCTCAGCCGCTGAGGTTCGCCACGACACCAGAAAGAACAGCAGGATCAGCGCACCGGGCAGCAGCCGGTTCAGCGTGCCCATGGCGGGCCAGTCCAGCGCCCTTCGCGGCAGGAAGAACGACGCGCCACGCTGCAGAAAGACACCAAACGCGCCGACGATCAGCAGCAGCAGGAAGCCCGGCCCGAGCGCGTCGCTCATCACACTTGCCTCCATCTCAGCCTCCCATCCCGCGCTGCCGGATGGTCAGCAACCAGTGCCAGCCGAGGATCGTTGCTGTTGCTGCGATCCCGGAAATGAACATGCCCAGCCCAAAATCGACCTTGAGCGGCGCCAGCACCGCTACACCGACGAAGCCCGCGATCACGGGCACAAAACTACGGTTCGCCCGCAGTTGCTCGGTCAGGAGGATGGCGAACAGGGCCCAGAGCGCGAACGAAAAGCTATCGACCGACAATGGGAGCAGCTGCCCGGCCGTGCTGCCCACCAGCGTGCCTGTGGCCCAGCTAACGTAGTTCAGCCCAGCCACCGTCACCTGCACTCGGGGCGGGTCGGCAGGCTTTCGACTTGTCAGCAGGCTGTAGGTCTCATCGCTGAGCCAGAAGATCATCAGCAGGCGGGCGAGCGGGTGTTCCGGCCGGTGGGCGAGGAAGGGCAGGCCATAGAACATGTGGCGCAGGTTGAGCAGGAAGACGACAGCCGCCGTATCGATGAAGCCCGCCCCCTGAGAGACCATGGCGACGATCAGGAACTGGGCAGCACCGGCGAACTGGATCAGCGAAATGATCACCGGCCAGAACCACCCGAAACCAGCCTCCGCCGCGGTCAGGCCAAAGGTGCCACCAACGGTGAAGTAGCCAATCATGACGGGCAGCGCGATCGGCACGGCCTGGCGCAGGGTTGGGAACACGGTTCTCTTTCGTCTCGCTTGCGCGTATCAGGACAGGAGCGCGCGCCCGGCTTCTTCACCGAAGGCGGGCTCAGGGTCAAGACAGGGAAAACGGAATTTTCAGGCATGCTGATCGGCGTAGGCAATGACATCGTGGACATCCGGCGGATCGAGGCCGTTCTCGACCGAATGGGTGAGCGCTTTATCGAGCGGATTTTGCGCCCCGGTGAGCGTGCATACTGCGAGCGTCGGCACGACTTTGCGGCTGCGGTCGCGCGGCACTATGCGCTGAAGGAGGCGGCGGTGAAGGCGCTGGGTACCGGCTTTCGCTATGGGGTCGGCTGGCGTGATGTCGGGCTGGCACGTCCGGCGCCGGGACAGGGTTTTCAAGCCAAGACTGACCTTTGAGGGCGGCGCGCGCCGGCGCATCGATGCGATGCTGCGCCCCGGTGAGGACGTGGTTGCCGATTGGTCCATGTCGGATGAGCCGCCCTATGCCACAGCCTATGTCGTCCTTTTTTGCAACAGAAGCCGGGCGGGAGAACGGTCCCCGCGCCCATGCAATTGCCCCCACATCGGCGGGTGATTAGCTAGGCACGGCTAAACTTCAGGTGTCGAAGATCATCGCACCCGCCGCACTGGTTGCCTCTCGCAGGCCCGTGCGACCAGCAGAGGACCCCATGGCAACAGCTGACCACGACAACCCGGATCCAGCCCGAAAGCCGGGCCGCCTGCGCGAATGGGTGACGCTGATCCTGATGACCGGGCTGGTGTTCTTCGGCATCCGCTGGTTCCTGTTCGAGCCCTTCCGGATCCCGTCTGAATCAATGCTGCCGACCCTCGAAGTCGGCGACATGGTGGTCGTCTCCAAGTTCAGCTACGGCTACAGCGATTTCTCCATTGATGTCGACCTGCCATTCATGCCGGATACCCGTTTGCTGGGGGCCAAACCGCGCCGCGGAGACGTGGCCGTGTTCAGGCACCCCCGGGACGACAAGAACCTGATCAAGCGCATTATTGGCCTGCCCGGTGACACCGTGCAGATGATCGATGGCCAGCTTTGGCTGAATGGGGAGCCCATGCCCCAGCGGCTGCTGGGCGCGGCGACCAACACGTCGCTGTCTGTCGACAAGGCGCAGCGCCTTGAGGAGCGGTTGATCGACCGCCGCGGGGCGACTCTGGCCGAGTATCAGGTGATTAATTTCGCCCAGACCGTATTCGATAATACCGGGCGTTACACGGTTCCCGCCGAAACCTATTTTTTCCTCGGTGACAACCGTGATAATTCCTCTGACAGCCGGAGCAACGCCGAGCTTGGCGTGGTGCACCATCGGTTTCTGATCGGCCGTGCCGAGGCCGTACTGTTTTCACTGAACGTGCAGGCTCACCCCACAGACGGGTATTTCTGGGCCTATTGGAACCCCTTCCGATGGGATCGCTTTGTAAAGCTGATCTGAACGCAGGGGACCGCCCGCGTTGCTTTGGGTCCCGAAAGTGATTAAGTCTGCGCCCAAAGGCTCACACGAGCCCGGTTTCAGAACACACAAGGAGAGGCCCATGGCCAAGGAGAAGTCCGAGGGGAAGCAGAAGAACGTCATCCTCGAGTACGCACAGCTGGTTGTCTCCGTTGTTGTGATCGTGTTCGTCGTGCGGTCGTTTGTGTTCGAGCCGTTTCGGATCCCGTCTGAGTCCATGGACCCGACCCTGAAGACCGGCGACTATGTCATCGTGACGAAGTTCTCCTATGGCTTTGGCCGCCAGTCGATTTTCGACATCCCGCTGATCGACGACCGCCTGTTCTGGCGTGAGCCCAAGCGCGGCAACGTGGTTGTGTTCGCCGACCCGGGTGACCCGCGCCGCACCAAGCTGATCAAGCGCGTGGTGGGTGTGCCCGGTGACACCATCGAGGTCCGCAACAGCCTGCTCTTCATCAACGGTGAGGCGGCGGACCGGGTCAACATCGGCCCGGGCGAGTCCAATGCCGACCTCGACCGGCTTGGCTTTTTCTACGAAGAAACCTTTCCCAGCCAGAACGGTGAGCCGCATAGCCATATGATCTGGGACAAGGTTGAGGCCGCCTTTTTTGACAACGTTGGCCCCTACACGGTGCCTGAAGACCATCTGTTTTTCATGGGCGATAACCGCGACAGCTCCAAAGACAGCCGTGCGGGGGCCCTGGGGCCAGTGCATCGGACCTATTTGATGGGGCGGGCTCAGTTCGTGTTGTTCTCACTAAACATCGAGCAGAAGATGGATCCGCGCTATCCCAACAACCCTTCACGCGCGAAGAACCAGTGGAACGTCATCAATCCCTTCCGCTGGGGTCGGTTCCTCAAGGGCATCCGCTGATCGGCCGGCCTGAATCCATGGCGAAGCGCAGCAGCTCGTCTGAGGCCAACGACGGGGGCCGGGAGGCGGTTGATCTCGGCCCGCTGGAGGCAGCGCTCGGACATAGGTTTTCCGCGCCTGAATACGCCATTGCGGCACTGACCCACTCGTCGATGCGAACCACGCCAGAGGGTCGGCGGCAAGCGCCTGAGTCCTACGAACGGCTGGAATTCGTCGGTGATCGGGTGCTCGGGCTGGTGGTGTCGGAAATGCTCTACAGCCGTTTCCCCGATGAGCGCGAAGGCGATCTGGCCAAACGGCACACGGAGCTGGTGCGGCGGGAGACCCTCGCCGAAGTTGCCGTGAAGCTGAATATCGGGCCGATGATCCGCATGTCCAAGGGTGAGCTGGATGGCGGCGGGCAGCAGAAAGAGTCGCTGCTGGCGGACGTGGTCGAAGCCGTGATCGCCGCGCTCTACCTCGATGCCGGTCTCGAGCCGGTGAAGGCCTTTATCGACGCGCACTGGTCGCCGCTGCTGGAGGCGGCAAAGCGTCCACCCCGTGATCCGAAGACGGCGCTGCAAGAATGGGCGCAGGGCCGGGCGCTGGCACTGCCGGTCTACACGCTTGAACGCCAGTCCGGCCCCAGCCACGAGCCGGAGTTTGAAATCAGCGTACGGGTTGAGGGCTTCCACCCGGTTACTGCCACAGCCGGTAGCAAGCGTGCTGCCGAGCGTGAAGCCGCCGCCATCCTGCTCGAGCGAGTGCTGAACCGTGACTGATATTGTTGAAAATCCGACACGTTGCGGGTTCATCGCCGTCATCGGCGCGCCAAATGCTGGTAAGTCGACGCTGGTCAATCAGCTGATCGGCGCCAAAGTCTCGATCGTATCACCCAAGGTCCAGACCACCCGGACACGGGTGACCGGCATCCTCGCCGAGGGCCGGGATCAGGCGATTTTCGTCGATACACCCGGAATTTTCCGGGGTGCCAAGCGACGGCTGGAGAAGGCCATGGTCGATGCTGCCTGGCGTCAGGCCGCCGAAACAGACCGGCTGATGCTGGTTATTGATGTCGCGAAAAAGGGGCTGTCCGACGACGACCGCGCGGTGATCGAGCAGCTGGAGCAGCAAGGCGCGCGGCCCATGCTCGCGCTCAACAAAGTCGATGGCGCGCGCCACGAGACCATGCTCGCTATCGCCGCTGCGGTGAACGAACGGTTGGAGGTTCAGGAGACTTTCATGGTTTCGGCGCTGACCGGGGATGGGGTCGATGATCTGCGGCAGGCCGTGCTCGACCGGCTTCCAGATGGACCGTGGCTGTATCCTGAGGACCAGATCTCCGACCTGCCCAGCCGCATGCTGGCGGCAGAGGCAACCCGGGAGAAGCTGTTTCTGCAACTCCATCAGGAACTGCCCTACAATCTCACGGTTGAAACCGAAGCCTTCGAAGTCCAGGCCAAGGGCGACCTCAAGATCAATCAGGTAATCTACGTCACCCGGGACAGTCACAAGGCTATGGTGCTGGGCAAGGGCGGCAGCCGCATCCGGCAGGTAGGTTCTGAATCGCGGCGCGATTTGGAAGTGTTGTTTGACCGGAAAGTACACCTGTTCCTGTTCGTAAAAGTGCGCGAGAACTGGCTCAACGATCCGGAGCGGTTCCGCGAAATGGGGCTTGAGCTCTGAGCGGTAACCAACCGGCAATGTCCCTGCTTAACCATTTGTTGCTAATGTAGTTTTACGAAATATGCGTAAGTCGGAATGCGTGCGGTGTGCGTCGATTTAGGGCCTAGTGTTCGAAAGCCCAATGGTTGAACGATGGGACGAATGGGTAAGGAGGGCCATGCACATGAGAAAGCTGACTGAGGGCGTCTTCGTCTCCGGCCAGATCGGCCAGGACGATTTGGAGAAACTCGCCGCGCAGGGCGTGCGTTCGGTTATTTGCAATCGGCCCGACGGTGAGCAGTTCGGCCAGCCCGATGCAGCTCAGATGTCTGAGGCAGCGTCGGCGCTCGGGCTTGGGTTCCGCGCCATTCCGCTGGTCATGGGGCAGCTTAGCCCGGCCCATATTGAACAGACAGCTGCAGCGCTGGCCGAACTCCCGGGGCCGGTGCTGGCCTATTGCGGCAGTGGCATGCGCTCAACCATGCTGTGGGCGCTGGCTCAGACGCAGACCCCGGAGGGGCCGGGAAAACTCACCGGTGATCAGATCATCGCTGCTGCGGCCGATGCGGGCTATGACATCAGCGGTCTTCGGCACCTGCTCGACGGCGCTTGAACAGCGCACGCCCGGCTGCCAGCAGGCTCAGCGCCATCAGCGGAATAATCAGCATCCGCGCAATCTGATGGGTTGAGACAAACAGCGCGTCAAGATCCCGGTCCAGCGCGATTGCGGTCGTGGTCTCAATGGCGCCCGGGGCCAGTGCCAGCACCAATTCCCGGGCAGGCAGGCTTGTCAGAGAGATCAGCACCAGACCAGCGCCAATGACTACCGCGACCCCCGCGGCAAGTCCGCAAAAACACGCCAGCGCGAGGCTGGCGAAGCGGCGCATCGGTATGGCGTCAAAGCGTGTCCCCATGAGCCAGCCCAGCGCCGCCTGTGAGACGATCAGCACCAGCTCAGGCAGGTTCGGCAGCGGCACGCCGATGATCTTGAGCACGGAAATTCCGGCCATGGGGCCGATGAACAGCGCGCCGGGGATCCGGGCCAATGCTGCAAGACCGCCACAGCCTGCGCCCACGAGCAGCGACAGGGGGATCAGGATCGCTGGCGGTATGCGCAGCACCCAGGAAAACAGCCCCGTAACACCGGTATCAAGCGGGGCAGCGGCCGTTTGGGTGAGGGCTTCCTGCGGTATCAGCATCACGACAAAGGGCAGGATGAGCGTCAGACTGAGCAAGCGCAGGCTCTGGTACATGGCAACGACCTCGCTGCGTAGGCCCAGATCTTCGCTTGCGGCAATGGCGAAGGGCAGGGCCCCGGGAAGCGAGCACAGAACGGCTTCCTCGGCGCTGAGGTCGCTGAGACGCAGCAGCACCGCGGCCGACACGAAGGTCACCACCGGGATCAGCACGGCCATCACCACCAGCGACGGCAGCCACAATGAAAGACTGCCCAGAAACGTGGCGCTGGCCGTGGAGCCGATCAGGTAGCCAAGCATGATGAAAGCCAGCCACCGTACGGGTTCGGGGAAGTTCGGGCGCCGACGGACGGCGCCCAGCAGCAACGAGCCAATAACGGCCCCCAGCAGCCAGGGCGCAGGGATGCCTGCGAGCTTCGCCACGCCGCCACCCATAAGGGCCAGGGCAAAGGCAGCCAGCGTGACGATGAGAGGGCGAAGGGCGGGGGGCATGATCGCACTTTCCGCTGCTGGTTTGCCGATGGCAAGCGCGGTTTTCGCGGGTCTTGATTAGGAAGCGCTGCTTTCGGGGGTGCTGCCCCAGCCGCATCGTCGGTCTCAGCGCCGAACTGCAGCGCCACGAGGCGGGCGTAGAGGCCGTCACGCGACAGCAGTTCTTCGTGCGTTCCCTGATCCACGACCCGGCCGTCTTCGAGCACGACGATTGAGTCGGCCTTGAGCACGGTCGCCAGCCGGTGGGCGATCACCAGCGTGGTTCGGTCTTCGGCCAACGCTTCGAAAGCCAGCTGAACGGCGCGTTCGCTCTCGGAATCCAGCGCGCTGGTTGCCTCGTCGAGCAGCAGGATCGGCGCCTGCCGCAGGATGGCACGGGCGATAGCGAGGCGCTGGCGTTGTCCACCAGACAGGGTGCCGGCATTCTCGCCCAGATCGGTGTCGTAGCCTTGCGGCAGTGCCAGAATAAAGTTGTGGGCCTCGGCGGCCCGGGCTGCGGCGATGACCTGCTCGCGGCTGGCCGACGGGTTGCCGAAGCGTATGTTGTTCAGCGCGCTGCCCGCGAACAACGGTGCGTTCTGCTGCACGATCGACAGGTTTTGGCGCAGCTCGGTCGGGTCAAGCTCCCTCACGTCGACGCCCTCGACCCGGACCCCGCCAGACTGGGGATCATAGAACCGGAGCAGCAGCTGGAAGATGGTGGACTTACCGGCGCCTGAAGGACCGACAAGGGCGACGGTCTGACCGGGCTCAACTTTCAGATCCAGCCCACGCAGGGCGCGCTGATCCGGTCGGCTGGGGTAGGCAAAGGCGACGTTGTCCAACGCGATGGCGCCCGTCACCGGCTGGGGCAGGCTGACCGGCTTCGCAGGCGGCTTGATGTCTGAGTTTGCCGACAGGATCTCCATCAGCCGCTCGGTGGCGCCGGCCGCGCGCATGACCTCGGCGTAGGTTTCGGTGAGCAGGCCGACGCCGGAAACGGCGATAAAGGCGTACATGACGAACTGGATCATGGTGCCCGGGGTGATTGTCCCGGCCTGCACCTGAATGGCGCCGTACCACAGCACCCCGATCAGCCCCGCCAGCACGAACGAGAACAGTGAGGCGGTCAGGATCGACCGCACCCGGATCCGCCGCAGGGCGACGTGGAAGGTGTTTTCCACCGCCTCACGGAAGCGCAGGCGCTCTTCGGGCTCGCGGGTGAAAGCCTGCACCGTGTCGATGGCGCGCAGGCTCTCGCTGGCCCGTGCTGAAGCCTCGGCCAGCGCGTCCTGTCCAGAGCGCGAAAGCCGCTGCACCCGGCGACCGAACAGGACCATGGGCAGGATGATCACTGGCGCGACGAAGATCATGAGCAGGGCCAGCTGCCAGCTGGTGATGAACATCAGCACCAGCGCGCCAGAGGTGGTGGCCACGGTACGGACAGCGACGGAGATTGACGAGCCAACCACGGTCTGGATCAGCGTGGTGTCGGTGGTCAGCCGGGAGAGAACTTCGCCGGTCCGGGTGGTGGCGTAGTAACCGGGGCTGAGCGACAGCAGGTGGTCGTAGACCTTGGCGCGAAGGTCCGCGACGACGCGCTCGCCCAGCAGACTGATGAAGAAGAACCGCATCGCGCTGGTCAGACCAAGCAGCAGCGCGCCAATGATGCCAACGATGAAGTAGATGCTGAGGTTGCCTTCGATCGGAAAGGCCTCACAGGCCGCCGAGGTCGCTGCGCCGCTGAAGCCGCAATCGACCACGAGGCGGAAGGCCCCGGGGAGCATGAGGGTTAAGGCAGCGGAGGTCACCAGAAAGAACAAAAACCCGAGGATTATGCCCGGATAGCGCAAGATGAAGGGGATCAGCCGTCGCAACGGCTGGACCGTCCGCGCACGCTCACGGTGGTTGCGGTCGCGCTTCAGTTCCGCGGCAAAAGAAGACCCACGATCAAGCTGCACCTGATCACGGATGGGCTCAGGCGTGCGAAAGCCAGCTGCATTGGATGGTGGGGTTTCGGTCATGGTGCCTCAGCGTCGGTTCAAACGGAAATGGGGTGGGGGGGACGGTTTTCAATTTCATCCGGGCTTTGTCTTGATCTGCGCCGATGAACGCGGGATGCTGAGAAATCGAATTAAATGCGAGAATGACCATGCCCAAGTTTGTTCTGACCTTTGAAGATGCCCGTCAACCCAGTTCGCCCGAAGCTGGCCAGCAGCATATGACCGACTACAAGAACTGGCTCGCCGGACTGGGCGACACGCTGGTGATGCCGCAACTGGCCTTCCGTCAGAGCCGTGTCGTGACCAATCAGGGTGTGCGTGACGCGGAGAAAGGCGGGATCATGGGCTTTCTGATGATCGAAGCGGAGAACATGGAAGCGGCACTCGCGGTGGCGCAGCAATGCCCGTTCCTCGATATGGGAACCATGCGCGTGCCCGAGACGATGGACGTGCCCCTGTAGGTCGGTTCGTCCGCCGCAATGCTCTTTGCACGAGTGAAGTGATGAGAACTTATCAGTAAAACCTTGTGTATTTGCTCTTGATCCCTGAATTAAATCGAATGACTCTACATTCATAACAGAAAGTGAATGCGTAGAAAAAATGATCAAGCAGATGATGAGGGGGCGTTGCTGCTGCTGCTCGCCCTGCTTCTGCCGGCACTGGCGCAAGCCGCTTCCGGCCCACTGGCTGAGGGGTTCGGGCGCGAATCCTGGCTCGGAAAAATCCATGTTGTTGCGGTTGTTGTCTCGCTGGTTCTGCTGGCGAGCGGCATTCTGATCTTCGCGATCCTCCGCAAGGAAGATGACGATGAGGAGGCTGACGATGCTTAACTTCCGCTCTCTGTTCCGGTTCTTTTCGTTCGAAGCCATCAACATCCGGATCGTGCTGATCACCGCAGCGATTTCTTACATGCTGCAGTTGAACGCGATTATCTCCGGCGAACCGCTGTACATGATTGCATTTGTAACGCTGCTGCCGTGGATCCCGCTGGTCATGTTCGAGGGCGTGTGGAAGGTCAAGAACTACGCCGCCGTTGCGTTTTTGGGCGTGTTCACCATCCTGCAGCTCGGCCACTTCGCCGAGCATCTGATCCAGGTGATCCAGATCGACTTCTTCAACGGCACGGTTGCCTGTCCGCCACCCGTTGACAACATCCACAACGCCTTGCGCGCGGTTGAAATGGGCCTGCGGGACGTTGCGGCGCAGGCATCGTTCTACAGCGTAGAGCGGATCATCAAGCCCGGCGCCGACGGCTTTGCGGCTTTGGGGATGGACGGCCAGCCCCTGCGCGGTGTCGCCGCCTGTGCTGTCTTCGGTCAACTGGACATCGAAATTGTGCACCTGGTGTGGGAGCTGGTCGGCTGGACGGGCACGGGCGTGTGTCTGTTCTTCTTCCGGCGCAATATCTTCCTCTGGATCGCCTTTGCCGCGCTGTGCTGGCACGCGCTGGAGCACCTGACCATCACCTACTTCTACTACTTTGATCAGGCCAAGCTCTGGGAAGGCTTCAAGCAGCTGTGGGCGACCTATCCACTCGACGGAAAGACCTTCGTCGCGGATCCTGTCGGCAAGGAAGCGGCAATGCTGAACTTCTACGAGGCAGGGGGCAAATTCGGCCTCATGGCGCGCCACGGGATGTTCGAGCAGCTCACCGGTGTCGACTTCATGCCGCCGCGGGCACATCTGCACATGGGTTACAATCTGGTGATCACGGTACCGACTGTTCTCGGGTTCCTGCTGGAAAGCCGGAAAATCGCCAACCGTTACCTCGGTGCAGCCTTCCAGGGCCTGTCCAAGGAAGAGCTGACCCGCCTGACCAATCAGACCACCTACGCTCGCTTCGGCGACGGTGATCGGGTGTTCTCGCAGGGCGACCGCATCGATGGGGCCTTCGTGGTTTCCAGCGGTAAGGTCGAGATCGTGATGGAACGTGAAGACGGGACCGAGGTTTCGCTTGCTACACTCGAACCCGGCCAGCTGTTTGGTGAGGTGGGCTACATCGACAAGAGCCAGGACCGGCGGATGGCGCACGCCATTGCCCGGGGACGGCGGGTCGAATGTATCGCGCTCGATTCACAGACGATCGAAGAAATGGTGCAGAACCAGGACGGTCGCTCTGGGTTCGACAGTGTCCGGAAGGCGCTGGAGAAGCTTGCCAGGCAGCGTGCCAGCGATAACAAGGACACCCTCAGGGAGGCTTAGACCCTTTGGTTGGTATAGACCTTCAACAGCAGCGCAGGCGGCCTTCGCGTCGCCTGCGTCGGCTTGTTCTGATCGGCGGGGCTGCCGTGTCGAGCGGACTGATGTTCGCGGTGGCCATCTTCGGCATGGCGTTTCTGAGCTGGTTCATCGACGTGCTGGCTGTGCCGCTGGCCATCTGCGGGATCAATGGCATCCAGATTTCGGAGCGGCCCTTGTTCATGCTGGGCTTCCACCTGTTCTTTCTGGTGCTGGTCGCAGTCATTTGTTTCCTGATTGTCGACAGCCTTAATTCGCTGATGAAGCGTTGGGACTGATCTTGCCCGGTAAGCCATGCGCATGCCATGAGGGAGCAACGAAGACACATCCGGCGGCCATGCCATGATTTTCCAGCGCCTACGCAACTCTTTGGCGTCACTGATCGCCGGTCTGGCGATTGCTGTGTTCGCCTTTGCGTTGCCGCGGCAGGTCGAGCCCTTTGAAAACCTGATCTACGACGCGATGGTGCGGGCGACCGCTGAACCCTTCACGGGTTCGGGCGTAATCACCCTCATCGATGTCGATGAGCAAAGCCTTGCTGAGGTCGGGCAATGGCCCTGGCCCCGAAGCCATTTGGCGACTGTGGTCGAGCGGGTGAACGCGGGCCAGCCCTTTGCCCTCGTCTTCGATGCCATCTTTCCAGAGCGCGACCGCCTGTCGCCCGACCTCTATGCAGAAACGCTGAGTGACACCGCCGGGATCAGCATCGATCCCAGCGTCGCCCTGCCTTCCTTTGACCAGCAGTTTGCCGATGCAATCGCCGCTGCGCCAGTGGTTCTGGGGCAAAATAACCTGCTTGCCGATGAGGGCCGGGGTTTTCTCGCCACACAGAGTGAAACCTTCCAGCGCAGGCCCACCATCAACCTGATGGCAAGCGATCGCGCCCTGATCGCCGACGGGGTTCCGCCGACGGCCTACCGCTTGCCGGCATTACTCTCCAACATTCCGCTCCTCGACGAGGCGGCCAGCGGACTGGGGGTGGTGACGCTGCCCGCCGATGCCGATGGTATCGCCCGCGCCATGCCGCTGATCTTCGTCCACGAAGGCCGGACCCTGCCGTCGCTGTCGCTCGAAGCGCTGCGGGTGGCGCTGAGCTCGCGCGGGCAGCTGGTGCGTATCGACGAAGGCGGCATCCGCGAAGTGGTGGTGCAGGGCAGGCTGGGGCGGGTGATCATGCCCACGGACAGTCGCGGCCGTCTCTGGATCCGCTTCCCGCGGCTCGCCGAGGGTCAGCAACGCTACTTCCGCGTGGTCCGGGCTGCGGACATTCTCCGCAAGGACTTCAACCCCAGCGCTTTCACCAATCAGATCGTGATCTTTGGATCGTCGGCAGCGGGCCTTTTTGACCTTAAGAGCACGCCTTTGGGCGGTCAGGCCAACGTGCCCGGCATGGATCTGCAGGCGCTTACGGTGCATCAGGCCCTGACCGGACAGATGGTGATTGTCGAGGAAGCCCTGCAGTGGGAGCTGCTGGCTGCAGCGATTTTCTTCCTCTACGTGCTGGTGCTGGCCCCGCGCCTGCCCGGCCTGATCAACAGCGCTGTCTTGCTGCTGCTCCTCGCGATCACGGCGGGGGTGCAGGTCTGGATGTTCGCGACCCAAGACACTTATATGAGCCTGTTCGGCCTGTTCGTGTTTCTGCTCGGCTACGGCGGGGTGTCGCTGGTCGGAGAGCTGATCGGTCGCGACCGCCAGCGGCGGGAGATCAAGTCGGCCTTTTCACAGTATCTGTCTCCGGCTCTGGTCAATCGCATCAGCCGCGCCCCGGGGTTGCTCAAGCTTGGCGGTGAGCAGAAAGAGCTGTCGATCCTGTTCGCGGACCTGCGCGGCTTCACTACCGTTTCTGAGTCCTTCAAGGATGATCCCGCGACCCTGACCTCCATCATCAACCGGATCCTGACGCCCCTGACCGAAATCGTGCACGAGCATCAAGGCACGGTCGATAAGTACATTGGCGACTGCATCATGGCATTCTGGAATGCGCCGCTGGACGTCGAAGACCACGCCGAAAAAGCGGTGCAGGCCGCGATTGCCATGGTCGACGCCATGCCCGGTATTAATGCAGCGCTGGAAGAGGAATTCGGCTACAGCGGGTTCCGCCTCGGTGTCGGCGTAAATTCAGGCAGTGTGGTGGTCGGCAACATGGGGTCCCAGTCACGCTTCGACTACTCGGTGCTCGGCGATGCGGTGAACCTCAGCGCCCGGCTCGAAGGTCAGTCCAAGGTCTACGGCGTGGATATTATCATCGGGGAAGCGACCCAGGCCCAAATCGACGACAGCCGTTCATCGCTGCTCCAGATCGACCAACTGCGGGTCAAGGGCAAAGCAGGAGCCAGTGCGCATCTTCAGCCCGGTTGTGAGCGCCGCTGAAGTCGACATCACCGCGCACGAGGCCGCGATGGTCGCCTATCAGGGGGAGGATTTCGGGATGGCGAAGCAGCAGCTCGGCGGCATGCAGGGCCGCTTCGGCGCACAGCTGGACCAGGTCTATGCGCTGCTGCTGGAGCGTCGTACAATCATCGAAAATGACACCAACTTGACGTGGAGCGGCGTATGGGACGCACAGGAAAAGTGACGCGCTGCCCGACGCCAGCTCAAGGGGTGCGCTGACACCATGGCCTTCGAGATTCATCCGCTGGGCGTGCGCGGATCCTACCCGGGCAGCGCGACCCGGCCTTCGACGTTCGGTCAGGATACCACGTGCTTTTTCGTGCAGGTGGGGGACAGGGCCTGATCCTCGACGCAGGATCAGGGCTGACCCGGCTGGATCCTGAGCTGCTGGCGCAGGTGGAGGCCGACAGCCTCGCGCTGTTGCTCACCCATTATCATCTCGATCACCTCATGGGCTTTCCGTTCTTCCGCAGCCCCTCGCAGCAACCCTTGCCCGTGCATGGCCCAATCCTCGAGGGTGGGGGCCGGAGGGGGCGCTGCGACACCTGATGGCACCTCCGTTAATACCGGTCGGACTAGAAGCGATTGGGTCCTTTGATTTCCACCCGTTCCCGCCGGGAAAGAGCTTTTCAGTCGGTGATGCATCGGCGTGGAAACCATCGCCGTGAAACATCCCGGCGGATCGATTGCCTACAAACTCACGGGTGAAGGCAAGGCGCTGGCGTTCATCCCGGACATCGAGCATCCCGGGCCTGACGATGCGCCAGAGGAGGCGCTGGTGGATTTCGTTCGAGGCTGTGAGGCGCTGATCTACGATTGCATGTTCTCGCCTCAGGCGTGGGAGGCGCGGCGCGGTTGGGGGCACTCGCACTGGCGCGCGGGGCAGGCGCTGTGTGAGGCTGCTGGCGTCGAACGGCTGATCCCGACTCACTTTGATCCTCGCGTCAGTGACGATGATCTTGAGTCGCAGAATCAAGAGGCGATTGGCAGCACGCCAGCGATTATCACTGAGTTCGCGCGTGAAGGAAGCGTGATCCAACTCTAGCGTGATCGAGGGGTTACAGTCTCAGTCCGCGTGCCGTTCCGAGCACCCGATTTGATGGGGCACGTGAGAACGATTGTGCGTAACGCTCTCAAAACGCGAGCTACGCACGAAAAATACCATCAAGGAACGCAACATATTTCGACCTGATCACTGCTGACGTGGGGCACAGTCTCCGGAAGTCTCAGGCCATTGCCTTGGGACGGCGGCGTGTCCTTTTGACGTCGACTGCGTTGTCTTTCGCCTTGGGCACGACCATGGCGGGGGGCAGGGCTTAGTCGAACTGGCGGCCGAGCAGATCAAGCAGCGCGGCGAGATTGAAATCGGTGCCTTTGCGCAGGTCGAGGCGCAGGTCGATCGGTTCTATCGGGATCAGAAATTCGGCGAAGGCCGTGCCGGGGATCGGCTGCTGTCTAACGAAATCGTCAGCTCCTATGAGGATGGGCTTGCGGTCCTGACCTTCGATGACGGGACCACGCTGACCGTCGGCCCGTACTCTGAAATCCTGCTGGACGAGTACTTCTACGATCCCAACACCAATGAAGGCAGCCTGTCGCTCAATATCCTCTCCGGCATGGCCAAGCTGACCACCGGTTCCATGGAGGATGGGTCTTACACCGCCTACACCCCTGTTGGGACACGGTGACACCATCCTCGCGTCGGTGAACCTCGGGGTCGATACAGCGGCCGATCTGGTGCGGATCACCGGTTCTGCTCAACCGAGACTTTGCAGAATTTCGGCGTCGCTCGCGATCGACTGGATTTGCCGGCGACGGCGTCTGAAGCCGCGTCGAATTTCACCTTTGGGGGCCTATGCGGACACGACAGCTGGGATTGCCGTGAACTTCGTCGGCCTCGGGCCCTTGGGGATAGCGTCAGCCTTACAGCACTTTGGGGAGAAACGCTCAATTCGTCGAGCTTCGTCGAGCCAGAGGATGGCGTTTCGATCGGGGTTCTGGTCGGTGGTGTGTCTTTGGTCGACCCGAACGGCCGTCTGGTCGCCAGCGCTGCCGGAGACAGTGCCTCGGCAGACTTTCTGTTCGCTACCATCCTTGAGGATGGCACCCTGCAGGTGCAGCAGGGCGCCATGACCCCGGTATTTCGCAGCATTCTGGTGCCGCTGGACACGCCCGGTGCCCACCCGAATTTTATCGTCGCCTACAAGTCGGAAGTTTATGGCCCGGAGATCATCGAGGCCTGCCTCAACGGCGGCGATTGCGGGCCGGAAGCCCAGGAATTCATTGACGAGCTGGCCGAGAACTACGTCGAGTTGCAGGATGCGGCACAGGCGCTGATCCGCATCCGCGGGCAGGTGGAGGAGGCCGGGGGCGATCCCGGTGCCATCCAGGCCGGGATGGCGCAAATCAACGAAGTGCTTGGGCTGCTCGAAGACGCTTACGTGCCCAACGAGAAGCCGCCCGCGCGAGCGAAGGCAGCGAGGGTGACGAGGACGACGAAGCCGGGGCGGAAGAAGCACTGACCGGACTGGGCCCGGCGCGGGCGCAGGATTGGGTGCCGGGGATACAACCCCCTGCCCGTGGTGGCTCAGCACCCACCGCCATCGCCCTGACCAACAGCAGCATCGCCGAGAATGCCACTTCTCTGCAGGTTGGCTTGCTGCAGGTGACCGATGACGCCACGGTCAACCCGAATTTCACCTTTGCCCTGCTTGCCAACGGAATTACCAACGATCACCTGGCGTTCAGCATCAACGACGCCACCGGGGCGCTTTCGTTCAACAGCCAGCCGGACTTTGAGAGCCAGGCGAGCTATACCTTCGACGTTCGGGTCACCGATGAAGACGGCAACAGCTACACCGAAACCCTGACCGTGACGGTCACCGATGCTGATACGGGAACCTTCTGGAGCGATGCGATGGTGGCCGACAGCGCCACGCTTACGCTGACCGGGACGGCGCTGGATGACTATGCGGGTTACGGTGCGGCCTCGCTCGGCACGCCATCGGAGCTGAGCAAGCTCGGGGCGGGCATCGGGAATACAGCAACCATCAGTCTGGGGAACGGCAGCAACCATCTGCTGGTGGCGGATTCTGCTGCGATCTCCGGGGGTGCGATTGCCTACACGGGCGGGACGGGACGGGACACGCTGACCTTCGGCAATGCGCTGGCATCCTCACCCTTGGCTTTGCTGGAGTAGTGGCGGCACCATCACCTCAACCTCCAGGGCAAAACACGGTCAATGCCGGGCAGTCTGCGGGCGCGTTCTCCAGCTTCATCACCATCAATGGAGGCGCGGATACAGACGCGGTTAGTTTTGGCAGTGGTCTGTCTGGCAATCTCACGGGTTGATCTGGGGATGGGACCAATTCATTTGCAGCAACCAGTGCCAACACGTCGACCATTTTTATACAGGCGGCGCGGGGGTTGATACAGTGACCCTGTCATCCGACGGTGACAGCATCCTCGCGTCGCTGGACCTGGGGATCGATGTAGCGGCCGATCTGGTGCGGATCACCGGTCTTGCTGAAACCGGTGACTCTGCAGAATTTCGACGTCACCCGTGATCGACTGGATTTGCCAGCGACGGCGTCTGAAGCCGCGGGGAATTTTACGTTTGGCAGCTTCACCGTGGCCTATGCGGACACCACGGCCGGGATCGCGGTGAACTTCGTCGGCCTCGGGCCTGGGGGTGATAACGTCAGCCTTACCGCACTCACCGGCGCGATGATCTAGCGGCCAAGTTGCTCTTGGTTGCCCGCCCTGACTTGGGTTGCAGTGCACTCTTTTTGAAGGGTGGATTGCTGCACGAAGTAGCGCGGGCGGCGGACCACCTCCCGGTAGATCTTGGCGACATATTCCCCGATGATCCCGAGCGCCAACAGGGTCAGGCCGGAGAACAGCGTCAGCGCGACAAAGATCGACGTCCATCCGGCCACCGTACTGCCGCTTGCCCACGCCAGCAGGGCATAGGCCGCCAGCACCAGCGCCAGCACCGATGTCAGCCCCCCGGTGATTGTGATCAGCCGCAGCGGCCAAAGCGAGAACGAGCTGATCCCCGTCCACCCCAGCGCCACCATGCGCATCAGGGGATAGTGCGAGGACCCGGCCTCGCGCGGCAGGCGCCGGTAGCGCACCACCGCAATCCGCCGGCTCAGCAGCGCCGGCGTCGCGCGCAGGAACAGGTCGTGCTCGCTGAACTGCAGCAGGCGACCCAGCGCAGGCTGCGCGATCAGGCGAAAGTCACCATGGTCGGGCGTCAGACCGACGCCGAGCAACCGCGCAGTCTGGTAGAACAGCCCCGCGCTCTGGCGCTTAAACCAGCCGTCGCTGTCCCGCTCGGCGCGAACCCCCAGCACGATCTCTGCGCCGCTCGGCCAACTCGGCCAGCATGGCGTCGATCGTCGCGAGATCGTCCTGCAGGTCCGCATCGAGGCTTAACGCGGCATCACAGCGGTCCGCAGCGGCCTGCAAGCCTGCGAAAATCGCCGTCTGCTGGCCTGCGTTGACAGCCAGCCGCAGGCCCTCGAACCGGGGATTTTCGGCGCAGCGCTGCTCGATCAGGGACCAGGTGTCGTCAGTAGAGCCATCGTCGACCAGCAGCACGAAACTATCCGCCCGGATCGACCCCGGCGTTGGACAGCGCCTCCAGCTTGCGGCCAGGGCGTCCATGCTTCCCGGAAGCGGTTCGGCTTCATTGAAGCAGGGGACCACCAGCCCCAGCCTCAGCGGCTTTGGTGCGGGATCAATCTGTGATGGTGCTGGTTGGATCATCGCCGTCCATCCATGCCTGAAATCCGCACGCTGTGCCATCCTCGAACGCGTGCGGCCTTCGGATTTCTGCCTGTGTCATCGGCTTTCCATAGCCATGCTGGCCCCTCGGCGCGGGCGCAGCCATGAAATCCCGTGTTGCCCCCTGAAACACTCTGCAACACGCCGTCACCCTTCGTGAATTGTTTCGGCCAATATTGAATTTACATTAGTGGCATCTGTTTTAACATCAGAATGGGTTGTCATGCTCCGTTCGGTTCTTTCCCCTTATCGCTACGCTGGTCGCTGTACTTGCCCTCGAAGTCCGCGCACAGACGCAGGTCGCCTCTCTCCGCGGCGCCCTGCCGCCTGAGCCGGAAATCGGGGCTTTACGGCTGTCACCAACACGGTTGAGCGCCGGTATGACGATCTGGCCTTTGCCCTGGGAGAGCGGGGCGGGCGGACTTTCGCCAACGAAGCCGTGCGTGCGCGTGAAGCCTCCAGCGCGTCGATCCGTCTGGACGATGGGACGGTGCTCGACGTTGGGCCAAACTCTGAGATCACGCTGGATTCCTTCATCTACGATCCCGAGCGGGGCGAGCAGCGCCTGTCGTTGCGCTTCCTCTCCGGCATCGTCCGCTTCACCACCGGTTCGATGGAGAAGCAGGCCTACGAGATCAATACGCCTGTCGGGTCGCTGACCATTCGCGGCACGGAATTTACCCTGCTGATGGAAGAAGCCCTGCACCTGGTGCTCAACGATGGCGCCATCACGCTGTCGCTGTTCGATGGTGAGGAACAGGATCTGGACGCCCGCGATCCGGACCGCCGCTTCCTCTCGGTCGTAGACGGTGCGTTTATCACTGTCCCCGATACCGATGGTGCGCTAAAGGAGGCGATGAATGCGCTGGAGCTGACCTTCGATACCCCGGGTGTCCACTCAGCCGTGGTGGGCGACTACATGACCGCGTTCTTCAACCGCGTCACACTCGAGACCTGCGCGAGCGGTGATCTGTGTCTGTTCGCGCTCGAGCGCCACTTCGACCGACTGTGTCGATCGGCGTACTGCGCGCCGAAGCCCGGCGAAGCCTCGCGCGGATCGTGGCCCACGCGGAAACCGCGAAGGCGCGCTCAACGATCCGGCCGGGGTATCTGAGATTTTGCTTGAAAGCTACGCCGCCATTCGGCCGAAGTCGATGCATTTCCGGTGTCCTACGGCGATGCCTGCAGTTGTGGCTCACCCGCCGAAGGAAACAATCCGTGCAGGTGACGCGCGTGACCACCCAATCCGGTGGTAGCGTCAAGCTTCGCATCGACGAAGTCGGCGCTGATAATCTCACCTCCCCAAGCGCCCACCACCAATTTGGGCGGTTCAAGTAGCTCAGGTGGTGGCATCGAACATCGCCAGCCGGCGACGCAATGACGAATACACAACCCCCGGGCAAAGTCACTACCCTGATAATCCAGTCACATCGCCGGGACTAACTCACACCAATCCAGCCGATACAGATCACACCCATTATTATCAATCCGATTTCAACGCCAATCGCGTAATTGGTAACTGACCGGAGGCAGGGGACCGCAAAATCGGCCCTTCCTTGCCGAATATTTCAAGCCTTAAGAAGGCGATCTGTCTGCCAGCTTCAGCACCACAGCGCCGGCTGCTTCGGCCACGGCCTGTCCTGCGGCGGTATCCCACTCCATCGTCCGGCCCTGACGCGGATAGAGATCGGCTGCGCCCTCGGCAATTCGACAGAATTTAAGGCTTGAACCAGCGTTAATGACCCCGTTAACCCGCTGTCCCTTGAGCAGCGCTTCGAGCGCGGCAGGATCAGCGTGGCTTCGGCTGGCGGTCACGGTCAAGCCATCTGAAGGCACTGAGCGCAGACGGATGCTTTCGCGCGTCTTGCCACCGATCTCCTGCTTGATCGCACCCTCCGGGCTTCCGCCCAGGTCAGGCCAAGCGCCGGGGCCACAACGACGCCGAGTACGGGCTTGCCGCGCTCGATCAGGGCGATGTTGACGGTGAACTCATCGCGCTGGTTGATGAATTCCTTGGTGCCGTCCAAGGGGTCGACCAGCCAGAATTGATCTTCGGTCGGCGCAGCAAACCCGCGCGCTTCTGCGCTTTCTTCGGAGATAACTTCGACGCCTTCGAGCACTGGCTCGAGACGGTCGACGATATAGTGGTGGGCCGCAAGGTCGGCTGCGGTCACGGGGCTGGCGTCAGACTTCCGATCGACATCCAGCGTGGCGCTGCGATAGTGCTTGAGCGTTTCTGCGCCCGCGCCCTCGGCAATTTCTATGATTTCGCCGACCAGTTGTGACCATTTCATGTTCTAATTCACCTGCTGCTTTGGCCCTCATTGGGGCCCCAATTGAGCGCGCACTATAGAGGATGGAGGAAGAAACCAGCATGGCTTATCAGGAGCAACTGGCTGACCGCTTACGCATTGCTCTGGATCCTGCTTTACCGTTGGAAGAGCGGCGGATGTTCGGCGGTCTGATCTTTCTGTTTGCCGGACGCATGCTGTGCGGCACGTCCGGTGCGGATTTCATGTTCCGCGTGGGCGCTGGCAGAATGGATGAAGCGCTGAGGCAGCCCGGTGTGCGGCCCATTCGATTGGGGGATCGTGCGCCCATGTGGGGTTTTGTCTGGGTGCAGGCGTCGGACGTGGCCGGCGAGGCCATCGATCGCTGGCTGCACTGGTGCCTCGAGAACCAGCAAACGCTCGACCAGGCACAAAAAAGGGCGCCCTAAGGCGCCCTACCCGCTTTTCGATTTCTGAGTGGATCGATTAACGGCGATTGTTGCTCGCTGAGCTTGGGCCGCGATGCCGATGAACGGTCACGGTCGCGACGACCAGCCGGAATGTAAGCGATATCGTAGTGCTCCTGGCAGTATGGCTTGCCGGTGAGCGCTGACTTGCCACAGAAGCGGAAGCCAGGTTCGTTCGGATGGCCGATGGGCCACATGCACGTCGGCCCGCGCGAGGGTGATTTTACAGCCATGACCTTAGACCGCGCCGGACGCTTGGCGCCGACAGCGCGCTTGATCGGGCTGGGCCGTGGTGGCAGGCCAAGGCGGTGAGCCTTACCCACAACCGCATTTTTGGTGACACCGAGCTTTCGGCCGATCTCGGAAGTCGACAGGCCTTCGCCCCATAGCTCTCTGAGCTGATCGATCTGGTCTTCTGTCCAGGCCATGATTATCCCTCTCGTCCGCACTTTTCTTTGTTGGAGACTGATTTGGACGCTTCTGAAAAACGACTCCATGGTTATCGGCGAAGAGTGCGTTTGGTCAGGGCTTCGTGGTTTTTGCGCACCACATCCCCGTGATTCACAGCCATAGGCGCTTAACCTACTCGCGTATTGCTGAGTGGAGTCCTTCGGCTAGCGAATATTGGCGGCTGATCACTCTCGCCCGCGCCTGAATCCCGCCAAGGCTGTCTTTCTAGAACTTCACCTCTCGACCGAATTCAAGATTGCTCCCGTTAGCGTCCTGCCCAAAACCGCGGGCGTAGCCAAGGGCGTATTCAAGTTCGCGTTCGAGTCCGCTTTCGGTAGACGCTGGATGGAGAAATCTCGAGCAAAGCCGCCGCGCGGTTGACGTTCCCGCCGGTGATCTCCAGCGCGCGGTCGATCATCGCCTGCTCGACCACCCACATGGGGCGCAGGTCCGCTTCCGTTACTGGCATGGCGGGGAAGCTCTGGCCTGCCCCGGTCGCCACGCACCATGGCGCCGCCTCCCGACGTCGCATCTCCACGATACTGCCGCCCACCAGCGGCGGGCCGAAGGCCGGCGTGATCGGCGACAGTGATGCCCCGCCAGCGCCCATGTCCATGTCGACCTGCTCGAGCGGCGGCAGCATGTCGTGGGTGACGATTTCTCCGTCGTGGAGGACGACGATATTGCGGACCACGTTCTGCAGCTGTCGGATGTTACCGGGCCAGTTGTAGTTCAACAGGAGGGTTTGAACCCCTTCGTCGAAATCGATGAAGGCCTTGCCGTCGTGCTGGGCGTACAGACGGAGAAAATGGCGGGCAATCTCGATCACGTCTCCACCGCGCTGGCGCAGGGCGGGCAACACAATCGGAATGACGTTCAGCCGGTAGTAGAGATCTTCGCGGAAGGTCCCCGCTTGAACCGCCGCCCAGGCGTCGCGGTTGGTCGCGCACAGAATGCGCGCGTTCGAGCTTTCGGTACGCGAGGAGCCGACCCGCTGGAACGTACCGGACTGCAGGAACCGCAACAGTTTGGACTGCAGGCTGATGTCCATCTCCCCGATTTCATCGAGGAACAGAGTGCCTTCTGCCGCCAGATGCGCAGCCCCGTCTCGGTCACCGGTGGCGCCGGTAAAGGCGCCCTTCACGTGGCCGAAGAGTTCGGACTCAATCAGGTCCTTGGGGATGGCAGCGCAGTTGAGAACCACCAGTTGCCCCCTGCCCGTGCCGAGCCGCGATGCAGCGCCTGTGCAACCAGTTCTTTGCCCGTGCCGGTTTCGCCAACGATGAACACGGTCGCGTCGGTCGGTGAGGCCGAGTCAATCGTTCGGTAAACCGCCTGCATCGGCAGGGAGCTGCCGATCATCTCATCATAGGACGGGCGATCGAGCTCGCGATAGGCGGCGACCTCGGTCTTGAGCTGGTGCAGCTCCTGCACGTTGGTGAGGGTCTTGCTCAGCCGTTCCAGGGTGAAGGGCTTTACCAGAAAATCAACCGCGCCGAGGCGCATGGCCTCGACAGCAACATTGACAGACCCGTGCGCGGTCATCACCACGGCAGCGGTCTCGATGCCTTCGGCCGCAATAGCCTCGAGAATTTCCTGACCATCGATGTCAGGAAGCTTAAGGTCGAGGAGCAGTAGTGCAGGACGCTCTTTGCGCAGGATGCGCAAGCCTTCCGCCCCGGTCTCTGCCGCTAACACTTCAAGGGGCTCCTGCTGCAGGAACCCTTTTGTACATATGCAGCATCGACGGTGAGTCTTCGATGATCAGCAATTTGGGCAGCATGAAAGACCTTTGGTTCGATGGGGTTTCCGGGAAAACGGGTTGTCAGCGCTGTCACTCACGGCCGCACCAACAGGCCCGACCTGCGTCACGACATACGCTTTCTTGGTTACAGCGCAAACGGACCAGGTGCCAAGGTCCGATTTCATTCGACCTATCGTCACGCAGGCACCATGGCGCTACGGCACCGGGAAAAGCCACACATTCAGTAAATATCCGTAAACTTTAAAACACCTATAGACTGACTATTTAAGGAAGAATATAATTTTTGGCAATCGTGTCCCTGCGTCCGCAGCCGAGCTGGCGGGCCGGACCCGAAGCATTCATTCACGTGAGACCCCACTTTATGTTCTCTATGGCCAGCAGCGGCGCCCTCTCCTCTGACCCCCAAAGCGTTCTGGAAACCGCCCTCGCCCGGCTCGAGGGTCCGCCTTCTCTGATTGTCGGGGGCGTGGCGTCCGATGCGTCCCGCGAACGCATGCTGGCGGGGATAGACCCGGACATCGCTTTCCATGGTTCGACCTCCTGTTCCAGCGTGATGACGGAGGCGGGCACCTTTACCGAGGGCAACAGCGGCAGCGGCTTTCTGGCGATATCAGACCCCGATGGTGACTATGGTTCGGCCATCGCGCCAGTACTCGACGGTGACGCGCAGGGTGCAGCTGCGACAGCATTGATCGAAGCGCTGCGACGGGCCGGTCGCCCCGGCAAAGCGCCGGATCTGGTCTGGCTCACCGCCACCCCTGGCCAGGAAGAACAGGTGATCGAGGGCTTGCAGGGTGTCATCGGTCTTGGTGTCCCCATCTGCGGGGGTACGGCCGCCGACAATGAAGTCGCGGGGAACTGGCTCGTCTTTAACCAGGACGGTGCCCACAGCGAAGCTGTCGCGGTGACGGTCATGTTCCCTTCTGTGCCGCTGGGCTACGCCTTCCATTCTGGCTACCAACCCACGCAGACCAAGGGCGTTGTCACCCGCGCCGAAGGCCGCAGCATCCTCGAGATCGATGGCAAACCCGGCGCAGCCGTCTACAACGACTGGACGGACGGCGTGGTCGGCCACGCCATCGATGCGGGGGTAATGTCCTGTTCGATACCACCCACAACCCGCTGGGCCGCCGCCGTGATGCCGTTGCCGGCTTTGAATACTTCCTGCTCTCGCACCCCAACGCCGTTACCGACGAAGGCGCGCTGTCGCTGTTTTCCGATATCGAGGAAGGCGATGAGGTCACCATGATGGTGGGTTCCAGCGATAACCTTGTGCAGCGGGCCGCCTGGGTCGCCGACAACGCGCTCGACATGGCCCACCTTGGTCGCGACCAGATTGCCGGCGCACTGGTGATCTACTGCGCCGGGTGCATGCTCACCGTCCGAGACCGGATGACAGAAGTATCTACCGGACTTGCCCGGTCGCTGGGCAACAAGCCGTTTCTCGGCAACTTCACCTTCGGCGAGCAGGGTTGTTTCGTCGGCGGCACCAATCACCACGGCAATCTGATGATCTCAGTGGTCGTGTTCGGAGCCAAGCCACGCTAAAGTCCGGCCATGACCGCAGGGCTCAATACACCACCGTCCCACCTCGAAGAGCAGCTTCGGGAGGCTCTGGTATCACTGGAGCAGGCCACCATCCGGGAGCGTCAGACCCGGCTGGAAACCGAATTCCTGCTCGAAAGCCTGCGCGAACTCGGCTTCTCCGATCGGGCTGAGGAAGTCTATCAGAAGTCGCTGACCATCCTGCGTGAGAGCGTCAGCTTCTCGGAAGCCTTCATCCTTCGCCAGGCCTTTGGCGGTGAGCCGCTCAAGGTCGTCGCGAGCACCCACCCGAGGTTTGAGCAAGCCCGTTTCGCCATGACACCGCACTTCAGCCGGGTCAAAACCGGTACGGTTGTCCCGGTCTTCAACATCACGGCGGTGGCAGACTGGCAGGATCAACCCGATGACGTCCGCGCCGGTGTGATCTCGACGCTGTCAGTGCCGGTACCGCAGGAAACCGGGCTGGTGGCGATTGTCTGCACCAGCCCTGACAAGGGCGCCTTCAACGCAGTCTCCACCACAGCGGTGCAGCGGTTTGGACTGCTGGTCTCACAGGCGCTGCGCATGACCCGGGTGCGGGAGGATGAGCTACAGTCGGCTCTGGTCCGCCTGTCTTCTCAGGCTGAGCGCGACCAGACCGATTTCGTGCTGGCTGCAGTCGATCCCTTGGCGAGGGCGTCTACGTGGTCGACGAGAACAACCGCATCGTCGTGACCAATGAGCGCTATCGGCAGATTTATCACCCCTTCGCCGACCTCTACATCCCGGGCATCAACATCAAGACCGTATGGCAGCAGGAGTACGAGAGCGGCTTTATCGCCGACCCCGGCGCGGGGCCCCTGCCCGATGGTCCCGCGGGCGAGGCGCTGGTCGCAGCCGAGATGAACCCGTCGACATGGGCGCGGACCACCCGCACCCGCCGGCAGCGCCTGCAGGACGGTCGCACGATCCGGGCGACGGACCGCCGACTGCCCAACGGCTGACCGTCGGCGTGCGCTTTGACATCTCAGAGGTGGTCCAGAAGGAGCACGATCTACACTCGCCCGCAATGAGGCCGAGGCTGCCAACGCGGTCAAAACGGAGTTCCTCGCCACGGTCAGCCATGAGATCAGAACCCCTTTGAATGCCATCCTCGGGATGCTCGGGCTGATCCGCCGTTGCCCGCTGAGCGAAAACCAGCGTGAATATATCGGCGTGGCAGAAACCTCCGCCCGGAACCTGCTGATCCTGCTCAACGACATTCTTGACGTCTCCAAAATGGAAGCGGGCAAGCTCACCCTAGAGAAGCAGCAGGTCATCCTCGAACAGGTGCTGCAGGAGGTGGTGCGGCTCTACAGCGATGCAGCAGAAGCGAAGTCACTGACCCTGAGCTGGCATCTTGACCCCGCCGTTCCCTACGCTGTGCTCGCGGACGCCGGGCGCCTGCGCCAGGTTCTCATCAACCTGACCTCCAACGCCATCAAGTTTACCGACACTGGCCATATCGATCTCAGCATCATGCTCGCGCAGGCTGACCCCGGGGCGGACGATCGGGCGATCCTGCGCTTCGAAGTCTCCGATACCGGCCCGGGGATCGACCCCGAAGCCCAGACCCGTTTGTTTGAGCCCTTTGAGCAGATCGGCGCTGCCGTTGAAAAGCGCCAGGGCGGCACAGGACTGGGGCTAAACATCTGTCGCCGTATTGCGGACGCCATGGGCGGTACGATGGGGCTGGAAACCCAACCCGGGCTAGGCTCGACCTTCTGGCTCGAAGTGGAACTGGAGAACGCCCAGGCCGCACCCAATGCGCAGCCGGTGAAGAAGGCGTTGGAGACCGCTGAGCTGAGCGCCCTGAGTGCCGATGCCGGCGCACCGCTGCGCATCCTGTTCGCGGACGACAGCCCTTCCAACCAGCTGCTGATCCGCGCGATGCTGCAGCCGACTGGTCACCAAATCGATATTGTTTTCAACGGCTTGGAGGCTGTTCGAGCCTTGGAAACGCTGCCCTACGATCTCGCCTTCTTTGACATTTCGATGCCGGAAATGGATGGCCGGGAAGCGCTGTCGGAGGTGCTGTCACGCCAGCGCCGGAACCGGCTGGCGCGGCAATTCAACCGGCCGGATATTCCGCCCCTGCCCATCATCGCGCTGACGGCCAATGTCATGAGCGGCGACCGCGAGGGCTACCTCGCCGATGGCTTCACCGCGGTGATCTCCAAGCCCTTTGAGGAGCGCGAGTTGCTGGAGGCTATCCTGAACTATGGGCCTGCTCCTGAAGACCGCGAGCCGCTGCCCCCCATGAAGCGCAGGCCGATGGCGCCCACGGGATCGACCTGATCGTTCTTGACCAACTGGCCGAGCGGCTGGGTGATGGCTTCACCCAGACTTCAGTGGAAATCTTCACAACCGAAATCAACCAGCGTCTGAGCGCTTTGTCTGCTGTCTCTGGCGCCGGCGCTTCATCTGCAGATCAACAGCGGGAGCACGTGGCGCGGGAAGCGCATGCGATCAAAGGTGCGGCGGCATCCTATGGCCTCTCCGCCCTGTCTGCCTCAGCCGCTGAACTGGAAGCAGACCCCGCCCGGCTGAATGAAATCATGCCCGAGCTTTCGGGGCTCTGGTCACGGGCTTCAGCCGCTCTGGACAGCTGGGCAGCGCAGAGAAGCAGCGCAGGTTAAACCAGCAACCGCGCTGCGCAGTTGAGCCTTACCAAGGCGCATGTTAGCACGCATCTACACCGCCCGAGGCGCCCCGCCCGCCCTTAGCTCAACTGGATAGAGCAACTCGCCTTCTAAGCGAGTAGGTTGCAGGTTCGAGTCCTGCAGGGCGGGCCACTGCCGCGCCGCCGCGCGACCCGCCACCGCTCAGGGCTGAAAGTGGTTGCCGAGCATATAGGGCCAGACGATCAACGCCAGCACACCGCCCCAAAAGCCCTTGCTGAGAAAACCGACGGTGAACAGCCACCCGACGAACCAGGCCATGCCCAGACCAGAGTGGGTTTCAATGCGGATGTTTCGGTTCGACATGTCGGTCTGTCCCCCAGTTGATTTCAAACCAATTTACTTCAAAACAGATGGGGAGCGCGGGAACCGTCCGCAAGTCAGACGCGGGGATCGCAACTGGCCAGATAGACGGTCCGCTCCTGCCCATTGGCGCCCGTGAGGTACTTTTGCTGGTCATAGACCTTCGGTGGGTTCTGGCACCAGCGTGCAGCATAGACGCTGCAGATGGCGCTCGAGCCGGGGTCGCAGGTGGCTTCCAGATGCGCCACGCCGAGGCGGACGTCGACCAGACGCACTTCGCCGTCGCGCGGCTTGAGCGAGATCTCCGGATTGCTCGCCATGATCGTCGGCCGCGAGAACTCGCAGGCGGCAAAGGCAAGCAGCGGCAGAACCAGCAAAACTCTGATCATCAAGAGGACCCCTGCGGCGACCCTTCAAAACCTGCGGGCCTGCCTCGGATGGAAGAAAATCAACATCTGAAACTGACGAGGTTATACCTGAATTTTCGGCAATTGTCGCGTAAAGTTTCGAGTCCTGACGGGCATGTCTCAAGACCAGACGGAGCCGCGGGCCTTCGGACGCAAAAAAGGCCGGGATCATCGCCTGACCCCGGCCCTGTTCACTCATTGCAGCCTCGTGAAAGCCCTAGCTGGTGCGTGCCGACAGCAGCCCCATGGATTCAAGCTTAAGCAGAATCTTGTGCGCGGATTCATCAGGCGTCGCTTCGTCCGTATCCAGCACCAATTCCGGGTTCAACTGGGGTCTCGTAGGGATCATCGATCCCCGTGAACTCCTTGATCAGACCAGCGCGGGCCTTGGCATAAAGGCCCTTGCGGTCACGGCTCTCACACACTTCAAGGCTGGTTGCCACGTGGATTTCGAGGAAACCGCCGAGCGGCTCGATCATGTCGCGAACCTGATCCCGTGTCGCCTTGTAGGGCGCAATCGGCGCACAGATGGCGATACCGCCGTTCTTGGTGATCTCCGACGCGACGTAGCCGATCCGCTGGATGTTCAGATCACGATGCTCCTTGGAGAAGGTCAGCTCCGAGGACAGGTTCTTCCGAACCACGTCACCGTCGAGCAGCGTCACCGGACGCCCGCCGGCCTCCAGCAGTTTGGTCATCACCGCGTTGGCGATGGTGGATTTGCCGGAGCCTGAAAGACCGGTGAAGAACAGGGTGAAGCCCTGTTGATCGCGCGGCGGGTGGGTTTTGCGCAGCTCCTGCACCACGTCGGGATAGGAGAACCATTCGTCGATCTCCAGACCCTCACGCAAGCGACGGCGCAGCTCGGTACCGGAGATGTTCAGCTGGGGCTCGTCCTCGCCCACCTCGTTAATTGGCACGTACTGGGCGCGCTCCTGTACGTAAACCATGGCCTGGAACGGCACCATTTCGATGCCGATCTCGTCGGCGTACTTGGTCACCATCTCCTGCGCATCGTAGGGACCGTAGAAATCCTCGCCTTGCGAGTTCTTGCCCGGTCCGGCGTGGTCACGGCCGACGATAAAGTGGGTACAGCCGTGATTGCGGCGGATCAGAGCGTGCCACAGCGCTTCACGTGGGCCAGCCATCCGCATGGCCAGGTGCAGCAGCGCCATGGCCGTAGTCTGGTCGGGGTAGTGGCGCATCACCGCCTCGTAGCAGCGCACGCGGGTAAAGTGGTCGACGTCGCCGGGCTTGGTCATGCCGACAACCGGATGGATCAGCAGGTTTGCCTCGGTCAGCTGCGCGGCGCGGACGGTCAGTTCGACGTGCGCGCGGTGGAGCGGGTTCCGGGTCTGGAACGCCACCACCTTGCGCCAGCCCCACTTGTGGAACATGCGACGCAGGTCGTTCGGGGTGTAGCGGTGTTGGCGGTAGTCGTAGTGCACCGGCTCATCAATGCCTGTCACTGCACCGCCGAGGTAAACCGGACCGGTCTGGTGGTGCAGGTAGCGCACAGCCGGGTGGGCCTCGTCATCGGCGCCGTAAACCATTTCGGCCTCACGATGCTTGTCCGGGCGGTACATTTCCTCGACGTCGATCACAGCCAGCGGCACGCCTTCCTGATCCCGCAGCACGGCTTGCGCACCGAGCGTCAGGGTTTCGGCGAGGGCGTCGCTGATATCGAGGGTGATCGGGATCGGCCACAGCGCGTCCGAGGTCAGGCGCATGGTTTCCACCACGCTGTTGTAGTCTTCCTCGCCCAAAAAGCCGGTCAGCGGCGCAAAGCCGCCGTTCATCATTAGCTCCAGATCGCACAGCTGACGCGGGGTCAGGTTGATCGACGGCATATCCTTGATTTTTTCGAGCAATTCCGCCCGCTCATTTGGGGCAGCGTAGAGTTCAGGAACGCGCTCAAATGCCATCCTGGGATCCTTCTCATCAGCAACGGGTGCAACCTGCGTCGCGCCTCAGATAGGGATGCAAGCCAGCGCGCGCAATCGCGATGCTTTTGCGGGATCGTCAGGGAAGATCAACCCGAGCAGCAGACCGTCTGGCGCAAGGCTGATCCCGGCATCAAGGGCAGCGTGACTGCCCCGATAGACGGTCCTGCCCTAGCGGCCTTCGAGGTAGTGCACCACAGCCTGCGCGACCACAAAGCGGATGCGCCGGTTGTCCTCATCGCGCACCACCGTTTCACCGTGTGGATTGAAGCTCTGCAGATTGCGGACGCGCAGGCTGCCGCGCAGCACGCCGTCGGCAAAATCGCAGTTGAGCTGGAACCGGTTATCGACCAACGCGATGGAAGCCGAGAACGTCCCCTGGCACCGTAAATCGCCGACGTTATCGCGGAACTCGACGGCGTTATCCTCGCCAAACAGGCGATCATACTCGATCACCCCAACGATCAGATTGCCCTCGCCGAAGTCCCACAGCGCCGGGATAATCTTTGGAACGGCCAAATCTGCCGGGTCGACATAGAGTTGATCATCGACCAGCGCGATGCGGCAGCCACACTGCTCTGGCTGATGCGCGTTGAACTCCAGCGCACCCCGCACGCAGGGTGCCATCGCGGCTTCAACAGCCATCTCCCGGTTCGGATAGCCCGAAGACCGCCAGCTGAACGGACAGGATGCCGGTGTTCCAATGGCAAAGGCCCGGTGATTTCGCGCGCGCAGCCAACCACGAAAGCCAAAACTCTGCAGGATTTCCAGAGAACGCGGGTCAACAGGTGTTTTCCCAACCCCGTTCAGCCATTGTCCAGCGAAGGCTTCGAAAGGCACGCTATAGATGCTTTCCACCGCTTCGGAGGTGACACTCGACCGGAACAAAGACTGGTTCTGGGCGTGAGCGGGCGAAATTCCGATAATGCAGCCGATCCCTAACCCCAGAAAGCAGGCGCTGATTACACGACGTAAGGGTGAGACACGCCGGGTAAGCCATTGCGCTGGGACAGAAATTTCATCAGGAAACAACCGTGGCATGGATCAGGCTACCGCGACGAGAGTCCGGAGAATATGAAGCAGGTCCACCAAAGCCTCAGCCTGCCCCGAATGCAAGTGATCTCTGCATTTTTCCGCGCTTAATCAAAGCGTTGCGCCCAGTTATTGCCCCATTCGTCCTCAAACTGGTTTCCGGGGATGATCTGGAAAAATCCACTTCATCCGAAGTCGTACTTTCCTCCATAAACCCCTGTTCTGACTGGAAATATACCCAGCAAAACTCATCAAGATAGGCGGGATAGCGATAGCAGAACTGGTTGCCCGGCGCGTAGCTCAACTGCCCCCTTATCCGCTCGTTATCGCTGCCGTATTCGAGGAAGACGCTGAGGTCTGGCGCGTGGTACTCGCGCCCGAGCGGGGTGCCATCGACCGCTGAGAACACCAGTGTAACGCCCTGCGGATTATCGTGGAGGAAATCCTGAAAGTCGGCATGGGTCATCCGGAGCCACTGCACACCGCTGCCCTCGCCCTTGCCGGTCCCCGAAGAGCGGGCTGCAAGCGGCAGGCCCAAGGCCAGCATGACGACAGTAGCGAGCGAAACGAACCGCAGACTGCGAAACATTAGTGATAGAACGGTCATGGTGATCACACCTTTGGCGTCTTGGTCAGGCGCCGCAGCAGGCTGGAGGTGTCCCAGCGCCCACCGCCCATCTTCTGCACGTCGCCGTAGAACTGATCGACCAGAGCCGTCACCGGCAGGGTCATGCCATTGGCACGCGCTTCAGCGAGACAAATCCCCAGATCCTTGCGCATCCAGTCCACCGCAAAGCCAAACTCGAATTCGTCGGCAACCATGGTCTTGCCGCGGTTCTCCATCTGCCAGCTCTGGGCAGCGCCGCCGGAGATAACGTCGAGCACGGCTTCCATATCCAACTCAAGCGCCTGCCCCAGTGCAACGGCCTCTGACAGCCCCTGCACCAAGCCAGCGATACAGATCTGGTTGAGCATCTTGGTTTGCTGGCCAGCGCCAATGGGACCAATAAGCATGCATTTCTTGGCGTAGGCGTCGATCACCGAAAAGGCCTCGTCAAAGTCGGCCTGAGCGCCGCCGCACATGACGGTCAGTACACCGTTTTCGGCACCTGCCTGCCCACCGGAGATCGGGGCGTCGACGTAGCGTAGCCCCTGTGCCGCGGCTGCCTGCGCCAGCTCACGGGTCACGGTCGGCGAAACGGTGGTGTGATCGACGAACAGCGCGCCCTTGTCCATGCCGGCAAAGGCGCCATCCTCGCCCAAGCAGACCGAGCGGAGGTCATCATCGTTGCCCACGCAGGCAAAGACGATGGCCTGACCCGCTGCCGCCTCGCGCGGGGTTGGCTGATGGCCGCCCTTGTGTTGCTCGGACCAGCCGGCAGCCTTGGCACCACTGCGGTTATAGACGGTGACGCTGTGTCCCGCGCTGACGAGATGACCGGCCATGGGGTATCCCATGACCCCGAGACCGAGAAAGGCGACTTTTGCCATGCTGATGTTCCTACCGATGCTGCCGAAGCGGCGATTGTTCTTGGTCTGAGTTAGACCGGTTTCAGGGACTTGGCAAAACGCTCGCTGTTTGCCGTGTAAAAGCGGCTGCCCCCGGCAGTGACTGCCTTGCCGCCGTCATCGAGGGGACGGATGGCCCGCGCCGGGCTGCCGACGATCAGCTGACCGGGTTCGAAGCTCTTGCCTTCGGTCACCAGCGCCCCTGCACCGACCAGCGAGCCTTTCGAGATCACGGCGCCATTGAGCACCGTTGCCCCCATGCCGATCAGGCAGCCTTCTTCAAGGTGGCAGCCGTGCAGGATGACAGTATGGCCAACGGTAACGTTGGCCTCAATTTTCACGGGATAACCAATATCGGTGTGAACGACGGCGCCATCCTGCACGTTGGAATTCTCACCGATGTCGATAATCTCGTTGTCGCCGCGCAGTACCGCGTTGAACCACACCGAAGCGCCAGCCGCGATGCGCACGTTGCCGATGATCACGGCACCCGGGGCGATATAGGCAGTGGGGTCGATCTGCGGCTTTATACCGTCAAACTCAAAAATACGGGGCATGGGCTAACCTCTGCTGGCGGCCTGAAAGAGTCGGTCGTAAACCCGCGCGTGGCGCTCGGCAATGACGTCGATGCGGTGATCGTAGCCCCCGCCCATGACGACGCAAAGGGGCTTTGCCAAGTCCCGCGCCCAGTCGAAGACCATCAGATCGCGCTGCGCCAGCCCATCCTCGCTCAATGCCAACCGCCCGAGACGGTCATCGGCATGGGGATCAACCCCGGCATTGAGCACGATGAGATCGCAGTCTCTTGCCCGCCCGGTGATTTTGGTCAGCAGCCCGTCGAGCGCCTGCAGGTAGCCGCTGTCGCCCGTACCCGCGGGCAGGCCCAAATCGACGTCCGACCGCGCTTTGCGGAAGGGAAAGTTATCCTCGCAGTGCAGGCTGATGGTCTCAACCCGGGGTTCATTGGCAAAGATTTCGGCTGTGCCGTCGCCCTGATGCACGTCGAGGTCGAGCACCAGCGCCCGGCTCAGGGTTTCATCAGCGAGCAGCCAAGACAGCGCGATACCGACGTCATTCATGACGCAGAACCCGCGTCCACCGCTCGGACCGGCGTGGTGCGAGCCCCCGGCCAGCGATCCCGCCCACCCCGATTGCAACGCGAGGCGGCAGGCCAGCAAGCTCCCCCGGCGGATGCAAAGGAACGTTCGCGCACCGTCTGTTTCTGCGGCAGGCCGATGACGCGGACTTCGCCTGGGGTCAGTTCGCCGTCGGCAACCCGCTGGACGTAGTCGGGGTCGTGGGCGAGGCTCGCCTGCTGCACCGTTGCGGGGATGGCCTGATGCAACGAGGCTTCCGCGAACCAGGGCCGCTGTGAGATCAGCGCATAGACCGTGCCGTACTTGCCCATGGGAAAGCGATGATCGCTCGGAATGCTTGCCTGATAGGTACTGGCATAAACCAAGGGCAGCGGCAGCGATACGCTCATGGGCGGGTCAGGTTCGATCGAAGCCGGCCGCAATCAGGCGGCAAAGGTATCGAGCGCCAGTTGCACCATCTCAACGAGGCTCTCCTGCCGCTCGTCCGGTGAAAGTTGCTCGTGGGTGATCAGGCAATCTGAAATGGTCGCGATGGTCAGCGCCTTGGCGCCATAGCGCGCGGCAATGGTGTAGACGGCCGCTGTCTCCATTTCCACAGCAACGGTCCCGTGCTTCTTCAACACTTCATAGGGCGCGCCGCCCATGGGGTCGTAGAAGTTGTCATCGGTGACGATACCGCCGACCACGGTTCGCAGCCCGGCCTTCTTCGCCAGTCCGGCAGCAGTGCTCAGCAAGCCAAAGTCAGCGATCGAGGCATACTGATAAGGCGCGAACAGTGCGCCATTCTGGTTGGAATTGGTCGACGCAGCCTGCACCAGTACCATGTCGCGAACCTTGTAGTCGGCGTTCAGGCCGCCGCAGGTGCCAACGCGGATCATGCGTTTGACCCCGTACTCCATCAGCAGCTCGTTGAGGTAAATCGCCGCCGAAGGCATACCCATGCCGGTTGCCTGCACCGAGACCGGCCGTCCCTGATAGCTTCCGGTCAGCCCAATCGCCCCCCGCACCCGGTTCACAACCCGCACGTCCGAGAGGAAGGTCTCAGCGATCCATTCGGCGCGGGCGGGATCCCCGGGAAGCAGGATGTCTTCGGCGTAGTCGCCTGCGGCGGCTTCAATATGGGGTGTCATCGCGCAGTCTCCCTGATCGCTGAAGGGTCAATGGTGGCGCGCTAGGGGGACGGCCCCTCCGCGTTACCAAAGCGATATCACGCCGGGGTCGTCTGTGCGATAGCCTCATCAAAGGAGATAAACCCGAGAAGCCGCTCGACCCGGCCCAGCCAGGCGACGACCGCCGGGTAGGCTTCAAGATCAAAACCAGCGACGGCGGCCTTGGACGTGTAGGGATAAAGGGCGATGTCGGCGTTGGTCGGCGCGCCGGCAACAAGCCAGTCGTTGCTGGCAAGATGTTGTTCCATGGTCGCCAGGGCCTCTTCGCCCTTGGGCTTGAGCGCCGCAAGCCGCTCGTCCGCGTTTTCCAGGCTGTAGATCCCGGCGCGGATCGAATGCGACACAGCGATATTCGGCTCGTGGCTGTACTGCTCGAAGAACATCCAGCGCAGCACCTGTGCCCGGTCGACTTCGCGCTGGGGCCAAAGATGACTGTCGCGAGCGAGGTAGTAGAGCGCCGCGCCGCTTTCCGGGATCATCTCGCCCTTGGAGGTCTCGAGAACTGGCACCTTGCCCGCCGGGTTGATGGCGCGGAACGCATCGGTCCGGGTGCTGCCATCTGTCCAGGTGGTGAACTTCCAGACATGGGGCGTGCCCAGCAACTCGAGTACGAGCTTGAGCTTGTAACAGTTGCCCGACAGGCAATCGCCGTAGATCCGCACCATGGGCTGAAACCCCTTGCCTCTGTAGACGTTTCTTTAAGGTGAAACGGCCGTCTCACCTTGACTTCCATCCCTACAAAGGTGTCAGAACGCTGACAAGACACGCGCCTGCAAGGCTGCACCCAAGGAATGATCGACCCATGACTGCCGCACCCGCCCCCTTCATCGACGCCCACCACCACCTTTGGGAGCCCTACACGCTCGAATACGGCTGGCTGCGCGACATCGGTTCGCCCAAGCCCTTCGGTGACCCCACGCCAATCCAGCGCGACTACACCAAGGAAGAGTTCTGGACCGAAGCTGCCGCCTGCGGTCTGGTCGCCAGCGTACACGTGCAGGCTGACGGCGCCCTACCCGACCCGGTGAGCGAGAGCCGCTGGATCGCTGAGCAGGCCGCGCGTGCACCCGGCCGTGGCCAGCCGGGGAAGTGGGTTGGCTTCGTCAACCTGCTCCGTGACGATGCTCAGGCCGTCCTAGAGGCTCATGCGGCTGTTGCGGGTTTTGCCGGGATCCGCCACATCGTCGCCCGGACCGAGACAGCACCCGAGCTGTCGTTTGTCCCCACCGAGCTGATGCAGAACGCAGACTGGCAGCATAACTTCGCACGGCTTGGGAAAATGGGCGCGAGCTTCGACCTGCAACTCTACCCCGACCAGATCGACGATGCCGTTGCTCTCATCGGCCGTCACGACACCACGCAGGTTATCGTCGATCACTGCGCCGGGCCGTACTTCCTGCTCGAAGCCCACCGCAACAACGCCGTTCCAGCCGCGGAGCCTTCGCTGGCGCACTGGGCCGAGTGCGTCTGGAAACTCTCAAGGCTGCCAAACGTGTCGATCAAGGTCTCGGGGCTGGGTATGTACCATCCGGGCTGGGATGCCCAGAACTGCCGGGTGCTCTTCCAGACCATCCTTGATGCCTTTGGCCCGAAGCGGGTGATGCTGGGCAGCAATTTCCCGGTCGACAAACTTTACAAATCTTACGCTGAAATCGTCGATATCTGGAACAATTGGATTGGCGACCTGAGCGAAGACGAACAATCTGAAATCCGGTTGTGTGCGGCAAGCCGGGCCTATGGACTGACAGCCTGATCTCGGGCAGTCTTGCCCGCTGAGGAGAGACTGCAAATGGCTGACGGCACACCCTTTCTGCGGAGATGAGCGAACGGCTGGCGTCGGTGACGCTGGACGACAAGTACGCGCTCGAAGACGGCGTGGCGTTCATGACCGGAACGCAGGCGCTGATCCGACTGACTCTCGAACAATCCCGTCGGGACCGTGCGGCCGGCCTGCGAACTGGGGGCTATATCTCCGGGTATCGCGGGTCACCGCTGGGCAGTGTCGACCTGACGGCGCACCGCGCGAAGACTTATCTCGATTCAGCCGAGGTGAAGTTTCAGGAAGGTCTTAACGAAGACCTCGCCGCGACCGCCATCTGGGGCACCCAGCAAATCGGCCTGTTCGGGGACAAGAGCGACTTCGATGGCGTGTTCTCGCTCTGGTACGGCAAGGGGCCGGGGGTTGATCGTTCGGGCGATGCGCTCAAGCACGGCAACCTTGCCGGCTCATCCAAGCACGGCGGCGTGGTCATGGCCTTCGGTGATGACCATACCTCGAAGTCATCCACGACCGCGCACCAGTCGGAACCGATGCTGATCGGCATGGGAATCCCCGTGCTCAACCCGGCCTCGATCCACGACTTCCTGCCGCTGGGCCTGTTTGGCTATGCCGCCAGCCGCTATGCCGGTACCTGGGCCGGGCTCAAGTGCGTTACCGACACGGTCGAGAGTTCCGGTGCTGTGGGTCTGGGTTTCCGCGACCTCGAGTTCGTCACGCCGACTGACTTCGACCTGCCACCCGAAGGCCTCAACATCCGCCACCCCGACGCCATGCTGGCGCAGGAAGAACGGCTGTGGAACCTCAAGCTTCCCGCTTTTCAGGCCTTCACCCGCGCCAACCGCATCAATCTGCAGACCCACGGCGACCGCACCGGCTCAATCCGGCTGGGGATCGTTGGGGTCGGCAAAGGTCATCTCGAAACCCTCGATGCCCTGCGCATGCTCGGCATCTCCGAGGCTGATCTCGAAGCCCTCGGCATCGGCGTCTTCAAGGTTGCGCAGGTTTGGCCACTCGAGCCGCAGTCTTTCACTGACTTCGCGCTGCGCTGCGACGAACTGCTTGTTATCGAGGAAAAGCGCCCACTGGTGGAGGATCAGGCCGCACGGCTGATCGTCAACGCGCTAGCGGACCGCAGACCCCCGGAACTGGTCGGGAAGACCGATCCCGAGGGCCAACCGCTCCTGCCCCGTCACGGCGAGTTTGGGGCGCTGGACGTGGCCAAGGCGATCGACCGGCGGTTGGTGGCGCGCAGCATCCTCGAAGCCAACCCTGACCGGGTCGGGCGCTTGCTGCCAGCGCCGACCATTGACCGCGATAACAAGCCCGCGCCTTCGCGTATCCCGTGGTACTGCGCGGGCTGCCCGCACAACACCTCGACCAAGGTACCGGAAGGCTCTAAGGCGGGGTCTGGTATCGGTTGCCATACGCTGGCGCTCTATATCTACCCCGAGCGCACCATCGCATACACCCATATGGGTGCTGAGGGCTCACCGTGGATCGGCATGAGCCCCTTTGTCGACACCCCGCACATGTTCCAGAATATGGGCGATGGCACCTACAACCACTCGGGCCTGCTGGCGATCCGGGCGGCTGTCGCCTCGGGCGTCAACATGACCTACAAGCTGCTGTTCAACGATGCGGTTGCCCTGACCGGTGGTCAGGGCCACGACGGCGGCCTCACCCCCTGGGCCATGACCCAGCAGCTGGCCGGGGAAGGCGTCACCAAGATCGTTGTCGTTGCCGATGATCCCGACAAGTACGCCCGCGGCACGCCTTGGGCCAAGGGTGTCACCATCCGCCCGCGTGAAGAAATGGAGGCCGTACAGCTCGAGCTGCGCGAGGTCGAAGGCGTCACCATCCTGCTCTATGATCAGGTTTGCGCCGCCGAGAAACGCCGTCGGCGAAGGCGCGGCAAGATGGACGACCCGCCCAAGCGGCTGCACATCAATTCGGCCGTCTGCGAGGGCTGCGGTGACTGCGGCGTGAAGTCGAATTGTGTGGCGATCAAGCCTATTGAGACGCCGCTCGGCCGGAAACGCGAGATCGACCAGAGCGTCTGTAACAAGGACTATTCCTGCCTGAAGGGCTTCTGCCCCTCCTTCGTCACTGTATCTGGCGAAGAGGCCAATCAGGCCGCAATCAAGCCCGCCCAGACTGGCCCACGACCGAGCCTGCCCGACGCTGCCCTACCTGCGCCGACGCCTGCCGCGTGGGAGGGTGAATACAACATGCTGGTTACCGGCATCGGCGGTACAGGCGTGACCACTGTCTCCGCCCTGCTCGGCATGGCAGCGCACCTGGACGGCCTCGGCTCGGCGCTGCTCGATCAGACCGGGCTGAGCCAGAAGAACGGCGCGGTGTCCAGCCACGTGCGGCTGCTGCCCAAAGGCGGTGATGCTGGCGCCTCAAAGGTCGCGCCAGGCAGCCTAGACCTGCTGCTGGGCTGTGACCTTGTCGTAAGCGCCGCGCCGCCAATCATGGCGACCTTCATGGAAGGGCGCACCAAGGCCGTGATCAACGATCACGTCGTGCCGATTGCGCTATTCACCCGGCAACCGGATATGCCGATGCAGGCGGCCCCTCACCAAGCGCATCGCGGGTTCATCCGCAGCGAGGACATGACGCTGGTCAACGCCACCGCTATCGCCACAAAGCTGCTGGGTGACAGCATCGCCGCCAACCTGTTCCTTGTCGGCGTGGCGGTGCAGCTGGGCCTGGTACCACTGTCGGTGATCGCGCTCGAGCGCGCGATCGAGCTCAACGGCGTCGGCGGTGCCGTTCAACAAGCAGGCGCTGGCCTGGGGGCGGTGGATGGCGATCGACCCGGGCATGGTTACGCAAATGGCGCTGGGCGAAGACGTCGCCGCACCGGATCAGGACGCATCGGTAAACGTGAATGGGCCGACCCGCGCGGCGCGCGTCGAGATGCTCACCGCCTACCAGAACCCTGCCTACGCCGCGCGCTTCACCGCCGCCGTCGAGGCTTTTGAAGCCAAGATTGCCGGAACCTTGAGCGACCAGCCGTCGAGCGCTTGGTCGTGAGCGCCGAAGCCGCCCTACACCGGGCCATGGCCTACAAGGACGAGTACGAAGTCGCACGGCTTTATACTGACGGCACCTATCAGGCTGAGCTGCGGTCCGGGTTCGGCGATACCTTCAACCTGACCTTCCACCTTTCACCACCGCTGATCGCCGGCACGGACCCCAACACGGGCGAGCCGCGCAAGATAGCCTTCTCCGGGCGGTGGATCCTGCCGCTGCTTTCGATTCTAAAGGGCTTCAAAGGGCTGCGCGGGACCGCCTTTGACCCCTTCGGCCGCACTGAAGAACGCCGCGGTGAGACGGGCCTTCATCGGCACCGTGGAGGGGATACTGGCCCGGGTCAGCGCCAAGGTGTCGGCTGAAAACGTGGTCGCGGCGCAGGCGTTGATCGACAGCACCCTGCACGTGCGCGGTTTTGGTCCGGTCAAGGCCCGTAACCTTGCCGAGTTCGAGGGTCAGGTTGTCCCGAGCTAGAGCGCGGGCTGGATGGTGCCGACCCCGAGGCTCAGGCCCCCTGCCCCCATGGCCAAGGCCGCAGCCAGCTAGCCCGCTGGCCAGCACAGGCACCGACCTCCCGGACCCGCTTGATCCAGCCATAAAAGAGCCCGCTCGATCCCGATTGACGAGAACGAGCGGGCCTTGGCGCGCGGGGGTGAGACAAGGGAGAGACAGGCCCGCGCGGCAATCGGCTGATGTCAGCGCGCGAAGAAGGCGAACTTCGTCTCGCCGCGGCCGTTCTTGAACACGACCCGTTTGCGCGCACCCATCCGGTCGAGGTAGGCAATGTAGGCGCGGGCAGCCTTACGGGTCTGCAGCTGGGCGATGGTCTCGCCACCATGGCGGCGAACCTCGAAGCCGTAGCCGGTGCGAACCACGCTCAGGTAGTCCGGGTTGATACGCTGGACCTCATCCGCGCCCGACCAGTGCAGCGGCACGCGTGGAAGGCGACCATCCGCAAGGAAGAAGCGGGTTTTCTCGATCCGTCCATGGCGCTCGGTCTTCACGACACAGGTTGAATCGATACCGAAGGTATCCAGCGCGCTGGCGATCCGGCGCTGCAGCGGGCGTCCTCCTTCGATCCGGGCCAGCACTGCCCGTCCGGACGGGTCAGCGAGAACTGACGCGGGCCGTCTTTAACAACACCGATGTGACCGTGATCCCGGCATTTGGTCGTGTATTCCGGGGCCGGAGTGTGGGTCGGCGGGGAAACCACCGGGGGCTTGTGCGCGGGCGGCGTCCACGTCAGCACCGGGCCGTCAGGCGAGCCGATATGGGTGCTGACGCTGACATTGGAGTTCGTCGTCACGTTGCCATTGCTGAGCGCGTCCAGCAGCGCGATACCGCCGAGCAGCAAGCCGCCAACGATAATGGCATTGCCGATGGCCTGCCCACCGCTGTGGTGCGACCCGTGGGCGTGGCCATGGCTATAAGTGTGGGTGTGCGGAAGGTGTGAATAAGCGTGATGGTGACGACTGTCGGCCTGGGCTGCCCCTGCTACAGCCAAGACACCGGCGGCAGCGATGGAAAACGGGGCAAGTCTTGAAGTAATCGCGTTCATGGTGGGTGTCCTTATTGGTTGTATTGACTCGGGCATCGATCGAGCGCGACGACCCCGCTTCTGAGGGGGGAGAAGAAAACCGCGAATTCTCTGCGGGACCGCCGCTGCTCTTTCGACAAAATCAACCTACCTGCCACCTGTGTTGCGGTCAGAAACGCTGTGTTTCAGTTTGTATCAGGCCCAGATTCACTTGTTACGGTTTTGCCTTAATCCCGCCAATTATGGCACCAGCCTACTGAAGTAGTTACCGAAAACAGAAGTTTCTTTATTTTTAGTATTCCACATGCTCTTAATGACGCATGAACCGATGGCTACCCGTTTTGCTCGCTTTGCTGCTGTTTCCCGCCGCATCCCTCGCGCATTCCGAGAAGGAGCACGCAGACGCTCTCTGCGCCGGTTTCGATGCGATTGAGTTGCGGAATGAAGACTGGAACCCGGACCGACTGCCTGAATGCGCAGTACGCCGTCGAGGTCGATTACACCTACAAATGGGCCGAAGGCGTAGGTCAGGCCCTTTACTACGCCGAGCTTCACCAGAGGACGCCGGGCATCATCTTCGTCTGCCACCCAGAGACCACCGACGAGTTTTGTGACAAGCACGTCAAACGCGCAATGACGATCCTCTCGACTTACGCACCCCAGTCTGTGGTCTGGATTTGCAGGCACGAGGACGTGTCATTGGCCCAGTGCGACACGCAAAGTAAACCCGGAACTTGCAGATGAGGGCACGTCCGGCCCGGACGATCAGCAGGCAGCGCTCAGCCTCAACTGAGGGCCGTCAGTTGCCCGCGGCCTCGGCCTCTACCCAGTCCATCCGATCCTGACCAAAGTGCATGACCCCGTCGACGAAGAAGGTCGGCGCCCCGAACACCCCGCGCTCGACCGCTGCCTTGGTGGCGGCGATCAGCGCCTGCTTGATCTCAGGCTCAGCGACCATCAACAGGAAGGCGTCGGGGTCGAAGTCGTGATCGCGCAGCAGCCCGGCGAGGGTCTCAGCGTCCCTCAGATCGATCTGCTGCTGCCAGATGGCGCGGTAGATGAGATCGACGTAGCGCCGGAAACGCTCCTGCCCCTCCCGCATTTGGTAGCCGACGGCCCCCCGCATGAGCGCTAGAGTGTTGAGCGGAATCCCTCCGGATAACTGAGAAACGTGCCGTGGCGCTCGGCCCATCGCATGATGTCATCGGTCATCCACCGACCCTTGGCTGGGATCAGCGCGGGGCTGGCGTTCCCCGTCGCCTTGAACACGCCACCCAGCAACATCGGCTTCCAGACCAGTGCCGCACCCGTGCGCTCGGCGATACCTTCGATCTGCGTGTAGCCCAGGAACGAGGCCGGGCTGGCGAAGTCGAAGTAGAAATCGATGGTTTTGCTCATGGAATGCGGATCCTCTGACGGGTTGCGGGCGCAGACTAGCGCTGGGCTCTGGCGCCAACAAGCGTCGGTTTGATGCACGGAGGCTTGTTCGGCACATCACCGGCGTTCTAAGCTCTATCCCCTGAACAGAGCGTCGAGGTCCGGGTGAAACGACTGGGTGTGATTGGCGGCATGAGCTGGGAGAGCACCCAGACCTACTACCGCCTGCTGAACGAGGAAATCAAAGCGCATTGCGGCCCGCTGCACTCGGCGCCGCTGCTGCTGTGGAACATGGATTTTGCGCCCATCGCCCGGCTGCAGGCTGAGGGTGACTGGGCCGGGCTGACGACGATGATGGAGCAGGCAGCACAGGGATTGCGGTCGGGCGGCGCCGAGCTGCTGATCATCGCCACCAACACCATGCATCTGATGGCCGATGAAGTCGCCGCAGCCGGGGCGCTGCCGCTGATCCATATCGCCGATACCACCGGCGGCGCCCTGCGCGAGGCCGGCGTGCAGCGCCCGCTGCTGCTGGCGACACGCTTTACCATGGAAAAAGGCGTTCTACCGCGAGCACGTTGAACGCGTCGCAGGCTGCCGCGTGGTGGTCCCTGACGAACCGCACCGCAGCCGCGTGCACGAGGTCATCTACCAAGAACTGGTCCAAGGGCACATCCGGGACGAAAGCCGCGCCGCTTACCTCAGCATCATCGAGCACTACCGGCGTGAACAGGCCATCGATGCCGTGATCTTCGGCTGTACAGAGGTGGGCTTGCTGCTCGACCAAATGTCACTCGATCAAGCCGGGCTGAACCTGCCCGCCTTCGACACCACTGCCATCCATTGCCGCGCGGCCGCTGCGGCCATGCTCGCCACGCCAGGAGACTGAACCGATGACCGATAGCGTGCTGTTCTACGGACTGGGAAGCATGGGAACGGGCATGGCGCACAGCCTGCGCCGTGCCGGCTTCCGGGTGAACGCCTTCACCAACAAGCCCGAAGTGCGGCAGGCCTTCATCGACGCCGGGGTGAGAGCACCGATCTGGCTGCGTTTGCGCCGCAGGCTGCTGCCGTGGTCATCGCAGTGGTCAATGCTGCACAGACCGAAGACATCCTCTTTGGCAGCACAGGGCTTGCCGAGCGCTTGCCCGATGGCTGTGTGGTGATCGCCTGTCCCACCATCGACCCCGGCGACGCTCGCCGGTTTGAGGCGGCCTGTGAAGCGCAGGGACTGCTCTACCTTGACGCGCCGATTTCCGGGGTGCAATCAAGGCTGAGGCGGGCGCGCTGTCGTTCATGGCCTCAGGGCGGCCAGCCTTTGACGCCGCCCAGCCCTTCCTCGATGCCATGGCGGCGTCCGTGTTCAATATGGGCGAGCACGCTGGTGCAGGGTCGGTGATGAAGGCGGTGAACCAGATGCTGGCGGGCGTGCATGTGGCCATGACCAGCGAAGCCATGGCCTTCGGCATGGCGCAGGGCCTGTCACCGGATCGGGTGCTTGAGGTCGTCTCGCAGAGTGCTGGCACCAGTTGGATGTTCGAAAACCGGGCCCCGCGGCTGATCGAGGAAGACTTTGTCCCGGCCCACGCCAGCCTGACGATCTGGCCCAAGGATCTGGGCATCATCCTCGGGATCTGCGAGCAGCTGGGCTTGGCGGCACCCATCACACAGGCGGCGCTGGATCGCTACCAGCAGGCCATCGACGAAGGCCGCGCGCATGAGGACGACGCTTCGCTGGTAAAAACCTACTTAAGCGAAGCGGGGCTGGAGCGGCCCGACAGCAAAGACAGAGATTGATGCCCAGATAAAAGAAAAAGGGCTGCCCCCGGATGATCCGGAAGCAGCCCCTGGAGCCGGGTGCGAGAGAGGTTGGCTCCTTCCCAGCCCTGCGACCTTTGGGAGAGGTCTCAGGACAAATCGTAGGCCCGTTCGCCGTGGGCCGTCAGATCGAGACCGACCTGCTCATCATCACGTTCGGTGCGCATGCCGACCAAAGCGCGGGCGATCATCGCCAGCACCACGGTCATCACGACCGTGAAGGCGGCGACAACGATCACGCCAGCGAGCTGCACCACAAACTGCGAGATCGCGGAGACGCCCTCAGCCAGGCCAGCCCCGCCCAATGAGGTCGCGGCAAGGAAGGGCAGCGCGAGCGTGCCCCAGATGCCGCCGACACCGTGGACAGCGAAAACGTCGAGGCTGTCGTCGATGCTGAAGTTCTGCTTCACCACGTTGATCAGCTCCTGACACAGGATCCCGGCCACGCCGCCAATGATCAGCGCCCCCATGGGGCCGACGTGACCGGCAGCCGGGGTGATGGACGCTAAACCGGCGACCATGCCGGTGGCGATCCCGATCAGCGACGCCTTACCAAAGCGCATCCGCTCCCAGATCATCCAGGTGACACAGGCTGTTGCCGCAGAAATATGGGTAACGAAGGCTGCAGCAACAGCATCGCCATTGGCCGCGAAGGGCGAGCCGCCGTTGAAGCCGAACCAGCCGACCCACAGCATGGAAGCACCAACCATCACCAGCACGGGCTGGTGTGGGGGCTGCACGCTGCTCGGGAAACCCGGGCGCTTGCCGATCATGATGGCGAGCACGAGCGCGGCCACGCCAGCGGTGGTGTGGACCACAACGCCGCCAGCCAGATCCTGCAGGCCGATGCCAGCGAACAGACCGATCACGGAATCGCCGGACAGGAAGCCACCGCCCCAGACCCAGTGCGCAACCGGCGCGTAGCACAGCAGCATCCAAAGCAGTGAAAACAGGATCACAAAGCCGAACTTCACCCGCTCGACGAAGGCGCCGATGATCAGCGCTGGCGTAATGATCGCAAAGGTCATCTGGAACAGCGCCAGCAGCTGTTCATCACCACGCGGGGTGCCGAGCATGAACACGTTGCCCAGACTGCCGATCCATTGCCCCGAACCATCAAAGGCGAGCGAGAAACCGATCACGACCCACGCCACCGACATCACAGCGGCGAGCATGAAGCAGTGCATGAGCACGGAAAGCACGTTTTTGGCGCGCACGAGACCGCCGTAGAACAGCGCAAGGCCCGGCAAAGTCATGAAAAGAACAAGCGCAGATGCAGTGAGCAACCACGCGATATCGGCAGCGGCCATAGTCCGTCCCCTTAGAACAACCAAACAAACACGGGGCGATCGAGACTCTGCTCCAGGCGCCCAAACGACCGGGCGATTAGCACATCATTTAGCCAGTTCTAGATATAATCTGCCCAGATGCTTAATATTTGTGCAGTCTGTGCGGGCCCAATGGCCGTGGGTCTCGCGACAGCCTGTGGACCCTAAGGCACTACAAACCCGTGCTGCGATGGTGTAGTAAACGGGTAAGGACGATAGAGGAGACATCCCATGAAGGCTTTTTCCCTGCTGGTCACAGCCGCTGTCGCTGCACTCTGGACCGGTGCGCCGGCTCAGGCACACCCGAACCACGCGCCGGTGAGCTGGAAGCAGTTGGAGCCGGAAGTGGTCGCTCAATTCGAGGCAGACGGTGAACTCTACAGCGTCACGAACACCCACCAGCGCGGGCTCTTTATCGGGGAGCTTATTCAGATCCGCGACAGCCACGGCGCGCTCGCTCACCAGTGGTGGTCGATCCACGGCTGGTGCTTCACCGCCCATGCCTATGAGAACCAAGCGTGCTGGAGCCAATCTCACTATCTGAATATTTTCGCCTCTTATCTCAACCGTGCGTCCTTCACGCCACCCACCGGCGGCGGGCTGGATACCGAGGACGAATACGTCTTCTGTGAGCACTACACCAAGCTGGAATACAAGATTTCCGGTGACACATCAGACGGTTGCGACTACGGCAGCTAACTGCCCCGCTGCGCAGTCAGGCCGACCGCGTCGGCCTGCAGAACCGCCCGGTCCGCGCCACGCGCAGGCCGGGTTTTTCGTTTCATTGGCTGTGTGAGACCTTAGCCCCGCTGCCGCTCGACACTCTCGATCGACGGTGCCGACCGCAGGGTCGCAATGATGACATTGAGCTGTCGCAGGTCCCCGACCTCAACATCGACCAGCGTCTCGAAAAAATCTGACTGGCGGTTGAGGAACTTGAAGTTCAGAATATTCCCGCCGGTGCGACCGATCAGCGTCGTCAGGGTACCAAGCGCGCCGGGCTCGTTGCTGAGAATAACCCGCAGACGACCCACGTGCGGCGTCTCGCTGCTGCTCTCTCACCCGACTTCGAGCCAGCGCTCGGGCTGATCATAGAAGTTGACCAGATTATCGCAGTCAATGGTGTGGATGGTGATACCCTTGCCCGTCGCAACGATGCCCACGATGCGCTCGCCGGGCAGCGGGTGGCAACAGCGGGCGAAGTGCACGGCCATGCCCTTGATCAGGCCCTTGAGCTCGACCTTGGACAGGTCCGCCTGCCCCCGGTCAATGGTCTCACCGGCCTTCAGCCGCTCAAGAACGCGTTGCTCTTTGCTCCGGGCGCTGTTTTCACGCGCAATCCCGGGGAACAGGGTGCGCACCACGTCACCGGCCGGGATCAGCCCGGCCCCGACCTGCGCCAGCACGTCTTCGCCGTCCTCCAGCCGCCATTTCGAGGCGATGTCGTCCAGCGCCTTCTCCTTGCTGGCCTCGACCTCGTTCATCCGATAGGCACGCGCGAGGATCTGACGCCCCAGCGCAACGTGCTGGTCGCGCTCGGCGTTGCGGATGTAGCGGCGGATCGAAGCGCGGGCCTTGGCCGAGACCACGATGTTGAGCCATTCGGGGTTGGGCGCGGCGTTCTTGGAGCGCAGGATCTCGACCTGATCGCCGTTGCGCAGCACCGTGTGCAGCGGTCGGATCTTGCCGTTGATGCGCGCGCCGACGCAGGTATTGCCGACGTCCGAGTGCACGGCGTACGCGAAGTCGACCACCGTCGCGTCATTGGACAGTGAGATCAGGTGCCCTTGTGGCGTGAAACAGAAAACCTGATTCTGGAACAGGTCGAGCTTGGTGTTGTCGAGGAACTCCTGCGGATCCTTGGAGTACTCAAGGATATCCACCAACTGCTTGACCCAGTTGTAGTTGTCGCCCGCCGCCTGATCAGCCGAAACCGTGCCGTCTTTGTAAGCCCAATGAGCCGCCAGCCCCAGCTCGGCCTTCTGGTGCATATCGTGGCTGCGGATCTGGACTTCGATCGACTGGTTTTCAGGGCCGATGACAACGGTGTGGATCGACTGATAGCCGTTGGGCTTGGGCGTGGAGATGTAGTCCTTATAACGTCCCATGCGGTGCGAGTAGTTGCCGTGCAACGCGCCCAGTGCCGCATAGCAATCGCCGATGCCCTCGACGATCACCCGGAAGGCAACGATGTCGGAAAGCTGACCCAGATCGAGGTCCTTGGTCTGCATCTTCTTCCAGATCGAATAGGGCGTCTTGATCCGGCCGTTGATCTCAACGTTGCTCAGGCCCGCCTCTTTCATGTCCCGGCGCAGCTGCTGGATGATATCGACGGTCACGGCGTCCCCGGCCTCGCGCAGAAAGGCCGTGCGCTGCATGATCGACTCACGCGCTTCGGGCATGAGTTCGAGAAAGGCCAGATCCTCCAGCTCTTCCTTCAGGTCGATCATGCCGATCCGCGCGGCCAGCGGGGCGTAAATCTCCAGTGTCTCAGTGGCAATGCGCGACCGGCGCTCATCGCTAGGGATGAAGTGCAGAGTGCGCATGTTGTCCAGCCGGTCGGACAGCTTGACCAGCAGCACCCGGATGTCGCGCGATAGCGCCAGCAGTAACTTGCGGAAGTTCTCCGCCTGCTTGAGCTCGCGGCTGGTGTCTTCGAGGCTGGTGAGCTTGGTGACGCCCTCGACCAACTCCCCCACGGTGGAGCCGAAGCGCTTGCAGATATCGCCGTTGGTCGCGTCGGTGTCTTCGACCACGTCGTGCAGCAGCGCGGTTGCGACGGTGGCCGGATCAAGCCGCTTTTCGGCGAGGTACGTTGCCACGCGCACCGGGTGGGTGAAGTAGGGATCGCCCGACGCGCGGGTCTGGGTGGCGTGCTTGAGTTGGGCGTAGTCGTAGGCAGCGGAGACCACAGAGGCATCGAATTCGGGATGCGCGTGCTGCACCCGGCTGATCAGCTGGGCCTTGGTCGCCGGTCCGAGGCCCTGTTCAGGAATGCCGGTTTCGGCAGCGGACACGGGCGAAGGGGTCTGAACCGCGGCTAGTCTTCCTCGATGACAACGTTCTCGAAGCGCATACCGCCATCGAGAACCGGTGCAGCAGCCGGACGCGCGCCAAAGGGCGAGAAGTCCTGCAGCATGGGATTGTTCGCAGCCTGGTGGTGGTGCTGGCGACGCTGGGCGGAGAAGTCGGGCAGCTCGGTCAGCTCCTCGACTTCGACGTAGCGCTGCAGCGTGCGCACGTAGGCTTCACGAACGTCGTCCTGATCAACGCGGCGGTCGGCCAGTTCACGCAGGGCGATCACGGAGTTCTTGTCGTTGTCGCGGCTGACTTCCGGCGTTACGCCGCCAGAGAGCTGGCGCGCGCGCTGGGCGGCGAGCATGACAAGTTCGAACCGGTTTGGGATTTCTTCGATGCAATCTTCAACAGTGACGCGAGCCATCGGAATTCACCACTCATTCTGAATACGTGTATAGACTAAGAATAGGTCTATTCCGCGCCCTTGCCAACATCGCAAAGCCGCAGGTCTGACAGCGGCTTAATGCTGACCCGGCCCGAGAGGCGCTCAGGCTCTGCCCGCGAGCCGCGCCACGCGATCATCCAGCCACGCAAGCATATCTGCGAAAACCTGTTCCTTACCGATGTCGTTAACCAGCTCGTGCCGCATCTCCGGGTAGATCGTGCAGGTTACATCGGTCTTGCCTGTGGCGCGGTAATCCGCCTCCAGCGCCCGTACAGCCTCGCCGTTCTTGCCCATGGCGTCTTCCGAACCGGCAACCAGCAGGATCGGCAAGTCGGGACGGACCTTATCGATGTTGGAAACCTGCGCCCGGGACTTGATGAACTTGGCGTGGTCGAACCAGTGCCGCGAAGATGGCGTGAAGTTCATCATCGGGTCGTTATCGTAGGCTGCGATCGCTTCCGGGTCACGGCTGGTCCAGGCTGAGCGGTTCTCGCCCTCCCCCGATCTCCCGGGCAAAGGACTGCATGATCAGATAGTCTGTCCATGTCGCCGGGCTGCGCCCGCCCTTGATCAGAAACTGGAACATAACGGCGATCTCCAGCGCACGCTCGTTGAGGTCTGGCCGCCCACCGCGCGAGGACATCAGCACTGCCAGATCCCAGCGGTGGCTATCCTGAATCAACATGTCCTGGATCATCAGCGAGCCCAGCGAGTGCCCGGCGAGGATCAGCGGCAGGTCGGGCTGCTCGTCACGGATCAGCTGGCGGACGATTTCCTGATCATCCAAGCACTTTTGCCAGCCGTCCTTGTCGGCCATGTGCCCCGGGATGCGGTGCTCCTCACGGGCATCTTCGGGCTGTTCAAACACGGTCCGGCCATGGCCGCGGTGGTCACTGACATAGATGATGTAGCCCTGATTGGTCAGAAACTCGGCCAGATGCGCATAGCGGCCGCCATACTCCCCCTGCCCGTGCAGAAACTGGATTACGGCTTTGGGCTCGGGCTGGGCGCTGCTCTCGTCCGGTGACCAGACGCGGAGAAAAAGCGATATGCCGTCGACACCGGTGATCCTGCGTTCGGTTGTGTTCATGCGCCTTGATCCTGACAGACGGGGTTCGTACTTTAGGGCCAGTCGTTCGCTTAACAATCTCACCAAAATAAGGCCAGTGTCTTCATGAACCCCATGCTGAAGAATGCCCTCGAGCTCGGCCCCATCCTGATCTGGGTGGTACTCAACTGGCTGCTCAAGGGCGTCGATACCAACCTCGGCAGCGGGCAGACGCTGGCCCTGATCATTTTCATCGGCCTGAGCGTGGTCTCCGTGGCCTGGCTGTGGCTGGCTGAGCGCAAGACGCCGTGGTTGCCGCTGGTCTCAGCGATCCTGATTACGTTCTTCGGGATACTGACCATCGTCATCGGGGACCCGAACTTCATCATGGCCAAGCCGACGATCATGTGGCTGGGGCTGGCTGGCGTGTTCGGTGGCTTCCTGTTCGCCGGACGCAACCTGTTCCAGCTGCTGCTGGCCGAGCGTATGCCCGGTGAGATCCTGATGCCGCCTGGAACGGCATGGCGTGGCGTTACGTCGGGATATTCGTGATCGGCGCCATCGCAAACGAAGGGCTGCGGTTCTACATCAACGGCATGGATATCCCGGCCGACGAGATGCTCGACCCTTACGGACGGCTCAAGCTGTTCATCGTCGTTGGTGTGATGGTGCTGTCGGTGATCTCGGCGCTGCCGCTGGGGCGCTATCTGGCGGAGAGTCAGGACGAGCAGGGCAAAGCTTAGAGCGCTGCCACCAGCGCTTCGGCCTCATCCAGCAAAGCACCTTCGTCAGCGTTGGTGCCAGCCGGGACGTGCTGACGCTGATCCTGCCGCCGGGCGATGACCGCCCAGCGCACCAGAGCCAAGGCTTCCCAGACCGCAAGCCGGGCGGTTGCCGCCTGCCCCAGCGCGTCGAGCAGAGCCTGACGGGTCATCAGACCGCTGGCGTCCAGATCCGGGCGAGCATAGCGCCACGGCGAAGACAGCATCCAGCCCACGTCGGCTTCCTCGGGTCGATAGCCCGCGAATTCCCAGTCCAGCACGCCCGACAGCCGCCCCGCCTGCACCAGCAAATTGCCGGTGCGGAAGTCGCCATGGTTGAGGCAGACCCGGCCGACGCCCACCTCCGTCGCCGCTGCGGCGATGACCCGAGCGCGCGCTGGCTGGTCGAGCAGGTCCAGCCCGCCCTGTGGTGCCGCGATGTAGGCTTCGATGACCTGCGCCAGCCACGGCTCACCGGGTCTGTCTGCCGGGTCGACGGTCGTTGCAGAGCGTAGTCTCAGCAGCTGGTCGGTTACGTCCTGCCCAAAAGCAGGATTTCCGGCCGCTGTACTCAGGGCCGTCGCCCGGTCGGCGCTGCCCTCAAGCCGGGTCATGACCAGCGCCTGCACGCCAGAAAGCACCACCTCAGGCGCCCACAGGCCGCCTGCCGCGCCAGCGTCATCGACCCGCGCTTCAGCTTCAAAACCGGCGGTGATCCAATGCCCTTCGGCCCGGCAGCGGAACACCAGCTTGGCGCCGCTCTCACCGTGCTCCATCGCCCAGTGCAGGTTGAGCGCGCCATCGCCCATCGGCCCCACCACCCGCACCGGCAGATCCCGCCGCGCGCACCAGGCCTCAATTGCACTGGCGTCCTCAAACGGCTTGGCAGACTTGGCGTCCAAGGCTAATTCACTCCCATGCGCTGGAGAACCATCATACTCGTCCTGATGATCCTGATCGGTCTGCCCCTTTATATCTGGGCCGCCCTGACAGCCCTGTCTCTGATCCCCGGCGGCTGGCCGGTGCTGGCCAAGGCCCCGTTCTACCTCGCCGCAGGCATTCTGTGGGCTTTCTTTCTGCCGCCGCTGTTCCGCTGGAGCGCTGAAGGATCCCGGCAGCCAGTTTGACCCGAAGTAACCCAGCCTTTGCAACCGCTTCAACCCATTGTTCATGATCTCGTCCTCGCTGGTGGCGGGCACGCACATGTCGAGGTGCTGCGTCGCCTCGCTATGCGCCCGGTCCCGGGTCTGCGGGTGACGCTGATTTCCCGCGCCCGAACCTCGATCTATTCCGGCATGATGCCGGGTCACATCGCCGGGCGCTATGACCTCGATGAAATATCCGTAAATCTCGACCGACTGTGTGTGCTGGGCGGACACAGGCTGCTGGTCGCCGAGATCGAGGGGCTGGATCCGATCGCCGGCGCCTTCCACGTGCGTGGGCGGCCCCCGGTGCGCTTTGATACCGCCTCCGTCAACGTCGGGGTCACGCCGGACCTCAGCGCCATCCCTGGCGCAGCGGAACATGCAACTCCGGTCAAGCCGCTGGAAGGCTTCGTTCGATCCTTTGCCGCCTCGGCGGAACGTGCCGGGAGACTGTGCATCATCGGCGGCGGGGCTGGCGGGGTCGAGCTGGCGCTGGCGCTGTCTGCGCGATTTGAGGGCCTGTCCATCGATATCGTGCAGTCCGGGCCGCGCCTGTTGCCCCCGTTTCCCGGCTTCGGCATCGCGCTGGGCTGCGCGGCAGCTGAAGGCGCGCGGCGTTCGCCTGCACCTCGGCCATCCCGCGCAGGAAGTCACAGCCAGCGGTGTCCGGACAGTTGAGCAGTTCATCGAGGCTGATCAGGTTCTCGCCGTGACACCGGCCCGTGCGCCAGACTGGCTGGCACAAAGCGGGCTGCGCACCGACAGCGGTGGCTTCATCACGGTCGACGCCAGCCTGCGCTCGGTCTCGCACCCCGCATCTTTGGCGCTGGCGATTGCGCTGACACCGCAGCCTTCCCGCGCGAGAAGGCCGGTGTCTTCTCTGTGCGTGCCGGTCCCGGCCTGGCCGACAACCTTCGCCGCGTGGCAGAAGGTCGACCGACCCGCCCGCTCCGGATGCAACAGCGTGGCCTGCAGCTGCTTGGCGATGGCGCAGGGTCCGCGCTGGCGGTCTGGGGGGGGATCAGCTTCGGCCTTGGCGGCGGTGCGCTGTTTGGGCTCAAGGACCGCATCGACCGGCGCTGGATGGAAACCTACAACGATTTTGGAGCAACCATGGTCGCCCGCATGGAGGCTGAACCAGAGAGCCAGCGCTGCGCAGGCTGCGGCGGTAAGGTCGGCCCCGACGTGCTGCAGGCCCAGCTGGGTGCCAGAAGCCAGGCTGGCGACGTCGCCCCGCTGAACGACCAGGAAGTTGCGAGCGTTGACCTACTCCGCGATGGTTTCGACGACCCGTTTCTGTTCGGCAAAGTCGCCGCCGTTCACGCGCTATCCGATCTGCACGCCGTCGGTGCCACCAACCCGCGCCTGCTGGCGGCACTGACCCTGCCCTATGCCCGCTCTTTCCCCCTGTCCCGCGACCTGGAGCAGGTGCAGGCCGGTCTGGAAAGCGCCGGCGTCCCGGTGATTGGCGGGCACACGGCCGAGGGCTCGGAACTGAGCGCCGCCGTGACCGTCGTCGGGGATACCGCTGCCACAGCGGGTGCACGCACGCCCGAGACCGGAGACAGCCTGATCCTGACCAAGCCGCTGGGGGTCGGCCTGATTCTCGCAGCCCGCATGGTCGGTCGTGTTCTACCGCAGGACGTGCAGGCTGCCTTTGAACACTGCGAGCAGGATAACGCCGCCGCCTGCTGCCGCCCTCGCAGATTTCGATATCGGTCTGCGCACGGATGTTACGGGCTTCGGGCTGCTGGGACACCTGCTTTCGAGCCTGCCGCAAAGCCTTGGGGCCGTGATCGACACCAGGGCACTGCCCTGCTCACCGGCGCGCGCGACGCCTTCGATGCCGGTGTCCGGCCGAGCATTCTTTCCGGAACCAGCGCGCCACCGCCGGGCATGTCTCCCCGGATTTGCCGGAGAGCCTCAGCGCTCTGCTCCACGACCCGCAGACCAGCGGCGGCCTACTGCTCTCCCTGCCCGCCACTGACGTGGCTACCGCCATCAAGGCGCTCCGGGCAGCGGGTTATCCTGAAGCCACCGAGATTGGGGGTCTGCGCGCCCTGCCCTCTACTGGGGCAGGTTTCAAGGTGGAGGTTACAGGATCATGGGCGTAACCCGCATCAGCGACTGGCGGCGGCCCTTCGATGCCATTATCGATGTCCGCTCGCCAGCCGAGTTCGAGGACGATCATATCCCCGGTGCCCGTATCCCTGCCCGCCCTGAGCAATGAAGAGCGCGCGGAGGTCGGTACCCTCTACAAACAGCATTCGGCCTTTGAGGCACGGAAGATTGGCGCGGCACTGGTCTCGCGCAATCTGGTCCGGCACATCGAAACCTACTTCATGGACAAGCCCGGCGGGTTCCGGCCGCTGATCTATTGCTGGCGCGGAGGCCAACGCTCAGTATCGGTGGCGTTAGTGCTGGCCGAAATCGGCTTTCTGCCCCACACGCTGGAGGGTGGATACAAGCGCTACCGGCAGGACGTAATGGCACAGCTCGAAGCCGATCCGGCGCGGTACCGGTTTCGGATCGTCGCCGGGAAGACCGGCACCGGCAAAACCCGGTTCCTCGAAGCCTGGCCGCAGCGGGTGGACAGGTGCTGGACCTCGAAGGGCTGGCCAACCACAAGGGTTCGATGTTCGGCCTGCGACCCGGCGACAGCCAGCCCTCGCCGCGCAGCTTTGACAGCCGCCTCGCTGCGACCCTGCGCGGGTTTGACCCGGCGCGGCCTGTCTGGGTCGAATCTGAGTCGCCAAAGATCGGGCAGTTGTTCGTCCCACAACACCTGCACCACGCGCTGCGCGGCGCCGACAGTATCCGCCTCAATGCGCCGATCGAAGCGCGGGTGGCGCACTCCATCGCCGACTATCAGGACTGGTTCGACCAGCCCGACGCAATCCGGGAGCGGCTGGAGCGCCTGACCTACCGCCACGGCCACGAGGTCATCGGACGATGGCTGAGCCTGCTCGACGCGCGCGACTGGGAGGGCCTCGTCCGGGCTTTGCTGGTCGAGCACTACGACCCGGCCTATGCGGGTTCAGCGGCCGCTTACGGCTGGGATCAGGGTGAGCCGTTGGCCTTGAGCGACCTCAGTCTTGCGAGCATAGAAAAGCGGCCCGGGACACCCTGGACCGCTTCTCCTGATCACTGGTAACGGGCGCAGTCGAGGACGACGCGCCGTCTCACTACGACTGGTAGATTTCCACTCGGCGGTTCTGCGCCTTGCCAGCCTCAGTGTTGTTTGAGGCGATGGGGCGGGTTTCACCCAGGCCCAGCACCGACAGCTGGCCCGAGTTCACGCCCTTGGAAATCAGATACCCGGCAACCGCACGCGCGCGACGCTCGGACAGGGCCTGGTTGTACTCGTTGCTCGCATCAGAATCGGTGTGCCCGACGATGGTATAACGCGCGTCCGAAGCACGCTGGTTGATCTGTTCCGCCATCTGGTCGAGCGTGGCGTAGAACGACGGCTTGATCACCGCGCTATCCACGTCAAAGGCGACGTCACCAGAAATGCTTGCCACCTGAACCGGGGTGCGCGACGTGTAGGACGAACCCGTGTACGTCACCGTCGACCGCTCCTCGGCGACAGCCAGTGCACCTTCACAGTTTGCTGAACCGGCGAACACCGGATCACCGGAGCTGTCCCGCACGACCACAGGCGTGGACTCATGCAGGTAGGCACACTTTTCTTCTTTGGCGATTGTTTCTGCCGAAGCGGTGACGTCAAAGCCCGCCGCCTGCAGTTCGCTGGTGTCGAGGGCCGCGCAACCGCTCAGCGCTACGGCGCAAGCCAGCGCGATTCCTGCCGTTCTCATCATGATTGCTCTCCAAGCCGGTTCGGGCCGTTCTTAATGGCGTCGTCGCACCCTGCAAAATCGCCAATGTGCCCTGTTTCTTTTGATGTACGAAGCGAGCCAACCGCCCGCAAGTCCGTATTGCCGCAACCAAATTGTTTTTCACAACTTTGCGTCTTTCCCGACCCGACACGTAAAATTTGGGAAAGATAGGGCAAAATTATGCGTGCTGTCAGTCACTTGCCTACCCGCGCATGTGGATCTGTCTCTGCGCCGCTGCCCTACGACGTCGGTCAGACCGGGCACAGAGCCCCGGCATCATGGCGCATATATCCACAGATGGCTTGCGCCAGCAGCAATTTTCCCTGCAACAACAGCGTGTCATCGACGCCGAACGGCTCGCGTCCATGCTCGGCAAAGACGCCCCTTAATTCGCGCAACGTCCTTCTTTATTTGCGCTCTGTTTCATGATTTTGCGAGAGTTCTGGCGCAAGCGCCTCCAGGCCCAAAGAACCGATAATGTTCTAAAATCAGCGTAGAATGGCGTGAGTGACGTCAAAGCCCGGCCAGAAACCCTATCGAGTCCCCCTAACCCGCTTCACCGTTTTGAATGAGGTCGAACAGCTTGTGGAAGGCGGCGACAGGCTGCGCGCCGGACAGGAAGAACTGGCGATTGAGGATAAAGCCGGGAACGCCGCCCATGCCCATTTCGCGCGCATGAACATCTTCTGCGTTGATCTCATCAATATAGGCTTCAGAATCGAACATCGCCCACAGGCTCTCAGTGCTGACGCCTGCCGCTTCACCCACGGCCGAGAGAGCCTCAAAGCGACCGATATCCTGCCCGTCAAGGAAATAGGCCCGGAACAACCCTTCGACAAAGTCGGCGGCTTGTTCGTGTCCGCCTGTCTCCTGCACGTGACGAACGGCCCGGTGCGCCGATCGCGTAGAAGGCGTGCGCTGGATCTTTTCGAAGTGAAAGTCGATCCCGGCGGCCAAACCCGCCTGCCGGATGCGGCCATAGACAGCGCCAGCGTTCTCGGCCCCACCAAACTTGGCTTCGAGGTAGGCGCCCCGGTGCATGCCCTCGGGCGGCATCCCGGGATTGAGCATGAAGGTGCGCCAGCTGATCCGGCAGTCCAGCGCCGGCCCCTCGTAGGTTTCCAGCGCCTTCTCGAGGTTTCGCTTACCAATGTAGCACCACGGGCAGATCGGGTCGGCGAACAGGTCGAGGGTGATCGGGAGGGGGCTGTCATGTGCCTATGCTTTCTTTCGCTCGCGGCTAAGCTATGTCAGCCTTGACCGACTGTAAACGCAAGGGGCCGGGCATCGATGGGTCAGATAGGGCGATGGATTTGGTCGAACGGGGCCTTGCTGTGCATCATGACCGTGCTGCTGTGGTCCGGGCACTTCGTGGCCGCACGCATCGCCGGGGGTGAGCTCGCTATCCCCCCTTCCAGCTTTCGTTTTTCGGTTCTTCAGCGCCACGCTGATCCTCTCTGCCTTCTTCTCGGTCACGTGGTTCACCGGCAGGAGGAGACGATACGGACCGACTTCAGCCTGCTGCGGAAGCACTGGCTCAAGCTCGCGGCCATCGGCGTCCTCGGCCACGCCCTGTTTGTCAGTTTCGTCTATTTCTCACTCGCTGCTGGTCCCGTGCCAACGGTTGCGGTGCTGCAGACCACCATGCCCGCGGTCGTGGTGACGTCTGGCTTTATCCTGTTCCGCGATCGGCTCAGCCTGATCCAGGCGCTGGGTACCGGGATCTGTATCGTCGGCGCCCTGCTCGTTGTTGCGGCCGGAAGCCCGGCAAATCTGCTCGGGCTGGACCTGACAGAATCCGTGCTGTGGATGCTCGGTGCCGTGGTCATGTACGGGATTTTCACGGTCTTGATCCGCATCCGACCAGAGGGGCTTTCCGATCTCGGCTTTCTCTGGATGCTGGTCATGGCCAGCCTCGTGTTCCTGTCGCCCTTCTTCGTCTGGAACGTGCTCAAAAACGGCCTGACCGAACTGACCCCCGGGGTCATCGCCGCCGTCACCTACATCACGTTGGGGCCGGGCCTCGCGGCGGCCTACTTCTGGAACCGGGGGTTAAGCTTTTGGGTTCGAACCGCGCAGGCGTGTTCATCAACCTTATGCCGATTTTCTCGGGCGCCATCGCCTGGCTGGTTCTGGGCGAGGTCTTCGCGTGGTACCACCTCGTCGGCCTGATCATCATCATCAGCGGTATCTCGCTGGTCACCCGCAAACGCGCGTCGTGATCACAGCCTGCGACCGGCCCCTCAGCTGAGGCTGCGCATCGCGTCGGTCAGCCCACCAAGGGTCAGCGGGAACATCCGCCCTTCCATGAGCTCGTGCATCATCTCGATCGACTGGTGCCAGCGCCACGTGTCCTCGGCCTGTGGGTTGATCCAGACCGCGCTCTGGTAGGTCCGCAGCACCCGCTGCATCCAAAGCGCGCCCGGCTCCGCGTTCCAGTGCTCGACACTGCCCCCGGCGTAGGCGATCTCATAGGGCGACATGGTGGCGTCCCCCACAAAGACCACGCGATAGTCGGCCGGATAGGTGTTGAGCACCTGATAGGTCGACATCCGCTCCTGATTGCGGCGGCGGTTGTCCTTCCACACACTCTCGTAAAGGCAGTTGTGGAAGTAGAAGTACTCCAGATTCTTGAATTCACTCGAAGCGGCGCTGAACAGCTCTTCGACCCGTGTGATGTAGGGGTCCATCGAACCGCCGACGTCGAAGAACATCAGCAGCTTGACCGCGTTGCGGCGCTCAGGGCGCAGCTTGATATCGAGGAAGCCCGCATTCTGTGCCGTGCTGTTGATGGTGTCGTCGATATCGAGCTCATCGGCAGCGCCCTCGCGGGCAAAGCGGCGCAGGCGGCGGAGCGCGACCTTGATGTTGCGGGTCCCAACCTCACGGTCGGAATCCAGATCCTTGAACTCGCGGCGGTCCCAGACCTTGATTGCAGAATTGTTGCGGCTCTCCGCCTGCCCGATCCGCACGCCTTCTGGGTTATAGCCATAGGCGCCAAAGGGGCTGGTCCCGGCGGTCCCGATGTTCTTGTTGCCACCCTGATGGCGCTTTTCTTGATTTTCGAGGCGCTCGCGCAGCGCTTCCATCACCTTGTCGAAGCCGCCCAGAGCCTCAATCTGCGCCTTTTCCTCGTCGGTGAGGGTCTTTTCGGCAATCTTGCGCAGCCATTCTTCGGGAGATCTCACCGAAGATTTCATCGAGGCTTGCCACCCCGTCCCAGAAGTCCTTGAACGCCCGGTCGAAGCGATCAAAGTGGGCTTCATTTTTGACCAGTGTTGCCCGCGAAAGCGCATAGAAGTCCTCCAGATCAGCGTGCACCACGCCCGCCTCCAGCGCACTGATCAGATGCAGCAATTCACGGATGGTGACAGGCACGCCGTAGGCGCGGACTTTCTCGAAAAAATGAATGAGCACAGAGGGTCTCCAGAGGCGTCGCCGGCGGACTCTAGCGCCTAGAAGGAGAAACGCAATCCAGCGCCGATGTCGATGATGCTCTCGGTGTACTCGTCGTAGCTGGCGCTCGCGTCTTCAAACCCAGCACTCAGGTAGGGCGTAAAGCCGCGCAGGCTGTAGTGGCTGTTCGACAGCTCTACCGCGCCGGAAATGCTGGAAACATCAAGATCGGTAGTCTGCTCCGGGAACGGATCGTAGCCGCTCTGCATCCGGTACTGCAGCTCGCCCACCAGACCGAAGCCGAGCGGCAGACCCAAATCCATTTCAACCCCGGCGCCAAAGGCCTGGAAGCCCGGATAGGATGGCTCTGTGGCAGAGACCTGCGCATAGCCGAACAGGCGCCTCTCGAGACTGCCGCCCCAGCCCGCGGCGTAGTAGGTTTCGAGCGTCAGGTGCTCGTAACGCGTCCCGGGCTGCTGCACATTTTCGGTCTCATCGCCCAGATGCACGGTGATCTCTGTGCCGACGACCTGATCCCGGGCCAGCTTGAAGCCCAGATCCTGCTCTGCCGTCATGTGGTAAGCACCCGTGACCCTTGGGAAGTTCGGGTTGAAGTCGACCTTCTCCCGGCTCTTGGACGAGAAGCCATAGCCGAGGTGCGTGTTGGCGAGGATCGGACCGAGGTTCACGTCCAACTCGACATAGGGATCGAACAGCCACGCTTCCATAAAGGTGGTTTCTTCGTAGTAGTAGATCGACCCATCGACACCGACTGTCAGATCCACGTCAGGGGTGAATTCGAATACGTAGCCGAAATCGAGGTCAACGGTGCCGCGCAACGATGGTTGTGCCGCCATCGCCTGAAGCGTGTCGTCGGTATAGTGTGGAACGCCGCGCCAATTGAGGCGATCGTCCCAGATATCCTGGCGCGTGCCGCTGGTGAATTCCAGATGGTAGCCGATCGAAAAGAAGTACGGCACGGCGGCATTGATCCGATCGAGCTGCTCAAGCAGTCGATCTCGGTCCGTGGCTGAGGGGTTGGCGCGCAAGGACTGGAACACTTCCCGACGTGCGTCATCGTAGGCATTGTCCGCCAGATGACCGTTGGAGACGGCAATAGCGGCATCAACCGATGACTGCGCGATCGACTCGCCCGCCAGCAGGGTGGCAAAAAGCGCCATTCCAACTACACTCGCCCGACGTATCACTGGTCGCCTCATTCTGCTCACTGGCCTTGGTTCACAACTCGGCCTAGTCTTGTCCGACAAAATACGTCGGTTGTTAGGCCTCACGAAATCAAATCGCCTTAATGAAACACTATCTCGACCATCACGCAACCACGCCTCTCCTACCGGAAGTTGCAGAAATTATGCAGCCGCTGTGGACAGAAGGCTTTGGCAACCCGGCTTCTGTGGAACACCAGCGCGGGCTGGCGGCTGCTGACCGGGTTGAAGCAGCCCGGCAGGAGATCGCGAAGGCCATCGGTGCCGAAGCGCGCGAGATCGTCTTTACCTCCGGCGCGACCGAGGCGAACAACATCGCCGTCCTTGGTGCTGCCCGCTTTCGGGCCGCGCACGAGGATCGCCGCCGCATACTGGTGTTCGAGACCGAGCATTCATGCGTATTGGGCGCGGCTAAAGCACTAGCCGAGGAAGGCTTCGAAGTGGTGCACCTCCCGGTCGATACACAGGGGCGCGCCGACTTGAGCGCTTTGGAAACAGCCCTCGACACTCAGACTGCGCTGGTCTGTCTGATGACCGCCAACAACGAAGTTGGCACCATCCAGCCGATCGCAGAAGCAGCCGCCCTCGCCCACGCCGCAGGCGCGTGGCTGCACAGCGATGCGGCGCAGGCTGTGGGCAAGATTGACGTGGACGTGCGGGCACTGGACGTTGACCTGCTGTCGCTGTCCGGGCACAAGCTCTACGGCCCCATGGGTATCGGCGCGCTCTTTGTCCGTCGGCGTCCACGGGTTCGGCTGGCACCGCTGGTTCACGGTGGCGGTCAGGAACGGGGGCTGCGCGCGGGGACCCTGCCCATGCCGCTGATTGTTGGTCTGGGGCATGCCGTCACCCTCGCCGAAGCCGCCCGAGCCGAGACCACAGCCCGACACCGCAGCCTGCGCGAAGGCCTGCTCCAGCGGCTCGACCGGCGTGGGCTGCGTTATATTCTCAACGGTGCCGGCAACCCACACCAACGCTTGCCCGGCAACCTGTCGCTGAGTTTTCCCGATATCAGGCGCGATGCACTGTTCACGGCCATGGCAGCCCACGGCATTGCTGTTTCCAGCGGTTCAGCCTGCTCCAGCCACGATGTTGCCCCCAGCCACGTTCTGACCGCCATGGGCGTTGATCCGACCCTCGCTCAGCAGACGTTGCGGATCGGACTGGGTCAGGACAGCACGGAAGACGATCTTCTTGCCCTCGAACAAGCGCTGCTCGCCGCGCGTGCCAAGGCGGCCTGAGATGGCGCAACTCCGCGATGATTGCTTCGCTTTCGGGGGTCGGCTAATTCCACTCGACGAAGCACTTTCTCAGGCAGCTCTACAGTTTAGACGGGAAAACGTGCCGGGTGACTCTGTGGCATTATACGACGCCCTAGACCGCCTTGCTGCGCATAAGGTCGAATCGACCGAAGCCGTGCCGCCCCATCCCAATTCCGCCGTCGACGGCTATGCCGTGCGCTTCGCAGACCTGAACACGGACGGGGTGACCGCCTTGCCCACCGACGGTTACGCGGCCGCAGGCGACAGCCCCCAACCCCTGCCCCCGGGCATGCCCGGCGCATCCTAACCGGCGCAGTACTGCCGCCGGGTGCAGATACAGTGTTCATGGACGAAGACGTGGTGCTTACCGAAACCAACCCCCGTGGCGCAGTGGTCGAGCTGCCACAGGGACTCAGGATCGGCGCCAACGCGCGGGAGGCCGGTGAAGACATTGCTGTTGGCGATACATTGCTGCAGCCGGGACAGCGCATTGGCCCGGCCGATCTGGGGCGACTGGCCAGCGTCGGACTGAAATCCGTCACTGTTTTGCCCCGCCTTCGGGTAGCGCTGTTCTCGACCGGCAATGAAGTCCGGGATCCGGGGCAACCCCTTGAACCGGGGCAGGTCTTCGACAGCAACCGGCAGACGTTGCGTGGCTTGTTGGAGCGTGCGGGCGCAAGGGTCACCGATCTCGGGATCCTGCCCGATGATCCTGACCGCCTCGAGACAGCCTTATCCGCAGCCCATGACAGTGCCGACCTGATTCTGACGTCCGGCGGGGTTTCGGCGGGGATCACGATATTGTCCGGCAGGTGCTCGAACGACGCGGCGAAATTCTGTTCTGGCGGCTTGCGGTCAAACCCGGCCGACCGCTGGCGCTGGGTTGGTTCGACGACACGCCGGTAATCGGGCTGCCCGGGAACCCGGCGGCAGCGGTGATGATGTTCCACGTCGCGGCCCTGCCGTTATTCCGGGTGCTGGAAGGCGGGTCCTTGCCACGACCGCTAGCGGTGCCGGTGGTGCTGGACTTTGCCCATCGCAAGAAACCCGAGCGGATCGAATACGTGCGGGTGCGGGTGGCGTCGGACGCGCAGGGCCGGCTGAGGGCCGAAAAGTTCCCGCGTGAAGGCGCTGGCATCCTCTCTTCCATCGCTTGGGCGACTGGGTACGTGGCGCTTGAACCGGACCGCCTTGGGGTTCAACCGGGCGAGATCGGGCAGTATACGGCCTTTGATTGGACTTTCAGCGCGGCGGGATCCGACCATGAGAGCGAGGTGCCGGATGACAGCTGACCCAATGCCGGCAGCCCTGCCCGGCCGTGTGCTGGTGACCACTGACCCGCTCGACCCCGTGGCGGAGCAGGACGACCTGATTGCTGGCAACACGGGCATCGGCGCGGTCTGCAGCTTTGATGGCCTCGTGCGCGCCATCTCTGACGGGCCGGACGACAGCCTGAGCCTCGAACACTATCCGGGCATGACCGAGCGGGCACTGGAGGACATCCGGCAGGAAGCCGGGCAACGCTGGCCGCTGCTTGGTCTCAGCATCTTGCACCGCGTGGGGCGAATGCGCCCGGGCGAGCGCATCGTAAGCGTCATTGCCGCCTCTGCGCACCGGCAGGCTGCCTTCGACGCCGCTGCTTTCACCATGGACTACCTCAAAACCCGTGCCCCGTTCTGGAAGCTTGAAGACAACGGATCAGGCGAAGGTGAATGGGTCGAGGCGCGGGACAGCGACGACCGAGCGGCCGCAAAGTGGTAAATCACCGGCGCAGTCAGTTGCAGCGAGCCGTGGCTAAAAGCTCAGTTTGGTGCCCAGGCTCAGTTGGCTCTCCAGCGCGTAGTTGCGCGCCTCAACGTAGATAGACGCATCGTCCGAAATATCCGTATCCACACCCACGGTAAGGTGCGCCCAAGGCAGGCCAAAACCCATGCCGTCAGTAACTGCAATGATCACGTCGATCCCGCCCCCGACGTAGGGACGCACGCTGCGGTCAGGCTCGCGGAACAGGTAGCGCATGTCGACCGAGGGGACGAGCAGCAGCCCATCGGAGAAGAACTCATCCAGCCCGGTAATGGCGCCAACGTCGAACTCGACCTCGAACCGCTCGTATTCGCTGCCCACGCCAAAGCGGGTGGTGATCGCGGGCACGCCGTAGGCTGCGCCGATCACCGGGAACCCGAGCCAGGCAATTCCCGCCTCACCCGTCACAAAGACATCCTGAGCGGCGGCGTGCTGCGCAGGCAGTCCCGCCATGGCCATCGATGCGGCCACGCCCGCAACCAAGGAACGAAGACGTTTCATGCCAAATCCCCCTGTTCAGGCGCGTAATATAGCGAACAACCGCCCTTTCCGCCAGCAATGCGCGACACCGAACGGCAGGTGGCTCAGGCCGCTGCCAGCTTTTCGAGGTTGTTCAGCAGGGAAAGAATGGCCTTCTTGCGCTCCTCGTCGGTCTCGATCCGCCGTTTGAACACCAACCGCTGATCGGGCCGGATCGACAGGGTCTGGGAGTTGGCCCGGATCCACGCGATGAGCTTGTCTGGCTTGGAGAAGCGGTCTTCGCGGAAACCAACGACGATACCCTTGGGGCCGACGTCCAGCTTTTCGACCCGGGCCGCGCGGGCCTTGATCTTGAACTCCACCGTTTTGAGCAGGTTGAGCACCGGCTCCGGGATCGGCCCGAAGCGGTCTTCGACCTCGACGAGGAAGGCGTCGATATCGGGCTTGGTGCGCAGCATGCCGACCCGGCGGTAAAGCCCCAGCCGGACGTCGAGCGCCTCGACGTAGTCTTCGGGGATGAAGACGGCGATGCCGGTGTTGAGCGAGGGCACCCAGTCGTCGTCAGGACGCTGGCGCAGCTCACCGGTGGCCGGGTCCACGCCCAGCTCCTCGGCAAGCTGAACCTCGCTCACCGCTTCCTCCAGCATTTGCTGGTAGAGCTCGATCCCCACTTCCTTGATGTGGCCCGACTGTTCCTCGCCCACGAGGTTACCAGCACCACGAATGTCGAGATCGTGGCTGGCCAGCGTGAAACCAGCGCCAAGGCTGTCGAGGGTCTTCATCACTTCCAGCCGCCGCTGGGCATTTGGCGTCAGGCGGCGCTGCCCGTCGAAGGTCAGGTAGCCATAGCCGCGCAGCTTGGAGCGCCCGACCCGACCGCGCAGCTGGTACAGCGCGGACAGGCCGAACATATCCGCGCGGTGGATGATGATGGTGTTGACGGTCGGGATATCGAGACCGCTCTCGATGATGTTGGTAGCGAGCAGGGTGTCGAACTTGCGGTCATAGAAGGCGTTCATGACGTCTTCGAGTTCACCCGGGCTCATCTGCCCGTGGGCGGTCGTGACTTTGAGCTCAGGGGCGATGCGCTCGAGCCGATCGCGCATGTCCGCGAGATCGCGCACCCGGGGGCAGACGACGTAGGACTGACCTCCGCGGAACTGCTCCCGCATCAGGGCTTCGCGCAGAATAACGCCGTCCCATGGCATGATGAAGGTGCGGACCGCGAGCCGGTCGACCGGCGCGGTGGCAATCAGCGAAAGGTCCTTCACCCCGGTCAGCGCCAGCTGCAGCGTCCGGGGGATGGGGGTCGCGGTCAGGGTCAGCACGTGCACGGTCTGGCGGAGCTTCTTCAGCCGCTCTTTCTGGCGCACGCCAAAGCGCTGTTCCTCGTCGATCACCAACAGGCCCAGGTTGGAGAACTCGAGGCTTTCTGCGAGCAGCGCGTGGGTGCCAATGACGATATCGACCTCGCCCTTGCTCAGCGCTTCCTTGGTTGCGGCCAGCGCCTTGGCGGAACCAGCCGGGACACCTGTGCTAGTTTGAGGCTCAACCCTTTGAAGCGTTCCTGAAAGGTCATGAAATGCTGCCGGGCCAGCAGCGTCGTGGGCGCCACGATCGCCACCTGCTTGCCCCGCCATGGCGGCAACAAAGGCCGCCCGGATGGCAACCTCGGTCTTGCCGAAGCCGACATCGCCGCAGACCAGCCGGTCCATCGGACGCCCCGAAGCCAGATCCTCAACGACATCATCGATGGCGTTGAGCTGGTCGTCGGTCTCGCTGTAGGGGAAGGTCTGACTGAATTCGTCGAGTACGCTTTCGGGGACGTCGAGCACTTCGGCCTTGCGCAGCTTGCGCTCGGCGGCGATGCGCATGAGATCGCGCGCGATCCGGGTAATACGCTCCTTGCCCCGGGCCTTGCGCGCCTGCCACGCGGCCCCGCCCAGCTTGTCCAGCGCCACGCCCTCGGCCTCGCCGAAGCGGCTCAGGACTTCGATGTTCTCCACGGGCACGTAGAGCTTGTCGCCGCCGCTGTATTCGATGTGCAGCACGTCGTGGGCTGCGCCAGCCAGATCGATGGTGAGCAGGCCGATGTAGCGGCCGATCCCGTGCTCGACGTGCACGACCAGGTCACCCGTAGCCAGCCCGCTGACTTCCGTCAGGAAGTTCTCAGACCGACGACGGCGGCGCGGACGGCTGATCCGTTCGCCGAGAATGTCCTGCTCAGTGTAGAAGACAAACCCGGCCCTTCGAAGCCGCGCTCGAGCGGCAGGACGGCGTTATAGACCCGGCGCGGACCATCATCCCCCTCAGTCGACAGTGCCGGTTCCCAGCGGCGCAGCGCCTTGATCCCTTCGAGCCCAGCCTCGCCAAGGTTCTGTCCCAGCCGATTGGCCGATCCAGCCGAGAGCCCGGCGATGATCACGGACTGGTCAGCGCCCAGCGCCTTATCAGCACGATCCCGCACCGCGCTGTAGATGTTGCGATCCGGATCCTGACGGGCTTCGGCAAAGGTTGCGACGCTGCGGTACTGGTGCCGGGCGAGCGGCAAATCCGTCTGGCTCGGTGCGGTGAAGCTGGTGAGCTGCCAGCAACGGTGCTGGTCGGGAAAGGCCATCCAGTCTGCCTCATTGGCGTAGAGGCGGTCCGGGGCAATCGGCTTGTAGGAGTGATCCTTCTTCTCCGCCTCGAACACGGATTTCCGGGCCTGATAGAAATCGTTGATGGTCTCCAGCCGCGCGTCCTTGGCGGCGCCAACTTCCGGCTCGAACACCAGCTCGGCACCCGCAAGATAGTCGGGCAGCAAGGCCATCTGCTCGTGGAACAGCGGCAGCCAGTGATCGAGCCCGGCATGCAATCTTCCGGCAGACACACTTTCATACAGCGGGTCTTCGCCCTTCACCCGGCCAAAGGTATCTCGGTACTCGGTGCGGAAGCGTTCGACGCTGTCCTCGCTGAGCACAAACTCGTGCACCGGTCCCAGCACCACGCCCTTGATTGCATCATCCGAGCGCTGGGTCAGCGGATCGAAGGATTTGACGCTCTCGATTTCGTCCCCGAAAAAGTCCAGCCGCACCGGTGTGCTGCGCCCGGCCGGAAAGAAGTCGAGGATGCCGCCGCGCGGCGCGAACTCACCCGGCTCGGTCACCGTCGAAACCCGCTCAAAACCCAGATCAATCAGCCGCGCCTGCACCGCTTCGAAGCCGATTTCCTGCCCCGGTCGCAGGGACAGCGATAATGCCCGGATGAAGTCCGGGTGCGGGACCCGCTGCATGAAGGCATTGATGCTCGTGACCACGATCCGCCGGGCCCCGTCTTTGGGCTTGCGCAGCAAGCGCGCCAAAGTCGCAAGCCGGGTCGCGACCAGATCAGCCTTGGGCGAAACCCGGTCATAGGGCAGACAATCCCACGCAGGAAACCGCAGCAACTCAGCCTCCGGCAGACGAAACCGCAGCAGGGACGCAGCCCGCGCCAGTCGCTTGTCATCGCGGGCAATGAAGATCAACGGGCGATCGGTGTCGAGCGCTATATTGGCGGCGAGAAAGGCCTCCGCCCCGTCCGGCACTTCACCGATCAGGATTGGCTCACCACCGTCTAAGCCGTTTGCGTTTTGTTCTGCTGTTCCGTTCATCCCGCGTCCGACGCTGCGATCCTCAAGTTACAGCCGGTACTCAAACGATCGCAGTGCGGAAAGCAAGGGCTCTGGAAGCTCGGCTGGAATGCTGTCCGGGCGCTGCAACCACTCTTGCACGTCCGGGTCGTTGACGGCCTGAAGCTGCTCGATCTGTGCCATGCGGTCGAGCGCATCGGCATCGCCCGCTGCAGCCTCGCGGGGCAGAAAATCGCGGACAAACTGACTCATCAGCAGATCCAGTTCCCGCGTACCGCGATGCCCGGCCCGCCAGAGCGCGCGCTTGCGCCGTTGCTCGTAATCCATGCTGGTTCTAAAGTCCCGGATAACCTGTTTTCACTGTCTGGAAAGCTAGCGTGCGGCCAGCAATCCTCAATCCCCTGTTTACACCGGTGACTGACCTGCCGGGGATCGGCCCGAAGTCGGCCGCGCTGATCGAGCGGATCGCGGGGCCGCACCTGTGGGACGTGCTGCGGGCTCAGCCCCATCGGGTCCAGCAGCGCACCCGGATCGACGCGCCTAGTGACCTCTATGAGGATCAGTTGGTAACCCTGCCGCTGCTGATTTTGCAGCACGCTGCGCCGCGCAACCCCAAGGCACCCTACCGCGTCAACGCGCTTGCCGGCGATATTCCGGTGCAACTGGTGTTCTTCAATGCCCGCGGCGCCTGGCTGGAGGGTCAGCTGCCGCCTCGGGTGGATCGCGTCGTCTCCGGCAAGCTCGCCCGGTTCAACGGCAACTGGCAGATGACCCACCCCGACTACATGGTCCCGCCCGAAGAGATCGACAGCATCCCCGGACTGAGCCGATCTACCCGCTGACACAGGGACTGACCAGCCGGGTCTGGAACAAGGCCCTCAACGCCGCCCTCGAACAGACGCCGACGCTGCCAGAGTGGGCGGATGCCAGTCTGCAAGGGCAGCAGAAGTGGCCGGGTTGGCAGACCGCCATCAATGCCCTGCATTTTCGCGCCGATGGCGCGGCGGACGGGAGCACTGGCCCTGTCCCGGACCAGCGCCTGCGCAGCGAACCCCTGCGGCGGCTGGCCTACGACGAACTGCTGGCCCAGCAGCTGTCCCTGATGATCGTGCGCGAACGCGGGCGACGCCGCGGCGGCACCGCACTCAGCGGTGACGCCAGCCTGAGCACAAAGGTGCGCGCCACCCTGCCCTTCACCCTCACCGACAGCCAGGAAGAGGCCATCGACGCCGTGCGCTCCGACATGGGGCGCAGCCAGCGGATGATGCGGCTGATCATGGGCGACGTTGGCAGCGGTAAAACCATGGTCGCCCTGTTCTCGGCTCTGGTCGCGGTCGAAGCCGGGGCGCAGGTGGCGATCATGGCGCCAACGGAAATCCTCGCCCGGCAGCTGCATGCAAACCTGTTTGACGCGCTGCATAAGGTCGGTGTCCGGATCGATATCCTCACCGGGCGGGACAAGGCGGCGGCGCGCAAACCGGTGCTCGCAGGCTGCGCCGATGGGGCGATCAAGGTGCTGATCGGCACCCACGCGTTGTTTCAGGAAGGGGTCAATTTCCGCAACCTCGGTCTGGTCATCATCGACGAGCAGCACCGCTTCGGCGTGCACCAGCGGCTGGCGCTGGGCCAGAAGGGCGAGGCCCCGCACATGTTGCTGATGTCGGCGACGCCGATCCCGCGCTCGCTGGTCCTCGCGCTCTATGGCGACCTCGATATTTCCAAGCTGCTGCACAAGCCCGCAGGCCGCCAGCCGATCAAGACTATTGTCAAACCCCAGGACCAGTGGGGCGACGTCGCCCTCGCCCTGCGTCGGGCCATTGAGGCGGGGGATCAGGCCTACTGGATCTGCCCGCTGGTCGAAGAAACCGAAGTCACCAAGCTGACTGCCGCCGAAGACCGCCACGCCATGCTGCAGAAGATGTTCGGCCCCCGTGTCGGGCTTGTCCATGGCCGCATGAAGGGCGAAGAGAAAGACGCCGTCATGCGCCGCTTTAAGGCGCACGAGCTGGATATTCTTGTGGCCACCACGGTGGTCGAAGTCGGCGTCGACGTCCCCAACGCCACGGTAATGGTGATTGAGCACGCCGAGCGCTTCGGTCTGGCGCAACTGCACCAGCTGCGCGGGCGGATCGGTCGCGGCACCAAGGCTTCGACCTGCCTGCTACTTTACACCGCACCGCTGGGTGAGACAGCGCGTTCACGCTTGTCGATCATGCGCGAGAGCAACGATGGCTTCGTCATCGCCGAAGAAGACCTGCGCCTGCGTGGCGCGGGCGACGTGATGGGCACGCGGCAATCCGGGCTGCCGGATATGAACTTCGCCACTTTGCCCGAGCACAACGACATGCTCGAGATTGCGAAGCGCGACGCGCAACTGACCCTCAACAAGATACCTGATCTGGCCGGACCGCGCGGCGAGGCGCTTCGGACCTTGCTCTATCTGTTCGAACGCGAGCAGGCAATTGCGTTTCTGGAAGCTGGCTGACGCTACGGCGGGCATTGAGCCGCGCAACGCCCTCAGGTGCGGGCGACGGACTGCGACCAGACCGAACGGAAGTGGCTCGCTGCAGCACCGCCCCGGACTGAACACCAGTAGGCGTAGTTCTGCACCCCGTCCTGATTCATCTGTCGCTCGACCAGCGAAATGGCCTCGCTGCGGATTTCGGCCGCCCGCGCAATGGAAACGGGCTGGTCTGCCTGCAACCGGTTGCGGTTGATGCGGTAGCCTTCGCGCACGTGCCAGGTCTGCTGACCACAGAAATCAACGACCGTGATGCGATAGAGCAGTTGATGCCATTCGGGATCGTGAAGCATGGACAGCGCGGTTTCATCGAATTCACGGCTACCGGCAGCGATGGGCGGCTCTTGCACTCTTGTGCCGCCAACGGAGAGGTTCCAGCGCAGACCCAGTAAAACTGAGCCGGTCATCAGCAACACCACCGCTGCCACCCCGAGGGCGAGGCGGAAGTCCTGCATCCAAGTGCGACGAACCAAGTCCATAGAGTCTAAGTCTACCCGCATAAATTCCCGTCCAATTGCTTTTTGCAACGCACGGTTTGTCGTGATCGGTTGATCAGCAATCCTTGCGCCATTTGGGCTGAACCGCGCGAGAAACCGTTGTGCTGGCTCCAAGCCTACCCTTCCTCACGGTTACGCAATTGTGAAATGAATTTTAGCGACAGACGAAGGGCCAAGGGCCTAGGTGATGGGGACATTTGCCCTGCACGAGGACTTAAGCCGTGTCTCTGACCCTTCTCCGAAAGCTTGGCTTAGCCGCCGTTGCAGCGGTCACGCTCACCCTGCTGACCACGCTGTGGAGCGGTGTCGCTAGCGCGCAGACCCTGCTTCCCCCACAGAACTACCCGCGTTCGTGGGACCGGGAATTTCCACTGGGGGACTTCAGCCAATCGATCGTTGACTACAGCGAAATCCTTTCCGGCGGCCCGCCGCGCGACGGTATTCCGGCGATCGACGCGCCGAAGTTCGTATCCATCGCTGAAGCCGCGGAGCGCTACGCCCCAACCGAGCCAGTTATCGGGCTGGAAGTGAACGGTGAAGCCAAGGCCTACCCCCTGCAGGTGCTGACCTGGCATGAGATTGCCAACGATTTCATCGGCGGTGTGCCGGTTGCCGTCACCTACTGCCCGCTGTGCAATGCCGCGATCGTTTTCGACACGCGCGTGAACGGAACGGCGCACAGCTTCGGTGTCTCAGGGCGGCTGCGGAAGTCGGACATGATCATGTACGACCGCCAGACCGAAAGCTGGTGGCAGCAGTTCAGCGGTAAGGCGCTGGCCGGCGACCACGTCGGTCGGAAACTCACCAAACTGCCCTCACGCATCGAAAGCTTCGAGCGCTTTACCGCGCGCTTCCCTGAAGGACAGTGCTGGTCCCCAACCGTGAAGGCCAGCGCCCCTATGGCCGTAACCCCTATCGGTCCTACGACGCGGAGAACGGGCGTCCCTTCCTCTATCGTGGCGACCTCCCCGAGAAGGCATTCCGCCCATGGCGCGGGTCATCATCGTCGAGGGCTTCGAAGACCGCGCCTACGCCATGAGCCTGATTGCCGAGCGTGCGCGATGGCCCGGTCGAACTGAGCTGGACCTCCGGGGCAGAACTCGATACCAGCGACATCGCCGAGGGCCGCGACGTCGGCAACATCGTGGTTCAGACGGTTGACGCCAGCGGCGCCCGGCGGATGCCGTCCACGATGTAACCTTCGCCTTTGTCTATTTCATCGACGGCGGGACCATCGTTCAATAAGCCAAGCCTCCCAAAGGGAACCTGGGCCGCCTTCCCTCACCGGAGCGGCCTGTTTTTTGTCTGAGAAATTGAGGCAAAGCTTGATTATTGCGCCTGAAATTGTCGGCGCCTTCCGACCTGTTTTTGATACGACCCGTTTTTTGAACCGCCCTGAGCTTCAGGGATACGCCATTTCATCGCGCGCGCCGCACTTTCGGCCCAACGCCGAGAGTCCGTAGCGCCGCCCTGAGACGGCCAACGTTCCGTTCGTCCTTTGATGGTCCGAAACCACCGTGCAAGACCCACCCATCGCCGCGCCCTTGTGTCCTCCGCCGGCATCGATCCTATCGACGGCGGAGAACATCGGGCGCCTACTCGGCGCGGTGCACAGTCATCAGAGCGGCCTGACCCATAGTCACAACCCGCTGACACAGTCGACCCAACCACGCCATAGTTTTCCAGCCCCGGGAGGGCCTTGATCCCCAGCCCCTTTGCCGCCACCATCCCCATGGGCTTTCGCTGAAGCGGCAATGCCGCAGCTGCCCACCGCGATGCCTGCGCCGGTTCCAGTCGCCCTGCCAGTGCCGATCTCAGCCAGGCTCCGGTTTCGATGTCGGCTATGGGAGAGCCAATCCTGATCGCCGGTCCTGCACCGGCCCCCTCGCTGCTCTGACACCCTCTCTTGCACCGGCGTTGGCGCCGGTAGCACCCGCGTCGGTATCGAGCCTCGGCATTCAACGGCGCCGGTGATCACGGTCTGCTCGCGCTCAGCCTCGGTGGTCTGGCCGGGCTTGGCGCGATTGGGCCCAGCAGCAGCACCAGCATCGGCTCAGTGCGCAAGGCGTTACAGACCATACCTTCGTTGCCGACCCGGACGCCCCGCGCTTCACCAGCAGCAACGTGGTCCGCGTCGAAGAAGGCAAGACCGGCGTGTTCTCCACCGTCTCAGCCGTCGATCTCCACTTTAAGATCAGGATACCGAGCGACATCCGCCGAGGCCCGGCAATCGGCCGCCCCGACTTCTCCGCCGCCACGGGTGATGCCGATGGCACTTTCGCCCTGCACGGTTGGCCACCGACAGCAAGGGCCAGCACGGTGCAACAGCTGGTTTACGCCCTGCAGAACGACGTCAGCGACGACACTGTGCTGGGTTACAAGCAAGCCACGACATGGCTCGGCTGGAGCAATCCGGCACCAATCAACTGCCCGGCATGACCGCGGCGGGTTTGGGTACGCCAACGGCGACAATCTGGTGCTCAGCATCGACGGCTCATCGGGATGAGCTGAACGGTCAGGGCGGACGATTTCGTAACGATCTCGCGGTTGCGCCTTTGGTCTGAGGACGACAGCGCCAATGTTCGAAGTCTGGGGCAGCGATGGCGGGACCTTCACGCGAAAGCTGCTGCTGGAGGACGGCGACAGCGCCGACAGCCTCGACCAGACCGGCAGTTTGGAGCAGGTAACCGTGGGGGAGTTCAGCGGCGATGGGCGGCTCGATCTCTTTGTCGGCAACGACGGCGGTCCTGAGCCTACGCCTTGAGAACGCGTCCCTGCTCGTGGCGCACAGGATGCGGTCATGAACAGCACCGACTTCGTCGTCGCCATCGATGACGGTGATCTGGCCTACATCGACCCACGGCCGATCGGGTCGACCTCAAGATTTTGTGGCGCTGGCCAGCCAGGATGACCGCGTGGACGTGTTTCAGGCCGACGGCAACAGCCTCGACCTCGAACGCTCTGCGCTGATCACCGGCGGCGATGACATCACCGACATCCTGATTGCTGATTTTGACGACAACCCGACCCGGAACTGCGGTTTTGGACAGCGGCGATGATCAGGTGCGGATCTATGACCTGCAGGATGACTTCACCACCGCGACGCTGCTGTTCACCCTCGACGTCACCGATGGGGCCGCGGTCCTGCTGGGGCTGCCGACCTGGCGCGGCCCTGCTGGGGCTGCCGACCTGGTACGAACTGGCCTCGGTGGAACAGGGTAACCTCGCCGACGATCTGCTGGTTGGTGGCGGTGCCGGCTCGACGGTCTACTACGATGATACGGCGCTTTAGCCTGCCCCGTGGCAGGTCTGGACGGTGCGGGTCACACCCTGAGCAAGCGCAGCAGGTTGGTCTGACCGACCTGCCCGAAGGGAACCCCGGCTGTGAGCACGACCTGATCGCCCTTCTCCGCGAAACCCTCATCCACCGCGATCCGCCCGCCTTCGTCAAAGACGGCGTCCAGCGAGGGCATGTCGGGTGAGACCACGCAGTGCAGGCCCCAGACGATCGTGTGCTGGCGGGCGATATCCACCTCCGGGGTGATCATAATGATCGGGACCTGCGGGCGTTCACGGCTGGCGCGCTGTGCGGTCCGGCCCGAGCGGGTATGGGTGACAATCGCCTTGGCGTCGACCGTCTCGGCCACCTGCCGCGCAGCGGCGGAGATGGCGTCGGATCCCGTGGCTTCCCGGTCGCCGACCGCTGCCGACTGGTGATAGTGCGAGGACTGCTCGGTTTCGCGGATGATCCGGTCCATCATGGCAACCGCCTCGCGCGGGTACTGCCCGGCCGCGCTCTCCGCCGACAGCATTACCGCGTCAGCGCCGTCATAGACCGCGCGCGCAACATCCGCCGATTCAGCCCGCGTGGGCACGGGGTTGGTGATCATGGACTCGAGCATCTGAGTTGCCACCACCACTGGCTTCCCCACCCGGCGGCAGGCGGTAACGATCTTGCGCTGGATCGGCGGGACGTCCTCGGGCTGCATCTCAACCCCCAGATCACCGCGCGCCACCATCATGCCGTCGGCGAGCATGACCAGCTCGTCGAGGTGATGGATGGCCGACGGCTTCTCCATCTTGACCATCAGCTGCGCCCGATCACCCACGATACGCCGCGCTTCGATCACGTCGCTGGGCTGTTGCACGAACGAGAGCGCGACCCAGTCCACCCCGAGGTCGAGCGCAAATTTCAGGTCCGCACGGTCTTTCTCTGTCAGCGCTGACAGCGGCAGCACGGCGTCCGGGACATTGACGCCCTTGCGATCAGACAACTTGCGCCCGGCCTCGACCCGGCAGTCTGCCTCGCCATCGCGAACCTCAATAATCCGCAGCCGCACCTTGCCGTCGTCAACCAGCAAGCGGCCACCGACCTGCATGGCAGCGAAAATCTCAGGATGCGGCAGGGTTACCCGCTCCTTGCTGCCCTCGATTTCATCGAGCACCAGCGTGATGATATCACCGGGCTCCACCTCAACCGCGCCGTCCCGGAAAGTGCCGAGCCGCAATTTCGGCCCCTGAATATCGGCCAGGATGCAGGTCGAACGGCCGAACCTGGCCTCCATGGCCCGGATCCGCTCATAGGACAGTTGATGGTCTTCGTGAGCACCGTGAGAGAAATTCAGGCGAAAGACGTCGGCCCCTTGCTGGAACAGCGCCTCGAGCACAACGCTCTCGCGGCTTGCCGGTCCGATGGTGGTTACAATCTTCGCATTCCGGTTTCGGCGCATGCTGGTCTTTCCTCTGTCGCCTGATCCGATGGACGGCCGGCGCGTGACGGTCGGACGACCATCCTCTAGGTGTGCTTTGCTGTATTATGCCAAGTCTCGAAACAAAGCGCTCCAACAAAAGCCGCTGGCTGCTCTGTTTCATTTTCAGCTCGCACTTGAAACTTTTCGTACAGACCTGTGTTATAGCTCTTGCTACCAATCAATCGATGGGGTCGGTCACCGTGTTTCTCGGCGGCCTGACTGAGGACCCCGCAGACCGGCGGCCCTGTACGGGTCCCCACACCGCCGGCCTGAGCCCGAACAGGAAACACCATGACCACGAAAGTCGCCATCAATGGCTTTGGCCGCATCGGACGCCTCACCTTCCGCGCTGCACTGGAAAGCGGCGCGACGACCTCGAGTTCGTCGCCATCAACGATCTCTCCGATGCCGCTGAGATGGCCTACTTGCTCAAGTGGGATTCCGTGCACCGCCAGCTGCCCATGGACGTCAGCGTCGAGGGCGAAGACACCCTCGTGGTCGGCGGCAAGTGGGTTCAGCTGCTGACCCAGCCCGACCCGACCAAGCTGCCCTGGGGCGAGCTGGGTGTCGACGTTGTGATGGAGTGTACGGGACGCTTCACCAAGAAAGACAGCGCGGGCCAGCATCTGGCCGCCGGGGCCAGGAAAGTGCTGATCTCTGCGCCCTGCGGTGACGCGGATCGCACCATCGTCTACGGGGTCAACCACGATGGCCTGACCGCAGACGATTCGGTGGTCTCCAACGCGTCCTGCACCACCAACTGTCTGGCGCCGGTCGTGCACGTTCTGCACGAGGCCATCGGGATCGAGCGTGGCTACATGACAACCTGCCACGCCTACACCGGTGATCAGCGCATCGTGGATACCTCGCATTCGGACTGGCGCCGGGCGCGGGCTGCCGGGCTGTCGATGATCCCGACCTCGACCGGCGCTGCGCGCGCAGTCGGGCTGGTGCTGCCGCACATGCAGGGCAAGCTGGACGGCAGCGCGATCCGGGTGCCGACCGCCGACGTCTCCATGGTCGATTTCACCTTTGATGCCGCCCGCGATACGACGCCTGAGGAAATCAACGGCGCCATTTCCGCAGCCGCTGCGGCCGGGCCGCTCAAGGGCATTCCTCGCCACCAATGACGAAAAGCTGGTTTCGATCGACTTCACCCATCACCCGGCCTCGTCGATCTTCGACCTGACCCAGACCACGGTGCTGGAGGGGCGTTTTGTCCGCATCCTGACCTGGTACGACAACGAATGGGGCTTCTCCAACCGCATGCTGGATACCGCCGCTGCGCTGGCCGCTGTCTGAGACCTGCGGTCAGGAAAGCACGCCTGAGCACCACCTCGGCACCGGGGGGCGTACCATCCCTTGGAGCGTCCCCGGTTTTCGCCTAGAACCCGCAGGTCTGTTCACAGCGGTCTGCGGGCGATGAAAATCACCTCCCTTGATGTTTTCCAGCTGGACCTGCCCTACGCGGGCGGGACCTATCGCCTGTCCCATGGTCGGGACTACGACAGCTTCGATGCGACCTTTGTCCGGCTGCGTACCGATACCGGGCTGGAGGGCTGGGGCGAGCACGCCCTTTGGCGCCACCTACATCGCCGCACATGCGCGCGGGGTCCGCGCCGGGATCGAAGAAATGGCGCCCGGCGTTCTGGGCTGCGACCCGAGACTGACCGACCGGATCTGGGATGCCATGGACCAGCACCTTGCTGGACACAACCACGCCAAGGCGGCCATCGACCTCGCCGTCTGGGATCTCGCCGGCAAAGCGCTGGGCCTGCCCGTCCACGCGCTGTTGGGCGGCTCCACCGGGCAGCGGATGCCGGTGATATCCTCGATCCATGCAGGCACCCCGGATGACATGCGCGACCGCGTCGCCGAGCACCGTGCGCGCGGCTATCGTGGTCACTCGATCAAGATTGGTGCCAGTGACGCCGAGGGCGGCCCGGCCCTGGATGCCGAGCGCATCCGGGCTGCGCTGGATGGTCGCCGGACCGGTGAGTTTTTCCTCGTCGACGCCAACGGCGGGCTGAGCCCGGAGCACGCCTTGCGGCTGCTGAACCTGCCTGCCCGCAGGGCTGGATTTCGTGCTCGAAGCCCCCTGCGCAAGCTGGCGGGAGACGCTGTCCCTGCGCCAGCGATGCAGCGTGCCGATCATGCTGGACGAATTGGTGCTGGAAGACAGCGACCTCGTGCACATGATCGCCACCGACGCCGCAGACGGGCTGGGCCTGAAAATCACTAAAGCGGGCGGCCTGACACCGTCGCGCCGACAGCGGGATATCTGCCGGGCTGCCGGGCTGGTGATGAGCGTGCAGGACACGGTCGGTTCGACGCTAAGCTTTGCCGCGCTGGCGCACCTTGGCTCGACGGTGCCCCCGCACCTGCTGCGTTGCATCCTCGACGTGCGGGACATGGTCACGCTGTCTGTTGGGACGATCGATGCGCCGATCAGAGACGGCGGGATCCTGCTGGGCGACACGCCCGGACTGGGCGTCGACGTCGACACCAGCCTGTTCCCGGCGCCGGTCGCGTCATACAGCCTCTGAACCCGGTCCCAATTCGGCGAGGATCAGGATGAAAGGGTCCGGGTTTCCGGCCAGCCCCACTTCCTCGCCTTCGTGCACCGACAGAATGCTGAAACCACGCCGCTCCAGCCGTGCAAGCAGGTCGTCGCGGCTGAAGTAGGCGTAGCGCCGGCCCAAATGATCGCGCTTGGTGCCCGACCCGGTTTTCATCCCCAGATGCAGCCGCCCCGGCGGCAACAAGGCGGCACGGATGGCATCGAGGTGCAGGTCGAGTTCGTCTTCGGCCGCGTGCAGCAGCGAGAAATTCGCCCAGATGCCGTGAAACGCTGCTCGGTGCTGATCCAGCCAGAAGAAGTCCGCGTGAACAGCCTCAACCCCTTCGATGTCCCGCACCCGGGCGATCATCCCTTCGGAGGCGTCCAGCGCTGTCACTTTCAGCCCCATCGACGCCATGCTGCGCGCGGCGTTGCCCGGCCCACAGCCCAGGTCCAGCACCCGCTGTCCCGTCGAGAGACTGCCGGCAAAAGCCTGAAGCGAGTCACTGGGGCCCTTATCGCCAAAGCGGCTGGCGTAGTCTTCGTGGCGGGCGTCATAGACGCCAATCGTTTCCGCATCCATGCGCGGTCGAGCCTCCCCTGTTTCCACCTGCCCCCAGCATGGGACCCGCGGCCAGCCGCTGCAAGCCCGGCTGAAGCGGCGTGAAGCGTCGCTTATGCACAGAAACGTCGGCCATACGGCTTGTCCACGGGCTGGTGACCCGCAAGGATGGCACAGGTTTCCGACGCCCCTGCGGGCGTCAGTTCGAGAAAGGATGGGTCGCAGTGTCTCTTACCCGGTCCCCCGCTTCTGATACCGCTGCGCCCGCGCGGACGCAGGCTGTGCACCACAGCCTGCCGCTGGATCAGTTCATCGACACCCATCGCTTTCCGCTTGATGACCCCGGATTTCAGGCCCAATGCCGCAATGCACTCGACAGCGAGGGCGTGCTGAGCCTGCCCGGTCTGTTGCTGCCGGAGACGCTGCAGGCCCTCGTGCGCGAGGCTGAGGCTGGCGAGGCCGGTGCGTTCTTCGCCTCTTCCTCCCACAACGTCTATCTGACGCCGCCAGACCCGGCGCTGGGCGAAGACCATGTCTTCAACCGGCAGATCGTCTCGACCAAGGGCTGTATCTGCGATGATCAGGTGCGGCAGGATTCAGCCCTTCGCCAGCTCTACAACTCGCCGGTGTTCAAGGCCTTCCTGTGCGCGGTGCTGGGCGAGCGCGCGCTGTTCCCCTACGCCGACCCGCTGAGCAGCATCAACATTCACTACGCGCCCGAGGGCAAGGAACTGGGCTGGCACTTCGATAATTCAGAGTTCGCCATCACCCTGCTGCTGCAGCGACCGACCGGCGGCGGTGTCTACGAATACATCCGCGACCTGCGCGATGCCGAGCGGGGCGAGATGAATTTCGAAGGCGTTGAGGCTGCGCTGGACGGCGACCTCGCGCCCGTAGCGCTGGATATCGACCCCGGCACGCTGGTGCTGTTCCGCGGCCGCAATGCGCTGCACCGGGTCACCCCGACAGAGGGTGATGTGACCCGGTATCTGGTTGTTCTGGCCTATAACGGCGAACCTGGCATATCGCTGTCAGAGACCGCGCGGCAGACCTTTTACGGCCGGATCACTAGACCCGACCGGGTTCAGAGCGCCAAATTTCGGGCGCTGTCAGGACACCAGCGCGAAGCTGAGGCCTGCGTTTTCCTGCAGCCGATCAATCAGTGCCTGCCCCATGGCCGGCGCCGTGGTCCAGACACCACCCGGGGTGTCTGTTCGGTCGAGCACCAGGCAGACCGCGCTCTCGGCAATCATCTTCGAGGTTGAGCCATAGCCCGGGTCGCGGTCGCCCTGCACCTGCGCCGTCAGGCTGTCGCCAGCCTCGTTGCGGCCGACGAAAATCAGGTTGTAGTAGCCGCTCTCACGCTCTTCGAGGCTCGGGCCTTCGCCCGGCTTCGGGGTCTTGTCGCCAACCATGGCCGGCGCCCAAACCGGCAAGGCGCTGGGCGCGGGCTTCACCCTCTTCACCCGATCCGCAGAGCATCATCTCGCTGTACTGGAAGTCCTCGCCCCAAGGGTGGTCGAGCAGGAAGTTCGAGCGGTGCACGTTCTTGGTGTTGATCGGCGCCATCATAAAGGGCGCGACCCACTGACCCTCGACCGCATCATCCTCGCGCGGCTTGGACATGGAGGGCTGCTTTGGTCCCTCAAAACCTGGCGTCAGCGCAAAGGCATTCTTGAGGATCGGGATGATCTCCGGGTTGCTGCCCGCTGCGGCCATGGTGGCCTTAAAGCTCGCAGAAGTGCCGCCGGACCAGGTGCCTTTCATCCGGACCACACGGCCATCGATCCGGCTGAACGGCTTGCCAAATTGAGCCTGCGCTTCCTGCTGCAAGAACAGCACGCCAAGGTCTGAGGGGATCGAGTCAAAGCCGCAGGACAGCACGATCCGCGCGCCGGAGGCGGCGGCCGTCTCCTGATGACTGCGAATGATGCCGTGCATCCACGCGGGCTCGCCACACAGGTCGACGTAGTCCGTCCCGATCCGAGCGCACACTTCGACCAGCTCGTTGCCGTATACCTGATACGGACCGACGGTGGTCAGGATTACCTTCGATTGTGCCGCCATGGCTTCCAGCGAGGCGGGGTCGGCTGAATCAGCGACGATCAGTGGAATATCCGCAGGCGCGCCGATTTCATCGCGAACGGCAGCGAGTTTATCCGCGCTGCGCCCGGCCATCGCCCAGGTCAGGCCGCTGCCCGCCGGATAGGTTTTGGCCAGATATTCAGCCACCAGTCGACCGGTGAATCCAGTTGCGCCGTAGACAGCAACGTCGATTGCCTTGCCTGCATGATTTGCCATGGTTTGTCTCTCTCCCTGAAATTGCCGTCTCAGTAAACGCACCCGCAGCCCCGTTGTCACCGCTCAGCAATGGTGCTTTGCCATGCGATACCACAGGAATGGGTCGCAAATGGGCTTGCGCCAACCCGCGTTCCACCCAAGGATTGCCGGGTTGTGGCGGCAGCCGTCCCGGTTCGGGCGCAGGCTCCGTGCAGCACCGAATAACGCCACACCCGAACCTCAGGATCCAAGATGAAAGACCGTACGCTGCAGGCCAGCCTCATGCTCATCCTGGGCGGTGCCATGTGGGGCGTGCTCTGGATCCCCCTGAGGGAAATGGAAAAGCTGGGGCTGGAGGGCGCCTGGCCGAGCGTCATGTCCTTCGCCCTGCCCTGTCTGGTGCTGGTGCCGCTGGCCCTCTACCGCTGGCGGATCATCGCCGGACAGATCTGGATCTTCCTCGCCGTGATGGTGTTCTGCGGGACCGCGTTTTCCTTCTATGGCGTCGCGATCGTACTGACCGAGGTCAATCGAACCATCCTGCTCTTCTATCTGACCCCGGTCTGGGGAACGACCATCGGCGTGCTGTTCCTGCGCGAAGCGCTGGGCATCCGCCGCGTGCTATCGCTGATTTGCGGGATTCTGGGACTGCTGATCGTGCTCGATCTCGGCATTAAACTGCCCTGGCCGCGCAATGCCGGAGACTGGATGGCCTTCCTCGCCAGCATCTTCTGGGCGATCGGCTCGGCCTTCCTCTACCGCTCTGGCGGGGTGAAGGTCGTGGATCAGATCACGGCGTTCATGATCGGCGGCCTGATTGTGACCCTGCTGCTCATCTTCGCATTTGGTTCCGGGATCATGGGGGCAACGCCGACCCTGCCGCAGATCACCCAGAGCCTTCCGTGGGGGCTGGTCATCGGCCTGTGCTTCCCGATCGTGCTGGTCTTCACCATCTGGCCGGCGACGATCCTGCCGCCGGGACGGGTTGGTATTCTGCTGATGACAGAGGTGATTTTCGGCCTCGCCTCGGCCATGCTGCTGCTCGCCGAGGTGCTGACCCCGCTGCAGGCCGTTGGCGCTGCTTTGATTGTTGCCGCCTCAGTGATCGAGGTCACGGGCACGGTGCGGCGCCGCGGCTCAGAGACCGCAGCGCCGCCAGCTCAGTAGTAGTAGACCTTCTTGCAGGCGATGCGGTCCAACGGCGACCAGCCGAAATTGATGTCGCCAGCCGCATCGCGCCAGCTCACCTGCCAATGCCCCTTGTGGAAACGCTCGACATCAAAGGTCTTCATGCCGCCACCGATGTTGTGGATCGCGACGCCGTGGCTTGAGCTCGTCGTGCGGTAGACCGGGACCTTACGATCGTCGATCGAGGTCGCGCACCAGCAATCCCGCAGACGACCCAGCGACGGGTCCGCGACCTTGCCGCGCTTACCGATCCAGGAGAAAGATCGTCTTCGCCCTGAACGCTGGCAGAGGCCAGCTCGGTGGTGACACTCGCCCGGACGATGCTCGGCTCGCTGGCGTCATCCCAACCATCTTCATAGCCGAAAGATTTCAACGATGCCGCCGCCGGTCACCGTCGTGTAGCCCTCGATCGCGCCACCGGCGAGCACCGTGCCCGGGATGTACTCGGTCTGCACCCAGATCCCCTCGGAATTAAAGTAACCATAGGCCACGACATACGAGCCGTCTTCCCGCGAAGTAGCCTTCGACCGCGCCCTGACCGCGAAAGTCATAGGTCCCGCTGTTGATATGAGTATGGGCATCGGAGGACATGCCGTCCTCTTCCCACGTTGTGTAGGGATGGGCGCCTGCCGCTGTGGACAGGCTCAGGGCCAAAACCGCTGCCGCAGCAGTCAATTGAGATATTCGCACCGCGCCGCTCCTCTTTCTCTTTTCTTTGCTAACTGCACCGAGACCGATTTTTCAGCTTTAACGGGCAGTACAATTTATCTTTTTCCTCTTTGTGCCAGACCTAGCGCTCACCAGACTTCACAATCGGGTTGATGGCCCTTTCGCGGGTCCGAAAACCGCCAGATCGGGCAAAAAGAGCACAGTTTTTGGAATGAAATCGACAGAGTGCGGCGCGAGTGCGCCATAAGCTTTGCCGGACAAAGCGTAGGTCTCCGGAGAATCGCAGCTCCAAAAGCTGCTCGCGCACCGGGGTGTGTCATGTTCCTGAGTATCTTTGACGTCTTCAAAATCGGGGTTGGTCCGAGTTCGTCCCACACCATGGGACCGATGGTTGCAGCAGGCCGCTTCCTCGACCAATTGCGGGAGCACGGTCTTGCACCGGCACACCTGCGTGCCAGTCTGCACGGCTCGCTGGCGTTTACCGGCAAGGGTCACGCCAGCGACCGCGCCCTGATCCTCGGCCTCGCCGGGCACTTGCCCCACAGCTACGACCACGAACAGGCCGAGCGCGACCTCGTCAAAATCTCCGCCGATCGAGAAATCCGGGTCGATGGCCTGCCACCCATGGCTTTCGACCCCGAGGCTGACCTGCTGTTCGACTACGACCAGATCCTGCGCGGGCACGCCAATGGCCTCAAGCTGATTGCGCTGGACGAGCACGGCGCCGAAATCTGCCGGGAAATTTACTACAGCATCGGTGGCGGCTTTGTGGTGACGGCAGCCGAGTTGGCGGCCGGCCGCGATGGGGCGGGCGGCACGGCAGGCAGTGACGCTGTTCCCTTCCCCTTCCGCACGGCGGAGGAAATGCTGAAGATGGCCGCCGACGGTGGGCAATCGATCGCCGCGATGAAACGCGCGAATGAACTCGCCTGCTGTCACAGCGAAGCGGAACTCGACGCGGGCATCGACCGCATCTGGCAGGTGATGAACAGCTGCATCAACCGGGGTCTGGAGCGGGCGGGACAGCTGCCTGGCGGCCTCCGCGTCAATCGGCGCGCCCACGACATCCACCGGCAGCTCGTCGCCGAAGTCGGTCAGAATGACCCCGCTCCCCACATCGTCAACGACTGGATCAGCGTCTATGCCATGGCGGTGAACGAAGAGAACGCAGCCGGCGGGCAGATTGTCACCGCGCCCACCAATGGAGCTGCCGGGGTTATCCCGGCGACGCTGCGCTACTTCCTCGACCACGTGCCCCACGCCAGCTCAGCCGATATCCCCACGTTTCTGCTGACCGCTGCAGCGGTCGGCGGATGATCAAGACCAACGCCAGCATCAGCGGCGCCGAAGTCGGCTGTCAGGGCGAAGTTGGTTCGGCAAGCGCCATGGCCGCCGCCGGGCTGTGTGCTGCGCTTGGAGGAGCGCAATGCAGGTCGAGAACGCCGCAGAAATCGCTCTCGAACACCATCTGGGCATGACCTGCGACCCTGTTGGCGGTCTGGTGCAGGTTCCCTGTATCGAGCGCAACGGGTTGGGTGCGATCAAGGCTGTCAGCGCCGCCAGCCTCAGCCTGCGCGGGGACGGCACCCACTTCGTCAGTCTGGACAGCTGCGTCGAGACCATGCGCCAGACCGGCATCGACATGTCTGAAAAGTATAAAGAGACCTCTCAGGGCGGTCTCGCGGTCAACGCCGTCGCCTGCTAGGGGGCTGGACAGGCCCGGGTCACCGGGTCACTGTCCGAGCATGGCATCACAGCACTTCATCATCGTTGGCGCGGGCATCGTCGGGGCGTCGCTGGCCTTTGCCCTCACCCGGCTCGGGCAGCGTGTGAGCGTGATCGAAAAGCACGCCCCAGCTGCAGGGGCGTCGTCAAAGTCCTTCGCCTGGCTCAACGCCAACTATCCCGATACGGCAGACTATTTCCAGCTTCGGATCGAGGCGCTGGCGCACTATCACAAGCTCCAGCAAACCTTCGACCTCAGCCACGTACTCCGCTTTGGCGGGTCGCTCTGGTGGGAAGACGAGGGCGAGGATTTCGATAGTCATGTGGCTCTGCTGGAGAGCTTCAACTACCCCTGCAGCGTGGTTGACGCAAAGCGCTTTGCTGCGCTTGCTCCTAGCGTGAAAGCTCCCCCTGAGCGAGCCCTGCACGCCCCCGGTGAAGCGGGCGTTGCCTTGGCCGACATGACCCACTGGATGCTGGATTTCGCGGCTGGAGAAGGCGCGGCAGTCCAGCTGGGAAGCGGTGTGGACAGCCTGTTGATCGAAGGCGAACGATGCGTCGGCGTGCGAACTGCAATGGGCGAGCACCGAGCGGACCAAGTCTGCCTCGCTGCCGGGGTTCTGACCAGCGACATCCTGCACGAGGTCGGCTTCGACCTGCCCATGCAGAATGCAGCCGGGTTGATCCTTGCCAGCCAGCCCCAGCCCCCCATCCTCGATCAGATCATCATGAGCCCGGATGTGCACTTCCGGCAGGATCCAGACGGGACCATCCGCATGGGTGAGATATTCTCAGGCGCTTTCGAGGCAGGACGCGATGTCCCTGCCCTCGCCCAGACGGTCATCGAGCGCGTGCGGGCGAGATTGAGCACGCCCGAACCACTGCGCCTCGCGCACAGTCTGGTCGGCACCCGGCCCGTTCCCTCGGACGGCTTCCCAGCGGTTGGCGGAATTGCCGGCGTTGCGGGTTTGTCGGTCGCTGTGATGCACAGTGCCGCGACCCTCGGCCCGCTGATTGGTGAGCTGCTGGCACGCGAGCTTATCGACGGCGGGACACCCTCGGCTCTGCTCACCGCCTTCCGCCCGGATCGCTTTGCCGCGCCCTGATTTGGCGCACGCTGAAAGACCCAACCACACGCAGGAGCACCACCATCTTGAAATTGGCCATCATTGGCTTCGGCGAAGCCGGGTCTGCAATCGCTCAGGGGCTTCGCAGCGAGGCTGCGCTCGCCGACCTTGCCATCGCCTGCTTCGACGTGAAAAGCTTCGAGCCGGAAACCGCTGCCGAGATTGATGCCCGAGCGGCACAGACTGGCGTCACCGTCTGCCACACACTGGACCAGGCTTTGAGTGACGCCAGCCTGATCTTCTCCACCGTGACCGCAGGCTCAGCGCTCGACGTTGCCCGGAGCGTGGCTGGCATCATGGAAGACGATCAGGACGAACCACCCGCCCGGCCGCTGTTCTTCGACATGAATTCCGTCGCGCCGGGGACCAAGCGCGAGGCCGCTGACAGCCTGAACCGGATCGGCGTCGGCTACGTCGATACCGCCGTGATGGCGCCAATCCACCCGCGCCTGCACAAGACCCCCATGCTGCTCGCCGGGCCTGATGCCGAGGCTGCGTTGGCGAGGCTGGCCGACTGGGGCATGGACCTGCGCGCGGTGGGCGCGACCAGGGCGCGCCTCGGCGATCAAGATGCTGCGCTCAGTGGTTGGTCAAGGGGCTCGAGGCGCTGAGCGCGGAGATGGCACTGGCGGCGATCCGAGCCGGGGTCGAAGACGAGGTCATTGCATCGCTCGATGCCAGTTATCCGGGCTTCGACTGGGGCGGGCGCACGGCTTACAACCTCGAGCGGATGGCGACCCACGGCAAGCGCCGGGCCGAGGAGATGGAAGAGGTCGTCCGCACGCTCGAAGAGCTTGGGATCAGCCCCGACCTGACCACGGGCACCGTGGAGCGCCAGCGGCGTTTCGGGGAGAGTGATCTCGATCTCTCGACCACAACCGAAGACCTGCACCCGTGCTGAGGCCACACTCAAAGCCCTTCTCAGTGCAAAAAATATAAATAGTTTTTTATAGAGAGAGTTTTGTCTCATCGCGTAGTTTTTCGTCTGTTATTGACGATTATTGTTACAGATTTTCATGGCACGGCGCTGGAGCAGGAATTTCTCCCGATCAAGGGCCGTCGCATAGAAAATTAGGGCTTGCTTTTATGCAACATCTCCCCCGGGATAGGGGCCTCAGCACGGCAATGAGAGAGGACCGTGCCTTAGCTAGGGAGAAACCTTCATGAAGAACCCATTTCTGAAAACAATGTTGGTCGCGACGACAATGCTCGTCGCCACCGGCGCCGCCCATGCAGGGCGTGCTCAACGTGGGCAACGGCGGTGAGCCGGGCTCGCTCGATCCGCACCAGATTTCCGGTACCTGGGAATCCTCGATCGCCCGCGATCAGTTCCTGAGCCTCTACACCGAAGCCGCTGACGGCACCATCATCCCCGGTGCCGCCGAGAGCCACACGGTTTCCGACGACGGCCTCGTC